>CBDFLM010000014.1:0-603642 GCA_965249195.1 Longimicrobiales bacterium
GGACCCACGTCAACAACTGCTCCTCGTCGAGTCCGTCCTCGTAGATGTCGATCCAGCGCGAGTCCTTGTCCTTGCCTGCGCCGGGTGGCACAGGTCGCAGCGACGCGCTTTGGAAGAACGTCACCTTCACGTAGCGGGTGAAAACGTGGTAACTCAGGAACCAACCTTGGCCCTCGATGCCGTAGAAGGGCGAGTTCCACCTCACGGCCTTGCGCACGTTTGGCACGCTGCGCACTATGAGCGCGTCGAGACGGCGCCCGACGTCGCTTTTCCAGCCCGGCATGGCCGCGATGTAGGCCTGCACAGGGGCGTCGCCGTCGGCCTTCGCTATCTGAGGGTTGCCGCCCGCGAGGAGGACCGGCTTCGCGCCGGCCCGCTTGGCAACGGCCTTCTTTGCGACCTTCGTTGACTTCTTGGACGTCTTGCCGGCCACTGCGTTCACTCCAATCCGCGCTTCTCGCGGCTGCGGGTCACGTTCCGCCTCGCGCCAACTAACGCATCCCCCTAGCTGCCGGCCGAAAAGTTGGCTCCCCTTAAGCAACCCTCTTCATAACCACTCACCGTTAGGCCCTGGAGAATAAGCCATTATATTTGAAGGACTTAAGGAATTCGGACCGTGCCGAAAAAACGGAAGCGCGGTTGTCGTCGATTTCCCCTTTTTCCGATCCAGAAAACTCGAGGCGGAAGCGTTGTCAAGCACATTTCCGCCCCTCCGGTCAGAATGGTCCATTCTCCGGCATCGCAACCAGGATATCCGGGTCGTCGTTCACCCTGGTGCTGACGGCGGGCCGCTCGTAGGGACGGGCAGGGGGTTGACCCACTGCTCGGGGTCAGTTCCTCAGAAGGGGATCAACATTCGCGCCAGCACCGCTAGATCAGCCGGACCCATGCTGTTCTCCCGCCTCATGGCTTCCAATTCCAACATCAATGACAGCGCCAGCTGCGAGCGTGGAGGCAGGCTCCAAGCGGTCCCCCAGGCCAGCTCCCGGCCCTGTCCGGCCCATCGCAGCCGGCCATAGGGCGTCATCAGCAGACCCGGTAAGCCCAGCATCTTCAGGCCGCCGTAGGCCACCTCGCTTTCCATCCGGCTCTGGGAGCTCATTCCCATTGCACCCATCCCCGGCGGGCGAATGACCCTATTAGCGTTGTTCCACAGCGTCGTTCGGCCGCCTCCATCCTGGCCCCGCGTGGAGGTCACCGACACCCGGAACCCGCGCTGCTTCTCGCCTGGGTCCCAGCTTGCCTGTACCCCCAATCCCCAGTCCCGGTAGTCGCTTTCATGCACCACCAGCACTCGGCCGAGCATGACCACGTCCAGTCCACTGTTCGCATCCAGATACCCCAGACGGAATCCTGTTTCCGCGCCGCTGCCCCGATCCGCATCGCCCCCGTCGAAGCGTCCTCCGGCCTCCGCCTTCAGGCTCAGTGATCTCCCCGCTGACAGCTGCTTGGTGTGCACCCACTCCAGCATCAACCGCGCCCGGTGGGCCTCGCCTCGCACCTTCGCGATGTCTTCGGAGGCTTCGGTCTCCAGTTGCGCCGAGAAGGCGTCCGCCCGCAGCCCCACCTCATTGCTGCCTCGCCTGGATAGCACCGACCTCAATCCTCCCGAGAACATCCGGAAGTCGGCCTCGAAGTCGTGACTCCTCCCCGGCTCGTTGACATCCACTTGACCCCGTCCCAAGCCGCCCATGCCCCACACGCTCACCCGTTCCGTCGGTTGCCAGTACAGATAGGGATGAAAGGTGTTCATGCGACTCCCCAACACCCCATCGATCCCATCGTCGCTGTAATCCATGTTCCCCCAGCTGCGCATGAACGACAGTCCGGCCAGCACCTTGTCGTTGGCATAGAGGTCTAGACCTACATGGGCGGCCTCGAGACCTCCTCGATAGCTCATCCCGAGCTGCGTCAAGTTCCCGTTGAAGCGCGTCAGGTCCCCCTGCCCCCACAACGCTGGCACCCAGCTCCTGCTCGTCCCCTTCTGCTGTCCTGCCAAGGGCAGCTCCAAGGACACTCCCGCAAGGTTGAGCTCTTGATTCCTCCTCCCCGAGTACTCGCCCGATCCCGATCTCAGCGACGAGTTTCTGGTCCCCGAACCCTGGAATCGATTCTGACCGTAACCTGGCTGCCCTCCCAATCCGACAGTCGGGCCAGTCCCACTCGGCCCCCTGCCGGAGCCGGTCGAGACGCCCGCATCGCCCTGGCCGTAGCCGAACAGGCCCGCCAATCCACCCAGCGAGACGTTCTGCAGCCACGCTCCCTGCACGCCACTTTCCCGGTCTCCCGACTCCCCACTCGATCCCATCGCTGCTCGGGCCCCGGCCGCGCCCCCAGCGCTCGGCACTACCGGGCCTTCGGCTCTTCTCCTGCCGGCGCCCTCGAGGCTCTCGCTGTCTATCCGCTGCGATTCTCCCTCACCCAGACCCGTGGCGCTATTGTCGCTTCCCGGCTGCGCTGTCGACACCGCTCCTCCGGCTGCCCCCAGCCGACTCCACTGCCGATACCGCTCAAAGCGACCCTCAATGGCCGTCTGCACACTCTCCCCCATCGACCGCGCCATCACCGCCAGCGCCACCTCCAGCGTTTGCGAGAACTGCTCCGCCGTGCGCCGCTGCCTGAAGTTCACTGTTGTCTGCGGGATTTCTCCTTCACTGACCGCCTCCGGCAACTCTCCAAAGCTCAGCACAACCCCCTCCCCAGGATCGTTCACTTCATCCGCCAGCACCTCCACGGAAATCGTCCCCTCACTCTCGCCTTCCTCGATCACCAACGACACCGGTACCCCACTGTAGTCGGCCTCGCTCGCCCCTCCTTTCAAGCTCACCACCAGCGGTACTTCCACCCGCCGATCCGCCGTCGGCGCCACCTTCACCTCGATGTCGGCCTGCTGGCCTTCCATAATCTGGTACTCCGCCTGCCCAAAGCTCACCTTCAGCTCCACCAGTCCTTTGTCCTCCAGCATCACTGTCGCCACGCCCGGCTCACCTGCCAGTACGATCTCCGGCAACTCCCCAAATCCCAACTCCACCGTCTCGTCGTCCCCGTCCCCATCATGGTTGGCTGCGATCCTCAATATCTGTTCCGTTTCCTCGGCCTGGAAGGTGAGCGTCCCGGTGCCCTCCTGGGCATCCCACTCCTGCAAACCATCTAGGGTATAGTCGGCGACTTCCGTCGTCTCCGGCCGTGTCACCCGGATCGGGATCGCCAGCTCCTCGTCCCAGCCCTGGCTCAGCTTCACCGTCACCGTCACCGTCTCCCCACCTTCCCTCGCCGTGTAGCTCTCCTCCTGATAGCTCACCACCAGCTTCGTCTCCAATTCGAAGGCCTCCGCCGCCTGGTTGCCGTTGCCGGCCACGTCCTCGGCCACCTCCTCGGGGACCTCAACCCTCACTTCACCGATCTCTTCGGGCGTGATCGTCGCCGTGTACTCCTGCGGCGAGACTTTGGTAAAGTTCGAAGCCGTTCCATTAGTGACTCGGATATTTTCAAGTTCAAAGCCCTCCACCGGCTCCGAGAAGGTGATCGTCACTTCGAACCCCGCCATTCCCACCGGCTCCGTCGGTCCTGCGATCGTTACCTCCGGCCGCTCCAGATCCGCCTCGATGATGAACGGCCCTGCCGCCTGGTTGCCGTTGCCAGCCGCGTCCTCAGCCACGTCCGCCCCAACCTCCACGGCCACCTTACCGCTCTCCGAGGGGGTGATCTCCACCGTGTAGCTCGTCCCCGAACCGCTGAAGCTGCTTACCGTCCCATTCGTCACCGTGATCTCGCTCTGCTCGAAACCCGTCACCGCCTCACTAAAGGTGATCGTCACCTCGAACGCGCCGTTCACCGCTCCCATGGCCTCGCTGGTGATCTCCACTTCCGGTCCCGTCAGATCCGCCTCGATCACCAAAGGCTCTGCCGCCCGGTTGCCGTTGCCGGCCGCGTCCTCGGCCACGTTCGATCCCACCTCCACCCTGACCTCACCGGTTGCTTCCGGCGTGATCGTCACCGTGTAAGCCCGTGAGGACACCCTGTTGAAATTCGACGCCGTCCCGTTGCTCACACCAATATCCGTGAGGGTGAAGCCAAGCACGCTCTCGGAAAAGCGGATCGTCACCTCGAAGGCACCGCCCACCGGGGCCGACGCCTCCGTCTGAATCTCTACCCTCGGTCTGGTCTCGTCCTCGGCCCGGCGGACCTCGATGGCGTAGGCCTTGGTGGCCATCCCGTTCGCGGCCGTCACTTCGACGGGGATGTGGGTGGG
This sequence comes from Longimicrobiales bacterium, assembly GCA_965249195.1. GTDB lineage: Bacteria > Gemmatimonadota > Gemmatimonadetes > Longimicrobiales > Gaopeijiaceae > CBDFLM01. The sequence goes on from CBDFLM010000014.1 coordinate 4,253, forward strand.
TTCGTCCACGGCCGACAAGGGGATCTCGCTGCTGGCAGTTCCTCTGGGAACCAGCGCGCCGTTCACCGTCACCGTCGCGTCGGCGTGCTGCCGTGGTCGGCGTCACCGTCACGCTGGTCACGGCGTTCCCGACGTCGACCCCATAGTCCGTGGTGCCCACGGCGAACACCGGCATCAGCGTCCCCGAAGAGATGGTCAGTCCCGACAGGTTCGCATTGTTGCTGAGCCTTTGGGTCACCGTAATGGTGTAGGTCTTGGTCGTGTTGTTCTGGGCCGTCACTTCGACGGGGATGTGGGTGGGTTCGTCCACGGCCGACAAGGGGATCTCGCTGCTGGCAGTCCCACTGTCCACCAGCGCGCCGTTCACCGTCACCGTCGCTTGGGCGTCTGCCGTCGTCGGCGTCACCTGCACACTGCCTGTAGGGGTCTCCACGGTGACGGCGTAGCTCGTGGTCGTCGCGGCGAAATTCGGTGTCAGCGTCCCCGAAGAGATCGTCAGGTTCGACAGGTTCGCGTTGGCGCCGCTCTGAAGGATCGTCACGGTCACCGGTACGTTGGCCGTGGCGATCCCGTCCGTGACGGCGTAGCTAAACGTGTCGGTGCCGGTGACGTTGGCGTTGGGCGTATAGGTGACGGTGGTCGCGTTGGTGTTGATCGCGGCGGTCCCGTTGTTCGGGGCCGTCGGGAACCCCACCTCGACCACGCGGAGGGCAGTCCCCGGGTCCACGTCCGAGTCGTTTTCCAACACGCCAATGACGACGGGAATGTTCTCGCTGGTCTCGGCGGTGTCAGTCATCGCCACCGGCGGGTCGTTCACGGCATTCACGTCAATGGTGAGGGTGTACTCATCGTCGCTGTCGTCCGTGCCGTCACTGACCTTGAAGTCGAACGTCGCGAAAGCGGCGCCGTTGGCGTTGGTTGGCGGGGTGTACGTAAGATCGCCGCCGTCGAGCTCGGCCTTCGTCACCTGCCGGGGTGGGCTGACACTGGCGATGGCCGTGCCGCCAACCGACAGCGTCCCCTGGTTCGGCCCGGGCAGTGCGGTGATCTTCACGTGGTTCAGCGTGGCGCCGGCGTCGACGTCCGAGAAGGCGAAGTCCGCCTCCTTAAAGATGTACGCCGTGTCCTCGTCCGTGGACACCGTCTTATCGGAACCCGTGATGGGGTCGTTCACGGCATTCACGTTAATGGTGATGGTGTATGCCATGTCGCTATCGGCCACGCCGTCATTGACCTTGAAGGCGAACGTCGCGAAAGCGGCGCCGTTGGCGTTGGCCGGCGGGGTGTACTTAAGATCGCCGCCGTCGAGCTCGGCCTTCGTCACCTGCCGGGGTGGGCTGACACTGGCGATGGCCGTGCCGCCAACCGACAGCGTCCCCTGGTTCGGCCCGGGCAGTGCGGTGATCTTCACGTGCCCCAGTGTGGCGCCGGATTTGACGCTCGCGAAGCCGAAGTCGTCCTCCTTAAAGATGTACGCCGTGTCCTCGTCCATGGACACCGTCTTGGCGGAAGCCGTGGGGGCGTCGTTGACCGGCGTGGCGGTCGTGGTGGCTGCCGCGCCGTCACCGGTAGTATTCACCGCACGCACCGCAAACGTGTACTGGGTGCCGTTGGTCAGTCCGGTCACGGTGGTGGTGGTGGTGGTCGCACCGCTGTTGCTGATGTCGGTGACGGACGTGCCACCATCCCTGCTGACCTGGTACTTGGTGATTGTGTTGTTGCCCGGATCGTCCCAGGACAGCGTGACCTTGCCGTTACTCGGCGTGGCCGAGAGGTTCGTCGGGGCGTCCGGCAAGACCGCCATCGGCGTGGCGTTCACGGCTGCTGGCCAGCTGCTGTCCGCGGTGCCCTGTGTCGCCAGCACCGTGAAGGTGTATTCGGTGCCGTTGGTCAGCGAGGCAATGGCAGCGATCGTCTTCGACCCCGAACCGGCCGGCGCGTTCACCGAACTGCCGTCCGAGACGTCTACCCGATAATCGGTGATCCCGGGGTTCGTGTCCCACTCCAGGTAGATTCGGCCGTCGTCCGGCGTCGCCACCAGATTAGCCGGCGCGGGCCACAGTGGCGTGGCAGTCGCGGTGGATGCCGCGCCGTAACCCCACCAGTTCACCCCGCGCACCGCCAGCGTGTACCCGGTGCCGTTGGTCAGACCGGCCACGATGGTAGCGGTAGTGCTCTTGCTGCTGCCGCTGATGTCGGTGAAGGTCGTGCCATTGTCGATGCTGACCTGGTACTTGTAGATCGAGTCGTCGCCCGGATCGCTCCAGGACAGAGTGGTCTGGCGGTCGTCACCCTCGGTGGCCGAGAGGTTGTCCGGGGCCGGCATGGACACCGGTCTGGCCGTCACGGTGGGTGATTCCTTGCCGTGCAGCGCCCGCACGCTGAAGGTGTACAGGATGCCGTTGGTCAGTGGATAAACGATGTCGGTCGTCGTCGAACCCGATCTGCGAGGAAGGAATTTGGTTCTATCCACGATGTCGCTGCCTCTGGCATAGGTAAAATAATCGCCGATGCCGGCGTGGCCGTTATTCCACTCCAGGGTGACCCGACCCTGGCCCGCCGTCGCCACCAAACCGGTCGGCGCGGGCCACAGTGGAGTGGCCGTCACGGTGGATTCCACGCCGTCATCGGTATTATTCACCGCACGCACCGCAAACGTGTACTGGGTGCCGTTGGTCAGACCGGTCACGGTGTAGCTGGTCGTGGTGTCATCGCTGCCGCTGATGACGCTGAAGGAGCCACCGTCGGTGCTGTACTCGTACTCGTCGATTGTGCTGTCGCCCGGATCGTCCCAGGTAAGACCGATCCGTCTGTCACGTACCTCGGCCTCGAGATTCGTCGGGGCGGCCGGCACCGGTGCAGGCGTGGCGGTCACGGTGGATGCCGCGCCGTTACCGCCAGCGTTCACCGCCCGCACCCCAAACGTGTACTGGGTGCCGTTGGTCAGGCCGGTCACGGTGTAGCTGGTCGTGGTGTCACCGCTGTTGGGGATGTCGGTCCAGCTGCCGTAGGTCCCCGTGTCTGTTTTCCGGCGATACTGGTACTTCGTGATGGTGTTGTTGGCCGGATTGGTCCAGGACAGAGTGACCTGGCCGTCATCCGGCGTGGCCGAGAGGTTCATTGGGGCGGCCGGGGCGCGAATTTGCCCATTGACCCTGATTTGTAACACAGTGAAATTAGTCGAACCCCACCCGGTTGAGCCCGGGGTGCGCACGTGGCGTCCATTCCTGATGCTCCACCCGATGGCCGAACCGGAATCTTGGAGGCTAGATGTCGTATTGTCCCATTGGGGGTAACTAGCACTGCCGTTAGGCGCGAAAACCATTTGCACGAAGTATTGGGTGTTTGCACTCAGACTGGCACCGGCAGGGGCGGTGAACGTTCGGAGTCCCGCAGCCACGTTGGCCGGGTTGTTCAAGGTATATAACGTATTGCCCCCCGGATCGCCCGATCCGTCGTCACCCCTCACCGTTACCGTCAGGGTTCCGCTACCCGAAGCCACGCCTACGCCCAACTCGATACTTGTCAAGGAGTAGCCCAGTGTATTCTGGCCCGTGGTGAACCCCTGAGCATGGTCACTGGGATTTACGGATGTCTGACCGGCGTTAGATTGGCCCGTGTTGCTCACGAGCACGGTCTGGGCGTGCGCTGGCGCCGGAAAGCCAAGCATCAGCGTCGTGGCGGCGAGGAATACGCCGATGATTGTCAGCCGCGGGTCTTTGCTCCGCATCACGCCCTGAATATCCGAGCGGTCCAATGCGTGACGAGCCCTACAATGAGCGGTCCGGTCAGGATTTTTCTTCGCAGATTGGCGCGTCAACAAAGTTGGGGGCCCTCCTTGTTCTGTTTCAGTCATTGTACTGGGTCTCGTATCTGCCTTCTTGTCCGAAGCGCTAGTCCCCGATTCGTCTCCGCCGGCCTTCACCCACTCGTCCACTTCCGAGAGCCTGAAGCGCAGCAACCGTCCCACCCGGCGAGCGGGAAAGCCTTTCGCGGCGACCCAGCGGTAAATGGACACCGTAGTCACCTGCAGATGCGCGGCGACCTCGGCGATACCGACCCAGCCTTCTTGAGCTGATCGGCCCCCCATTGTGGTACCACCTACTGTGTTAGTCCAACCGCCTCCTGAAGCCTGGGGAGAGGGCCGCAGAGTGTCGGGAGTTTCAGGAAGGCCGGATCGGGCTGGATCGCTTCCGGAGCCGGGGGCCGGTAGCCCAGAGAGCTATGAGGACGGATGGTGTTGTACTCGCGCCGCCACTGTTCGATGAGCACCTTCGCCTCCTCCAACGAATAGAAGATTTCCCGCTTCAGAAGCTCCTCGCCGAGTGTTGCATTGAAGCTCTCGTTATAGCCATTCTCCCACGGGCTTGCCGGCGTGATGAATAACGTCCGTACCCCCAGTTGCTTCAACCACCCTCGAACCACCGTAGCCGTGAACTCCGGGCCATTGTCCGAGCGGATGTGCGCTGGTGGACCGTGCCGGACAAAGAGCTCGGTCAGCGCCTCCAAGACATCGTCCGCCTGCAGCCGCCGAGCCACGAGGATCGCTAGACACTCCCGGCTGTACTCATCCAACACCGTCAGCATCTTCAACGGTCGACCGTCGTCCGTCCGGTCCGCCACGAAGTCATACGCCCAGACGTGGTGCCGGTACAAGGGCCGGAGCCGGATACAGGAGCCGTCGGCCAACCACAGACGTCCCCGTTTGGGCTGCTTCTTCGGTACCTTCAACCCCTCTTCCCTCCAGATCCGCTCCACACGCTTGTGGTTCACCACCCAGCCCTCCGTCCTCAGAAGCCCCGTCACCATCCGGTAGCCGTAACGCCCGAAGCTTCGGGCCACTCTCACCACGTCCTCTCTCAGCGCCTCCTCATCCGCCTTCCTCGTGCTCCTGCGGCGCTGCGTGGAGCGGGCCTGTCCCAAGACCCTGCACGCTCCCCTCTCGCTCACCCCGAGCCGCTGACGTACATGAACCACGCATCGTCTCCGCCGCTCGGGGCTCAGAAGTTTCCCTTGGCCGCTTCCTCCAGGATCAGCTTGTCCACCGTCAGGTTCGCCACCGCTCGCTTCAGCCGTGCGTTCTCCTTCTCGAGATCCTTCAGGCGCTTCGCCTGGCTGGCCTTCATCCCTCCGTACTCCCGCCGCCACCGGTAGTACGTTTGTTCGCTGACGCCCAGCTCCCGACACACATCCTTGATCGCCTTCCCGTTTGCGATCTCTACTTCCGCCTTCCGTAGGGCGTTGATGATCTGTCCTGTTGAAAAATTCTTCCGCGCTGCCATCGTGATCTCCTCCTGTCTCGACCCGACCAGATTCTAACACTGGACTCGGTCTCGTTTCAGGGGGCTAGATCACCCACGCGCCCCAACCACCGCCGCACGAGCTTCGCGGTGAACTCCGGTCCGTTGTCCGACCTCAGATACTCGGGAGGCCCGTGTCGGACGAACAGATCGGCCAGCACCTCGAGCACGTCGTGCGAGCGGATCTTGCGAGCCACCACGATCGCCAGGCACTCCCTCGTGTGCTCGTCCAGCACTGTCAGCAGCTTCAGCGCACGCCCGTCGTGCGTCCTCGAGGCCACGAAGTCGTACGACCAGACGTGGCCCCGATACAGCGGCCTCAGCCGGATGCACGATCCGTCGTTGAGCCACAGCCGACCTCGCTTCGGCTGCCGCTGCGGGACCTTCAGCCCCTCCTGCCTCCAGATCCGCTCCACCCGCTTGTGGTTCACCCCCCAGCCCTCGATGCGGAGCATGTCCGTGACGCGTCGGTAGCCGTAGCGGCCGAATCGACTCGCGAGTCGCACGATATCACCTCGGAGCGCCCCCTCGTCACTCGCCACTTTCCTCGCCCGGCGCTGGGTCGTGCGTGGCTGCCCGAGCACCCGGCACGCTCTCCTCTCCGACGCCCCGAGCTGCTGACGTACACGCACCACACAACGTCGTCGGCGCTCGGGGCTCAGAAGTTTCCCTTGGCCGCTTCCTCCAGGATCAGCTTGTCCAGTGTCAAGTCCGCCACTGCTCGCTTCAGGCGCCCGTTCTCGCGCTCACGCTCCTTCAGGCGCCGTGCCTGGCTCACCTTCATCCCGCCGTACTCCCGCCTCCACCGGTAGTACGTCTGCTCGGTGATGCCGAGCTCCCGGCTGATCAGCTTCACGGATTTGCCGCGAGCCAGACCCACCTCTGCCTCCCGCAGTGCAGTGATGATCTGCTCCGGAGTGTGTCGCTTCCTTCCCATCCTGACCTCCTCGCTGAAAAGCTTCAGACCAGGTCGATCCTAACATTGCACCTGGTCTCGTTTCAGGGGGTCAGGTTGAAGTGACCCCCGGAACCTGATCCAGTTATTGTGGGACTCCTTGAGCAGGAGGAGTCATGCAAAAGAGGCGGTTTCGGGAAGAGCAAATCATCGGGATTCTGCAAGAAGTGGAAGCTGGAGCGACGATCCGTGAGATGTGTCGCAGGCACGGGATCGCGGAGACGACGTACTATCGGTGGCGCACGAAGTACGGTGGTATGGACGTGAACGAGGCGCGACGCCTCAAGCAGGTCGAGGAGGAGAACCGACGGCTGAAGCGGATCGTGGCCGACCAGGCCTTGAATCTTCAGATCCTGAAGGACTTGTTGGGAAACGGATCGTGACGGCCCGGGAACGGCGCCAGGTCGTCGAGCAGGTGCAAGCCGTGCGAGAGGTTTCAGAACGCAGAGCGATCCGGTACACGGGTTTTCCACGCTCTACGATGCGATATCGCAGCACTCGCGATCCCCAGGAGCTTCTACGAGCTCGCATCGTAGAGTTGGCGCAGGAGCGGCCACGCTGGGGCTACCGGATGATCCACGTGATGCTTCGACGAGAAGGCCGGCTGGTGAACAGGAAACGAGTTCAACGACTCTACAGGGAGGAAGGGCTCGCGGTGCGTTCGAAGGGAAGGAAACGTAGGAGCCAGGCCCCTCGACCGATCCGAGAGGCGTTGAGCGGCCCGAACGAGCGGTGGAGCATGGACTTCGTCTCTGACACGCTGAGCAACGGCCGCCAATTTCGGTGCCTGACGATCATGGACGAATTCAGTCGCGAGTGCCTGGCGATTCACATCGCGCATTCGATTCCGGCCGCCGGGGTCATCGAGGTGATGGAGTGCCTCAAAGAGTCCAGAGGGTTGCCCGAAGTGATCATCACGGACAACGGCTCCGAGTTCCGCAGCCGTGCGTTCGATTCATGGGCCTACGCTCGAGGCGTGAAGCTCGATTTTATTCAACCGGGCAAGCCCGTCCAGAACGGCTTCATCGAGAGCTTCAACGGAACACTCCGGGGCGAGTGCTTGAACCTGCACTGGTTCCTCTCGATCCACGACGCGAAACGTTCGATCGAGCAATGGAGAGCTGACTACAACGAAGTTCGTCCCCATAGCTCCTTGGGCTTTCTGACTCCCGAGGAGTTTATGGATATTCATTCACCCAGCGAAGAGAACCTCGCTCCCAAAAATATCTCGGAAGTCCCATGATTTTTGGATCAACTTCGGGGGTCACTTCAAGGTTGACGTGACCCCCTGAAACGAGACCAGGGCGGATATTAGGATCCGGCATCTGGTCGCAGCTACAGGGAGGTCAACGATGGGCAGGAGGCGGAGAACATCGAAGGAGACGACGACGACTTAGAGGCCCGTCACCTCCCCCCGATGTGTGACATTTTCAACCGCCACGAATGGAAAATTTACGGCCGCCGCCGACACGGGGGGCGCGGATTGAAACTGACTCGCTCGGAGCGGATAGGCACCGGACCTCATGCTGACACCCGCTGGCGAGTTGCCCACGCTGAACAGCGCGGAGCCGGGACTCCCGCCTTTTTGATACCGTTTCCCCGCTATTTCAGTGCGGCGGAATCAGATGTCCTCAAGCGGCAAGTGCGGCAGATCGTGCAGTCCTAGTTGAACTTAGACGATTTCTTGCCGGGAATCACGCCACCGGTACTCTGCCGAGGCGGTTGGCGATGAGCTCGGGCACGATCACACTCCGACGCCCTCGGGTTCGGGGCGTCGAGGAGCGGTTCGAGAGTCGGGTGCTGCCGTTGTTCGCGAGGCGGACGAAGGAGCTGGGCGCTCTGCTTCCGGAGCTGTATCTGCACGGACTGGCGGAGGGAGACTTCGAGCTGGCGATGCGGGGACTGCTGGGCGAGGGGGCACCGCTGTCGAAGTCTTCGATTCGGAGACTGCGGGCGGGATGGACAAGGGAGTTCGAGGAATGGAGCCAGCGTCGCCTGGAGGGCCGTGATGTCGTCTACGTATGGGCGGACGGGATCTACGTGAAGGCAGGGCTCGAGCGGGACAAGGCGGCGCTGCTGGTGGTGCTGGGCGCGATGCGAGACGGGACGAAGGAGGTGTTGGCCCTGAGATCGGGCTACCGAGAGTCGGTCGAGTCCTGGTCGGAGGTGTTGCGGGATCTGAAGGCACGCGGCATCGAGGCGCCCCGGCTTCTGATGGCGGACGGTAACGCGGCGATCTGGGGCGCAGTACGGCAGGTATGGCCTGAGGCGGGCGAGCAACGGTGCTGGAACCACAAGATGAGGAACGTGCTGGACCGGCTGCCGCAGCGGGAGCAGAGCGAGGCGAAGGATCTTCTCAGGGCCGTGGTCTACGCACCGAGCCGGGCCGAGGCTGTGAAGGCCCGCGAAGTGTTCGCCAGGCGCTACAGGCCGTGGTATCCGAAGGCGGTGGACGTACTCGAGGACGACTGGGAGCGGATGGTGGCGTTCTACGACTTCCCCGAGGATCACTGGAAGCATCTACGCACGACGAACGTGGTCGAGAGCCCGTTCGCTGCGCTACGGCTCAGGACGACGGCGGCGAAGCGCTTCAAGCGGGTCGAGAGCGCCACGGCGCTGATCTGGAAGTTGCTCTTGGTGGCCGAGAAGCGGTTCCGAAGGCTCGACGCTCCTCACCTCCTCAAGGACGTGTTTGAAGGAAGGAAGTTCGAAGACGGAAAGCCCGTCTCAACCCAACAGCGGAAAAATGCCGCCTGATACGTTTACACACCTATTGACCCAACCTCTGACGTCGATCTTCAACGAGGTCTCGGAGTCGTCGTCATCACACTCCGCAACGCCGCAGACAGTGGTGTCGCTGTAACCGCTGTCATCACCTGGGAAGACGAACGCGTAGCTGAAGCCCCCATCTGCACTCGTGGCCGGGAAACCAACATCGGCATCCGGGGGGTCCTGCACCGTGAATGTAGCGGGCATGCTCGTGTATTCGGCCTGTGTCTGGTCACGGACGGCCACTGTGGCCCCGCTGAGGGCCGTGGGAGCGTTGCCCCTGCCCTCCCCGAGCTCTGCAGACCATCCGCGCCAGTCTGCAGCTCGACGGTTGCGTCGTCGATGGCCATGGTCTCGCACTTGTCATCGGCCTGTGCATCGCCCACGGCGCCATCAGTCGCCCCGATGGTGAGGCACTTGGTCTCGGAAGCCATCCGCCTCTGGATCCCTACCTGCAGCCTATCGGTCGAATGCAGGCCGGAGTTTCCGACGTTGCTCTCGTCGTCCTCTGGCTCGAACGTAAAGGCGAGACCAGCGCCGGAGATCACGAAGTGCCGGTTATCGTTGTCGTAGTCATTCGCAAACTCAACCGTCGGAGCCGTCGTGTCGACACCGAACTTCAGGGTCTGCCGACTCGTATCCGTAACCGCCCCATCCACACCCTGACCCCATACTCCGTCCACCAGCACATCGGCACCGGCCGGCGCGGCGCGACACGTGTCGTTGGCCGCATCCGGGAGCCCGGACTCGTTCCCGAGGTCGTCGGTGGCCGAGGCAACTGCGCAGTAGCTATCGTTGTCTGCACTCTCGGCCGGCAGCGACGAACTCGGCGAAGCCTCCAACGCCTTCTCCAGATCCTCCCCCATCAGGAGCATCATGTTGTAGCCGCCGATACCACCCGTCTCGTCCGCGCCCTCAATCAACCAATTCTCGTCGTCGTCTTCGTCTGCGTCGACTTCGCCCGTCAGTGCCACAGCCGCGTTGAGCCAGCCATTCTCCCGGCCATTGCGATTCGCAACAATGATCGGAGATCCCGACGGACCCACGAAGTCGACGAAGGCCGGGAAGGGAGGATCGTCATTCAGGATCACGCCATCTTCGCCAGGTGACGAGATGGTGAGCATATCACCGACCACCGCACTGTCCGTACCGTCCGTGTTGCTCTCGCGGTCCTCGCATTCAAACTCGAACGTGTAGCCATCTGACCCGTCCGAATCCGTGGTGTCTTCGCCGCAGAAGTTCGCGCCAACGGACGTGACCGATCCACCGGTGTAGCTCACGCGCAGAGCAGTAATGTCGATCGTCCCGTTGTCTGGGCCTCCATACCACCGCCGGCCGTCATCGCCTATCGCGCTGTTGTCGCCCAGATCGGCCGTCACGCCGTAGCCGTCGTCATTCTCCAATTCGACGTCCCACTGCTGCGAATAGTCTTCCGCCTCGCTGCCCACAACCGTGACACCCGCCACTATGCGGTGGGTGCCGTTCTCGTACGTCACGGCCCCCGTCTCCGGATCGTATTCGTCCGAGTTGAACGACAGGCTGAGCACGACCCCGGCGCGGTCCGAATCGTCTGCGCTGGAAACCAACTCCTTGATAGTTCTGGCAAGGCCCCAGTCGGGTTCTCCCGGAACGCGCCAGGGCGAAGTAAAACCACCCCGCGCTGCACCCGTCGACTCCGTACGCCGTCCCAGATGGCGCATTCCGTCGCCTCGCGTCACTACCCCGGGGAGTCATAGTCCGCCCGATTTATCGCCTTCTGTGAGGCCTCGCCCCTCCAGGTCGCACTCAGTACCCAGACGGCATTGCCAGGACGGCAGACGAGACGACGACGTCACCGCCGCCACGGTCGCCTGCTCGCGCCTTGCCGCGAAACGTCTTCCCGCGAGGGATCATGGTATGGGAGTATCCATGTCAAGAGGGTACCGTGCTACCTCCACCCGTTAGAAACTCTCACTCCAGCCACGGGGCATGCCTGGCACACAAAAGAGAAGGGCCCGGCCTCTCGGCCGGACCCTCCCGGTTCACTGCGAGCGGAAAGCTCGCGGTGGTCTAAGGTTAGGGTGCGGTCGTATCGATCGCGACTCCCGTCGACACCACCAGCCCGACGTTGTTGTCGTTCACGGCGATCGCACGAATCATCACAGTCTCCGAGCCACCGGTGCCTGGCCTGGTAGCCATGTTCAGGAACACCCCGGTCAGCGTCACGGAGTACGACCACGTCCGGAAGCGCGCGTTCGCGTCGTTACCGCCGACGCGGCCGCTCGTGCCGCTCGTATCCGAACCGACGTTCCAAGACACGCCGTTAATGTCCGTCACCCAGAAGTCCACCCTCTCGAGCGGATTGCTGAATGAGCCAGTCACCGGCGCGATGACCCTGACCTCGATCTTCACCGAGGTTTCGGCGTCTTCGTCGGCACACTCCGCAATCCCGCAGAATGCGTACACGCCGCTACCGTTGAGCCCGACCCAGTCAGTGGTGAAGTCCCCGAACTCAAACCCGTCGTCGGTATCCAGGGTATCCGTCACGAATGTAGTCGACTCGTCCGCGTATGCGCCCGTCTGGTCACGGACGGCCACCGAGACCCCGCCGAGGGTCGTGAGTACGCTGCCCACCGTGTCCTGCAGGGCAGCGTACGTGTTCACGGTGGTGCTGACCGCGTGGTTCCGGTTCGTCAGCGAAGAGGCATCGAACCCATCCACTGGTACCGGCGCGCCGATCCCGAGGTTGAGGCTGACGGTGGGGGCTGCGAAGTCGGCCGTCACGTAGTAGTCCCGAATCGACAGGTTGTCGTTCAGGTAGGAAGCCCCGTCGAAGGGCTCGCCGGCTTCGATGATTCCCGGAATGGCGGGAGCCGTCGCTGTCGCGACGTCTCTGTCAAACACGAACGTATGGCTGATCGCGTCCGAGCTGTTGCCGGCCTGGTCCTGCGCCGACCCCGAGAGCGTGTAGTACGCCGCAGCCACGCCAGTCTGCAAGGTGACGTCGTCGTCGGTGATGGCAGTCGTGTCGCAGGCCCCATCGACAGCGGCGTCAGGGTCCACGTCGCCGTCGGCGGCAACGGTGAGGCACTCGGTCTGGGAAGCCGTCCGCCTCTGGATCCCTACCAGTAGGCTACTGTCGTCATCCAGACCGGAGTTTCCGACGTCACTTTCGTCGTCCTCGGTCTCGAATGCGAAAGCGCCGGGGACAGCGACGTGCCGGTTAAGGTCGTCGTAGTCATCCCCGAACTCGATCGTCGGATCCGTGGTGTCGACACCGAATTTCAGGGTCTGCTCACTCACATCATCCGTCAACGTCGTCCCACCATCATCACTGTGACCCCATACTTCGCCCACCAGCACATCGGCATCGTCCGGCGCGTCGCGACACGCGGCGTCATCCTCCGGGAGCTCCGACTCGTTCCCGAGGTCGTCGGTGGCCGAGGCGATCGCGCAGTAGCTTTCGTTGTCGGCACTCTCGGCCGGCAGCGACGAACTCGGCGAAGCCGCCAACGCCTTCTCCAGATCATCCCCCATCCGGAGCATCATGTTGTAGCCGCCGATACCACCCGTCTCGTCCGCGCCCTCAACCAACCAATTCTCGTCGTCGTCTGCGTCTGCGTCGACTTCGCCCGTCAGGGCCACAGCCGCGTTGAGCCAGCCATTCTCCCGGCCATTGCGATTCGCAACAATGATCGGAGATCCCGACGGACCCACGAAGTCGACGAAGGCCGGGAAGGGATGATCGTCATTCAGGATCATACCGCTATCGCCGCCTGACGAGAGGGCGAGCATATTACCGACCAGACCTTCGTCAGCGTCCGTGTTGCTCTCGCGGTCCTCGCATTCAAACTCGAACGTGTAGCCATCTGCCCCGTCCGAATCCGTGGCGTCTTCGCCGCAGAAGTTCGCGCTAACGGACGTGACCGATCCACCGCTGTAGCTCACGAGCAGAGCAGTAATGTCGATCGTCCCGTTGCTCGGACCTCCATACCACCGCCGGCCGTCGTCGCCTATCTCGCTGTTGTCGCCCAGATCGGCCATCACGACGTAGCCGTCGTCATTGTTGAAATCAACGGCGAGCACGTTCGAGGAGATCGGCTCGCTGCCTGCGACCTTGAGCTGCATCGATATTTCGTGATCGCCGTTCATGTAAGCCGGGGAGCCCGTGGACGAATCGTAATCGTCCGAATCGAACGACAGGGTGAAGGCGTGTATTGCCTGCGCGGCTGGGGCTGGCTCGTCCGGCGCGGGCGTGGCAGCGATGCCGAAGTTTGTTGAAGCCACCACGTCGCCGTCCACGAGCAGCGTCACCGCTTCGAGCATCTGGTCGCCACGCTCGACATTGGCCTGAACATTCACCCTGCCTTTCAGGCCGGTCGTCTCGGTGTTCTTATCTCCCCACTCGATCGAGGCGAGAATGATCAAGGCCGGGTCACCCACCTGCGGCCCAGTCACGGTGAGCTGAGAGCCCACGTTCCCGGTTTCGCTACCCTTCGTCACCGTGGCGGTGATCGTCACTCCGCCAACCGCGACGCCCGTCGCCTGACAGCCGGCGCTTGTCACGCTAGCCGTAGCGATATCGGTGTCGGACGAGGCGCAGTTCCAGCTAGCCGTCTCGCCCGCAGCCCCACCCGAGGCGTTGACGGCGAAGACGACACTGCTTCCCACTGCGACCTCAGCCGAAGCAGGAGCCATCGTGGTCGTGAGCGGGGGCGCCGCCGGCGGCGGCGTCGGCGGCGCGACCGGCGTCACTACCGCGTCGTCATCACAACCGACCGCCACTATAGTGAGCGCGAGTGATGCGACACCTGCGAACGAAAGCAACTTCTTCATGGCCCCTCCCCTACTAGATGAAAAATGCGCTCGACCCTCTATTTCACGAGTGCGCGGCGGCACAGCTTAACCCCAACACCCGGAAGCGCGAAAGAGGCGAGGGGTAGCGAAGTCAGCCGCCAGGGTCGGAGGCTTTTTTCGGGAACACCTTTCGCCATGCGACGAGAGTGCGTAGCGCACAGCTTAACCCAACACCCGGAAGCGCGAAAGAGGCGAGGGGGAGCGGGAAGCCAGCTGCCAGGGTCGGAGGCTTTTTTCGGGAACACCTTTCGCCATGCGGCTGGGGGCGGGCAGCTCGGCCCATTTCACGCCGGATCCCCTCTCTTCATGCCATCTCTTCATGCCATGAAACCTGTTCCATCGGCTCCACTGTGCCGTTACTGTGCCCAGATTGATCCCTTCCTTATACAGCGGCGTTCAAGACGTTGTGCCGATCGACGGAGCCATCCGGCTTTCTCAAGCGGCTGATGATGTCACAAACCCTGTGGGCGATCGTCCCAGGGGTAGGCTCTGTGACGTTATTCCGCGTGACTCTCACCCCCAGATTCCTCGCCCGGATCTCCTCACGCCTCTCAATCCTCTCCATCATCAGACGAACGAGCTCAGGATGGGAGTCCCCACCACAGAGGGTGAGAATTTCCGCCAGCCACCGTTCAAACCGGAGCCCATCGTCGTCATCGCCTTGGATGGTGAGCTTGATGGGATCTCTTGCCATCAGAGTTTTAGAACCCCCCCGGGGGAGCAAGGGGGGACGCGACGGGCCCTGGGGGGGGGGTGTAGAAGCGGCGTAGTGTAGACGGTTGATTTTCACTGCTCCCTCACCCCGCGAATATCTCCAGTCAGGAACGCCGATCATAGGGCCATCGGCCCTCCGCAAGTCCCGCCCGAAGCATTCGACGTGACAGGGCGCTAGGTCGCCGCCGCCGGGGCAGCGGATTTGGCTTGCCGTTCAACATGGGCTCGGCTCCGGGCTACGACGAAGCCCCTGGCGGCTAGATAGGGGGCCAGTTCGGCGGTGACCCGGGAGAAGCGGACCTCCCCAAGACGCACCGCCAGCATAAGCCGAGCGGACCCCCCCAGGCAACCGGAAGACCCGGCCCGGCTCGCCGCAGCGACCTGCGGTCGCTTTCGACTCCCTCGGCTTGGGAGACATCACACACCCCTTTCTCGCTGGACCCCATCCTCGTTGCCAATCTACTGTCCAGTGAAATCAGGGGCGCTTCCGATTGGCACGGCTCCTGACCCTCACAGTCGCCTTGAGACCCAGACGGCTCGTCCGACGATGCGGATCTCGTCGGCGAGGCATTCGTAGCTGTCGTACTCCGGGTTGGCGGACTTGATCACCACCCTGGGCGGCTCGGAGTGCGGCACATGCTCGAGCCGCTTGGTGACCAGTCCCATTCCGTCCCAGATCACGAAGATGCCCGGCGGGACCGGGACCTGGCGGCTCACATCGATCAGTACCCGGTCGCCGCTCGAGAAGAGCGGCTCCATCGAGTCCCCGTCGACGGTGATCATGCGCAGATCTTCGGGCCTGGCCCGGAATTCATGGCGGATGAGGGGATCGGCGAGAAGCCACGTCGCCTTGGTCTGCTCCACCTCTTCGTTCCAGGTCCCCGGGCCCGCCGCCGCGCGGACGTCGATCTCGGGCACCGCGCTGTAGCCCATCGGAACGGCGTGCGGGCCGGCCGAAGGCGGCTGTGGACGCGCTTCCCCATTCGGGGGCCGGCCGTGCTTGATCTCTTCGGGGCTGCAGCCCAGGTGCTTCGCCAACGCCTCGCGGTCGTCCTCGGCCAGGACACGGGGCGTGCCCCGGTGGATGAACTGGTGCAGATAGGCCGCGTTTCGCCCGATGGCGAGCGACGCCATCCGCAGGTTCGAGCGATTCTGCGCAACCAGCCCGAGGATCCGCCGGCGAACCGGGTCCATCGCCGTGTCGTCGTCTCTCGTCTTTCGTCCCATATAGTGGGATATTACCTACTACCTGTCGCCGGCACAACAGGACACCCAACTCGGGGACGGCGAACGTAGGAATCACCCCGTAGCCTTTCGGCTCGCTTGGGGAAGCCACGCCCCCCCCCCCCCCACCCCCCCCCCATCTCGACCGAAGGTTTCCGCAGCATCCAGCGGGTGTTCGGGGACCCGCTTGAGGCCCCGCTGGCGGAACGTCGCCGAACCCCATTTCCGTATCTCGTTACTCCGCAAGACCGTGGGAAATGCCATATTTCCTACTGTCTTGCGTAATTTGCCCATACCGTATTTGGTGCACTGATATGGAGAGCCTGACGAAGCAGTTCGAGCAGCGCATTGCGGAATTCCTACTGCGCACGCAGCTGACGCCGTCGGAGTTCGGTGAGCGGGCGATCGGCGACCGGAAGTTCTGCGGAGACTTGCGGCGCGGCCGTTCGCCGAGGCTGGCGACCGTGGACCGGGTGCTGGCGTTCATGGAGGCCTACGAGGGGGCTGCGCACGGGGCTCGCGGTTCAACCGGCAGCGCGAGCCTCGGGGATTCTTCCTCGACGGCAGGAGAGACGGAGCGATGACACGAGCGGTCGAGCCGGGCAGGGACGCCCCCGCCCGCATCCCTCGGTTTCACCAAGTGCAAGCCCGCACGGGGCTGTCGCGGAGCACGATCTATCGGCGACTGGCCGGGGGCAGCTTCCCCAAGCCGCTATCGCTGGGCGCGCGTGCGGTCGGCTGGATCGAGTCGGAGGTGGATGAGTGGATCCGCAAGCAGATCGCGTTGAGCCGCGGCGAGGCCGAGTGAGCGACGCATTCAATGGAGACTAAGGAGCAGACGATGCAACCCTTGTTAGCAACTGTGTGCGAACTCAAGCTCTGAAGCGTGGGTGGGGTCCCAGGATACGCCGTCTCGAACCATAGCGTTGGCGATCACAAGCAACTTACGCATGCAGGCGGTGAGGGCGACTTTCGGAGGCTTGCCACGTTCTGTGAGCCGCTGGTAGAAGACGCGGATCGCGGGATTACGCTGACTAGCGGTCAGGGCCGCCATGTACAACGCCACGCGTACGGAACGACGGCCTCCCCAGACCATTCGCTTACCTCTCAACGTACCCGAGTCCCGGTTCAGAGGGGCGACGCCGGCAAGCGCAGCGATCTGTTGCCGGTTCAGCTGCCCGAGCTCGGGGAGCTCTCCGATCAGCGTGCGTGAGACGACCGGACCGATCCCCGGTACGCTCCGCAGCAGATCCTCCTTCGCGCGCCACACCGGACTCGCCTTGATGCGACGCTCGAGTTCCGAGTCCACGGACTTCAGCTTGCGCTTGAGCCACTCGATGTGCTCGCCGATGTCCTTCGCCACCGTGGTGGACGCCATCTTCAGCCGGTTCTTCTCCGCGACCATCATCTCGAGCAGTTGACGACGACGGGCCAGAAGGGCCGTTAACTGCTGGGTGTCCTCGTCCGGCAGCACCCGCACCTCTGGCCGCACCCGCTCGCCGAACAGCGCCAATACCCTCGCGTCGATCCGGTCCGTCTTGGCGAGCTGGCCCGTTGCCCGTGCGAAGTCGCGCACCTGCCGCGGGTTCGCTACCACCACCGGGATCCCCGCTTCGGCGAGTGCCGCCGCCGCCGGCATCTCGTACCCGCCGGTCGCTTCCAGAACGACTAGCTCAACCGGACGCTCGCACAGCTGCTCAACAAGCACTTCGATCCCAGATTCGTCGTTCGAGACCGTCCACCCCTCGTCTTCTACCGCCACCTCGAGCTCCGCCTTTGAGACATCGATCCCTACGTACGCCTCGGCCTCAGACATCCCTCTCTCCAGACTCGGGAGGATGATCGTGCATCGTCCTACCTTGCAGATCCGGGCTCCCTCGGCCCCAACAACTGTTCGGACTCATCACGATCTAGAAGGGACGGCGCCCACGCTAACAATCGGTCTCTAGGACCCTAGGCGGGACGGGCTACCGACCCTGTGTACCCAACAAAACTACCTATTCGTCGTCATACAAAGGACGGTACGAGCGGCGGCCTGGGCCACGCTGTGGTTGCTGTTCCCCGGGGTGCTGTGGGCGCAGGGGACGAGCCCGTGGGTGGAGGCTGTCAACGAGCTGCAGGCGCAGTTCACGGGTCCGATCGCACGAGGGCTGTCGCTGATCGCGATCGTGGTGGGCGGGCTGATGTTCGCGTTCGGCGAGGGCGGTAGCAAGCGGACGCTGGCCGGGATCATCTTCGGTCTCGGGATGGCGATGGGCGCGGCGAACTTCCTGGCCTGGCTCTTCTGATGATGGGTCTGAGGCGCTGGGCCGGCTATGCGGCGCTGAACCGTCCGCTGACGATCCTGGGGGTCGAGCGTAGGGGGTTTCTGCTCGTCGCCACGCTCGGGCTCGCGATGTGGAACGCGACGGCTTCGCTGGTGACGGGCGGCGTCGTGTTCGCGGTGGGCTACGGGGCCGGATGGCTCGCCGGCCGCGAGGACCCCGACATGCTCGCGGTCCTCCGCGCCGGGACGCGCTACCCGTCGCGTTTCGACCCGGGCAAGTGGGCCGAAGAGCCGTGGCATCTCGTGATCCGGAGTGGGCGGTGAGGATCGCCGCGGAGCTCAGGGACCACGAGGCGGCCGGTTCGCTGGCGGAGGAGCTGCCCTACTGGGGCTGGCTCGAGGACGGCCGTACCTGCCTGACCCGCACGGGCGAGCTGATCGCAGCCGGGTGTCTGGAGCCTGCGGTAGTCGATGGGCGTTCGCCCGAACAGATCGACCGCGTGCTCGGCCGCTGGCAGCGGCTGCTCTCGGGGTTGGACTCCGACACACGCCTCTACTTCTATCTGCTCCGCCGGCCAAGTCCGCCCGAGGCCGCGGACGACGACGGTTCCGGCATCGTAGCGGTGTCGCAGCGTAAGCGCGGCGCGTTTCTGGCCGGGCGAGTGCAGCAGCTCGAGGCCTACCTGGTCTGGTCGCACGATCCGCGTCTCCGGGCGGTCGCCGACGGGCCAACATCGGGTAGCGCCTCCCGGCTCAGGCAGTGGTGGAAGCGCCGCCGAGGGGGCGCGCCCACCTACCTGCGGTCCGAGATCGAGGCCGCCGCCGCCCGCTTTCGCGCGACGGTGGACGCGGGCCGCGCGCTCGTGGAGGAGCACACGCCGATCGAGATGCTGGGGCCAGCCGAAGCCTCGCGGTTTCTCTCCGAGCTCATCAACCGTCCGGGCATGATCTGGGACGGCGCGACGGGAAGCGGGATGAACTGGCGACTCGCCCTCTCGGAACTCGAGGCGGAGCGAGGGCACCTGCGCCTCGACGGCGAGCCCGTGATCCTGTACTCGCTTCTGTCCCCGCCCGGCCAAGCCTACGCGAACCTGCTCCGGGACCTCTACTGCCTGGACGCGGTGATGACGGTGTCGCTCGAGTGGCGGCCCTGGGCGATGGAAGCGGCGAGGCGCCGGATCCGTGGCGCGCAGCGGCACTACTTCGCGCGCCGCTACTCGATGATGGCCCATGTGCAGGAGACCGAGGGCACGGCCGCCGCGATGGTCGACTCGGCCGCGGCGACGGAGTCGGATCGGTTGGGCGAGGCGCTGGTCGAGCTGGAAGCGGACGGGGTGAGCTACGGCGAGGCCACGCTGACCGTGGCGCTCCACGGCGAGCTCGGGAGCATCGAACGCGTGGACGGGGACCTCCGCCGACTCTTCGCGGCCCACGACGCGAAGGTGATCCGGGAGGGCTACGGCCAGCTGCCGGCCTGGTTCTCGCGGCTCCCGGCCCAGCCGCGTGGGCGGCAGGTGCGGAAGGTGTTCGTGTCGGCCGGCGTCGCGGCGTGCCTGGCGCCGCTGTTCGGGCCGCCCAAGGGCCGGGCTAAGAGCAAACACCTTGGCCGCGAGTCGCTCGCGGTCTTGGAGACGCCGTGGCGTACGGCCTACCACTACGACCTGTTCGCCGGCGACGTGGGCCACACGTTGATGCTCGGCGCTACCGGCTCGGGCAAGAGCTTCACACTGAACTTCCTGCTGGTCGAGGCGCTCAGGTACGACCCGCGCGTCCTGATCCTGGACCTGGGCGGCTCGTACCGCTGGCTGACCCGGTTCCTCGGGGGCCGCTACCTGGAGCTCTCGCCCGGCGAGGCGGAGCCGACGCTCCGGCTGCAGCCGTTCGCGCTCCCGGCGGGCACCCGGACGTTCCAGTTCCTGACGGGCTGGGTGCTCCGGCTACTGAAGCTCGGCGGTTGGGAGGCGAGCGGAGCGGACACGAGCGAGATCCGGGCCCGCATCGAGGACCTGTATGCGTTCGAGCCGGAGCGGCGGACGCTGAGCGTCTTGGCAAGCTCGCTTCCGTCCGCGACGTGGCCGGCGTGGAGCCGCTGGACCCAAGGCGGCGCGTGGGGCGCGTACTTCGATAACCCGGCCGGCGGGGCGCCGGACCTCGAGTTCGCCGACTGGCAGGTGATCGATCTGGCGGGCGCGGTCGAGCATCCGGATCTCTGCGACGCGGCGCTCTCCTATCTGCTCGAGCGGATGCGCTTGGAGGTGGAGGACCCGTCCGAGGCGGCGCGGCTGAAGCTGATGGTCGTGGACGAGGCGTGGCGCTACCTGCAGGACCCCGCCGTGCTGAGCTACCTGGCCGAAGCGGCGAAGACGTGGCGCAAGAAGAACGCCGCGTTGATCCTGGCCACGCAGTCCGCCGTGGACGTGACCTCCACGCCGGGCGCTGCGGCGCTCCTCGAGTCGATCCCGACCAAGCTGTTCCTCGCGAACCCGGAGCTCCCCGACGCGGTCGGGGCGCTGTTCCGGCTGAACGAGTCGGAGCTGGCGCAGGTCCGGGGCCTGATCCCCAAACGCGAGCTCTATCTGCGCCGCCCGGACGGGGCGGCGGTGCTCCGGCTCGAGGTCGATCCCCAGAGCTACTGGCTCTACACCTCGTCCGCATTGGACGCCGAGGAGCGCGCCCGGGCCGTCGAGCGTCACGGACTCAGCCGGGCCCTCGAGGTTCTCGCGAGCCGAGACGATCCCACCCCCACCCCCAACGCAAGGAGCTGATATGCCATGCGATCCCTATTGCAACAGACGGCTCTCCTGACGCTTCTCTTGGTTGCCTTCCCTGTCGCGGCTACCGCCCAGCAGGAGGACGACGACTCCTTCCTCCGGGTGCCGGTCCCGGAGGAGGGCGAGGACCGCATCCATCGGCTGCGGACGCAAGTCCGTCACACGACGGTGATCGTGCTCCCCGCCGGTGAGAACATCCTGGATTTCGTGGTCGGCGACTCGGAGTACTGGCACCTGACCGGCGCGGCGAACGTCGCGTTCCTGAAGCCCCTGCGGCCGGACGCGGCGACGAATATCGCGCTCGTATGCGAGTCCGGGCGGATCTACTCGTTCCTGGTAGCCGAGCACAGCGACGGGCCGCCCCATCTGGTCGTTCGCGTAGAGTCCGGCACGGAGGCGGCGCGGCTCTCCAGCGGCGGCACGGGCCGTCCCGCGTTCGTCGCGCGTAGCGAGGTCGCGGCCTACCAGCAGATGGCCGCCGAGGCGGCGGCGGCGGCTCGCAGCGCCCGGGAGGCGGCCGAGGCCGGCATCCTGGAGGCCCGGTCGCAGGCTGAGTCGGCGATCGAGGAGTTCCGTGCCGGCTATCCGGAGCGTCTCGCGTTCGAATACCGGCTCGACGGGGACGCGGCGGACCGGCCGTTCCTGGTCGAGGCGATGTGGCACGACGGGCAGTTCACCTACCTCCGGTCCCGCGCCCAGGAGTCGCCGGCCCTCTATGAGCTCCGGGACGGCGAGCCGGCGCTCGTGGCTTACGATCTGACGGATGACGGGCTCTACGTCACCCGTCACGTACTGGCCGACGGATGGCTCCAGATCGGCGACAAGCGGGCCAGCTGGCGGTTCACGCCGCGGGAAGCGCTCCGATGAGCCGCTGGAAGCAGTGGGTCCGGCCCCCGGAAGGTGCGCTGCCGGGCGGCATCGTGACGAAGGCGGGCGTGGTGTTGATCGCCGTGCTCGTCGGTGGACTCCTGTTCTCGTGGGCGATGACGGGTCCCCAGGAAGCCGACACTCTCGTAGCCCTGCCCGAGGCGCAGGCGGTCGACGACGGGATGGGGCGGGTGCTTCAGGGCCGCATTCGCCAAGAGGCCGAGCGGCAGACTCTGGAGGCCGCCGCCCGGGCGCGCGCCGAGCTCGAGCGCCGGCAGGCTGCGGCCGCCGGGGAGATGGCCCGGCTCCAGACGGAGTCGGAGACGCCGAACACCGCAGCCTTGATCCCAGGCGTGAGCGCGGCCGAGTCGGAGCTTAGGGAGGCGCTTCGGCTGGAGGAGCTGGAGCGGAGAACCCGCTCGCTCCGCGCCCTTCCCGTCGCTCAGTCGTACAGGGATCCGAACGCAACCGCGGAGTCGTCCGAGGCCGGCACCGGCGATGCGGCCGACGCGGATGTGGCGCTCCTCGAGAACACGGTCCAAGCGGCTCTCGCCTCCTTCGAGCAGTCGGTCGGGGCGCTCGAGAACAAATTGCAAGCCGGCCTGGCGGGCGAACAGCTTCTCCTCGGGTCCCCGGGCATCGCCGCTACGATGGCGCCCGCGTCCGAGCTGCGGGCCTCCCGTCCGGCACCGAGCCCGATTCAGCCCGGCCGTAGCGTCCGGCCCGCCGACCCGCCGGGCTGGGAGCGGATCTACGAGGGCTCGTTCCTCGAAGCGGTGCTCCTCACTCAGCTCACGGGCGATTTCCCGGGACCGGTGCTCGCCATGGTCTCGGTCCCATTCTATTCGGCCGACCGCCAGCGGATCCTGATCCCGCGCGGCGCACGCGTCGTCGGCACGGCCCGGGCCGTTCAGGACCCGGACCAGAGCCGGCTCGCCGTCGCCTTCCACCGGTTGCTGCTGCCCGACGGCAGCTGGATCGACCTCGAGTTCACCGGCCTGAACCAGGCGGGCGAGGGCGCTCTTCAGGACCAAGTCGACCGCCACTACTTCAGCACGTTCGCGGCAGCCGGAGCCATCGGTGTCGTGAGCGGGCTCGCCTTGGCCGGCGGCTCGCCGTTCGGTCTCAGGGCGGGCGTCGGCCAGGGCCTCGGCCAGAGCGCGACCTCGGTTCTCGACCGGTTCCTGAACCGGCTACCCACTCTCACGATCCGCGCCGGCCATCGCCTGCGCGTCTGGTTCACGTCCGACGTCCTGGTCCCCAGGGTCGGGACACGGCAATGACAAACAAGGAGTTCATCATGCGTCACCGCAGCCTCACCACCGCCCTCTTGGTCTTGGTCCTGATGCTCGCGAGCGCAGGGCCGGCCAACGCCCTCTTCGACATCGGCGGCGTGATCCAGCGTGCCCAGATGATCGTGAACCAGGCGACCCAGATCGCGAACCAGATCCGCCAGATGCGGACGATGACCCGCCAACTCACCGAGCTTGAGGAGCAGCTCGACTACATGAAGGACGTCGCGCGGGGCGAGGTGGACGCGCTGATCGAACCGTTCGCCGAGCTGTCGGCCGGATCCATCGGCCTCGTCGGCGACGGCCTCGACTGGGGTTCCGAGTTCACCGGCGCGGCCGGCGAGCTGGTCGACGCGGTGCGTGACATGGGGAGCGGCGACTCGTTCACCGACGTCTGGCGGAGCGCCCAAGGTGTGGCCGACCAGGTCAGCGAGGCGGACATCTTGGGGCTGTTCCGTAACCGCCCGGCCGAGGCATCCTCCCGCGCGGTTGAGGACTACCGCCAGGCCCGTGAGGCCGCCGACCGGCAGCGCGTGCTCGACTACGCGATGATGGACGCCGCGGCCTCGCTCGCCGCGACCGTCGAGAGCGCACAGGGCTCGTTCGACGACCTGACCGCGAACGGCAACCTGTCAGCCACGGCACTCCAGCAGGCGCAGGTCGCGGCCGCGCTGACCCAGGGCCGGATCAACGCCGCCGTGGCGCAGGTGCTCGCCTATCAGGCGGTCGAGCAAGCGAACCGGATGCAGCAGGCCGAGATCGACCGGCTCGAGCGGCTCGCCGAGTGGAGGAACGCGCGCCTCCGTACGAACGCGATGGCCGATGCGATGCGCACGGCCGCGTTCCAGAACCGCGACCGGCTCCGGGAAGGGCTCCTGTTCAAGATCCCGTCGTTCTACATGGGCGGCCAGGCGTAGGCCCCGGGAGCGACTGTCATGCAACTCCTGCCACCGCAGTCGATCGATCCGAACGTCCCGGCCCAGATCCCCGCGGATCAGCTCCAGGACTTCAAGGGGTTTCTGGACATCGTGCTCGACACCGTGGTCGGCGGCGCCGCGCCCGACGTGCTGACGCTCGGCCACCAGCTGTGGGGCGGTCTCGCGGCTATCGTCGTCGCCTGGAGCGGGCTCAAGATCGCGTACAGCGGAACCTTCGAGCCCTGGTCCCTCGTGCGTGTCGTGCTCGGGATCGCGATCCCCCGGACGCTGCTCCACTACTACAGCGTCCCGATCCCGGGCGTGGGCTTCACGTTCCCGGCCATGGTCGCGGCCGGAGGGATCTGGCTCCAGAACCTGTTCATCTCCGACGTCGTGTCGGTCGGCTACACGGAGATGACCGCGCTCGTGCAGGCGTTCGCCGCACGGCTCGGAGCGGCATGGTCGGGTGGGAGCCTGATGACCCTCGTGACCGAGGGCGTGAACGTGTTCTTCTCGTCCCTCGTCGCGCTGATGATGGGCGTGCCGCTCGTGCTCGGCCTCGTCGCGCTCTTCTGCCTGACCTACGCGCAGGTGATCTGGGCGCAGGTGGCGCTCGCGATCGTGATCCTGCTCGGCCCGGTCTTCATCCCCTGGCTGCTGTTCGAGCCGCTCGCGTTCCTGTTCTGGGGATGGTTCCGCACGCTCATGGTCTACACGCTCTACGGCGTCGTGGCCGGAGCGATCCTCCGCGTGTTCATGGGCGTGGGCATGGGCTACGTCACGACCTACACCGGCGCCTTGATGGGCACCGGCTCCTCCGACCCGGCCGAGCTAGGGCTGTGGGTCGTCGTCCTGCTACCGCTCGTCGTCTCCGGCCTGATGGCCGGCATGAAGGTGGGCGAGCTCGCCGCGATGCTCGTCTCCGGGTCCGGGTCCGTCGGGTCGGGCATGATGGCGCTCGTGGTGCGCGGCGGCGGACGCCTCAGCGCTGCCGCGAACCCGGCCCGCCCCCCAATCCCCGGAGGCTGAAGGAGACATCCATGAACCGAGAACACGATGCCGGCCGCGAGTACGCGGAAATCTGGGGCGAGACCGTCGAGGCGAACCGGAAGCTCCGGACGCTGGCGACCATCCTCGCCGCCGCGTGCCTCGCGCTCGGCGTGCTCCTGCTACGGGTCGCGACCGTCGAGCCGCCCCGCCCGATCGTCGTGCGGGTCGACGAGGTCGGCCGCGCCGAGGCCGTGGCCTACGAGGCCGCCACGGCGTAGGCGGATCCGTTCGACCCCACGACCAAATACTTCCTTAACCGGTTCATCTCCGACTTCTACTCGCGCCGCCGGGCCACGGTCGAGGAGCACTGGACCCGGAGCCTCCGGTTCCTCTCGACCGAGCTGGCGAACGCCGCGTTCACGCGCGATGGCGCCGAGGTCGCCGCTATGGCGGCCGGCACCGCTAACACCGAGATCCAGGTCGAGCAGGTCGTGCTCCGCATCCACCCGGCACCGGAGGCGCCGCACGGCGCGACCGCCGATTTCGATCTGGTCCGCCTCCGGCAGGGGCAGGAGACGCTGAGGGAGCGGTGGTCGATCACGGTCCGGTTCACGTTCCTCACCGTCATCCCCTCCCAGCTCGTCGTCTACAACCCGATGGGCATCCTCATCACCTACCTCCAGGCCGACCGTGCCCTGGTCACGGAGCCGCCCAGGTGATCGCGCATCTGCGGGGACGCGAAGCGGCGCTCGAGCCGTTCGGGTGGACGGGACGCCAGGCCGAGTGGATCGCGCTGGCGTGTCTGCATAGCGGCGTGTTCACCCGCACACAGGCGACGCGGTTCCTGGACACGCATCACGAGCGGGCGCGCCGCCTCGTCCACGCGCTGATCGCGCAGGGCCTCGCCGCCGAGGAGACCGTGCCGGGCGTTCGGGGGATCGGCCGCGTGTGCCGGATCTTCTCCCGGGGTCTATACCACGCGCTCGGAGCCGAGCACATCCGCCACCGCCGCACGGCGTCCGCCGACGTGCTCATGCGCCGCCTGCTCTCGCTCGACTACGTGATCGAGCACTCGGGTCTGCCCTGGCTCCCGACCGAACCCGAGAAGGTCGCCGCGTTCGAGGCGCTCGGCATCGAGCGTCGGCTCCTGCCCTCGCGGCTCTACCGGGGCGCCGCCGGGGACACCCGGCGCTACTTCCCGCTCCGGCTGCCGGTCGCCCTGGACGCCCGGCGCGCCGTTTTCGTCTACCTCGATCCGGGCCACGAGACAGCGACGGCACTCCGCTCCTGGGGCGCGGCGCACCGCGAACTCTGGAAGGCGCTCTGGGATCGCGGCTGCGGGATCGAGGTCGTGGCCATCGTCCGGACACCGGAGGAGGACAGCCGGGCGGAGACCGTGCTCGCCAACTGGGCGCGGGATCCCCGCCCCTCCGAATTCGACCACGGGATCGGCCGCGAGATCGACCTTATCGACCAGGCCATCATCAAGGGGGATGTCCCGGTCCTCATGGAGTACGGAGGCTTGCAGGCCGCGATGAAGCGCAGCGTCGCGCTGTCGAAGCGTGCGCGCAGGCAGGCAGGGCGGGGGCTGATGCAACGCACCGACACCTGGCGGACGGTTCGGCTCACGGGGGCACGCTTCCGATGAGAAGCCCACGCCTTGTGCCGTACTGGAGCGTGCATGAGACGTTGGGGGTCGATGCACGCATGGCACCCCTGAAGATGCGCAGACGCCGGATTCGGCTATCCCGTGCGGGCGCTTGGAGTTGCGTTCGTCGCCACCCGGTCGCCGGTGCCGCACTGGGCAGCACGGACGTGGAGGGGAGCGACCCCCCAGTCCGAGGGCCTGGTGCGGGCTCGGACGCAGGTGTGTTTGCGCACCCCTGCCCCTGTCCCTTGGGGTCGCTCCCGATCCATCAATCCCTACGCGGGAAGGCGGTTTGAGCGCCGCTGCGAGGCGGCGGATCACCCGTTCGCCGACCGGCCGGCCGTCTGGCAGCCGGGCATCACCGAGCAAGGCCGGGGTACCCCCGATGGCTCGGGGCACAGCCCAAGCCGCCAAGTCCGGGACGCGCCCGTCCCAGGTGACCGATGGCCTTCCCGGCAATCGCTCGTAGGTTCACATCTGTTGTGGTCATTGAACTTACGAACTTTGCAGGCCAGATTCCCGCCGATTGATTCCCGCTGATCGTGGGATCAGGCGCTAACTCCTCGCCGACGGCACTCGAGCGCGTTCCTGAGCTGTCCCTCGTCGGCCCGCTGGTAGCATTGGAGCACGGTCTTGGCGGTCTTCCAGCCGCCGAGCTCGCAGAGCACCTTGAGCGGCTGGTCCATCAGGTCGGAGGCGAACTTCCGCCTGAGCGAGTGCCAGCCTCTGCCGGGCTTCGGATCGAATCCCGCGAGCTTCCCGGCTCTGTCCCACCAGACGCGAGGCAGCGCGGAGCCCACGGACATCGAGGGATTCCTGCGCGCGGGCAGCACCGGAGCGTCCCCGATCCCGGGGCTCTTCCTCTTCGCCTCTTCCAGAACGGCGATGGCCTCGGTCGTGACCGGCGTCCGGTGCTCATAGCCCGTCTTCTCGTGCTTTGCGCGCCACAGCACCATTCCGCCTTCGAGGTCGATGTCCGACCACCGGAGCTGGCGGATGGCGCCGATGCGGTGCCCCGTCTCGTGCGCGAGCACGAGAGCGACGTGAAATCGCCAGTCGACCTGCCGGGACACTCGAAGAAGTGCTTGGTACTCCTCCTCGGCCAGAACGACTCGGGTCGGGTTCTTCGCCTTGGGCGTCTTCAGACCTTTCAAGGGATTCGACTCGACGAGGAGCCTCCCCTCTTCGTCTCTCGACCTCGCGGCCCAGTTGAGGATCGCGAGCAGGAACTTCAGGTCGTATTCGACCGTCCGGTAGGACACGGGTCTGCCACTTGGGCCGATCTTGCCCGCCCGCCGCTGCCGGATGAACCGGTCCCAGTCCCTCTGGGAAAGCGTTGCCGGGCTACGGTCCCTTCCGAGGAAATCGAGGAACATCCCCATCAAGGCCCTGTCACGCTGCTGGGTCTCCCTGACCTTGGTCGGGGTCACCTCTTCACCGTAGATGTCAAAAAGCGTCTCGAGGGTGAGCGGCTCGGGCTCGGCTTCCGCCTTGCCGTTGAGCTTCGGCCCGAGGTAGCCAGCGGCGAACTCGTCCGCCTGCCGCTTCGCCCGTCTCCAGTCGCGGTGCTTCAGCGACCTTGTGAGCCTGCGCCCGTTCTCGCGCCACTCGATCTGGAACAGGCCGGTCTTGGGATCGGGAAAGACCCGTACCCGGTTCCGGCCCCATTCGCCGGCGCCGTAGGAGCGCCGGATAGGTTTCGTGCGTGCCATCATTCGATTCCTCCCTCGATGATGGACTGCACGATCTGCGCGTTGGAAACTTCGCCTCGGCGATGCTTTTCCACCAGTAGCGGTGTGGCTGGCGCCTGGGTCTTCCGTGGCAGGTGCGAGCGGGCGATCCTGGGCGCGCCGGGTCTTCCGGTGTTGGGGATCTTGCCGTCGCGCACGAGGCGGCCGAGATGGTCAGCGGAGTAGCCGCTCTCCCTGGCTGCCTCCGTCAGCGAGAGGGTGGTCTCGTCCCTCTCGCGGAGCGTGGTCTCGAGCTCGACCGCGCAGCTTTCGAGCGCGACGGCCGGCGTCTCGCCCCCGTACCGGCGGAGCGCCTTGGCCTGCGTCCGCCAGGTGGCTGGCAGGGTCTCGACGGATGCACGGCCGGTCATGCGCGTCCGTCCGCTTTCATTCCCAGTCACCTTCGGCGTCTCTGCGGAGCGCGTCGGTGAGGGCCGGGTCCCCCTCGCCGCGCCGAACGGAGCGCTCGGCGAGATCGACGCGCCGGCCGAGGTCGGCGAGTCCGGTGGCGCGCGCGACGGCGTAGATGGCGGCCGCGACGGTTGCGAGTGCGAGCGCCAGGTGCAGGGCGAGCAAGACGCCGTGTTCGGCGAGGAGGAGCGGCCAATACGGCGCGAGGTATTCGAGGCGCGGCCCGGCGAGCAGGATGGCCGAACCCACGATGGCGGCGGTGAGGCCGGCGCTGATTTTCCAGGGTTGCATGGCGGGCTTCTCCCGTAGTCAGAGTTCGACTGCGGCCGGATCGCGGTCGGCGGGTCCCCGCAGCCAGGAGCGGTCGCCGCCGCCGCCCAGGCCGAGCGTGCGCAGCAGCCGCGCCGCGGCCGGTCCGTTGGCGTGGAGCGCGAACCCGGCCGCCGCTTTCGCCTTGATGGCCCCTTCGCGGTAGTTGCCGGACGCGACCTCGATGTTGACGCGTCCAGCTCGCCCCTCAGAGTCGGTGTACTCGATCTGGGCGTCCGGATAGAGCACGTGCCCTTCGTCGTCGACCGGGAGTCCGAGTTCACCGGCGGTGCGGTGCCGTTCGGCATCGGCGGCCCGCTTGCCGTCCTTCAGCCGCGCCGCCTCGCTCCCGCGCGCGACGGCGCTCTTGAGTTCGGTGTCGAGCCGGATGCGCCGCACGGTGGCGCCCCGGTCGAGCAGCCGCTGTTTCTCCTTCATGCAGGCGCGGTAGACGGCGGTGTCGTGCGCGGCTTGCGCAGGCCGGGTGCGTGCGAACCGGATTTCCTGGCTGGGATCCATCCCCCGTTCGGCGGCCCGCTTCCGGGCTTCGGCCACGCCGCTGCGGGTGAGCGTCAGGACCTTGAACGGGTTGCCCTTGGGTCCGGTGGCCGT
The DNA here is from genome assembly GCA_965249195.1 of Longimicrobiales bacterium. GTDB lineage: Bacteria > Gemmatimonadota > Gemmatimonadetes > Longimicrobiales > Gaopeijiaceae > CBDFLM01. The sequence goes on from CBDFLM010000014.1 coordinate 33,864, forward strand.
GGTCTCGGTGACGAGCCCTTCGCGTACCCAGGCGTTCACGGCCCGCCGGGTGGTGTAGGGATGGCCGCCGAAGCGGGCCTCGGCCAGATCGCGGTACGATACGGCGCCGTAGACGCCGATGTCGGCGAGCCCGCGCGCGCACCGTTCGGGGAAGGAGGTGGACCCGCGGTCCCGGCTCGCGGCGTATTCTCGGCGGTGGCCGTCCCGCATGCGTTGGCGATTGCGGCTTTGTGGCGCGGCGGTCCGCGGGTCCGGTTCGACCGTGCGGTCGAACATCTCCTGGCTCCTCACCGACCGTCAGCGGCGCGGCCCGAAGGTCCGCTGCGGCACGGGGAGCGGCGGCACGGGCTGGACGATCTGCCCCGGCGCGGGCGCGCGGGTCGCGGCCACGGCCGCGGGTTCGCGCGCGGCCTCGCGCTCGCGGTGCCGCGAGAGCACGAAGTCGGAGATCTTCTGCGAGTCGGCGGCGGCGCGGCGGATCTCGCGGGGGTCCTCCTCGAGTGCGGCGATCCAGCCCTCGACGTACGCGGCGCCCCGGCTCGGGTCGTGGCCGACGCCCACGCGCTCGCCCGTCATCATGGCGCTGATTTCGGCCCGGAGCTCCTCCTTCGCGTAGGCCGGCGACCCGAACCCTTCAGAGATCCCTTGGGTGAGCGTCTCGCGGTTCATGCGCTCCGGGTGGCCGGTGCTGTGCCCCAGCTCGTGCAGCGCCGTCTGGTAGTAGTGGTTCGCGGAGGGGAACTGTCCACGCTCGGGCAGCACGATCTCGTCGCGGTTCAGGTTGTAGAACGCCCGGTCGCCCGCCACGTGACGGACGGGGACCCCTCCGTCCTCGAGGACCTGCTCGGCCTGCTGGTGCACCTTCCAGAGCGGCTCGGCCGTGGGTGTGGGCCGGGCCGGGAGCCCGTCGGCCTGCTCGGCGTTGAACACGGTGTATTGGCGGACGAAGGGCGCCTGGAGGCGCTCGTGGCGGTAGACGCGCTTGCCTTCGTTGTCCCTCTTGGGCCGCCCGCGCTCGTCGTTGACGGCGATCTTCCGGTGGTCCTGGAACGAGAGGATGCGAGTGCCCTGCTCGCCCTTGCGCACCTGTCCGTCCCGGGCTTGGATCTGGCGGTAGGTGCCCCAGCGCACGTCGCCGTAGCCGCGCTCCTGGGCCACGGCGGCGAGATGCAGGCTGTTCCCGCCCCTGTAGGAGCGGCCCGTATCGACGTTCGCGGGGAGCACGCGCTCGCCCGGTCCCCAGGGCTTCTGCCAGGGCGCGGTGCCCTGGCGGATCTGCTCGATGATCCCCTCGGCGAACTGGCGGTGGTATTCGTCGTGTTTCATCGGTCTTCCTCCTCGGGGCCGTGCGGATCCTCTGCGGCGTCGCGGATCTCGTCGTCGGTGCCCACGTCCTCGGAGAAGAGGCCGTACTCTTCGGCCAGCGAGGCCGGCACCTCGAGCGTCTCGCCTCCGTCGCGCGCGAGCTCGCGGTCGAAGCCGTCGAGCGTCTCGACGCGAACGATGTTCTCGTCGCCTTTCATGGGTTCACCTCCTTGGTGTGTGGGTGCTGTTCTTGCGGGGCTTCGTCGGCCCCGCTCCAGATCGGTTCGGCGATCCAGCGGCCCTTGGCCGCGTCGTAGCCGCGCACTTCGAGCGCCTCCTCGACGAACCGCCTGCCCCGTTGCCGGGCCGTGTGCAGCACAAGTGCGATCCCGTCGACGACGCCCCGGCAGGTGACCTCCCAGGGAAGCGCGCCTTCGGCCTGCATGGCGCAGCTCGCGAGGCGCGAGAGCGCGGAGCGGGCATTGTTCGCGTGGATGGTGGTGAGCGAGCCGCCGTGGCCGGTGTTGAGCGCCTGGAGCAGATCGGCGGCCTCGCCGCCCCTGACCTCGCCGACGACGATGTGGTCGGGCCGGTGGCGCAGCGCGTGCCGCACCAGGTCGCGGATCGAGACGGGGGTCTCGGAACCGACGGTTCCCGCCTCGAAGCGGAGGCAGTTGGCGCGGTCGATCCTGAGCTCGAGCGTGTCCTCGATGGCGACGATCCGCTCGTCTTCGGGCAGCAACTCGATCAGCGCGTTGAGGAGCGTCGTCTTGCCCGAGCCCGTGCCTCCGGAGACCAGGATGTTCCTGCGGGAGGCCAGCACCTTCCGGGCGGCGCGGAACACCGTCTCGGGGAGGGCGCCCTGGCCGACGAGGTCGTCGGCCGAGAACGCGCGGCCCCCGAACCGGCGTATGGTGATGGCGACCTCGGGACTCGCGGGCGGCGTGCAGATGGCGACCCTGGAGCCGTCCTCGAGACGGGCATCGAGGATGGGTCTGGCGGCGGGATCGAGGCCGAGCGGCCGGGCGATGTGGATCGCGGCGCGGTGGAGCCAGGCGGCGGTGAGTGCCGGCGCCTCGTGGGGCTCGAGTCGGCCGCCTCGCTCGATCCAGACGTTGCCGGGTCCGTTGATCATGATCTCGGAGACCTCCGGGTCCTCGAGGAGCGTCTCCAGGCCCGGAAGGAACGGCTTCAGGTGGCCGATTCCGCTTGCGCGCTTCATATCCGTCCCTCCTCGCGGAGCCGCCAGTAGCCCACGTCCCTCGGCAGGTAGTGGGGTTTCAGGTAGACGCGCCGGGCAGGGAGCGACTTCGTGCCGTCGTAGGGCAGACAGATCGCCTGGTAGTTGGCCAACAGCGCGAACTCGCGCGGCGTGAACACGGGCTCCCTCTGCTGCCGGAACGACTTGCTCGCGCCGATCGTGCCGCGGCCCCCTCCGGCGCGTCCCGACAGGAGCGAGAACTCGGGCCTGCCCGTGGTCTCGGTGAACGTGTAGGAGGGCTGCGTCTTCATGACGCTGCCGCACATCTCGGACGCGATCCGCGCCGACGACTCGTCGCTCAAGGACAGGAAGATCCGGGTGCGGAGCGTCTGGAGGAGCGTGCGCCAGGCCTCGCCTCCGGGGAGGACGGAGCGGAGCGAGGAGATCGACTGCGTGGCGACGATCGGGACGCAGCGGCACTGCCGGGTGAGCGCGAACGCCTTCTCGTCGCCCGAGGGATCGTCCTGGCCGACGGTCGCGAACGCCTGGTACTCGTCGCAGATGAACACGGCGGGCCGGAGGTAGCGTCCGGGCCGGCGGGCGGCCTCGGCGGGCCGCCGCAGCAGCGCCTGCATCCAGGCGTTCTTCAAGAGCACGCCGATGGCGCGGGCGAGCGCGGGGTTCGCGCCCGCGGGCATGTTGAGGGCCAGGACCTTGCCGCCCTCGATCAGCTCGCTGAGCGGCGGCAGCCGGCGCCGGAGGCCCGGCACGGGCCGGACGGCCTCGGCGTCCTCATCCAGCGCACCGTCACCTATATGTATAGATGTAGACTCATCCGGCTCGGGAGGCGGCGGGCAGAACACGCCGGCGACCTGCGGCTGGTCGAAGAGCGAGAGGAACACGCTGATGCCCTCGACGATCGACGTGCGGAGCTTGGCGTCGAGCGCCATCCAGTCATGCAGATACCACCGCTCGATGGCCTCGACCTGCTCACGGAACTCGCTCCCCGCTCCGCCCCCGCTCTCCTCCGTCTCGTATGCGACCTTGAGTTCCTCGAGCCGGTCCCGGAGTGCGGGGTCGAGCTGGCAAGCCGCCTTGTCCGAGCCGGGCACCGGCTCCCAGCCCCATTCCCCGAGGGGTTCCTTGTGAGCGGTGAGATCCTTGGTCGCGATGACGGCCCGCACCGGGCAGAGCCGGTCGGCCAGCTCGCGGGCCTCGCCGATCTTCCGGCCGAACAGTTCCGCATCCACCGTGCAGCGGTAGATGTCTTGGAGCGTGACCCAGCCCCCCGGCAGGAGCCGGTACAGTTCGATGATCCAGCGCACGAGATTCGTATAGGCTTGCTGCCAGAACGGTTCTCGGCTCTTGCCGAAGAGCTGGTTGATGAGGGATGCGACGCCGTAGGCGAGCGAGTAGGAGTCGAGCAGCGGATCGTCGAGCGGGTTCCACTGCAACGAGCCGTCGAGCCCGATCTCGAGGTAGTCGCCGCCGCGCCCGGCGTCGTCGAGTATGCGGCGCACGCTGTAGCAGAAGTCGCCTTTGACCTCGAGCACCAGGGCGCTGGCCCGGCGCCCGGCCCGGTCGGCTTGCCACGAGAGGAGCTGCTGGGCGAACGGGTACATGCAGGCGGTGGTCTTGCCGGTGCCGACGGCGCCGACGATGAGCACGCCCGTATACAGCCCCGTCTCGGGAATGACGAGCCAGGAGGGCCGCTCGCTCTCGCGCGGAACGGTCGGATGGTGGAGCTCGCCGATCACGAGCGAGGGTGCGTCGTCCTCGGGCGAGGCGGGCCAGGCGGGCAGCCTGCCCCGGCCGCGGCGTCTTGCACGCGGCTGAAGCCACACCCTCCAGACCGAGAGGCACACGCTCCCGGCAAGGACGACGACGACGGCCGGGGCCGCGTAGTACCAGACGCGGATCACGGTGTGAAGGCCCGGATCGTGGTAGGCGACGAGGTCCAGCACCGGGCTGCCGCCCATGCCGGGGAACGGCGCCCGGAAAGCGTGGCCTGCGGCCGCTCCCAGAGCGGTGCCGATGATGGCGAGCATAGCCGGCCTCATCGGTCCAACACCCTTCCTGGAAGGATCGATGGCTCGGGAGCGACCCCAGGAGGGCGGGGGCAGGTGCGCAAACACACCTGCCCCCGAACCCGTACCAGGCCCTTGGACTGGGGGGTCGCTCCCGTCCCGGTCAGTGCTGCCCGTGCGGCGCTGACCGACCCGGCCGCGTAGGCGGAAGACGTGGCCGTGTCGTGGCTTACTCCGTAGCACGCGTGCGCATCGCCGGAGGGCCAAAGTGCGCATCGGCCCCGCGCGTCGTTTGCGCACTCCAGTGCGGCCATGAGACGCGCGCCGGTCGTCACCGGTAGCGCGCTCCCGCGAGGCGCACCGTTTGCCAGGCGACGCCGCGGTGAATCGCCCCGCGGCCTGTCTGCCGGCGTTCCTGCTTCTCCAGCGCCACGCTGCGTTTCAGGGCGGCTTGCAGGCCTCCGAACTCCTCGAGGATCTGGACCGCGCCCTGAAGGATCGCCCGCTCGATCCGGGCAAGTTCCTCACGGATCCCGGCGTCGGGCTCGCCGGGGCCGGACGCCTCAGCCCAGCCGCTCATCACGGCCAGGGCCCGGTCGATCTCCCGCGAAGTGCGGGCGACGGCGACGACCTCGACGGACCGGCCTAGCCTGTGGAGCGCGAGCCAGAGCCCGCGGTGCGCCGCTCCCCACGAACGTAGCGCGGTCGAGGTGTCGTGGCCGGGATCGACGTAGACGAAGAGGGCGCGCTCGGCCTCCAGTGCGACCGGCAGCTTGAACGGGAAGTAGCGCCGGGTGTCCCCGGCGGCGCCCCGGTAGAGGCGCGAGGGAAGGATCCGGCGCTCGATGCCGAGGGCCTCGAACGCGGCGACCTTCTCGGGTTCGGTCGGGAGCCAGGGCAGACCCGAGTGCTCGATCACGTAGTCGAGCGAGAGCAGGCGGCGCATGAGCACGTCGGCGGACGCCGTGCGGCGGTGGCGGATGTGCTCGGTTCCGAGCGCGCGGTATAGACCCCGGGAGAAGATCCGGCACACGCGGCCGATCCCCCGAACGCCCGGCACGGTCTCCTCGGCGGCGAGGCCCTGCGCGATCAGCGCGTGGACGAGGCGGCGCGCCCGCTCGTGATGCGTGTCCAGGAACCGCGTCGCCTGTGTGCGGGTGAACACGCCGCTGTGCAGGCAGACGAGCGCGATCCACTCGGCCTGGCGTCCCGTCCACCCGAACGGCTCGAGCGCCGCCTCGCGCCCCCGGAGATGGGCGATCATCGCGGAGCTTCCGTGACCAGGGCACGGTCGGCCTGGAGGTAGGTGATGAGGATGCCCATCGGGTTGTAGACGACGAGCTCGGAGGGGATGACGGCGAGGAACGTGAACCGGAGCGTGATCGACCACCGCTCCCTCAGCGTCTCCTGCCCCTGCCGGAGGCGGACCAGATCGAAGTCGGCGGTCGCGCCGTGCGGCGCCTCCGGTGCGGGGTGGATGCGGAGCACGACCTGCTCGACCTGGTGCTCGGTGTCGGTGGTGCCGGCCGCCATGGCGGCGACCTCGGCGCCGTCCCTCGTGAACGCGGCGTTCGCCAGCTCGGTCGAGAGGAAGCGGAGGCTACGGGTCCAGTGCTCCTCGACCGTCGGCTGGCGCCTGGAGTAGAAGTCGGAGATGAACCGGTTCAGGAAATACTTGGTCGTGGGATCGAGCGGATCCGCCTGCGCCGTTGCGGCCTCGTAGGCCACGGCCTCGGCGCGGCCGACCTCGTCGACCCGCACGACGATGGGCCTGGGCGGCGCGACGGTCGCGATGCGAAGGAGCAGGACGGCGAGCGCGAGGCACGCGGCGGCGAGGATCATCGCCAGCGTCCTGAGCTTCCGGTTCGCCTCGACGGTCTCGCCCCAGATCTCCGCGTACTCGCGGCCGGCATCGTGTTCTCGGTTCATGGATGTCTCCTTCAGCCTCCGGGGATTGGGGGGCGGGCCGGGTTCGCGGCAGCGCTGAGGCGCCCGCCTCCACGCACCACGAGCGCCATCATGCCCGATCCGACGGACCCGGACCCTGAGACGAGCATCGCGGCGAGCTCGCCCACCTTCATGCCGGCCATCAGGCCGGAGACGACGAGCGGGAGGAGGACGACGACCCACAGCCCTAGCTCCGCGGGGTCGGAGGAGCCGGTGCCCATCAAGGCGCTGGTATAGGTCGTGACGTAGCCCATGCCCACGCCCATGAACACGCGGAGGATCGCGCCGGCCACGACGCCGTAGAGCGTGTAGACCATGAGCGTGCGGAACCATCCCCAGAACAGGAACGCGAGCGGCTCGAAGAGCAGCCAGGGGATGAAGACCGGCCCGAGCAGGATCACGATCGCGAGCGCCACCTGCGCCCAGATCACCTGCGCGTAGGTCAGGCAGAAGAGCGCGACGAGGCCGAGCACGAGCGGCACGCCCATCATCAGCGCGACGAGGGAGGAGAAGAACACGCTCACTCCCTCGGTCATGAGGGTCATCAGGCTCCCGCCGGACCATGCCGCTCCGAGCCGTGCGGCGAACGCCTGGACGAGCGCGGTCATCTCCGTGTAGCCGACCGACACGACATCGGAGATGAACAGGTTCTGGAGCCAGATCCCTCCGGCCGCCACCATGGCCGGGAACGTGAAGCCCACGCCCGGGATCGGGACGCTGTAGTAATGGAGGAGCGTCCTCGGAATCGCGATCCCGAGCACGACACGCACGAGGGACCAGGGCTCGAAGGTTCCGCTGAACGCGATCTTGAGCCCGCTCCATGCGACGACGATCGCCGCGAGACCGCCCCAGAGCTGGTGGCCGAGCGTCAGCACTTCGGGCGCCGCGCCGCCGACCACGGTGTCGAGCACGACGTCCAGGAACCCCTTGAAGTCCTGGAGTTGATCCGCCGGGATCTGGGCCGGGACGTTCGGATCGATCGACTGAGGTGGAGGAAGTTGCATGACAGTCGCTCCCGGGGCCTAAACTTGGCCGCCCATGTAGAACGACGGGACCTTGAACAGGAGCCCTTCCCGGAGCCGGTCGCGGTTCTGCAGCGCGGCCGTGCGCATCGCATCGGCCATCGCGTTCGTACGGAGGCGCGCGTCCCTCCACTCGGCCAGCCGCTCGAGCCGGTCGATCTCGGCCTGCTGCATCCGGTTCGCTTGCTCGACAGCCTGATAGGCGAGCACCTGCGCCACGGCGGCGTTGATCCGGCCCTGCGTCAGCGCGGCAGCCACTTGCGCCTGCTGGAGTGCCGTGTTCGACAGGTTCCCATTCGCGGTCAGGTCGTCGAACGAGCTCTGCGCGCTCTCGACGGTCGAGGCCAGCGAGGCCGCGGCGTCCATCATCGCGTAGTCGAGCACGCGCTGGCGGTCGGCGGTCTCCTTGGCCTGGCGGTAGTCCTCAACCGCGCGCGACGACGCCTCGGGCGGGCGGTTGCGGAACAGCTCGAGAATGTCCGTCTCGCTCACCTGGTCGGCCACACCCTGGGCGCTCCGCCAGACATCGGTGAACGAATCGCCGCTCCCCATGTCACGGACCGCGTCGACCAGCTCGCCGGCTGCGCCGCTGAACTCGGAGCCCCAGCCGAGGCCGTCGCCGACGAGGCCGATGGATCCGGCCGCCAGCTCCGAGAACGGTTCGATCAGCGCGTCCACCTCGCCCCGCGCGACGTCCTTCATGTAGTCGAGCTGCTCCTCGAGCTCGGTGAGCTGACGGGTCATCGTCCGCATCTGGCGGATCTGGTTCGCGATCTGGGTCGCTTGGTTCACGATCATCTGGGCACGCTGGATCACGCCGCCGATGTCGAAGAGGGCGTTGGCGGGCCCTGCGCTCGCGAGCATCAGGATGGAGACCAAGAGGACGGTGGTGAGGCTGCGGTGACGCATGATGAGCTCCTTGTTTGTCATTGCCGGGGACCGGCCCTCGGGACCAGGACGTCGGAGGTGAACCAGATGCGCAGGCGATGGCCGGCGCGGATCGTGAGGGTGGGTAGCCGGTTCAGGAACCGGTCGAGAACCGAGGTCGCGCTCTGGCCGAGTCCCTGGCCGACGCCCGCCCTCAGGCCGAATGGCGAACCGCCGGCCAGGGCGAGTCCGCTTACGACACCGACGGCTCCGGCCGCCGCGAACGTGCTGAAGTAGTGGCGGTCGACCTGGTCCTGAAGCGCGCCCTCGCCCGCCTGGTTCAGGCCGGTGAACTCGAGGTCGATCCAGCTGCCGTCGGGCATGAGCAGCCGGTGGAACGCGACGGCGAGCCGGCTCTGGTCCGGGTCCTGAACGGCCCGGGCCGTGCCGACGACGCGCGCGCCGCGCGGGATCAGGATCCGCTGGCGGTCGGCCGAATAGAACGGGACCGAGACCATGGCCAGCACGGGTCCGGGGAAATCGCCCGTGAGCTGAGTGAGCAGCACCCCTTCGAGGAATGAGCCCTCGTAGATCCGCTCCCAGCCAGGCGGGTCGGCCGGCCGGACGCTACGCCCTGGCTGAATCGGGCTCGGTGCCGGACGGGAGGCTTGCTGCCCGGACGCGGGTGCCGCAGCAGCAGCGATACCAGGGGACCCGAGGAGAAGCTGCTCCGCCGCCAGCTCGCCCTCGAGCGCCCCGAGCGACTGCTCGAAAGAGGCGAGAGCCGCTTGGACCGTGTTCTCGAGGAGCGCCACATCCGCGTCGGCCGCATCCTCAGTGCCCCGGCTCTCGGCATCGGATGGCCCGGTCGTGGCGTCCGGACTTCTGTATGACTGGGCGACGGGAAGGGCGCGGAGCGAGCGGGTTCTTCGCTCCAGCTCTTCCAGCCGAAGCGCCTCCCTAAGCTCCGACTCGGCCGGGCCGATGCCTGGGATCAAGGCTGCGGTGTTCGGCGTCTCCGACTCGGTCTGGAGCCGAGCCATCTCCCCGGCGGCCGCGGCCTGCCGGCGCTCGAGCTCGGCGCGCGCCCGGGCGGCGGCCTCCAGAGTCTGCCGCTCGGCCTCCGCACGAATGCGGTTCTGGAGCGATCGGCCCATCCCGTCGTCGACCGCCTGCGCCTCGGGCAGGGCTACGAGAGTGTCGGCTTCCTGGGGACCCGTCATCGCCCACGAGAAGAGGAGTCCACCGACGAGCACGGCGATCAACACCACGCCGGCCTTCGTCACGATGCCGCCCGGCAGCGCGCCTTCCGGGGGCCGGACCCACTGCTTCCAGCGGCTCATCGGAGCCCGTCCCTGGGCGTGAACCGCCAAGCGGCCCGCTTGTCGCCGATCTGCAGCCACCCGTCGCCCAACACCTGGCGGGCGATGTAGAGGCCCTCCTCTGAGAGGTCGTAAGCGACGAGCGCAGGTTCGCCGTCCCGGAGCTCATAGAGGGCTGGCGACTCCTGGGCGTGGGACCGGATGTAGGTGAACTGCCCGTCGTGCCACATCGCTTCGACCAGGAACGGCCGGTCGGCCGCGTCCCCGTCGAGCCGGTACTCGAAGGCGAGACGCTCCGGATAGCCGGCACGGAACTCCTCGATCGCCGTTTCAGCCTGAGTCCGGGCTTCCAGGATGCTGGCCTCGGCCGCTTCCCGGGCGCTGCGAGCCGCCTCGGCCGCCTCGGCGGCCATCTGTTGGTAGGCCGCGACCTCGCTCCGCGCGACGAACGCGGGACGGCCGCTGCCGCCGGAGAGCCGCGCCGCCTCTGCTCCGGACTCTACGCGAACGACCAGGTGGGGCGGCCCGTCGCTATGCTCAGCCACCAGGAACGAGTAGATCCGCCCCGACTCGCATACGAGCGCGATGTTCGTCGCCGCGTCCGGCCGCAGGGGCTTCAGAAATGCCACATTTGCAGCACCCGTCAGGTGCCAGTACTCCGAGTCGCCGACCACGAAATCCAGGATGTTCTCATCGGCGGGGAGCACGATGACCGTCGTGTGACGGACCCGGGTGCGGAGCCGATGGATCCGATCCTCGCCCTCCTCCGGGACCGGCACCCGGAGGAACGCTTGGTCGTTCTCCTGCTGCGCGGTGGCCCCGGTGGGGAGGGCAGCCAAGAGAAGGGCGGTTAGAACGAGGGGTGTCATTGGTGGTCGCATGGCGTGTCAGCTCCTTGCGTTGGGGGTGGGGGGGGATCGTCTCGGCTCGCGAGAACCTCGATCGCGCGGGCGAGTCCGTGGCGTTCGACGGCGCGGGCCCTCTCTTCGGCGTCCAATGCGGACGAGGTGTAGAGCCAGTAGCTCTCCGGATCGACCTCGAGGCGGAGCACCGCCGCCCCGTCCGGGCGGCGGAGGTAGAGTTCGCGCTTGGGGATCAGGCCTCGGACCTGGGCCAGCTCCGACTCGTTCAGCCGGAACAGCGCCCCGACCGCGTCGGGGAGCTCCGGGTTCGCGAGGAACAGCTTGGTCGGGATCGACTCGAGCAGCGCCGCAGCACCGGGCGTCGCCGTCACGTCCACGGCGGACTGCGTGGCGAGGATCAACGCGGCGTTCTTCTTGCGCCACGTCTTCGCCGCTTCGGCCAGGTAGCTAAGCACTGCCGGGTCCTGCAGGTAGCGCCAGGCTTCGTCCACGACCATCAGCTTGAGCCGCGCCGCCTCGGACGGATCCTCCACCTCCAAGCGCATCCGCTCGAGCAGGTAGGAGAGCGCCGCGTCGCAGAGATCCGGATGCTCGACCGCGCCCGCCAGATCGATCACCTGCCAGTCGGCGAACTCGAGGTCCGGTGCCCCGCCCGCCGGGTTGTCGAAGTAGCCGCCCCAGGCGCCGCCTTGGGTCCAACGGCTCCAGGCCGGCCACGTCGCGGACGGAAGCGAGCTTGCCAAGACGCTCAGCGTCCGCCGCTCCGGCTCGAACGCGTAGAGGTCCTCGATCCGGGCCCGGATCTCGCTCGTGTCCGCGCCGCTCGCCTCCCAACCGCCGAGCTTCAGCAGCCGGAGCACCCAGCCCGTCAGGAACTGGAACGTCCGCGTGCCCGCCGGGAGGGAGAACGGCTGCAACCGGAGCGTGGGCTCCGCCTCGCCGGGCGAGAGCTCCAGGTAGCGGCCTCCGAGAAACCGGGTCAGCCAGCGGTACGAGCCGCCCAAGTCCAGGATCAGGACGCGCGGGTCGTACCTGAGTGCCTCGACCAGGAGGAAGTTCAGCGTGAAGCTCTTGCCCGAGCCGGTCGCGCCGAGCATCAACGTGTGGCCCACGTCGCCGGCGAAAAGGTCGTAGTGGTACGCCGTGCGCCACGGGGTCTCCAAGACCGCGAGCGACTCGCGACCGAGGTGACGGCTCCGCGGAGTCCCCTTGGGCGGCCCAAACAGCGGCGCGAGGCAGGCCGCCACGCCGGCCGACACAAACACCTTTCGCACCTGCCGCCCCCGGGGCTGGGCCGGCAGCCGCGACAACCAGGCCGGCAGCTGGCCGTAGCCCTCCCGGATCACTTTCGCGTCGTGCGCGGCGAAGAGTCGGCGGAGGTCCCCGTCCAGCCGCTCGATGCTTCCCAGCTCGCCGTGGAGCGCTACGGTCAGCGTGGCCTCGCCGTAGCTCACCCCGTCAGCTTCCAGCTCGACCAGCGCCTCGCCCAGCCGGTCCGACTCCGTCGCCGCGGCCGAGTCGACCATCGCGGCCGCCGTGCCCTCCGTCTCCTGCACGTGCGCCATCATCGAGTAACGGCGCGCGAAGTAGTGCCGCTGCGCGCCCCGGATCCGGCGCCGGGCCGCCTCCAGCGCCCACGGCCGCCACTCGAGCGAGACCGTCATCACCGCATCCAGGCAGTAGAGCTCCCGGAGCAGGTTCGCGTAGGCTTGGCCGGGCGGGGACAGAAGCGAGTACAGGATCACGGGCTCGCCGTCGAGGCGCAGGTGTCCTCGCTCCGCCTCGAGCTCCGAGACGGCGAGTCGCCAGTTCATGCCGCTCCCCGTCGCGCCGTCCCACACCGTGCCCGGACGGTTGATCAGCTCGGAGAGAAGCCGCGAGGCTTCGGCGGGCTCGAGCATCTCGATCGGTGTGTGCTCCTCCACGAGCGCACGGCCCGCGTCCACCGTCGCGCGAAAGCGGGCGGCGGCGGCCTCGATCTCGGAACCGAGGTAGGTGGGCGCGCTCGCCCGGCGGCGCTTCCACCACTGCATGAGCCGGGAGGCGCTTCCTGTTCTGGGCCCGTCTGCCACCGTGCGTAGACGGGGATCGTGCGACCAGACCAGGTAGGCCTCGAGCCGCTGCACCCGCCCGGCCAGAAACGCACTCCGCTTCCGCTGCGACACCGCTACGATGCCGGAGCCCTCGTCGTCCGCGGCCTCGGGCGCACTTGGCCGGCGGAGCATATAGAAGTAGAGGCGCGTGTCGGCGTCCAAACCCGAGAGCAACCGCTGCCAGCGGCCCAGCACGCGGTCGATCTGTTCGGGCGAACGCCCATCGACTACCGCGGGCGCAAGACGCCCGGCCGCGATCAACTCGCCGGACCGGGTCAGGCAGGTGCGGCCGTCCTCGAGCCAGCCCCAGTAGGGCAGCTCCTCGGCCAGCGAGCCGGCCGCTTCGTAGTCCCTGAGCTCCGCGGAGATCCTCACCGCCCGCTCCGGATCACGAGATGCCAAGGCTCATCGGCCCACTTGCCCGGATCGAAACGCGACGGGAAACGCGTCCCGGCGCGGAGCACGCCAAGCATGTCGGGGTCTTTGCGGCCGGCCAGCCATCCGGCCCCAAAGCCGACCGCGAACACCACGCCGCCCGTCACGAGCGAAGCCGTCGCGTTCCACATCGCGAGCCCGAGCGTGGCGATGAGGAGAAACCCCCTACGCTCCACACCCAGGATCGTGAGCGGACGGTTCAGCGCCGCATAGCCGGCCCAGCGCCTCAGACCCCTCATCAGAAGAGCCAGGCCAGGAAGTTGGCCGCGCCCATCGCCATCCCGAGACCGAAGATGATCCCGGCCAGCGTCCGCTTGCTCCCACCCTCGCCGAACGCGAACATCAGCCCGCCCACCACGATCGCGATCAGCGACAGCCCCCGAGCGATCGGACCCGTGAACTGCGCCTGCAGCTCGTTCACCGCCTCCACCCACGGGCTCGTCCCCTGCGCCCACAGCACCCCGGGGGACAGCAACCACAGCGTGGCCCAGGCAGCCGCTCGTACCGTCCTCAAGAAAGGTTGCATCGTCTTCTCCTTGGTCTCTCGCTGGGATGCGCCGATCACTCGGCCTCGCCGCGGCTCAACGCGATCTGCTGGCGGATCCACTCGTCCACCTCCTCCTCGATGCAGCCGACCGCACGTGCGCCCAGCGATAGCGGCTTGGGGAAGCTGCCCCCGGCCAGCCGCACGTAGATCGTGCTCCGCCCGAGCCCCGTGCGAGCTTGCACTTGGTGAAACCGAATGATGCGGGCGGGGGCGTCCCTGCCCGGCTCGACCGCTCGTGTCATCGCTCCGTCTCTCCTGCTGTCGAGGAAGAATCCCCGAGGCTCTCGCTGCCGGTTGAACCGCGAGTGCCGTGCGCAGCCCCCTCGTAGGCCTCCATGAACGCCATAACCCGGTCCACGGTCGCCAGCCTCGGCGAACGGCCGCGCCGCAAGTCTCCGCAGAACTTCCGGTCGCCGATCGCCCGTTCACCGAACTCCGACGGCGTCAGCTGCGTGCGCCGAAGGAACTCCGCAATCCGCTCCTCGAACTGCTTCGTCAGGCTCTCCATACCAATGCATCCAATATTCTATTGGTAAATTACGCAAGTCAGTAGGAAATAGGGCATTTCCCACGTGCTTGCGGAGCAACGAGATACGGAAATGGGGGTCCGGCGACGCCCCGCCAGCGTGGCCTCGAGCGGGTCCCGGCACACCCGCTCGACGCCCTGCAAGCCTTGGTCGAGATGGATTCAGCCGTGCGGGCGGCCCGCTAGCCGGAAGCCCGCCCGGAGGGTGCTACGAGTCGAGCCAGGAGCTACGGAGTGATTCCTACGTTCGCCGTCCCCGAGTCGGGTGTCCTGTTGTGCCGGCGACAGGTAGTAGGTAATATCCCACTATATGGGACGAGCGACGAGATACGACGACACGACGATGGACCCGGTTCGCCAGCGGATCCTCGGGCTGGTTGCGCAGAACCGCTCGAACCTGCGGATGGCGTCGCTCGCCATCGGACGAAACGCGGCCTACCTGCACCAGTTCATCCACCGAGGCACGCCCCGTGTCCTGGCCGAGGACGACCGCGAGGCCTTGGCAGAGCACCTGGGCTGCAGCCCCGAAGAGATCAAGCACGGCCGGCCCCCGAATGGGGAAGCGCGTCCACAGCCGCCCTCGGCCGGCCCGCGCGTCGTTCCGAGGGGCTACAGCGCAGTGCCCGAGATCGACGTCCGCGCGGCGGCGGGGCCGGGGGCCTGGAACGACGAGGTGGAGCAGACCAAGGCGACGTGGCTTCTCGCCGATCCCCTCATCCGCCATGAATTCCGGGCCAGGCCCGAGGATCTGCGGATGATCACCGTCGACGGGGACTCGATGGAGCCGCTCTTCTCGAGCGGCGACCGGATCCTGATCGACGTGAGCCGGCAGGTCCCGGTCCCGCCGGGCATCTTCGTGATCTGGGACGGAATGGGACTGGTCACCAAGCGGATCGAGCATGTGCCCCACTCCGAGCCGCCCAGGGTGGTGATCAAGTCGGCCAACCCCGAGTACGACAGCTACGAACGGCTCGTCGATGAGATCCGCATCGTCGGACGCGCCGTCTGGATCTCAAGGCGGCTGTGACGTGTCTGCCGCAAGCGGGAAAGCCGCGCTCCGCAGCTAGTGGGTAGTTGGGCCGACGGGGTGGGCAACGGCATCTTCTCCGGTATCGCGAAAAGATGTGGCCTGCCGGACTAGGCGCATGTTAGCGCATCCTCCCAGCCTCGCCGGTAGTAGTCGTGGTGCCAAGCACTTCTGAGCACAGCCGGTCCAACTCTTGAAATGCGGCGGTTCCCGAGAGCTGGTTGCGGAGCCGTGTGCGACGGGCAGCCAGACCCTTGTTCGGGTCCTGGAGATCGTCATCCCCAGCCACGATATTGGCGGCTTTGTCAGCGATGTGTCGGGCCAGTACACTGATGCTTGTGTGATCTTCGTCGTCTGGGTCAAAGCCGGGCATTAACTGGTACGGTAGGGAGTGAATATGACGCTCACCGAAGGCACCCCGCGGATTGAAGGGGGTGATCGCCCGGGTCATGGCATGGCTGCTCAGCATGCCGACGCAATACCAGGCCTCTTCTTCGTGGTGGACAACCCGCCAGTAGAGGGTCTGATCGACAACAAGATCGCTGGCACTCGTGAGCGGAACGCAGGCAGCACATATGTGCTTGCCGCCGGCTCCGGTGAGGACCAGATAGCCCTCCGTACCCAGAACCTGCTTGGTCAACTTCATCCGTACGTCGATACGCTTCTGGAGGGACAAGCCCCTGCCCACATCGCGTAATCTCTTGTTAACGGCGCGAAAGCGCCGCGCAGTTTCGCCAAATCCCATGCGACGAATTTCAGTTTCTTCGTAGATACGCCAGGCACCGCCATCGTCCTTCAGGGCAGGGATTGCGATCGGCGCACAGTGCGGTCCGAAAACAAAGGGAAGCAGATTCTTGGACTGCGCCATGTGGTAGATGAATTGCGGGGCCACATAGCCAGGAAAGCGCTCCTCCCTTAACTCCTTCACCCCTGCGGTGGTGAACGCCCAAGGGGTGCCGGGCACGGGCGTATCAATCCTGCATTCGGGCCCGGTCTCGTTGAGGATATAGATACAAACCGCCGTACGAGGCATCAGGTCCGCACCTTGCTGCGGCCTGTCCACCCCAGCTGTCGCAGTGACTACTGAGCCTTCCACCGTAAGAGCCCACGCTGTGCGATTGCGACCGATCGACCTACTGGAGAAATCAGTCTCCTCAAGGTCGTCTTGTCCCGCGACAAAACCCCTGATCCCTGTCTTGGCGATGTCGGCAGGCGTGGCCCGTTTATGGCCGGTGATGACGGCACCGGGGTACTTGAATGTTCCATCTGCTACCTGCCACACCTCTTTGATCTCGAGGGCGACTGGACGCCCAGCATTAAGAAACTTGCGCTGCCGAAAGAGTTCGTGGTGGTGGCCGTTGAACACCGTGCCCGGTACGAGGCAGGCGACGGATGCATCGGGCGAAAGATACCGATCAACGGCGTGAAGCAGATGGGTAGTGCCCAGCTCGAGATGCAGGAAGGACGAGCCCGGTGGCCGGATGCCATAACTGTCAGCCCTATCCGTAAGCACACGGCGGTACGGATTATCTGCGAGCCCACTGAGCGTAAGCCACGGTGGATTAGAAGCGAGTCCGTTGAACTGGCCGGTTAGAAGGCCCGGGCGGTAGGTGTTCCGCAGAATGAACGCCCAAATGCCGTTACGGCCGGCGACAGCTAACTCGGCCATCCGTCGGGCCAGCGCAAAGACCGGCGGAGGAAGTGCCTCCGAGAGTTCGGTGCTAAGCGTGATCGCCGACGCCGCGGCCGCCTCGTGGATGAAATGTGCGGTCTCTTGTTCGGTCAGACGATCTTCGCTCCCCAGGGCTCGTGCATGGAGTGCCTCGTCATAGGCCCAATCGATAATCTGGTCGAATAACTTGCGATGTTCAGGTCGAACAAGCGCAGCGGGCAGATTGATTGTTGTGCCGTCGAGGGCGATGGGAACGGAGTCGCTCTCGCCGAAGAAGGGCAACCGCGGTGTGACTGGCGTGACAGAAAAGAGGGAGTCAGCATGATAGATGGGGATAAAGATGGGTGCGCTGGCGGACCTGATCTCGTCAACGAGGGTGACGACCCAAGTTGTCTTGGACAGGCTGACCGCCAACGGATCGATGTCAAAGCCGGTCGCCACATCTTGCAGGGCGGCTATACCGTCAAGACCGCAGCGGGCTCGCGCCACCTTCAGGACTTCAGCCAAAATAGAGCCGGACCCGCAGCACATATCAACGATACGCGGGTCTTTTCCGTCCGGAAGATTATCGATACACCGTTCTGCAAGCAGGTGACTAAGCCATGTGGGGGTCCATTCCTGGCCTAGCAATTTGCGTTGGCTTCGGCCGGCAAGCTGCGCCATCAGCCTACCAAACAAGTCTTCTTCTGGGCGCCAAGAAAAGTCATAGACGTAGAGGTCCTGCTGTATGTGGCGGGCGATCGGAAGAAGCCGGTGGAAGTGGGCTGGGTTCGTGAGCCAGCCGAAGTAATCCTGCTCAACCATATTGGCGATCTGGTAACGGTGCTGGAAATACGAGCCGTCTAGGATAGCTTGTAACTCAGTGTCACCGCTGGAAATGGCTTGGCCCGTTAGGACGTTGGCGCTTAGCAGCCGAGTAAGAACACACAGATAGACTTCATCCACATAGGCGGCGGTGCGGAATCCACCTGTGTTGCCTTCAAGATGATCCACGAACTGGGACCACAGGTCGGTTGCAAGCATGATGGAGGGATCGGCCGCGCGCCCGTCGTCGACGAGCTTGCACAGCGGGTCCGCGCTGCGTTTGTAGGAAGCGCTGTTCAACCCGAGATCGAGCGCGAGTCGGGCGGCTGTCAAGAATCTTGATTGTTCGCGGGCGAGGTGCTTGCGGACAAAGGCGATTAGCCGGATAGCGGAGCGTTCGTCATCGGTGGTAAGTTGCAGTGTGTCGACCTCTGATAGCGTGATGTCAGCCGCAGTACAGCTTGCAGGATCGATTCCGGACGCAAGCTCCGAATCGTACGCGTGCCAGTCGACCGTATCGGAGAGAACACCACGAACGTGAGGTGCTGGCGCGCCACGGCGGATCAATCCGGCAACGTGATCGCGCACCTGCGAAAGGCCTTCACGGCGCTTGACTGCGATCCTCAAGTCCGGTTCGTACTCGATAGTTGTCGATCCAATGAGGTTGTCGATGAAACGCTTGGCGATCCCTCCTTGGGCAAGCCCGACGTTAGTGCCGGCTTCTGTTCCTTCGCTGTAATGATTGATCCATGCCTCGTCACTCCGGTCAGGAAATATAAGGCGCAGGCGGGAACAGAATTCACTCCGCAGGACGGCTTCGGTGCTCCTAGCCTGGCGAAGCTCTCGATAGCGCCTGATCGCTTCTCTTGCCGCTGCGATGTCTGCACTCATGAGACGACCCTCTGGCGCGCAGCGCAGAGCACGCTGGTCTGAACTGCGATATGGGCTGCCAGATCCGAGAGCATGGTCCTGGATGCGTTACTAGGGAAAAGCGCCTGCAGGACAGTGTGATCTATCTGCGTCTGGATGTCCTGAGCATCCCGGCGCAGGCACTGCCCCGCAGCATGCAGGGCAGCTCGTGCGTCGCGAGTGAGCAGGGGCACGGGCATCCAGCGCAGGTGAGTTGCCTCCAGCTTGAGCGCACCGCCGCCGAGTGGAGTACCGGCTACCTCCATGTAGGCTCGGCACCACACGCTGTTGAGCAGGGCCTTCATCGCAAAGGGGGACCAGCCGCCTTGAAGTGTCCAGAATGTCGAAAAATTGGCGTCAATGAGCAGCGGCGGATCGATATTGCACTCGATCCACGGTGTGTTGTGATTGATTCGCGGTACGAACGCAGCAGGCAGGTGACGCGGCGCGAATTCTGGGAGCATATACCAGAATCGCGGGGTAAGCTTGTTGCCGTCCGGCTCCCGCACATTGGTACGTACCGCAGAGAATTCGGGAATCCGCTTGCCAGCGCTCGGCCCATCTAGAGAAACGGAGGCAGCCCGGCGAACAAACGCCGCAAGCTCTGGAAGCATGAGTCGTGGCGGGGTGTCACCGCACAGCCTGTACGCGGCTCTGGCCTTGGTAACGTGCTGCTCATCTTCCGGCAGCACCCAGCCGCGCAAATCGAGCACGCGGCCAGGCGGGAGGCCGCCCTGTTCGATCAGCGCAATCTCCGATTGGCGGCGTAAGGCGGGCCGAAGGGCGCTCGATGGAACGGCGAATACGCCACCGCCTAGAGCAGCCGATGCTTGGACCGGTACCGTGCCACTGGTGCCTTCTCCACGCACGGTGACGTAGAAGAACCCGTTACAGCCGGTGCGCAGACCTTGGCCGACCTTGATGCCAGCTTCTTCCAACATAACGAGCTCGGCGGGCTGTACGCCCCGGGGGAGCATCTGACGCAGAGCATCGGGTAGGGTCCAGAGTATAGACTTATGCCTTGCGGAAAATAGCGGTAGATTATGGGTGCCACCTTCGAGTATTGAATGCCATCGGTGCCGGCTGATGCGCGATTGCAGCACGGCCCATTCATGGCGTAGATCAAAATCCCGGATTTCAATTCCAGGAGCTGTGTCTTGCGATGCATCGTGCAACGAGGCCGCAAGAGCTGCTTCAGGATACACAGAAGCAAAAGCAGCGCCGACCAGAGAACGCTCATCTGTGGCGTCCGGCGAGACATGAACCCACCGAGCCGCAGACCAATGATTCTTGGCACTGAGCGGTTGCCGAACCTCTTCATCGGTCAGACGCCGTGCGACTACAAGGTGCGTACGGACAAGCGCATCAGAGAACCAGCCCGGCTGGGTATCGGCGACAATGGTCTCAAGTGCGAAGCAGCGCAAAACCAAATAGCGGATCACATCGGCATAGTCGCGCGAGCGCCATGTTGCGGGGACGACAAGCGCGAGTCGCCCACCAGGACGGACCATGAAGCCGGCTAGAATCCATGCCGGGACGGAAAGGTCGGCTTGGCCCGAGTAATTTTGTGCCAAGGACTGCCAGATAGTCCGGCCCATGCCTGTGGAAATGCTATCTACGATGGTCTCCAGCCCGGAGCGGGTGGAATCCACACCGCCTTTACCGGTGCGCCCCTGATAGCGCACATAGGGTGGATTGGTGATGACCAGATCATAGCTGCGTGTCGGCAAGGCGTTCACCGTTGCCGGATCGAATGCGTTAGCGGCCAGGACTACGGATTCAGGTCGATCGTTATCACCGAGTATGGCCGCGAGCCGTTCGCGGCAGGTGGCGGCAGTGGCATTGTCGATCTCGATACCGTCGACCCGCTCAAGCGGAATGCTGCGTTCGGTGGAGGCTTCCCAGACAGCGTCGAGTAGGTCCCCGTGACCGGCCATGGGGTCGAGGACGGTGCGTGTGTCGGGCCTAAGGCTAAGATGGGCAAGCAGCTTGCCGAGAGGAACTCCGCTGAAGAATTGACCGAGTTCCTTGCGGCGTACTGGGTCTAACGCCTGTTCGTAGGCACGCACAGCATCTCTTACAGTCTGGCGTACCTCAGAACCTCGCACCGTTAGGAGACCTCTGTGGCCTACCGTTCTCGATACCACTGGTAGAAGGCCTCAGCATCAAGCGGGACCTGTTGGTGACGGGTCAGAAAATGGCTGATCAGTCGCGAATAGAGTCGCTGCGCCGTCTGTTCGGCGGGGTCAAGCGTCCGAATGCCTTCTTGGTGAAGTTGTTGTGCTACCGTCCAGACACAGGGAATCGGCTGAGACGCCGACGCCGCCTTCTTGCCAAGAAGTAGAACGGGATCTCCCCGTACTGCCCCATTAGCCGTAACCTGCTTGAAACTTCCCTGGGTCTTGTTAATAATTCCCGCATGTTCGACACAGAATCCAGCATCGGTATAAGCGGATTGAAGGGCGTTCCAAACTTTTGCGGATGCCGAGTGAAATACGACCGTGGCCCTTCCATCTGTCTTGAGGATACGATGGACTTCGCTCAGAGCTATCTTGAGAAGCTCCTGATACTCAGAGACTGTCTTGCCTTGGACCCCACTGACAATGATTTCCTCATCCCGGTTGGTATAGCGGTTGAGCCAGGCTTCATTCAGAAAGCTGATTTCGGAGTAAGGAATGTTCCCGCCAAAGGGCGGGTCAGTGAACACATAGTCGATGCTATGATCGGCCAGATCCACTTTGCAGCTCGATCTTTGATGAACGCCTACTCGCCCCTTGCGCCCATGAATCATTGCGAATGCACCGGCGATTGTAGAACGTTTGCGGCGCAACCCGGCAAACAGATTTTTTTCAACCGGGAGACCACTAACGTAGAGGACACCAGGCTGGGCGCTGGTCACAACAAGTTCTCTCTGTCTGGACTTGGCAACGACACGGGTCATGATCGTGGCGTGCGAGGCGTTATAGCTCAAGAGCCAGAACCGGAGGGCATCAGCCAGCGCACCCGAATAGCAACTGACTCGCTCCCAGAGTCGTGCGAACGCAAATAGGTTGCGCCGTGTGTAGAACTGGTGGAGATGGGTAATTCCCCGATGATAACCACTCCTGTGCAGATCGCCCCACGGGATCTCGATACGAGGAACCGACTCCGGAACTGGCTCGCTCTGGATACGTTCGACTAAGGAAAGATCGTACTGTGTGTATGGTCGCGACCAGCGCTTTTTTCCAGTGGATCCATAAACGCGAATAGGCCGGCGGGCACGCAGCCGCCGCAATTCTCCGATAATGTCATCCTCCGCACTTGTGGTAAGACGTTCCACTTCGCTGAGAATGGATTCATGCCGGCATCCAGGGCAAGTGAAATGGGAATGTATTCGCGCAGGATCGAGGGATACGCAGCCATCCCAAAGACTGGCCTCGAGGTGGCACCGCGGGCAACGTAAGAGGTCGGACCAGATAACGTAGCGGATCGTACCCTCACGCCCATCCGGGTCCGTAGCACTATAAATCCAACCGTCCTCCTCCTCTGCATCGCGAAGAATGTCTTCGGTTGCCCTGCCAAATGAAAGCGAATCTGGAGGGTTGGTTAAGGTTTGTCCCACAAAGGCACCTAACGCGCCGAGTTCATATAGGACGGCGTTCCGTGCACCCCATTGGACTTTCAACCCGAGACGCTTGGCCTCGGCGCGCAGCTCAGCGGGCGGATCTCCGCACAGCAGAGCGGCAAGTCCCGTCGTACCGCTGCCAGCAAAACCGTCAAAGACCGTGTCGCCGGGATTGGTATGGACAGCGATGAAGAGGGCGATGGATTCAGGGGAAATCTTAGTGGGGTAGGGAAACGCGCCGTAAAGCTTACCGGTACGCTTGGCCGGAAGCGCTCTGGTATAGAAAGCAGCGAGTGTGCTCGTCAGCATTTCGGCGTCTGAGCCGTGCGGCATGGCGCGTATCGAATCTCCTTGCGGTGGGCGGCCATGCTGCGGCTGTGCCGTCGCCATTCACTTGCTCTCTGTAGGAGATCGTGCTCGTACGCTTCCTTCAAGACTCGGCGGGCGACATCGGAGATACGCGTCAATTGCCCGTCGCACCACCCAAGACACGGAGACATCGTCCTTGTCAGCCAAGGCGGTGAGCGCGTGGTAGTGGCGTGACGTCAAGCTGACCGTGACCCGGGGGCCAAATTTTTTAGGTTTCATGACGGTCTGCCGCTATGCTCCCATGTCACTCAGTCTATCCGGGTCGACGTCTGAATGCAACAGAGTGATGCAGTATGATGCGAATCGAACGAAGGAACGTATCCGCCTTGACGTCAGCGTTCGGGTATCGCCTTGTGCTGCTCGACGGTATCGGGCGCTGGTCAGGTTGACGCCGGGGCTTCCGGGGGCCTGATCAAGACTGGGACCAAGCAGCTTGAGCCTCCCCCAACACGGGCGGCCACGATGCAGAGAAGCATACGACGAGGCACGGGACCCGACGGACCGGTGGGCGAGCACTCGGTTTGTGAAAGCGGTAGGGGCGAGCCCTACCGCCGGTGGTGGTGTGGTGGAGTCGGGCCGAGCTCGCGATCGACGAAGTGATCGATGTGAGGAAGCCGGGCGGCGACCGAGGCGGTGCTCGAGATGAGCGCCACCGGGGTCGCAGGCTCGGAGCACGCGGGCCGGGCACGAGAGGCGGAAGCGAGCACAGGGCAACAGGGTCGGGTCGTCCGTGAGACGGCCGACGCCGACACGGTGGGGGCGAGCGAGGCCGCGCTGAGCTACGGCACGCTCACCGTCGCGCCCGAGCTGGTGCTGCAGTACCTCGTTGACTGAGACTTGGATCACTTTAACCTGCTAGTTCATCTAGGGGGAATTGAGGC
This sequence comes from Longimicrobiales bacterium, assembly GCA_965249195.1. Classification (GTDB taxonomy): domain Bacteria; phylum Gemmatimonadota; class Gemmatimonadetes; order Longimicrobiales; family Gaopeijiaceae; genus CBDFLM01. The sequence continues at coordinate 57,285 of CBDFLM010000014.1, forward strand.
CGGCGCGCATCACATGCTGGCGGCTGTAGGTGTGTACGATGTCGGCACGAAAGCACGTCTTGGGTCTTTGGCACGGATCTCGTCGGAGACCCGACCTTCCACGACGCGATCCTCGACCAGCTCCTGAACAATGCACACCGCATCACTCTCGAGGGCGCTTCGATGAGGCGGATGTACGACTCGACCAAGTCCCGCTCTACACCATAACTTCAGTCGTCAACCCCATGACCTCAGCGCCGTTACTCGCTCACTCCAGTTTGATTGACATGCCGTGGAATCAGTGATCGACATCGTGGAATAGGCAGTGTCAGGTCATTACTATCTCTGTACAATCAGGAGATACCGCGGAGCCGTCACATCCAACTAGAAACGGACGCCTTATTAGGGAACTTCAAATGCTGATAGTTCAGAACTCGACAAGACCCGCCAACATCCGCCATGCAATCGTAGATCTAATCGCACCAGATACGACCGAATTGCGTGTAGCGTCTGCATATGTGACACGTGGTGGGTCTGATGTTCTATTGCACGCCCTAACTAATTCATTGGGCGACACCGCATTCGGAGCAATACCGAAATTGCTCGTGACGTCGTTCGATTTTGGCCTCACCGATCCTGACGCTTTGCGTCATTGGCTGAATCTCGAAAACGTTCAAGTTCTGGTCGCAGGTGCACAGAGGATCCAAGAAGGCATCTTCGTGCCTGCAAGGGCCTTCCATCCGAAAATGTACGCATTCGGAAAGAGTGATCACACGTTCAGTGTATTGGTTGGTTCAGCGAATCTAACTGGACGCGGTGTCAGCATAAATACCGAGGCAGCTTGGGCACAACACAATGTTCCAACACGAGACGTCAATTCGGCGTTTACTCTGACTCGCCATGACACAGTTGCCCTTTCACATGAGCTCCTGGATATCTACAGCGTATCGCGTAAGCAACAGCCACCCCCAGCTGACGTAGGGCCAGAAGCGGAGCCGGTAGCGCCCCCAACTCTCGTCATCCCGGGTCAGTTGCCTTTGTTTCGCACTGCAATCGAAACAGGTCATATCAACCCTGCAATCTACGATGCAATGTGGATTCACGGAGAAGGATTACAGGGCGGGTCGCAAAACCAATTAGAGCTGCCGCGCGGCGGGCATGCATTTTTTGGACTGCATTTCAACCAGTATGGACACAAACACAATCGTACGATCGGTCGACCAGTCCTCCGCAGTGGGTCACAAGTCTGGGATGACCGACCCCTGACCTGGCACGGCAACAACGGAATGGAGCGCTTGAATCTTCCAACTCTCGCACAGGGAGGCTTCACCTACTCAGATTCGGCGGTCATGTTCCGGCGGCTCCCACACGCTTCTTTTGAGCTTATCGTTACGCCATGGGAGTCAGATCTTGCCCGTTCCTGGAAACACGCGTCCGAACAAAGGCAGTTGCTTTTCAGGCTTGGCACAATAGCCACCAGTCGGATCGTTGGCTTGATCTGAGCACAACCGCCATTCCGCGACGGTGTCGGGAACCGGTCCTGACTACGAATCCGCCTACGGCGGTTCCCGCCGGAGGGTGTGGCCCCCCACGGCCTCCGGAGGACTCGGAGGCGGCGGGGCAGATCGCTACGAGGTCGTGGTAGCCGTCAGCTAGACGTAGAAGGAAGCTACAGCGGGATCGGGCGATACACGACCCGAGGTCGGAGGTCACTTCAAATTCCCTAAACTTAGGACACCCTCCTTGTCCCGAGCACGTCCAGGGTGCCAGCATCCGCCGCGAACCGCTCGAAGTTGCGCCGTTGGGTCTCCCCGAGCGGGTTCATAGTGGTGAGTCCGGCCATCTCGGCAACGTCGGACTCCAGGACGCCGCGTAAGGCCCGCAGGCCGGTGATCGTGACATTCTTCCCGCCCTTCACCTCGATGGCCATGCTCGCCAGACCTGTCCGCTTGTGGACGCCGAAGTAGAGCCTGCCTTAGATTCTCCCGCCGTCCGTCTGTTTAGCCGTCACAAGCCATCTACTTGCTCGACTGCCCACCGCTGGAAATCGTAATTGTCGCGCTGCCACAGGTCCCTAGTGCCTTCCATGTTATGCGGCACGCCATCTACGGCGAAGTCTTTCCCTTCCTCTAGCCCCAGCCGTTCCCCTAGCCGGATGCGGGCAACCCGCTTGATAGCATGGATAGCTATGTCGATGCCGATCCATCGCCGCTTGAGATTATGGGCAGCCTCCAACGTTGTCGCGCAGCCACAGAACCGGTCGAGCACCATGCCACCGGGATCGCTAGCCATCTCGATGATACGACGCAAGACCGGTAACGGCTTTTGCGTTTGGTAGCCCAATCGCTCCTTAGCTTGGAAGTTCGTCTCGATTTCTTTGAGCCTTGTGGTCGTCAACGACACGTCCATGGCAGCAGGGAGCAAACAGCCGTTGTGATAGCTTTCGAACCCATCAGGTGCCCAGATTCGGACTCCAACCGCTGACCCACGCGCGGTCTACGCAACCACGGTCACTGAGGCTGGCGCGGACGGCAGTCAGATCAGACCACTTCCGAACGGCCGTTCGAGCAGCCAAGATGAACCACCACCGCCTAGAGAGCGAAACACCTGCCGGCTATTCGTCCGGTGGACCTAGTGCCACCCGCATACCGGACTGGCGCTTTACGATTCTCCCCATCGCCTGGACCGCTCGCCTCGCATCCTTCGCGAGCATCTCTCTGCCGAGAGCGTTCTCCTCGACGACCCGAGCCATCATCGATGTCCGACTCCCGGGCGCTCGGAAGTGGGCATGCGAGTTCCTCAGACGTGCCAGCTCTTGATACGTGCGCCACTCGAGCTCGGACAGCACACCGCCTTCGTAGGCCTTCTCCAGCACCGCTCCCAGTCGGGCTTTCTTCGCACGTGTCCAGCCCGCGGCATAGAGCGCCGCGGCCAGTTCCCTCTCGATGTACGACAGACACAGCAGCACGACCGCCGTGTCCGAGCCATCCAGATAGCAGCGCCTGACCTCGTCGAAACAGATCGCGGATGCGTCGCCTCCGAGGAAGCTGAGCCCGTCCGGGGGCACCGGCAATATGTCCAACAGGTCGTGAAGGCGCCTTGCACGCATCGCACGTCCCTTGGCATCGTCGGCCTCCAGCCACACAGTCAGCTCCTCGATGCCCTCCGCGCCTTGCTCCCCTGCCATGAACTCCCTCCTATCCCGCCGCTATCCGAGTACCGGCGTCGGCTCCATTGGCCAGCCGCCGAGCCGACCATAGTACAATTCAGTTTCCGGTTCGCTCTTTGCGCGTCTCGCTCCGCCAATCCCCCCGAAACCCGATCGCCTCGTGAGGAGGAGAACCCCGATGGATGCTGGCGCAGCTAACAACTATGATGATATCGTCGCCCGGAATCAGACCAGCCTGGATCTCTTCTGGTTCCGGGAAAAGAGCCTGACCGACCTCGAAAACTTCCCTGGGGCCGGACGAGTCGCCGTCGGCTCAAACTCTTTTGCCAACTGCTCTGGACTCCTACCTGCCCGGACCAACTCCACCATCTGGTTCCGAAACTCCCGCTCGAACGCGACCTCCACTTCGTGCCGGCTGAGCCCATCTCGGCCTATGCGGCCGAAGCCCGCCAAGCGGGCCACATCAGGGCGTAAAGGAGGGACTCATGACCACCGATCGCTTCAGCGTTGCCCACGAATCGGGAGGAGCCGCCCCCCGGTCTTCGGAGTCGACCTCACCGACGTTCCCGCTATCCGAGAAAGGACCCTGACGAGTCCCATAGAGGCCCGTTGAGGGCCTCATTTCTTGGAGCGTAGAGGACTCGTCACTACTTCACTCTAAGATTGACGTTCACCGATCCGCAGCGGCAGCGAAGCGTTTCCTCATCGCCCTTCTTCGGTGTGACATAGAGCCAGGACTCGCAGGCAGGCTTGGAACACCGCAGCTGCACGAGCAGGCCTTTGAACGCTTCAACGACCTCCTGAAACTCCGCTTTCGTGAAATTCGCCCACTCGTTCCAGTGGACGGCCTTGTTGACGACCCACGCCTCTCCGCCATAGCTGGAAAGGGCTTCGGACCTCGCGGTTTTCAGCGCTTCAACCTTGGCCTTGGCGTCCTCATCGTTCCATGCGTTCGCCGCCTTTGCGGCGAGCTTCTGAAGCTCGCCGTGGCGGCCGATGACGGCCGGGAGCATGTCGCCGAGATCGTAGGAGAAATCTCCGCGGAAAGGCGGCCTTGCTCCCAGTTGATCCGCCAGCTCCCCGGCGATGTATTCCATGTGCCGGCGCAAACGGCCCGCTGCAACATCCATCTCCCCTTTGGCGACATCTGCTTCGATCTGCTCCCAAACCCCGGTCGCCTGTTCGACGATCGGCCCCGTCTGCACGCTCCAGCTATGAAAGGCGACACCACCTTTCGGCTCAACGAGGCCCCCGGCCTGCATTTGCTTCGCCCAGACCTTGTCGTGCGTGGTGATGATGAACTGTGTGTCGGGAAAGCCCGTCTTCAGCAGCCTGCAAAACTCCTTCCGGTGACCCTGATCCACTGACATCACTACATCATCAAGAACCGCGAACCTGAAACGATCGCCCAGAAGCCGCTTCATGAGCGCAAGGTAGAGACAAACCCCCATTCCGTCCTGATGCCCCTCGCTGTGATAGGCACCGGGCGGGAACATCCCTTTGTCATAGAAGGCTACTTCGAGATCGAGCCCACCCTCCGCAGGCTCGAGCTTGGCCTTGAATCCGCCCTCATCGTCTGCGTTGATCTCGCGGTAATAGGCACCGAAATCGTCCTGAACCGCTTCGTACAGCGCGCTCAGATATGCATCCGCTACGTCGCAATAGGTCTTATAGACGGCGTTTCCAGCCTCAACCGCCGCTGCCGCGCGCTTCTCGTCGCGCCGCGCGGCTTGACAGGCCACCAGGCGATCCTGAGCGCGCGTCAGGAAAGTCTGCGAGGCCACGGATGCGCTCTGATCCGGCTTGGCCTGAATGCCTTGCATCAGCGCATCGACGCGCTTCTTCAACGACGCAGGAGCGACGGTCCAGTCTTTTTCAAGGCGCCCGCGCTCCGCCGCGATCTTCTCGACCGTGCCCAGCTCCGAAGCAAAGCCTCGCAAGGCTGCCGACCAGTCTTCAAGCTCCTCCGAGAACCCGTTCGGACCGTCCGTCTTTACCACGGGCTGGACCGCCTCGACCAGCCCGGCGATCCGGCGCGCCTGGCTGGCTATCTCGGAGCCATTCTTCAGAAGCTGCTTCTGAAGGGCTTCCGCCTCATCCGCCTTGGCGAGCTTCGCTCTCAGATGCGCCTTGAGTTCTTCTTCATCTTCCCACTCTGTATCGCAGAGCGGGCAGTGCGTGCCCTCGACAAGCGTCAACCCGCGCTCAACAAAGGAGCGCCGCGTAATTGCTTGGAGGAGCGCCGGGTCGCCTTCCAGCGCTATCAAATCGCCGACCAGACTCTCCACTTCTTCCTTCCCGAGCGTAGGCAAACCAGCAACAGCTTCTTGCAGCGCTTCCACGTCCCGAAGCGCAGAGTCCTTGTTGAAAGCCGGCTGTGCCACACCTTCAAGGACGCCGGCGCTGAGATTCGTGTCAGCCGTCAGGTCACTGATCTCAGCCAGACCAATCGTCCGCCGCTGCGGGTTGACGGCGGCAAGAATGTCTTCCTTCGAGAGATTCTTCACGTCTAGATGACGACGGAAGGCATCGTCGGCGTTCTCGACATCTCTCTGTGCGTTCCGGAGGGCGATGGAGAGTTTGTTGCCCACGGTCTTAAGAACGCCGCGCGTGTTTCCGATCTCTTCGAGCTTCAGAAGTGCCTGAATCTCTTTGGACCGTTGCCCAGCCTCAACGATGATGTATCTGATGATCTCGCGACGCGACAGGCTCAGCTCCGGATGCTGGGCCACCTCCTCGATGACGGCCCTGATCTCCGGATCGTCAGGTTCCAGTTGGAAATTCTTCGCCGCCTTGACGCTTCTCGTCAGAACAGCCGACTTCTGCGTCTCCGGGATGTACAGCCGAAGCGACACTTGTGCTGCGGCCGGGTCGTCCCGCCGGTCAACGTGGGGGCCGTGACGATTAACGCTCAGTCCACCTGTTCCCTTACCGGTAAGCCGGGACATCTCGCCCGTCAGGGCGAATTGAATCGCATCAACTACACCGCTCTTCCCGGAGCCGTTTGGTCCCGAGACAACGAAGTTCTTCCGGTTCGGCTCGATCTGCAGCTCACGGATTCCTCGCATTTCCCGTATCGTGACCGCCTCAATCTGAATCACGGCTGGGCCTCGTTCGTTGGGTTTTCGATGATCGCAACGAAATCATCCGCCTTCAGCTTCTTGCCCGACTCGAAGAGGCCGCGCAGCTCTTCGATGGTGGCCTTATTGATGGCCTCCGACTCAGAGAGCCTTTCGTAGAAAGAGTCGAGTATCTCATTTAGAACGGTCGCCATTGCCTGTCCTTCCCTCGGGCCTAAACCGTCGTCGACGGCACGCCGTCCCGCACCCCGTCAACTGCAAGGTAGTAACGGCCGCCGTGCTCCACGACGCGCGCATTCGGCATGTAGGCGCAGTGATGGAGGTACTTGTACTCTCCCTTTACCTCGGTCGTTTCCTTGAAATGATGCGATCCCTAGCCGGGGGCGCCGTGCCCATGCCCAGCCCCCAGGCGGTCAGCGTTGAACAAGCTCTGGCGCCTTATTCTTCCGCCCATCCCGCCATTCCTCTGTCCCGGCTCCTTCTGCTGTTTCCGTGAGACAATCCGTGAGTCTGGCGCGGCGCGCCATCAACAGCCTGGCCGCTCCATTCGCCTTCGGCTCCCGTGTTGGTCGTTCCCCCTCACGGTGCCGGCGCTGCCTTTGTTCGCCCGGCCCGGTTCGTCTCGCGCATCAAGGAAACAACCAACTAAGGAGAGGAACCATGAAACTTCTGACTGCACAGGAGCGCGCGCGTCTTCTCGCCAACGGAGTTCTTCGCCGACAGGCAGAACAGGATGACCCCGACATCTACATTGATTTCCTGCCGGTCGTGAAACTCTTCACGCCCGATGCGGGCTGCACCTGGCTGATGACCGAACTCGATCCTGAGGACACCGATCGTGCCTTCGGTCTCTGTGACCTCGGTCTGGGCTTCCCGGAACTCGGGTACGTCAGCCTGGCCGACCTCACCAGCATCCGGGGATCGCTCAATCTCCCGGTCGAGCGCGACCTCCACTTCGTGCCAGCCAAACCCATTTCGGCCTATGCGGCCGAAGCCCGCGAAGCGGGCCATATCAGAGCGTAAAGGAGGGACTTATGATTACCGATCCCTTCATCGTCGCCCGGTTGGAGTGGCCACGGCGGAGGCTCGAATCCATCGCGGAGCGTCGGCATGCTGGGGGATAGGCGACCCTGCTTGCTCTGTAGCGACTGGGTAGTGACCGTGGCCAAGAGCGCGCTGCCCCGCTCGGGCCAGGTCGAGGGCCCACGGTGCAGCGCTCCGACCGGGTGGGAGCGTGGACCAACGACCTTTGGTACGGTCCGGCAGGTGAGAGACCAACTGCGTCCAGAGAATCAGCCTTCGTCCAGATCGAGCTCCCGGGCGAGCTCGGTAACGCTGAGTTCAAGCCGAAGGACCCGACTTCCTTCCGCCCCCCCAAAGCCGGTGAACGTGGCTTGCTTCAGGGGTGCTTCGCTGTGGGTGAGCTCGCGATCAAGAGCCCGCCCAACCAAGTGGGACGAGGTCACCTCTTGGAGGTCGATCCCCCCGTACACGCGCGGGAGTGCCGGAGGGGCGGCCAGGGAGAAATACAGGCGTGCCCCGTCGCCGATGACTACTCGTAGATCGGGCGCACGCGGGTTCCGCAGACTGTCCGGGAGCTTGAAGTCGTGGAACTGCCTTGCGACGCGTCGCTCGAACGCGCGCAGCACGTGGATGACGGCACCGACGAACGCGGCGCTCATCTCCAGTTCTCGAAGCCTAAGGGCGACTGCGAATTCAAGGACGTTGCGGGCAGAGAACCGCCGGCTGCTCCCACGCCCTTCTGCGTCCTGAACGTCCGGACGCACGACGCCTTTCTCGCAAAGGTAGATGAGGCGATGCTGCGGCTCGCCGAGCACGCGGGCTGCCTCGGTGAGCGTCCATTCGTTGGGCTTCTTTCTCATCCTGAAAGAGATCGTCTATCATGAGGGATTAGGTCAAGGGGCGCGGCTGGTCGTCGCGCGTGTGCGTCACCACCTATGGTCACGGGCCGCGGCTCCGCAGCCACCGGATCCCCTTGGCGACCGTCTTGTCCGTCACACCTAGCCGCTTGGCGATCACTCGGTCGCTGAGGCCGAGCTCACGGAGCTGGAGGGCTTTCGCAGCGATCTGCTGGTAGAGTGGTCGTTCTGCCGTGTCTATCAAGGCCGCTTCAAATGGGAGTGCGGCGACGGTTCGAATTCTTTGCGTCCAGATCGGCGAGCGTTCGGAAACTCCAGACCGTGCTACATGCGAAAGCGAAGGAAGAACCTGATCGGCGCTTTCATGCCCTTGTCGACAAGGTATGGCGGGAGGACTTCCTGCTGGAGGCATGGGGGATGGTCCGGCGCAACAGCGGAGCGGCTGGAGTGGATGGCGTAACGGTCGCGGACATCGAGGCGTACGGAGTGGAGCGTTGGGTCGGGGAACTGTCGCGAGATCTGAGGGATGGCACCTGCGAGCCGAGTCCGGTACGACAGGTGCTCATCCCGAAGAAGCAGCCAGGGAAGTTCCGTCCCTTGGGGATCCCATGCCTGAGGGACCGGGTTGCGCAGACGTCGGCAATGCTGGTGTTGTCGCCGATATTCGAGGCGGACCTGCAGCCGGAGCAGTACGGATACCGACTGGGACGAAGCGCCAAGGACGCGGTCCAGCGGATACACCGTTCGCTGAACAGTGGCCGCAACGAAGTGGTCGATGCAGACCTCTCCAACTACTTCGGTGAGATACCGCATGCCGAGCTGATGAAGAGCATCGCGCGACGCGTGAGCGATGGGCGGATACTTGGACTCATCAAGGCGTGGCTGGAAATGCCGGTGATAGAGGAGGACGGTAAGGGCGGCAGCCGCCGCACGAACCGGGCGCGGAAGGAGAGAAAGGGGACCCCGCAAGGGGCTCCGATCTCGCCGTTGCTAAGCAACATCTACATGCGGCGGTTCATCCTTGGCTGGAAGGTGCTGGGCTACGCCCGGCGCTTTGGAGCGGAGATCGTGAACTATGCGGACGACTTCTGTGTGCTTGGGAAGGCCCCGGTGGAGGAGATGCTGGCGGCGGTCAACCGGCTCATGGAGAAACTGAAGCTACCGGTCAACGCCCAAAAGACCCGATGCCTCCGATGCCCTGAGGAGCCTCTTGAGTTCCTGGGATATCGCATCGGCTGGAACTATCGCCCGACGGATGCAGGCCGGTACATCGGCACTCGACCGAGCAAGGCGAGCGTTCAAAGCATACGCCGTAGGATCAGTGCGCAAACGGACCCACGGTACGAGGGCTGGCCAGCAGAGGAGGTCGTAGGGCGCCTCAATCGGAGGATATCCGGATGGGCAAACTACTTCACACTCGGCCAGGTCAGTCCGGCCTACGCGGCCGTGGATACGTACGCGGCCCAGCGGCTGCGACAATGGTTCTGCCGGAAGCACAAGGTGAAATCAGGAAAATACGTGCGATTTTCCAACCGATGGCTGTGGGAGAAATGCGGCCTCACGCGCCTTGTGTTGACGACACGACACCTTCCGTGGGCGAAGGCATGATCCCGACTGAGAGCCGGATGCGGGAGATCCGCACGTCCGGTTCAATGAGCGGGGACTGGAAACGTGACTATGGGAGCCGGTCTGAGGCCCGGAGGGAAAGCGACGGAATAGCCACCGGACCCTAACGTCGGCGCGCCAGTCCTCGACTCTACCGTGATTCACACCATCTGTACTGCGCCCCACCCTTCAGCCTCACCTCTCGCTGGAAAGCCACTTCCCCTTCAGCCTCATTTGTCATTGGACAAGACTCAGGGTCGCGGCTTCCCGCCATTAGGTGCCATTTTCTAGCTATTTTTGTCCGGTGGAATCAGGTTCGTTCTAACGGCAAGAAAGGCAGATCGTGCAGTCCCAATTGAAGTTAGACGATTTCTTGCCGCGATTCACACCACCTGTACCGTGCCTTCCAGCACGGGATTGCTGGACCGGAGCGACCTCCCGACGGAGGGTGGATGGGCGTGTACATCCAACCCTCCCCGATGCCGTACCAGGCATCGAAAGAGGGGGGTCGCTCCGGTCACGGCCGCAAGCTCCGGAGCGGCACCGCCGATCCGGTGGCCGGGGTGCAACCGCAAAGCAGCCAGCGACGTGCACATGCACCTCGATGTCGATGTGCGCGCGCGGTACGCCACCGACCCCCGGCGATCGGCGGTCAAGTTCCGCCCCCCGAATCGCTCTCGGTCGCCGCTGCGGAAAACGACCTCCAATCGTGGCTCCGAACTCGCGAGTCGCGAAGCATCCGGCTCGGCGGGTCAAGGACTGGGACCGGCCTTCGGGTCTTCGCCCTCGTGGGCCGAACAGGCAGCCCAACGTCCATGAGCCCGCCGACGCCACTGGTCAAGAAGCCGTTCGCACCCCAAGTTTCCGATGCGCAGATCGTGCAGTCCATCATCGAGAGAGGAATCGAATGATGGCACGCACGAAACGAAGCCAGCGGAGCTACGCCGCTGGCGAATGGGGCCGGAACCGGGTACGGGTCTTTCCCGATCCCAAGACCGGCTTGTTCCAGATCGAGTGGCGCGCGAACGGGCGCAGACTGAGCAGGTCGCTCAAGCACCGGGACTGGGCACGGGCGAAGAAGCAGGCGGACGAGTTCGCCGCGGGCTTCGCCGGGCCGGAGCTGCATGGCAAGGCCGAAGCCGAGCCCGAGCCGCTCACCCTGGAGACGCTTTTTGACATCTACGGTGAGGAGGTGACGCCCACCAAGTGTGAACAGGCTCGGCGGCACGACAGGGCCGCGACGAGGATGTTCCTCGGGTGCTTCGGACGGAACCGCGACCCGGCGACGTTGTCCAAGCGGGACTGGGGCCGGTTCATCCGGGCGCGGCGGGCAGGCAGGGTCGGCGCGAGCGGAAGCCCGGTGTCCGACCGGACGATCGAATACGACCTGAAGTTCTTGATCGCGGTCCTCAACTGGGCGGCGAAGTCGAGGGACGAGCATGGCCGCCTGTTGCTTGACTCGAACCCGCTGAAGGGCCTCAAGGCGCCCAAGGAGAAGAACCCGGTCCGGGTCGTCCTTGCCGAGGAGGAGTACCAGGTGCTTCTCAAGGTGTCCTGCCAGATCGACTGGCGGTTTCGTGTCGCGCTGGTGGTCGCGCACGAGACGGGTCACCGCATCGGTGCCATCCGCCAGCTCCGGTGGTCGGACATCGACATGGAAGGCGGAGTGGTGCGGTGGCGCGCGGAGGACGAGAAGTCGGGCTACGAACACCGGACGCCGGTAACCGCCGAGGCGATCGCCGCCCTGGAAGAGGCGCGAAAGAGGAACCCCGGGATCGGAGACACGCCGTTGCTGCCCGCGGCCAGGAATCCCTCGGCGTGCGTGGGCTCCGCGCTGGCGTGCGTTTGGTGGAAGAGAGCCGAGAACCTTGCGGGACTCGACCCGAAGCCCGGCAGAGGCTGGCATTCCCTGAGGCGGAAGTTCGCCGCCGACCTCATGAACCAGCCACTCAAGGCGCTCTGCGAGTTGGGTGGCTGGAAGACGGCCCAAACCGTGCTCCAGTGCTACCAGCGGCCGGACGAGGGACAGCTCAGGAAGGCGCTCGAGAGACGCCGGAGAATTCGCGGCTGATCCAATCGGCGGGAATCAGATGGCGGGAATCCGGCCAGCGAAGCCCGTAAGTTCAATAATCACAGAAACATCCAAAACTGTGGGCGTTTGCCTTCCCGGCTGCGCGGCACCATCACGTCGATCTGACCCAAGCTCGTGAGCAGGCGCCTGAGGTACGTGCCGTTCCTGTGGTCCTTCCGGCTGCCGACCCGCTCGAAACGACGCGCTCCGACCATCGCTTTCAACTCCTCCTCCAGCACCATCTCGAGCGTCACACGAATCGCGCCCTGAAACAACGACTTCAAATCCTGCCGTAACTCTTCTTGCGTGGCCCGCTCAACTTCAACCATCTTTTCCATGAGGAAGCTCCTTTCCGGTTCCGGACCTGCTGGCGCAGGCCCGGACTCCCCGGGTTCATGTGATGATGAACATTCACAAGGAGCTTCCTCTCTCTTTCCCGGGCTGTCCACCCTCCCCGGACCCCTCACCCCCTTTTATACAAATATCGCGACACTACCAGCAGGAATCGGCTGAAGCCGTCCTGGATGGTGAGGGGATAGCAGTATCGGCCGTTGCGCATCTTGAACTGACCTTTGAAGTCGACGGTCCAGACCGCATTAGGCTCATCCATGGGGGTGAGCGGCTTGCCGGGATGGCCCGGTTTGCCGGAGCGTCTACGCTTCTTCGTGATCAGATCGTGACGCTCGAAAATACGATCGATCATTCTGCGAGCTGGTGCCGAGCCGAACTTCACAGCTGTGAGTTTGCGGATCTTGCGTGATCCCCATCCGTAGCGCTGACGCAGATCGACGACGTGTTCTACAATCGGCTCTGCTACGGCGTGGGGGCAGTGATGGGGTCGGTGCGATCGGTCATGGAGCCCCTCGAATCCCTCCGCGAGAAACCGTGTCCACCACGTGTATCCCGCGGTCCTGCTGATGCCGTAGCGTCTACAGGACTCGGCGAAACTGAACGTGCGTTGCTGCACTTCGAGGATGAAGCGTACTCTTTGCTCGTACATGGTCGACTGGTTCCAGTCCATCGGGCTCTCCTAGTTGCAGAACCCTTGGTTGATAGGAACCTGTCAACCATCAGTGTAGGCCATTGTGTAAAGGATCAGGGTAGGCTGTACCACGTCTCGGCCCAAACCCGCCTCGAACTCATGTACGATCTCGGCCGTGACGGTACCGCAGAACGATGCGGAGGGCCGTGAGCTGGAAGCGGATCCTGATTGGCGCCGGGATCGGATTCGCCGCTGGATTCGGGATCCTCGGCACCTGGAAGCTTTCCCGGAAACGCCGAGAATCGGGTCAGTTTTCAGGGGTCGCGCCAGCGGCTCGTCCGTCTAATTCCCTAGGTGTAGGCCCAGGCACGCGCCAGCGGTCTCGAAGCACCGGTCTACGTAGCAGCGCTGGCAGTGAAACTCTTCTCGACCACGGCGGCACCGATAGAATCGCCACAGACGTTCACCGCGGTCCTGAAGCGGTCCAGGAGCCAGTCGACAGACAGAATCAAGCCGATGTATTCCACGGGCAAACCGACCGCATTGAGGACGATCACCATGGTGACCAGGCCGGCTTCCGGAATCCCTGCCGCTCCGATCGCCGCCATTGTCGCCGTCACCGCTATCACCAGCTGGTCTGCGAGCGACAGATCGAAACCGAGAGCCTGCGCGATGAAGATCGCCGCGGCCGCCTCGTACAGGGCGGTCCCGTCCATGTTGATCGTAGCGCCGAGTGGCAACACGAAATCCGCCGACTGCTTGGACACATCTGCGTTCTTGACCGCGCACTCCATCGTGATCGGAAGTGTTGCGCTCGAGCTGGCCGTCGAGAACGCCGTGAGTAGCGCCTCGGACATCCGGTACATGAACCGGAAGGGATTCCTGCGGGTGAACATCCAGTAGATAAGTGGGAGGGTTAGGAGCACATGGGTCCCCAGGCCAGCCAGGACGGTCACAAAGTAGGCCCCGGTCTGGCCCACGACATCGAGGAGAACGCCCTCCAGTTGGGCTTGTCCGAATCGCGCCGTGACGAGACAGAAAATCCCTAGTGGCGCGACCTTCATCAGCAGCAGGATGAAGGACAGCATTGCGTTGTTGATCTGGAGAATCATCTCCGTGAGCGCATGCACCTTGCTGCCCATTGTCGTCAGCATGCCGGCAAAGATTATGGAGAAGAAAATGAGCGGCAGCAGGCTACTCTCGGCGGCTGCGAGAAACAGATTGTCGGTAAACAGCATCAGCGCCAGGTTGCTTAGGATCGAGCCCAAGCCCTCGTCCTCGCGACCTGCCGTGATCTCCTGGCCTTGCGCCGCCATGGTCTCCAGCGTATCCGCATCGATCGCGCCGATGCCCGGTTGGATGATGTTGACCATGATCAGGCCCACGATGACCGCCATCACCGTCGTGGTCAGGTAGTAGGCGATCGCAAACCCGCCCGGCCGCCCCAGTTTGCGGATGTCCCCGAGACCGATGATGCCGCTCATCACGCTCGCGACGACCAACGGAACGACCATCATCAGAAGCAGGCGCAGGAAGATCTCGCCGCCCAGTTCAAATTGGACGGCGACCTGCGGAGCCGTAACCGCGAGCCCGACAGCGGCCACGATGGCAATGCCGATATACAGGGTCAGACGGCTTTTCTTACGCTTCGGTACCTGGGCATTCGGTGGTGCGCTGGGTGTGTCCGGCAGACTCAATGTGTCTTTCCTTGGCACTTGCCGACCGCTACGAAACGATTCGGAAAAGCCCTAAGTGGTGGTGTCTTCTAAGACCTCGGGGCCAATGTATGTGTCGAACCCTGGAGACGCACCGGAGCTTTCGGGCCTTTCCCGTGGGAATCGCCAACCTACAGTGCACGGGTAACCACAAATCCCATTTCGGCCGCATGGGTCGGCCTCGGGCTGCTCCCGCTTCGGCAGCCACATACCCCGCGGTCAGGTCTGGCTGTAGCTAGAAATGATGCTTCATTCCAAGACTGACTCCCACAAAGGAAAAACCGTCGGTCGACATCGTACCGTCCACGGGCTCACTGCCATCGCGCCGCAGATTCGGCACATGGCTGCGCAACGGATCCCAGACCACGGTACCTGTAAATTCACCCGACCTCATCCAGCGAGCCCTGAGTCCTACCGACACCGTTTCCGACACCGGATAATCGAATCCAGCGAGAATTTGGTAACTGGTCTGTGTATCCCCCATGGTGGCCTGCGCCGAGCTGGACGTGCCGGCTAGATTGCGCGCGATTTGATCGGCGTTGGGCTGGTCTCGACCCGTGTCTATGGCCACCGGATCCGTGTTTCTGGACCACACGCTCGCGTAGTCTGCATTCGTTCTCCCAATCCCCATACATACCCAACCCCACGAACGGCGTGAAGCCCCCGGCCACGCCAGGCAGGTCCAGGTACACGTTGCCCATCAGGCTCTTCGATTCGACGAGACCCAACCACTCCTGCGCCAAGAACAGTTCGTCGCTCAGCTTGTCGGCATTGACCCCCTGGGCGGCGAGCACCCCGGACCGCTGGGAGTAGTTGGAGGTCCTCATCACGTACTCTACCTCTGCCCGCACCATGCCGTGCAGCCGGTATCCCATCACAGCGCTCATCGCAACGCCACCGGCTCCATCGAACGGCACACTCCAACTGTCTCCCACGCCACGTGCCGCGTCGGTGCAGCCAGGTACGGACGCATATAGCGGGTTGATGAACTCATCGCAGATGCTGGCGCGATCATTGCTGTCACCCGTCATGGTCACCGCAGACGATAAGAGAGTTCCTAGTTCTGTGCCCACATAGAACCGTCGCTCGCCTTGTGCCAGAGCGGGCGTGGCCATGGGAAAGAGCACGGTACAAGTCACGATGAGAGAATACAGACAGCGGCTTCGTATCATGATGTTTTAGTCCCCTGACAAGGTTCTGCTGAAAAACGAAAGTGTTGCAGTCCGTCCCTTCTCTCAGACCCTCAACAACACGAGCCATTTGTCCAGATCGCAATTAGTTGGCGGCGAATTAAGTCTTTAAGATGTCGATGTACTGTTGGCCGATCAAGTCCCGGAGCTCCTGTGAACACGACACGGAACAGGACGACTCATGCGACCTTCGTGTTCTTCGAGGACGCGCGTCGCGGTTTCGACGCGTTCCTGGGCCAGCTCTGGCACGGCGCGGATCAGGTGCGTCCGGATGTTAGGGTCATAATGACCTTAAACATCATGACCCTAATATTGGTATCATAAGGGGTCACGTCGGTATGATTAGCCCGGCCGCGCGAGAGCGTTGCCCGAACAGATGCCCCGTCGCGTGACGACAGCTCGGGCCGATCACCTAAGTAAACCCATAAGGTCATATGACCAGAGGAGGCATTTCATGCGGCTTGTTTTGGCGGGGTTGGTTCTGGGCCTTGCTATCGGCCTGGTCGCATGCGGTGACGACTCGACGGGGCCCGACGAAGACTCACTGACCCGGGAGGAAGCGCTCGCGCTCGTGAAGGCGGCGACGAGCCCGGGATTTGAAGTCATCACCGAGAACTCGGCTCTTGAGGGCGAGATCCTAGACCTCAGGAGCCTCATCCAGGAAGAGTTCACTGCGCCCTGCTTGATGGGTGGAACGGTGACTGTGAACAACCTACAGGCCGAGTTCATGGGAGATCCAGACAGCGACGAAGACGTTTCCGTGTCCCTGTCGATGACCATGATACACTCGGACTGCGTGGTCACGCCCGAGGATACCGGGCTCGCGCTCACCCTGAACGGCGCGCCCAACCTGGCCATAAGTCTCGCACTGTCCATCATGGGCGACCTTGGGTTCGCCTTGAGCGGCGAGGTGGATGGTACGGTTCGCTGGGCCACGGATGACGGTCGGAGCGGATCCTGCCGGATAGATCTGGACATAGAGGCGGAGATCGGCCCATCCGGGTTCACTTCGACCCTCACCGGGCAGGCATGTGGAGCTCGATTCACAGAGTCAGACGCGGGGATGTTCAGCTTCTGATGAATACGGGGCAAGGACTGTCGCGACCGTGGACGACATCCTGGCTCCCCCTCCGGATCTCTGAGAGCTCTCGCCCGAGTGAAGCGGCCCACGAGCCCATCGGCGATTCGGACCTGGACCGAGATCCGCTCCACGATGTTGCGGGTGACGTGCCGCAAGCGGTTCGATGTCCATGACCGACAGCAAGCGGTTGACGGTCCTCGATTGCTTATGATTAGTGCCATTACGGGAGCGTCTCACACGGGACCCGTAGCAGCCTTGTGGGAGCGTAACCGGGCCGGTGACCTGCCCCCAAGAGCGGTACCACATCCTATGTTATACATTATCGGATCCGATAGGATGATATAGCATGATTCTTACTAGGCTGCCCTGCGGGGCGGCCGCGCCGGCCAGCTGGCACCCGCGGGGCCGAGACGATGGCTCCGCTATGCTGGATCGCAATGGACGCTGATGGCGAGCGCTGGATGCGGGTGCGATTATGGGGCAACTCTGGGGGCACAATACAGATACCCCGAGCAGATGAGCTTTTAGCCACAACGACTTACGAGCTTTTTAGATAGGTTGCACCGGCTCTTGCCGGGGGGCTGGGTCACGCTGCAGGACATCTACCGCTGCACGGTGGATGCGGAGCTGTTCGGCCGCAAGATCGGCGAGGCCCGCGAGCTGGCCGACCGGCTCTGCCCGGTGCGGGCCGTCATCGCGACCAAGGATCTCGCCGCTCACAAGGAACCCCTCGGGGAATGGGGCTGGGAGCCGGTGCCCGGCTCGGACAAGGCGGCTTGCCAGCTCGACCCCGCACTCCGGGACCGGCTCAAGGAACTCAAGGTCGCATACGCGACGGAGGAGAGCGGGGGCGGAGCGGGGAGCGAGTTCCGCGAGCAGGTCGAGGCCATTGAGCGGTGGTATCTGCATGACTGGACGGCGCTCGACGCCAAGCTCCGCACGTCGATCGTCGAGGGCATCAGCGTGTTCCTCTCGCTCTTCGACCAGCCGCAGGTCGCCGGCGTGTTCTGCCCGCCGCCACCGGACCCGGACGAATCCATACATATGTATGGTGCTGCGCCGGACGAGGACGCCGAGGCCGGCCGGCCCGTGCCGGGCCTCCGGCGCCGGCTGCCGCCGCTCAGCGAGCTGATCGAGGGCGGCAAGGTCCTCGCGCTCAACATGCCCGCGGGCGCGAACCCCGCGCTCGCCCGCGCCATCGGCGTACTCCTCAAGAACGCCTGGATGCAGGCGCTGCTCCGGCGGCCCGCCGAGGCCGCCCGCCGGCCCGGCCGCTACCTCCGGCCCGCAGTGTTCATCTGCGACGAGTACCAGTCCGACAAGAAAAATGTCATAACGCTATATGTAATAATTAGTTATGATGCCGTCGCTTGCCCGCGATCACCCCTGCAATCACCCTTTGCGCGGCGGGTAGCGGAATCCCATGGAGCAGCCCCGTTCGCCGTTCAGTCGTTCGGCCGTCCCATGGGACCCGGCGTCGTCCCATAGCGACTCCCGGCAACTCAAGTTCGACAGCGGCCGCATCTCGGGGATGAGGCACGCCTCTCAAAATGGCCGGCCCGCAGGGCGGCCGTCCAGTGAAGCAACCGGCAACCCGAAAGCCGCGACCACATCGCGCGTCCCTGCAAGTTATCATGAGGAGCGACGGGACCCTGGCCACACTTCGGGCGAGGAGAAGGGGATTATGACCAAGGCAGACCTGGTCGAGCAGGTCGCCGATGCGGTTGGACCGCGAGTCACCAAGAGGGACTGCGGGCTGGTGGTCGACGCCTTCCTCGACGCTGTGAAGGACGCGCTTGCGCACGGGGAGGGCATCGAGCTCCGGGGCTTCGGCACCTTCAAGGTGCGGCACCGCAAGGGCCGCAAGGCCCGCAACCCCAGGACCGGCAAACCTGTGGAGGTCCCGCCCCGCGCGGTGCCCGTCTTCCAACCGTCGAGACACCTCCGCAGGCAGGTGGACCGAGGCCACAGCTCGTCCGTCACGGGGGAGCCCTTGGAGGCCGTTGGCAAGCCGTAGCCTGCCCGCCACGACCGCGTCGCTGGCCGTGGGTAGAAGCGCTGGCTCACGCCCCTTAAGGTGCGTAAGCCAGCCCACGCAGTGTTTAAGTGCGCCGTGGAAAGGCGCGTTTTCCTAGTGGGTGCGAATCCCACCCAGCGACTGTCGCTTCCGCTGGTAGCAGCCAGAGCGATTCATGGAGGTAACGACATGGGTTGAAGCACTTTGGCAAAAGGGCTGCGACCGATATGCGACGCCCTAAACGGGCACGAAGCCGGAAACGGCGGAGACGGCCAGGGGAGGAGCTAAGTCGGTAGGCGGTTCAGCGACCATGCAGGCCGGAACGTGAGTGAACGCCGAGCAGGCTCCAAAACGCGTGATGCGGAAGCCGATCCTCCTTTAACTAGGGGAAGGCCGCCGACTGGCCGGGAAGAGAGCGACGGGACAACCGGCTGGTTTCCGCCGGGGTAGTGGCGTCGGCATGCATGGAAGATGGAGAGCGTAGCAAACACGGGAAGCCCTGTCGGTGTCGTGCACCCGGCAACCGGAACCCCGCGAGGGGCAGGCTGGGCCGGCAGGGTGGCGGATGGGCCCGTAGTACTGAGGACGCGGGGTAATGCCCGTCGAGGGAAGGGGCCCTGAGTTGAGAGCGGTACGGAACGGAGGCAGGGACATGACCACTGGCGCGAGTCTAACAGGGTCGGCGAGCGTTCGGAAACTCCAGACCGTGCTACATGCGAAAGCGAAGGGAAGAACCTGACCGGCGCTTTCACGCCCTCGTCGACAAGGTATGGCGGGAGGACTTCCTGCTGGAGGCGTGGGGGCTGGTCCGACGCAACGGTGGGGCGGCTGGAGTGGACGGTATGACGGTCGCGGACATCGAGGCGTACGGAGTGGAGCGTTGGGCTGGGGAACTGTCGCGGGATCTGAGGGACGGCACCTACGAGTCGAGTCCGGTACGACAGGTGCTGATCCCGAAGAAGCAGCCAGGGAAGTTCCGTCCCTTGGGCATACCGTGCCTGAGGGATCGGGTTGCGCAGACGTCGGCGATGCTGGTGTTGGGGCCGATATTCGAGGCGGACCTGGAGCCGGAGCAATACGGATACCGGCCGGGACGAAGCGCCAAGGACGCGGTCGGGCGGATACACCGCTTGCTGAACAGTGGCCGCAACGAAGTGGTCGATGCAGACCTCTCCAACTACTTCGGTGAGATGCCGCATGCCGAGTTGATGAAGAGCATTGCACGACGCGTGAGCGACGGGCGGATGCTGGGACTCATCAAGGCGTGGCTGGAAATGCCGGTGATAGAGGAGGACGGCAAGGGCGGCAGCCGACGCACGAGCCGGGCGCGGAAGGAGAGAAAGGGGACCCCGCAAGGAGCTCCGATCTCGCCGTTGCTGAGCAACATCTACATGCAGCGGTTCATCCTTGGCTGGAAGGTGCTGGGCTATGCCCGGCGCTTCGGTGCGGAGATCGTGAACTATGCGGACGATTTCTGTGTGCTTGGGAAGGCCCCGGCGGCGGAGATGCTGACGGTGGTCAACCGGCTCATGGGAAAACTGAAGCTACCGGTCAATGCCCAGAAGACCCGGTGCCTCCGATGCCCTGAGGAGCCTCTTGAGTTCCTTGGATATCGCATCGGCTGGAACTATCGCCCGACGGACGGAAGCCGGTACATCGGCACGCGACCGAGCAGGGCGAGCGTTCAGAGCATCTGCCGTAGGATTAGTGAGCAAACGGCCCGGCGGTACCAGAGTTGGCGAGCAGAGGAGGTCGTAGGGCGCCTCAATCGGATGATGTCCGGATGGGCAAACTACTTCACAATCGGGCAAGTCAGCCCGGCCTACGCGGCCGTAGATGCACACTCGACCCGGCGGCTGGGACAGTGGTTGCGGCGAAAGCGAAAGGTGAGGAAGAGGAACTACGTGCCATTCTTCAACACACGGCTGTACCACAGCCTGAGACGCCTTTCGTCGATGCCGAGGTGCCTTCCGTGTGCGAAGGCATGATCCCGACTGAGAGCCGGATGCGGGAAATCCGCACGTCCGGTTCGAGGAGCAGGGGCTGGAACCGGGTCTATGGGAGACGATCTAAGCACCGACGCGAAAGCGTGCGGAGGACGCCGCGTACCCTAAGGGCACCGCGCCAGCCCTCGACTCTACCATTGCGCTCTGGCAAGGGGGCGCTACGCCCCCCTTCGATCCCCCGGAGGCCCACTCTGCGGCGGAGTTCGCGGGCGGGGCGCTCGCCCCCCGTCCTTCGTGCCGGCGCGTCCTGATGGCGGAGCGCCGCACGGTCACCGCCTCCGGCCGAGCTCGCCGACTGGCAGGCCGTGGCCGCTGGCGTTCGCTCCACCAGAACTCCGTGCGGCGGGCGATCAGCGCACTCACGCTTGCCTCCCCTCGCTCAGCGACACCGTGCAACGAAAGAGCCGCCGCATCTGATTCTTGAGCCGCGTCCGCTCGCCGTGTGCGCCGCCGCTACGATCCTCTAGCCCGAGGTTTCGCATGAACTATAAAGTGCGCTTTCCTCGTTCTGGTGAACTCGTCAAGAGGGCTCGTGCTACGCTCTGATTATGGCTAAACCAGCGGATGAGCGGATCGCCGAGCTCGAAAAATAAAAGCAGCAAATCGCCAACCGGATCGCGCGGCTGCGTACCATTGAATCAACCAGGGAACGGAAGCGCGACACCAGGCGTAAACTCCTCGCTGGCTCCTGGGTGCTCGCCCGCGCCGACCAGGACCCGGACGCCGCCCGCCGCCTCCAACAGGGCCTCGATGCCTTCCTGACCAAGCCCCAGGAACGGCGTGCGTGCTCGCGAGTACAACACCGACATGGGACTGATGCCATCCGGCGGCGGGGCGCGATCGGCGGCGCGCGCGGGCCTCTCACTCCTGGGGTCGGCAGCGGCCGCCCGCGGCCAGACCGACCAGGACGGCTTCTATGTCGGCCTCGAGGTGGGGAGGGCGAACGCGTCCACCCTCACCTCGGTCGTCACTGGGGTCAACCACCCGACGCGGTGCGACCGGCTCCTCTATCCGGCATCGACCAGCCCGCCGGCCAGCGACGAGGCGTGCCGCGCCAGCACGCCGACGGCCATCCTGCGCAACGCGTTCAACCCGGGGGGCGGGGTCGTGAGCGGCCTCCTGTTCGGCTACCGGGCCGACCGGGTGCGCGTCGAGGTGGAGTATCTCACCCGGTCCCAGGGGCCCGCCACCGCGGCGGTCGGGGCCACCACGGACGTGGCGCTCCAGGGCAAGGACACCGAGTGGAGCGACGACCAGCCACCGCGCGAGTGGATCCGTGACTACGCCGCCCACCAGATCTTCGCGAACGCGTACTACGACTTTCCGAACGAGTCGCCCTGGACGCCGTACGTCGGCGGCGGCCTCGGCGTGGCCATCACCACCCTGAACTATGCCAACCAGTTCATCCGGAAGCCGGACGCCGAGTACCTGCGCATCGACTTTGAGCCGGACTGGCCGGACGCCGCCAAGCGCGCCGCGGCAGGCACCCTCAGCTCCCTCGATACGACGGTGCGTCAAGAAGCGTTTGGGTTCCAGGTGCTCGCCGGCGCCGACTACGCGCTGACCGAGCACACCTCGGTCGGCGTGACGGGGCGCTGGGCCCAATTCGGCCATATCACCGACGAGGCGACCTGGAATCTTATCCGCAGCCATGCACCCGTGCAGGCGGACGGCGTCACCCCATTCGACACCACGCAGCGATTCGAGGGCATCAGCTACCTGGCGGTAACGGTCGGCCTGAAGTACCACTTTTGACGGATCCCGGGCCGTCGGATCGAGCGGCTGCCGTCTGCTCGCTCACGTGGGCCTGCGGTGGTCGTCTCCGCGCGTTTCCGGGTCGTGTGTGGCGAGCCGGAAGGGCACCTTTCAGCCCGACGCGCTGGGTGCGGGGTCCGAGTAGAATCGGTCGTGGTCCATGGATTCAGGGCAAAGGGGAGGGCGAGAGAACGACTCCACCCCTCACCGTGTCGTAGTCGAAGCCGTAAGGGTATTCTCGACCCCTAGCGAAGGCGCCAGATGCTCGTGTCGTTTCTGTTCCACGTCGCTTCGGGTCAGCGACGGCCCCTTGGGGCGTGGGGCACGTCGGCCTCCAGAGGATTGAGGATGGTGGCGGCCAAACGCTGCGGCAAGGATTCCGGGTCCCCTTTCGCAAAGGGTGATCGAAAGGGTGACTAATACCTTGGATATATAATATAACTTCAATTATTTAAGTAACTTAGGACAGATTCACCAGCGGACTGGGCAGCCTACTTAGCTGGCGAGTTCGGCGGCCCGGGGATCGTCAATGCGCACGTTCGTCGAACCTGAGCCGACGATGGCGATTAAGACAGCAGTGCCGACACTCGACGCTCGGCTCGGCTGGCAGCCGAGTTAAACCGTCCACGACCCCGGATCAAGCCCAGAAGGTGCTGCGCGCCTCCGCCGATTGCGCCACGGTCCTCTTGGACTTGCCACTCGCGCCAGCTCCAATCGACTATCAGTCTCCGATGGACTTCAAGCGAAGCCGTGACGAGGCAGAATGAGGCCGCCTTCTACTCCACCGCTTCACGGCGGAAGCTTTGGCTCCCCGTTGCTACGGGAGGAGCCAAGACCAGCTCGGCCTTGCCAGCGCAGCCGCCGTGGTGGGGATGAGCCATGTGCTCGTCGCCATGAATCTGCCACGCGGAGGCGGGCCATTTCCTGGGCTACCCCCCGCGTGGGGCGATTGGAATCTCCCGTTACCGGCTCGATAGTGTGGGATCCGTTGATCGGGGTCCTTGGGAGGCGGTATCCTCAAATGAAGGCCATCGGACTCAACTGGAGGTGACTCAAATGCCTTTGTCCTGGCAGTTACACGCCTTCGGAGCCACGCTTGCGATCTGCACCCTGCTCGGCCGAGCGGAACAAGGTGCTGGTCAACAGCCGGGGTCTTACGGGTGGTACGTGAGCGCGAGCGGCGGGACGAACTGGAATCCCGTGATGAAGCAGGCGGGCCATAACCGGGACAATATCTGTTATCCGAATTTCCGTTGCAGCGGCACGCCGGAGGGCTATCGCTGGTTTTACAACCTTCCCTCGGATCTCGGTACTGCTTTTGAAGTCGCCGTCGGTCGAGATTTCGGCGACGTGCGCGTGGAGGTGTCGGTCTCCCAGCGATCGAACAACATCGAGCAAGAATTCACCGACATTACCTTTCTCGATGGATCTCCGATCCTGCCTAACGAAGACAGCAACTATACGTCGACCAACACCACCAGGGTCGATGCCTTGGCCGCGCGCACGCTGTCCCTGAACGCCTATCACGACTTCGCGTTCGCAGAAAGCCGGGTCATGCTTTACCTGGGCGCCGGGCTGGGCCTGTCTTTCGTCGAGCTGTCGGGGCTGTATTTCAGCAGCGAATACTCGTGCATTAGTCAGCCATGCGGCGGTCGTCCCGCGGCGGAGTACAACAGTCTGCAGGACGTCGATCTGTCCGACAGCGGGCTTGCGAAGCAGCTCTTTGCCGGTGCCGACTATCGTTTGGGCGACAAGCTCCTGCTCGGCCTGAAGGCGTCCTACAGCTGGGTCGACGACCTTGTGGACACGAGTCCTTACGAGGTGCATCCGTTTCCCATAATGAACGACACCGAAATCAGTCGCATCAATCCCTGGTCTATGATGCTCGGCTTGAAGTACCTGCTGCTCAGCGATTGAGGGATCGTCCCGACGGATATTGACATGCGCCGCGTCGGTGCGGTCCGACCACTACGCGGCCAGCGCTTTGGGATCAACATTGCGTGGTTTTCCACGGTGAGCCTGTAGGGCTGTTCGGAGCGCAGACTTTGCTCGTGTGTCCTCGGCGAGTTCCCCATTGATTTGGCCGACGAGACCTCTAGCGGCCTCTCCTAGTCCGCGTCCCCTCAACCGACCCCAGCAGCTGCCTGCCGCCATATGTCCTTCGTGTGGCGCGCGACTCAGGACGCACCGGCAAGAGGGATGGGGGGCGAGCCCCCCGCCCGCGAACTCCGCCGGAGCGCGGGCGTCCGGGGGATCGAAGGGGGCGGAGTCCCTCGCCAGCCCCTGCCGGGGACCCGCGAAGCGTGGCCCCAAAGGTGACCTGACCCCCTGAAACGAGACCAGGTGCAATGTTAGGATCGACCTGGTCTGAAGCTTTTCAGCGAGGAGGTGAGGATGGGAAGGAAGCGACACACTCCGGAGCAGATCATCACTGCACTGCGGGAGGCAGAGGTGGGTCTGGCTCGCGGCAAATCCGTGAAGCTGATCAGCCGGGAGCTCGGCATCACCGAGCAGACGTACTACCGGTGGAGGCGGGAGTACGGCGGGATGAAGGTGAGCCAGGCACGGCGCCTGAAGGAGCGTGAGCGCGAGAACGGGCGCCTGAAGCGAGCAGTGGCGGACTTGACACTGGACAAGCTGATCCTGGAGGAAGCGGCCGAGGGAAACTTCTGAGCCCCGAGCGCCGACGACGTTGTGTGGTGCGTGTACGTCAGCAGCTCGGGGCGTCGGAGAGGAGAGCGTGCCGGGTGCTCGGGCAGCCACGCACGACCCAGCGCCGGGCGAGGAAAGTGGCGAGTGACGAGGGGGCGCTCCGAGGTGATATCGTGCGACTCGCGAGTCGATTCGGCCGCTACGGCTACCGACGCGTCACGGACATGCTCCGCATCGAGGGCTGGGGGGTGAACCACAAGCGGGTGGAGCGGATCTGGAGGCAGGAGGGGCTGAAGGTCCCGCAGCGGCAGCCGAAGCGAGGTCGGCTGTGGCTCAACGACGGATCGTGCATCCGGCTGAGGCCGCTGTATCGGGGCCACGTCTGGTCGTACGACTTCGTGGCCTCGAGGACGCACGACGGGCGTGCGCTGAAGCTGCTGACAGTGCTGGACGAGCACACGAGGGAGTGCCTGGCGATCGTGGTGGCTCGCAAGATCCGCTCGCACGACGTGCTCGAGGCGCTGGCCGATCTGTTCGTCCGACACGGGCCTCCCGAGTATCTGAGGTCGGACAACGGACCGGAGTTCACCGCGAAGCTCGTGCGGCGGTGGTTGGGGCGCGTGGGCGTCGAGACGCTCTTTATCGAGCCGGGCAGCCCGTGGGAGAACGGCTACAACGAGAGCTTCAACGGCAAGCTCAGGGACGAGCTGTTGAACGGGGAGATCTTCTACTAGTTGGCGGAGGCGGCCGTGCTGGTCGAGCAATGGAGGCGCGAGTACAATACCGTCCGACCCCACAGCGCCTGCGGCGGCTTTCCCCCGGCCCCTGAGGCGATTAAGCCGTCGCCCTGGTTCCTGAGGATGCCCGTCCTTCACGGCCCTCCACAGGTGCTGGGACTAACATAGGATGTGGTACCGCTCTTGGGGGCAGGTCACCTCTATCTCGGAACGCCTGAAAGACCAGGTATCACCTCAAACCCTTTAATCTACTACCGAGTGGATGACATTGAGTCGGCCTGTAGCGTGCTCGAATCGAGGGGTGTGTCAATGGAAGACCCCCCGCATGTAGTACATAGAACTGACGAGCAAGAGCTTTGGATGGCGGGCTTCCGCGATCCGGACGACCACTATCTGTGCATCATGACCGAACGATCGCTAGGTGACACGTAACGGACAAGCGATTCTGCTGCCAGACCGTCCAATAGGCCGCAGCATACACACACATCCGAGTTGCCGCGAGCGTCTGTCACCTCGACTAGGTCGTCCCCTGTGACGTCCGTCAGCTCCATAGGAGCGCGACTGTCAGCGTGCTCTGGGAGCCTGAGGATCTCGACGACTTCCGTCCGTACTCGGGGGGTCCGGTGTCCCACACGGCAGGTGCTCTTCTTCCTGGACCTGGCTCACGGCCGGCGACACGGCGAAGACAGCGGATGCCGCGATCAGCCACGGAGGGGGCAGCCTTGGTAGTCTGAACTCCGTCATGGCCATTCTGCTAACCCGGCTGCGCTGCGCGCCGCGTTGACGTACTCCGCACTTCGTACTCGCTTTGAACGAGGCCACTGGGAAAGTGGCGCGTGGCCACATGAGTCAGGGACACGTCGTGATCGAGAGGGCCAAAAAGTGGAATCCCAGAGCCGATGAGCACAGGTACGCGAGTGATGATCAGGCGCTGGATAAGCCCGGCCCGGAGGAACTGCTGAATGGTAACCCCGCCATCGACATAGATATGGCCTATGCCTCGTTCTTCCAGGGCTGACGCGATATCGGCGGGGCTTCCAGAAATGCGTTCCACTTTGGCACCGGCAGGCGGTTCCTTCAAGTCCCGAGAACTGAGCACGAACACGGGCTTATCCCCGTAGAGCCAGGTGCCGAACTCCTGCACGATGTCGTAGGTCTTGCGGCCCTACACGAGCGCGTCCACGGACGCTAGAAACTCGTCGAAACCATGGGGTTCCGGATCGTCCGGTAGGAAATCGAGGGCGCCGTCTGGGCGGGCGATAAAGCCGTCGAGGCTCGTTCCTACGAAGACGGACCCTTTCACCGGTAGGCCTCCGTTGCGGGCTGATGGATCTTCGTTTCTGCTGCGCGATCACCATGCCAACCGGGAGCGGGAGCTACAAGGTCAGCGATCCAGGTCCAGTCCTTCCGAAACAAGGGCACGAAGGATGTGTTCGACGTCAGCAGTTCGAACAAGGGCGCGTCCAAGACGTGCACGCCCGACTTGTGGAGCGTCGCGTGGCGCGAGCTAGAGCAACTGAACCCGGCGCATGACCGAGGGACGAACAGCCGAACTCGGATGCACGCCGAGCCCGGCGAGGAGGGCGGACCCAGAATAACGCCGAGTCTTTGTTGATGCTCTTCGACCCGCCTACGGGGTGTCGGGCCTGGGGGCCAGGAATATTGGCGCGATCTCGAAGTAGATGCCGTTCGCGTTGGTGTCGGGCAGGGGCGTGTCACCCGCCGGGTAGCCGTTCTCGCGCAAGACCCAGGCGAGCATGCCAAGATACTCTTCGCCGGCCAGGGTGCCCGGAGCTCCGTAGGGCATGCGGGTGCTCATGTACTCCCATAGTCGGTAGAGCGATTGGTCGGACCACTTCTTCAGAAAGCTGGGGCCCTTCAGGGGTAGACCCGTGCCGTGGCACGTGGAGCAGATCGCCTCGTACGTCTTCGCACCGGCGTCGGCCTGTTCGTCGGTGTAGACTCCGTCCATCGTCGTGCGTGCTCCCGGGAGCTGGGCAGCGGCCGGCACGGGCAAGGCCGCGAGCGTCAACGATAAGAACAACGCTCGATAGGTCCACCGGCGAGCGGCGCCGGGAGGATGCGCGTGCATACGAACGGAACTCCCTTATCTGAATGGCGTCTTTCAGGCGCCGGTGTGCGACCCCTTTCTTTCGCACTCAGCACCGAGTCAAGCATCAGGCACCTAATACACTGAGGGCCTCGCGTGGGGTCCAACGCCCGTGCTTCCTCCTGGCCCAGAAGCGCCGCCCGGTCCTGAAGATCGATCCAGGCGGCGATCATTCAAAAGCGTTCCGCAGCAAGTGCTACGAGAACGCCCAGGACGATCACTGCGAACTCGCCCGCCGCTCGCGTCAGCGGTAGCCCTTCCCCGGCCAAAAGGGATCTCGCGTTCCAGGGAGTTCGTGACTAGCCGAAGGTCCTGGTCACTCGTTCAGAGGTGAGAAAGTACATCGTCCAGACCAAGGCCCAGACGATCGAGAGGAATGCGATCGCCGCCACGGTCGGGGCCACATCCCTAAGTCTCGCCTCATCTGCAAATAGCGCGCCCGCCAAGACCACGAGCGAGGTGGATCCTGCTCCAACCCATAACGACGCGATGTTCCATGCGGGGGCGGACGCCAGCTTCGAGACCACCAGTACTAGCGGCGCTGTGAGTACGAGGAAGATGCCTGCGAGGATCCCCAGGTGGTAGTTGAAGAACCGACCAGCCAGCCCCGCGGCGTAGAAGAGCGCCATCGGCACAGAACCAACCACGTATACCAACAACCACCCGCCGATGCCTTCCATCGCCATCCCGTTGCCAGCAGCCATCCGACATCCCGCTATGGGGGGGCCGCGTTTCTCGAAGAGGACTACAACGGCGTGGCATCTTGATACCATCGGGAGGCGCGCAAACACCCATCGCAACGAGTGAATCTAACGTCTCACAAGCGCGAAGCGCCCCTACCCCTCCTTCGGCGTCAATAGCAATCGCTTGTCGGAAGTATATACTTGACGTAACTCGATGGGGATATTATATTTAGAGTACGTTCAATGGTCCCCACATAGAGATAAAGAGAACATGGCGAAAGTTGGAAGCGACAAGAGCCCGACGACCACGGACATCCCGATGGCGTGCGCCGATGAGGATGCGGCGGTCGCGTTTCTCGAAGACTTACGTTGGGAAGCCGATCCGTGCTGCCCACGTTGCGGTGATTGTGACGTGTACCAAATGCAGTCCCGTGATGGCTGCCGACAGCGTGGCTACCGTTGGCGGTGCCGAGGATGCAAGCGACAGTACACTGTGAGGACGGGGACGGTTATGGAGGACAGCCGGATACCGTTGCGTGTTTGGTGCCACGCGTACTGGCGGGCATCCAGTTCGAAAAAGGGTGTCTCCGCCCTACAGATCAAACGGGAGACGGGCCTTAGTTACAAATCCGCGCTGTTTCTCATGCACCGCATCCGCTGGGCGATGTCGGATGAAGGCAACGGGATGCTCGACGGTCAAGTTGAAGCCGATGAAACCTACGTCGGCCCACGCGGTCGCCGGGGATCAAAGCCCGGACGCTCCACGGAACTCAAAACACCTGTATTCGCGGCGATACAGCGAGACGGTGAGGTTCGTGCCCGCGTCGTCCCGAACGTGACCGGGGCGACCCTCAAGGCTGCGCTGCGTGAGACGGTGTTACCGTTAGCGACGATCTACACCGATGAGTTCGGCGCGTATAGTGGACTCGACAAGGAATTCGCTGGGCACGAAACGGTGAGCCACAAGCGGAAAGAGTATGTGCGCGGTGACGCGACGACGAACACCGCCGAGTCCTTCTTCGCGATCCTCAAACGCGGCGTGATCGGCACGTTCCACAGCGTCAGCAAGAAGCATCTACACCGCTACGTGGGCGAATTCGAGTTCAGGTGGAACACGCGCAAGCTAGACGATGGCGCGAGGATGCGGTGTCTGGTTAAGGCGGGAGACGGGAAGCGCCTATTCTACCGCTTAACGACCTAGGGGGCGAATGTATACATCATCTGCAAACGTGGCCCGCAGACCGCAAACATTGGCCTCGTGTGTCAGAAATGCATCTTGCGGGAATCGCAAACATGTCCTTTCGTATGGAACACTTTTTGAGAAAACTGTGCGGTGGGAGCGGGATTCGAACCCGCAAGATCCGTGGGGATCGGCCCTTTTTAAGAGGGATGCCTTCACCAATAGGCGAGTCCCACCGTATGCCAGTTGTCAAAAAGCGCGGGGCAGGTGGGATTCGAACCCACGGGGGTGTTGCAGCACCCCAGCCGTTTTAAAGACGGTCGCAATAAGCCACTCTGCCACTGCCCCCAAGGCCCTCATGTCCGGCTTAGACCCGGATGTGAGGGCTTCTTTATTTTTCTACTTCACGATCCTGTACGACACCCTGCCGTTCTGCTTCATCTTTTCAATCCGCATGGTGTCCACGCCGTGCTTGAGCACCCAGCGCACCGAGTTCTTGTTCAGGTTCCTGCCGCCAGGCCCGGGTCCAAGTTCGACGATCCTCGACGTCCCGAGGTATTCCGGGTATGCAGCTTCAAGGATCGCCTCTATTGCCTCTTCGTTGGTGGGCGGGTTTTGGACGGCCTTGATGCTTGTGAAGTCTGGCGTGAATGAGACCTTCGAGCCGTTCAGGTCCTGGTGGTCTTGGCCACGCCTTCGGAGTACCCGTAGGGCCGCCGTCAGGGCCGCGACCTCTTCTTCGAGCGCCACAATGGCGCTGTCATACGGAGTAGTCATATGAATTCCCCCATCTTTGAACCTGAGGGAAGATACGCCACGCACCTATCTGCGGTCAACTCCGGCACACCATTCGGGGTTATGTCGGGTGTGTCCGGTGGTGATGGCGAAGATTGTGGCAAACCGGGTCCTGAGCCAGATCGGCTCAAGATCGACGTGCCTTTTGAGGAGGGGTTGAGGCGGGCGCTGAAGAAGAAAAAGCCAAAGGAGGGCTGGCCGGAATCCGATGAACCACAACCAGATAACGGGTCGTGAGGCCCTATGACGCCGTTTGCACTAAGTACATACTTCGCTCGCTTGTTAGGGCAACAACATACTTGCGGTACCCAGGTGGGGGACGGTAAGATGACCGTCCAACTAACTACCTGGGAGGACGAAGTGACTTGGGTGAAGCCTAAGTACAGCAGGGCCGACGTGAACCGCGCCGGGAAGGTCCTAATTGAATCAGGTGGTACGATGGGCCGGACCGAGGCCCGGCAGGTCGTGGCCAATTGGCGCTCGGCACATGGATATCCTCTTCATGCCCTAACCAGCACCCTTGCCAACCGGTGCGATAGTATCTTGGGCGGTCGTGGCATCGTGACGCGGAGACTGAAGCGCCTCGTGTCCATTGAGAATAAGCTGCTTCGAAGGCCCCACACGAGGGCGACCCAGATACAGGATCTTGGAGGATGCAGGGTCATCCTCCCAACGATAGGTGACGTGCGCACCCTATATGAAGCATACAAGGGCAGAACGCGAGGGGTTTTCAGCCATCATCGCACAGACGACTACATTGCGATGCCGAAAACCTCCGGTTACCGAAGTCTGCATCTCGTGTACCGCTACGAATCGGAACAGAAGCCGGAGTGGCGGAGGATGCGTATTGAGTTGCAGATGCGCTCAACCCTTCAGCACATGTGGGCAACTGCGGTTGAGGCGGCGTCTTTCTTCTTGGGTCAGGACCTGAAGGCAGGCGAATCGGAAGGGGAGGGC
This sequence comes from Longimicrobiales bacterium, assembly GCA_965249195.1. Taxonomy (GTDB): domain Bacteria; phylum Gemmatimonadota; class Gemmatimonadetes; order Longimicrobiales; family Gaopeijiaceae; genus CBDFLM01. The sequence continues at coordinate 88,929 of CBDFLM010000014.1, forward strand.
GACCTGCAATGGCTGCGTTTCTTTGTCCTCATGGCGCACTGGACCGCGTATGAAGAACGGAGCCCATCCGTACCCAACGTGCCGTTGCAGAGACCAGAAGATTTCCTAGAGGAGCTTGCAGAGTTGGCCGATGATCTTAATGTGAATGAACGTCTAGAGTTCTGGGCGGCATCGTTCGAATTTCTCGGCGAGCATGCCGAAGGCGTGACGTCGGCCCATCGCTTTCTGGTTCACATGGACGCCGAGAAACGAACCGTACAAATACAGGGCTTCTCAGAACGCCAGGAGGGGCTAGCGTCGGATACTTACTCTGGTTTGGAGATCCTCTACGCGGACGACCCGAACCACCACGTTGTTCTCGTAACCGCCGGTTCCTATATGCTTTTGAAGCAAGGGTATCCCGGTTTCTTTGCCGATACCACGGGATTCCGAGAGGTCGTAACTAGGGCGCTAATGGTGGCCAATAGCCCTGGAATCACGGTTCCGGCGGTCGAATGATCTTGCGTGTAAGCTCGGCCAGGCGTTCCATACCCGAAGTGCCGTCAGTCACCACCGTCTCGGCGGTGACCCGGCCTTCGTCCCCTTCGCTTGTAGGGGGCGGAACGTTCTTCGTCCCGTCCTTCACGTCCTTCACGTTTGACATGCCTCTGCCCCGGTCAACTCGGAGTAGGTGAGGTGCTTACCGAAGATCTCGGACACGACACTAGCGAAGCGGCCCCGGTCGTTGTCGCCTCGGGTGTTAAACCTGAACGCCTGTTCGTCGAGATAGCGGGTGACGTGGAAGGGCTCAATCGACACGTAGGTCCCACCGATGGTACGCTTGAGCAGGGACCAGAAGTTCTCGATCCCGTTGGTATGGATGCGACCGCGGACGTACTCATGAACGTGGTCGATGACTTCGTGCATGTAGCTGGCAGAGGGCCCGTAGTAGCCCCAATGCCTGTCGGTGTAGAGGTTGGCCCCTTCCTCGACGTTATTCTGCACATGGGCCTGCATGGTGCGCTGGGTGACGTCATTGAGGACGGTGGTGCGGACCAAAGAGTGCGGGGCGTTACGGGGCCGCTCAAGGAGTCCCATGACGGCGGTCTTGTCGTGTCCTCCGGTCCCCCTGATGATCCGCTTCCGGCGAGCCCGGTGCATGTTCTTGGCTTTGCCGCCGATGTAGGTCTCATCGACCTCAACGTCCCCGTCCATCTTGGTCCAGAACCTGTCATGGTCCTTCATGGCGAGCCGGATACGGTGGAGCATGAACCATGCGGTCTTTTGGGTGACGCCGAGCGCACGGGACAACTCGTAGGAGCTGATCCCGTTCTTGCAGTTGGCGAGCATCCACATGGCCGGGAGCCACAGAGACAGCGACAGGGGCGATCCCTCGAAGATGGTGCCGACTTTAATGGAGAATTGGTGACGGCAATCCCGGCACTTCCAACGCTTCCGGGTCTTCATGAAGTAGTGCTTGCCGATGCTCCCGCACTTGGGGCAAGTCTGCTCGCCCTCGGGCCAGCGCATGTCAGCGACGAAGGCCAAGGCAACGTTTTCGTCGGAGAAGTATTGGATGGCTTCGAGGAGGGTGTTCGGGGCGTCCATGGTGCTTTCCATTCGTTGAATGTTCTTTCTCATACACCAAATATACCATGAATCACTGGGTACCGCAAGTATATTATAGCCCTTGTTAGCAACTGTGTGCGAACTCAAGCTCTGAAGCGTGGGTGGGGTCCCAGGATACGCCGTCTCGAACCATAGCGTTGGCGATCACAAGCAACTTACGCATGCAGGCGGTGAGGGCGACTTTCGGAGGCTTGCCACGTTCTGTGAGCCGCTGGTAGAAGACGCGGATCGCGGGATTACGCTGACTAGCGGTCAGGGCCGCCATGTACAACGCCACGCGTACGGAACGACGGCCTCCCCAGACCATTCGCTTACCTCTCAACGTACCCGAGTCCCGGTTCAGAGGGGCGACGCCGGCAAGCGCAGCGATCTGTTGCCGGTTCAGCTGCCCGAGCTCGGGGAGCTCTCCGATCAGCGTGCGTGAGACGACCGGACCGATCCCCGGTACGCTCCGCAGCAGATCCTCCTTCGCGCGCCACACCGGACTCGCCTTGATGCGACGCTCGAGTTCCGAGTCCACGGACTTCAGCTTGCGCTTGAGCCACTCGATGTGCTCGCCGATGTCCTTCGCCACCGTGGTGGACGCCATCTTCAGCCGGTTCTTCTCCGCGACCATCATCTCGAGCAGTTGACGACGACGGGCCAGAAGGGCCGTTAACTGCTGGGTGTCCTCGTCCGGCAGCACCCGCACCTCTGGCCGCACCCGCTCGCCGAACAGCGCCAATACCCTCGCGTCGATCCGGTCCGTCTTGGCGAGCTGGCCCGTTGCCCGTGCGAAGTCGCGCACCTGCCGCGGGTTCGCTACCACCACCGGGATCCCCGCTTCGGCGAGTGCCGCCGCCGCCGGCATCTCGTACCCGCCGGTCGCTTCCAGAACGACTAGCTCAACCGGACGCTCGCACAGCTGCTCAACAAGCACTTCGATCCCAGATTCGTCGTTCGAGACCGTCCACCCCTCGTCTTCTACCGCCACCTCGAGCTCCGCCTTTGAGACATCGATCCCTACGTACGCCTCGGCCTCAGACATCCCTCTCTCCAGACTCGGGAGGATGATCGTGCATCGTCCTACCTTGCAGATCCGGGCTCCCTCGGCCCCAACAACTGTTCGGACTCATCACGATCTAGAAGGGACGGCGCCCACGCTAACAATCGGTCTCTAGGACCCTAGGCGGGACGGGCTACCGACCCTGTGTACCCAACAAAACTACCTATTCGTCGTCATACAAGGCCGCACCGCGGTCGGCGCATTCCTTACGCGTCAACAGCCGTTGGGCCCTCTCGCAACAAGCTCAAGGGCCTCCACTTGTCGCTGAAACGGTCGAGGACGGTGCGCATCCGGCGATGTTGCTTCGAGAGGGGTCGGGGATGAATCGCTGGCCATCGCTTTCCTCGAAGTACTAGATGTTCGTCGGATACTATCGACCACCGGCACCCGACCCATGCGAGGACGGGATGGATAAGAGGATCGAACGCAACAAGGAAAACGTCCGGGCCTTCTACGACCTCATGTTCAACCAATGTGAGCCGCGTCGCGCCGTGGAGAGCTACGTGGGCGCACAATACCTCCAGCATAACCCGGAGGTCGCCGACGGTCCCGAGGCGTTCATCGAGTACTTCGAGCGTACCGGGCTGATTGTTTACACATCCTACCTGGCCTGATGGTTTACAGTTCTCCTTGTAACCTGGGGGCTCCCGAACTGGGAGCTCCCGATGGCCTGGAGAACATCCACTGTGGAGACCGAACGCGCCCGCTTCGTGATCGAGGCCGGACTCTCCAACCTGTCGCACGCCGGGCGCTTCACCGACCCACCCGAGCCTTTCGAGTACCCACCGCACTTCGAAACCCGGCTCGTATCAGGCGACTCCACCATGCGCTGGAAGAGCCGGAAAGTCTTCCTTAGTCAGCTATTACAACGACATGAGGTAGGCCTGAAATAGGTCGCCGACAGCGTCTGGTCTGTCTACTTCGGTCCGATCCACCTAGGCTGGCTGGATGAATCCGACTTCCGCATCATGGACGTACGCCTTCTTGATTCTTGAGCCCTTCACCAAGTACTTTGCCACACAAAGTGAGGGATGAAAAGAAACCGGCGGGGGTAAAAACCCCAGGGCACGGGGAGGTAGGAATGAAGAAGTGGCCGAGACGCATCCGTGGCGCCCTCGGGACGGGACTGACCTGGGCAGCGGCATGGTTCGGTGCGGGCATGATCATGCTGCTGGGGTTTCTGCTTGTAACCGGTAGTACCGGTGCCGACGTCCCCTATCCGCTCGGGTTTGGTGCCTTCGGCTTTGTCGCGGGCGTCACCTTCTCAGGGGTCGTGGGCCTTCTTGAGGGCCGTCGCCGATTTGATCAAATTTCCATTCCACGCTTTGCAGCGTGGGGGGCCGCTGGGAGTCTATTGCTGTCCGCAATGTTTGTCTTGGCCGTGGCCCTTGCAGGGGACTCCGCGTTCTTATGGAACCTGGTGGTCTTGGGCCCCGTCTTCGCGGTGGCCGGCGCGGGCTCGGCTGCTAGTTCGCTGGTCCTAGTCAGATGGGCGGAAGACCGAGAGTTGCTCGAGGCAAGTGAGGACGTGGCCGAGGCGGGGCTTTCCGAAGGAGAGGCGAGAGAGCTGCTCGGAGGCAGGGGCTGAGCTCTTCCAGTGGATCCAGTCCGCAGCCTTGGATAACGTTGCTCGTCCGGTTGTGGGTGGGCGCCGCCAAGATGCCAACCTGAACCGCCCCGGGATCATCGGAGACCGATTGATTTGAGTGTCTCCAGCTTTGCTGGAGTGTGCAGTTCACGGTAGTAGACCTCCTCGAACTCGGCCGGTGGGACAAGGCCGATCGGCTTGAGCAGGCGGTGGTTGTTGAACCACCAGACCCACTCGAGGGTGGCGAGCTCGATGTCTTCGAGCCGGGACCACGGACCGTGGTGGTAGACGAGCTCGGTCTTGTAGAGCCCGATGATCGTCTCGGCCAGCGCGTTGTCGTAGGAGTCGCCGCGGCTCCCGACCGAGGGCTCGATGCCGGCGAGCGCGAGCCGCTCAGTGTAGCGAATAGACAGATATTGAACGCCGCGGTTCGAGTGATGAACTGGGCGCTCGCCCTCGTCTCCCAGCCGCTCGCTGATCGCCTGCTCCAGGGCATCCAGGGCCAGGTCGCTCCTCAACGAGCTCGAGATCTGCCAGCCGACGATCCGCCGAGCGAACGCATCGATGATGAACGCCACGTAGGCGAACGTGCGCCCGGTCCGTACGTATGTCAGATCCGACACCCACAGCTCGTTGGGACGCGACGCCGTGAAGTCGCGGTCCACCAGGTCCAGCGGGCGCTCGGTGCCGTCGGCCGCATGCGTCGTCACCTTGAAGCTGCGGCCTCGCACCACGAAGCTGTCCCAACCGTAGTTGAAGGTTCCTGATAGGGGAGAAAGCAAAGTGGTGGCTCCGGGGGTCCCGGGCCGATAGGCTCGGGTAGGCAAAAACCCCAACACGGAGCCACCACGATGAAGAGAACGTACGAGGTAAGGGATCGGGCGGACAAGCGCGCGATCAGGGAGTTCCTGAAGCGGGAGGGGCAGTTTCTGCTTCCGATGCTTGAGCTCGTGGAGCAGACGGAGGTCATGATCGACGAAGTCATCCAGGTGATGGGACGAGCGACGATCGAAGCGGTGCTGGAGATGAGCGCCGAGGGTGTGGCAGGCGTGAAGCAGGCAGGTCGGTCACGAGCGGAAGACGACACGGTGTGGTATGGCCGGCAGGGTGGTGTGGTTTACCTGTCGGACCGGAAGGTGCGTGTGGAGCGGCCACGGCTCAGGCGCCGGGGCGCCGGGGAGGGTGGCGAGGTCGAGGTGCCGGCGTACGCAGCGATGCGGAGACCGGGCGCTGTGGCGGATCGGATGCTCGAGGTCCTGATGGCGGGGGTGAGCACGCGCAAGTACGGCCGTGTGATCGGTGAGATGGCCGACACGGTCGGGGTGAGCAAGTCGGCGGTGAGCCGTGAGACGGTCGAGGCCTCGGAGCGCGTGCTGAAGGAGCTGATGGAGCGCCGGCTGGATGCGTGGGACCTGCTGGTGATCTACCTGGACGGGATCCAGATGGGCTCGCACCACGTGCTTGCTGCGGTAGGCGTGGACTCAGACGGAAAGAAGCACGTGCTGGGCGTGAGGGAAGGAGCGAGTGAGAACGCCGAGGTGACCAGCGCGCTCCTAGAGGATCTGGTCGAGCGCGGCCTGGACCCGGGCAGGCGGCGGCTGTTCGTGATCGATGGCTCGAAAGCGCTCAGGAAGGCGATCGAGAAGGTGTTCGGCCAACGTCACCCCATCCAGCGCTGCCGCAACCACAAGCTCCGCAACGTGCTGGGTCATCTGCCGAAGGATCAGCATCCTCAGGTGAAGGCGGTGTTCCGGGCGGCGATGAAGCTGGACGCGAAGCAGGGCGAGCAGAAGCTCGAGCAGCTCGCCCGATGGCTCGAGCGCGACCACCCCTCGGCCTCGGCCAGCCTACGCGAAGGCCTCAGCGAGATGTTCACGATCAACCGGCTCGGCCTCCCGCCGCGGCTGAGGAAGTGCCTGGGCTCGACCAACCTGATCGACAGCACCCACTCGGGCGTACGACAGAAGACCCGCAGGGTGACCAACTGGAAGAACGGAGCGATGGCCTTGCGCTGGGCTGCGGCCTCGTTCGTGGAGACCGAGAAGAGCTACCGGAGGATCATCGGCTACGACCAGCTCTGGATGCTCAGGGCCCACCTCGACGACCATGAACCGGTTGCCGAAATGAGAAAGGCAGGCTAACAAGGAGACTCTCCGGAGCCACCACCTTCAACTGTCAGTGGGACACCATCCGCACCACCCCTCTCAGCCCCAGTTCGGTCATCAGACGGGCCACCGTGCAGCGGGCGACCCGGATGCCTTCCCGGTTCAGCTGCGTCCAGACCTGCTCCGCACCGTAAACCTGGAAGTTCTGTTCCCAGACCCTGCGGACCAGAGGACGTAGCAGCTCGTCGCGCTGCGCCCGAGCCGAGCGTAGCGAGGGGTCGGCCTCTCTGGCCTTGTGCCAGTAGTAGGTCGACGGAGCGATCGGCAGCACCCGGCAGATCGGCTCGACTCCGTACTCGGCCTTATGGTCGTCGATGAACGCCACCATCAGCGGGGTCAGCGGTCGAGCTCCGCCTGTGCGAAATACGCCGATGCCTTGCGTAGGATCTCGTTCGCCCGCTTCAGCTCCCGAACCTCACGCTCCAGGTCCTTGAGCCGCTGACGCTCGTCCGTCCTCAGCCCTGGCCGCTTCCCGCTATCGCGTTCAGCCCTCCGTACCCAACTCCGAAGCGTCTCCGGCGTACAGCCGATCTTGCCTGCGATCGACACGATCGCCGCCCACTGCGACGCGTGCTCCAACTCGTGATCGAAGACCAGCCGAACGGCTCTCTCCCGCGTCTCCACGGAATACTTCTTCGCCCTTTGTCATGACCCCATCCTCTCAAGGGTTGGGGTCTCCGACAATCCCGGGGCGGTTCATTTTGTCCAGGAAGAACTGAGACCATTCTTGATGTCTCGGATGGCGTTGGGTCCCATCTACGCTGCCCACCCGGCTCAGATCTACGGGGCGTTTCCTGGCGAGGCGGTAGACACAATTGCTATTCGCGGCGTCCTTGCAGATCCGGCCTTCCTGAATCTGATGACCATTCGACTGGCAGGCCTTCGCGTCCTCCGGCGGGAAGTTGAGGCGCTCGCAGCGAGTGGGGCCGAGGTCCTGACCCTTCTCCGCGAAGAGTTGAGGTGATCTAGGTCGTGATCTGCCTTGTATGACGACGAATAGGTAGTTTTGTTGGGTACACAGGGTCGGTAGCCCGTCCCGCCTAGGGTCCTAGAGACCGATTGTTAGCGTGGGCGCCGTCCCTTCTAGATCGTGATGAGTCCGAACAGTTGTTGGGGCCGAGGGAGCCCGGATCTGCAAGGTAGGACGATGCACGATCATCCTCCCGAGTCTGGAGAGAGGGATGTCTGAGGCCGAGGCGTACGTAGGGATCGATGTCTCAAAGGCGGAGCTCGAGGTGGCGGTAGAAGACGAGGGGTGGACGGTCTCGAACGACGAATCTGGGATCGAAGTGCTTGTTGAGCAGCTGTGCGAGCGTCCGGTTGAGCTAGTCGTTCTGGAAGCGACCGGCGGGTACGAGATGCCGGCGGCGGCGGCACTCGCCGAAGCGGGGATCCCGGTGGTGGTAGCGAACCCGCGGCAGGTGCGCGACTTCGCACGGGCAACGGGCCAGCTCGCCAAGACGGACCGGATCGACGCGAGGGTATTGGCGCTGTTCGGCGAGCGGGTGCGGCCAGAGGTGCGGGTGCTGCCGGACGAGGACACCCAGCAGTTAACGGCCCTTCTGGCCCGTCGTCGTCAACTGCTCGAGATGATGGTCGCGGAGAAGAACCGGCTGAAGATGGCGTCCACCACGGTGGCGAAGGACATCGGCGAGCACATCGAGTGGCTCAAGCGCAAGCTGAAGTCCGTGGACTCGGAACTCGAGCGTCGCATCAAGGCGAGTCCGGTGTGGCGCGCGAAGGAGGATCTGCTGCGGAGCGTACCGGGGATCGGTCCGGTCGTCTCACGCACGCTGATCGGAGAGCTCCCCGAGCTCGGGCAGCTGAACCGGCAACAGATCGCTGCGCTTGCCGGCGTCGCCCCTCTGAACCGGGACTCGGGTACGTTGAGAGGTAAGCGAATGGTCTGGGGAGGCCGTCGTTCCGTACGCGTGGCGTTGTACATGGCGGCCCTGACCGCTAGTCAGCGTAATCCCGCGATCCGCGTCTTCTACCAGCGGCTCACAGAACGTGGCAAGCCTCCGAAAGTCGCCCTCACCGCCTGCATGCGTAAGTTGCTTGTGATCGCCAACGCTATGGTTCGAGACGGCGTATCCTGGGACCCCACCCACGCTTCAGAGCTTGAGTTCGCACACAGTTGCTAACAAGCGATTGCTACTGACGCCGAAGAAGGCGTAGGTACGCGCTTCGCGCTTGTGTGCGGGCGGGCGGCGCAGCAGAATCGCGAGACGTTAGAGCGCGCCCAAGGAGTTGTGATATCTCCACCATTCGACAGATCCCTTGGCCCCGCATTCTCGTCGAGGGCGTCGTGATCGTGGGAAGTATCCTGCTAGCGTTCGGGATTGACGCTTGGTGGGCCAGGAAGCAGCAGGCGGCGGAAGAGGAGCGTGTTCTCACGACGCTTGCGGCTGAGTTCCGAACGAACAGCGCGCTGCTAGACGCGAGGGTCCAGTGGCAGGCCGGTGTGCAGGCTGCGGTGGAGGCAATCCTGCTCGCGGCGTCCGAACGCCCTAGATCGCTCTCGGCTGACTCGCTGGACCATCTCATGGCCGACATCAGCTGGTGGGGTGGCCCTGAGGAACTCGAGATGTCAGCCGTTGACGCGGGTGGTCGCCGCCAGCGATCTGACGCTGATCCAGAATGATGAGCTCCGACAAGCGCTTTCGGACTGGCAGCGCCGCATCGTCTTGGCTGACCAGAATTTGGAACAGGACTATGACTGGTTCTATGGGGCTTGGATGCCATTCATGCGAGCACACGGCAACCTGCCCCAGGTTTCGAACGCCATCGAGCACATCCCTGGCAGTACGGAACCCGCTTACACCGAGCCCGTCCCGATTGGTGAGAAGACAAACCACCTTCCGCTGCTTGAGAACCAGGAATTCGTCAACGTTGTCCTGCAGCGACGGTGGGTGAACGAAGACGCCCTCTTTCAATACGAGCAACTGCGTCCAAGGCTGGAGGCCGTGACCCAAATGTTCGAAGAGGGGCTACGTCGGTGACACGATCGGTTCCCACTTCCGACGTCGTGGTGCAGTTCGTCCCTCAGGTGGCTCCAGCGCGCCTCTGAGGGGACGTAGAGGCCATCGGAGTGGTAGTCCGGGTGGTCTGCGCGCCGCTCTGCCTCCTCAGCGCTACGACCGCGTTTCGTCTGCTCCTTGACGATCTCCTCGCGGACCGCCTCGAACTGGTCCGAGGCACGCTTCAGAAACAGCATCCCGAAGATGTACTCCTTGAACTCCGAGGCATCCATCTTACCTCGGAGGATATCGGCAGCGGCGAAAAGGTGGCGTTCGAGCTGAGGTAGGGAGAGGCGGGCCATTCGAGCCTCGTTCATGTGCTTCGGCAACCGCCGACGCTAGGGCGCACACGGTTTGGGGGGGGGCGATTAGAATGCGTCGGTGGCAGGGAGGGACGCAAACGCGAAAAGCTTGATCTGCACGAGGGAGGTGGACAAATAGGTGGGCATTGGACCGTCTGGGGCAGATCAGACATCGAGCCTTACGTACATAACTGCTTGTGCACCTTCATGTTACCCAGTGGGCCCGGCAGGGCTCGAACCTGCGACCTTGGGATTATGAGTCCCCTGCTCTAACCAACTGAGCTACGGGCCCGACAACGCCTTTCGGCGGTTTTCCACACCACATGGTGCCCATTTGGGCACATCTTGGGCACAACAGCACGCTAACCATCGGCGGGAACGCGAAGTTGTTCCGCGCCTCCTGCCTCGATCAACGCACTGAGAACGTGGCTAAGATCCCCTCCATTCGCGAGGGCTTGAAGTTGGGTCACGAGGTCGCCTCGCGCTCCAAACGCTCGCGTAGCGACTCGCCCTCGACGTGCGGCATCACGTAGAACAGGAGCTTGTCCGCTTCGCCGGAATCGTGCAGCGGCAAGATGTGAGGATGCTGGAGGGTTCGCCGTGACCTTGATCTCGGACAGGAAACGCTCGGCACCGACGATGGCACCTAGCTCGGGCTTGAGCACCTTGAGCGCGACCTTGCGGTCGTGCTTCAGATCCTCGGCCAGGTAGACGGTCGCCATCCCGCCTTCGCCGAGCATGCGCTCGATCTTGTAGCGGCCCTCGAGGGCGGCGTTCAGGCGGGCGGTGGGATCTTCGGCCATGTCAGCCAACATTCGGTTGGAGATTGCGCGATGCAACCGCCACAGGCCCACCTTGGCCTGATAGGGGAGAAAGAAAACTTCCACATCACCTTCAGGCACCCGACTTCAGCAGTGCTGCAAGAGCCAGCACGATCCCCACCAAGGGACGCGAAGTAGGCGGCGAGCCTCTCGCGCTTGCCGCGCTACCCTCCAGCCGGGTCCGCTACGCGAACAGGGACGTTGCTGTCTTCCTGTAATCCGTTTCCCAGCAAGCCCCCTGATCCCCAACAGTACGCTTCGGCGGATGTGGTCACGCCACAGCTCCAGTTGGGGACCCCCACGCTCAGCATGGCGAAACTGAGTCCGCCCACGACAGCCGTTGGGACGGGGTTGGGAACTCCCGTGCCGTTGGTCGTTCCGTTACCCATCTGCCCGCTGTCGTTCTCCCCCCAACAGTACGCGGCAGCGTCCACAGTCAAGGCACAGGGGGTTCCGGGGCCACCTCCGCCGGCGACGGATGAGATCGGTTGTTCCAAGAGCACCTTGACGGGCGTCGCGCTCGTGAAGTTGGAGCCGTCGCCGAGCTGTCCGACGTTGTTCGGACCCCAGCAGTACCCCTCACCGCCCGTCGTGACTCCACAGCCGGCGTCTAAGGATGTAAACGTCAGATCTCCGGTGACTTTCACCGGTTGGTGTCGGTCCATGGTGGTGCCGTCGCCCAATTGGCCGTCAATATTAAAACCCCAACAGTACGCGTCGCCGGAGGGGGTGAGGCCGCAGCTGGATCTTCCATCCGCTAGGTCGGCGGAGATCGATACGAAGGTGAGGCCGCCGCTCACCGGCACAGGAACGGCGTTGTCGCCCGTGCTGCCGTGTCCGAGCTGACCTTGATCGTTCCGTCCCCAGCAGTATGCGATCCCTGCAGTGGTCACTCCGCAGGTGTGGTCGTGGCCTACGTCGATAGACTCGAACGACAGGCCGCCGATCACCTCCCCGGAGGCGACTCGGCTCACCATGGTGCCATCACCGAGCTGGCCGCGGTCGTTGAAGCCCCAACACACCGCCACGCTCGAGGTCGTGATGCCACAACCGTATTGATGCCCGATATCTACCGAGCGGAACTGGGTGCCCTCGAATGCCTTCTGGGGCACGATTCCCCAACCCTGTCCCCAACAATAGAGGTTGCCGACGTTGGAGAGCCCGCACGTATAACTACCGTTGCCAGCGTGAACCGACGCCCAGGCGATGGTCACAGTGATGATGAAGCCCCTCACGGTCGTCAATCCTCCACTGCTCACCTGCAACGTGAACGCGGAAGTGCCCGTGCCGTCGGGCATCCCTGAGAGGTCAGCGCCCGAGAGCCCTAGTCCAGCGGGGAGCTCCCCGCCCACCACCGACCACGCGTAGGACCCGTCTCCCCCGCTCGCTTCGAGCGTGCCCACATAGGCTGCACCGATGAACCCCGTCGGAAGGAGCCCCGTCGCGATGACCAACGGCTCGAGCACGGTCGTACTCGCCTCCCCCGAGCTCGCCCGACCCCTCGATCCGAATCGGTTGATCGCGCGCACCCTCACATAGTAGCTGCCCGTCTCGTCGAACGTGATCGTGAACGACGTGGACGTGGTCGTCTGGCTCTGCGCGTTCCCGAAGCCGGGGCTCGTGCTCCATTCGACCTCGTACTGCGACGCACCACTCACGGCGCTCCAGCCCACCGCCAGATCGTCCCCGACCCCGACCGCTGAAGCCACCGCCTGAAGGACGGGTGTGAAACTCCTCGCGCTCACGCTCGCGTTCCTGCTGGAGCCAGCCTGGACGGTCACTGAGGTCTCGTCGTACCACTCGACGTCGCCCGCGAGGAATCCCTCGACCGCGATCGTGTAGCTGCCCGGTGCCAAGCCCGAGATCGTCACGGTCTCGCCGGGCTGGGCCGAGACCGTCTTGGGCGTGGGTCCCTCCACGTGGATTGTGACCTGATCCGCGACGCGCACGTTGCCAGCGACCGCCACGATCTCGACGGCCAAGGCCGCAGGGGCCTTTGGATCCGCGACTGACTCGTCACAGGCCCAGAGAGCGGCGAGGACCATCCAGTGGCCGACTCTACCGGAGCGGCAGTGGATCTCGTGGACGAGTCGTCGCAGGCGGTTCATCGCGTGTCCATCGGGAGTGGACGCCCGACCAACATCCGGCGGCTAGGGTGTGGGGCGCAAGGACGACCTTGCTACCGGTCAACCTCGATCACTCGTAGGGGTCGGATGCACCCGTTAGGATCGGCGTAGAGCAGGCGTGCACTGTTCGGGCATGAAACCGCCAGGCGTGATGAAACACCGGGGCGAGTTTGGCTTCGCCGAGGCAGCGAATCGAAGGTGAGCCAATTCGCCGTCTGCGCCAGGAAACCCTGAAAACACAAGGATTTTGGGAGTCGGATAGCGAAGTTCGGGGACCTCCCCCATTTGGCCAGGATCTGGGCACCAATTCGACGCTACGCCGTCAGCGGCGGATTCAAACGGTACGACTTACCGCGCTCGGATGCGACAGGCCGCGCTTCCCTACCCCTCCGCTTCCTTTTCCGGGACTGTGTACCTCAACCGAGCGGCCATTCCCTCTCCCTCCGCATCGAGGCGGGTGGCGGGCGGCCCGGACAGCTCCTCCGTCGCGGCTCCCTGTGAAAACGCCGTGCCCACGCACTGGTCGGCGAGGTCCAACTCGTCTCGGATCAGGCCACGGGAGAGAAGCAACGTGTCCACCCTCATTTCCCGAAGGGCGCGTATCGTCGAACCCCTTCCGACGCACGCACGCCCTCGGGCACGCGCCGTGTCGAACACCTCCGAAAGCAACCGCTCCTGATGCCGAATCGTGAGCGCCGAAGCGGACTGCTCCGCAATCTCAACGATCTCGGAGTCGTCCATGCCCATATGCAGCGACGGCTGCTCGAGCACCCTCGGCTGCATGCCCTTCGGGACCGCGCCGGAGGCGCGCGCAACCATCTCCGGCGTACCTCCGATGACGACGAAGCCAACGGAGCCCGCGGCGTCCGTGAGGGCGTCGACCACGCTCTTCAGCATCCGCTGGGAGCTCACCTCGAGAGCCCTGTGGGCGTGGTCGGTCGAGGTCTCCCCACGGACGCCGGAGCTGCGCGTGGAGCGTTTGCCGACGCCGACGTCGCTGAGGTCACCGATCAAGGCGTCGGCGTGGTGCTCTCCCACCCGTTCGATCTCTCCCTCCAGGTAACGCAAGACCCGGCAGTGCTGGCCGTCCAAGAGCGCCACGAGGACGGGCCGCTGCTGCTTCAGGACCCGCAGGTAGGGTGCTGCCCGCAATCCCTTCTCCCAGAAGACGCCGTCGCGAACCGGTACCGGCACGGTCTCGGCGTAGTGAAGAGCCTCCGGCGCGGCGAACCCGACCCACCCGCGATCGGGAACCAACGCCCCGAACTCGCGCAGCCGCACCTCGAGACGTGACCACGCCGCCTCGAAGCGGTGCTGGTCCGCCCGGTCGTGAAGACCTTGACGGCAGCTCGCCAAGCCGTGGTCGAGACGGACGCGCCAAGTCCTGCGCTCAGCCGGGTCGTCCTGCTGCGCGTCCACGTAGACGCTGAGCACCGTCACCGGCTCCAGCTCACGGTAAAGCTCGACAAGCCCGTCTCGCGTCAGCATGCAACCTCCGTAAAGGATGTGGCACGGCGGCACCCCTCTGGATCACCGGCACGCGCCGCCGACGCTAAACGTCTCGGTTCCGCGTGCCCGCCGCCAGACTCGTACGAGCACTCGCAAGATCCGTTCCCCGAGCGCGGGGCTCGTGCTCCTTTCACCCTCCGGCGTGCTCCTCTAGCTTCCACGCCGGCCGAGCCGATCCGAACCGACTTCGTCTTTCGGGATGCAGATGAAAGTCCTCATCGTGGGCGCCGGTGAAGTGGGCTTCCACCTCGCCGAACGCCTCTCCGAGGAAAACCACGACGTCACGGTCATCGAGGGTGACCCAGAGCGCGCCGAGTTCACAGCGCAGCAGCTGGACGTCCTCACCGTTGTCGGCAACGGAGCTTCGCTCTCCGTGCTGGAGCGGGCGGGCGTCAAGAGCGCAACCATCCTGCTCGCCGTGACGAGCGCTGACGAAGTGAACCTCATCTCGTGCCTCGCAGCGAGCCGGCTCGGGGTGGAGTACACCATCACCCGCATCTCCAACCCGGAGTACTACGCGCGCGGCTCCGTCCTCGGGCGGGAGCAGCTCGGCATCGACCTCATGATCAACCCCGAGCGCGAGTGTGCTTGGGAGACGTTCCGGCTCCTGCAGAGCGCGGCTGCCACGGACGTCGCCGAGTTCGCCGACGGCCGCGTACAACTCATCGGGCTCATGGTGCGGGAGGGCGCGCCGGTCGCAGGGAAATCGCTGGAGGAGCTCGGACGCGAGCTCGATGACCGCCACTACGTGACCGCAGCCATCGTACAGAACGGTCATACGACCATTCCCAGGGGCAGCGACACGATCGAGGTGGGCGACCAGATCTTCTGCCTCTCTCCATCGGACGAGGTTCACGGGATCCCACCGCTGGCCGGGTACGAGCGGTTCACGCTCCGCCGCGTGATGATCGCCGGTGGCAGCACGGAGGGGGAATACCTGGCCCAGCTTCTGGAGCGGCATCACGTCGAGTGCACCATCCTGGATCACGACCGCAGGCGCTGCCTCGAGCTCGCCGAGCGGCTTCCGCGCGCGCTGGTCCTCCACGCCGACGCCACCGACCTCGAGCTGCTCGAGCTGGAGGGCGTGTCCGGCACCGACGGCTACGTTGCCGCTACCCGGAGCGACGAGACCAACATCCTGTCCTCGTTGCTCGCGAAGACCGCGGGTGCCCGCAAGGTCGTCACCCTGATTCACAAGTTCGAATACCTGTCACTGGTCCCCAAGGTCGGGGGAGACGCGGCGGTCTCGCCCCGTATGTCCACCGTGAACGCGATCCTACGCTATGTCCGCCGTGGACGCGTCATGACCGTCGCGACCCTCAAGGGGATCGCCGCGGAGGCCATCGAGTTCAACGTAGGCCCATTGGCCCGAATCCTGGAGGCCCCGCTGAAGGACCTCACGTTACCCCACGGCGCGCTCCTGGGCGCCATCAGCCGCGGCGACGAGATCATCATCCCCCGCGGTGGCGACCAGGTCCAGGCGGGCGACGAGGTGATCGTGTTCGCGCTCCCGGAGGCCATCTCCGAGATCGAGAAGTTCTTCACGTGACGAGCCGCTCCTGATGTCGTTCCGGCACGTCTTCGGCGTGGTCGGACTGCTCCTCGTCTTCGTTGCCCTGGCCATGCTGGTGGCGGCGGGCGTCGCGATCCTTTGCCGCGACGGCGATACGTTGGGAATACTGGGCGCTGCGGTCGTCACGTTCGCGGTGGGATCCATCACCTACCGGCTGGCCTCGTTCGAGGGCGACATCACGACCCGTGAGGGTTACGCCATCGTGACGTGCGCATGGGCCGGGACCGCGCTGTTCGGCGCCCTCCCCTACCTCTTCACCGGAAGCATCGACGACCCTGTCCGAGCCGTCTTCGAGTCGATGAGCGGATTTACGACCACCGGCGCCACCGTCTTCTCCGATATCCAGGCCCTGCCCCACGGGATTCTGTTCTGGCGCTCGCTCACCCAGTGGCTCGGAGGCATGGGCATCATCGTTCTCGCCATCGCCGTGCTGCCCTATCTCGGCGTCGGCGGCATGCAGCTCTTCAAAGCGGAGGTCCCCGGCCCGACCCCGGAGCGGCTGAGGCCGCGCATCACGCAGACTGCGAAGCTGCTCTGGATCGTTTACGTGGCTCTGACGGCGCTGCAGGTGCTCCTGTACATGCTGGGCGGGCTCGATGCCTTCGACGCCGTCAACCACAGCTTCGCCACGCTCGCCACCGGTGGGTTCTCCACGCGCAACGACTCCCTCGCCACCTTCTCCCCCTACCTGCAATACGTAACCATCGTCTTCATGTACCTGGCGGGCGTGAACTTCGCGCTCCATTTCCGTGCCGCGACGGGCAAGCTCACCTACGCTCGCGACCAGGAGTGGCGCTTCTTCACGGGAGCGGTTCTCAGCGCCGCCCTCCTCATGACGGTCGTGAACTTGGGAGCCGGTGGCTTCCCTTCCAGTGTAGCCGGTGTCGAGCGCGCCGCCCGCGAAGCGCTGTTCCAATCTGCCGCCATCGCGACGACGACAGGCTTCGCGTCCGCCGACTACGAGGCGTGGGCCCCCCTTGCCCAGATGACGATCTTCGCGCTCATGTTCGTCGGAGGCATGGCCGGATCGACAGGCGGCGGCGTCAAGGCGGTGCGCGTTCTCTTGCTTTTCAAGCAGACCGCCATCGAGCTGCGCAAGCACCTCCATCCAAGAGCCATCCTGCTCGCGCGGGTCGGCCGTCGCGTGGTCGGGGAAGACGTGATGGCGAACGTGGTCGGGTTCGTCGTCCTCTACGTGTTGCTCTTCGGTGCGGGCGCTCTTGCGATGTCCTCGTTGGGGATGGACTTTCTGACGTCGGTCGGCAACATAGGCCCCGGCTTCGGCGCCGTCGGGCCCACCGACAATTACGGATGGATGACGAGCCCCGCGTTACTCGTGCTCAGCTTCCTGATGCTCGTGGGCCGTCTCGAGATCTACACCGTTCTGTTGTTGTTCCTGCCAGAGACGTGGAGGCGACGCGATGGTGGGGGATGACTACTCGTTCGTGGCCGCGCGCCACGAGATGGTGGACCGTCAGCTCTCCAGCCGCGGGATCCGAGACCCCCGGGTGTTGACGGTCATGAGCGCTGTCCCCCGTCACCGCTTTCTCCCCGAAAGCCTCGCGCGCGTCGCGTACTCCGACCGAGCCGTACCCCTCGCGCTCGGACAGACCGTATCCCAGCCGTACATGGTCGCTGCGATGACGGAGGCGTTGGCCGTTCGCCCCAGCGACCGCGTCCTGGAGGTCGGCACGGGAAGCGGATACCAGACGGCCGTCTTGGCCGCCCTCGCCCGGGAAGTCTACACAGTCGAACGCCTTGCCGAGCTCGCCGACGAGGCGCGGTTACGTCTGGCCCGCCTCCGGCTTGCCAACGTGGAAGTGCTCGTCGGCGACGGCACGTTGGGATGGCCGGAACACGCCCCGTTCGACGCCATCCTCGTGACGGCGGCGGCGCCGTCGGTCCCTTCGCCCCTCTTCGATCAACTCGACGACGACGGGGGACGGTTGGTCGCCCCGATCGGCGAGCGGCGACTCCAGCAGCTCACCCGCTATGTACGGACCGGAACCGAGCTGAAGGGAGAGTCCTTGATGCCCTGCCGGTTCGTCCCGCTTCTGGGGAAGGAGGGATGGCACGTGGGCCGTTGAAGCGTCCCGGAACCCACGAGTCGTGTTTCAAGCAGTCACCCCGGCCGCGATCCGTAGCGCGTGCCGCTCTCCCTCGTCGACGCCCCGCCAGGCCCCGAGCGGAAGATCGCCCAGGACCGCCGGGCCGAAGCGGACGCGAACCAGACGGTTCACCGGATGCCCCACCGCACTCAGCATTCTGCGGACCTCACGCTTGCGGCCCTCGCAGAGGACAAGCTGGAGGACCGACGTCGCCCCGCCCTCTTCGATTACAGCGGCCGCGCGAGCCCGGGCCGGGCCGTCGTCGAGAATCACGCCCTCGAGAAGCTGCGCCAGCGCTTCAGGAGTCGGGTGCCCACGCACCTCCGCGTGGTACTCGCGCTCGACCTCCGAAGAGGGGTGCAGCAGCCCATGGGCCGCGTCCCCCTCGTTAGTGAACAGCAGCAGCCCTTCGGTCTCCTGGTCCAGGCGCCCCACGTTGCGCAGAGCGTGAAGCCGGGCTGGGAGCAGCCCGAAAACCGTCGGCCGACCGTGGGGATCGACCCGTGTGGAAAGAGTACCGGCAGGTTTGTGCAGCGCTATCCATTGAGGTGGGTCGACGCTGACCCGCCGGCCGTCGAGCTCGACGATGTCTCTCTCGGGGTCGACTCGGCTTCCGAGCGCCGTCACGACGATCCCGTTGACGCGAACGCGACCAAGGGCCATGAGCTTTTCGGCCTCGCGACGCGACGCCACGCCTGCCCTCGAGAGGAACTTCTGCACGCGCATCCGTGGCGGGTCGGACGTCCTACGGCTGCTCGTCGGAGATGGGGCTCTCGGCACCCGAGAGTGGCATCGCCACCTGGCCCTGCCGCTCGAGGGCCGCTTCCGTTTCCGATCCCGCCCCGTCGTCGCCCTCACCGAGCGGCGTTCTGTCGCGGAGGATCACGGGCAACTCGTCGGGCCGGGGCAGATCGTCGAGATTGCGGAACCCGAAGTGCTCCAAGAACAGCGGGGTCGTTCCGTAGAGAAGCGGGCGCCCTATGCCCTCGGCCCGTCCGACCACATGGACGAGGCCGCGGTCTTGAAGCGTACGCAGGACCCCTGCCGAGCCCACGCCTCGGATGTACTCGACCTCGAGCCTTCCGATCGGTTGCCGGTAGGCGATGATGGCCAACGTCTCCAGCGCGGGACGCGAGAGCCGTGACGGGCGCGGGACGGTATCGAAGCGCTCCAGGTAGGGCGAGTACTCGGGTAGGGTGAGCATCTGGTATCCCTCCGCGAGCTCGACGACCTGGAAAGCGCGTTCGGACTCACCGTAATCGGCCCTGAGCGCGCGAACCGCCTCGTCGACCATGTCCTCGTCGAGCCCCTCGTCGGCACGCGCGATCTCATCGGCCTTGAGCGGAGCATCGGAGGCGAACAGGACCGCCTCGACGATCTGGGTCGTTCTCAAGGCGATGCCTCCACGTCGGCCGCGGCCTGCTCCACTCCGACTTCGCCTTCATGCCCCGCCGCTGCTTCGGCGTCCTGCACTTCGTCGCGCCTGAACAGCCAAAGGGGACCGAAATGCTCTACCTGCCGGAGAGACAACACTCGTCGGCGGCTCAGCTCGAGGCCAGCCAGGAAGGTCATGACGCCGTGGACTCGGGCCTCCAACCCCTGCAGTCCTTCCAACAAGCGGCTGAACTCGACCTTGGCGACCTCACGAAGCGAATCCAGGATGAGCGTGATCTTGTCCTCCATGGCTACCCGCCCCAGGCTCAGCGGGTAGCGGGAGTCCCTGGGCTGTGGCGCCGATACCGCCATCGCGGCGGCCATCACCTCGTCCCATGTAGTCTCGAGCGGAACCTCCGACGGTACAGGCCGCGGGCGGGGTACGACGTAGCCCTTGCCGAAGCGTCTAGCACGCTCCGCCTCGGCGACCGAGAGACGGTTGGAGATCTCACGGATCTGCTCGTACTGCAGCAGCCGGCGAACGAGCTCAGCGCGTGGATCGGGCTCCTCGTCGTCCTCGCGCCTGGGCAGAAGCACCTGCGCCTTGATGCGCACGAGCATGGCCGCCATCTCCAAGAACTCTCCCGCGTTTTCGAGCTCGGAGCGCTCGATCCGCTCACACGCCGTCAGAAATTGTGCCGTGATCTTGGCGATGGGGATGTCGAAGACGTCGATGTCCTGCTTGCGGACCAGATGAAGCAGAAGGTCGAGCGGCCCGTGGAACTGGTCGAGTCTCACCACCAATAAGCCCGCATCGTTCGGGCGGGCGCCGACAGCGGTCGCGGTCAGATCCACAATCGAATGAAGGCGTCCGCAGCGCCCATGAGCACGTAGACGGGCGTCAGGAGGACGCTGAACACATCCGGCACGAGGAAGACGACGAGCATGAGAGCCACGATGCCGTAGCGCCCGAACGCCCGATACCGGGCGCCGATGGCCGGAGGAAGCAGGTGGTAGACGACGTGAGAGCCGTCGAGCGGAGGGATCGGGATCAAGTTGAAGAAGGCGAGGATCAGGTTGATCAGGATGCCGTACCATGCGGCCCAGCGCAGGGTGTCCGCAACGGTCGCCAGCGTACCCTCCGGGAGGCTGGACGCGATCATCATGAGGGCCGCCGCGAGCAGCGTGAAGATCACCGCCAGGACGAGATTGGACACGATGCCCGCCAACGACACGCGGATGTCTCCCGCCCTGTAGTTACGGAAGTTGCGCGGATCGACCGGGACCGGCCTGGCCCAGCCGAAGAGAAAGCCGGCGTTGGTGAAATAGAGCAGCATGGGGACGAGCACCGACCCCACGAATTCCAGATGGGGCACGGGGTTCAGCGTGATGCGCCCTAGCTTCTCCGCGGTGTCGTCACCCTCACGACGCGCTTGCCATGCGTGGGCCACCTCATGGATCACGATCGAAAAGATGAGCACGGGCACCAGCACGAGGAAATCCATGGCCCGAAGTTACCGGTGGGCTCTGACCACGGCCACCCGGGCTCCGCTCTAGTCCAACTCCTCGGTGCCATGACGCAGCACGACGCGCCGCTCCCCCAGGTCGGCCCGCACAGAACCGAAGCAGCCCGGCTCGGCCGCCAGGGTCTCCGGCGGTGTCACGCCCACCCTCCTACGCGACGTGACCACCAGCCATCGCACGAGTGCGGTGCACGTATATCCGGTCGTGCGCGCCATGGATGAAGTCGCGGTGTCAGCGTCGAACCGGTCGAGCAGGTCGTAGGTGTAGCGGACGCCTCGGTCGCCCCGACGCCCCACGATCTCGATCCGCATCACGGTCAGGTCGCGTTCGTGCTCGGCAAACCGCCAAGCCTGCTCCAGCAGCCTCGCGCTCACCTCACGCGGCGACACCCACGCCTCCCCCAGGCGGAAAGGCTCGTCGTCGAAGAAGCCGGTTTCCCTCAACGCCCCGACGAGAAGTGCATGGCCTGGATAACGCAGCGTCTTTTCCACCATCGACGGCACCGCCGTCGTGCCCAAGAGCGTGCGGAGGCCGTCGGTGAGGAACGCTTCCAGCTCACCCACACCCGGCAGATCGACGGTCTCGAGATCCGAGAGCGCCGGTCTCGTGATCTCGGCCCCGTTCACCCGGAGTCTGGCCGGGCGGATGTACTCCTCGATCACATCGGCCGGGGAGAACGGTGCGCGATACGCCCACGGACCCACGGGCTCAGCCGGCAGCCCGCCCACCAGGCAACGAAAGGACTCTGTCTCATCCAGCAAGGTCATGGTGTGGCCCAGGATGAGGTTACTGAGCCCGGGAGCGACGCCAGCGTCCACGACGGCCATGCACCCCCGCGAACGAGCCAGCGCGTCCAGCCTGAACGGGTCCTGCGGAAAGAACGAGATGTCGACCAGGTCCCGCCCGGCCTCCAGGACGCCCCTTGCGGTGTCGAAACCGAGCGCTCCCGGGACGGCGCCGACGACCAGGTCCTGCCCCGAGACGAGCTCGCCGATCGATCTCGGATCGGACAGGTCGGCCGGTCGCACTGCTATTCCGAGAGTCCGGAGTGGCTCCAAGGCTTCGGGCGAGCGGTCCACCGCGCTCACCGACAACCGCGGATCGGCCGCCAGGTCCACCGCGATGGCCGCGCCCACACGGCCCGCGCCAAGCACCATGATCCGCACCGCATCACCCTGTTCAGCTCGTTCCACTTCGCTCGATCGACCCGGCCCGCAGTCGGCCGGAAACCCCGGAGTGCCCTACCCGATGAGTCCACACCCCATTGAGGCGCGGACTGACCGCCGGTATAATACCCGGCTCAGCGATTCCACGCCTTAGAGGAACTCATGCCCAACATAAAGAGCGCCAAAAAGCGGATGGAGCTCGGCCGCAGAGCTCGCGAGAGGAATCGCGCCAAGCGGTCTAGGATCCGAACCGCCGTGAAGAGTGTGCGGGAGGCCACCGGCCCCGCCGAGGCCGAGGCGCGCTTCCGCGAAGCCGCGGCGCTCCTGGATCGCGCGGTTACGAAACACCTGATACCCTCCAATCGGGTGGCGCGGATCAAGAGCGGACTCAACCGCCACATGAACGGTCTCTGACCGCTCAGACCACCGCGCGCTCCCAGACCACACGGCCATCCACCAGGGTCATCACCGGCCTCCCCGTGAGGTCCCAACCGCCGAAGGGCGTGTTCCGGCTCTTCGACAGGAACCTCGACGGATCCACTGACCACTTCGCGTCCGGATCGAAGAGGGTCACGTCGGCCGGGGCGCCCGCCGAGAGCGTCCCACCATCAAGGCCGAACGCCTGGGCCGGCCCGTGGCTCATGCGCTGCACCATCGTCGTGAGATCGATGAGCCCACCCAGCACCAGGTGCGCGTGTACGAGGCCGAGTGCCGTCTCGAGGCCGACCACCCCGTAGGGAGCGTCACCGAAGGCCCGCTCTTTCTCGTCGTAGTGGTGGGGCGCGTGGTCGGTAGCGAGCACGTCCAGCGTCCCGTCGCGGAAGCCCTCGCGGACAGCCTCACGGTCCGTCTCCGACCGTAGCGGCGGGTTCATCTTCGCCTCCGTCCGGTAGCCGTCGACGGAATCATCGGTGAGGAGGAGGTGATGTGGCGTCGCTTCAGCCGTGACGCGCACGCCCCGAGCCTTGGCCAGGCGGATCGTGTCGACCCCGAACGCCGTTGACACGTGCTGAAGGTGGATGTGGCCTCCCGTGAGCTCGGCCAGGAGCACGTCTCGAACGATGTGCACGTCCTCCGAAGCGTTGGGTTTCCCCTGGAGCCCGAGCCTGGAGGAGACCAGCCCCTCGTTCATCGAGCCCGAGCGCGACAGGCCCAGGTCCTCGGGGTGGTCCGCGACCGGAACGCCGAAGCCTTGGGCATACTCGAGCGCGAGGCGCATGAGCCCGGAGTCCATGACGGGGTGCCCGTCGTCGGTGACCGCCACGGCACCGGCCGCTACCATCTCTCCGATCTCGGCCAGGCGCTCACCCCTCCTCCCCACGGAGATGCACCCGACCGGATAGACCCGTGCCGAGTCGGCCCGCCGGCCGGCCGCCGCCACGAACCCGACGGCTGCCGGATCGTCGATGGGCGGGTCGGTGTTGGGCATCGCACACACCGCGGTGAAGCCTCCGGCGGCCGCCGCCCGGGCCCCCGTGCCGATCGTTTCCTTGTGCTCTCCACCGGGCTCGCGCAGGTGTACGTGAACGTCGATGAGGCCGGGCATCACCACGAGGCCGGCCGCCTCGACGACGAGCGCGTCGTCAGGCACATCGACGCGTTCGCCCACGACAGCGATCCGGCCCTCGACCACGAGGACGTCGCGCACGTCGTCGACACCGGCGGCGGGGTCCACGACCCGACCTGCACGCAACAGCATGGGCCGGCTCACGTGCCAGCCTCGCGCTTGGCGGCTTCGGCCTTCTCCGGGGCTCCGCCAGCGAGCAGATAGAGGACCGCCATCCGGACCGCAACACCGTTGGTGACCTGGTCGAGGATCACGGAGTGTGGCCCGTCGATGACGTCGCTGTCGATCTCCACGCCCCGGTTCACCGGCCCCGGGTGCAGGACGAGCAACTCGCGAGGCGCTTGTTCGAGCCTGGCAGAGCTCACGCCGTAGAAGCGGTTGTACTCGCGAAGGCTGGGCACGTATCCAGCTTCCATGCGCTCGAGCTGCAGGCGAAGCACGTTCAGACAATCGGCCCAGTCGATGGCTTCCTCCACGTGGGCGAACACGTGGACTCCCAGATCCTCTATGGCCGCCGGGAGAAGCGTCCGCGGCCCACATACTCCGACCTCCGCGCCGAGCAAGAGGAGCCCGAAGATGTTGGAGCGGGCAACGCGCGAGTGCAGGATGTCACCCACGATTGCGACCTTCACACCCTCGACGCGTCCGAGGTGGTCGCGGATCGTAAGCAGATCGAGCAGTCCCTGGGTCGGGTGCTCGTGGGCGCCATCGCCGGCGTTGACGACGCTCGAGGCGATCCGTTCGGCGAGAAACTTGGCTGCGCCCGACGAGCCGTGCCGGATCACCACCATGTCGATTCTCATCGCCTCGAGGTTGCGTGCCGTGTCGACCAGCGTCTCACCCTTCTGAACCGAGGAGCCCGTGCCGGCGATGTTGACCGTGTCGGCGCTAAGCCGCTTCTCCGCGAACTCGAAGGAGATCTTGGTCCGTGTGGACGGCTCGAAGAAGAGGTTGACGATGGTCTTGCCGCGCAGGACGGGCACCTTCTTGATGCGCCTCTCGCTGATCTCCTTGAAAGGCTCGGAGGTGTCGAGGATGGTGGTGATCTGCTTTCTACTCAGATGCTCGAGGCCGACGAGGTCCTTGCCGAGGGAGGACGCCGTCCGGTTCACGCAGCCTCCGGCGCAGGAGTCACGATGTCGACCCCGAGGCGACCGTCCAGCGTCGGAACCAGCACCTCGACACGCTGCCCGACCGCGAGAACCTCGAGTCGCCTGCCGACGATGTCGGGCTGTATCGGCAACTCACGTCCACCGCGATCGGCGAGCACGCACAGCAAGATCCGCGAGGGGCGCCCCCAATCCATGAGCTCGTTGAGCGCAGCGCGCACCGTTCGACCCGTGAACAGCACGTCGTCGACGATGACCACGACTCGGTCGTCGATCCCCCTTCCGGGGAGCTGCGACTCGCCTACGATGGGCCTCGGGCCAACGACCGCCAGATCGTCGCGATAGAGGGTGATGTCGAGGCTGCCGACGGGAACGGTCGCACCTTCCGCCCGTTTGATCTCGTCTCTCAGGGCGCCGGCCAGGAAGTCTCCGCGACGGTGGATGCCCATGAGCACAACGCTCTCGGTTCCACCGTTCCTCTCAACGATCTCCCGGGCCATACGGGCCAGCGTTCTCCGCACGGCCGTCTCATCCATCAAGGAGATCCTGTCTCGTTCGGTCATGGACCGCCGCTGTTCGAGACCTCCTGGCGAAGCAGATGCAGCGCGGGCCGCAAAACTTCGCGCGCGCCCCCCAAAATTGTCAACGACTGCGGGACTCCCTCGAGAAGACCGACGCCTCGCTCACCGGCGCGCCTGGAAAAAACGCTTCAGCAAAAACGATGACTCGTCGGCCAGGACCCCGGGGGTGACGCGGCAGCGGTGGTTGAGCCGGTCGTCCTGAAGAATGTTCCCCAGCGTTCCGGCCATTCCTGCCTTGGGATCGCTCGCACCATAGACGACCCTTTCGACCCTCGAGAGCACGAGCGCACCCGCGCACATGGCGCAGGGCTCCAGGGTCACGTAGAGCATACCACCCGTCAAGCGGAAGTCGCCTCGGAGGGCGGCTGCGGCACGTAACACGCTGAGCTCGGCGTGCGCCGTGGGGTCGACATCAGTGACAGTTCGGTTGTGGGCCTCGCTGATCATCCGGCCGTCGTGCACCAGCACGGCACCCACGGGCACCTCTCCGGCGAAGGGAGCAACGGCGGCCAGTTCGAGGGCCCGGGCCATCCACATACGGTCCTCGGCGACAGCAGAGACTTCGCGAACCGAAGCCAGGCGTGTTGCGGATGAATCGCCCACTCAGGCCGCTGCGGAGACCGGAGCCCGGTGGACGGCAGCGGTGTCCCGGGTCAGAGGCTCGGCACAAGCGAAAGGGTCCCGAAACGCTGCCGTCGGGAGGCCGAACGAGGCACTAGTGGTGGGTCAGGTTCAGAGCCCCGGCCTTCTCGTCGATCCTGCGGTAGAGCGCGATCACTCGCCCCAGCAGGAACAGGCTCGACGTGTCCTGGATGATGGTCGGCTCGCCGCCCGACTGGAGAGGCTCCAAGCTCACGCCCGACCCGTTGCGTGCCAAGCGATGGTACCAAGCCCCCGTGCCGACCCTCGCGACCACGATCGCCCCGTTCTCGATCTCGGCAACCGTGTTTGGCTCCACGAGCACGTAATCGCCCCCTGCCACGCCCATCACGTCGAGGTCGCCGGGCCGGGCGCGCACGAAGAAAGCGCCCTTCCCACCGGCGAGCCTCCGGTCGATGGAGAGCCGCACGTCCGCCCGGTCGGAGCGGAGCTCCGAGCGGTCGGCGGGGAGCTCCTCGAAGCACGGTACGGAGACGGTCTGTGGGTCGAGGTCGACGCCCAGGATTTTCACGCCCCGCGAGCGCGACGGATCGCGCTCCAGGTGACCCTTGTCGTCTAACGCCTGGAGGTGCTCCGACACGGTTTTCGTGCTCTTGATCCCGAAGCGCTCGCCGATCTCGCGTATGGATGGCTGGTAGGTATTGGTGCGCAGATAGTGCACCATGAAGTCCAGGATCCGCCGCTCGATTTCGTTGAGCGGCTCGGGTCCGGACCTCAGGTCTGCTCGGACCGGAACGTGCGCGGTCTCGTGTTGTCCAGTGGGCTCGGAACGTGCCACGACGGACCCTGGAGCGGCGTGGAATGACCCCCGTAGAACGGGGGGACGGCTATCCTAATCTGCGTGTTCCGCGGGTGTCAAGAAAGGCTGGATAGCACGTTCGGACCCCCAGGACGACCACGACGGCCGTGCGCAATCAGGACCTCGTGGCCTCGCGCACGCGGCTTACGGCCTCCCCAATGCGCCGCAGAGACCGCGCTCGACCCAGCAGCACGAGCACCTCGAAGATGCCGGGGCTCGCACTCTGACCGGTGAGCGCCACTCGGAGCGGATGGATGAGCTTCGCCGCCCCGATCTCCAGCTCCGACGCCAGGCCCCGAAGCGCCTCTTCCAGTGCGTCTTCGGTCCAGGGCGCGCCTTCCAGAACGGCCCGCAACCGCTCTAGACGGTCCGCTGTAGACGCAGTGTCCTTTCGCCAGTGCTTCCCAATCGCCACCTCGTCGTAATCGAGCTCGTCGACCAAATAGGGAACGGCTTGTCGCGCCAGCGCCACGACGGTGCGCGTGCGCAGCTTGAGTAACTCCACCGCGCGGTCCAGGCGCTCACCCGCGTCTTCGACAGCGTCGTCGGCGACACCCAAGGACCGCAGGTGTGGTCGCACGAGCGGCACCAGCTCGGTGACCGGCTTCTCGGCCAGATAACGTCCGTTGAGCCATTCGAGCTTCTCTGTGTCGAAGACTGCACTCTTCTTCAGCACACGTGCGAGAGAAAAGGCCTCGACGAGCTCGTCCCGGCTCATCACTGCGCGGTCGTCGCCAGGGCTCCATCCGAGCAGGACGAGGAAGTTGAGCATCGCCTCGGGGAGGATCCCGCGATGCCGGTAGTCGTCCAACCTTGTCGCGCCATGCCGCTTCGCGAGACGCCGACCGTCGGATCCGACGATGAGGGGCACGTGCCCGAACACGGGGACGTCGAGGCCCAGAGCGCGATAGAGCAGGATCTGCTTGGGGGTATTCGAGAGATGATCGTCGCCGCGCACGACGTGGGTGATCCGCATCCAGGCATCGTCGGAGACGACGGCCATGTTGTAGGTGGGTGTCCCGTCGCTGCGGAGGAGGACGAGATCGTCCACGTCCTGGTTGGCGAAAGCGACTTCGCCGTGGATCGAGTCGTCCCACACGGTTCGGCCCTCGGGGACGCGGAAGCGGAGGGCGTGCGGCTCACCGCGTGACGCTCGCTCCGCGCTCTCGTGCTCGGGGGCGGCTTCGGCGATCTCCCGCGCCAGACGGCTCGGATCACGCATTCCCCGCTCCTCCGCACGAGCCCGGAGATCCTCGGGCGTCAGGAAGTCACGGTACGCGCGCCCCTCGGCCAGAAGCCGTAAGGCGTCCTTCCGGTGCCTCTCGAGGCCTTCGCCCTGGAACAACGGTCCCTCGTCCACGTCCAGGCCCAGCCACGAGAGCCCGTCGAGGATCGCCTGGGTGTGCGCTTCGTGTGATCGCGCCCGGTCGGTGTCCTCGATGCGGAGCACGAAGACCCCAGCGGAGGCACGGGCGAGGAGCCAGTTGAAGAGCGCCGTTCGTGCGCTACCGACGTGCAAGAACCCGGTAGGTGAGGGAGCGAACCTGACCCGGGTCACCCCTCGCCGACCCCCCCGAGCCGCTCCAACAGAAGCTGCCGCGTGCGCTTCGGATCGGCGCGACCCCCGCTGCGCCTCACCACTTGCCCGACGAAGAAGCCGAGAAGGCCGGTCTTCCCGCCCCGGTACGCGTCAGCCTTCTCGGGCAATTCCTCGAGGACGGCGTCGACGAAGCGCACGAGCGCCTCTTCGTCGCTGAGTTTGGACAGCCCCCTACGCTCGATGATGGCCTCGGGCGTCCCGCCGGAGGCGGCGAGCTCGGCAAGCACATCCTTGGCTGCCACCCGACTCACCATGCCGCCGTCCACCAGGGCCGCCAAGCGACCCAGCGCGGCACCACTCACCCCGATATCGCCTTCTTCCGATTCGTTTACGAAGCGCATCACGTCGTTGACGACCCAGCTGGCGACCGCCCGGGGTGCATGGTGCGCCGCGAGAGCCTCCTCGAAGAGATCGGAGACGGCTCGCGAACCCGTCAAAACGTCGGCGTCGTCCAAGGAAAGGTCGAACTCGTGCTGATACCTCCGGTAGCGCTCCTCCAGCACGGGGTCGGATGCGCGCGCGACACGGCGGTCGTCACTCACCCGGTCCTCGGGCCCGCGAGCAGATGCCACGTGTCCCACGTCGCGAGCCTCGGGCGTCCCCTCGTCACCGGAACGATCCCCTGCGGCCCTTCGTCCCGACCAGGAGTCGCGCAGGGTAACGATTCGGTTGAACACGAGGCGGTCATTGGAGGAGTCCCGGGGATCGCGCCAGAAATAGCCGGTCCGCTCGAATTGATAGCGGATGTCCGTATCGTCGTCGGCGACGCTGGGCTCCACGAGCGCATCGTGCACGGCGGTCAGCGAGTCGGGATTCAGGTTGTCGGCGATCGTGCCCCCTTCCGGTACGCTCTCGGGCACCGGAATCCGGAAGAGCCTATCGTAGAGACGCACCTCGGCGCGAAGGGCGTGCGCCGTCGAGACCCAGTGGATGGTGCCTGGCACCCGGCGTCCGTCGGAGGTCGATCCCCCCCTCGTGGCTGGATCGTACGTGCATAAAACCTCCATCACCTCTCCACTCTGCGGATCGGTCACGGCACGCTCGCAGCGCACCACGTAGCCATAACGCAGGCGCACCTCGCGGCCGGGGCTCATGCGGCGATAGCCCTCGGGTGGATCCAACGCGAAGTCCTCCCGCTCGATCGCGATCTCACGCCCGAAGGGGATGAGGCGCGAGCCCTCGAGATCGATGTCCCGTGGGTAGTACGGTGCGTCGAGCCATTCCTCCTCGTCGAGGGGGTAGTTGATGATGACGACCCGCAGCGGTTGCAGCACCGCCATGACCCGAGGCGCTCTCTCGTTGAGGTGGTCGCGGATCGCGAACTCCAGCGTGCCCGCGTCGACACGGTTGTCTGCCTTGGTCACGCCGATCATTCGTCCGAACCTTCGGATCGCCTCGGGGGGCACGCCCCGACGGCGCAGCCCCGCAAGCGTCGGCATGCGCGGATCGTCCCAACCCGCCACGTGCCCCGCCTGAACCAGGGACAAAAGGTGCCGCTTCGAGAGCACTGTATAGGCCAGGTTCAGCCTGGCGAACTCGTACTGATGTGTCCTCGGCTCCTCGAAGCCGACCTCGTCAAGTACCCAATCGTAGATCTCGCGGTTGTTTTCGAATTCGAGCGTGCACAGCGAGTGCGTGACGTCCTCGAACGCATCCTCGAGGCAGTGGGCGTAGTCATACATCGGGTAGATGCACCACGCGCCACCGGTACGGTAGTGGTGGGCTTGCCGGATCCGATACAGGACCGGATCCCGCATGATCATGTTCGGGTGGGCAAGGTCGATCTTCGCGCGCAACACGTGGACTCCGTCGGCGAAATCACCCGCACGCATGCGGCGGAGTAGGTCCAGGTTCTCCTCGACCGGTCGATCCCGATACGGCCCTGGACGCCCAGCCTCGGTGACCGAGCCCCGCGTCCGGCGGATCTCCTCCTCGCTTTGGCTGTCGACGTACGCCTTCCCCTTGCGGACCAAGATCTCCGCGCACTCGTACATGCGCTCGAAATAATCGGCTGCGAAGTAGAGATGGTCGCCCCAATCGTACCCCAGCCACCGCACGTCCTCTTGGATCGCTCGGACGTACGTCTCGTCCTCCGTCTCGGGGTTCGTGTCGTCGAAACGGAGGTGGCAGCGGCCTCCGTATTCTTCCGCGATGCCGAAGTTCAAGACCAGGGACTTGGCATGCCCGATGTGGAGAAAACCGTTGGGTTCCGGGGGGAATCGGGTGACCACACGGCCACCGTGGCGGCCCGTGCGCAGGTCTTCCTCCACGATTTCACGGATGAAGTCCGGGCGGGGACGGCGGTCGTGTCGAGGCGGAGCCGCGCCGCCTGAATGGCTGTTTTCGGAATCGGTCACGCGAGCCCTCGCGTCGGACAGGATCCCAGAAGCGGCGCACCCCCGAGGGGCGAGCCGCGAGAGGGGGAAATTAACCGATCCGCCCGGCAGGTGAAGGACGCAACCGCCTCCTAATCCCTCCCTTCCTCCAGCGCCTGCATGAACCCGGGGACGACGTCGCCTCGCTCGAACAGATAGTAGAGTGCCGGCGTCGTAGTGAGCACCAGGAGCGTCGAAGCGAGAACGCCTCCGATGACCGCGAGCCCCAGCGCATTCCAAACGTTGGCGTTGGCGCTCCCACCGAACCCGACGAGCGGCGCGAAGCCCGATACGGTGGTTGTCGTGGTCATCAGAATGGGCCGCAGACGCTCGAGCGTCGCCCGCAGGATCGAATTCACGAGACCCACGCAGGCACCCGCGCGCACCCGGTTGATGTGATCGACGAGGAGGATGGCGTTGTTGACCGCGATCCCGCCCGGCACGATCAGCCCGAGATGGGCCTCTCGAGTGAATGTGGCTCCGGTGCAATAAAAGATCAGAAAGACGCCGATGAGCGCCATGGGGACCGTCAACAGCACACACAGTGGCTGCCGCAGCGACTCGAAGAGCGACGCAGTCACCGCGTACACGAGGAAGACCGAAACGACGAAGATCATGTGGATCTGGTTGAGCTCCTCGCCGCCCCAGCGGTGCGGGCCAACTCCGTGGACGGCGTAACCGGCCGGAACGTGGGTGCTCGCGATCACGGCCTCGTGATGCCGGTCGCCGAGCCTCCGTGGCCCCAGGAACTCGTAGGAGACGTGCCTCTGATACTGCTGGTCCTCGCGATGGATGTTGGCGAGCATCTCGCGTGCCTCGACCGTCGCTACGTGACCCACGCGGACACTTCGACCACCGGCCACGGGAACGATTGTCTCGCGGAGAGCCAGGACGTCGCGATGATCGGCGCCCTCGACCTTCACCAAGTAAGGCACTTCATCGCCGCCGATCTTGAGCGTGCCCGTCCGGCGACCACCCCCGACGACAGAGTTAAATCCACGTAGGAAGTCAGCAGCTGTAATATCTTGTAATGCAAGTGTATAACGGTCGATACGCACCGTGTATTCCAGGGCCCTCTCCCGGGCGAAGCGTCTCGAGGAGTTGGCATCGACCTCTCGGATGCGGCTGAATCGGAGCAAGCGCCGCCCGAGGTCCTCGGCGATGCTACGGACGCGTTCGTAGTCGTAGCCCTGGACCGTGATGGTATAGCCGGGCGTGCTCCTGCCTCCGCCCGAAAAGGATGGCCCCAATCCGTAGACGCTGACGTCGACCCCCGTGAACGAGCGGCCATAAGAGACCATCTGCTCCTCGATGGCGGCCGGCACTCCCGTGTGCTCGAGCGAGTCCGCGAAGAAGACCTGGATCCTACCTGTCTGCTCGCCGACGGCAGCTGTGAAGTAGTCGACCCCGGGGAGCGCGGCCAGCTCGTCCTCGAACGAGCGGGTGAGTTGGTCCGTGCGCTCCAGGTTGGAGCCCCGCGGAAGCTCGATGACGATGTCGATGCGCGAACGCGTCGCCCCCTCACCTCCCCACGCATGGCCGCGCTCGACGTAGGTATCGAATAGGTATGCGGAGCACACGAGGCAGACGAGCCCGGCGCCCACGTTCACCCAGGGGCGAGCGAGCGTGAAGACCACCAGGGCGGAGTAGAAACGAACGTATAGGGGTGCTCCCACGGCGGGTCGGGGCACGCTCACGACGGTGGTGGCAGCGTCTCGCAAGGTGAGCGCGCCGCGACCGCAGGGCCCTTCGAGCCTGCAGAGGCGCCGCGGGCCAAGCGATCACCGTCGGCTGGGTAGGCGGGCCGGGGCCCTCCCGCCACGGCGAGGAGGCGGCACGAGAGGGGTGGGACGAGCGTAAACGCGACGAGGACGGACGCGGTGAGCGTGAGGCCGACCACGATGGCGAGCGGGACATAGTACACGCGCAGCTCTCCCTGCAGGTACACGAAGGGAACCAACACGACGAGCGTCGTGGCCGTCGACGCCATTATCGGGAAGACGACCTCGCTGGCCCCGCTCTTTGCGGCCTCGAGCGGGCTCTCGCCGCATTGCCAATGACGGTACACGTTCTCGAGTACGACGATCGAGTTGTCCACGACGAGCCCGAATCCCAGCGCGAGCCCCGTCAGCGTGAGCAGGTTGAGCGACGACCCAACGAGGTAGACGAGGTTCACCGCGATGGCCACGCTGAAGGCGATCGACGCGAAGACGAGCGCTACGGAGCGCAGGGACCGCAGGAACAGCCAGAGCACGGCGAAGATCACGACGCCGCCCGAGACAGCGCGGTGGCGAAGGTTCGTGAACTGCCTTCGGATCTCCTCGCTCTCGTCGTCCACGAGTTGAAACTCCGCGCCAGACGGACTGAGCCGCTCGAGCTGAGCCACGCGCGCCTTGACGGCATCCGCAACCCGCAGGTGGTTGGTGCCGGGCTCCTCGATGATCCGAACGAAGACGGACGGCTGGCGGTCGACGCGAACGTAGCCCAGGGGTCTTTGGTTCGTTTCGTGGACGCTCGCCACGTCCTCGACGCGGACCGCGGTCGCGCCCCGTGTGCTCAGGATCGCCTCTCCGATGTCCTTCACTCTCCCCTGGGTGATCGCCGATCGTCACGCCGAACTGCCTTCCACCGTCTCGCACCACCCCCGCTTCCCGCACGAGATCGAGACCCGCGATGCTCCGGCGCACCCGGCGAGAATCGAGGCCGAAGGAGAAGCTGTCCCAACCGTAGTTGAAGGTTCCTGATAGGGGAGAAAGAAAAGTGGTGGCTCCGGGGGTCCCGGGCCGATAGGCTCGGGTAGGCAAAAACCCCAACACGGAGCCACCACGATGAAGAGAACGTACGAGGTAAGGGATCGGGCGGACAAGCGCGCGATCAGGGAGTTCCTGAAGCGGGAGGGGCAGTTTCTGCTTCCGATGCTTGAGTTCGTGGAGCAGACGGAGGTCGTGATCGACGAAGTCATCCAGGTGATGGGACGAGCGACGATCGAAGCGGTGCTGGAGATGAGCGCCGAGGGTGTGGCAGGCGTGAAGCAGGCAGGTCGGTCACGAGCGGAAGACGACACGGTGTGGTATGGCCGGCAGGGTGGTGTGGTTTACCTGTCGGACCGGAAGGTGCGTGTGGAGCGGCCACGGCTCAGGCGCCGGGGCGCCGGGGAGGGTGGCGAGGTCGAGGTGCCGGCGTACGCAGCGATGCGGAGACCGGGCGCTGTGGCGGATCGGATGCTCGAGGTCCTGATGGCGGGGGTGAGCACGCGGAAGTACGGCCGTGTGATCGGTGAGATGGCCGACACGGTCGGGGTGAGCAAGTCGGCGGTGAGCCGTGAGACGGTCGAGGCCTCGGAGCGCGTGCTGAAGGAGCTGATGGAGCGCCGGCTGGATGCGTGGGACCTGCTGGTGATCTACCTGGACGGGATCCAGATGGGCTCGCACCACGTGCTTGCTGCGGTAGGCGTGGACTCAGACGGAAAGAAGCACGTGCTGGGCGTGAGGGAAGGAGCGAGTGAGAACGCCGAGGTGACCAGCGCGCTCCTAGAGGATCTGGTCGAGCGCGGCCTGGACCCGGGCAGGCGGCGGCTGTTCGTGATCGATGGCTCGAAAGCGCTCAGGAAGGCGATCGAGAAGGTGTTCGGCCAACGTCACCCCATCCAGCGCTGCCGCAACCACAAGCTCCGCAACGTGCTGGGTCATCTGCCGAAGGATCAGCATCCTCAGGTGAAGGCGGCGTTCCGGGCGGCGATGAAGCTGGACGCGAAGCAGGGCGAGCAGAAGCTCGAGCAGCTCGCCCGATGGCTCGAGCGCGACCACCCCTCGGCCTCGGCCAGCCTACGCGAAGGCCTCAGCGAGATGTTCACGATCAACCGGCTCGGCCTCCCGCCGCGGCTGAGGAAGTGCCTGGGCTCGACCAACCTGATCGACAGCACCCACTCGGGCGTACGACAGAAGACCCGCAGGGTGACCAACTGGAAGAACGGAGCGATGGCCTTGCGCTGGGCTGCGGCCTCGTTCGTGGAGACCGAGAAGAGCTACCGGAGGATCATCGGCTACGACCAGCTCTGGATGCTCAGGGCCCACCTCGACGACCATGAACCGGTTGCCGAAATGAGAAAGGCAGGCTAACAAGGAGACTCTCCGGAGCCACCACCTTCAACTGTCAGCGGGACACCATCCCCGCTTCAGCTCCCGAACCTCACGCTCCAGGTCCTTGAGCCGCTGACGCTCGTCCGTCCTCAGCCCTGGCCGCTTCCCGCTATCGCGTTCAGCCCTCCGTACCCAACTCCGAAGCGTCTCCGGCGTACAGCCGATCTTGCCTGCGATCGACACGATCGCCGCCCACTGCGACGCGTGCTCCAACTCGTGATCGAAGACCAGCCGAACGGCTCTCTCCCGCGTCTCCACGGAATACTTCTTCGCCTTTGTCATGACCCCATCCTCTCAAGGGTTGGGGTCTCCGACAATCCCGGTGCGGTTCACAACGCCACCGGTGGATTCCGCTCGCTCGTCGACACCACGCCGCAGAATTTCCGTGCGGCCATGACCACCAACGTGATGGCGCTGCTGAGCCTGGTCCAGGCAGCACTGCCCCAATTGGAGAATGCCGATGGGCGAGGCAAGGTCGTGGCGTTGTCCAGCCACGGCTCGAACCTGGCCATGCCAGCCTACGGGGCGATCGGAGCCTCCAAGGCCGCGCTGGAGAGCCTCGTCCGGCATCTTGCCCTGGAACTCGGCGCGCAGATCAACTTCAACGTCGTGTTGGCCGGGCTCGTCGAAACCGACTCCACCCGGCAGCTTCCCAGGGCCGTCTTCGAGGAGGCCAAAGCTGCGATGATGATGGACGATCGTGAGCTCACGGCTTTCGACGTCGCTCAGACGGTCCTCTTTCTGTGTAGCCCTCTGAGCGATTTGATCCAGGCCCAGACAATCGTCGTCGACGGAGGCGCGAGCCTGCGCGGATCGACGAACCGCGAGCAACCTTTTGCCGAAGCGGCGTCCTTCAACCCGCTCTCATGAGGCCCACGGGCCAATCAGACACCGAGACGCTCCAGAATCGGATTGCGCGCAATGAGCGCCGGCTTCAGGTGCTCATTGGCTAGAAGAACCTCCTGGCAGTGGCAACGCCAACGTCGGTGGAGCGCTCGCCTCTGATTCGCGACCGTGACCCAGCGGCGCCACGTGTTTGCGATGGTCGGTCTGCAGATCGAGTCCGTCGTCAGGGGGATGAGATACGCCGTGTCCTTCCCCCATTTGTCCAGCAGCCACTCGGCGGCTCGGTCGAAGGCATCGTCGCGCTTGCCACCGGAGAGGTGCACGACCGGGCAGTCGATCGCCATCGAGCGCAGGCATTTGGCAGCAGCCGTCTGACACAGGTCCGCCCCGTAGACGTGAAACCCCGGGTTCAGCGGGTCGAACCGCAGCTGGGTGTCCCGTCGGATGGCGATGAAGTGCTCATCGATGCTCACCACCTGTCGTGGCAGCGTCCCCCAGAGCGTGTGGCCGTGGGGGTCGAGGACGTGACCGGCGAATTCGCCGTTGCGGGTGCGTCCCACCAGCCCGACGACCGCGACGTCAGTCGACAGCTCTCCCAAGCGAGCTCGAAATCTCTCCAGCCATCCGAGCGGAAAGAGGACGTCCTGATGCGCGCAGATCACCCACTCGACCTCGGCCGACTCGATCCCGTAGTTGAGGGCCGTGGCGGCGTTCCATCCGTGCACGTCGGCCTGCACCGGCAGGAAGACGAGCTCGTCACGCACATCCTGCGCTGCCAGGGTCCGCTGAGAGGTCTCGTATAGGGCGTCGTCGTTGACCAACGTGACGACGCTGAAGCGCTTCCGCATGGCTCTTCCCGTCAAATCATCCGCACTGGGGGATGCGGCGCGGGCGCACCAACGAGAACAGTGCGCCGAGCTGTTGCCAGTTTCGGGTGAACACGGCCTCCACGAAGCGGAGCGACATGCGCGCCAGCACCCCGGGCAGAAAGCGCCGATTATGCCGCCATGTATAACGGATCAGACTGCGGTAGAAATGGCTTAGTAGCAGCCCGCCGCTGCTCCCACCTTCGTGGTGGTAAACCACGCTCCCCGGTGCGTAACCCAGGCGAAAATCCGGCGGCAGTCGAGCGGCCCAGTCGAGCTCCTCGAAATACAGGAAGTACCCCTCATCCATCAGGCCAGCAGTTTCGAGACACGAGCGGCTGACCAACATCGACGCGCCTACCACGTAGTCCATTCGTTGCGACTCGAGCTCGACCATCTTCTCCGCTGGCAGTGGCCAGCGTGAGCCGTGGCCGATGCTCCAAACGGCCCCCGTACTTCGCCTCATGCGCCCGCCACCCAACGCCAACACGACGGAGGGACGGTGGATATCCAACAAGGTCGAGCCGCAGATGCCGACCCCTGCATGGGCGCGAACGTGATCGACCATCTGCCGCAGACTCTCACGCGCGGCCAGGGTGTCGTTGTTGAGTAGCCAGACATAGTCCGTGCCCTGGGCCAGGGCGTGTCGAACGCCCACGTTGCAACCACCGGCGAAGCCCAGGTTTCCTCCGGTCTGTACGAGGGTGAGCGAGACCGCAGGACGCCGTTCGTTCGACTCCGCCTCGTCCCGGGTCAACTCCCGGAAGGAGACGGGTTTGGGTACGGGTGGCACCACCAAGCTCCGAAGCTCGTCGGCGGGGGGTGCAGGCGGGGCAGGCTACCGGCCTTTCGCCCAATCGCGCACCCGCTGCATCGAGTCGTCCGAGGAGTCGTTGTCGCAAACGATGACTCGGAAGTCCGGGTAGTCCAGCCTGAATACACTCTCAAGGCAGGCCAGCGTAAGCTGCCACCGATTCCACTTCAGCAGAACGATCGCTACGCTGGGGTGAGACTCAGCTATCATGGTCGCATCGAGACGAACTCCGGGTCGTCGCGGCCAAGACCTCGACGGAACACCAGCGTGCGATCCTTTCCGGGACCGCGTCTCAGAGCGACTGCGCCCTGGTGGTTTTTGGTGGGTCGCCAGAGCGAGAACTGCCAGTGATGAGCTTCATCGGCAAATGCCGGCTCGAGCTCCAGTGCGATGCGGCCGCCACTCAAGAACGTGAAGGCGAACTTGTCGAGCGGCAGCGCGAGCCCCATCCCGCGAGCCTTGATGTATGCCTCTTTGAGCGTCCAGATCTCGTAAAAACGAGTCTCCATGTCGCCGGGAGAAAGCGTCGCAAGCTCGTGGTGTTCATGCTCCGAAAAGGCATGCGTCGCGAGCTTGAGGGGATCCTTTGCGCGGCCCCTCTCCTCGACATCCACTCCAGCGTCGATTCCGTCACAAACCACGCACGCCACCAGACCCGCGGTGTGGGAGAGATTGAAGCGAAGCCCGAATTCTTCGAAACGGCCGCTCAGCTCGGGGCGCCCGTATTCCCCGGTCCGGAAACACCACTGAGCGGGCTCGACGTCTACATACCTCGAGAGCGTGTGCCGCAGCATCGCGTGCGCGATCAGGAACGACGATGCGTCCGGCGGTTGGCGGTAACGCCTGTAGCGCCTCAGCTCGTCGCTGGAGAGCCAGCCTTCGAACAGAGACGTCTGCTTCGGGTCCTGGTGCTCGAGAGTCTCGGCCCACCAAACGTGCACCTCGTCCGCTAGATCCGATACGTCGAACCCACTCCGATCTGACTGAAAAGCCGACATACGCCGATGACCATCCGATGCAGGGGGTAACCTTCTCCAGGCCTCGCTCGCGGCCCTGAGCCGGATGCCGTGCGGACTTGCCAGCACCGTGAGGCCCGCTCTACGCTACCGCCGCTCCCCATCCTACCCTGAGACATCCCACCTCGAACGCGCTACCTCGACTTGATCGCTCCAATGATCGCATGAGTGAGAATGACCGTCCACTTTGGGCGCGCGCGCTGACCGACGCCGATGCGTTTCAGCGCGAACAAGCGAACCTCGGCCGCCTCTGGACACTCCTCGGCTTCACCACCGATGTTCGCCGTGACGGCGACTGGTTTCGCGCCACGCTGGGCGGGCGTTCGGTATTCGTGCAACGGTTCGGAGACGACTGCGCGGTTTCGAAAACGTCTGTGCCCACCGCTTCTTCCCGCTTCGCACCACCGACAGAGGCAACGGGCCAATACGTTGTGGATTTCATCACTGGCAGTACAACGAGGACGGACTCGCGGTCGGGATTCCGAAGTGCCGGGAGATGTTCGGCGTCCAGCCCAAGGAGCTCGATGCAAGGCTCGGGTTGATCGACGTCGAGACGTGCGGCAGTGTGGTTTTCGGCCGCTTCCGGGCGTCGGAGGCGGGAAAGACGCTGCAGGAGTATCTAGGCGACGGGTTCGCGATCCTGCAGGCGATGACCGATGTGGAAAGCGTACCTCGGTCGGTCACCCTCCCCATCTCCGCGAATTGGAAATTGGGGTACCATATCTCGTTGGACGACTACCACCTAGTCGCCGTTCACCCCGACACCTTCGGTAAGAGCGGGTACCTGAGCCCCGACGCGGTGCGCTACCACAGGTTCGGACTCCACTCGGCGTACTTTCACGGCACCGACGAGAGCGGCGTCTTGGAAATGGCCGAGGCGTGCCGCGACGGGACCTATCGTCCGACGGCCTATCGCATCTTCCAATTCTTTCCGAATCTGCTCGCCTCTCACTTGGAGGGGGCACGGAACTGGTTCGTGATCCTCCAGCAATACGTCCCGATCGCAGTCGATCGCACCGTGCTGCGCACCTGGTACTTCCCGGCGCCCTTTCCGACCGCTGGCCGAGGCGCGATTCACGGATTGCTGAGACGCATGGCCAAACCGTGGCTGCCGCTCGTGATACGGCGCTACATCCGCAAGATCAGCCGCGAGGACAATGGTATCTGCGAGCAGATCCAGACGACGGCGAGTCAGATCGAAGGGCGGCCGATTCTCGGGCGGCACGAAGAGCGTATCGCCTGGTTCCAAGAGGTCCATCAGGAATGGACGGAGGACGGGCCGCTAGTCCCCCACCGGAATCGCACCCAGGACCTGAGCGTCGAGCAGGACGCTGAAGGGTCCTCCGCGGGCTGAGAGCTCGTCCCAGGTCCCGCTCTCCACGATCCGGCCCGAGTCCATGACCATGATTCGGTCGGCGTTCGTGATTGTGGAGAGACGATGCGCGATCACGATCAGCGTGCGTCCCCGAAACCGTTCTCGGAAGGTCCGGATCACCTGGCGCTCCAGCACGCCGTCCAGGGCTGCAGTGGCTTCGTCGAGGATGATGAGATCGGGGTCGCGTATCAGGGTCCGCGCCAGAGCGACTCGCTGTTTTTGCCCGCCCGAAAGGCGCACTCCGCGGGTGCCCAGTTCCGTGCTCAACCCGGCGGGCAAGGTCTCGAAGAAGTCATTCAGCGCCACGTCCTTGAGGGCATCCCAGAGCACGTCGTCCGAGAGCGGCTCTTCGAGACCGAATGTGAGGTTGTCCCGAAGGGTGCGGTTGAGCAGCCAGACGTCCTGACTTACCAGCGCAACGCGGCGATGAAACGAACGCAGCTCGAATTCCCGGATGTCGACCCCGTCCACCAGGATGCTGCCGGGATCGGGGTCGTATAGGCGCGCCAGGAGGTCCGCGAGCGTCGTCTTGCCGCTGCCGCGCTCGCCCACGAGGACGGTGAGGCAGCCTGCGGGAAAGAGTGCGTTCACGCCCCTTAGCACTTCGGTTCCCGGTTCATAGTGGAAGCGGAGGTCGCGGACCTCGATTTCGTTCTCTACACGCAGAAAGGGACGCGAGCCGGAGGGTACGATTAACTTGTCCTCGTCCCTGAACAGGCGAGCCAGCGCGCGGAGCAGGGGCCCGCGTTCGATGACCGCCAAGCGGTTCTTGGAAAAGCCGTTGAGATCGGGGACACACTGCTGGGCCACGAGGAAGAAGACGCAGAACCGAGCCAGGTGCAGAGCGGGCGAGCCTGGGACGAACACCAGGATGAGGCCCTCCGTCACGAGGGCACCGAAGAGAACGATTGCCTCATCGAGCCGGTATTCCACATGGGCGAGACGCCAGCGGCTGACGCCCACCGTCTCGGCTTTGTCGAGTAGGGCCCGGTACGTGGATCGAACCTGCTCCTCCTGGTGGTGGATCTTCACCAGGGGCATCGTGCTCAGCAGATCCAGCACTTCCCGACGGACGCCCTTCTCGATCGTCGCCGCCTCCTTAGCCAGCCCCTCGGCTCTCGCGGATATCCTCCGGTTGAGGAGTGCGAGCAGCGAGAGGGACACCAGCAAGGAGGCGAAGAGGAGTGGGGAGATAACCAGCACCAGGGCGACCTTGACCGCCAGGCGGACGGCATTCATCACCAAGCCCTCGAGCGCCGACAGCAGGTCCACCACCGAAGAAGACCAGGAGATCTCGGTGTCCACGTGACCGAGGGATTGACGGTCGAAATACAGCTGCCCGAACCGCGCCACCCTCCCGAAGGTCTCTTCGCGTGCCCGGACGAGGTAGCGCTCGTTCCTTCCGCTCAGGAACCAGGCCCGCCCGTACTCGAATCCAACCTTCAGAAACGTTCCAACGAGCAGGAGGCCCAGCAGGAGTACCGCGATCGCGGTATCGCGGCGCGGTGAGTCCCTGAGCTGACGGGGAAGAGTATCGATGACCCACCCGAACCCACGAGACGTCTCGAGAAATCCGAAGTTCCCAGAGGCAACGCCGTCGCTCAATGGGATGAGGAGCGAGAACGAAGCGCCTTCGACGAGCCCCACGAGTATCGCTAGGGAAAAAGGCAGCGCGATGTGCCACGGCCTGACCTCGGCGACGTGCCAGAAATGCAGCAACACGCGACGAATCTCGGGGCTGATCAGAGACCTGAAGTAGTTCAGCGCTGCCCCCGGGCGAACGCGAGGACGTGTGTGACGGATCGCTTCACCTCGGCGGCCCCTCGGATGCACGAGCCTCGCGCCGGCCGATCTCATCCAGAAGCAGGCGCGCCTCCGCTCGGAATCCCTCGTGCGACGGGATCTCGAGCGGTACGCGAAGCGCTTCGTCCAGCACGACCTTGGCTTCTTCGAGCCGTCCTCGGTCGAGAAGCAAGTCACCCAGATCGAGGTGGTTGAAATTGCGCTCGGGCTGAAGCTCGACGGCTCTGCGCAGGTGCAATTCGGCCGCGTCCCACGTGCTGCGTGACAACAAGGCGCCCCCAAGCCAGGGACGGGCCATGAAACGCTCGAGCCAGGACAGCCCGGCAATCTCCATGTAGACCCTCCCAACGGCGTTGTGGGCGCCGGCGTGGAGGGAATTCGACTCAAGAAGGGAGAGAGCGTCCCGTTCGACTTCCACGCCTAGACGGGCCTTCGTCCGTGGCCCTTCGAGGAGGGCGAGCCGCCCCTTCGCAGCCAGCGAGACGTACCTCCCGTCCACGCCCGTCGGGTCCAGCGCGAGAGCCCCTTCGCCGTGCGCAATCGCGCGATGGAGCCATACCTTCGCAGAGTCCGGGTCCGAAGCCCCGTATTCGAGAATCAGAGACTCGCGTGCGGCCAGGACGCGGGCAGCGTAGTCTCCGGGCGAGCCCTCGAGATGTCGTTCCAGAAGCGTTAGAGATTCCCGGTGCCGTCCCTCCAAGTAGAGCTGCTCGACGCGCAGCGATAAAGACACGGCCGGCAACGGATCGGTCGGCACCTTCACGGGCACCTGAGCCGTCGCGCCCGAAGCCGCGAGGCTACCGCAAAGCATGGTGAGCAGCGCTGGCACCGGGACCCGCGGGAACTCTGACAGCATGCCGACCAAGGGGTTGAAGGAGGGGAAGCAGACCCGCTAACGTCTCGCTTGGATTGAGACGGCACAAGGGTTGGCGCCGATACTTTGCGCGCGCCGGCCGCTTCTCGGGCTGCCCCCCGGAGCGCCAGCGCAAAACCCTCGTGAAGATCGCCCTGGCCACCGGAGAATTGTCAACTTGAACGGCAATGACGATCTCATCAGTGTCGTCGTTCCCGCCCACAACGCCGAACGCTTCATCGCCGAGGCGCTGGCCTCCGTGCAGGCGCAGAGTCATCGGAACCTGGAAGTGGTCGTCGTCGATGACGGATCGACGGACCGGACCGCCGAGATCGTGGAGGCGATCGCGAGCCGCGACGGCCGCGTGCGGCTGATAGGCACGCCGCGCCGCGGAGTATCGGCCGCGCGTAACCTAGCAATCGCTCGAGCCCGGGGAGACCTCATCGCTCCCCTGGATGCGGATGATCTTTGGCTGCCGCAGAAACTGGCGCGCCAGTACGCGAAGCTGGGCGCCTCATCCTCCGAGGTTGGTGTCGTCTATTGCTGGTCCTGCGGAATCGACGCGAACGGTCTCGTGATCATGCCGAGCTGGGGCCGTGGCACGGCCTGCGGCGACGTTCTCGAGGAGGCGATCGTTCAGGGGGTCCTGGGACACAGCGGCACACCCCTGATCAGGCGGACCGCCTTCGACGAGACGGGGGGGGGACGACACGAGCCTCCGCCTCTGCGAAGATTGGAAGCTCTCCATCGCCCTTGCGGGCGTATGCCATTTCGCCGTCGTGCCCGAGTATCTGTACGCATACCGCTTCACCGATCAGAACACGTCGCTGGGCGACGGCTGGGAAGAAGCGATCGAAGAGGTGACGCAATGGATTCGACGCTCCTGGCCTGACATTCCGGAGAGAGTCATGCGCGATCGGGAATACACGGTCAGCGAGTTCCTGACCTTGCTTGTGATCCGCCGTGGGGACTATCGGGAAGCGCTGCGCTTCCGGTGGCGCGCCACCCGTATTCGGCCCCGGTCTTTGCTCGGACGCTCCGTCGTCGACTTCACCGGACTCTTGATCGGACACGCGCTCGGCCTGAAACGCTATTCATGGTCGGTGTTCCGCAGGCGGAAGGCGTTTCTCACCCCGGGCGAGGCTTGAGACGCGCTCCCTCCATCGGTCTTCTCGGATATGAAGACTCGAAAGGCGTGGATGCGTTCTTCACAGCGGCCAAGAACACCGGGTTGGGTGCTCTTCTCGAGACCAGCCTGGATGTTGGGAATTATGGCCAGATCCTCGGTCATGATCCGTTTGGTGATGGCCCCCTTCAGCTTCCCCCAGACGATGGCCATCCAGCGTCTCGGACCCCACCTACTGTTCCCCATGGTGCCGAACTGCCGAACTACGGCTGTTGCGGTCCTCGGTCCGGTGGGAATCACGCAGTGGATCAGGCTGACAGCATCCGTGAACGAGAGCAGGAGATTCGGATACAAGTGGTGTTGCCAGTACTCGAAGCCGGGTCTCACGCCCAGCAGTCTCACGACGGCGAACTCGCCGCGTTGGAACAGGAGGCCGAGGCGCGAGCGAGTACTGAACGGCAAGCCCGTCCCGAAGGCTGTCGACCGCTCCGACAACACGTGCGTACTGCGTTCCTCACCGGGATCGTCGCCAAACGTGCTAGGGTGCACATTGGGGACGTGATACGCCTCGAGTGAGTTTTCGACCGGGACCTTCCAATTCGCTGCGTTGTCCAAATCGAGCCGCAGGAACTCTTTGCTCCGAGACCCGAACTTCGAGGCGATGACGCCGTGGTATTCGCCCAGGAAGGCCGGCAGATCCGCCGCTCCCTCTGCCAGACATACGAACACGATCTGCCCACAGGTGTCGACCCGATACGATCCGATACACTCACGTTCCTCGGGAAAGGGAACGAAATTCTTCGGCTGCGGGATTTTGCGCGTCTTACCGTCCGACCCATACTCCCAGCCGTGGTATTGGCACGTCATCCTCGGGCTGTTTCCGCGAGGCTCGTTCGTCAGCAGACAATGCCGGTGAGCACAGACGTTGGAGAGGGCGCGAAGCTCGCCGTCGAAGTTCCGCACTTGGACCGGATGCCCGAAGAGCTCGCGGGTGATGAAATCGCCCGGTCGCTTCAGCTCGTCGATCGTCCCGACGGCGTGCCATGCCGCAGCCAGCACTTCCGCTTGCTCGCGCTGAAACTGCTGCTGGGAGAAGTAAGCAGCGGGAGGGAGCACGTGCGGCAATCGAGTCTGGCTGAGAAACATGGGCGACCGAAAGCTAGTCGGCGCCCTTGGGAC
The DNA here is from genome assembly GCA_965249195.1 of Longimicrobiales bacterium. Lineage (GTDB taxonomy): Bacteria > Gemmatimonadota > Gemmatimonadetes > Longimicrobiales > Gaopeijiaceae > CBDFLM01. The sequence goes on from CBDFLM010000014.1 coordinate 133,566, forward strand.
ATTCAACACGATGCAAGTCGGGCGGTCTTTTTGCGGGCTCCGATGCCCTGTCGGGCCCGCCCTGCTAGACTTGTCGTCGCGCCTACGCGGCACCGCTTGCGCATGCAAGTGGTCCGACGCTTCAACGCTCTCGATGCTCGACAGGACTTCTGCACCACCGCACTAGAAGAACGGAGGTGACGCATCAGGGACGTCCCGGGTTCCTCGACCCATCATCCGGATCGCTAGGAGATCAAGCTCGTGCCCGCAGCCACACTCGAGCCTGGGCTCGGGCCCGCGTCCACGGTTTCAGGGGCCGATTCGCTAGGCCGGCAGTGCGTCCGATCCCGATGAACCCGCTACCGATCCGCCTCGACCTGCTCCCATCGTGTGAGGGCCTTCAGCGCCGATCCCGCGGAGCCGTCCGCGTCCTCTGGCTGGTGGCATACCTCGCCGGAATGGCTGCTCCCTCGGCCCGCGGCCAGAGTCTCCCGGTGGGTGACGTGGTCGAGGAATACCTCAGGGTTCTACAGGTCGCCGGGATCGCGACGGCCGGTTCGTTCCAGGTACGGCCTTTCCCGATCTGGTCCGGCCTTCCAGTGGCCGACTCCATCACCCACCCATGGGCCGAGGTGGTCGGGAGCGCCTCTCCGGAGCCCAGCCCCTCGTCGTTTCGGGCGATCCTGGATCCGGCGCAGATCAGGGTGTTCGGGAACAGCAAGATCCCCTTCGGCCAAAACGATGGAGCCGTCTGGCAGGGTCGTGGGCTCACCGTGGTCCTGGACGCAGGGGGGAGCTTCGCCTGGGGACCGCCCAGGCTCACCCTCCACCCCGTCCTGGTGTATGCTCAGAACCAATCCTTTCCTCTGGCGCCCGTGGGTCGAGAGGGAGCGGGAGAGTACGCCTATCCCTGGAGACCCATCGACCTGCCTCAGCGTTTCGGTCCCGACTCCCACGTGGCGCTGGACCCCGGGCAAAGCACCCTGCGGGCAAACTGGCGTGGCGTGACAGTGGGGTTCGGCACGGAAAGCCTCTGGTGGGGTCCAGGCATCCAGAACTCCATCCTCATGAGTAACAACGCCCCGGGGTTTCCCCACGGGTTCCTCGGGACGTCCCGTCCGGTGAGCGTGGGAATCGGCACGGTGGAGGCACAGTGGATCTGGGGAAGGCTCCAGGGGTCCAACTGGTACCCGGAAGCGGACTCCGGCCAGGGACGCTTCATTACGGGAGCCGCCGTGTCCTTCTCCCCCTCTTTCTTGGAGGGACTCTCGGTTGGGGCCGCCCGTGTGTTCCTTACGAACGTCCCTTCGGACGGCCTCGACGCGGGTGAATACTTCACCGTTCTGCAGTTGGGCTCCAAGAGCCAGTTGGCGACCCCGGAAAACCCCACGGGTAATGACGAGCGTGACCAGATCGTGTCCCTTCTGGTCAGGTGGGTTTCCCCGGCAAGTGGGTACGAGGTGTACGCCGAATGGGCTCGAAACGACCAGTTCTGGGACCTCCGGGATCTTGTCACTGAGCCGGAGCACTCCCAAGCGTATACGCTGGGATTCCAGAAGGTCATCGCGCTCTCCCGGGGACGCCTCCTTGCCCTGGCCTGGGAGCTCACCCACCTGGAGCGCTCACGGACGTTTCTGGTCCGAGACGCCCCGACCTATTACGCCCACCACCTGGTCCGAAGAGGCTACACGCAGCGCGGGCAGATCATCGGCGCGGCGGTGGGTCCCGGCGGCGATGGTCAGTACCTGGGGGCGGACCTTTACGGTCCAAGCGGAAGGTGGGGTGTCTTCGCGCGCCGACGAGTCCACGACAACGACGCCTACTTCGACTGGGCGGTCGCCAACGACGCGGGCCCCTGCTGTCATCACGTGGCGTTGAGCGTCGGCTCCCGCGTCCTGGTATTCGCCGGTGGGCTCGAGCTCGAGTTCGATGCCGTGTTCACACGCGAGCTGAATCGCTATTTCCAGCAGGGCAACGACGTTACGAACGCGCACGCCGGGGTCGCCGTGCGTTGGCGCCCCCGCTGAATCCCACGCCCGTCTCACACCGAGGGTTCGGTTCCTTACGGAAGCCGATTTACAGTTTCCCAGCCGGAATAGCCGCCGTAGGTCTGCAGCACCCCGCTGTAGTCGAACTGTGAGTCGGAAGCGCCCCAGCCCTGCGTACCCATGGCGATGAGATTGGGCAGCTCCTCGGCCAGGATCTCCTGGAGCTGAAGGTAGATCCCGCGTCGCGTCTCCAGGTCGAGTGTCTGCGACGCTTTTTGGAACGGCGCGTCCACGTCTTCGCGGCAGTAGCCGGACGGGTTGCCGAAGTCTCGCGGATCCTCGGCCCGGGGTCGGACGGCGCTAGCGCGATCCTTGGCCGTTCGTCGCCATTCGATCAGCTTCAAGTTCGAGCGACGCGACCCAATGTCGCTTACGCTGCCCCCCTCGCCGAATGGCCACACATGGAACTATTGAAGCTCGCGCTCGTCGTTTTCGTGGCGCTTCTCGTCTTCGTCAAGCCGGTGCAATGGGCAGCGGCGATGATGGGCGCAGAGCGGACGGGCTTTCTGCGATGCTTATTGAGCCTCATCGCCGCGTCCATTCTGCAGACGCTTGGTCTCACCGTTCCCGTGTACGGGAACCTCGTGGCGTTCTTGCTAGCGTCGGCGGGCTTCTCGGCAATCCTCGGCACCACGTTCCTCCGCGGCATCGGCATCGCGGTGCTCCACGCGATCCTCGCCGCAATCCTCTTCTTCGTGCTCACGCTGGTCTTCGGAGCCACCGCTCTCGCCCGGCTCGGCCTGTGAGGCGAGCTTCGTGAGCTCCATACGATGGCGTGGTCCCGTGAGGCCACGCCGCGACGGGAGCGCAGCATGGATCCAGTTGGCGGTGATGGCGCCCTTCTGGGCGTTGACGCAAGCCGCGTGCGGGGGCGATCCAACCCCCCCCCCCCCCCCGGGCAGGTGCAGGCCCTCGTAGCGGTCCTCGAGATCACCACCGAGCTCCCCGCGTTCCTGACCACAGGAGAGACCCTACAGCTACAGGCGATCTCACGGGACGCAGCTGGCCAGGTGGTCTCCGGAGCGTCCCCCTCCTGGGCATCGTCCGACCCAAGCGTGGTCACCATTACGTCCGCCGGCGCGGCGACAGGCGTGGCCGAAGGCGCTTCGAGGATCACGGCCACCGTCGAGAACGTGTCGAGCTCCGTCGACCTCACCGTCGTCACCGGCTCGATGTCCTACGACGTCGTCTTTGAATCCACTTGGAGCGCCGCTACCCACCCGACCTCCTTCCCGGCCAACGCTCACTTCTCCGGCCTGATCGGCGCGACGCATGGACCCGGCGCGAGCTTCTGGTCGGTCGGGTCCCTCGCGTCGGACGGGATCAAGGAGATGGCCGAGCTGGGCAGCAAGAGCCCGCTGGACTCGGAGGTCCAGGCCGCGATCCAGGCCGGACTCGCCGTGGGTCTCCTCTCGGGCGGTGGGGTCGGGGTGTCGCCCGGTAGCGTGTCTCTCACGTTCGACGTGAGCGCCGACTTCCCTCTAGTCACCCTCGTCTCAATGATTGCGCCGAGCCCCGACTGGTTCGTCGGCGTGAGCGCTCTACCTCTCTTCGAAGAGGGCGCGTGGGTGGATCGGGTCGTGGTCGACCTGCTTGCCTACGACGCCGGAACCGACAGCGGGACGGCTTACACTTCCCCTAACCAACCCACCCAGCCGAAGGTCGACATCACACAGATCACCGCGAGCCCCTTCAACCTGGCCACCCCCGTAGGCACGTTCACATTCACCCGCCTCGCCGGAGCGGGGTGATGCCGGCTAGGGGCTAGCCGCCCTGCGCCTCCACCAGTCCGTGAAGACGCGCTCTCCGCCCGGACGGAGACCGATGTCCCCGGCTGCGTGCAGCATCGCATCGGTGAAGGTCTGCCCATAACCGCGGCCGACCGAGATCAGAGCGCCATCGGACCCGCACGTGACGATCTGACACGCGACGTGCAGAACGGGTCCTTGGGTCAGGAACGGCGGGCGCCGTCCCGGTGGGAACAGATCGAGATTGCTCACGCGCTCCATCACGGAGGGGGTTTCAGCACCCACCACCGCGAGCCAGCAATGTGAATCCGTCGTATCCGTGGACGAGGCTTTCTGGGGGGTGTCCGGGGCCGGCTCGGGCCCGACGTGCCAGATCGAGACCTGGGTGCGGTTCATCCGGTTGATCATCAGCCCACCTTCGATGGACACCTCGCCTGGCCTGGCGGGCACACGCAGCCCCAGAGGTCGGCGCTCGTCGATTCGCAGGTCCTGATAGTCCAGGCGCAAGCGGTGACTCAGGTCGACGACCCAGGGGCCTCGCTGCTCGGCCCCCCCCCCCTCTTCGCCCCCTCCGTTCGGGCTCGCCCCTACGGCAGCCGCTCCATAGGAGCCCGCCCCAGTGGGGTCCCCTTCGCCCTGGTATTCCAACACCACGTCCCACTCACCCCGTCTCTCCACCTCCCCTGGGGCGGCGTCGAACCGGACCGGGGAGCGCCGCGTCGGTTCGCGTGCGGGGGTCGTGGTCATACGCACAGCCGCTCACCGCGGGGATGGGTCATGCACGCAACAGCACAGCCTCGGGGATGATCATGCGCGCAGCCTCTCACCTTTGGGATCGTAGAAATGGGCCGGGACCACCGTCGCCTCGCAGCGCTTCGTGGCACCGCCCAGGCTTTCGAAGATCTGGAGCGTGCCGCCAACGGTTGCGAACCGGTCTAGCACCAGGGCCATCCCGAATTGCCAGCCGAGCGCCTCGCTGGTGCGGGTCGTGCACACGAACCCGACGATGTCCTCGCCATCCACGACGATGGCGCCGTCCCGGGGACTGGCGGCCGGGTCGTCGACGCGAAAGCCGACGAGCTTCATGCGCCCCGGTTGCTCCGCACAGGCGCGGAGCGCCGGCGCCCCCACCTTCTTCGAAGTCGTGTCGTTCCGGTCCCACATCCAGCCCATCCCGACGTCCAGGAGCGTCACGCGCTGCTCGGATTCGGCGCCGACGATCAGATGCCCCTTCTCGGCCCGCATGCAGTATTGCGCCTCCAGCCCGAAGGGCTCGATCCCGAACTCCTGTCCAGCCTCCCAGATGAGATTCCAAACGTAGGGGGCATAGCTGCACCCCACGTGAAGCTCGTACGACAGCTCTCCCACGAACCCCAGCCGGAGGCACCTCGTAGGCACACCTTCACCGACGCGGATCTCTCGGTAGCCCATGAAGGGGAACGCCTCATTGGACAGATCGGCGTCGGTGACTTTCGCAAGCACGGCCCGGGCGTTTGGGCCTGCGACGTTGATCGAGGCGAGCGTGTCGGTGAGGTTGACCAGATTGAAGTCCCATCCGTCGTAGCGCGTATGGAAGCGGAACCATTCCACCGTCGTATCGGCACGGGCGGAGCTCGTGGTGAAATAGAAGTCATCCTCACCGACGGGGACCACCAAGCCGTCGTCCACGACGTTCCCCGTGTCGTTGCACATCGCGGCGTACTTGCAGCGACCGGACTTCATTTTCGCCATGTTCGAGATATAGACCCGCTGCAGGGCCTGCATGGCGTCGCTGCCCCAGATCCGAAATTTCCCGAGTGGAGAGCTGTCGAGCAGCCCCACGTTCTCGCGCACGTTCTTGATCTCGTCCCTGCAGGTGAAGTCTTCGCTGAAGTACCGGGCGCGCTCCCACGCGCCCATCCTTCGGAAGATCCCGCCCCCGGCCGACTGCTCGTCGTGAAGCGAGGTCCGCTTGTGGACGTCGTGGCTGGGCCCGGCGACGGTGCCCAGAGCGGGCGGGATGACCGGAGGACGCACCGTGGTGCAGGCCACGTCCTCCATCGGTTGGCCGCGAATCTCGGCCATCGCCATGGCGAGGTTCTGCCCGGGGACCCGGTACTGGCCCGGCCCCAGCCCGAAGTTGCCGAAGCGCTTCGCGAGCTCCGGGCCGTCGAACCCCTGAGCGACGCATTGCACGGCGTTCTTCCACGTGCCGTCCTCGTCGAAGTCGAGGAACGCCTTCCTCCCCTCGCCGAGGTCGGGTCCGCGGAATGTGCGGCAACCCGCGGGCGGACCCGGCAGGCTCTCTAGGCGACGCCGCGCTTCGGTCAGCTCCGCCGTGAGGTCCTGGCCGATGGCGTCGAGCGCTCCCGGTTCCGGCGTGAGCGCTCGGAGGGCCTCCAGACCCGCCACGTAGCCCGACACCTCGATGCTCTCGACATCCGTAAGGCCCAACGCTCCCCCCGCGGCGAAGACCCCCCGCGGCAAGCTCACCAGCTCGAACGTGTGCGTGTGCAGCGAGTGGACGAAGCGCGCCCCGGACGTAGACAGCACCCCGATGTCGGGCTGCCGCCCCGAGCTCGCCACGAGGAGGTCGCAGCCGAACCTCCGGGCGCCCCCGCCCGCAGGTGCCCTGACGCCGTCCGTCCGAAGTGCGCCAGAGTCCGTCGCCAAGGGCGCGATCTCGACCCCGGTCACGCGCTTTCTCCCCAGAGCCCGTCTCGCCGCATGGCCAAAGAGCAACTCGATGCCGGCGCTGCCGAGCTCGCGGACCAGCTCCGGGTCCTGACCTTCACGCCTGGCGTCGGCAACCACGTGGACCCGCACCCCCATCCCGGCAAGGTCCAGGGCGGCCTCGAGCCCGAGATCGTCGCCCACCGTGAACACCGCGGCCTGCCCCGGCCGCACACCGTAGGTACGTGCCAGACGCCACGCCGTGTCTACCTGCACCACGCCCGGGCGATCGTTGTGGGCGAAAACCAGCGGCCGCTCGATTGATCCGGTTGCCACCACCACGCTCTCCGCCCGGCACTCGAAGTGACGCTCGTCGAACCCGTCTCGGACTCCGCCCGTCTGAAAGCCGGTGACGAGATTTTCGCCCCAGATGCCGGTGACGGGCGCGGCCTTGAAGACACGGATTCCCGGATGTGCCCCGACTCGCTCGGCGAGGCGTCGCGATCGCTCGCAGAGCTGTAGTCCGTCCTGCTCACGCACGCGCCAATCCAGGTGGCCACCGAGCCAGTGGCGACGCTCGAAGAGGACCACCCGAACGCTCGATCGAGCGGCGGCCAACGCGGCGGACATGCCTGCGGGACCCCCACCGATCACGACCACCTCGGCATTCAGGTAGATCTCCGAACGCCTGTCTTCGCCGTGAGGCGCGGCGACGTCCAACGTGCCCAACCCCGCCATGGCGCGCATCCGGTTCTGGAAGAACGGCCAGGCCCAGGCGGGCCGGTGGAAGAGACGGTAGTAGAAGCCGGCCGGCATCCATCGATCGAAACGGTCGAGGATCCCCCAAAGGTCGGACTCGGGATCGCCCCTCACGTTCTGGGCCGCAACCGACATCCCGTCCTCGAGAAGCACCGTGCCGGCCGATTGGTTCGGCACCCCGTCGATGGACAAGAGCTGGCTCGATCCCTCGCCCTCGAGATCGTAGAGGCCACGCGGGCGATGATACTCGAAGCTCCGCCCCATGACGCGCACACCCGCAGCCCACAGGGCCGAGGCGACGGTGTCGCCCTCATGTCCCTCCAAGCGACGCTCCACCCATCGGAACGCAAGCTTGCGGTCCGGCTTGATCCTTTGCGTGGGGGAACGGGGGAGCCGGGTCATGCGCCCGTCCCGGGGGCTTGCTCACGGTTCGTACCCGGGTTCCTCCACGTGGCAAACCACACGCCGCACCCGGCGGCGTGATACCACCACTCTTCTTGGGGCTCGGAGCGGGTCATTCGAAACTGGGCCCAGCGAAAGTGATCCTCGCTGGCCAGGTCCTCCTGGGCGGGGCGAGGGCCGCGCTCGGGACCGCCGTAGTGGAACTCGTCCACGGCGCGAGCGCCACATACGGGACAAGTGAGACGGAAGGTCACGGCCGATCAGTCCCAGTGCCCATATTTCATCGCCATCGCGATCTCGCCCATGTAGCGATTCTCGAGGAAGCGGCTCAAGGCGAAGGGCGCCAGGATCTCGGGAGCCTCCTCACGCGCCATGAACTCGGCCATGTACTTTCCCGTGACCGGCCCCGACTTGAATCCGAAATATCCCCAGCCGAGGTTCAAGTAGAGCCCGTCGTATTGGACATTGCCGTCGAGGATCGGGGCCATGTCGGGCGTCATGTCCGCCAGCCCCGCCCAGATCCGCAGGAAACGGACCCCCCTGAGGCATGGCATGATGTCGGTCAGGGCTTCGGCCTGGTGCTTGAAGTAGAGAGCGGTGACGTCCGTCGTGTAGTTGACCTGCGGATCCATGTGTGCACCCGTGGCGATCTCGCCTTTGAGCATCTGGTTGGCGTACACGTGGTAGGCGCCCGAGCTCACCACGTGGTGCAGGAAGGGCTTGAGCGGTTGGGTCACCATCGCCTGGATCGTGAGCGGGTGCACGGGGAGCTCCATGTCGAGCATGGCGCAGATCCGGGTACCGTACCCTCCGGCCATCACCGCGAGCTTGTTGCAGCCGATGGGGCCCGCGCTCGTCCGCACGCCCCTCACCCGGCCGCCTTCGACATCGATCCCCTGCACCTCGACCCCTTGGTGGATGGCGACTCCATGGGCGCTCGCGCCCTTGGCGAGCCCCCAGACCACCGCGTCGTGGCGCACCACGCCCCCGGGTGGATGGTGCATGCCAGCCTGGATGGGGAACATCGGCCGGTCGGAGATGTCCAACGCCGGAACCGCCTCTTTGCACTGCTTGGGGTCGAGCAGCTCCGAACGGACTCCGTTGAAGTTCGCCGTGTTCACCGAGAGCCGGAGCGCGCTTACCGCGGCCTCGGTGTGTGCCAGGTTCAGGTTCCCACAGTTGAAGAACATCAGGTTATAGTCGAGCTCGTCGGTGAGGATGGGCCAGAGCTTCAGGCCCTCGTCGTACAGCCACACGCTCTGTTGCGTGCGCTGGTTGGCGCGCACGATCGCCGTATTACGACCCGAGCCGCCGAACCCGATGTATTGGCTCTCGAGCACCGCGACATCCCGCACGCCGTGCTCCTTCGCCAGGTAGTAGGCCGTGGCCAGGCCGTGAACGCCGGCGCCGATGATGACGACGTCGTAGTGCCGCTCGAGGGGGCGCTCCTGCCAGAGGCGGCCAGGGCCGGGTCCGGTCTTCACGTCCGCTGGTCCGATCTCACGCGATGGAGCCGACGCCGTAGGCGCCGCGTAGCTCCTTCCCGTCGGCGAATCGGCTCATGGAGTAGGGGTCGATCGGCACCCGGGGCTGCCGGCCTAGCACGGTCTGCGCCAGCGACTCACCGATGGTCGGCGCCAACTTGAAACCGTGCCCGCTGAAGCCGACCGCCACATAGACCCCCTCGACTCCGGGCACCGGCCCGACCACCGGGTTCCAGTCGGGCGTGATGTCGTACAGGCCGGTCCAGCTCCCCGTGAGCCGGGCGTCGGCGTACTCAGGCATCAGCCTGCCGACCTGGGCGCCGATACGGGCCACGTGCTCTTGGTCCACCCCATCCACCAGCGCGTCGGGATCCTCGACCGGCTCGCCGTGGTCGCCCGTTCCGACCAGCAGGCTACCCCCTGACGCGGGCCTGACGTAGATCTTCTCGCTCGTGGTCAGATCCTTGAGCACCGGCCAGGTCGGCTCGTATACGCGATCCCCTTCCAGGGTCATCACCTTGTGCCGGCTGACGACGAAGGGAAACTCGACGTCGATCATGCCGCCGATCGCGTGCGTCCAGGGACCCGCGGCGATCACCACGACCGGAGCCTCGAAATCTCCCGCCGTGGTATGCAGGGTCTTCACCTCGCCCGTGACGTCGATTCCCGTGACGGGCGTGTCGGGGAGCACGGTGGCACCGAGCTCTCTCGAGCGCCGGGCGTAGGACGCGGTCGTCAGTTCGGGGTCGCAATACCCCGCCATCGAGTCGTATCCGATTACGTCGACGTCGTCGAAGCTCACCAGGGGATGGAGCCCGCGCGCCTCTTCGGGCGTCAGGACGGCGGTATCGATTCCCAACCGGTTCTGCTGGTGGAACACGGACAGCATGCTCTCGCGGTGCTCGCCGGGGCCGACGATCAGGTACCCCGTCTCGATGAAGCCCGCGTCTCCGCCGACCGTCTCCCCGAATCTGCGGAAGATCTCGAGGCTCGCGACGGCGTGAGCCATGTTCGCCGGGACCGAGTAGTGCGTACGGACGATGGCGCACGACCTGCCCGTCCCACCGGAGCCGATCGGACCCTTGTCCAGGACGACGATCTTTCCCGCTCCGTTTCTAGCCAGATGGTAGGCCGTGCTGCAGCCGACGACTCCTGCACCGATCACGACCACGTCCGCCGTTGTCACTACTGGCATGTGCGTGCGTTTCTCCCCGCTCTCGGCACCTGTCTCCCTCATCTGCGGGACGCTATCTTCGGCCCGCCCTCGACACTGTGTTCCGCGCCCGCTTAGCGCCAGGGTGCGGCTGACGCCCACACTCTACGGGCCTCGAGTAGCGGCGTCGAGGCTTCAGAGAGCGTGGAGACAAGGCGGAAATAAGCGGCATCGTCCTGAGGAAGACCAGACGACAGGCAAGGAGGCACGGTGGAAGACGCTGACAAGACGGGACGACTGTTCGGGATCTCGCTTCACACGCAGATCCTCTTGGGTCTTATCGTGGGCCTGGCCGCCGGAGGTCTCGCCAACTCGCTGTGGGCGAACGCGCGTGGACTGGAGTGGGCCATCACGTACGTGTCCGGTCCCGTCGGGCAAATCTTCCTGCGACTCCTCCTTTTGGTCGTCGTGCCCCTGATCGTGACCACCCTGATCTTGGGTGTGGCTCGACTTCGGGAGACGAGGCGCCTCGGAAAAATGAGCGTCAAGATGCTCGGATTCTTTCTCGGCACGACCGTCCTGGCGGCGGTGCTGGGGTTGCTTACGGTCGACTTCGTGCGGCCTGGCAACGTGATCGATCCGGCACTTCGCACCGCGCTCGTGGAGACGTACGCGTCCCAAGGCGCTGAGATGATGGCGCTCGCGGGGGAGGGCGCGTCGATCAGCAACCTCGTGGACATCGTCCCGAGAAATCCGCTGGAGGCCGCGGTCGACGGCAACCTCCTGGCCGTGATCTTCGTCAGCTTGCTCTTCGGGGCCGCCATCGTGCGCGTCCCTCCCGACCTCGCCGAGCCCGTGCTGAAGTTTACCGAAGGGGTCGCCCACACGGTCATGGAGATCATCGGGTTCGCGATGCGGGTTGCGCCGCTCGGCGTGGCCGCGCTGACCTTCACCGTCACGGCCCAGTTCGGGTTCGGCGTCCTCTGGGCGCTCGGACTCTATACGGGCACCGTACTCGTGGGGCTGGCGGCATATCAGTTCGGACTGTTCGGGGTGATCGTGAAGGGCCTGAGCGGGATGGCTCCCCGAGCCTTCTTCCGCCACGCGCGCTTGCCGATGATCACCGCCTTCGCGACGGCGAGCTCGAGTGCCACCTTGCCCACGACGGTTCGCAGCGCAGAGGACCTGATGTACGTGCCTCCGGAGGTCGCAGGCTTCGTCCTGCCTCTGGGCGCGACCATGAACATGAACGGGACGGCCTTCTTCGTCTCGATCACGGTCGTGTTCCTCGCTCAAGCGTTCGGGATTCCGCTGAGCCTGACGACCCAGGGCCTGATCGTGGTGCTCGCCGTCCTGACCTCGGTCAGCTCGGCCGGAATCCCCAGCGGGGCGATCCCGATGCTGATCGTCATCCTGGGCACCGTGGGCGTCCCGGGAGAGGGCATCGCGCTGATGCTCGGGGTCGAGCCGATCCTGGGCATGGCCCGCACATCGACCAACGTCACGGGCGACCTCGTGGCCTCGCTGGTCCTCACCCGGAGCGAAGGGCTCGGGTAGGCGACGTCCCCGACCTTCAGGACGCCTTTAATGTCGGATACCGTCCAATAACCTCAGGGAGGAACTCATGGAGCGCAGGGAATTCATGAGTCAGTCGCTCGCCGTCGGAGCCGTGGCGGCCACGGGATCGGCCTGGTCAGAGGCACCATCGCCACGCTCGACCGCCGACGGCGCGGTCCAGGACAAGTTGGTGATCAACGGGATGGATCCGTCGAACATCAGCGAGGAATATGTCGAGATCCATCGCCGCACCGGCGTGCACGTATGGCACTGGAGCAGGAGCTTCACCGACGTGCGGGCGTTCGCCGACACGTACAACTTCATCGACCGCCACAGCGACAAGATTCAGCCTGTCCGCTCCGTCACCGATATGATGGCGGCCAAAGAAGCGGGCAAGCTGGGCCTGTTGTTCGGCTGGCAGGCCGCGAATGTCATCAGCAACGGTCGCGGCGGACCCAACGACTATTGGAGTGACGAGACCAAGACGGAGCTCCGGGCCTATTACGAGTTGGGGCTCCGGACCTGTGGCATCGCCTATCAGATCGCCAACGTCTTCGGCGGCGGCGCACTGGACGGCCACATGGGTCTCAGCCGTGCGGGCCGGACACTCGTGGAGGAGATCCACAAGCTCAACATCATACTCGACGTGGGCGGGCACACCGGAGATCAGACGAGCCTCGACGCGCTGGAGATCTCCGAGGGCGTTCCCGTGATCTGTAGCCACGCGAACCCTCGCGCGCTCGCCAACAGCTCGAGGGCCATACCCGACCCCATCATCGAAGCCATCGCGGCCACCGGCGGCGTAGTGGGCGTCGTCGCCATCAACGACTACGTCGTGCGGGGTGAGGAGATGGCTCACCTGGACATGAGCCCACTCGGTGACGTGGACGACTTCCTCGAGCACGCCGAGTACATCCGGGACCTCGTTGGGATCGATCACGTCGGGCTCGGACCGGACTTCACGCACGGGCGGCCGGTCAGGCGGAATCGAGCCTTGTTCGGTCCGGCCGCGCAGGACACGGGCCCTCGCCGCTACGTGAAGGGGTTCGAGGACATCGGTGATCTCCCGAACGTTCTGAGCGCGCTGGAGCGCCGCGGCTGGCCCCAGGACCACATCGACAAGTTCCTGGCGGACAACTGGCTCCGCGTGTACCGCCAGGTCTGGGGCGAATAGGGTCCGGCTCTCAGAACCTGAGGCGCGGCCTCACCGCTCCACATCCGTAGCGGAGGGATGGCGTAGGCGCGAGCCAACGCAATCGCGGGCGAGGCCGTCGGTGTCCGCGTGGACATGGAGTACCACTCGGGCGGGTCTCACTGGCGCGTCAGGAGGGGCGCGGGTAGGTTGGCGACATTGTCGTCTCCGGGTATCGGTTTTCCATCTAAGCAGGTCCAAAAGGAGGAACTCATGGAGCGCAGGGAATTCATGAGTCAGTCGCTCGCCGTCGGAGCCGTGGCGGCAACGGGATCGGCCTTGTCAGAGGCACCATCGCCGCGCTCGATCGCCAACGGCGCGATGCAGGACAAGTTGGTGATCAACGGGCTCGATCCGTCGGCAATCAGCGAGGAGTATGTCGAGATCCATCGCAACGCCGGCGTGCACGTGTGGCACAAGAGCTTCGGCAGCCTCCGATCGTTTTCGGATGCGTACAACTTCATCGACCGCAACAGCGAGAAGGTTCAGGCTGTGCGCTCCGTCGCGGACATGATGGAAGCCAAGGAAGCGGGCAAGCTCGGCATGTTATTCGGTTGGCAGTCCGCCAATCCCATCAGTAACGGTCGCGGCGGAACCAATGACTACTGGAGCTATGAGACCAAGACGGAGCTGCGGGCCTATAACGAGCTCGGGCTCAGGATATGCGGGATCGCTTATCAAATCGCCAACGTCTTCGGCGGCGGCGCCATGGACGGCCACATGGGTCTCAGCCGGGCTGGGCGGACGCTGGTGGAGGAGGTCCACAAGCTCAACATCATACTCGACGTGGGCGGGCACACCGGAGACCAAACGAGCCTCGACGCGCTGGAGATCTCCGAGGGCGTTCCCGTGATCTGCAGCCACGGAAACCCGCGCAGTGTGGCCAACAGCTCGAGGGCGGTGCCCGACAACATCATCGAAGCCATCGCGGCCACCGGGGGGGTAGTCGGCGTCGTCGCCATCAACGACTACGTCGTGCGTGGGGAGGAGATGGCTCACATGGACATGAGCCCGCTCGGCGACGTGGACGACTTTCTCGACCATGCCGACTACATCCGCGACCTGGTGGGGATCGACCACGTGGGGCTGGGACCGGACTTCATGCACGGGCAGGGGGTCATGCGGGATAGGGCCATGTTTGGTCCCGCCGCGCAGGACACGGGCCCACGCCGCTACGTGAAGGGGTTCGAGCACATCGGTGAGGTAGCCAATGTGGTGAGTGCATTGGAACGCCGGGGCTGGCCCCAGGACGATATCGACAAGTTCCTGGGCGACAACTGGCTCCGCGTGTACCGTAAAGTCTGGGGTGCATGAGCCGCCGGTTATAGAAATCCGTCAGCCCCGGGCCGACGCGATCACTTTCCCCGGGTTCATGATGTTGTGTGGATCGAGGGCCGACTTGATCGCCCGCATGACGTCGACCGCCTCGGCGTGTTCGTCGACGAGGGCATCGAGTTTGCCGAGGCCGATGCCGTGTTCTCCGGTGCAGGTGCCCTCGAGCTCCAGGGCGTGGGCCACGATGCGTCGGCTGATGGATTGAACTTCGGCCAGCTCGGTGTCGCTACGGGGGTCGATGGGAAAGACGAGGTGGAAGTTGCCGTCGCCCACATGGCCGTACAGTGGGGCGGGGATGGCCGTCGACTCCAGTTGTGAAGCTGTCCCAACGGTAGTTGAAGGTTCCTGATAGGGGAGAAAGAAAAGTGGTGGCTCCGGGGGTCCCGGGCCGATAGGCTCGGGTAGGCAAAAACCCCAACACGGAGCCACCACGATGAAGAGAACGTACGAGGTAAGGGATCGGGCGGACAAGCGCGCGATCAGGGAGTTCCTGAAGCGGGAGGGGCAGTTTCTGCTTCCGATGCTTGAGCTCGTGGAGCAGACGGAGGTCGTGATCGACGAAGTCATCCAGGTGATGGGACGAGCGACGATCGAAGCGGTGCTGGAGATGAGCGCCGAGGGTGTGGCAGGCGTGAAGCAGGCAGGTCGGTCACGAGCGGAAGACGACACGGTGTGGTATGGCCGGCAGGGTGGTGTGGTTTACCTGTCGGACCGGAAGGTGCGTGTGGAGCGGCCACGGCTCAGGCGCCGGGGCGCCGGGGAGGGTGGCGAGGTCGAGGTGCCGGCGTACGCAGCGATGCGGAGACCGGGCGCTGTGGCGGATCGGATGCTCGAGGTCCTGATGGCGGGGGTGAGCACGCGGAAGTACGGCCGTGTGATCGGTGAGATGGCCGACACGGTCGGGGTGAGCAAGTCGGCGGTGAGCCGTGAGACGGTCGAGGCCTCGGAGCGCGTGCTGAAGGAGCTGATGGAGCGCCGGCTGGATGCGTGGGACCTGCTGGTGATCTACCTGGACGGGATCCAGATGGGCTCGCACCACGTGCTTGCTGCGGTAGGCGTGGACTCAGACGGAAAGAAGCACGTGCTGGGCGTGAGGGAAGGAGCGAGTGAGAACGCCGAGGTGACCAGCGCGCTCCTAGAGGATCTGGTCGAGCGCGGCCTGGACCCGGGCAGGCGGCGGCTGTTCGTGATCGATGGCTCGAAAGCGCTCAGGAAGGCGATCGAGAAGGTGTTCGGCCAACGTCACCCCATCCAGCGCTGCCGCAACCACAAGCTCCGCAACGTGCTGGGTCATCTGCCGAAGGATCAGCATCCTCAGGTGAAGGCGGCGTTCCGGGCGGCGATGAAGCTGGACGCGAAGCAGGGCGAGCAGAAGCTCGAGCAGCTCGCCCGATGGCTCGAGCGCGACCACCCCTCGGCCTCGGCTAGCCTACGCGAAGGCCTCAGCGAGATGTTCACGATCAACCGGCTCGGCCTCCCGCCGCGGCTGAGGAAGTGCCTGGGCTCGACCAACCTGATCGACAGCACCCACTCGGGCGTAAGACAGAAGACCCGCAGGGTGACCAACTGGAAGAACGGAGCGATGGCCTTGCGCTGGGCTGCGGCCTCGTTCGTGGAGACCGAGAAGAGCTACCGGAGGATCATCGGCTACGACCAGCTCTGGATGCTCAGGGCCCACCTCGACGACCATGAACCGGTTGCCGAAATGAGAAAGGCAGGCTAACAAGGAGACTCTCCGGAGCCACCACCTTCAACTGTCAGCGGGACACCATCGTCAGCGGGGTCGGCGGCGAGATGCCTCTTCTGTGGCTCTCCATCGAGGACCCGCCGGGACGGGGCAGTTGGCGCGGATATCTTGAGCGAAACTCAATTGCTCTTCTGAGCAACTACGGTAGGCACGCCATGGATCCGTCCTCTGGCTCCTGGCTTGGACAACATTGTAGCCGCGAGAAGGTGCAAGCCTCCGGGCTGTGGAACTCGAATCATGTCGACGAAGGCTACGCACCGGCGTTCCTCGACACGCTGGCCCACTGGATCGACCAGATGGAGGCACCGGGATGATTGCCGTTATTCAATGCGCTGCGCGGAAGCAGCACGACGCTGGCTGTCTTCGCAAGCTCGACGGCCGAAAGGTACTCTTCGTCGCTGATCCTGATGCTGCACCCACCGGAGAAGGCCGCGTATATGCGCGGCCGGACGATATGTCCGACAGGGGTAAATCCTGGCGAACTGTTGTTCACGAATACAATGATGATCCGGGTGACAACCCGTACGCACTTCTTGCGGCGTGGCAACTCTATAGGCATCCGACATACAAGATGTTGGCAGACCATTTGGGCCTCGCACGTCTCTACATCCTCTCTGCCGGGTGGGGAATGATCTCAGCGGATTATCTGACACCGGCGTATGACATCACGTTCAGCGCCAGCGCTGACAAGCACATGCGCAGGCGTAAGAATGAACCGTACAACGACTTCCACATGCTGCCGATCGAAACTTCAGAGCGCATCGTGTTCTTTGGAGGCAAGGACTACCGTGAGTTGTTTCGAACACTCACCGCAGGCGTCAAGGGACCCCGCCATCTCTGGTACAACTCGGCGACTGCGCCCCAGGTGCCGGGCGTCGCGGTCCACCGGTTCCATACGAAGACCCGAACCAACTGACACTATGAATGCGCAAGAGCATTCGCCGAAGGGAAGATTCAGCTTTCGGTCAGCTGAGCGGGCACGCTCTGGGACTCCTTGCCAATTTACCGTCCAGTGAAACGCTTCTCGGACCTGATACGTTTACACACCTATTGACCCAACCTCATCAACACCCCGATGGAGGGCCTATGAGCAAAGTCCCGTTGTGCCTCGTGGTGCTCTCGCTTGTTTTCACATCATCAGTTCGTGCCCAAGTGATTCGCAGCCACGAAGGTCTTGACCGCAACGCTGTGGATAGTTTGTTCATCCAGGCGGAGCTCTGGTTGGACGGTGGAGCCGGCAATGCGGATTATCTGGATTTACGTTTAACCGGAGGCTTGTCATACCGCGTGCCTGCACCGGGCCACTGGCTCCGGTTCTATCCCTCTTATCGGATCAAGCGCTCAGAGGAAAAGAACGTCGTGCATGAGCGGTCGGCGCACGTCAGGCACTCATATGTATTCTCAGACGCGATGCGAACCTACGCGTTCGTTCAGATCCAGGCGGATCAGTCGATCGACCTCGACCGCAGGTTGCTGGTCGGGGGCGGGCTTCGTCGGCAAGTCGTGCGGCTGGAAGATGGTGGTCTGGACGTCGGCGTCGGTCTCATGCTGGAAGACGAGCTCTTGGTGTCCGGAGAGGCTCGGACAGACTTGAGGGGCGCGAATCTGCTTTCTGCATGCGGCGGAGCCGGTGCCGTCCGGCTCTTGACCACGGGTTTCTATCAGCCAGTGATGTCGGACCTCGGCGACTATCGCGTGTCCGTCGACACGGGGGTTGAGATTCCGGCTTCCGATCAGGTCCATTTTGTCGTTTCTGGGAGTTGGCGTCGAGACTCGCGGCCGCCCCCGGGCATCGAGGCGAACGACGCCGGATTCGGATTCTCCATACGGGTCGGTTACCCAACCCCGAGGCGCTTCAGGCTCTGCTGAGCGGAGGCGAAATTTGGGAGCGGAAGTAGACCCACCGAAGGTCGTCGGGATCTAGTGCCCAATGAGTCCGCGTGCGCATTGGCGCCGAAACCGATGGCGATACCGATGATTCCAGCCGAGGCTACCCACGTAGTGACGTCCCAGCCCCAAACTAGGAACAGAAAGTAAGCGGGCTGAACGGCGTGGGGTTTGCCGGAGACTCCATCAGTTGGGAGTATGGGGTCATAGCCCCAAGAGCCCAGGGAGAAGCACTGGTCGAGATTGCGAGCTCAACGGGTCGAAGGGTGGCAGAGTAGCGATGGCCTGGCCATGGAGGTGACGTTGCTGTTGAGGCGTGCTTGAGCCCACCAACGCCGATGCGAAGTCGGCTGTCCAACCTTCGCAAGTAGCTCCGCCCGTCCAGTCCGACGGCAGTGGCCTCCCGCGAGATTGCCCGGATGGTAAAGAGTCACCTGGAGTCACGCACCTGGAGTATATAAGCTGTATCGATATCACCTCCTTGTCCCGGGATGCCAGGAAGTCGGTTCCGGGCAGAATCCGTTCCGAGTACTCATTCAGAAAAGGAATGTAGACAGCTCGTGCGTCGGGATCCGAGAAATAGGTGTCGTCAATCACGCGCCAGGATATGTCCAGCATCAGATTCGGATGGCGGTCCAGCATCGACTTCATGATCGTGACGTGCCGTGCCGGGTCCATTTCGGTGAGTTCCCGCAACAATCCCATGTGCATCCAGACGATGTTGTTGTCGGGATACAGACCAAGCACCCCCTCCATCAGCGGAAGGTACAGGGTCGGGTCTTCATCGTTGCCCAGATCGCCGTGGATGGACAGGGGCATGTTCCGTTCCCGAAGAACCTCCATGAACGGTGCCCACCCGTCCAGGACCTCCTCGGGAATCGGCCCGCGGCCGTTGTCGAACACGGCCTGCTTGACCAGGTTGACCTCGCCCATCCAGGAGAAGACGCCCGGATATTCCTCCTCCAGGCGCTGCATCGCGGGGAGAATGGTGGCGGGGCGCGCCAGATCCGGGAAGGTCATCGACATCGTCAGATGAACGCGGGAAGGTGGGTTCGTCACGTACTCGGCAGCGTTGGCGAGGTCATTGTCGAGCGATGGAGTCAGCGGCGTGCCGGGACAGTCCAGGTAGTAGGTGCAGGACGATGAGTCCGGGAGCGTCTGGCCGATGCCGTAGACGTTCGCGAAGAGCACGCCCGTCTCCTCGAAATAGGAGACCAGTTCCTCGAACGGGATCTCGGGACCTCCGAAGGGACGAAAGTGGAGATGCGCGTCGACGACCGCGGTCTGGGGCTCGAGGGCGCGGTCGTAGCAGGGGGCATCGCTGGTCTCATACAACTCCAGTGCCGAGGACGACACACAGCTGGCGACGGCGAGCAGGGCGATGGTGTCCCACTGACAGTTGAAGGTGGTGGCTCCGGAGAGTCTCCTTGTTAGCCTGCCTTTCTCATTTCGGCAACCGGTTCATGGTCGTCGAGGTGGGCCCTGAGCATCCAGAGCTGGTCGTAGCCGATGATCCTCCGGTAGCTCTTCTCGGTCTCCACGAACGAGGCCGCAGCCCAGCGCAAGGCCATCGCTCCGTTCTTCCAGTTGGTCACCCTGCGGGTCTTCTGTCTTACGCCCGAGTGGGTGCTGTCGATCAGGTTGGTCGAGCCCAGGCACTTCCTCAGCCGCGGCGGGAGGCCGAGCCGGTTGATCGTGAACATCTCGCTGAGGCCTTCGCGTAGGCTGGCCGAGGCCGAGGGGTGGTCGCGCTCGAGCCATCGGGCGAGCTGCTCGAGCTTCTGCTCGCCCTGCTTCGCGTCCAGCTTCATCGCCGCCCGGAACGCCGCCTTCACCTGAGGATGCTGATCCTTCGGCAGATGACCCAGCACGTTGCGGAGCTTGTGGTTGCGGCAGCGCTGGATGGGGTGACGTTGGCCGAACACCTTCTCGATCGCCTTCCTGAGCGCTTTCGAGCCATCGATCACGAACAGCCGCCGCCTGCCCGGGTCCAGGCCGCGCTCGACCAGATCCTCTAGGAGCGCGCTGGTCACCTCGGCGTTCTCACTCGCTCCTTCCCTCACGCCCAGCACGTGCTTCTTTCCGTCTGAGTCCACGCCTACCGCAGCAAGCACGTGGTGCGAGCCCATCTGGATCCCGTCCAGGTAGATCACCAGCAGGTCCCACGCATCCAGCCGGCGCTCCATCAGCTCCTTCAGCACGCGCTCCGAGGCCTCGACCGTCTCACGGCTCACCGCCGACTTGCTCACCCCGACCGTGTCGGCCATCTCACCGATCACACGGCCGTACTTGCGCGTGCTCACCCCCGCCATCAGGACCTCGAGCATCCGATCCGCCACAGCGCCCGGTCTCCGCATCGCTGCGTACGCCGGCACCTCGACCTCGCCACCCTCCCCGGCGCCCCGGCGCCTGAGCCGTGGCCGCTCCACACGCACCTTCCGGTCCGACAGGTAAACCACACCACCCTGCCGGCCATACCACACCGTGTCGTCTTCCGCTCGTGACCGACCTGCCTGCTTCACGCCTGCCACACCCTCGGCGCTCATCTCCAGCACCGCTTCGATCGTCGCTCGTCCCATCACCTGGATGACTTCGTCGATCACGACCTCCGTCTGCTCCACGAGCTCAAGCATCGGAAGCAGAAACTGCCCCTCCCGCTTCAGGAACTCCCTGATCGCGCGCTTGTCCGCCCGATCCCTTACCTCGTACGTTCTCTTCATCGTGGTGGCTCCGTGTTGGGGTTTTTGCCTACCCGAGCCTATCGGCCCGGGACCCCCGGAGCCACCACTTTTCTTTCTCCCCTATCAGGAACCTTCAACTACCGTTGGGACAGCTTCAGCAGGGCGCCGGTCAGGAGCCAGGGAACACGTCTAGCCGAGGACATCGATCGAGTCAGTGAACCGCCCCGGGATCATCGGAGACCGATTGATTTGAGTGTCTCCAGCTTTGCTGGAGTGTGCAGTTCACGGTAGTAGACCTCCTCGAACTCGGCCGGTGGGACAAGGCCGATCGGCTTGAGCAGGCGGTGGTTGTTGAACCACCAGACCCACTCGAGGGTGGCGAGCTCGATGTCTTCGAGCCGGGACCACGGACCGTGGTGGTAGACGAGCTCGGTCTTGTAGAGCCCGATGATCGTCTCGGCCAGCGCGTTGTCGTAGGAGTCGCCGCGGCTCCCGACCGAGGGCTCGATGCCGGCGAGCGCGAGCCGCTCAGTGTAGCGAATAGACAGATATTGAACGCCGCGGTTCGAGTGATGAACTGGGCGCTCGCCCTCGTCTCCCAGCCGCTCGCTGATCGCCTGCTCCAGGGCATCCAGGGCCAGGTCGCTCCTCAACGAGCTCGAGATCTGCCAGCCGACGATCCGCCGAGCGAACGCATCGATGATGAACGCCACGTAGGCGAACGTGCGCCCGGTCCGTACGTATGTCAGATCCGACACCCACAGCTCGTTGGGACGCGACGCCGTGAAGTCGCGGTCCACCAGGTCCAGCGGGCGCTCGGTGCCGTCGGCCGCATGCGTCGTCACCTTGAAGCTGCGGCCTCGCACCACCCCTCTCAGCCCCAGTTCGGTCATCAGACGGGCCACCGTGCAGCGGGCGACCCGGATGCCTTCCCGGTTCAGCTGCGTCCAGACCTGCTCCGCACCGTAAACCTGGAAGTTCTGTTCCCAGACCCTGCGGACCAGAGGACGTAGCAGCTCGTCGCGCTGCGCCCGAGCCGAGCGTAGCGAGGGGTCGGCCTCTCTGGCCTTGTGCCAGTAGTAGGTCGACGGAGCGATCGGCAGCACCCGGCAGATCGGCTCGACTCCGTACTCGGCCTTATGGTCGTCGATGAACGCCACCATCAGCGGGGTCAGCGGTCGAGCTCCGCCTGTGCGAAATACGCCGATGCCTTGCGTAGGATCTCGTTCGCCCGCTTCAGCTCCCGAACCTCACGCTCCAGGTCCTTGAGCCGCTGACGCTCGTCCGTCCTCAGCCCTGGCCGCTTCCCGCTATCGCGTTCAGCCCTCCGTACCCAACTCCGAAGCGTCTCCGGCGTACAGCCGATCTTGCCTGCGATCGACACGATCGCCGCCCACTGCGACGCGTGCTCCAACTCGTGATCGAAGACCAGCCGAACGGCTCTCTCCCGCGTCTCCACGGAATACTTCTTCGCCCTTTGTCATGACCCCATCCTCTCAAGGGTTGGGGTCTCCGACAATCCCGGGGCGGTTCAGAGGCGCCTGTTGCTAGCAGACATGGCGGAGTCACCCCTGTTCTTCCTCGATGTCAAGCTCAAGGACTGCCATCCCGACCTCGACGTGCAGCCCTTGCTGCTCGATGTATTCGACCAAAAGGCGGTTCAGTCCGTTTTCGAAGAGCACCGTCCTGAAGTGACCCCCGAAGTTGATCCAAAAATCATGGGACTTCCGAGATATTTTTGGGAGCGAGGTTCTCTTCGCTCGGTGAATGAATATCCATAAACTCCTCGGGAGTCAGAAAGCCCAAGGAGCTATGGGGACGAACTTCGTTGTAGTCAGCTCTCCATTGCTCGATCGAACGTTTCGCGTCGTGGATCGAGAGGAACCAGTGCAGGTTCAAGCACTCGCCCCGGAGTGTTCCGTTGAAGCTCTCGATGAAGCCGTTCTGGACGGGCTTGCCCGGTTGAATAAAATCGAGCTTCACGCCTCGAGCGTAGGCCCATGAATCGAACGCACGGCTGCGGAACTCGGAGCCGTTGTCCGTGATGATCACTTCGGGCAACCCTCTGGACTCTTTGAGGCACTCCATCACCTCGATGACCCCGGCGGCCGGAATCGAATGCGCGATGTGAATCGCCAGGCACTCGCGACTGAATTCGTCCATGATCGTCAGGCACCGAAATTGGCGGCCGTTGCTCAGCGTGCCAGAGACGAAGTCCATGCTCCACCGCTCGTTCGGGCCGCTCAACGCCTCTCGGATCGGTCGAGGGGCCTGGCTCCTACGTTTCCTTCCCTTCGAACGCACCGCGAGCCCTTCCTCCCTGTAGAGTCGTTGAACTCGTTTCCTGTTCACCAGCCGGCCTTCTCGTCGAAGCATCACGTGGATCATCCGGTAGCCCCAGCGTGGCCGCTCCTGCGCCAACTCTACGATGCGAGCTCGTAGAAGCTCCTGGGGATCGCGAGTGCTGCGATATCGCATCGTAGAGCGTGGAAAACCCGTGTACCGGATCGCTCTGCGTTCTGAAACCTCTCGCACGGCTTGCACCTGCTCGACGACCTGGCGCCGTTCCCGGGCCGTCACGATCCGTTTCCCAACAAGTCCTTCAGGATCTGAAGATTCAAGGCCTGGTCGGCCACGATCCGCTTCAGCCGTCGGTTCTCCTCCTCGACCTGCTTGAGGCGTCGCGCCTCGTTCACGTCCATACCACCGTACTTCGTGCGCCACCGATAGTACGTCGTCTCCGCGATCCCGTGCCTGCGACACATCTCACGGATCGTCGCTCCAGCTTCCACTTCTTGCAGAATCCCGATGATTTGCTCTTCCCGAAACCGCCTCTTTTGCATGACTCCTCCTGCTCAAGGAGTCCCACAATAACTGGATCAGGTTCCGGGGGTCACTTCACATTCTCTTCCATTCTCTCTCGCAGTCCCAACATGTTCGTTTTCTCTGCCTTCGCCCTACTCTAATTCTTTGCGTGCTCCGTGTCTCACGTACGTTGGCAGAGAGGGGTCGAAGGGGTACCCGGCACAGGTGTGGGATTCCGATCACCGAGGGGTGCATAGCTGCTATGAGTCCTCACGCCTTCCTCCTTGCCTCCAACAGCTTCCTGAATTCTCTACCTGGTCCCCGCCGTGTTCGTCGTGCTCGAGCGTCTTCGCGCGCGGTCGAGCGTGCCCGCGCCCGCGCGCTCGGGTAGGCCCGCCGCCGCGCCGTGGACGTGGACCCGCAGACCGTCGCCGCGCGTGGCCAGATCGACGTCGCGGGCTGGGAGAGACGGGCCGCAGTCGCTGACCTCGTCACCCCGCACGTCACCGCCGGGACCAGCTACATTCGCTTCTCCGACCCCTTCTTCAACTTCGGGACCGGGGATATCAGCTCCAGCGCCACGAGCGCGAGCGTCGAGGCGAGGTACAGCCTGCTCGGTGGCGGGAAGATCGCCGAGCTGAAGCGTGCGCGGGCTGCGGTCGCGAGCGCCGACGCAAGCGAGGTCGCCGTGCGCTTCAGGACACTGCTGGCGACCGACGCGGCATACTACGGGGTGCTCGCCGAGCACGAGCTGGCGCGTGTGGCGGTTGACCGCCTTTCGAGAGCCCTCGAGCAGCTGGCTGTGGCGCGGGTGCGCGTACAGTCCGGCGAGACGATCATGACAGACTCGCTCCAGCTTCTGCTGGAGGCGAATCGCGCGCAGCTCGAGGTCGTCCGCAGGGATTCCGCGGTCACGGTTTCACGACTCCACCTCGGCCGGCGCATAGGACTCTCCGGGCCCGCCGACGCGGCGCCGCTCGACCCCTCGCTTCCCCCGGCTCTTCCGTTGACGCTGGAACAGGCGGTGGCCGACCTCGAGGCCGGTGGGCCCGAGGTAGAGGCGGCCCGCGCCGCCGAGCGGCGCGCGGGCGCGGTCGTTACCGTAGAGCGTGGTGGCTACCTGCCCGACGTCTCGCTGAGCATGACGACGGGCGCGTATGATTCGCAGTTCTTCCCGGCCGCACTCACGCGCACCCAGCTCGCGATCACGGTGAGCGTGCCGATCTGGGACGGGGGCCGGCGGGAGCTGACCGTGGCTCGGGCACGGGAGGAGGAAGACGTCGCCCGCGCCGTGCGCGAGGACCGCGAGCGTGGCGCCGCCGAGGAGATGGCGCAGGCGTGGAAAGGGTACGAGACGCGCTGAGCCAGCATCGAGATGGCTCTGGTCGGCGTCACCCTCGCCGCAGAGACGTATCGCGTCCAGGGCGCGCGCTACCGCGAAGGCGCGACGACGATCCTGGACCTGATGGAGGCGCAGGTGGGTGTGAGCAACGCTGAAGCAGATCTCGTGCGGGCTCGCTACTCGGCGCGGTTGGCGCTCGCGCGTATCGAGGCCCTTCTGGGACGTCGATTGTTCGAAGACGGCAGCTGGTGACACGCCGGGCGAGGTTCGGCACCAAACGCGGACGCGCGCTCGACCCGAGACGAAGTGAACCGACCGAGAGGCGATCGAGATGACGAACGCGGTGACAGGGAAGAACGAAGCGACGCAGGGGAGGCGCCGCAGCCCGGTACTGGGCTTGCTGCTGGTGGCGGGCGTGGCGCTCGTGGCAGTGGGAGGGCGCGCGGTCGGGTTGTTGGGGGACGGAGCCGAGGGAGCCGCCGCAGGCGGCGCCGACCCCGCGCAGATGCCTCCCCTGCCCGTCGACGTGGCGACCGCGCGCGTCGGCGATGTTGTTGACCTTGTGCGTGCCACCGGGAGGATCGAGGCCTTACAGGCAATCGATCTCCGCGTGGACGAGCCCGGACGCGTGGTCGAGCTGATGTTCCGCGAAGGCCAGGCGGTGGCGTTCGGCACGCCGCTAGTCCGGCTGGACGACGCCCTGCTGCGCGCCCAGATGGCGCGCGCCGAGGCGGAGCACGAGCTCACGTGCCAGCAGCTCGAGCGCGTGCAACGGCTCCGAGCCCAAGACGCGGCGGCACCGACCGATCTGGAGCGAGCAGAGGCGGCGGCGCGTAGCGCCGAGGCGAGCCTGGCGATGCTGGAGCTCCAGATCGAGAGGAGCACGGTCCGCGCGCCGTTCACCGGTCGCGTGGGCCAGCGTTTCGTGAGCGTAGGCGACTACGCCACGACCGCGACACCCCTGCTGAGCCTCCAGACCACAAATCCGCAACACGCCGTCATCGACGTTGCGGAGCGCTACTCGGGCGTCCTGCAGATCGGCCATGAGGTCGTGTTCACGGTCGCGGCCCAGCCCGGGCGGACGTTCACGGCACGCGTCGAGTTCGTCGATCCCGTGGTACACGCCGAGAGCCGGATGATCGTCGTGAAGGCGCGGGTGCCGAACGGGGACGAGGTCCTCAAGGCAGGCATGTTCATCGAAGCGGAGCTCGCCATCGCCACGCGCGCCGACGCGGTCATCGTTCCGGAAGACGCCATTCAGCCGCTCAGGACGGCGAGCATCGTCTGGGCGGTCGTAGACGGGTTGGCGAGCCGTCGAGTGGTCACGCTCGGCACCCGGTCGCGCGGGGATGTCGAGATCGTCGAGGGCGTGGAAGCCGGGGAGCAGGTCGTGGTCGGAGGACTCGAGAGGCTGGCCGAGGGAATGCCGGTGGCGCCGCAGACGCGACCATCGACCTAGGCCGCGAGCGAGGCGTCCACACCGCATCCCTGACGTGGTTCCAGAAGCCTGACGCGAGCGTGTCGAGCGCGGAGCACGCTCGCTCGGCGCGATCCGCTGGGGGCCAGATGCCCCCCCCGCCGTTAGCTGCCCGGCCGATGAGCTGGCGCCAGCGGCGTTCATGATCTGCACCGGCGAAGGGGTCGTGGTCGAGGGCCCGTACGCCAACGTAGGCACGGCGACCGGCGATCCGGGTGTCGGGCCGATCGTGGACGAAACCGACCCGAGCCACTACCTCGGCGTCGCCCTCGGCACCGACCCGCCGGTAGCGCGCAACGACTGGATCCAGCCCGGCTGCTCGCTATCGGGCGGCGGCCCCTATTCCTGCACCGTCAACGCGCCTGCGGGAACGCTGTTCGCCGACAACCCCGGTACGACCGCCTCCGGTCCGAGCGGCGTCGACTTCGACCCTGACGGTGATCCGTTCACAGCCCAGATCGCCGGCCTCGACGTCGTCGGCGCCACCGGCGATCCGTGGAGCCCGCCGGGCCCGCAGGTCCGCACCTGCACCGTCCTGTTCCTGTGCACCACCGACAGCCACTTTGTCACCGGCAGCAGCAGCCTCGTCGTCCACGCCGACGGCGGCTTTACGCTGACCTACGTGACGGCACTGGATCCGGTCGGTGCCCTGATCGCCGAGTTCCTCTACGTGGTCGTGGGGGACGACGGCACCTCCGCGCCAGCCCTCGTGGAGGTGATCATCCAGTAACCCAGATCCGCGACCATCATGCCGTCGAGTCAAAACTCACAGTTGGTACGGCTCGCACTTCTTCAGAGGTAACTTCGAAATACTCTCTCGCCTCGGCCCCGGTCGCCTTGGCAATCAGCGCTTGCGGAAATCGCCGAATGAAAGCGTTATAGGTTCGCACAGCGTCATTGTAATCCTGCCGCGCCGTTGCAATCCTGTTTTCGGTGCCCTCCAATTGAACTTGCAACTCCATGAAGTTCTGGTTCGAACGCAGCTCCGGGTATGCCTCGGATATTACGAGCAGGCGCCCTAACCCCTGCGTAAGGGACTGATTAGCCTCCGCCATCTGGCTCGGGTCTCCCGATTGGATTGGTGATTCTGCACTTGACGCAATTGGGGGACGCCGCTAGCGTGGGGTCATGCGAAGGTTATATCGGGCGCTCCGCGACTTGGAGTGGATGCAAAGCCTTGCGGCCAGCCTCATCGGAGCAGGATCTGTGACTGGCTTCGAGGCTTTCTGGGGTGACATTCCAGCCGTGTGGAAGGGTATAGGCTACGGCGTCATCCTCTTTATCGCTATGGAGTGGACGCGCCGGACGGCTA
The DNA here is from genome assembly GCA_965249195.1 of Longimicrobiales bacterium. Taxonomy (GTDB): domain Bacteria; phylum Gemmatimonadota; class Gemmatimonadetes; order Longimicrobiales; family Gaopeijiaceae; genus CBDFLM01. The sequence continues at coordinate 161,126 of CBDFLM010000014.1, forward strand.
CCGGGAGCGTTCCTGCCGTAGAAAGGGCACCGGACGACAAGGCTAGCGCCTTCACAACCGATCAGCTATTCGAACTGGAAAAGTTGGACCGGAACCGCAAGCAGGACCGTCAAGAATTCCTGCAAAGAGAGTGGTCAGGATTTGTGATCGCCGGTATCGGCGTTGTAATCGTGCTAGCTCTAATATTCGTGGGTGTCACGAGAGGCTTTCGCATCACACCATGACTTTCTTGCAGGTAGTGTCACTGGGGAAGCGGCTAGGTAGCCTGGGCCCGCGGGATCGTGTAGATTTCCTGATACAAGAAAGCGCCCGACCATCCGGTCGGGCGCTCCGAAAACAGTTGTTCGCTGTTAGCGCAACGGGCTACAGGGGCGCGGTGCGTCCTGCAACGTTAGAAAACGTACCATGGAGGGGAACGGGCGTCAATCGGCGAAGGAGAAGGAAGAGAAGCCCGCCAAGTCGTGGGCAGAACTCTATGACCGGATGCTGCGTGAACTCGGGATACACCCGGGGTTCAGGAGCGGGGGGGACTGATGCCAGCCTAGGCCACCAGCTCCCGGTAAGTGAGCGGATCGGTGTTCACGATGCGGGCCAGGGTGTCGCGGAAGATATGGGGGTTGTCCCGGTTGTTGAACCGCCACTCCAGCTCTTCCAGGTAGCGGTCCATATGCTTGGCGCTCATCTTGTGGAACGACCCGACGATGGAACGCTTGAACAGGCTCCACACGCCTTCGATGCTGTTGGTATGCACGTCGCCGATCACCCATTCCTCGGCACTGTGGTTCACGGTCTCGTGGCGGGTGTCGTCGTCAGCGATCCCGATGTAAGACTTGAGATCATCGGTGTAGATCGCTTCGGCTTCGTCTCTGACGGCTCTGGCGATGAAGGCATGAAGGGTCTTACGCGTCACGTCAGGGATGCGCTCGATACGGACATTTCCGCCCCGCTGGATGGCCCCGGCGACCCACGTCTTGTTGCCCTTGTAGGCGCGGCCCTTGCCTTTGGCCTTGCCGCCGACCAGGGTTTCGTCCACTTCGACGACGCCGATCAAGGTGGGGCCGGACAGCGGATCGTTGCCCATCGCCTCGCGGATGCGGTGGCAGAGGTACCAAGCCGTCCGGTAGGCTACTCCGATTGTCCGGTGCAATTGGTGGGCGCTCATGCCCTTCTTGGACTGGCAGAGAAGATAGATAGCGGCAAACCACTTACGGAGCGGCAGGTGCGAGTCATGCATGATCGTGCCGGACTTGACGCTGAAATGGTAGCCGCATCCGATGCAGTGCCACTGGCCCCTGCCTTTGATCGGGCTCACGTCCATATCGCCGCACCGGGTGCACGCTACACCACTGGGCCAACGCAGCGCCTCCAGGTGCTTACGGCAGGTGTCCTCGTTAGCGAAACGATCCAGTAGGGAGACGATGTCCATGAATCAAACTCCTAAGAAAAGGCAGAAGCTTCCGAAGGTGGATATGGATGACGTGAAGATAGCCGAAAAGGTCTTCGGCAAACGGCTGAAAAAAGAGCTAGACCGAGTGGCCGAAACCGCTGTCAGAAAAGGCGTTAGGGATTCCATACATGAATAGTAACACCCCTATCTAATTGCGTCAAGTGCAGAATCACTGATGCAATCTAGCGGCACCCTGAGCCGCCCGTCAGGCTTAGGATTCACTTTCGGGCAGCCCGACGTCCCACGCAGCGTGTCACGGTATCTCGCACGCACACGGTAGGCGTCTGCCGGCCCGTCCTTAGCAACTGTGTGCGAACTCAAGCTCTGAAGCGTGGGTGGGGTCCCAGGATACGCCGTCTCGAACCATAGCGTTGGCGATCACAAGCAACTTACGCATGCAGGCGGTGAGGGCGACTTTCGGAGGCTTGCCACGTTCTGTGAGCCGCTGGTAGAAGACGCGGATCGCGGGATTACGCTGACTAGCGGTCAGGGCCGCCATGTACAACGCCACGCGTACGGAACGACGGCCTCCCCAGACCATTCGCTTACCTCTCAACGTACCCGAGTCCCGGTTCAGAGGGGCGACGCCGGCAAGCGCAGCGATCTGTTGCCGGTTCAGCTGCCCGAGCTCGGGGAGCTCTCCGATCAGCGTGCGTGAGACGACCGGACCGATCCCCGGTACGCTCCGCAGCAGATCCTCCTTCGCGCGCCACACCGGACTCGCCTTGATGCGACGCTCGAGTTCCGAGTCCACGGACTTCAGCTTGCGCTTGAGCCACTCGATGTGCTCGCCGATGTCCTTCGCCACCGTGGTGGACGCCATCTTCAGCCGGTTCTTCTCCGCGACCATCATCTCGAGCAGTTGACGACGACGGGCCAGAAGGGCCGTTAACTGCTGGGTGTCCTCGTCCGGCAGCACCCGCACCTCTGGCCGCACCCGCTCGCCGAACAGCGCCAATACCCTCGCGTCGATCCGGTCCGTCTTGGCGAGCTGGCCCGTTGCCCGTGCGAAGTCGCGCACCTGCCGCGGGTTCGCTACCACCACCGGGATCCCCGCTTCGGCGAGTGCCGCCGCCGCCGGCATCTCGTACCCGCCGGTCGCTTCCAGAACGACTAGCTCAACCGGACGCTCGCACAGCTGCTCAACAAGCACTTCGATCCCAGATTCGTCGTTCGAGACCGTCCACCCCTCGTCTTCTACCGCCACCTCGAGCTCCGCCTTTGAGACATCGATCCCTACGTACGCCTCGGCCTCAGACATCCCTCTCTCCAGACTCGGGAGGATGATCGTGCATCGTCCTACCTTGCAGATCCGGGCTCCCTCGGCCCCAACAACTGTTCGGACTCATCACGATCTAGAAGGGACGGCGCCCACGCTAACAATCGGTCTCTAGGACCCTAGGCGGGACGGGCTACCGACCCTGTGTACCCAACAAAACTACCTATTCGTCGTCATACAAGGCGGAGGTTCCTGCCGAGCCACGAACGCTGACGGATGGCGGAACCGCCCTCACGAGGAGACCGGAGCGGGGCTTCCGGCTGAAGGGCGCGAGGGCACCTTGCGGGCCCTCGCGGGTTCGTTCATGTTGCCGTTCCCCCGGACGAAAGGGGGAGCCCGAAACGCTGGAGAAGAGCTGGCAGGAGGCCTGGTGACGTACATCATTGCCGAGCCGTGCGTCGACGTCAAAGACGCTAGCTGCGTCGACGTATGCCCCGTCGACTGCATCTACGAAGGTGACGACATGTTCTACATCCACCCCGACGAGTGTATCGACTGTGGAGCTTGCGAGCCCGAGTGCCCGGTGCAGGCGATCTTTCCGGACACGGACGTTCCCCCGGAGTGGACCAGTTACATCGCGAAGAACGCCGAGTTCGAGTACCCCTGACCCGGTAGTACGTCGGAAACAAAGGCGTGGCGGAGGGCCGGGGTGACCTGCCCTCCGCCGCGTTCTTTTTCGGGGTGCCCTTCCACGGGCACGCCCAAGCGTCCATCCCGGGGCGCGAACGCCCTGGGTGGCTCGCGCCGTCAGTAGCCCAGCTCTCTCAAGCGCTCCTGAGAGATCGTGCGGGGCACCGTCTCGCCCGCCGGGACGGTCGCGTGTCCGTAGGCTTCGGCCTTCGAGCTCGGGACGGCCGTCGTAGAACATATCCCGAAGGACCTGCTCGCCCGTGAGCGCGAGACTGAGTGCCCGCGTCGTGGGCACACCCAGGTGGTGCATCGCCTCACTGCAGAGGAATTCTCGAACAGACGACCGCAGCACGGCCAGACCGTCACCGAATCGCGAGTAAGGAGTCGGGCCCGCTCCCTTGAGCTGTAGGACGGAGCGTTCACCGCGTGTGTTCACGACCTCTCCCAGGTTGATCGCACGGCCATCGCCCAGCTGTCCGGCCCATTGCCCGAACTGGTGCCCACCGTAGCAGGTCGCATGGGCGTCCATGCCAGAGAGCAGCCGGTTCCCCACGAACACCTGGGCGAAGTCATCGGACATGCAGATCTCGCTACTGAGACCCAGATCCTCCGCGACCTCGGCCGAGTAAGCGACCAACCGTGGGGCAGCGACCTTCATCGGCTCCACACGCGAGTAGCATGCCCCGAGCACCTGGCGCGGCACATTCACCTCACTCGGGTCAGCGGGCAGCTCCCGGGTGAAGGTGTTGTCGAACACCAGTTCGGTCAGGTCCAGAGCTCTCGGGGAGGGGCGCATTCCAGTGTCGCAGTCCGGGGTCGGTTGGAAGCTTGGTGCGGGGAAAGTCTCGGAGGGCGCGTGGCGGCAGGAGACGCTTTGTGTGTGGCTAGTTCCAACTCGGTTGGTGGTAACGACCGTCGTGGAACGTTGCGAAGAAGCGGTAGACCATGGGGTGGTCGATCGGCCAGCTCGAGTCGCCGGACTCGAGGTTTTGCTCAGCCACGTAGGTCTGATTGGTCGAGCCGTCGACCAGCACGTGGTACCAGGGCTGCTGCTTGGTCGGCTTGTGGCCCTTCCCCTGGATCTGGAAGGTGTACCAGGCGTCGTCTGCTTGGCATGTGGGGTCGTAGCCAACCACGACACCGCGATAACCGTAGCGCAGGTGGTGCACGATTTGTCCCACCCGAAACAGCAAGGAGCACATCCTCCTTCTCAGGAAGGGATAGGCGAAAGAAACGCCCTGAGGGGAGGAGGTCAGCGTAGAGCCTGGGCGGGAGCGTGGCAAGGGAGGAGATCGGACGGGGCAGCTCGCTCGCGGCGTTCGGGGAGGGAGCGGCGGATCGCGGGTCCGGCGGGGCCGATGCTGAGCTGGGTCGGCGAGATGTGTTCCGGGGCGGAAGGTGGTGGGGCCGGGGGGTCTGTCGCGGAGCTCAGGAGGCTAACGCGCGGGGCTTCGAGGCAGACTCTCTATCCGACGCTTCCCTCCATCTCGAGCTCGATCAGCCTGTTGAGCTCGACCGCGTACTCGAGCGGCAGCTCCTTGGCGATCGGCTCTATGAAGCCGCGGATGATGAGCGCCATGGCCTCCTCCTCGCTCATGCCGCGACTCATGAGATAGAAGAGCTGCTCGTCGCCGATCTTCGAGACGGTGGCCTCGTGGCCTACGCTGGCGCTTTGCTCTTCGATCTCGATGTACGGGTATGTGTCCGTCCGCGACGTATCGTGGATGAGCAGCGCATCGCACTCGACATTGGAGCGCGAGCCCTCGGCGCCCTCGTGGACCTTGCAGAGGCCCCGGTACGTGGAGCGTCCGGTCCCTCTGGAGATGGATTTTGAGACGATCGAGGACGTCGTGCGCGGAGCCGCGTGCACGACCTTGCCGCCCGTGTCCTGGTGCTGGCCGTCGCTGGCGTAGGCGATGGAGAGGATCTGGCCGTGGGCGCGCTCGCCCACCAGATAGCAGGACGGGTACTTCATCGTGAGCTTCGAGCCCAGATTCCCATCCAGCCACTCCATCGACGCGTTCTCGTGGACCAGCGCACGCTGGGTCACGAGGTTGTACATGTTATTCGACCAGTTCTGGATCGTGGTGTAGCGAAAGCGTGCGCCCGGCTGCACGATGATCTCGATCACGCCGGAGTGAAACGACTCGGTCGAGTAGACGGGCGCGGTGCAGCCCTCGATGTAGTGCGCGTGTGATCCCTCATCGGCGATGATGAGCGTGCGCTCGAACTGGCCCATACGCTCCTGGTTGACCCGGAAGTACGCCTGCAGGGGTGTAGTGAGCTCCACGCCCGGCGGGATGTAGACGAATGAGCCCCCCGACCACACGGCCGAGTTGAGCGCCGCGAACTTGTTGTCGCGCGTCGGGATGACCGTGCCGAAGTACTCGCGGAAGAGCTCGGGGTGGTTCTTCAGCCCGTCCTCGATGGAGTCGAAGATCACTCCCTGGGCCTCCCACTCCTCCTTGAGTGAGTGATAGACCATCTCCGACTCGTACTGGGCACCCACGCCTGCGAGGACCTTCTGCTCCGCCTGGGGGATTCCCAAGCGCTCGAACGTGGTCTTGATGGTGTCCGGAACGTCGTCCCAGGAGCGCTCCATCTGGTCCTGGGGACGAACGTAGAAGTAGATCTCGTCCAGTACGTCCTCGAGGGTGGAGAGGTCGCCTCCCCAGCGCGGCATGGGCTTCGCCTCGTAGATCTTCAGCGCCTTCAGGCGGAACTGGAGCATCCAATCCGGTTCGTTCTTGTGCCGCGAGATCTGCCGCACCACCTCCTCGGAGAGGCCGGGCTGAGTTCGAAAGATCGGCTTGGACTCGTCGACGAAATCGTACTTGTACTCGTCGAGATCGAGGCTCTCGATGACCTGGTTCTTCGGCATGCTAGACCGTCACCTCCTGATCCTCTTTGTGGAGCTTGTTCACGCCGTTGGCGACGTGTCGAGCCCGGAATCGGTCCCGTCCATCACCGCCAGCCGAGGCTTGAGCAGGATCTCGTTGCGCTTCTTCTCACCGCCGTTGAAGCCGTCGTTCACCGAACGATCCGGTCGCCCCGGGGGTGCCCAACCGGGTGCCGCCCCGCACTTTAGTTCCGAGTGCGAGGGGACCGCCTACCTCAGACCGTGAACGACGAGCCGCAGCCGCAGCCGCCGGATGCGTTGGGGTTCCGGAAGGAAAAGCCCGCGCCCATCATGCTGCTGACGTAGTCGATCTCGACGCCGTCGAGGTACTGGGTGCTGAACGGATCTACGAAGACGCGGATGCCGGCGAGCTCGAAGACCTCGTCGTCCGACTCCGGGCCGTCTTCGATGTTGAGGCCATATTCAAACCCGGAACAGCCACCGGGGAGCACGGCTACCCGGAGTCCAGCGTCGTCGCCGGCCTCCTGCTCCTCGATGAAGTCCTGAACCATCTGGGACGCCGTGGGCGTAAGCGTCAGCATGCTCGTTGTGCTCCAGCTATGCGTTGATTCATGCCGCAAATATGGTACCCGTTCCCGGGTCCCATAGTTCCGCCTGAAAGTGGCCTGAAGTCAAAGCTATCCACGGCTTTCGGGAGGGTCAACCGGCTCTGCCGCCAACCCACGTGACCGGTCGGTGACGGGTAAGCGGGCCTGGGGATCGACGCTCCCCTCCGCGAGTCTCAGAGACCCAGTGACGAGCGGATCAGGGGGCTGATCCGCTCCGGGGTCCAGGGAGGGTTGAAGGTCAGGGTAACCTCCGCATCTTCCACTCCCTCCACGCCCGCAACCGCCTCTTTAGCACTCTCGACGATCTCGCCCGCCACCGGACAGAACGGCGAGGTGAGAGAGATCGTGGCGTGCACTCTGGGGCCCTCGACGTCGATGTCGTAGACGAGGCCCAACACCACGATATCGAGACCCAGCTCCGGGTCTTTGACCGTCTTGAGCGCGTCCCGGACGTCCTTTTCCATCACCGCCATGTCTGCCTCACTTGGTTACGTGGGCCCAATGCCTCCTCGCGAAGAGGACCGAAATCTATCGCGATTCAAGTTCAGCGGCATCCCGTCATGCTTCGCGACCCCGAACCAAAGAGCCGGACATGGAGACCCAGGGTGTCCGCGGTTTTCCGGAGGTACGCTTCGTGGGCGCCTAGTACATCCCTCCCGCCGTCGGGCGGCATGCCCCCACCCTTCTCCTCTTCCGGCTTCTCGACTACAACCGCTTCGGTGGTGAGGAGCAGACCCGCGATGGAAGCCGCGTTCTGGAGCGTCGTCCGCACGACCTTGGTCGGGTCGATGACGCCCGACTCGACCAGATCCTCGTGCGTGTCGGTCTGGGCGTTGTAGCCGAACCTGTCGTTCTTGTCGCTCCGGACCTTCTCGACGACGATGGCGCCCTCGGCGCCCGCGTTTTGCGCGATGAAGCGGAGCGGGAACTCCAGCGCCTTGAGGAGGATGTCGACGCCCACCTGCTCATCGGCGCGGTCCACCTCCATTTTCGCCAGCGTCTTCTGCGCTCGGATAAACGCCACCCCCCCGCCGGGGACGATGCCCTCCTCGACCGCAGCCCGGGTCGCGTGAAGCGCGTCCTCGACAAGAGCCTTCTTCTCCTTCATCTCGGTCTCGAGCGCGTCGGCCACTTCGGTGACGATCTTCACCGCCTCATCGACCCTGTCGCTGAGCGGCAGTTGCTCACTCCCGAGTCTCCCCGACGACCGGAGGGTGCGGGGAAGTACCCGTCGACCCCCGACCGGCTGACGGAGCCCGAGCAGTGGCGTCCTTGGACAGGGCTTCCGTCTGGCGAGCCGGCTTGCCCTCCACCGGATCGTAGTAGACCCGCTGGGTAGGGTACGCGAAGTCGATGTCCTCGCAGGGGCTGAACTCGTCCAGAAGAGATTCCCATATCGCCTGTGCGGTTCCACGTCGGTGACGCGGCCGGCACAGATAGCGTAGCGTGAGCAACACGCCGGAGTCCACGACGGAGGTGTAGACGATGGGAGACAGCTTCCGGTAGAAGATGAGGCTCTTTCCTCGCGCCTGGCGAAGGTCCTGTTCGGCGTCCTGGGTGATCCCACCCACTTCTCGATGCGCCACGGAGGCTATCAGCTCCTTTGCTTTCCTCCAGTCGCTTTCGAAGCTGATGAGTACACCTACTTCGTTCCAGAGGTAGTCGAAGTCGGCCGTGAAGTTGGCCACCGGCTCGGTGAAGACCTTCTGGTTGGGCACGTGAATGATGCGACCCGTGCTCTGGTCCGCGCCCACCCAGTTCCCAACCTCCAGCAGCGTGAATTGAAAGATGCGCTGATCTACAACGTCGCCCCTGTCCGGGCCGACCTGGATCCGGTCTCTGAACCGCCCCGGGATCATCGGAGACCGATTGATTTGAGTGTCTCCAGCTTTGCTGGAGTGTGCAGTTCACGGTAGTAGACCTCCTCGAACTCGGCCGGTGGGACAAGGCCGATCGGCTTGAGCAGGCGGTGGTTGTTGAACCACCAGACCCACTCGAGGGTGGCGAGCTCGATGTCTTCGAGCCGGGACCACGGACCGTGGTGGTAGACGAGCTCGGTCTTGTAGAGCCCGATGATCGTCTCGGCCAGCGCGTTGTCGTAGGAGTCGCCGCGGCTCCCGACCGAGGGCTCGATGCCGGCGAGCGCGAGCCGCTCAGTGTAGCGAATAGACAGATATTGAACGCCGCGGTTCGAGTGATGAACTGGGCGCTCGCCCTCGTCTCCCAGCCGCTCGCTGATCGCCTGCTCCAGGGCATCCAGGGCCAGGTCGCTCCTCAACGAGCTCGAGATCTGCCAGCCGACGATCCGCCGAGCGAACGCATCGATGATGAACGCCACGTAGGCGAACGTGCGCCCGGTCCGTACGTATGTCAGATCCGACACCCACAGCTCGTTGGGACGCGACGCCGTGAAGTCGCGGTCCACCAGGTCCAGCGGGCGCTCGGTGCCGTCGGCCGCATGCGTCGTCACCTTGAAGCTGCGGCCTCGCACCACCCCTCTCAGCCCCAGTTCGGTCATCAGACGGGCCACCGTGCAGCGGGCGACCCGGATGCCTTCCCGGTTCAGCTGCGTCCAGACCTGCTCCGCACCGTAAACCTGGAAGTTCTGGTCCCAGACCCTGCGGACCAGAGGACGTAGCAGCTCGTCGCGCTGCGCCCGAGCCGAGCGTAGCGAGGGGTCGGCCTCTCTGGCCTTGTGCCAGTAGTAGGTCGACGGAGCGATCGGCAGCACCCGGCAGATCGGCTCGACTCCGTACTCGGCCTTATGGTCGTCGATGAACGCCACCATCAGCGGGGTCAGCGGTCGAGCTCCGCCTGTGCGAAATACGCCGATGCCTTGCGTAGGATCTCGTTCGCCCGCTTCAGCTCCCGAACCTCACGCTCCAGGTCCTTGAGCCGCTGACGCTCGTCCGTCCTCAGCCCTGGCCGCTTCCCGCTATCGCGTTCAGCCCTCCGTACCCAACTCCGAAGCGTCTCCGGCGTACAGCCGATCTTGCCTGCGATCGACACGATCGCCGCCCACTGCGACGCGTGCTCCAACTCGTGATCGAAGACCAGCCGAACGGCTCTCTCCCGCGTCTCCACGGAATACTTCTTCGCCTTTGTCATGACCCCATCCTCTCAAGGGTTGGGGTCTCCGACAATCCCGGGGCGGTTCAGGGGCCTGCGGTTGGTCGGACTCTGTGGACGTCAGACGCCGCCCAGGCCAGCCTCTTCCTGGGCGAACTCGACCAGCGTGGCGACCGTCACGTCACGGGAACCGCCCTTCGCTGTGCGCGCTCTAAGCCACTGGTCGAAACGCGCGACGGTGACCTTCTTGCCCAGAACGTCCTCCAGCCTGAACACGAGGTCCATGAAGTCGATCGACTCGGCGCCCAGGTCTTCGATGAGCGACTTTTCCGATTGCACGTCTTCCTGGGGGACGAATAGGACGGCGACGATGATGGAGCGCACCGCCTGGTCGACGGCCTCGGGGCTCAGGGGCGCCTGATCACCAGGCATGCGTTCTGTCCACCGAATCTGAAGGAGTTGCTGAGAGCGACGTCGATGCGCGCCGCGCGGGTCTCGTTCGGCACGTAGTCGAGATCGCAGTGGGGGTCGGGAGTCCTATAGTTGATGGTCGGTGGCACGAAACCCTCCACGATGCTCAGGACGCACACGGCGGCTTCTACCCCACCGGAGGCCGCGAGGAGGTGCCCGATCATGGACTTGGTGGAGCTGACTGGAACGCTCGACGCGCGTGCCCCCAACACTTCATGCAGCGCCCGCGTCTCCAACCGATCGTTCATCTCGGTGCCCGTTCCGTGGGCGTTCACGTAGTCGACGTCGGACGCAACCGCGTCGGCCGATTGCAAGGCGCCACGCATTGCCGAGACGGCCCCTGAGGCGTCCGGGCGCTCGTCGGTGATGCGGTAGGCGTCGCACGTCGCAGCGTACCCGGCGATCTCGGCCAGAAGTGGCGCGCCCCGCGCCCTCGCGAAGCCTTCGCGCTCCAGCACGAGGATGCCCGCTCCCTCACCCAGCACGAAGCCGTCACGATCCAGGTCGAAGGGTCGTGACGCCGCCTCGGGGCTCTCGTTCCGGCTCGAAAGCGTGCCTAAAAGCGAGAATCCGAGCACGCCTGTGGGGTTGATCGGCGCGTCCGTTCCACCCGCCAGGACTACGTCCGCCTCGTCGGCCCGCGGCATCCGAACGGCGTCGCCGATGGCTTGGGTGCCGGACGTGCAAGCCGTGGTGACCGTGGACGAGGGCCCCTGGGCCCGCTGCTGGATGGCGATGTGGCTCGCGGCGATGTTGGGCAGACCCCTCAGGAGTGCCACGGGATTGGTTCGAGCGGTGAACGCCCGGGCGAAGGCCGGGACGTCGAAGTTCCGCGTGCCGGTCTCGTGGACCATATCGATCAGGGCCAGAGCCTCGTCCCGGACCATGTCGAAGTCGCTCGGGCCCATGCCGCTCGCGCCGAGAGAGACGGCCAAGCGCGCGGGGGGCACGTCGTCGGGACTGAGACACGCTTGCTCCCTGGCCTGAGCCGAGGCCACGACGGCGAAGCCCGTTGCCCGACTCATGAGCTTGATCAGTTTGGGGGGCGTCACGAAATCGGCGAGGCGAACGCACCCGTCGTCGACTTCGGCGGCGATGCGCGAAGCGAGCCCAGTACAGTCGAAGGCCCGGATAGGTGCTACGCCGGAGCGACCGCTCCTCAGCGCGTTGACGAAATCCTCGGCGCCCACCCCGATGGGCGTGACGATCCCGACGCCGGTTACCATGACTCGCTCAGTGATCTCCTACCGCTCCGGCTCGGGTCCGCCAGGATCGAATAGCAGGGATAGACTGTGGTTCCACTGTTCCCTGTAGACGAGGGGAATCATCTTGTCGACCGGGAGAATTCGAAAGGTGATCCGAGCCCGGGCGATCCTCCGGTCTGAGACCATGGCCGTCCCCAGAACTGTGGCGCGGTCCGACGTCCGCTCTTCCACCACTACTGAATACTCCAGTACGTCGCCGGGTCGGGCGAAGGACGAGAAACGGGCCCGGTCCACGCTCACCATGAGGGCGAACTCCCTCCAGTCGGAGGCCTGCCCGATGATCGCACCGGCGGTCTGGGCAATTCCCTCCACAAGGTAGATGCCGGGGAAGACCGGATTGCCGGGGAAGTGCTCGGCAAAGAAGTCCTCGGATAAGCTCGCGGTCTTCCGGCCGATCGCCCTTACGCCTGGCTCCTTCACTTCGATGCGGTCGACCCAGTAGTGGCGCATGCTCAGACGAGTCCGAAACCGCCGTCCGCCACGATGACCTGGCCCCGGATCCATCGGGCGTCTGGGCTCAGCAGGAATGAGACCACGGGAGCGATGTCCTCGGGCCGCCCCATCCGGCCAGACGGACGCCGGCGACTTTCCTCCGCGAGGTCGTCGAAGGCGGGAAAGCTGCGGAGCGAGTCGGTGTCGACCGGGCCACCGCTTACACAATTCACGTTCACGCCGTCGCTGACCAGCTCGACGGCCAGGTACCGGACGAGGGTCTCGAGGGCGCCCTTGGTGGCCCCGATGGAGGCATACCCCTCCATCACTTGATGGGCACCCAAACTGCTGAACGCGACGACGCTGGATGGATCTCGCAGCAGCGTTCGCCCCGACTCGATCAAGTCGAGCAGCGCCGCCACGTGGGTCTCCCAGGCCAGTTCCCAGCGTGCAGGCTTGGCCCCCAGGACAGGTGCGGCTGCGCCGAGTCCTGCCGCGTGGACGAGCCCGCCGAGGCGATCCGTGACCCCCCCGACTCTGGTCAGCAATTCCTTGCGCTCGTGGGGTTTGACGAGGTTGTACGGGCACAGAAGGACCTCGCGACCCAACTCCCTCACGGACGCGGCCACCTCATTGGCCGCGTCTTCGCTTCGGAGATAGCCCAGGGCCACGTTCCAGCCCCGCGTTGCCAGGTCCACGGCGACGGCTCGGCCAATGCCACGACTTCCGCCCGTCACGAGCGCCCACCTGGAAGCGTCCTCCGCCTTGGGCGGTCCCGGCACCCCCGAGCGTGGCTCGAGCCTCACCCTAGCGTTCCGTCCCTCCACCCTCTCCGGCGAGAGCCGTGGCCCGGGCGGCCGCGTAGCTTTCGATGGCCTCCCACACGGGTGCGTCGGGCACGGTCTCGATCTCCCGGAGGGCTGCCACATCCGGCGTCTGGCCTGCTGTAAGGTGCAGGCGGTAGTACCCCTGGCTGCTCAAGATGAAGGTCTCCTCCATCCCTTGCGGGGGATCGACCGCCGGGAACCTGAGCTCCGCCCAGTCCCCCGGCTCGGGCATCGCGTAGTAAGCGTCATCTACGGCCGCCAGGCTCGGTAGGACGTCCACTCCAGCTGATGTCCTGGCGATTGTCGGGGCGAGCTTCTCCACCTGCACCGGCTCGTTGGTGCCGAAGTCCATCTGGAACGAGTTGAGGCCCCAAAAGCCGACAGGTGGACGGATGCGGATCCGGACCTCCTCACCCTGAACACGGCTGACGTCCAAGGGAACGATTCGGTCCTCCGAGATGAACGGACCCCCGCCGGGCAAGAGTCCCCGCACCTCCCACCCGCTGGGCTCCTCCACCCGAATCTGCAGGGTGTAGAGCTCTTCACGGACGTTCCAAGCCAGCAGCTCCTGCCGGGCAACGGGTGATGTGTCGATGGTCTCGTAGAAGGAGTCCAGACCCGTGCCCCGCATCTCATAAAACTCTCGGATCATGTGGGAACCCCAAGCCCCTGTCGCCACGTTGGCGATGAGCCTGGCCTCCCTCGCCCCCTCCGGCTTCGGAAAGGTGAGGATCAGGTCCTGCCTGAGCTCACCCGTGGACGTCCGAACCGGGGGGTGCTCCCATACCCTGCGATCAGTGGCCTCGAGCCACGGCTGCAGGTCCTTGCCCCCAGCGTCGACCGCCGAGGACAGCGACACCGGCTCCCTTACGGTGTAGAGGGCACCGAACTCGTCGACTACCACCTGTGTGCCGACAGGGTGATGCACCGCCCACAGCTCGAGCAGGTTCGTGTGTTGGGTCTCATTGACCTCGTTCGTGATCCGCATCCGGTACTCGCCGTCGACCGCGACGAGACTCTCCAGTTCGGAGAAATCGGCCCGTTCGAGGCCCTTCGTGGTGGCGCCGCCGTAGGGTTCCGCGTCGAAGACCCACCGCTCTCCGTCCCACGAGTAGATGAACGGACACGATTCCTTGGTGGCGGCTACCACTAACACAACTGTCGCAAACACCCCCGCCGCGACGCCCACGACCGCCAATACGGTCCTGCCGGCGCTCGTCTCGTGCCACTGGATCCAGACCCGTTCCACGTCCGAGAGAGCCACTGTGTATGGACTGCCATCCACTGAGCCGTAGATCGTGTCCCCCTGGAAGCTGTCCCAACCGTAGTTGAAGGTTCCTGATAGGGGAGAAAGCAAAGTGGTGGCTCCGGGGGTCCCGGGCCGATAGGCTCGGGTAGGCAAAAACCCCAACACGGAGCCACCACGATGAAGAGAACGTACGAGGTAAGGGATCGGGCGGACAAGCGCGCGATCAGGGAGTTCCTGAAGCGGGAGGGGCAGTTTCTGCTTCCGATGCTTGAGCTCGTGGAGCAGACGGAGGTCGTGATCGACGAAGTCATCCAGGTGATGGGACGAGCGACGATCGAAGCGGTGCTGGAGATGAGCGCCGAGGGTGTGGCAGGCGTGAAGCAGGCAGGTCGGTCACGAGCGGAAGACGACACGGTGTGGTATGGCCGGCAGGGTGGTGTGGTTTACCTGTCGGACCGGAAGGTGCGTGTGGAGCGGCCACGGCTCAGGCGCCGGGGCGCCGGGGAGGGTGGCGAGGTCGAGGTGCCGGCGTACGCAGCGATGCGGAGACCGGGCGCTGTGGCGGATCGGATGCTCGAGGTCCTGATGGCGGGGGTGAGCACGCGGAAGTACGGCCGTGTGATCGGTGAGATGGCCGACACGGTCGGGGTGAGCAAGTCGGCGGTGAGCCGTGAGACGGTCGAGGCCTCGGAGCGCGTGCTGAAGGAGCTGATGGAGCGCCGGCTGGATGCGTGGGACCTGCTGGTGATCTACCTGGACGGGATCCAGATGGGCTCGCACCACGTGCTTGCTGCGGTAGGCGTGGACTCAGACGGAAAGAAGCACGTGCTGGGCGTGAGGGAAGGAGCGAGTGAGAACGCCGAGGTGACCAGCGCGCTCCTAGAGGATCTGGTCGAGCGCGGCCTGGACCCGGGCAGGCGGCGGCTGTTCGTGATCGATGGCTCGAAAGCGCTCAGGAAGGCGATCGAGAAGGTGTTCGGCCAACGTCACCCCATCCAGCGCTGCCGCAACCACAAGCTCCGCAACGTGCTGGGTCATCTGCCGAAGGATCAGCATCCTCAGGTGAAGGCGGCGTTCCGGGCGGCGATGAAGCTGGACGCGAAGCAGGGCGAGCAGAAGCTCGAGCAGCTCGCCCGATGGCTCGAGCGCGACCACCCCTCGGCCTCGGCCAGCCTACGCGAAGGCCTCAGCGAGATGTTCACGATCAACCGGCTCGGCCTCCCGCCGCGGCTGAGGAAGTGCCTGGGCTCGACCAACCTGATCGACAGCACCCACTCGGGCGTACGACAGAAGACCCGCAGGGTGACCAACTGGAAGAACGGAGCGATGGCCTTGCGCTGGGCTGCGGCCTCGTTCGTGGAGACCGAGAAGAGCTACCGGAGGATCATCGGCTACGACCAGCTCTGGATGCTCAGGGCCCACCTCGACGACCATGAACCGGTTGCCGAAATGAGAAAGGCAGGCTAACAAGGAGACTCTCCGGAGCCACCACCTTCAACTGTCAGCGGGACACCATCTCCCCCTGCACCCGCGCCTCCAACGCCGGGACATCGAGGCTGAACTCCACGTCCACACCCTCGGTCGTCGTAACTCCGACGATCCGGTTCTCGGCGGGATCAAGCGCCGTGGCAGACAGGAAGTCGTCGGTCGGCAGCTCCTCTTGGCGCCAGGTTTTGCACCCGGTAAACGTCGGAGTAATAGCGATGAGCAGGATGAGGGACAGCCTACGCTTCAACGACCATCCCTGCTTACCGCCGGAATCAGCCCGCATCGCACAGATCATGTCAGCCTCGTCTTGATTTTTTGGCCCGTTGGTTGTCCTGCTTCCGCGAGGCGCGCTCCCGATGTGGCGATGTTTCTCCGAGCGTCAACATCCGCGCGGAAACTGCGCGGCACAAGCAGGCCCTCGAGCGTTCCGCAGCAGCGTTGCTGAACGGCGGGACAGCCGGCTGAGAGATCCAACGACCCGCCTGGAGATTTGCCGCGGAGGCCCCTCAATCGGGCCACCTCACGTATGATGACATAGATGCGGGTTAGCTGGCTCAGCCTCCGACGCCAAGCTCACTAGGGCCACGCTTGGGGGCGTGGGAGCCGTGGGCTGGCGCGGGCTGCTCCCGGTCCGGCGCGGCCCCCTCGGGGCTGGGTGCATCTCGGATGCGACGAGGACGCGGTCACGTCCCGTGCCTTTCGCTTGGTACAGCGCTCGGTCCGCCTCGCCGAGGAGCATGTCGGGAGAAGCGACGCCGTCGTAGTAGTCGGCGATACCGGCGCTGGCGGTGACCGGACCCCAGTCCAATGAGTAATCGCGGAGCGCCACCCGCACGCGATCGGCGAAGATCCGCGCGCCACGTGCGCCCCCGGCACCGGTCAACACGGAGACGAACTCTTCGCCCCCGAAGCGGGCCGAAAGGTCCGAGCGGCGGGTGTGTTCGGTAAGGACGTTGGCGAAGGCCTTGAGCGTCTCGTCCCCCGCCTGGTGTCCGTGGACGTCATTGATGGCCTTGAAGTGGTCGAGATCGAAGATGACCACCGTCAGCGCGCCACCTCGCTCAGCCTGAGCGAAGGTCTTGTCCAGAAACGTGCGCAGGAGTGCGCGATTGGGTAGTCCGGTGAGCGGGTCCCGCAATGCCGCATTCTCGGCGTTGCGACGGGCTCGGTGCAGGAGCTCGCCGAACCACCCGACCGCAAAACAGAGGAGGACGAGGCCGAAAATCATGCTCAAGAGGAAGGGCCACTCGGGCGGCTGCTCCTCAGCCAGCCACAACACCGATTGACTAAGGGCCAGCGTCGCCATCCCGGCGGCTAGAGCGACGGACGCTCCGCCCCACCCCTTGTAGTACGTGAGGAGAAAGGCGGGAAGAAAGGCTGGGAGCCAGATCAGAATGTCAAGCTCATCGGTGAGGGGAGCTTGAGCGAGAGTCGCCAACAGGGGTACCGCGAGCGCCAGCACCGACAGTAGCAACGCCCGGGCGGGCACAGGCGGGTGCGGGACGCCGGAACCGGCGACCGCGGTGGCGTCGTCGGCGCGCCGAGCCGTCCGTTGCTGCACGCTCGCGGTGTGCGTCCCGCGCTGCTCCTCACGTTCGTCACCGGGCGGGAGGGACGTCGTCAGCTCGGAGCCTCTATCGGACTGCTCTACCCGGCCATCCCGTTCAACGGTGCGGCTGCTCGCTGCCTCGAGGGCAGCACTGGACAGGAGCTTCTCGACGTCCTGTGGTGGCATCGGACGGTGGAGCAGATATCCCTGAACCAGGTCACCGCCCAGCTCCCGGAGCTGGTCGAGCTGCTCCTCGGTCTCGACGCCTTCGGCGACGACCTCCATCTGCAATGCGTGGGCAAGCCCGATGACGGTCTTGACGACCTCGTGATCCTCCGCGCTCCTGTCCATGGCGTCCACGAAGGAGCGATCGATCTTGAGCGCGTCCACCGGGAGGCGACAAAGGTAGGAGAGCGATGAGTAGCCCGTGCCGAAGTCGTCGATGTGGAGCGGCATGTCGAGAGATCTGAGACGTTCCAAGGTCGCCACCGTCGACTCAACCTCGGCCATGAGAGCGGTCTCGGTGATCTCCAGGTGGAAGGACGACGCCTCGATGGGCACCCCTGTCACGTATTTCCGCATCGCTTCATAGAAGCCAGGTTCGGCGAGCTGTCTGGCCGACACGTTCGCGGAGACGCACAAGGGCGGGTCAGCTGGGACGCGCGTCTGCCACTCGACCAACCGCTTCAATGCCTCCTCGAGCACCCACCACCCGAGCGGTACGATCAGTCCGGACTCCTCGGCCACCGGGATGAACTCACCTGGTGAGATCAGCTCGCCGCCGGTGTCTCGCATCCGGACAAGAGCCTCGAATCCCCTGATGCGCATGGTCTCGACCGACAGGATAGGCTGGTACCAAAGCTCCAGGCGATCCTCTGCAAGCGCGCTGCGGATACGGTCTTCGGTCTGTATGCGCCTCTGGGCCAGAGAGTGCATCTCCGGGTCGAATATGCGACTCGTGGCAGGGCCTTCGGCCTTGGCCCACCTGAGCGCCCGATGGGCATCGCGTACGATCTGCTCCGCATCCTCATAGCCGCTCAGACTGAGTGCGATCCCGATCCCCACACTGATGAGTTCGCTGTGCTGTCCGATGAGGAACGGCGTCGTAAAAGCCTCCTGGATGCGGTTCGCCACACGAACCGCGTCACTCACGTCCTTGATGCCGTTCAGAAGGATCAAGAACCCGTCACCGGCTCCGCGGGCTACCATGTCGACCGCTCGGACGGTCGGTCTTATCCGATTGCCTGCCGCGCGGAGCAGCAGGTCTCCGGTCTCCTGTCCAACCCTGCTGCTCGCCAGAGCGAAATCATCGAGGTTCAGCTCGAGCACCGCGAAGATGAAGTCCGGCTCCCTGGCAGCCCGCTGGATCGCGTCCCCCACGTGCTCCATCAGAGAGGGCTGGCTCTCGAGCCCCGTGAGGGGATCCAATGCCTGGTTCCGGGTAAGCTCTTCTGTCAGCCGCTTTTGCTCCCGAGCTGACTGTACCTGTCTCTCCGCCACGGCGAGCCGGATCCTGAAATGGTCGCGGTCGAGCGGTTTGGCGATGAAGTCGTCCGCGCCGGACTGCAGAGCCGACTCCAGCGACTCGACCTGGTCCGAGCCGGTAATGGAGACAATGAACGTGTCTCGGGAGCGAGGCACCTTGCGGATCTTGCGGCAGAGGCTGGCGCCGTCCATCCCAGGGAGCCCCATGTCCAGGAGCACCAGGTCGTGGCGTCCATCTCGGAACGCGTCGAGAGCCGCCCCAGGATCGGCGTGGCTCTCCACTTCGTGTCCTCGCTGTCGGAGGAGCTCCTCCAAGAGCTTCCGGTCGGTAGGGTCGTCCTCCACCACGAGGGTGCGTAGCCGGGTGTCGGTCGTCGGCCTTGGTACGGCGTCGCTCACCCTCTCGGCCTCTTGGTACTTGCAATGTGGCCGAGCAACCGACCTCTGGCAGGGGAGGACGGAAGGGAAGGGCGAAGGTAGACGGGTAGGTGACCTGCAGTGTGTTGCTCTGGAAGAAGCACAAAACCCCCTCTTCGGCCGGACGAAAAAAGGGGGGCTCAAGGCTCGACGCATCCTACGGGTCAGTTGGCCCGGTCGCAAGGGACGGCGGATTTGCAAGGCGGCTTCCGGGGGCGCGAGTTGGCACCACCGGCCGGGCATTACCCGGCTCTCGAGCCGGGACCACCGTGGTGGTCCTTCGACAGCCCGGGCGGTATGCTTCGCTACCGGCGGGCCGTGACGGAGACTGCGGGCTTCCACAACACGGCCGGGCTCAACGACGACCACGCAGGCGTTTCTGTCGAGCTCGCCGTCGCCCTCGACTACGGGCTGGCCAAGGATGCGTACAGGCTTTGAACCGACCCCCGAACACCATCCGACTCGGCGAGGGCGACGACGTCGTCGTGGCCCGAGTGGCGCTCTCCCCTGGCGACGTCGTCGACGGTGACGGTGAAGGCGTTGTGGTGGCCGCCTCGGTCCCCCCGGGCCACAAGGTCGCGACTCGCTCGATACGGGGAGGGTCGCCGATCCACAAGCTCAGGCAGGTGATCGGCTTCGCCGCCGTCGACATCCGGGCGGGCGAACACGTACACGTCCATAACTGCACCCATGCGGATCCGGACAACGAGTGCGCCCCGACCAGTCGCGCCCACCCTACGCCGTACGTTGCCGAGGCCGATCGCGCGAGCTTCATGGGCTTCCGACGCGAGTCGGGCGCGGTCGGCACGCGCAACTACATCGGCGTCCTCACGACCGTGAACTGCGCTGCCACGGTGGCCCGACACGCTTGCACCCGGATCGAGGCCTCGGGGCTGCTCGACGACTATCCGTCCGTCGACAGCGTCGTTCCGATCGTTCACTCGACGGGATGCGGCATGGCGGGCGACGGCGCGGGCATGCAGGTCCTCCAGCGCACGCTGGCAGGCTACGTGAGACACCCGAATTTCGCGGCGGTGCTGACCGTCGGCCTCGGTTGTGAGGTCTGTCAGACGTCGTCGTTGTTCGAAGCGCAGGCGCTCGAGCAGGGAGACCGGGCTGCGGGCGCTGACCATCCAGGAGAGCCACGGCACCCGCCAAACGATCGAGGCGATCGAGGAGCGGGTGAGGGAGATGCTGCCCCTGGTCCAGGCCGAGCAGCGCACGCTGGTTCCGGCGAGCGAGCTTGTGCTGGCACTCCAGTGTGGCGGGTCGGACGGCTATTCGACGATCACCGGCAATCCGGCCCTGGGCGCCGCGGCGGACCTGCTCATTCGACACGGCGGAACCGCGATTCTCAGCGAGACCCCCGAGATCTACGGAGCCCATCACCTGCTCGGTGCCCGGGCCGAAACGACGGAGGTCGCGGCACGACTGCTCGACCTCGTCGACTGGTGGAAGGCCTACGTCGCCACGCACGGCGGCTCGCTCGACAACAACCCCACCCCCGGGAATCACGAGGGCGGCATCACGACGATACTGGAGAAGTCGCTGGGCGCGACCGCCAAGGGGGGGGACGACCAACCTCCGGGGCGTGTACGGGTACGCTGAGCGGGCGGACGCGCGCGGATTGGTGTTCATGGACGGCCCGGGGTTCGACCCTTGCTCGGTCACCGGGCAGGTCGCAGCAGGCGCGAACATCATCTGCTTCACCACCGGAAGAGGCTCCGTGTTCGGCAATCGACCCTGTCCGTCGATCAAGATCGCGACGAGCAGCCGCTTGTTCACGGCGATGCAGGAAGACATGGACTTCAACGCCGGCCCCATCGCCGACGGAGTCGCGTCCGTAGAGGAATTGGGGAGCCGGCTGTTCGAGTCGATCCTGTCCGTCGCGAGCGGGCGCAAGACGAAATCCGAGGAGTTCGGGTTCGGCAACGACGAGTTCGTCCCCTGGCAGCTCGGCGCCGTGATGTAGGCAGCGTCGAAGAGTGGCCGGGCCCCGCGTCGTCGCTACGGGTGGGGGTCGCCGTCTACTTCCCCCGAGGGTTTGCCGCGATCGCTTCCTCGGTGAACCAGGCGCGACGCAGAAGGAAGACCGCGACCGCCTCTGGCAAGCCCGCTACGACGGGTATTATGCCTCTCTAGCCCTTCGTCCAAATTCGACGGGCTACGTCACGGACGTGTGCGTCCCCATCACCAACCTGGCCGAATGCATCCGCCGTGCTAAGCGAGAACTGGGATGGTGTCCCGCTGACAGTTGAAGGTGGTGGCTCCGGAGAGTCTCCTTGTTAGCCTGCCTTTCTCATTTCGGCAACCGGTTCATGGTCGTCGAGGTGGGCCCTGAGCATCCAGAGCTGGTCGTAGCCGATGATCCTCCGGTAGCTCTTCTCGGTCTCCACGAACGAGGCCGCAGCCCAGCGCAAGGCCATCGCTCCGTTCTTCCAGTTGGTCACCCTGCGGGTCTTCTGTCTTACGCCCGAGTGGGTGCTGTCGATCAGGTTGGTCGAGCCCAGGCACTTCCTCAGCCGCGGCGGGAGGCCGAGCCGGTTGATCGTGAACATCTCGCTGAGGCCTTCGCGTAGGCTGGCCGAGGCCGAGGGGTGGTCGCGCTCGAGCCATCGGGCGAGCTGCTCGAGCTTCTGCTCGCCCTGCTTCGCGTCCAGCTTCATCGCCGCCCGGAACGCCGCCTTCACCTGAGGATGCTGATCCTTCGGCAGATGACCCAGCACGTTGCGGAGCTTGTGGTTGCGGCAGCGCTGGATGGGGTGACGTTGGCCGAACACCTTCTCGATCGCCTTCCTGAGCGCTTTCGAGCCATCGATCACGAACAGCCGCCGCCTGCCCGGGTCCAGGCCGCGCTCGACCAGATCCTCTAGGAGCGCGCTGGTCACCTCGGCGTTCTCACTCGCTCCTTCCCTCACGCCCAGCACGTGCTTCTTTCCGTCTGAGTCCACGCCTACCGCAGCAAGCACGTAGTGCGAGCCCATCTGGATCCCGTCCAGGTAGATCACCAGGAGGTCCCACGCATCCAGCCGGCGCTCCATCAGCTCCTTCAGCACGCGCTCCGAGGCCTCGACCGTCTCACGGCTCACCGCCGACTTGCTCACCCCGACCGTGTCGGCCATCTCACCGATCACACGGCCGTACTTCCGCGTGCTCACCCCCGCCATCAGGACCTCGAGCATCCGATCCGCCACAGCGCCCGGTCTCCGCATCGCTGCGTACGCCGGCACCTCGACCTCGCCACCCTCCCCGGCGGATGGTGTCCCGCTGACAGTTGAAGGTGGTGGCTCCGGAGAGTCTCCTTGTTAGCCTGCCTTTCTCATTTCGGCAACCGGTTCATGGTCGTCGAGGTGGGCCCTGAGCATCCAGAGCTGGTCGTAGCCGATGATCCTCCGGTAGCTCTTCTCGGTCTCCACGAACGAGGCCGCAGCCCAGCGCAAGGCCATCGCTCCGTTCTTCCAGTTGGTCACCCTGCGGGTCTTCTGTCTTACGCCCGAGTGGGTGCTGTCGATCAGGTTGGTCGAGCCCAGGCACTTCCTCAGCCGCGGCGGGAGGCCGAGCCGGTTGATCGTGAACATCTCGCTGAGGCCTTCGCGTAGGCTAGCCGAGGCCGAGGGGTGGTCGCGCTCGAGCCATCGGGCGAGCTGCTCGAGCTTCTGCTCGCCCTGCTTCGCGTCCAGCTTCATCGCCGCCCGGAACGCCGCCTTCACCTGAGGATGCTGATCCTTCGGCAGATGACCCAGCACGTTGCGGAGCTTGTGGTTGCGGCAGCGCTGGATGGGGTGACGTTGGCCGAACACCTTCTCGATCGCCTTCCTGAGCGCTTTCGAGCCATCGATCACGAACAGCCGCCGCCTGCCCGGGTCCAGGCCGCGCTCGACCAGATCCTCTAGGAGCGCGCTGGTCACCTCGGCGTTCTCACTCGCTCCTTCCCTCACGCCCAGCACGTGCTTCTTTCCGTCTGAGTCCACGCCTACCGCAGCAAGCACGTGGTGCGAGCCCATCTGGATCCCGTCCAGGTAGATCACCAGCAGGTCCCACGCATCCAGCCGGCGCTCCATCAGCTCCTTCAGCACGCGCTCCGAGGCCTCGACCGTCTCACGGCTCACCGCCGACTTGCTCACCCCGACCGTGTCGGCCATCTCACCGATCACACGGCCGTACTTGCGCGTGCTCACCCCCGCCATCAGGACCTCGAGCATCCGATCCGCCACAGCGCCCGGTCTCCGCATCGCTGCGTACGCCGGCACCTCGACCTCGCCACCCTCCCCGGCGCCCCGGCGCCTGAGCCGTGGCCGCTCCACACGCACCTTCCGGTCCGACAGGTAAACCACACCACCCTGCCGGCCATACCACACCGTGTCGTCTTCCGCTCGTGACCGACCTGCCTGCTTCACGCCTGCCACACCCTCGGCGCTCATCTCCAGCACCGCTTCGATCGTCGCTCGTCCCATCACCTGGATGACTTCGTCGATCACGACCTCCGTCTGCTCCACGAGCTCAAGCATCGGAAGCAGAAACTGCCCCTCCCGCTTCAGGAACTCCCTGATCGCGCGCTTGTCCGCCCGATCCCTTACCTCGTACGTTCTCTTCATCGTGGTGGCTCCGTGTTGGGGTTTTTGCCTACCCGAGCCTATCGGCCCGGGACCCCCGGAGCCACCACTTTTCTTTCTCCCCTATCAGGAACCTTCAACTACGGTTGGGACAGCTTCCCCCGGCGCCCCGGCGCCTGAGCCGTGGCCGCTCCACACGCACCTTCCGGTCCGACAGGTAAACCACACCACCCTGCCGGCCATACCACACCGTGTCGTCTTCCGCTCGTGACCGACCTGCCTGCTTCACGCCTGCCACACCCTCGGCGCTCATCTCCAGCACCGCTTCGATCGTCGCTCGTCCCATCACCTGGATGACTTCGTCGATCACGACCTCCGTCTGCTCCACGAACTCAAGCATCGGAAGCAGAAACTGCCCCTCCCGCTTCAGGAACTCCCTGATCGCGCGCTTGTCCGCCCGATCCCTTACCTCGTACGTTCTCTTCATCGTGGTGGCTCCGTGTTGGGGTTTTTGCCTACCCGAGCCTATCGGCCCGGGACCCCCGGAGCCACCACTTTTCTTTCTCCCCTATCAGGAACCTTCAACTACGGTTGGGACAGCTTCCGTCGTACTCGCTCGTCGTGAGCGGGATGGTCTCGTCCAGCATGGTCGTCACTATGTCCACAAACGGAACGGCCGCTACGACCCCCTTCCACAGATCAGGGCGCATGTTGAGGATGGCACCCATGAGCAGCCCGCCCGCGCTTCCTCCCTGTGCGAAGATCCGTTCCCGATCCCCGTATCCCTCCTCGACCAGGAACCCGGCGACGTCGATGAAGTCGGTGAAGGTGTTCTTCTTCTTTAGGAGCTTGCCGTCCTCGTACCAGGAGCGACCCATCTCCTGGCCTCCACGGACGTGGGCGATGGCATAGACGAATCCACGGTCGAGGAGACTCACCCGCGACGCGCTGAACGTCGCGTCCATGCTGGCGCCGTACGACCCGTAGCCGTAGAGCAGGAGCGGCGAGGAGCCCTCGAGCGGGATGCCCTTCCGATACACGATGGACACCGGTACCCGAACACCGTCCCGAGCCGTCGCGCCGCGCCGTTCCGTAATGTAGTCGTTCGAGTCGAACCCTCCGAGCACCTCGTCCTGCTTGAGCAGTGTCCGCTGCCTGGACTCCATGTCGTGGTCGAACACCGAGTTCGGCGTGGTCATCGACATGTACCCGTAGCGCAGCACTCCGGAGTCGATGCCGGGGTTGACGTGGACGTATGCGAGGTACGCAGGCTCACCGAAATCCAAGTAGTGATCGTCCGTGCCGTCCCACCGTCGGATGCGGAGCCGGGTCAGCCCGTCCTTCCGCTCGCTCACCACCAGCTGATCCCTGAACATCTCGACGCCCTGATGCAGGACGTCGTCCCTGTGGGGAATCACCTCTTCCCATTGCTCGCGACCGGGGCTTCCGACCGGCGCTCGAACCAACCGGAAGTTCTTGGCCTGGTCGTTCGTGCTTATGTAGAAGCGATCCCCGAAGTGGTCCACGCGGTATTCGTGTTCAGGCTCGCGTGGGAGGACGACCGTGAAATCACCCTGGGGCGCGTCTGCGTCGACGTAGCGGAACTCGCTAGACAGGGTCTGGAACGCCTCAATCATCACGTACGCCTTCGACTTCGTCTTGAATACGCCGAGATTGAACTCGACGTCCGGCTCCTCGTAGACCAGCTCGTCCTCACCGGAATCAGTACCGATCACATGACGGTAGATCTGGTGGTACCGCAGAGTCTCCGGGTCCTGGCGCGTATAGAAGAGTGTCGTGTTGTCATTCGCCCACACGAGATTCGACGTGACGTCGGGGATCTCGTCGGGCAGGAGCTCCCCTGACTCGAGATCCTTGATCCGGATCGTGTATTGACGTCTGCCCTGGGTATCGGTGGCGTACGCCAGGAGGCACTCATCCTCCGAGACGTCCCTCCCCCCTATCTGGAAGAATCCGTGGCCCTCCGCGAGGAAGTTCGCGTCGAGCATGACCTGCTCCGGGCCCTCCATCGAGCCGGGCCTGCGGGCGTGGATGGGGTACTCCTTCCCATCCTCGAAGCGCGTATAGTAGAAGTAGCTCCCCTCCCTGTACGGCACCGACGAGTCGTCCTGCTTGATCCGTCCCCGGATCTCCTCGAACAGGGTCTCCTGGAGTTCGTCCGTGTGGGCCATGACGGCGGACGTATATGAGTTCTCAGCCTCGAGATAGTCGATCACGTCAGGGCTCTCACGGTCGCGCAGCCAGAAGTAGTCGTCCACGCGAGTGTCGCCGTGCGTCGTCAGCTCGCGTGGCTGACGATCAGCGATAGGTGGCATGGGACGCTCGGTCTGCCCGGAGGCGGGGGGTGCGAGGAACAGGATCACGGCTGCGAGGGTGGCGGCCATCGCACGAGAAGGCATGGGTGACCTCCCGGTGGGGTCCTTCGACGGGTGCTTGGGGGGGGGATCAAAGAGGATAGGCGGGGGGTGTCGGCGCGGCAAGACGCCGATCTGCCTTCACTGGAGGGCTAGTGGCGACCTGACACATTGGGGCAAATCGCGATCCGTCGGCTCCTGTCGCGCCTACTCCAACCGCCGCAGCGTCGTCACTCGCCTTTCCTCAGCCACCTCACGGATCACTCGTACGCGATCCCCTGAGAACTGTGCTGTAGGAGCCCTCGGAGGTTGCATCGCGCAGTCTTCACGCGAATGATGTCAGGGTCTCTCGGACAACCTCTCCACCTGGGCATCCATGGCCGAAGACCCCACCGCACGCCTGAGCGCCGCGCTGCAGGGCCGCTACCGCATCGAGCGCGAGCTCGGTGAGGGCGGCATGGTGACCGTCTACCTAGCGGAGGACCTGAGGCACGACCGCAAGGTCGCGCTCAAGGTGCTCAGTCCCGAGCTGGGCGCCATCGTCGGTGCCGAGCGCTTCCTGGCCGAGATCAAGGTCACGGCGACTCTCCAGCATCCGAACATCCTTCCGCTCTTCGACTCGGGCGAAGCGGACAAGCTCCTCTTTTACGTGATGCCGCACGTGGAAGGGGAGTCGCTCAGGGAGCGCCTGGACCGCGAGAAGCAGCTTCCAGTGGACGAAGCGGTGAAGATCGTCACGGAAGTGGCGGACGCCCTGGATCATGCGCACAGCAAAGGAGTCATCCACCGCGACATCAAGCCCGCGAACATCCTGATGAGCGGAGGACGGCCGCTCATCGCCGACTTCGGCATCGCGCTGGCGGTGAGCGTCGCGGGCGGTGGACGGCTGACCGAGACCGGGCTCTCCGTTGGAACGCCCTACTACATGTCTCCAGAGCAGGCCGCCGCGGACCGGGAAGTGAACCCGGCGAGCGATGTGTACTCGCTGGCCTGCGTGCTGTACGAGATGCTGGTCGGCGAGCCGCCCCACACAGGTCCGAGCGCCCAGGCCGTACTGGCGAAGATCCTCACCGACGTGCCTACGGCACCGCACGCGGCCCGTGCGACGGTCCCAGCCAACGTGGACGCGGCGATCCGCAAGGCGCTGGAGAAGCTTCCTGCGGACCGCTTCACTGGGGCTCAGGACTTCGCCAGGGCGCTGGGGGATGCGGGCTTCCGGCACGGGGAGGACGCTGAGGCAGCGGTCGGTGTGGCCGTTCCGGGTCCGTGGAACCGGCTTTCCGTCGCCATGACGGCCACCACCGTTCTGTTCGCGCTCACCCTCGGCTGGTCGCTCCTCCGCCCCACAGCCCCGAAGCCCGTCAGCCGCTACAGCGTCGCGTTACCTGTCACGCAGCGAACTGACGGCATGGGCGCGAACGTCGTAATCTCATCCGACGGTGAGCAGATCGTCTACGCGGGTCAGGGCGAGCAAGACCGACAGCTCTGGCTTCGCCAACGCGACCAGCTCCAGGCGACGCCCTTCGTGGGCACCGAGGGTGCCATGAACCCGGTCTTCTCGCCCGACGGCCGAAGAGTGGCCTTCTATGTTGGCGGTGGTAGCGGGGCCGTCACCGGCGCGCACGACGTACTCATCCAGGGCGTGTTTGCCCGCTACGCCGCGTCGGGGCATCTGGTCTACGTGACGGCAGACGGCAAGCTCCTGGCGGCTCCGTTCGATCAGGACGCGCTCCAGCTCACGGGACCGCCGGTGGCGCTGGCCGAGGGGGTAGCCGTACGCATTGCGGGGTCGGTGCACCTCGCGCTGTCGGACGACGGCACGCTCGTGTATCAGATCGGGGCCGTGGAGGGCGCTGGTCAGTGGGAGTTCGTCTGGGTGACGCGCTCGGGGCAGGCGACGCCCGTCGATGCCGGGTTCACATTCGCGAGTAGGGGTGGGAACTTCGGCTGGAGGCTCTCGCCGGACGGCACGCAGGTCGTATACAGCGGCGGAGACTACGACGTCTGGATCAAGCATCTGCCCGACGGTCCGCGTGACCGGATCACGTTCTACGAGGGGCCCGACTACAGGCCGTTCTGAAGGCCCAACGGTGATACCGTCACGTACTTCTCGGGGCCGTCCGCAGAAGACCGTAGCGTGTGGTCCAGGCGAGCGGACGGAACCGGAGAGCCGGTCCTCGTGCTTGACGACGTGCGCAGCTTCTCCCAGGGGTCGTGGAGTGCCGACGGCGAATGGCTGGTGCTGCGCGCTGCGGCCACCGAGGAGATGGGCTTTGGCCTGCGCGACATTCTGGCGTTCCGTCCGGGCGTAGACAGCGCCGCTGTGCCGCTCGTGGCGTCGCCCGAGTTCGCCGAGGGCGAACCAGCCTTGTCGCCGGACGGCAGATGGCTCGCGTACAGCTCCGACGAGACGGGCCGCCGCGAGGTGTTCGTGCGTCCGTTTCCGAACGTGGACTCGAGGGTGACGGTTTCGACGGACGGTGGGCTTGGCCCGCTCTGGGCGCACAGCGAGCGAGAGCTGTTCTTCGTGGACGAAGAACTTGCGTTGGTGGCCGTCCAGTTCGATCCGGACACCGGGCAGGTGTTGGGGCGGGAAACGCTGTTCGCCCTACCACCGGGATACGCCATTGGCATTGCGGGCAACAATTTCTACGACATTACCTCCGACGACGAGCGGTTCCTGATGGTCCGCGCCTACGAAGGTGATGCCGACGCCGAAGGGCCCGCCACCGAGGTCATCGTGGTGGAGAACTTCTTCGAGGAGCTGAAGGAGCGGGTGGGCGGCTGAGGCGGCTCGGAGCGACGCCCGCCGCAATAGGCTGGACCCTTCCTGACGTCCGTGGTTTTGGCCGGAGCGGCGTGGTGGGTTCGGCCGGAGGGGTGTGGCAGCCTACACCGGTGGGACACCGCGGCCCAGCTCAGGTCGCCGCCAGCACCTCCGTGAGCGCCCCGACGTCGGCCTCGTCGTTGTAGGCGTTCGGGCTCACCCTCAGCGCGCTCCCACGCAGCGAGACCGAGATCCGCGCCTCCCGCAAGCGCTCCTCGAGCCGCTCGAGGGACACGTCGCTTCGCATGCGGATTCCGAACAGGTGGTGTCCTCGCCACTCCGGGTCCTCGACCTCGAACCCACGATCGATCGCAACGGCAATGAGCTCCCGCGTCAGGCGATCGCAGTAGCGCTGCACTCGCGCGGGGTCCCACTCGAGCACGAGCTCCAGCGAGGCGAGCAGTCCGGGCAGGAGCGCGAAGTTGGCCGACTCGCCGACGTCGAAGCGCCGGGCTCCGGGCCGATACGCTTCCCGGTAATCGACGAGGTGCTGGAAGTCGTGGCTACCCTCGCGCGCCGTCCAGGTCTCCTCGAGCGGGGTCCCTTCGTCCAGTCGTGGTCCGAAGTGGGCCAACGCCGTCGAGTACGGCGCCAGCATCCATTTGTATCCTGCCGTGACGAGCACGTCCGGCTGCACCTCGGAGAGGTCGAGGGGCAGCGCCCCGACCGACTGAGTCCCGTCCACGAGAAGGGAGGCGCCGGTTTCCTTCGCGCGCGCAGCCACCCCGGCGACGTCGAAGCGGGTCCCGTCCGTCCAGTGCACCGTAGGCATGGCCACCATCGCCGTCGCCTCGTCCACAGCCTCGAGTAGGCGCTCGTTCCATCGCCGTCCCCGGTCGGGGCCGGATGGGGCGTCCACCGTGCGCACCACGAGCCCGCGCTCGCCCGCCATCCTCCGCCAAGCGTAGACGTTGCTGGGGAACTGCTCGGCGACCACAACCAGGTTCTGGCCTGCCTCGCCCGGTAGGTTCTGAGCCGCGGTCGCCACTCCGTACGAGACCGACGGAAGGAGCGCCACACGATCCGGATCCCCGCCGACGAGCTCCGCGAAGCGTCGCCTCACCTCCTCGCCGTCCGAGAAGAAGTCGTCCGGGGTGATGTCTGAAGGGACCCTCTTGCGGCGAAGCCCCGCGATCACGGCCGCCTCGGTGACTCGCGGGAGTGGAGCCTGGTAGGCGCAGTTCAGGTAGCGCAATTCCCGGGGAAGGGAGAACGCCTCCCGCTGGCAGGTCAGCGGGGGGGACGCCTGGGCCGACGCCCCGGCCGCGCGGTCCCCGCGGGACACCCGGGCCCGCCTACCGCGACCTCCTATCCTCCGTGTGCCTCCAACCACGCAGTGGTCGCCGGATGGAGCGGAATGGGCGCGTCCGCGAGGGCCGCCGGGTCGATGCTCCTGGCCATCTCGTGCACCTGCGCCAACGAGGCCTGGTCCTCGACGAGGATGTCGAGCAGGTTGGTCACGACGTCAGCAGGCAGGCTCTCGTCGGCCACCATCCAGTTCATCATGGCGACGGTCTCGACTGGCTCGGTGAGTCCCGGGTAGACACCGACCGGGATCGTTCCGGTCGTGTAGTACGGATACAGCTCACGAAGCTTCGCGGACGCCCCACCGGAGATGGAGATGATGCGTGCGTCGCTCGTGGTCATTACCTCGAGGACAGCGGCAGCGGGATAACCGACTGAGATGAGCGCGGCGTCGATCGCGCCGTCACGTAGGGCCGACGCGGACTCGCCGAACGAAAGGTAGCGAACATCGATGTCCTCGTAATCGAGTCCCACCGACTCCAACAGCTGCCGAGAGCTCTGCTCGTTGCCGCTGCCGGGTGAGCCCACCGAGACTCGGTGGCCCGCCAGGTCGGCCATGGACTGGATGGGCGTTCGTCCTCGCACCACGACGTGGATCATGTTCGCATACAGCGGCGCGATGACCCGCTGGTCGGCGACCGGCACTTCGTAGTCCGTGCCGCCGTTGTAGGCCTCGAAGATCGTCCCGCCCAACGCCATGGCCATCTCGATCTGGCCTTCGCGAATGCGGTTCACGTTCTCGACCGATCCTCCGGTCACCTCGGCGGTGTACTGGCGCGCCTCGTCCCGGAGCGTGAGGCGATTCGCCAGCGCCCCTCCGAGCGGATAGTAGACACCGCCGGTGCCGGCGGTGCCGATGGAGAGGAAGCGCGACTCACCGCCCTCTGCTCCGCACGCCGCCGTGAGCGCGGCCACCGTGAGAGCCGCAAAAACCGAAGCCTGTGCCTTCATCATCCACCTCCATGGCCAACGCTCGCCGGGACCTTCCTGAAGAAGACCAGGGCGAGGACGAGGAAGCCGAACGCGTCAGTCAGGACCCCGGGTAACATGAGCGCGAGGGCAGCCGCGCCCAAGAGGGCGCGCTCCCAGATGGCCAGCGGCCGCTTCGTGAAACCGATGGCCGCCGCCGCGAGCGCGGTGACCCCCGCCATCGCCGAAACGATCGCGATGGCGATCGTCAGCGGCGATCCGACCAGGAGCAGCGCCGGCCCGTATACGAACATGAAGGGCACGATGAACCCGGCGCCCGCCAGCATCATCGCCGAGAACGCGGTCCGTATGGGCGGAGCTCCGGCGACGCCCGCAGCGGCGTACGCCGCGAGCGAGACCGGGGGGTCACGTTGGAGATGCACCCGAAGTAGAAGATGAACAGATGCGCTCCGAGAAGCGGTACGCCGAGCTCCACGAGGGCTGGCGCACCCAATGCCGCGAGCACGACGTATGCGGCGGTGGTCGGGAGACCCATGCCGAGGACGATCGACCCCGCGGCCGTCAGGAGGAGCGCGATGAAGAGGTTGCCTCCGGAGAGCGTGCCGATGAGCTCGCTCATGCGAAGCCCGATGCCGGTGAGCGAGGCGACTCCCACGACGATGCCGGCGGCGGCGCATGCCGCCGCCACGATCACGGTGCCCCGGGCCGCCGCCACGAGCGCGTCGCGAGCCTCGTCGAACGTGAGCCGGGTCTCAGGACGAACGAGCGCGAGCACGCCTCCCGACACCACTCCCCAGAACGCCGCGCGCATGGGCGAGCTGCCGATGCCGAGCAGCACCACGATGACGGCGAGCGGGAACAACAGGTGCAAGCGCGGCAGGACCGGCTCGGACGTCGCGTGCTGCGCCGGCTTCAGGTCCATCTTCCAGGCGCGGAAGTGGATGGCCATCAGGAGCGCACCGTAATACAGGATCGCCGGCACCAGCGCGGCGAGAGCGACCTCGACGTACGGGATCGACGTCCACGTGGCCAGGATGAACGCGCCCGCCCCCATGACGGGGGGCATGAGCTGTCCTCCGGTGGACGCCGCCGCCTCGATGGCCCCGGCGAAATAGGGCCGAAAACCCGCGCGCCGCATGAGCGGGATCGTGAACGCGCCGGTGGTGACGACGTTGGCGACGGCGCTACCGGAGAGCGAGCCCATGAAGGCGCTGGCCACGGCCGCTGTCTTGGCGGGACCGCCGCGCGTGTGTCCGGCGACGCGATCCGCCAGCGCGATGAGCAGAGCTCCTCCGCCCGCGGCGTCCAGCACGGCTCCGAAGAGGATGAACAGGTAGACGAAGTCGGCGCTCACGCCGAGAGGTACGCCCCAGATCCCCTCCGTGGAGAGGTAGAGGTGCTCCGCCAACCGCCGCACGCCGTAGCCGCGATGCGCCAGGATCCCGGGTAGCCAGGGTCCCACGAAGGCGTATACGAGCGCCAGGACCGCCACCGTCACGAGACCCCACCCCGTCGCCCGTCGCGCGAGCTCGAGGACGACGAGGATCGCCACGGCTCCAGCGATCAAATCCGAGGTCGTGGGAGATCCAGAGCGCTGGACGAGCTCCGCGTGCTGCGTAGCGACATACACGCACACCGCAGCCGTCGCTAGGGTGAGGATCCAGGAGATCGCCATTCCTACGGCGCGGCTGTCCCGGTCCTCTCGTTCGCGCTCCAGCAGCCCCACCCCGAGCAAGCCCACAGCCGCCATGAGCGCCAGGTGTACCGGCCGCTGCACGAGCGCGGTGAAGGGAGACACGCCGGCCGCCCAGAGGTGGAAGATCGCGGCCGTGGTGGCGAGCACGGCGATCAGGCGCTGCAACGGGCCTCCCGTTTGCGAGCGGTGCCCGATCCCCCTCGTAGGCTGGGGCGTCTTCGCTTTGCCCAGAGACACCACATCAGCGGCGAACTACGGCACCTGTAGCAGGGTCCTCGCCAAGGACCGGATGCGAACCGACAGCGGAAGCGGGGCCGCTGAAACCTCCAAGGTCCCCGTCATGTCCGACCGCGACGCCGATGAGTAAAGAAGTGAGCGGTGCCGGTCCCAGGCGAATCGACCCTCGCTCGTGCCGCTGAGGTCTTGCGACATGTCGAAGCCACCCATCATGCCCCGCATCGCCTGCTCCGACGACCCCGAAAAGCGTACCAGCAGAAGCGATCGACCCGCTATAACCGTGTCGCCAACGGCCGTGTAGGTGAGCACCGATGTCGACGTGACCGCCCCGGCCTGCGTCTGGGCCTCGACCACGACGGTGTCGGTCCAGCTCTCCCCCGCTGTGATAGAGCGGCCCGGCAGACGCGGGAACAACGTGGCAGCGAGCAGTTCCGGGGTCACGAACTCCGACGCCGCGCCCGTGAGCACAGGTGCCGACACCAACGTCGAGACGCCACGCCGGTCGAGCGTGAACACCAAAGGCCCGTCAACCTGATCGACGGACGCAAACTGCGCCGGCGCAACCGGGGTCGTCAGCCGTGCAGCGTAATCTCGCAGACTCGCCGTGACCTCGACTCCGCCCTCGGTGGCGATGAACTCCATTCCCCACTCGGCGTGGGCCTGGCTCTCGACACTGAACGTCTGACCTCCGGCGTCCACGTCCACCGTAGCCGTGTCTCCGCGCACGTAGACCACCGACGGTTCTGCGGGCAGGGTGAACGCCAGCGGCGGCGGCGCGGGAGCTCCGCCGCCCGTTCCCCCGCAGGCGGCCACCGCGAGGGCAGAGAGGAGCGCTACGATACCTCGAATCATGGGTGCCTCCGAACGAGTCACGGGCCACCAGCGAGTCGGCTGGCTACAGTGTATCCCCCGTCCGCCCGCTGTGAAATGGCGATGCGGACCCGTTCTCGGCTCTTGGCCAACTCTGTGGAGGCGCGTTATCGTGGGGCCGCGCAGCACAGACCACCGGAGGACAGGATGGGATTCAGAACCAACCCCGACAGGATCCTGGAGAACATCGACCGGGCTCGGAGCCGTGCGGAGGAGGCGGCTCGGGGCAGCGCCCCAC
Organism: Longimicrobiales bacterium; assembly: GCA_965249195.1. GTDB lineage: Bacteria > Gemmatimonadota > Gemmatimonadetes > Longimicrobiales > Gaopeijiaceae > CBDFLM01. Next base: position 195,233 of record CBDFLM010000014.1, read on the forward strand.
GCCAAGCCAACGGAAGGGAGCTCGACACCGACGTCCCCGAGGGTGACAGCACCAACCTGGAGCGCATGCGTCGGATCTTCGCGATCGTCGAGCGGGCGTACACGAAGGCCGCGCAGAGCGCAGAGCTCGGGCCTCTCGCGTCCCGGTTCCAGGCCGTGGGTGACATCCAGAACCATCACGCTCGCGGAGACGTGAGTGTCTCCGTCCAGTATCTGGACTCCGATCGTTTCGACGACATCGGCATGGCTCCGTTCGAGATCCACGGGGGCGATCTGGTCGACGCGCGCAGGGAAACGAAGACAACCCGCCCGGACGTAAATGCGCTGAAGATTCTGCGTCGGGAGCTGCGCGAGGGCGTGCTCGCCGCATACAAGAAGATCGAGCCTCGCATCCGTGACGCCATGAGGGACCGGGCTGACTACGGCCACGTTGCGGTCCAGGTCACCGTCGATATCCGACCGGCTCTCTGAAGGGCGATTGGCCCGCGTCTCGCCCGTCTAGTGCACGACGGTGGGTTCGGGACCGCGCCTGGCGCGCATGCGCGGCGTTCTTTTCGTATTCCTGGACGGCGTGGGCATCGGTGCCGATGATCCCTCGCTCAATCCGTTCCTCTGCGCTCGTCTGCCCACATTGCAGGCGCTGCTAGACGGTGCGATCCCCACGCATCGGCTTCTGCGTGTAGATGGACCGACCGCCGTCGCTTTTCCCCTCGACGCGACGTTGCAAATGCCCGGAAGGCCGCAGAGTGGCACGGGACAGACCGCGCTACTCTCCGGCCACAACGCGGCACGGATCTTCGGACGGCACTTCGGGCCTTGGGTGCCGGTAGCGCTTCGGCCGCTGCTGGAGCGTGAAAACCTGTTGGTGCGGGCGTCGGAACGCGGCATCCCCACCGCGTTCGCCAACGCCTATCCTAAGAACTGGTCGCAGCGCGGTGGCCGGAGACCCGCCGCCCCACCCCTCGCCGCACGCTCGGCGGGCCTACTAACACGGCACGAAGACGCACTCGCGAGCGGCCAAGCCGTGTCGAGCGAGATCGTGAACGACGGGTGGAGAGCGCATCTGGGTCCGGCCGACCTCCCGGTCGTCACTCCGGGAGAGGCTGGCCGCAACCTCGCGCGCGTAGCCGCATCGGTCCGACTGACGTTCTACGCACACTACGGCACCGACCACGCGGGCCACCGCGGAGGACGAGACGGGGCTGTTGCGGCGTTGGAGCAGGTCGACGCGTTTCTGGGTGGCGTGCTGGCAGAGCTGCCGGACGACACGCTCCTCCTCGTGACCAGCGACCATGGCAATATCGAGGAGCTCGGGGGAGCGCATACTCGCAATCCCGCCCTCGCGATCCTCAGCGGATCCGGGGCGAGGGAGCGTAGCCAGGAGCTCCACTCCCTCACCGACGTAGCCCCGGCCGTGTTGCGCTGGCTGTCCTGACCGTTCGACTCTCGTCCTCCCGCGAGGTGAGCCTCCCATCTCACCCCGGAAAACGTTCGGCTGGCGCGACCGCGGTCCCCTCCGGCCATGGAGGCGCTCTGCGACGGAGAGGACCTTCGGGCCATGGCCGTCTACACTCCGCGAATCCTCGGACAGCTCCTGCTGGACATGGGCGCGCTCGGTCAGCAGGATCTGGCGCACGCGCTTGAGCGCCAACGCGGTTCAGGTAGGCGGCTCGGGAGTCTTCTCCTCGCGGAGGGCATGGTCGAAGAAGAGGCGCTGGCGCGCGCCCTTGCCACGCAGCTCGGTCTTCCGTTCCAACCGGCCCCCATCCCGCACGATCCCGAGGCCACCGCCCTGGTGCAGCCGGAGCTCGCCAGGGCCCGCTCCGTCCTCCCCTTCGCGGTGGATTCGAGGCGGCTCACGATGGCGATGTCCGACCCCCTCGACCTCAACACGGTCGATGACGTCCGTTTCCAGAGTGGAAAGTCCGTGGAGGCCGTGGTAGCAACTGAATCCGCGGTCAGTGAGGGGCTCGATCAGGCGTACGGTGGTGCAGACCTGGAGCGGCTGCTCAATGAGCTGCCGGAAGTCTCCGACGACAACGCGAGCGCCCGGCGCGACGTTCTGGAAGAAGCTGCACGCGCAACACCGGTGGTGCGTCTCGTCGATCACATGTTGCACGAGGCCGTGGATGAGGACGCAAGCGACGTACACGTGGAGGAGCACCAGGGCGACGTACGTGTCCGCTACCGCGTGGACGGTGTGCTCCGCTCTGCGCTCGAGCTACCGAGTGCCACCAGACGGGCGGTGCTGTCGCGGCTGAAGATCATGGCGGGCATGGACATCGCCGTAAAGCGCCGGCCCCAGGACGGCGGGCTGCGCCTCACGCATCGTGGTCGCTCGCTCACGGCGAGAGTGTCGACGCTTCCGGTGACCGGCGGGGAGAAGGCGGTCGTCCGCATCCTCGACCCCACGAAGGCGCCCTCGGACTTGGGGCAAGTGGGCCTCGGCGCCGATGACCTGCAGCGTCTTCGCAGCCTGCTTCGCGCGGGCCAGGGCGTGATCCTCGCCGCGGGTCCGACGGGCAGCGGCAAGAGCAGCACGCTCTACGGTGCGCTACAGGAGCTGGATCGCGTCGGGTCGAACGTCGTTACCCTCGAGGACCCGGTCGAGTACCGCCTAGAGGGCGCCAATCAGGTCCAGGTGGATCCCCGGGCGGGCCTCACGTTCCCCTCCGCGCTCCGCTCCGTCCTGCGGCAGGACCCGGACGTGGTCATGGTTGGCGAAGTGCGCGACGGCGAGACGGCCGCAATCGCGATGGCGGCGGCCGTCACCGGCCATCTCGTCCTCTCCACCATCCACACCACAGACGCGCCCGGAGCCATCACTCGCCTCCTGAACATGGGCGTCCCTCCCTACCTCGTGGCCGGCGGCCTGGCCGGAGTCGTCGCCCAGCGCCTCGTCCGAAGGGTTTGTTCTGAGTGTCGCGGCCGCAGCTCCCAGGGTTGCCCGGACTGCACGGATGGGTACCGTGGCCGTACGGGGGTCTTCTAGGTGTTGGTCATTACGGACGCTCTGCGCGAGGAGGTGGTGCGGGGCGCGGCTTCCGCCACTCTTCGCCGACTCGCCGAAGAGGTCGGCATGGGCTCGATGGTCGAGGACGCCCGACGAAAAGTGGCCGAGGGCGTGACCACGCCACACGAGGTTGGAAGGGTGCTTCAGACCGACGCGGGGGCCGCGCTCCCGTGCGCGGGATGCGGTGCGGACGTTCCTACCGGAGCGCCGGCTTGCCCGGTCTGTGGGCGCATCCGAGTGCGGGTGTGCGCCTGCGCCTGCGGGCGCGTTCTGAGGCCCGGGTGGCGCTATTGCGCATGGTGCGTCCGACGCGTGAGTCACGCTTAGATGCGGCGCCGCGCGAGTGCGCGAGCATCCTCAGGGGGTGCTCCCCACTGGCGGTGCGGTGTTCGCGGGCGGCGGCAGGACCTGTGCAGGTAGGAGCTGCATCAGGTACGTCAGGGTCAGGAGAGCGAGGAACGCAGCCATGAGGCCCCGTTGCACCGGCGTCAAACGATGGGCCGTCGCGACCGGTACAGGACTCTGTATCGGTGCGGTACGACGCAGACCTCCCGACTCCTGAAGGTGGGTGTCCATGAGCGCCCCGCATCGTGCGCAGAGTCGGAACGCGCCAGGGTTCACCATCCAGCAGTGCGGGCAGACCGAAGGGGAGGCGGCGGGTGCGGGCGCAGACGCCGGACGGAACGAGCTCACGGATCCATGCTCCCCGTGACCTCTCTCAGAAGCCGGTTCACCGGATCCGACGCGGAAGGCCATAAGTAACGGTCGGACACGCGGTTCAAGGCTGTCCGAACACCCGAGAAGTGACGCGCGACGTCGCGGTAGATCGCTTCGACTCCCAAGCTCGCCGCGGGCGGGCTCTCCGCCGCGAGGCGGTAGGCTGCGCTCCCCATGCTCTCGTAGTAGTCGAGGGAGGGGCCTCCCTTGCGCTTCCCGCGCGCCGTTCCTCGGCCGCTCCGATTCGGACTGCGATGTCCACCAGGTAGTGGAACTCCTCCTCGTCGTCCTCACTGATGCGGTAGGCCCTCCTGGCGCGCAGGAACGACACGATCAGCGATGCGACGAAATCGGAGATCGGACGGCTGTCGATGCCACCTTCCAAAAGCGCTTGGCGTATGAGCACGTAGAAGATCAGCGGAGGCGGAGCCTTCACTACAGGGTCGGTCAACAAGGCGTTCAGCACCCGAGGGTCGTCGAGCAGCGCGTCGACGCCCTCATGCTCCAGGCGGGTCCGAGCCGCGGTCCTGAGCTCGTGGTCGTCGCGGCCCAGGAGCTCCACGAGGTGGAGCGCGTCCCGGCGGCCGAACGACTCCCTTATCGTGGGTAGGATCATCTGGTCATCCCTCCCTTCGCGGCGGCCCTCGAGCACAGTCGGGTCCTCCACTCATACACGTTCCATCCGGGGCTGGTCCAGCCTTTTGTGCATGAGCCCTCTGCCACCTGCTCGCCACCTCGGTCGCCATGTACCCTGCGGACGGCGCAGACGAGAGCCCCGATGCCGGACTAGTGAGCACGCTGCGAGCGGTCTCGGATCTTTGCGCCCCGACTCAAGAGACGCGGAGCTCGGCCCGCCTCACCGTCAACTTCTCGATCCGCTCGACCTCCGGCCTCACCGCGATGCCGGCGCCCCCTGGCAGTGAGAGGGTTCCGTCGACGAGCTCGAACTCCGGTGACACGATGTCTCGCTCCCAGTAGCGCCGGCTGGCCGAGATGTCCCCCGGCAGAACGAACCCCGGTAGTGACGCCAGCGACACGTTGTGCGCCCGACCGACACCGGACTCCAACATCCCACCGCACCACAGCGGGACGGACCGCGAGACGCACAGATCGTGGATCGCGATTGCGTTGGCCAGCCCGCCTACACGGCCGGGCTTGAGGCTGATGACTCGGCAAGCTCCAAGCTCCAGCGCCACCTCGGCGTCCCTCACGGACCGGATCGACTCGTCGAGGCAGAGCGGCGTCTCCAGTTGCTCCTGAAGCCGAGCGTGGTCACGGAGATCGTCGTGTCCGAGAGGCTGCTCCACCATCATCAGGTCCAATCCGTCCAAGGCTTTCAGGAGGTCCGTGTCCTCCAAGGTGTAGGCCGAGTTCGCGTCGGCCATGAGCGGGACATCGGGGAAGCCCTCTCGCACCTTCGCGAGCATGCCCAGGTCGCGGCCCGGCTTGATCTTGATCTTGATCCGCCGGTAACCCTCGGCCACGTACTCCGAGACCTTGGAGAGCAGCATCTCGTCGGAGGGCTGGAGACCGACACTCACCCCCACCGGCACCGGCCTCGGCTGCGCCCCGAGCGCGATCGGCAACGGTTCCCCCCGCAGCCGCGCGTGCAGATCCCACGCGGCCATCTCCAACGCGGCCTTGGCCATTCGATGACCGCGGACCCACGCGAGCGGCCGGAGGATCTCGGGTGGGTGGCCGACCTCGAGACCGACGACCGCGGGAAGAAGGAAGTCCTCGAGGACGTGCCAGGCGGTCTCCGTCGTCTCGGACGAATAGCTGGGGTCCTCCGCGGCCACACACTCCCCCCATCCCACCTCACCCTCGGCGTGGATCGCTACGAGGATGACGATCCGGTCCTGCCTGGCGCCGGATGAGATCTCCCAACGCTCTCGCAGCCGCAGCGGCACCATTCTGAGTGCGACGCGGTCGATCCTCACTGCGAAGCGGAGTAGCGGACGCCCCGAGCGTCCGACTGGCTGCGGCGGCCCGGACGGGGCGGCTCCAGAAGGTAGTGAGAGACCGACCCTTCCCCGCGCAACAACTCCGCCACGTCGTGGCTGGCCCCCACGCGGGTGGCGAGCGCGGCGCGAGTGGCACGCCGCCAATCCACAGCGACCTCGGGCGCTTGGGCCTTCACGTCCCGGATCCGGGCAGGGATCGGTATCAGCAGCGGCAGATCTGGCACCTGCCCTCGCTCACACCGCTCGTAGATGGTCGACGAGCGCTTCGAGGCTTGCAACCGCTGCCCGCTCGAGCGCTTTCGGTACAACGCCGTAGACGATCGAGAGGAGCTCTTCCATCGACACGTGGGGCTTGCTCGTCAAGGCCGTTTGGTACGGTGCTCCGCGTACGAGCTCCTCCCGTCAGCGTCGCTCCGCCGCGAGCTGCTCCGCTAGCTTGTCCGCCACAGCCTCGACAGCTTGCACGTCGTCATCGCCGAACGCGGCGGGCTGATCGCTGTCGATATCGATCTCACCGAAGATTTCGTCGCCCGCGCGAATGAGCACGACGAGCTCCGCCTGTATGTCCCGCCCGCCGGCAACGTAGTTCTCCAGCGCAGTCACGTCCGCGACGTTCTGGTTCGTCTTCTCGGCCACCGCGGTCCCGCAGACGCCCTCGCCCACGGGAATCTTCGCTTGCTCGGTGGGCGTTCCGACGTAGTTGTGCAGCCACAGCTCATGCTCCTTCTCGTTGAGCATGTAGACGCCGACCCAGTCGAAACGATCGTCGGACTCCTCGATTCTCTTGACCGACCTGCGCATGAGGGCGTCCGATAGGTGGCCCTCGTCCCGCATCTCCTGGAGCTCTCTGATGAGGTCGCTCGCGTCGAACATGTCGTTGCTCTCTCAGGGGTCGGTGCTTCGGTCGGCCCGCTAGCCCACAGGCCGCTGGGCAGGGTGTGGAAAGGTACGCCGCCTCATTCGCCCGTCAACGGATCCACCGGATCCTCGAGCGGGCCAGCGCGGACGAGCGGGTCGGTCCGGGCCGGGGTGAGGTGATCAGCTGGGCGTGAAGTCGACCGCTGATTCGAGACCGCGGACGAACGCCGCGAGGAGCTGGGCCGTCCTCTCGAGGTCCGAGACGCTGACGAGCTCGTTGGGGGAGTGCATGTAGCGGTTTGGAATCGACACGAGTCCGGTCGGGACGCCACCGCGCACGAGATGGATGGCGTCGGCGTCGGTGCGCGTCGCTCTCGGTGACGCCTGTACCGTGAAGGGGATACCCTCCTCTTCGGCGGCTTGAGCGAGCCGATCGAACACGACCGGATGTGCGGCCGACCCACGCGTGAGGACCGGCCCTCCGCCGATCCGATGGTCCCCCAGCTCCTTCTTACTCACGTCCGGAACGTCGGTGCTGAACGTCACGTCCACGACGACGGCCACGTCGGGCTCCAGCGCCCAAGCTCCAGGGCGAGCTCCGCCGCCCTGGTGGCCGATCTCCTCCTGGGTCGTGGCCACGGCGAACGCGGCTGCCTCGACCTCGCTCTCCGAGACGATTCGGAGTGCCTCGAGAACGACATAGGCTCCGACGCGGTCGTCGATCGCCCGACTCACGATCCGGTCTCCTGCCAATGAGAGCGGACCCGCGGCGACGATCATCGGATCGCCGACGCCGATACCGAGCCCGGTCACTTCGTCGGCGCTCACCGCTCCGAGATCCACCCAGAGATCTTTGACCTTACTCGCTTTCGTCCGCTCGTCGGGCTCGAGCAGATGGATCGCCTTCTTGCCCACCACACCGGGCACGTCACCTTCTCTACCTAGTACGTTAACACGTTGTCCGACCAGAACTTGAGCGTCCCAACCACCGATGACGTCGAAGTAGAGGTATCCGTCGTCGTCGATATGGGTGATCTGAAGGCCGATCTCGTCGATGTGGCCGGCCATCATAACGCGTGGCGTCCCCTGGGGGTTCACGGACGCGACACTGTTTCCGCTCACGTCGGTCCAGACGCCGTGTGCGAAGGTTTGGGCCTCGTCCCTCCAGACGCCCGCCGCCCTGGCTTCGAAACCCGATGGCCCAGGAGCGCGCAAGAGGCGCTCCAGAAATCCGGGAACTTCAGCCATGATCGGCTCCGAGAGCTCGCAGGGTGGGTGGCGTCGACGGGGTCGGGTGCGACGACATCACGTCGCAAACGAAAGTACGACCCGTTGCCCGGCGAGCGCTACGGGCCCTTGGTCGCAGGCTTATCGCCCTGCCTGATCTCGTGCCGCGGGTCGAGCCCGCCCCCGGATCCTCCCCGATCCGCGCCCCACGCCTTTTGGAACTGCTCCGGGGAGAGGAACGTCATCTTCACATCGGCGGACCGCATGTGCGTCTCGAGTGAGCGGCGGAGCCGTCGTTGGAACCAGCGACGGCTCAGAGGGAGCAGAAGAGAGAGTCCGGCAACATCGGTGAGGAGTCCGGGCGTCAGAAGGAAGGCACCCCCTACGAGGATGCAGAGCCCGTCCAACATCGCGGTGCCCGGGACGTGGCCGGCCGCTAACTGGCGCTGCACGGCTGCGAGCGTTCGGAGCCCCTCCGCCCGGGCGAGCGCGGCACCGAAGAGGCCTGTGGCGACGACGAGCGCAATGGTGGGGAGAAGCCCGACGACGCGACCGAGCTGCACGAGCAGCACGAGCTCGATGAGCGGAACGAGGACGAACAGCAATGTCAGGCGGGCGAGCATCTTCGGCTAGCGTGGGGAAAGTGTCCGTCGGGGCCAAGAGGATACACGGAGGTCGCACCGTGGGGTCCGGATCCGGGTCGGGCGATCGGGTCCGACGACGGTTGCTCGTGATCTGGGCTTTGGTTTACTTCATGCTCCCCAGTCGTCACCCTCATCTCACCGCGAGGGTCGTGGGCAGGCCTGGCCGAAACGAGCACCTCCATGGAGCAGACCTACTTTCGTAAGGGCTTCGGCCTCAAGGCGGAGGTAAAGCCTCTCATCGACGCCGAGTACCACTCGGCGCTGGTCGACCGCATCCGTTCTCGCGGGTATACGGACACCTTCGGTGACGTCACCGTTCGGCTCGCACAGGAGTTCGGCTTCTGCTACGGCGTGGACCGCGCAGTGGACTACGCCTACGAGACCGTGCACAAGTTCCCCAACAAGGTGATCTACCTGGTCGGGGAGATCATACACAACCCTCACGTGAACCAGCGGATGACCGAGATGGGCATCCGTTTCATCTATCCGGACGACGCGGGTCGTTTCGAATTCGGACACGTTGGACCGGAGGACGTGGTCCTCATCCCCGCGTTCGGGGTCACGCTGCACGACTTCGAGGCGCTGCGCGCCATCGGCGCTGTCCTGGTGGACACCACCTGCGGTTCAGTGCTTCACGTTTGGAAGCGGGTGGAGGGGTACGCCCGTGATGGGTACAGCGCGGTAATCCACGGCAAGTATCAGCACGAGGAGTCTCGGGCGACCGCATCGCAGGTGAACAAGTACCCCGCGGGCAAGTACATCATCGTCCGTGACATGGCCGAGGCGGACCTGCTTTGCGACTACATCGCCGGTCGTCCGGACGCACCTTCGGCCGAGGCGCTGATGGGGCGCTTCCGCGTCAAGGCCTCCGTCGGCTTCGATCCGGATCGCCACCTGGAGAAGATCGGCGTCGCGAACCAGACCACCATGCTGGCGAGCGAGTCCATGGCTATCGGTGAACGGATCCGTCGAGCGATGATCGAGCGGGGCGGGGAGGAGGACGCGTCCCTCAACTTCCGGTCGTTCGGCACCATCTGCTCAGCGACGCAGGAGCGTCAAGACGCGGTGAAGGAGATGATGAGGGAGCCGCCCGACGTGATGATCGTCATCGGCGGGTACAACTCGTCCAATACCAATCATCTGGCACACCTCTGCCGCCAGCACACGACTACGTTCCACGTGAGCGACGCTAACTGTATCGAAGTGGAGAGCGGCGCCATCCGACACAAGCCGGTCCTCGACGCCCACGCGGATGAGCGCGTGGAGTTGGACTGGCTCCCTGGGGGCCCGTTCACACTGGGGCTCACTGCCGGTGCGTCCACGCCGAACAACAAGGTGGGCGAAGCCCTGGTCCGTCTACTACGGATCCGCGGTGTGGAGCTGAACACCACAGGCGCGTCTGTGCCAGCACTCGGCTGAAGCGGGCTGCTTCCGCCGCGGGGCCCGACTCAGGACTCCGCAGCGACTCCCTTGCCGAGTTTCTTGAGCAGCCGCCTCAGGTCCTCCTGTTCCTGCGCCGTCAGGTGCGACGCCAGCGGCCCGATGAAAGCCGTGTGCGTGGGGAAGACGCTCGCGATGAGTTCCCTTCCGGCGGGCGTCAGCTTGGCCTGGACGACCCGGCGGTCCTGGCCCAGTCGCTCCCGATATACGAGGTCCAGCTCCTCGAGTCGGTCCATCACGTAGGTGATGTTCCCCCCCCCCGTCACGAGCAGCTTGTCCGCCAGCTCACCGAGCGAAAGCGGTCCCACGTGGTGCAGGGCTTCCAGGACCCCGAACTGGGGAGTGGTGAGGCCGTAATCGGCGACCCGACAAGAGACCACGCGGCTGAACGTCGCGTAGCAACGCGCGAGGGCGATCCAGAGCCGGAGCGCTCGATCCTCGTCGGCGGACCAGGGCCGCTCGGCGGGCGCGCGCGCGGTCGCTTCGGAGTCCCTCTCGGCGGCGGACACGCTAGTCTTCCGTAGGCGAGATCGCCGGACCAGCGAACAACGCTTCGCGCCGGCGGATCGAGGCGGAGAGGGTTCTAGCCCCGCCTGGGCCTGAGTCAGGCAACACAAGCAGCCCGCTAGATATGAATGGGTCGCCCCAACGCGGCGAGCGCCCCTTCGGCAACGCCTTCCGAGAGGGTCGGATGCGGATGCATAGCCCGCTCCATTTCTTCGACGGTCGACTCCAGGTGCCGGCCTAAGACGAACTCCCCGATGAGCTCCGTGGCGTGTGAGCCGACGATGTGAACACCCAAGATCTCGGAGTATCTCCGGTCGCGTATGACCTTGACGAAGCCATCCGTGTGTCCGGCGGCCACGGCACGACCGAGGCCGAGCCAAGGAAACTTACCCACCTGAATGTCGTGCCCGGCGTCGCGCGCCTGCTCTTCGGTGAGGCCAACCGACGCCACTTCCGGGTCACAGTAGGTGCAGTTCGGCACGTTACCGTAATCGACGGTTCCATGGCCCTGGCCCGCGATGTGCTCAACCGCGACGATCCCCTCGTGGCTGGCCTTGTGCGCGAGGAGTTGCCGGCCTGCACAATCACCGATCGCGTAGACCCCACTGGCTGACGTTCGCATCCGCTCGTCGACCTCGATGAAACCGTTCCGGTCCGTGGCCACGCCCGCCGCTTCCAGGCCCAAGTCCTGGGTGTTCGGTACACGGCCCACGGCGGAGAGGACGTGCTCTACATCCAGCTCCAACTCCTTTCCTTCCCGGGTTCGGACCCCGAGAGAGACGCCGTCCTCGCGCACCTGCGCAGTCTCGAGTCTCGCGCCTACGTGGATGTCCATCCCCCGCCTCTTGAAAGACCTTGCCACGGCAGCAGAGGAGTCGGCGTCCTCGAGCGGCAACACACGGTCCAGGGCCTCGACGACCGTGACCTTGCTCCCATACGCGTCGAAAACGTCCGCGAACTCCATGCCCACCGCTCCCGCTCCGATCACGGCCAGACTGGTGGGAGCATCGGTTTGCATCAAAGCGCCCGTGGACGACCAGATGCGGTCCTCGTCGATGGGGAGGACGGCGAGGTCGCGTGGCCGCGATCCGGTGGCAAAGATCACGTGTCGGGCCTCGATCGAGGACCGCGACCCGTTCGCCTCCACCTCGACCCTGCCGTTTCCTGCGAGGCGGCCGAATCCCTCCAAGTGCCTCACGCCGTTCTTTTGGAAGAGATGAGCTACGCCGCGGCTCAACTGCCCGGCCACCTCGACGCTACGAGCTTGCGCCGGACCGAGGTCGAACGAAAGATCGCTGGCGAAGATGCCATGCCCCGCCGAGTCCTTCTTCAGCGAGTTGACGAGGAATGCACTCGACAGGAGGGCCTTGGTGGGGATGCACCCGATGTTCAGGCACACGCCACCCAGCTTGTCGGCCTCGACACAGGCCACGCTCAGCCCGAGCTGCGCCGCCCTGATGGCAGCGACGTAGCCACCAGGGCCGCTCCCTACGATCACCACGTCGAAGCTGCTGTCGGCGCTCGGCGTTTCGGCCACTGCGGCGCTCTCCTCTCCCATTCGCTACCGGGGAACCGGCGAGTCTTCTAGACCGCCGATCGACCGCCAGGCTGGATGTGTTCAGGCACGATTGGCCCCGAAAAGGCCTTTGGACGACCGAAGTTAGACGCACCACATGCGTTTGCAAACCCGCTACTCGGCCTCCATCGGGGCTCCGGCCGACTCCCCGCCAAGGACTCCCAGAGGGTCGTGTCGAGGCGGGACGACCGCCAAGTCTTCCATCTCACGAGACCCTTTCGGGCGGATGTCGGCCGCACTTAAGATGGCCCCTCGCGGTCGTTCGCGGTCGTATGCGAGCTCCTACACGCGGATGTTGGTCAGAGGAGGAAAGGGGCCGTGACGTTCGGAGTCATCGCGCTGATCGCGGTCCTGGTTGCGGTGGCGCTCGTGTACAACTCCTTGGTGAGGCTTCGCGAACTCGCCGAGAACGCATGGTCCGACATCGACGTCCAGCTCAAGAGGCGACATGACCTCATCCCGAGCATTGTCGAGACGGTGCGTGGCTATTCCCGCCACGAGCAGGCCTCCTTCGAGTCGCTCACCGAGGCCCGAGCTCGGGCAATGGCCGTCCGTGGCCCCGCGGATCGTGGCCAAGCCGAAGGTGAGCTCGTCGGCGCGCTCAGGTCCGTTCTCGCGCTCGCCGAGGCGTATCCGGAGCTCAGGGCCGCCGATGGATTCCGCAAGCTGCAGGACAACCTCGTCGAGGTCGAAGAGTCGATCAGCCAGGCCCGAAGGTACCACAACGCGGTCGTGCGTGACCTGAACACGAGGATCGGGCAGGTTCCCTTCAATCTCGTGGCCGGACTCTGGGGCTTTCGCCAGCGGGAGTTCTTCCAGGCGAGTAGCGAAGAGCGCGCGGCGCCCCGGTTGGGTGCGATCTGACGGACGACGCGCTCACGCTCAGCGGGATCCGGGCGCAATCCCGACTTCCGAGAGTCGAAAAATAGAATATAAATTCTATTTGTTCGGGCGCGGACCGGAAATACCGAGATCCCCAATCAGATGAGAATCGCTGCGGGCTCCTCGAGCATTTCTTGCAGGGTCTGCAGGAATCGAGCTCCCATTGCCCCGTCCACTACCCGGTGGTCGCAGCTCATGGTGACCCGCATCCGCGGACGCACGGTCACCTTCCCGTCCTCGACTACGGGCCTGTCTTCGGTCCGCCCGATCGCGAGAATGCCGGCTTCGGGCGGGTTGATGATTGCGGTGAACTCCTGGATCCCGAACATCCCGAGGTTGGAAACGGAGAAGGTCGCGCCCGTGTACTCGTTCGGGCTCAGATTTCGCTCTCGAGCCCGTCTTGCGAGCTCGCCCACTTCACGTGAGATCTGCGCGAGCCCCTTGCGGTCGGCGTGCTTCAGCACGGGCGTGATGAGCCCGTCCTCCACGGCGACCGCTACCCCGAGGTGGACGTGCCAAAAGCGTCGGATGTGATCGTCGTGCCAGGCGGCGTTGATCGCCGGGTGCCTGCGTAGCGCCGCGGCGGCGGCCTTCAGGACATAGTCGTTCACCGAGATCTTCTCGCCCGTCTTCGCCAGAAGTGCGTTCGCGTGTGCGCGAGCCGCTCCGACGCGCGACATGTCCACCTCTACGGTGAGAAAGAAATGCGGGACAGGCGAGAGCGACTCGGCCAAGCGCCGCGCGATCGCCTTGCGCATCTGGCTTAGCGGGATCTCGTCGTATCCCTCTTCGGTCTCGAGCCGCACCGGCGCCGTAGCCGACGCCACTTCCACGACGGCCTCCACGTCTCGCTTGACGATCCGTCCGCCTGGTCCGGAGCCGGTGAGGGCCGACAGCGGCAGGCCGGCCTCACCCGCGAGCCGCCGAGCCAACGGGGACGCCTTGACCCGGGGGACGTCGAGTGGCGGCCCCGAGGGCGCGGGCGCATCGCCGCCGGGCCCACCTGGCGCCCCGGTGGCGGGCGGCTTCGACTCGCTCGCTTCGGCCGCCTCTGCAACGCCCACGATGGTGTCGATGTCCTCCTCCGCTGTGGCGATGACGGCGATGACGGCACCGACCTCCGCAACCCCGCCCTCGCTCAGCAGAATCCGCCGCAAGAGCCCGTCTCCACGCGCCACCAGCTCCATCGTTGCCTTGTCGGTCTCTACCTCCGCCAGGAGGTCTCCACTAGACACTTCCTCGCCTTCCGACTTGTGCCACTTTACGAGCTGCCCCTCCTCCATGGTCGGAGAGAGAGCCTCCATGTGGACTTTGGTCGCCATGGGCTGGTTCGTCTCAGCGGGCGGGTGCGGACGTCATCGACCGTTGCGATAAAGAACGCGGTTGCAAGCCTCGACGAGGCTGGCGACGGACGGCTTGGCGAGCTTCTCCAACCTCTTGGCGTAAGGCATCGGAACGTCGGCCTGGGTGACTCGGAGCACGGGCGCATCAAGGTAGTCGAACGCCTCCTCCTGTATGACCTGGACGATCTGTGCGCCAACCCCGGCGAAGGGCCATCCAGCTTCGGCGTAGACCGCCCGGTTGGTCTTCCTTACAGAAGCCAGCACCGCGTCGACATCGAGCGGCCTCAGAGAGCGAAGGTCCAACACCTCGGCGTCGACGCCGTCCTCCTCGAGCCGCTTCGCCGCGGTCAGTGCGGCGTGGACCATCTTCCCGTGCGTGATGATCGAGACATCGCTACCCTCGCGCTTCAGGTCGGCGACGCCCAGAGGCACCACGTGGTCGTCCCCCTCGGGCACCTCGCCCTTGAGATTGTACAGGAGCTCCCCCTCCATGAAGGCCACCGGATCCTGGTCTCGGATCGAAGCCTTGAGGAGACCCTTCGCATCCGCGGGGGTGGACGGTGTTACGAGCTTCATCCCCGGGGCGTGCGCGTAGTAGGTCTCGCATGCCTGAGAGTGCTGCGCACCTAGCTGCAGCGCCGGTCCGCTCGGCCCCCGGAAGACGATGGGACAGGAGAACTGGCCGTTGGACATGTAGTGCAGCTTCGCGGCCGAGTTGATGACCTGATCCAGCGCCAGGAAGGCGAAGTTGAACGACATGAACTCGCAAACGGGCCGAAGGCCGGTCATCGCGGCACCCACGCAGAGGCCGGCGAGACCGAGCTCGCTGATCGGGCTGTCGACGACCCGTCCGGCGCCGAAGTCGTCCAGCAGACCTTTCGAGACCTTGTACGCCCCGTCGTACTCGGCGACCTCCTCGCCCATGAGGAATACCGAGTCGTCGCGCTCCATCTCCTCCCTCAGCGCCTGGTTGAGAGCGTCGCGATAAGTCATCACTCCCATCTTCAGCGCCTGCCTCCATCGAAGAACAGCCGCCCGTGCTCGTTGATACGAGCATAAGCGTGCTCGTAGAGTGCGGCCGCCGAGGGCTCGGGAGAGGCGTCCGCGAAATCGGCGGCTTCGTCCACCACCGACCTCACGTCCTTGTCGATCGCCTCGAACTCCTCTTGGTCGAGCGCGCCCGCGACCATCAGCCGGTCCCTCAGGATAGCGATCGGGTCGCCTTCCGAAGTGCGCTCCGCGACCTCCGTTTTCGAGCGGTAGGTTCCCGAGACCGGATCCGACATGGAGTGGCCCTTGAACCGGTATGTCCGCGCTTCTACGTACCGCGGCCCTCCACCGTCGCGGACCTCCTCCAGTAAGTCACGTATCCGCGTGAAGACCTCGAGGACATCCTGGCCGTTGATGGACGAGCTCGGGATTCCGTACGAGCAGGCCTTGTCCGCCACAGTGGTCTCGGACACCCGGTGGAACGCCGTTCCCATCCCGTACTCGTTGTTCTCGACCACCCAGATGACCGGGAGATCCCATACCGCCGACATGTTGAGCGACTCGTGAAAGGAGCCCTGATTGACCGCAGCGTCACCGAGGAAACAGACGACGACCTCGTCGCCGCCCCGGTAGCGGACCGCGAACGCGAACCCCGCGGCCAGAGGGATCTGCCCGCCGACGATGCCCCAACCACCCATGAAGCGCTTGGAGGCGTCGAACATGTGCATCGAGCCGCCCTTTCCTCCGGAGCACCCGTCCACGCGTCCGTAGAGCTCCGCCATGACACGCTTGGGATCGACCCCCTTGGCGAGAGCCTGCGTATGGTCACGGTATGCCGTGACGACGTAGTCGTCGTCCCGCAGGGGGGCGATGAAGCCGCTGGCGATGGCCTCCTGTCCGATGTGCAGGTGGCAAAAGCCACCGATCTTGGCGAGGGCGTACGCCTCTTCGACGCGTTCCTCGAAGCGTCGGTAGAGGAGCATGTCGTGAAGCAGGCGCTTCGCGAGCTCGACGCCCACGTCCTTGAGGACGGTGTCGGCCCGGTCCTCGCCCGGGAGCGGGCCCCTTCGCGCCTCGACCTCGGTCCGGGCCATTCAGCCGGCCCCGACGGTCGGGTGGTTGCGCCCAAGCTCGATCTGAACCAGCCCCGCCGACGGCACCTCTGCCGGTGCGAGGACGTCCGCCTCCATGACCGACTGGATCGAGCCGGGCCCTCCGGCGGCGACCTCACGAGCCTGCTCCTTGGCGTGGTAGCTGGACCGCACCAGCGGCCCGGACTCCACGTGCCCGAAGCCGAGCACCGTTTCTCCGAACCGCTTCCAGTGTTCGAACTCTTCCGGTCGCACCCAACGCGCTACGGGAATGTGGCGGGGCGAGGGACGCAGATATTGTCCCAGGGTGAGAATGTCGACCGCGGCCTCCCGAACGTCCCTCATCGCTTGCTCGATCTCGGGCCTGCGCTCACCCATTCCCAGGATGATGCCGGTCTTGGTGAGAATCTCGGGACGCATCCTTTTCGAAGCACCCAGGAACGAGATCGAGCGCCAATAGCGGCCCCCGGGCCTGACCTGGGGATGGAGACGCTCGACGGTCTCCAGGTTGTGGCCCAGGATCGCGGGCTCGGCCACCAACACGGTCGAGAGCGCATCCTCATCCCCCTTGAAGTCGGGGATGAGAACCTCGACCGAGCAGCGCGGGCGCTTCCGCCGGATCGCACGGATCGTCTCCGCGAAGATCGACGCGCCTCCGTCGTCGAGCTCGTCCCGGTTGACGCTGGTGATCACGGCGTGCTCGAGCATCATCGCGTCGACGGTCTCCGCTACCCGTCGCGGCTCGTCGAGGTCGAGCTCCGTAGGCATGCCATGCGCGACGCCGCAGTACTTGCAGGCGCGCGTGCACACGTCGCCGAGGATCATGAAGGTGGCCGTGCCCGCCTCCCAGCACTCGCCGACGTTCGGACAGCCCGCCTCTTCACAGACGGTGTGGAGGGCGCGACGCCGCATCAGCCGCCGCACCCGGAGGAAATTCGGCCCCCCCGGTGCTCGCACCTTGAGCCACGCGGGCTTGCGCGACCGTGCGGCGATCGTGGACGCCCCCTCGTTCGCCCGGATCCTCCACGTGCCCTTGGGCTTGACCACTCCGGTCGTCTTGCCTCCCGGAGCGTACCCGCCCGAAACGGTCACCGTTCGACGTTCGTCGCCCACGCCCGCTTCGATTCCGTTCGATGCCATACCCGACACCCCCATCGGGATCGTTTCACGCCTACCTTTACCGCCCATCCGGCCGAGCCGGCCCGGCGGGATCCGCCGGGCCGGCTCGGGAAACACTCGGTTTCCGTTCGCCCGGAAGCGCTATCGGCGCGGAGATCCCCGGGGCGAACGGCTGCAGATGATAGCCGGATCGGGTGTGGGCTCAAAGCGTCTGATCGCGCCGCAGTCCGTGATCGTGAGGGCGGTCATCGGCGTCTCGCGCACTTCTCAATCGGGCGAACTCTTTGGGCTGGCCCTCATCCCGCCGCGCTTACCTCGCCGGCCCGCTGCGTACTTCCGGTAGCTCTCCGACACGTGCGCCACGGCAGCTTCGGGGGAGTCGGTGACGAAGATCAGATCGAGGTCTTCGGGCGCGATCTTGCCTTCGACGGCCATCGTGTCACGGATCCATTCGAGCATGCCGCTCCAGTACTCCAAGCCGAACAGCACGACCGGAAAATTCCGCACCTTGCCGGTTTGGATCAGGGTCAGGGACTCGAACAGCTCGTCCATGGTCCCGAACCCGCCGGGAAAGATGACGAACGCCTCGGCGTACTTCACAAACATCGTCTTGCGCACGAAGAAGTACCGGAAGTCGATCGCGAGATCCACGAAGGGATTGGTCTCCTGTTCGAACGGCAGCTCGATGTTGCAGCCAACCGAAGGGACGCCCGCCTCGCGCGCGCCCCGATTCGCCGCCTCCATCATTCCGGGGCCGCCGCCCGTTATGATCCCGAACCCGGCCTCTCCCAGGAGCCGTGCCGTCTCCACACACTGCTGGTATCCGCGATCTGCCGGCGTCACTCGCGCGGAGCCGAAGATGGAGACGCTGGGGCCTAGGTCTGCCATTTCCTCGAAGCCCTCGACGAACTCCCCCATGATGCGGAACACCCTCCACGCATCCTTGCCGACGGCGAAGAGAGGGCTGTCGCCGAGCTCGTCGAGCATGGCGTCGCTCTGGAGGAAGCGTTGGTCTTCCGTCTCACGTGAATGCGCGGCCGGAGTCCACGGTCGAGGCGCTTCCCCCGCCTCTTCTCCCGCTCTCGGCAGGGGTCCCGAGCCGGCATTGTTCGGGGAGTGCTTCACGTCCGGACCCTCTCGGGCACCGGCTGATCCAGCGTCTTCCGTTCGATCATTAGCGTCACGGTCGTCCATCTCGCTGCTCCATGCTGATCTCGATCGTCGTCTGTTGGGCGCGTGTCCGGCTGAGCTCGGAGATCATCCGCTTCGCGCTAAAAACCAGGCGCCCGTCCTTCGGATCGCTTCCTCGTGTGCGAGCTCGGGGACCCACCCTACGCGCTCCCGGATCCACTCGCTTCGGTAGGGGTTGTCGGCGAGAGCGAGCGACGCAGCCTGACTCGGTGACAGATCACGCGCTCCAGGAATGGTGAAGCCGATCGCGTCACCGAGGCGGCACATCGACATCACGAGGCCCGCCGGAACGCGCAGGAAGCGTTCGCGCCGTCCGACGGCACGCGCAAAGCCGCCCAGCAGCGCGCTCTGAGTCAGCGGGTAGTCCATGGACACGTTGAAGACGCCGTGTACGCTCCCGTGGTGCAACGCGCTCTCCACCGCCTGAGCGGCGTTTCCGGCATACACCACGGGGAGGGTGTTGTCCCCGCGTCCGAGGAGCGGGATCAGCGGCATCCGCGCGAGGTGAAGGAGCTTCGGCGTGAAGAGTCGGTCCCGCTCGCCGTACAGCGCCGCCGGGCGCAGAATGGTGAGGCGCGTCGAGGGGCCGACGGCGGCTTCGGCTGCTCGTTCCAACTCCCGTTTCGAGCGTGCGTAAAGGTTGCCGGGGTCCACTGGCGCGTCCAGAGGCGTCGACTCGTCGATCGGCCCGGGCCGGCGTCCGTACGCGGCCACACTCGAGATGTGCACGACATGGGGCACACCAGCCATCGTCGCTGCCCGCACGACCGTGGTCGTGCCGCCCACGTTGACCGCCGTCACCTCGGGCCACGGGACGCCGGCGTAGATGAGCGCCGCACCGTGGACGACCGCATCACAACCGGCTATGGCCGTTGTCAGCGTCTTGGGGTCGGTGCGTACGTCCCCGGTCACGATCTCGCAGCCGGCCCGCTCGAGGACATCCGTAGCGGAGCCCCGACGCTGGAGGCACACGACTTCGTCCCCGCGAGCGCGCAGCCGCAACGCCACGTGCGAGCCCAGCAGCCCGGACCCGCCGGTCAGGTAGACGCGCATGGGTGGAGGTGCATGAATCCTCCGGCCGATCTCCGATGATCGGGATGCACCCAGCCCGCTCCCTTCCCACAACCCCCTAGGGAGGCGCGGAGCGCACGTGCGGGAGCGGCGGCGGCAATCCGACTACCGGGAGAGGAGCTCCTCAGCGGTCTCCCGTCGACCGGGGAGGAACTGCATGTGATCGCTGTACTCCGGGGGCCCTCCCGCCAACTCCCCCTCGTAGAGCTCGAGAAAGCGGCCGTAGTAGGCGCGCCCCATGACCTCGTCGCCAGCCGCAAGGGCCGCTTCTGCGGCGGCGGCCAGGTTCAGCAGGTGATCCGGGTGCTCCTCCAGGCCCTCCTGCGCCACCGCGAGCGCCGAAGCGTAGTCACCCCCGGTGCTGAGGAGGAGCGAAAGGTGGAAGAGCCCGTCCAGATCCAGGGGTCGCGCGATGTCGTACGCAGACACCGCCATCGGAAGGAACCTGCCCACCTCTGCGTCGTTCCCCTGCGCGTCGGCTATCATCACGCGTTCGAAGAGGCGGTCAGCCGCTTCGCGGGGTGTCATGGTGCTCAGGTCCGGTGGGGAGCCATCACCTCCGCCGGGCGCACCCACCGCGGGCCCGCCCTCGCTGCCTGAGGACCGCAAGATCGGGTAGGCCACGACTACCATGAGCGCGACCATGGTGGCGCCCGCCAACCACCATCCGAGTCGTGACGTGTCCACGGGCGGAACGGTGGAGGCCGGGGCCGGATCGGCTACCCCTCCCGCCGAAGCGGCGTGGCCCAGTGCTCCTCCGCACTTGTTGCAGAAGCGCGCGCCGGTCTCAGGGGTGGCGCCGCACGTCGGGCAGGGCGCGTTTCCGAGCGCTGCGCCACAGCTCGAGCAGAAGTTGCCGCTGGCAGGGGCGCCGCACAGCGGGCAGACCGCTCCGGTCAACGTCGTCGTCCCATGAAGGTAGGCCCCGGCCTACAAGCCTGATGGGTGGTCCAGGAACTCCCACTCCAGGCCGAATCGAGCGGCGAGGTGGCCCGCCAACGCACGTACGCCGAAGGTCTCGGTCGCGTAGTGGCCGGCAAGGTAAACGTTAACGCCGAGCTCGTGGGCGTCCACGAAGGTGTGATGGGAGCCCTCCCCTGTCACGAAAGCATCGAGGCCCGCGTCGGCTGCTTCCGCCAACAAAGACCCTCCTCCTCCGGTCACGACCCCTACCCGGCGGACCGTCTGGGGTCCGCCCGCTACGAGCCGCACGGGACCCTCCACGGCGACCTCCACCCTATCCCGGAACTCGTCTCGATCCTCATCGATCTCTCCCCACCACCCGATCTCGGCGTCCTCGTAGTGGCCAAAGCGACCCTCGAGGTCCACACCGAGACGCCGCATGAGCAGCGCGCAGTTCCCCACCTCGGAATGGCTATCCAACGGAAGGTGTACGCTGTACAGACCCATGCGGGCCTCAATCAAGCAGCGCAGCTTTCGATAACGTCTGTCAGTCGCAGGCTTCAGGCCGTCCCAGAACATGCCGTGGTGCACGATGAGGAGGTCCGCCTCCTTGCCGGCCGCGTCGCTGATCGCGGCCTCGCTCGCGTCGACGGCGGCGCAAATCCTTTGAACCGCGTCCGGCCCACCGACCTGCAGCCCGTTTACGGCGTTCGGGTAGTCTGCATGCTCCGAAACCCGAAGATATGCGTCGAGATATTGGAGGATAGATTCTAATTTCATTCGGCGGACCCTGCATGAGCAACGCACCCTGGGTCGCCGTGCCTGGTCATGGGACGTCTCGATAGGCCATCGCGCATGTGGAAATGCGGCTACAGAACCCGAGCCTACGACCGCGTCGAAATGTCGAAAACCTCCGAAACGCCAATGATCACGGGACCGCCGCTCCCTTTTCCACAGATGTGGAAGACCCACGGACCCGAGCGTCTCCTCTTCTGGGCGGTCGCCGTGAATCCGAGGCCTCAGATTCATCCCGCCCGGTGGACCCCAGGCTCGGTGTGCGCTCTCCCATTGCCACCGTCCCGTTCAGGGTCGCACCCTCCTCGAGTTTCATGCGGCGAGCGTGGACGTCTCCGTCGATTCGACTCGTCGCCTGGATCTCGAGCCGGGACTGAGCCGTCAGACTTCCCTGCACTCGGCCCGAAATCACCGCGTCTTGAGTGACGATGGCCCCCTCGACGACGCCCGTCTTGCCGACCACAACGGCCTTCTTCGCTGAGACGCTCCCTTCGACGCGGCCATCGATGCGGATCGTACCGTCCGACTCGCAATCTCCGACAACCTTCATGCCTGGACCGACGATGGAGATAACCGAATCCGCCGACGGTGCTTTGTCATGACGATCTCTTGCCATGGTTTTCTTTCTCCCCAAAGGGCTGTTGCCTCCGGCATCCATGTGGATGCCTTCGTTGCGTCCAAGAGTCTTCTACGACGGCGGCCTGACCATGGTCATCGGATCCACCGCCTCCCCGTCCAGAAGGATCTCGAAATGGAGGTGTGGCGCCGTTGAGCGCCCCGTGGAGCCGCTCAGAGCGATCACCTCGTTACGAAGCACCTCTTGGCCCGGCCGCACCAAGGTCTGCGAGGCATGCGCATAGAGGGTCTGGTACCCCCCCGCGTGCTCGATGACGAGAAAACGACCATACACCTCGTCCTCCCCGACGTCCACTGCGGTCCCCGCTCCCGCCGCTCGCACGTACGACCCAGCCGGGACCGCGATGTCGACGCCTGGATGCTCTCCGCTCTCTCCTGCCAGGAGTCCCTGAGTGACGAACCCGCGCTGTGTCAAAGGCCAACTCGTGGGTAGACCCCTCTCCGACTCCGCGCGCGGCGGGGTGGAACGCACTGGACCGTTCAGCGGTGGCAGCCACAGCTCCGACGGCGTGCCGGAGCTGTCTGAACCGAACAGCAACTGAATCTGTTCGTAGCGCGCCTCCAACGCCGCCAACTGCTCGGCGACCGCTTGCAGCCGCCTTTGATCCTCGCGCAATACCGTGACCTCGGCCTGGAGCCGTCGCGCCGTCGAGGCTTGGGTCGCGAGGTAGGTCCAACTGGCGATCATTCCCAGCAGCAACACGACACCCGCCAGACCAAGCCCGACGAAGAGCCGAATCCGCCCGTGCGCCAACCGAAACGTGCGACTCATGCCGCCGTCGTCGGGCACGAGCATGACCGACAGGAAACGACGGTCGGACTTGTGGTTAGACATGGCTCATCAGCTCAAGACGTCGGAGACTTCCCTCCCGACGATGAGCTCGAAGAGCCTCTCGAACTCGTCCGGGCCTGCGAACCGCACTTCGATGACACCCTTTCGTCCTGAGATGCCGCGCACCCCGACCCGTGTCGACAGGTGCGCTCCCAACGCCTCCTCCAGGGCCAGCTGCGTGGGGTCGGCCGCGCCTGCCGGCTCGGCCCGCCGCCCGGCCGCCTTCCCGCGCTTCTCCGAGGACGCCCGCCGCTCGATCTCCCTCACCGACCACCCTTCGCGCACGGCCTTGCGCGCGAGCTCTGCCGCCAAGAGGGGATCGTCGACCGCCACCAGTGCGCGTGCGTGCCCCATGGAGAGCTCGTCGGATCGCACGAGCTGTCGTACCGACGCCGGCAGACGAAGCAGCCGCAAGGCGTTGGTAATGGCGGGCCGGCTCTTGCCCACCGCGCTCGCGATCTCCGCCTGCGTCATCCCGAACGACTCGCTGAGCTCTCGGTAGCCATCGGCCTCCTCGAGCGGATTCAACGACTGCCGTTGCAGGTTTTCCACCAGGGCGAGCACCAGCATCGTCGCATCGGGTACATCGCGCACCACCGCCGGCACGTGGTCCCACCCCAACCGCCGCACCGCCCTCAAGCGTCGCTCCCCGGCCACGAGCTCGAAGCTGTCCGCCGCGCGTGGCTCCGGACGAACGACCAACGGCTGAAGCAGCCCGTTCTCCTTTATCGACTGTGCGAGCTCGTCGAGCTCCTGATCGGAAAAGTCCTGTCTCGGCTGATGGCGGTTGGGCTTGACGGAGTCGACGCGCACACGGCGCACCTCTCCCTCCTCCGGAACCGGCTCGAGGTGCTCACCGAGCAAAGCGCCCAGCCCGCGGCCGAGCCGGGTGCGCGGCGGACTCAAACCGCGCCTCCCATCCGTGAGCGGGTGACCGGGGTCGTCGCGCCGCTTTGGGTCCGGTGCCGCTCGAGAAGCTCCCGCGACAGGGCCAGGTAGCTACGGGCTCCCGCGGAGAGAACGTCGTATTGTATGATCGGCTGACCGAAAGAGGGCGCCTCGGCGAGACGGACGTTCCGAGGGATCGCCGTCTGATACACCTTGTCCCCGAAGTACTCTCTCGCTTCTGCCGCGACCTGTTTCGAAAGGTTCAACCGCTGATCGAACATCGTGAGGAGAACCCCCTCGATGGCGAGCTGCCGGTTGAGGCCGCGCTGTACGAGGCGAATCGTGTTCAGGAGCTGACTGAGTCCCTCCAAGGCGTAGAATTCGCACTGGATGGGAATCAGGACGGAGTCAGCCGCGATGAGCGTGTTCAACGTCAGGAGTCCGAGCGAGGGCGGACAATCCACGAGCACGTAGTCATAGGCGTCCCGTAGGGGATCCAGAGCATCCCGCAGGATACGCTCTCGGGAGCCGGCCGCCACCAGCTCGATCTCCGCGCCGACCAGATCCCTCGTGGAGGGCACGACATCCAGGAGTGGGAAGTGGACCCCCTGCACGACCGACTCACGCAGGGGCCGGGAGCCCACGAGGACCTCGTAGATGGTGGGGCGTGCCTCCGGTCGCTCGATGCCGAGGCCGCTGGTTGCGTTGCCTTGAGGGTCGATGTCGACCACGAGCGTCCGCTTCTCTGCAACTGCGAGGGACGCCCCCAGGTTGATCGCCGTGGTCGTCTTGCCCACGCCCCCCTTCTGGTTCGCGATCGCGATGACTTGAGACAAAATCGACCTCGCCGTGTGGTGCCAATCGGAGAATGGCGGCGCTGCGCTCGCCCGCGCGACCCCAGGGGCACCGAATATAGCCGGGGGCCGCGCGCGCGAAAACGTGACACGGGGCCATGGCGACGTCCTCCCCCTGTCACGTCCGACGGACGTCCGCCGGTGTTTCACGTGAAACAACTGGGGAAACTCACCTCCGTTCCACGTGAAACATCTCGCCGGACAACCCCAGGAGCGTCAGCCCCGAAGGTCGCCGGTCCTGACGGACGAGGCTTCGGCGTGCAGCTCGCGCGCCAGGCGGCGCGAGTGGAATGGATCAGCCACGTTCCCAGGCGGGCTGGGCCTTAGTCGCGAGCCGGAGTCGTGCCTGCGCGGTCGCCCGGCCCCAGCGCCTCTGCGGGCCACCACCTCCCGCCCTTTGGGAGCAAGGGCCCCTCAGAACGGAGCGCCGGCCCGCGGCGACGTGTCCAGACCCTCGCCAGCTCCGCTCTGGCCCGCCCTCCGCCACCGCACCTCGAGCACGAGGTTCTGCAGGTCCGCAGGCGATACGCCGGGAACACGCTGCGCCTGCGCCAGGGTGCCGGGACGCACGCGGGAGAGTTTTTCGCGCGCCTCCCGCGACAACGTCACGAGGCTCTCGTAGGGAAGGTCCCTCGGGACCTCGAACTCGCGCATTCCCCTCACCCGTTCGGCACGCACACGCTCACGCTCGACGTACCCCTCGTATTTGATGTCCACCTCCACAGCCGCAAGAAGCTCAAGACTGCCCTGGGCCGGCGTTTCACCGAGCCGGAAGAGTGCTTCGGCCGAGACGCCAGGACGCTTCAGGAGCTCTGCAGCGCGCACCGGCTCATGTATGGCCCGGCTGCCGGCGTCCTCGAGAATGGCGTTGACCCGATCGGGCGCGAGAGCCGTTTCTCGGAACCACTCATGAGTGCGGTCTTCTCGCTCGAGGCGCTGCTGAAGCGCGTCCTGCTGCCTCGACGTCAGCAGTCCGATGCGCCTCGCCAACGGCCCCAGACGACGCACAGCGTTATCCTGACGGAGCAGGAGCCGGAATTCGGCACGCGAAGTGAAAAGACGGTACGGCTCGTCCACCCCCTTGGTTACGAGATCGTCGATCAGCACGCCGATATAGGCCTGGTCTCGCTCCAAGACCCAGGGGCCTCGGCCCTGGGTCCGCAGCGCAGCGTTCACGCCCGCTACGACTCCCTGAGCCGCCGCCTCCTCATACCCAGTGGTCCCGTTGATCTGTCCGGCGAAGAACAGGCCCTCGAGCTCCCTGACCTCCAGGGAGTGACGAAGCTGGTGGGGAGGGAAGTAGTCGTATTCGATGGCGTACCCGACGCGCGTCATGCAGGCGTCCTCGAGTCCGGGAATCGACCGCAGCAGCTGCAGCTGAACGTCGGGCGGAAGGGAGGTCGAGAGCCCGTTCACGTAGAGCTCCGTGGTGTTCAGCCCCTCGGGCTCGAGAAAGACCTGGTGCCGGCGCGCGTTCGGGAAGCGCACGACCTTGTCTTCGATGGATGGACAATAGCGGGGCCCGCGGCCCGAGATCGCACCGCCGAAACGGGCGGACCGCGCGAGGTTCCTCTCGACGATCGCCCGGGGGCTCACCAGGTCTCAACGGCTACTTCCCGACACAGAACTCCCCGAAAACCTCGTCGAGGATGTCCTCGCGGGAGATCACGCCAAGCAGCTCTTCTAGCGCCGTCTCCGCTGGACGCAAATGGGTCGCCGCGACTTCGGGAGGAACCCCCACCCTCAGGTCATGCGCAAAGGACTGGACAGCCGTCATCGCCTCTCTAACCCCTCGGGCCTGCCTTTTCCGCGTAAGGACGGGAGCACCGGCGTCGCGGCTCTGGATGGACAGCCCATAGGCGAGCGCCGGCAGCAGCGCCCGCAGTTCAGAGAGCCCCTCTCCGGTCACCGCCGAGACGCCCACCCTGGCGACAACCCCGTCGGCGACGTCGAGGGGCTCCTCTTTCGCCTCGTCGATCTTCGTGGTTACGAGGACCACGTGAACCGACTCGGCGCGCTGTCGCACGAAGGCTCGCTCCAGATCCAGTTCCTCCGCTCCAGCATCCGCGCACAACAGGACGAGGTCGGCGCGCTCCAAGTAGCGGCGGGCGACGTCGATCCCGAGCACTTCCACGCGATCATCGGAATCCCGCAGCCCAGCCGTGTCCACAAGCCGGAACGGAAACCCCCGCAGGGAGATCACAGCCTCGATCGCGTCTCGAGTGGTCCCTGGCACCTCGGTGACGATTGCGCGCTCAACGCCCAAGAGCGCGTTGAAAAGGCTGGACTTGCCTACGTTGGGCCGGCCCGCGAGAACGGTCAGGGCCCCTTCTCGCAGCAGCTCCCCCTCCGGTGCGGTCGCGAGGATTCGCTCGAGCGCAGAACCCACGCGATCCGCTTCCCGCGCGATGGTCTCGATCGGAACCGGTGGGTCGTCCTCCTCGGGGAAATCGATGTGATGAACGAGGATCGCTTCGAGGTGCACGAGCCGGCTACGGAGCTCGGCGAGCCGATTCGAGAGTCCGCGCTCCAGTTGGTGGAGGGCTGCGTCGTGCAGCGCTCGGCTGCGGGCCTCCACGAGATCCAGGATCGCCTCGGTCTGGACGAGGTCCAGCTTCCCGTTCAGATAAGCCCTGCGCGTGAACTCGCCCGCTTCGGCTAGCCTCGCGCCGCCCGCGAGGCACGCGTCCAGCACGAGCTCCGGACCGAGCCACCCTCCGTGCCCCGAGATCTCGACGACGTCCTCGCCCGTGTAGCTGTGCGGTGCGGCAAAGACGGTCACGAGAGCCTGGTCGATCTCCGTGCCGGTAGAGGGATCGATGATTCGGGCAAGTGACGCCCGGCGTGGCTCAGCGTCCGGGTCCAGTCCCGGCGCAACGCACCGCAGCACTTCGCGAGCCCGGGGGCCCGACACGCGTACCATGCCGACCGCGCCCAGGCCGGGCGGGGTCGACACGGCCGCAATCGTGTCTGATTCTACCCCCGCTCAGTCGCGATCGGCGAGCTTAACGAGCCCTCGCGCCTTCGCCTTCTTTCTTTCCTGGGCAATCATGTACTGCTGGGGAATGGAGGCGACGTTGGAGGTCGCGTAGTACAGATTCAGCCCCGAAGCGAACTGCATGAACACGAATCCGAGGAAGACCGGCATGAACCACATCATCATCTTCATTTGCGGGTTCGGCTGGTCCATGGATTTGTAGGTGATGAACTGCATCAAGAACATCGAGACCGCCAGGAAAAGCGGTAGCAGGTAAAACGGGTCCTTGGCGGACAGGTCGGGCATCCAGAGGAACGGCACGCCACGGAGCTCGATCGTGTTCTGAAAGACGAAGAACAACGCGATCAGCACGGGGAACGGGATCAACATCGGCAAACAGCCTGCCGCTGGATTGAACCCGTATTCCTTGTACAGCTTCATCATTTCCTTCTGGAGCTGCTCGGGGTTGTTCTTGTACTTCTTCTGAATCTCCTGGAGCATTGGCTGTACAGCCATGTTACGCATCTGGGCGCGCATCGCCTTCTGATTCAGCGGCCACAAGACCACGCGCATGAGCACGCCGAAGAGAACGAGCACCCACCCGTAGCCGATGTCGAGCGTGTTGTGGAGGAACGAGAGCACGGACATGATGACCGACACGATCGGGCGTAGGACGGGTCGAAGGACTCGCCAGCCGTACGGGTTTACGTCCTCCAGGTCGCTCCCGATGGAGCTCAGCCTCGCATAGTCCTGGGGCCCCACGAACAGGCGGTAGTCGAAGGCGCCGTCGATGCCCACTGGATGCGTCACCGTCATCTGGGTGCGTCCCTCCACGGGCGTCGGGCGAACGAAGAGCCCTCCGAGGTAATCCCCCTCCTCACCCTCCTCGCCGGCGAGCACGGCGAAGACGAAGAACTTGCTCTTGAAGGCAGCCCACATGAACGGGCCCTCCTCCACGCGCGGCTCGTCCACCTTCGTGAGCAGCGTGGAGCGGACCCCCTCGTTTGCGTGGTTTCCTACGTAGGCCATCATGCGAGCCTCGGCCGTGGAATCAGCCTCGTTGAATGCGATTCCCTCGCCGAGACTCGTCGTCACGAGCGGCCGCTCTGGTCCGCCCACACGGCCGGCGACGTCGACGACATAGGAGCCGGGAGTGAACGTGTATTCGAGCTCGAGCGAAAGCGCGCCGGAAGGGTGCTCATAGGTGAACTTGAGGCGCTGCGGCGGGCCATCTTCGGCGAGGACCACGCGTGTCGCCGACGTCTCGAAGGGCACCGAGGCGAAGCTCAGGGTGTCGCTTCCCGCAATGAGTCCGTGGGTCAGGGCCGAAGAGGCCTCCGAAACGAGCTCGACTGGGCCTGGTCGCCTCATGGATCGGAATCCCGGGAGCTGCGCCGACAGCAAGCGGGCACCGTAATTACTGAACGTGAAGTGCACCAAGGGCCCCTCGACTCGCACCTCCCGTTCGGGCACGGGTCCCTCGTTTAGCGGTACTTGCGTGGCGTCCGCCAGAGCAGGGGCGTCGGCGACCTCCTCGATGCTCGGCGTGAGCCCCTCCAGAGAACCAACGGGGGTGCCTTCTCCGCCCATCGGAGGCATCACGGATTCGATTCCAGGCTCTTGGCCGCCCGGGGCGTTCTCGGGGGTGTCGGGCACAACCGGAGGAAACATGATGTTGGTGATGACCATCACGAAGATCATCAGCGCGATCGCGACGACGAAACGGATTTCGGTGCTCATCCGTCGCCATCCTCGGGTCCACCGATCCCGGAGACCCTGGCCAAGCCACTGGTCGGGCTCACCAAAGCCGCACCGACATCGTCGGCAACCGGGACCGGGTCATATCCCGCCCCTCCCCAAGGGTGGCAGCGGAGGAGCCTGCCCGCCGCGAGCCGGCTGCCACGCCAGACCCCGTGCGTTTCAAGTGCCTGAATCGCGTATGCGGAGCACGTCGGGCTGAAGCGACACGAGGCCGGTGTCCACCCGGAGACCCCTCGCTGATAGAATCGGATCAGCGCGATCAGGGCCGATCGGAGCATGCCACCTCCACGACCTCGGCCACTTCGGCCTGGAGTTCCTTCCAGGACGCCCCGTATGCCTTGCGGCGCGCACGGATCAACACGTCCACGTCCAGTTCTCGATCCCAGAGCGCGGGAATCACGAGCGTCCGCCCGAGCTCGCGTAGGCGACGCTTCAGGCGATTGCGCGCCACCGCGCTCCGTCCGTACTTGGGGACCACGAGCCCCAGTCGCGGACGTGACGCGGCAGACGCCGCGATGAAGACGTCCAGGTGATCCGTGGCGAGGACCCTTCCCTGCCTGAAGAGGGCGCGGATGTCCGCTCCCCTTCGAACGCGTGCAGGGCGCGGAAGTCGAGGGCCACGCCGCGGTTCATCCCCCCCCACTCTCGCGACGCTCCGCGGGTGGCTTGGCCGGCTCCTCTACTTGGAGCCGATCCTCACGGTGAGACGCTTGCGGCCCCTGGCACGGCGCCGCGCGAGGATCTTCCGTCCGCCCCTGGTCCGCATGCGTAGGCGGAAGCCATGCTTGTTGCTGCGCTTGCGGTTGTGGGGCCTGTAGGTCGGCTTCATGTAGGTCTACCGGTTGCATCGCCGTACAGAGTCGTTCTGAGGTGGAGCATGGAAGGATACCCGAGGCGCACATTTCAGGTCAACCCTAACGGCGTATGGGTCGCGACCCTGCCCGTCGCCGGCAACCGAAGCAAGCATCCGAGCGTGATTGACTTTTCCACATGCCGTTCCTAGGTTCGCAACCCCCGTTCCGGGGGGTCACTTCCTTCCCACGGTCAAGGGTTCACCGGCCCGCTCACCCCGTGAGCGGCGACCTTGGTGTGTCGATGGAGCTCAGCGCAAGTGAACTCTGGACCCGCATTCTCGACTCGGCGCGAGCGGGGCTGCCTGAGCAAAGCTTTCAAACCTGGCTAGCCCCCGCCTCCGCAGCTTCTCTCACCGAAGGCGAACTCATCGTGGAGGCTCCCAGCCAGTTCCATGGCGAGTGGGCCGAGGACAAGTACGGACCCATTCTTCAAGAAGCGGCCCAGCGAATTCTCGGTCGACCCCTCAGAGTTCGGCTCCGCTCCTCGGAGACGCGTCCGGCTGCGGTCCCGACGGTGGAGGTCCAATCTCCCGGAGCACCGGTCTCGCGACCGATGGCCCCGGCAGGTTCGCCCAGCCCACAACCCGCCCTGAACGAACGCTACACATTCGAGCGCTTCGTCGTCGGGAACGACAATCAGCTGGCTGCCGCAGCGTCTCGCGCAGTGGCCGACAAACTGGCACTCATGTATAACCCCCTCTTTCTGTACGGCGGTGTCGGACTCGGAAAGACGCATTTGATGCATGCGATCGGTCACCAGGTGCACAACGCGGATCCCCACAAGCACGTCGTCTACATCACCTCGGAGCAGTTCACCAACGAGCTCGTGTCGGCCATCCAGGGGGGGACGACCGTCGGCTTCCGTCGCCGCTACCGGCAAATGGACCTCCTGCTGGTCGACGACGTTCACTTCCTCGAGGGCAAGGAGCGGACGCAGGAGGAATTCTTCCACACGTTCAATACTCTCTACGATGCCCAGAAGCAGGTCGTCGTCACGAGTGACCGGCCGCCGAAGGAGATTCCTGGGCTCGAAGCGAGGCTCGTGTCGCGCTTCGAGTGGGGGCTCGTCGCAGACATCAAGGTCCCAGACTACGAGACACGGGTGGCGATCCTTCGCAAGAAGGCGGACGACGACCAGCTCACCCTGGACGACGAGGTGCTCTCCTTCATCGCACACTCCTGCACGGCCTCGGTGCGTGAGCTCGAAGGCGCGATCATCAAGCTGCTGGCATACTCGTCACTGAAGAATCAGGAAGTAACCGTGGCTCTCGCTCAGATTGCCTTGATGGGGATGCTTCGAGGCGGCAGCACCTCGGTGCGACTGACGCCCGAACGGATCCGCGAGGTGGTGGCTCGGCGGTGGAGTGTTCGTCCGGAGGCCTTATCGTCCAAGCGCAGAACGAGGGATCTCACAGTTCCGCGTCAGGTGGCCATGTACCTGATCAAGGATATCCTCGACACTCCACTGGTAAAGATCGGTGGCGTGTTCGGCGGCCGCGACCACTCGACGGTCATACACTCCATCCGCAGGGTAGAGGACGAGATGGGAGGCGATCCCGAGTTTCGGCGCGAGGTTGAGTCAGTCCGAGCCGAGCTGCGCAGCGCCACTCGCGAGGTCATACCTTCATGACGTGGGAAACCTCTGGAAAGGTGCCTCCTTTCCCACACGGAGCGCATCCACGAGGACTTGTTCCCACCGTCCTCACGGTTCTCCACTCTCTTTTCACAACCTCGTTTAGCTGTAGATCAGTAATGGTCCCTAGCGGTTCGGGACCACTGTGGGTGGCCATCCACAGTTCAACAGTCTCTACTACTACGAGATTTTTTTATTTGAGAAGGAATAACAGACTAAGAACCGTGGAAATGTGCGGCACAGTTCTCAAGCTGACTGCAGCGGAGGCTCGATGAAACTCACGATTACACGGCAGAACCTACACCATGGGCTGGCCGCCGTGTCGGCGAGCATACCCACCAAGACCACACTTCCGGTGCTTTCCAACATCTTGATCGAAGCAGGTGAGGACGGAGTGCGCATGAGCGGGACGGACCTGGACGTCGCGGTTCGTGTCACCGCACCGGCCGATGTGGTAGAGGGCGGGACGATCACGGTGCCGGGGAAGAAGCTTCAGGAGATTACGCGAGAGCTCCCCGACGAGCCGGTCGAGGTTTCGACCCGCGGGGACCAGATGGAGCTTTCGTGTGGGCGCAGCCGCTTCAAGCTGAATGGCCTGCCGTCGGAAGAGTTTCCCGCTCTTCCGGACGTCGACTTCGAGGCAGGCTGGAGCACCCGTGGTAGCGAGCTTCACCGCCTGATCCATCACACGGCGTTCGCGGTGTCGACGGAGGAGAGTCGTCCGATCCTGAACGGCGTCCTGTGGGAGCTACGCGACGGCACCATGCGCATGGTGGCGACCAACGGCCACAGGCTCGCTCGAATGACGATCCCTGCGGGGTCGTCTTCGGCACCGAGCACGGACTTCATCGTTCCACCTGCTGCTCTGCAACAAGTACAACGGCTTTTCAAGGACGAAAATGAGGTGATCGTGGCCCGGACCGGGAACCATCTAGGGTTCAGCGGATCGGGGCGTGAGGTCTACACGCGCTTGATTGAGGGCTCATATCCGAACTACGAGCAGGTCATTCCCAAGGACAACGACAAGCACGCGATCGTGGAGAAGCGGGCTTTGGAATCGGCTGTCCGCAGGATGGCCGTCGTGGCGAGCGATCAGACGCACCGCATCAAGCTGGCGTTCGAAGAAGGCCGTGTACATCTGAACGTCCTCACGCCAGACCTCGGGGAGGGCCACGATGAGCTCGAGCTTCTCTACGAGGGTGAGGATCTGGAGATCGGATTCAACGCAAACTATCTGTTGGAAGTTCTGCGTATCATGCCCACGGAGGATGTCCGCTTGACGTTCAGGGCGCCGGAGCGGGCTGCCACGGTAGAGCCCGTCTCGGAAGACGGGGAAGAGCTCGCCTACCTGTGTCTGGTGATGCCCCTGCGGCTCCTCGACTGATAAGCGGCCGGGATTGAACGTCCTGTGTCGATCAGGCTCGAGGTAGAGACTGGCTGGCGGCGAGGAGCTCCTCCGCGCTGAAGATCGTCAGCAGCTCCAAGCCAGCCTCGCTACGCAGCCTATCCCGCCCGCCTTGCTCCCGGTCCACCAGAGCCAGCACGCCCAGTACCTCAGCTGCGTGCTCTCGCCTGACCGCGACGACCGCTTCCAACGCGCTCGAACCGGTTGTCATCGCATCCTCGACGACGACACAGCGAGCTCCGGGGCTAATCCCTTCCACACGTTGCCGCGTGCCATGCTCCTTCGTCGCTTTTCGGACCGTGAAAGCATCGAGGGGGTGGGGAGTGGACCAGCTCTCGTGAGCAATCGAGTAGGCGAGCGGGTCGGCGCCCATCGTCAGACCGCCTACATGACTGGCGTCCCAGCCACGTGCGACGAGGGCTGCCAGACCTACGCGACCTACGAGAACGAGTCCTTCCGCGCACAGCGTAGTGCAGCGCGCATCCACGTAGTACGTCGACCTCTCGCCGCTGGAGAGTGTAAATTCCCCGAGTCGGAGCGAGCGGCTCACCAGGAGCTCCGCGAGTCTTCGACGATCATCCATTGCACGGAGAGTCCGCTAGCTCCGGGAGGCCGTCAAGCCCATGGCTGGCCCAACATGGGTGAACCATCGCCATGAAAGCGTTTCTGACTTGCGCCTTCTCGAAGGCATGTCGCACCATGACGCTGGTGTCCGCCGCGCTGGTCGTGGGCTCTGCCTGCAGCGACACTCCGACCGAGACTGGTCCGGTTCGGTTCGGACAGATCGGCGAGATCCGGCTGCAGCTGGAAGTGCCCTTACGGTTCGGTGCGGGTCAACTCACGCAAACGCTCAATTGGAGCTCGTCGGGCCCCTGGCTGCTCCGCGAAGCAATCTCCTATGAGGGCGTGGAGGGCGACGCCAGCGAATGGAGCAGTGTCTCGGAGCTCCTGGCGGGACCGTACCTGCAGTGGATCACCGCAGTGAACGAACAGGAGCCCCTGCGGTTGTTCGACGCGGGGCTGGACCCGGATTTGATGCCCGAGTGCGGGCCTGTGCGGACGAGGGTCTCGCTGCGGATCCGCGACGACGACCGGCCGGCGGAAGAGAGCTGGACGCGCTGCGCCGAGGGCCAACTCGGCACCCTCAGCTCGACCATGGCCGGCCCCGACCAGGAGGCCGCGCGCGTCGTCGACGACGCCCGGCTCCTCGCCGACCTGATCTTCCCGGGAGGCTTTACGTCGCGCTACCATGGGAGCGTTCCGTTCGCAACATTGGCGGGGCGAGCACACCCCGTTGGCGCTCGAGGGGCCGGGCGTGATCGGCGTGGGTGAGTCGTGGTTGCAGTTCTGGGAAGCTCACGCCGGCGCGGGCTCGACAGCGCCCGCAGTGGATTTCGAGAGGCAGGTCGTACTCGTCGGCGCAGTCGGAGTGAACCGGTGAGCTCGGCTCGGGACTTCCGTGGTGGGACCTCGCGGCGAGCCTCTATTCCACGCTCACGTGGAAGAGCTACGCGCACGAGATCGACTTCGTGCGGCTGGTGCCAGGAGAGGAGGCCGACAACGCCTCGGTCGTATACCTTCACCTCATCCGTCCACTAGCCTCGAATCTGGACGGTGTCCTTCGCTTCGGCTGGACCCGCGCCGAGACGGACATCGGCGATTCGTATTACTCCCGTTTCGGGACCACCTTCCTGCTCAACTTTCGGCCGGCCGGATAACCGACGTCACGACCCACGCCACCCAGCGGCCGTGATGTGAGAGGCTGACGTCCGCTCGGGCCTCTTTTCCATCGAGCAGCACGACCGGAGGACTGCGCCCTGTCCTCACGCCTGGGCAGATGATCTCCAGACGCTGCTTCTCGACCCCCAGTGCCTGCGCGATGTCCCGTCGGGCGCCCAGCCTCACCTGGGCCGAGGCCGGGCTGTGGATGGCCGCAAGCTCGCGAGCGCTGAACAGGGCGGAGAGGTCGTCCGCTCGGGCTTCTCGCGCCGCGTCAGTGGCCCCGAGCGCGGCGACGCGGGCATGTGTGCGTTGCGCGTCGGGCGGAGCTTAGGCGATTGCGGACCCTCGGCTACGGCGTGGATCCACCCCCCCGCGTCGCCCTCGACGCGCACCGGAACTTGGAGTTGCTGGTAGAGGACTCGTCCGTCGGCACGACGGCCGACGCCGAGCCCGACTTGGAAGGATGGAAGGACGAAGGGTGGGGGAGCGCCGCGCAGCTTCGTGATCACCTTGAACGCTGCCTCCTTCGCCGCCCATCGCCTCCATAACGCGTCGTGGGGTCTGGCGTCGCTCCGAATGGCGCCGCGTTCGGCCGGGGTGAAAACCCGCCGCAGGAATCGCTCGTCTTCGTGCTTGCCCGTACACCGAGGGTGGGCCAGATCCACGACGTCGTTGCCGTGCGCGGTCACGGATCGGTGGCCGGAGCGGGATTGGCTCATCGGTCGGCTGGATCCTCCGTCGAGACGCCTCCTAGTGCCCGGCGCACCTCATCCGGGATTCGCATGGGGCGCCCGTCGGACCCGACCCAGACCGCCACCACACGCCCGGTCGCAAACACCCGGGACGGGTCCGCCGGATCGTGCGCGACGTGCGCCATCGACATCGATGATCGTTTCGTATCGGCTACCCACGTCAGGACGTCCATCTCGTCGCCGAGAGAGGCCTCGCGGCGAAAATCGGCCTCCGCGTGCACCAGGTAGATCGCCCAGCCTCGATCCCGGGCGCGTCCGAGGTCGAGGCCCGCTTCGGCCAGGGCCTGGAAACGCGCCGCCTCGAAGTAGTTGAAGTACACCGCATGGTTCACGTGGCCGAATGCGTCGAGCTCATAGCTTCGCACACGGAAGCGAGCAGCGAACACCGGCGTGTCGATCGGCGGCTCGGGGTGGGGATGAAGACCTGGCATGCCCCAAAATACCTGGCTCGGACGTCACCCGCTCAAGAGTCCACGCTCGCGCAGGTACTCGGCCAGCTCCATGCGGCCTCTGAGGTCGAGCTTTTGGTAGATGTTGGAGAGGTGGGTGCTCACGGTTCGATGGGCGATCCCGAGCTCTTTGGCGGCGCCCTTGTTCGACAGCCCACGCGCGGCGAGCCTGGCCACCTCGAGCTCGCGCGACGTAAGCTCGCTTTCCGTGCCGGGGCGACGAAGCTTCGGCGGCCGAGCGTCGATTTCGTGAAACATCAGCCGGGTCTTCTCCAGCTCGCGCTCGGCGCCCATGCGCAGAAAGAGGTCCCACACGTAGCGGAGTTGCTCGAGGGCCCCATCGCGGTCGCCGATCTCGGCGAGACGGCCGGCGAGCTGACGCCTGACGCGCGTCGCCACGGGGACCATAGGGATGGCCTCGAGCTGCTCGGCGGCCTCGCGCATGAGAACGGCGCCGGCCGCGCTGTCGCCGCGCTTCCAGCAAACGAGCGACTCACCCGTCGTGGCCCACGCATCGGCGAGCCGATTGCCGAAGCGAGCCGCATGATCTCGCATGCGAGCCGAGAGCCTCTCGGCCGCCGCGAGATCGTCGACCCACAAGTAGGCCTCGGCCAGGATGGGGATCGTCCGGTGCAAGGCCCATGGCGTGTAGCCGGTCCCGTCCGCCACGGCCAGGCCCTTCTCACCGAGCGTGATGGCCTCGTGGAAATCGCCCCTGGCCAAGTGGAAGGCCGCACGCCCGATGTAGGCCGGAACCACCGCGTGGACGCTCGCCGTCCCCGCGCTCTCTTCATCCTCGCCCAGCCCAGCGAGCTCGCTGGCCTCGTCGACCAGGTCCTTCCCGCGTACCAAGGCGCCCCGGCCCAGGTAGAACATCGACGCGAGCACCAGGAAGCGGGGTAGGAGCAGCCGTTGGTGCAACGCTCGCGCCAGGGCTATCGCGCGTTCCGCCAACGCGACGCCCGAGTCCCAGTCGCCCTCTGCCAGTGCCCGCTCCACGACCATCTCGTCGACCCAGAGGTGCAGGACCGGGGAACGCAGCTGCTTGGCGGTCTCGCTCGCCCGCTCGAGATAGGTATCCATCTGATCGGTGCGGCCCGCGAGCAGGCCCTCGAGCACGGCGAGTCCCCACCAGGCCCAGAAGGAGACGTTGGGATCTTGGACCTCTTCGGCGAGGTCGAGTGCCTCCTGCAGGTGCCGTCGTGCGAGGTCCGGTGGACTGATCCACACGTGGAGCGCCGCCAGCGAACGTTGGGCACTCGCCCTGATCGGGGCGTCATTCAGCTCCTCGGCGATCGTGATCGCCGACGTCAGCTCCGTGAGGGCCTCTCGGCCGCGGCCTAGCTCGTGGTAACAAAAGCCTCGCGCGATGCGTATTCGGGCTTCGGCGGCCCGGGCGCCGGCTCTTACCGCGGCGTCGAGCCCGTCGGCGAGGCGATTCAGCGCCTCGCCTCCCCGGCCGGCCCAGAAGGAGGCGAGGCCGGCATAACGGAGCACCGTGGCCCTCGTACCGATGTCGCTGTCTCCGACGCTCTCCAGAACCTCGTCCCAGATGCGCAGCGACTCCTCGTATTCACCCAAGCGCCCGTAGGCTCGCGCGAGGTCGGCTCGGAGCGCCCGCCCGTCGCCTCCATCGCCGGGCTCCTCCGCCTTCTCCAACCGCTCGAGCGCCGCCTCCAGGTACCGCACGGCTTCGCGGTCGGCGCGACGTTCCAACGCTCTACGTCCGGCTGCCGAGAGGTAGCGAAGGGCTTTGGAGGCTAGAGGCCGTTCGTTCGTTCTGGCGAAGTGGTAGGCCAGCTCGTCGACATGATCCATCGAGTGGCTGCCGAAATGCGCCTCCATGGACGTAGCGAGTCGCCCGTGGAGGATCCGTGCGCGGGCCTTGCCGAGCTCCCGGTACAGGGTACGCCGAACGAGTGGGTGCACGAAATCGTAGACGACCTCCCCATGCCACTCGTCCTCGGTCACGATGCCGCGGTCCCGCAGCTCGACCAGCGCTGCCAACAGCGATTCCTCAGCGAGACCACTGGCCGCGGCCAGGAGACCGTAGTCGGTTCGCGCTCCCGCGACGGCGAGGAGAGCCGCCAGGTCGGCTGCGTCCTCGCTGAGCCGGCGAACTCTCGCCAAGACCGCGTCACGGACGGAGCGCGGGAGCGTGAGCTCACGCAGTTCCCGTCCCAGCCACGTGCCCTCGCGTTCGTGCAGCCGACCACCCTCCACGAGCGCGTTCAGGACCTCTTCGATGAAGAACGGATTTCCGCGCGTCCAGCCGAAGAGGAGTGCGCAAAATTCGCGGACGACATCCGCATCGACGTTGAACGTGCGCTCCACGAGCTCAGCGGTGTCGGCGTGGCTCAGAGTCTGGAGTCTCTTGACGGTGGCAGCGCCGATGGATACGAGGGACCGCTCGGTCGTCGGAAGCCGCGGATTGCGATCTCGCTCCGTCTCGTTGTACGTCGCGATCACGACCAGGTGCTGCGCGTCGCTCTGCCGGGCGATGAAATGAAGGAGCTCCAGCGAGGAATCGTCCGCCCACTGCAAATCCTCCAGGATCAGGAGGAGCGGGTTTCTTCCGGCGAGGTTGCCGAGCAATTCGTTGAAGTTCCACAGCAGACGTGTCTTGAATTCACCGGGCTCGACGCCCGAAGCCGGCGTCGGTGGGGGCTTGCCCTTGGCTAGCGCCGGAAACAAGTAGGCGAGCTCCCGCTCCCCACCCCGTGAGAGGACGGTCAGCGTCTGTGGCTCGAGATCCCGAAGAAGGGGGAGGAACGCCTCGGCGAAGATGGCATACGGAACGCCCGTTTCTACCGGAAAAGCGCGCCCCCACAACACCGTCCAGCCGTCCTCCTTCGCCTGCGTAGCTACCGCGTCCATGAGTCGCGACTTCCCGACGCCGCCCCCCCCCTGCGACGAGGGCCAGGCGCTCGCTTGGTGGGCCGGGCGGGTCGAGGCGCGAGAGGAGCCCGGCGAGCTCGCGCTTGCGACCCACGAGCGGAAGCGGTGACCGGATG
Organism: Longimicrobiales bacterium; assembly: GCA_965249195.1. Taxonomy (GTDB): domain Bacteria; phylum Gemmatimonadota; class Gemmatimonadetes; order Longimicrobiales; family Gaopeijiaceae; genus CBDFLM01. The sequence goes on from CBDFLM010000014.1 coordinate 234,340, forward strand.
GACGGGCCGCGAACATCGGGTGACCGCGGGTGGAACGACTGTGTCATGGAGATCAGGGACGAGGTCATTCGGCTCGGCGGGACGATGATAGGATAGCAGCAATGAGGTCACGGCCGCCAGCCATGGGCGCCCGTCGACGCCGCAAGATGGGCGGCGGGCTCAGCGCCCTCCATACGCAGGCTTACGTAGGGGTCCCGCGGGATGACGTACGTCCTCGCGCCGCCTTGAAGCTGACGGTCAACCAGCGCGGAGCACCCCCCGCTCGGCGCACGAGGCTGTTCGCCGTCACAGGGCAGCGTTTGCCGCCCGAAGCAAGCTCAGACTGCGGTCTGCTCCCCGGGAAGCCTTCCGAATCGGCGCTCTCGGCGGCGGAAATCGGCGACCGCGGCGGCGAGAGTCTCCCCACCGAACTCGGGCCACATGAGATCGCTGAAGTACAGCTCGGCGTACGCGCACTCCCACAGGAGGAAGTCGCTCAGGCGCCGTTCGCCACCCGTGCGGACGAGGAGGTCCACGTCGGGGACGGGGTCCGGCTCTCCCAAGGCACGCCCCAACTGGCGCTCGAAGCAGGCTCGGTCGGGCTCGTGGTCTTCGTAGGTACCATCGCGAGCGAGCGCCGCGGCCGCCGCAACGATGGCCGATCTGGCGGAGTAATCGACCGCGACGCGTAGAAGCAGCCGCTCTCCAGCTCGAGTTCGCTCTTCGGTGGCGCGGATCGCGTGGAGAATGGCCGGTGACAACCTGTCGCGGCGGCCGATCACGCGAAGGCGAACCCCTTCGTCGGCAAGCTCGGCCGCCTCTTGCAGCAGATGCCTGTGTAGGAGCCGCATGAGGGCCCTCACCTCCGCCGGCGGCCGGGACCAGTTGTCCGACGAAAAGGCGTAGAGTGTGAGTACGCCGATCCCGAGGCCGGGCGCAGCCTTCACCACGCGGCGTACCGCTTCCGCGCCCTGCCGGTGTCCGAAGGTTCGTGCTCGCCGTCGCTGTGTTGCCCAGCGGCCGTTGCCGTCCATGATGATCGCCAAGTGTATCCCGGACGGTCGTCCCGTCGGCAGGCCTTGCTCTGAAGTACTTTGCTTCATAGAGCGCGCTTCGAAAAAAAATGCCCCGTCACCCTTCGCGTGTCGCCCGGATGAGCGCCTCCATGTGGTCCAAATAGGACGCCAGCTCCACGCGCCCTCGGCTGGTGAGCTCGTAGTCCGTTCGAGGGATGCGACCCTCGAACGACTTCCGGCACCTGACGTAGCCCGCAGTCTCCAGGCGACGCGCGTGAGCGCTCAGATTGCCATCAGTAGTACTCAGGAGGGCCTTGAGCTCGTTGAAGCTGAGCGACCCGTTGACGGCCAGCGCGCTCACGATGCCGAGGCGCACGCGCTCGTGGATGAGTCGGTCGAGCTGGAGGGGACTTCCTTCGGCTCGTGCGCCCGATACGCTCCCCAGCGGGTCGGCTCGGCCCTTGGCCGGCGCGGTCGACGACCGCGTGGCAGCCCCAGTCTTCTCAGCCACCGTGCTTCCTCCAGATGATGAGACCGAAAACGATATGCAGCACGCCGAAACCCACCGCCATGAGCGTGTTGCCCCAGGCTGGCGGTGCCAGCAAGGTCGCTCCGCCCACGATCATGAACCCTACCCCCATCAGGGGAACGCTCTTGACCGAATACGCGCCACCGGTGACGACCCCCGCTCCGTAGAGGAGCAGCCAGGCTCCCGGCAGGAGGTGCACGAGGCCCTCGGCGAACAAGACGATGGTCATAACGCCGCCCACTGCCACGGGCGGGGCAAACCCGAGCACGAACTTTCGACCGGGGCCGTTCAGGAGCGATGTTCCGACCGCTTTCGACTTGCGTGCCATGGCGAAGAGCGCCACGGCAGCCGACAACGCCGCAGCCACAAGCCACGTCGACAGCCAATCCGCGGGTGTGTCGATCCGCGCCGCGAAGAACGCCGCGACCAGCGCGATCGCGCCCATCACGATCCCGGCCCACCCCGAGACCGCCGTGAAGGACGTGGACCGCTCCATCGTCTCGCGGATGAAACGGAGGTTATCCATCGCGCGATCGTGGAGCGCGATGGGCCCCTCTGAGTCGCGGCCGAGGCGTCGTGCGGGCTGCATCCTTAGAGGCTACGCCCGGGCCGGCTCATCGTCAAGTACTTTGTGATGCAAAGTTCTCGGAGGACAACACGGTCAACGCTCCTGGTAGCACCTCCACCTCGACCTCGGTTCCCGTGGCCATGTGGACGTCGCCGTCCACTTCGAAGCGGGGTGGGGTCGGGAATCGGATGGTAAAGCGAGACGAGTCCACGACGTCGACCCGCTCGGATCGAACGTGGAGGCCTCGTTCCGCCAGGTTGAACAAGCGAAGGCGCTGGAGTGGCCGGCCGTCACCAATGAGACAGGCGTGCAGTCGGTGGTCCGTCACCGTAGCCACGGGTGCGATGGGGAAGCCTCCACCGAAGTACCGGCCGTTCGATATGGTCAGCATGAGCTGACGCCCCGAGCTGAGTTGTCGCCCCTGGGCGTCCTCGACATCCACCTCGAACCCGGGAAAGCGGAAGAGCTGATGAAGGGCCGTGACCTTGTAAAGCAGCTCGCCGCGGAGGAAGCGTGCCTGGGCCGCCGCGTCGATCACGGCGATGTCGAAGCCGAATCCAACGAGGTTGAGAAAATGGCGGCCTGCAGAGGGCTGCACGCCGGGTACGCCGATGGGACGTGTCGGAGTGAGAATGCGCCCCACGTCTACACGAAGCGTTCCTTCACCGGCCAGCACTCTGATGGCCGCTTCTTCATCCCGGTGGTCGTGCCCGAGGCTTCTGATGAAGTCGTTGCCAGTTCCAGCCGGTAGCGCGGCGAATCGAACGTCGTCGCGTCCAGAAGCGATGATCCGGTCGGCGACTTGACTCCATGTGCCGTCCCCGCCGACCGCCGCCACGGTGCGATAGCCCGCGGCCAGGGCCTTGTCAGCGAGCGCCGATTCCGCGCCAGCAGCCTCGCTTATGGCGTGCGTAGCGCCAGGCACGTGGGTCCGGAGGAGCTCCAGATAGCGAGCGAGGCGTTTACGGCCACGGCCACGACCGGCGGCGGGGTTGAAGATGACGAAGACGTCCTCGCCGGATCTCGCTCCGTCGGTCAGATTCGCTCCAGCTCCTCGAATGTCTGGAGCCCGCTCTTGATCCACTGCTCGCGGAAGGGCAATGGCCCGATTTCGTCGCGCGTGAGGGCGTCGGTCAGCGGATGCTCGTGGAGGATGAGCTCGCCCTCTTCCTCCTCGTGCTCCGAGTGCGGTCCTTCCATGTAGATGTTGACCTTGAAGCACTCCTCGTCGTTCACCATGAAGGACGAGTAAAGATGGCGTACCGGCTCGAAATCGTGCGGGGTCACCGTGAGATCGAGGACGGGCTGAGTGTCCTCGCGGACGCTCACGTGCATGAGCCCGTCACGCTCCTCGAGCGTGATGTCGAGGTCGTGCTTGTAGTGGGGAAGGTGCCACCGCTCGATGGCGTGTAGCCGGCTCGACTCGGTGCTCGTGCCGACGATGAACGGGAAGAAGGCCGACTTGGGCCAGGCCTGTCCGGCCTCCACGCGTGGAGGAACGATCACCGACAGCACGATCTCGTCGTACTCGCCGACCATGCTTTCGGTGAAGTGAAACGCGGTCAGGGCGAGGATGGACCGCGTGTGCATCATCTCGATGGGCTCGAGGTGGGGAGGGAGGATCTTGCGTGCGTCCGCGGTGGGCATCTCGAAGAAGGCGCCCACAGCGTCGCTGAACCCATAACGTGTCAGGGTCATCGCACTCACAGGACTGCGCTTTGCATGCCGCACCCTGCGTGTCTCACCCTACTCAAGTCGCCGCGCCCCCGATTCCGCTTCCCCCCAAGACCCGGGTGATGATCTCGGCCCCCTCCTCAAGGTCCTCCCTCGTGTGAGCGGCCGAGATCGACATTCGGAAACGTGACTTGTGCTTGGGGACGGCCGGGTACTTGACCGGGTTGATGAACACGCCCTCGCGCAGGAGCTGCTCTCCCAGCCTCAGAATCAAGGAGTCGTTGCGAATCATGATCGGAATCACCTGAGACGTGGACTCGGCGAAGTCGACGCCGGCCCGCGCCAACAGGCCCTGCATGATGCGCACGTTCGCCCACAACTGGTGACGAAGCTCCGGTTCGTTCTCGGAAATCTCGAGCGCCTTCAGGAGCCCCGCGACGACGGTCGGAGCGAGCGCGCACGAGAAGAACCTCGAGCGGGAGAACCCACGGAGGTACTGGATGAGCTTCCTCGATCCGGCGACGTAGCCGCCCTGCCCGCCCAGGCTCTTGGAGAACGTGCCGATGTGGATATCGACCTCATCCTCGACGCCGAAATGCTCGACGACACCGCGGCCGTGCTCACCGTAAATGAAGGCCGAGTGGGCCTCGTCGACCAGGATTCGGGCTCCGTGCCTCTTGGCGACCTCGAGGATCTCCGGTAGGCGCGCGACGTCCCCGTCCATGGAGTAGACGCCCTCCACGACCACCAACTTCTTCCCCTCGAAGCCCGCGAGCTTTCTCTCCAGGTCCTCTGGCTGGTTGTGGCGGAAGAACCGGGACTTTGCCTTCGAGAGGATCATCCCGTCCACGATGCTCGCGTGCGACCACTGGTCTGCTACGATCAGGTCGCCAGAGCGCATGAGGCCGGCGATGGTCCCGATATTGGCGCTGAAGCCGGTCGGGAAGATTAGGGCCGCCTCCTTCTTCTTGAACCGCGCGATCTCGATCGACAGGCGGTCGTGGAGGTCGGTCGTCCCGCTGAGGATCGGTGACCCAGAGGATCCCCCCCCGAAGATGTCCACCGCCTCCTTGATAGCTTGCTTCACCTCGGGCCGATAGGAGAGCCCCAAGTAGTTGTACGAGGCGAAGTTGACGAGCCCTTTGCGGACGTCTCCGGTCAGTGTGTCGCGCACGTCCACACGCGTAGCCGGAGCGCTGAGAATGGGCAGCTCGAACTGGTAGTATCCGGCGGGCCTGGCTTCGCGCCACCACTCGTCGAAAGGCTCGAGGAGCGCGAACGGATCGGTCCCTGAGCCGAAGTAGAAGTTGGTGTAGTCGTAGTCCATCGCCGCGGGTGCGGTCGGCCGGTCAGCGTCCTCCTGCTCGCTCACCTCGCTGATGCGGTTCCGGGTGCTACGGACAGCCGGCTCCGCCTCTTCGACGGTGCCGGGCTGAGCTTCTGCAGCTTGATGCGAGTCGAACTCTTGCATTAGCGTTCCCCGAGAGCGAGACGGCCGTCTCAAAAGCCAACCATTACTCTATGCCCGAAGAAAACGAAGGCCAATCCCAGTCTTCCTCGCTCCTCGCGAGACTGAGAGGCTACGGGTCGGTGGCCTTCGTCGCGATCTTCCTGGTTCTCGCCGACCTTCCTCAGCGCACCGTGGTGGCGGCGGCGGCTCGAATCTTCCCGTCCGCCCGGCACAAGATCCTGGGTCGCTGGATCCAGCTCATGCGAACGATGGTGCTCGATGTCGCGATGGGCTGGTTGGGGGGGGCCAAGTTCCAGTCGTGTCTCCGGCTGCCGTCCCGTCCCAGCGTCCTCGTGCTGATGAACCACCAGTCGCTTCTCGACATCCCCCTCGTGGTAGGTGCGTTCCCCGAAAGTTATCCTCGGATCGTGACGCGCCGGCGCTACACACGCTGGATCCCATTAATTTCTCACATGATCCGCCTTTATCAATACCCGACGGTGGATCCAGGGGCAACGGTGCGCGGTGACCTGGACCGACTGCGTGAGGTCGTGAGCAGTGGCGAGCTTCCCCTCGTCATGTTTCCGGAGGGGTCCCGCTCACGAGACGGAACGCTGGGACGATTCAAACGCGCGGGCCTGCGGGCGATCCTGAGAGCGAGGAAATGGGAGGTCCATCTCGTCGTCGTCGACGGTCTTTGGCAGACGCGCCGTTTCTTGGACCTGAAGGGTGTTTCGGAGATCCGGGCCGCCCTGCGTTGCACCGGCCCATTCGAATCGCCCGGCCCGGACGCGGACCCCGACGTGTTCATCGAAGAGATGCACGATCGCATGAGCCGCATGCTATCCGAGCTCCGAGGCGTCTCGGCTTGACGTCAGAGCCCCTCGCCCCCGACGGTGCCGACGCGACTCTTGCCACCGCGACCGCAGGGTTCGTTCGCGCTCTGAGGGAGGTGTCCGGGGACGGGCTCGTGGCTGTCTTGCTGTTCGGATCCCGCCTCACCGGAACGACGCCGGACCGTTTCAGTGCGTACGACCTGGTCGTGATCGTCGACGCGTACGGGCCATTCTATCGCGGCCTCTCTGGCGCCGGACTCCATCGTCGGAGCCCTTGGCTCCTTGCACTTCTGGCGAAGGTGCTGGCGCCCAACGTCATCGCATTCGATCCGGGACTTTCGGGCGGAGAGCTGGCAAAGTGCATGATTCTCACTCGAAGCGACTTCGAGCGGTCCTGCTCCGATCGGGCGCGCGACCACTTCGTGCTGGGGCGGATGGCCCAGCGGGTAGAGATCGTCTTCGCACGCTCCCAGAAGGCCCGAGCGTGGGTGGACGAAACGCTCGCGGCCGCTCGGCGGGACGTCCTCCGGTGGGCCGGCCCGTGGCTGGAGGAGCCGCTCACAGCGCAGGGTGTCGCCCGAGGCATGATTTCGCTGTCCTACGCCAGTGAGTTCCGACCGGAGTCGCGGGGGCGCAGCGATTCCGTGTTCGAGGCGCAGCGTGACGATCTCGTCCCGGCCTACCGCTCCATCCTCGAGCAGGCCGAGCGTGAGGGGCTCGTACGGCAGTCCGCCGGGGGGTGGAACTGGATCGGTCCACCGGCCGGGAGGCGCCGCCTCCGCTTCTATTTCCTCGTGTCGCGGGTGCGCGCTACCGCCCGCTGGCTGAAGCACAGCCTTACCTTCAACGACTGGATCACCTACGTACAGCGCAAGATCGAGCGCCGCACGGGGATGAGTGTCGAGGTTACGCGGTGGGAGCGCAGGCTACCTTATCTGCTCCTCTGGCCGAAGGTCATTCGCGTCGTTCTTGCCGTGGGCCGTTCGCACGACGAGGACGACGCGGCCCCCACCGGCCCCGTCCCCGAGGCCGGAGGCTCGTGAGGATGACCTCCGACCTATGGGCGTTCGTGATGATCCTCGCAGTCGCGGTCCTGTCGATGCCCGTGTACGCGTTCGGGGGTGCGAGGGAGAGCCCCGACCCCAACGCTTCCCCGAACCGGGGCAGCTTCGTTCTAGGGTCTTTCGTTCGCGACTGGTTCTACTGGTTCCTGGGTCCGGTCGAGCGCGCTTCGCTCGCAGCGGGTTTGGGCCCGCTTCTCTTCAACTTGTTGGGAGTCACGCTGGGCTTGTTCGCCGGGGCGCTGTTCGCGGCGGGCTCGCTGGCGCTGGGAGGTTGGTCGGTCCTTCTCGGAGGGGTTGCCGACATCCTCGACGGTCGCGTTGCGCGCGCACGGGGCATGGCTTCCCGCCGGGGAGCGTTTCTCGACTCCAGCCTCGATCGCTTCGCCGAAGTCGCTGTATTCGTCGGGTTGGCAGTGCTCTTCCACGTATCTGCGCTCGCGCTGTGCGTTGTCGTCGTGGGGATGGGGGGCTCGCTGCTCGTCAGCTATACGCGCGCCAGAGGCGAGAGCGTCGGCGTGCTCTGCACGGTCGGGGTGATGCAGCGCGCGGAACGGCTCATCCTCGTGGGGTTCGGGGCCGTCCTGGACCCGGTGCTCTCGGGGGCGCTAGACCGCGCGACGCCCGGGGCACTCCTGCTCCCGGTGCTGACGCTGGTGGCGGTCGGAACCGTGTCAACGGCGATCTACCGCACGGTCTGGATCGCAAAACGTCTCCCCGAGTTGGACGAGTGAGCGTCGCAGCGTCGGGAGCGCGCGACCCCGCGACGCCGGACAAGGCCGGAGAGCACGCGCCTTCGCTGGATGCCGAGGTTCTCGCTGCCGCTGCGGCCTGGCTCGAAGAGGGCTGCGGCGTCGCTCTCGCCACGGTCATCGAGACGTGGGGATCTTCGCCACGTCAGCCAGGGAGCCAGCTCGCCCTCAACGATCGGAGGGAGTGCACCGGGTCCGTCTCCGGCGGGTGTGTGGAGGGCGCTGTGATCGACGCCGGCCTCGAGGTCGTACGGTCCGGGGAGCCCCGCAGGCTGAGCTTCGGAGTGAGCGACGAAGAGGCCTGGTCGGTCGGGCTCGCCTGCGGCGGCCGAGTCACGATCTATGTCGAGCCCCTTTCGTGACCCGACAGGTTCTCGCGCTGCTTCTGGAGGCCAGCCAGCGGGGGCGACCGGCGGTGCTCACGACTCGCCTGGCCGATGGGTCGCAGTCCGTGCTTCACCCCTTCGAGAAAGAGTCGGCGTCGGACGTCTCAGCCGACCTGTTCGAAGCGGCCCGGCAAGCGCTACTCGCCGACCGCTCGCGGTTGGCCAGCACGCAATCGGGCGAGGTGTTCTTAAAGGTCTACAATCTGCCTCTGCGCATGCTGGTGGTAGGCGCCGTCCACATTGCGCAGGCCCTCGCACCGATCGCCGCGCTCGCGGGCTTTCACGTCATCGTGATCGACCCACGCGGGGCGTTCGCGACGGACGACCGCTTTCCTCGCGTCGAGCTGCTACGCCGATGGCCTGAAGAGGCGCTCCAGGAGCTCGAGATTGACCACAGAACCGCTGTCGTAACCCTGAGCCACGACCCGAAGCTGGACGATCCGGCCCTCTCGGCGGCGTTGCGCAGCCAGGCGTTTTACATCGGCGCCTTGGGAAGCAGGCGCACGCATGCGCGCCGCGTGGCGCGCCTGGTGGAGGCCGGATTCACCGACGAGCAGGTCGGACGCGTCCACGCACCGGTGGGGCTCGACATCGGCGCGCACACGCCGGCGGAGATCGCTGTCGCCATCGCCGCGCAGGCGGTGGACCGGCTCCGTCGGTAGTGCGGTGGCGAAGGAGTCGCCCCTACGTGGAGCGAGGCGTCGACACTGTAGATCCTGAGCAGGACTCCGGCGCCGCCAGGCGAGGGTCGTCGGCATGAGCGAACGCGTTGTCGCCGCCCTCGTCCTGGCGGCGGGCAGCTCGCGAAGGATGAGCGGCGGCGACAAGCTGCTGGAGACGATCGGTGGGGTACCGATGGTCGCCCGCGTGGTGGACGCCGCGCTCGGCGCCGGAGCCGCCCCCGTCGTGGTGGTTACGAGGCCTTCCGGTGGTGAGGTGCGCGAGGCACTCGCCCATCGCAACGTCGAGATCGTGCCCAACCCGCGCCACGCCCTGGGGCTCAGCACTTCGCTGGTGGCCGGGGCCGAGGCGCTCGCGGACCGGGCGCGTGGAGCGCTGGTGTGCCTCGCCGACATGCCCCTGGTGACGCAAGATGATTTGTACCTTCTGATCGATGCCTTCGAGCGCAGCGGCGCAACCCGGGTTTGCGTGCCCATCCACTCGGGCAGACGGGGCAACCCGGTGCTGTGGCCTCTGCGGTTCTTGCCCGAGCTCCGGGAGCTGTGGGGCGACCGGGGCGCGCAGGACCTCCTGGCCCGGCTGGGCGACGACATCGTGGAGGTGCCGACCGGTCCCGGAGTCCTCGTGGACGTGGACACCCGTGAGGCCCTCGGGCTGATCCGCGAATTAGGAGAGCGCTGCTAGTGTCCCGTAACCAAAGTCCTTAGCCCATTCGGCGGCACCCCGCATCCAGCGACTTGTCGTTGGAACTCCTTGTCGTAGCCACAGCTACGCCGCGTCGCTCCGCCTCGATTCGCAGGCGCGGGAACCGCCTCGGTGGGCCAGAGACTTCGGCAACGGAACACTAGGGTCCCGCGACCGGTCTCCCGTGCCCAATCGGAAGCAGCGTGCATCACCACACTAGGGTCCCTCAGGCCCGCGCGCGGGCTCCTCTGCTACGGGGGGCTTGGGTCTGCCGCGCGTCGTCGCGCATCGCTCGCGTCGAGATGCTCCTGAGCAGCGGCACCCATGGATCCGGCAGGGAACGGGGCCGGTTCAGATCCTCGAGGGCCTCGGCCAGGTGCTCCAGGCTCCGCAGGTTGACGATCGTTCTCAGGTCATCGACGTGACGGATCATGGCCCGGATGCCGGCTGCCTGGGGCTCGAAGCCTTCGTAGCGAACGAGTGGGTTGAGCCAAATCAGTCGCCGACAGGAGCGGTGCAAGCGCATCATCGCGGCTTCGAGCCCCTCGCCTCCCTCTTGGTCGAGCCCGTCGCTGATGAGCACGACCACGGCACCCGGTGTCAGCACCTCACGGCTCCAGCGGCGGTTGAAGTCGGCGATCGAATGACCGATCCGGGTGCCCCCGTCCCAGTCGAGCACTGCCTCGCCTAGCTGCCTGAGCGCCTTGTCGGGGTTCTTGCGGCGCATGTGGGGCGTGGCGTTGGTCAGACGTGTTCCGAACAGAAAGGTGTGGATCCGGTTGTTGTCTGAAGACAGCGCGTGGAGAAAGTGCAGCAGCATACGCGTATAACTTCGCATGGAGCCCGAGATGTCACAGAGGACGACGAGCGGGGGCGCCTGACGCCGGCGGGTCCTCCGCTGAAGCGGGATGTGGCCGTGGCCGGCGCGCACGGCCGCGCGCAGGGTTGCGCGCAAGTCGTAGCGTTCGCCACGGGGGTCGCGACGGTAGCGACGCGTGGGCAGGGTGTCCACGGACAGCTTCATGCGAGACACGAGCCGGCGCGCCTCCGCGAGCTCCTCCGTGTCCATCTGGTCGAAGTCCTTGTTCCGAAGCACCTCGGCGGCCGAATAGCCGGGTAGAGCCAGTGCGTCGTCCTCCGCCAGTGATTCCTCGGCCGCGTGAGCGGAAGCGGCGCGCTCGCCCAGCACCTCTCGAGCAGTGCTCGGCGGTCGCGTGACCGTGCCACGCACGCCGGTGGCCTGGCTACGCCCAAGGAGCTCGTCGAGGACGAGTCGCCTCGCGTCGGGAGGCCTCCAGAAGAGGCCGAACGCGTGCTGGAAGAGCTCCGATTCCTCTGGGCGCCGCACGAAGACGCAGTGGAGCGTCCAGTAAAACTCCTCGCGATCGGTGATGTCGACGACCGCCAGGGCCCGGTATGCCTCGAGTAGCTGCCCAGGACCCAGCGGCAAGCCGGCCATCCGGAGGATGCGCGTGAAGTGGAGTACGTGTTCTACCAGGCCCTCTCCCGCGGGCCTGACCGGCGCCGGGACATCGTTTCCGCTTCTTTCGCGCGAGGGCCTCGCGTCGCCTTCTTGCGCGTGTCGGGTTTGTCGTCCCGGCCATCGGCTTTCCGCCTCTCCCGCTCGCTCTTTTGCCTTGCGCGTTCACCTCGACGCTCTGCGGGACCACTGGTGCGGGCCTCGGATCTTGACGCCCGCTTCCCTTCCCCTTGGGATTTAACGGCTTCGAGCGTCTTCTTCGCTACGCTGCCCTTGATGCGCGCCAGGTCGTCTTCGTACTTCAGGAGCACGCCGAGCGTATCTTCCACGACTGCAGGATCTAACTCCGTCTTGTCGAGCATGAGCAGCGCTCGCGCCCAGTCGAGAGACTCCGCTACGCCAGGTACCTTGAACAGGTCCTCCCTACGGAGTCTCTGAACGAAGCCGACGATCTGATCACGCAGGTTCCTCGGAGCGTCCGGGACCTTGACCCGGATGATCTCGTGCTCCCGCGACGCTGTCGGATAGTCGATCCAGTGGTAGAAGCAGCGCCGCTTCAGCGCGTCGTGGATCTCTCGCGTCCGGTTCGACGTGATGACGACGATCGGCGGCTCCTCCGCCGCGATCGTGCCGATCTCCGGGACCGAAACCTGGAAGTCTGCGAGGATCTCCAACAGGAACGCCTCGAACGGCTCGTCTGTCCGGTCGAGCTCGTCGATGAGCAGCACTGGGGGGCCCCCCGGGTGTGGCTGGAGGGCCTCCAGAAGGGGCCTGCGGATCAGGAACTCCTCGGAGAAGATGTCCTTCTGGAGCTGCTCGCGATCGACTTCGTGGGTCGCTTCGGCTAGCCGAATCTCGATCATCTGCCGTGGATAGTCCCACTCATAGACTGCCGAGGCGACGTCGAGCCCCTCGTAGCACTGGAGCCGGATGAGGCGGCGGTCGAGCATGAGGGCGAGCACCTTGGCGACCTCGGTTTTGCCGACGCCGGCCTCGCCCTCCAAGAAGAGGGGCCGCCGGAGGGTGAGGGAAAGGAACAGTGAAGTAGCGAGGGCCCGGTCCGCGACGTAGTCGCCGTTGACGAGCAACGCGAGCACCTCGTAAACGGTCGATGGTATTCCGGGCGCCGCGGCGCCCGCGTGACGGTCATCCTGTTTGGCGGGTTCCGGCCGGTGCTCATCCATGACGATGCTGGCGCGGAGGCCCCCTGCCGTCCGCCCGGATCCGCGGGCAATCGCCAGCGTCACTAGCGAACGTTATGTGAGGTCGCATGTGAGCCCTCGGCGAGGTTGGTCGTGGGGGGGTCGATGCGAAGACCTCGGCCCGGTCACAAACAGTTGTTCACACCACGGAAGGGGTCAAGGGAGGAAGAGGTCATGGATCGAGACGGCTCCGGGGGGTTGGAGGCCGTCCAAAAGCACCCAGGCCCCGGGATCAGCGTCTGGATGATCTGATTCCGGGGCCTGTCGTTCCGATGAGGGACGCTCATCGAGCAGCTCCCGCGGCTGGACTCGAACCAGCGACTCGGTGGTTAACAGCCACCTGCTCTGCCAACTGAGCTACGCGGGACCGACCCTCGTCGAGGGCCGCGGAAGCTAATCGTGGCTCGAGAACCATGTCAAGCACCGCAGCTGGAACTGGGCCGCACACAGGAGGGCGCTAGATCCGTTGTGGCTCTAGGCGTTCGGAAGGCACGCAGGAGACGGCGGCGTGAGCGCTTTAAGGGGCTCCGGAGCGGCCTCGCGCTCGCTCGAGTATGCCTAGCACGGCGGGGCTGATGTCGTGCCCGCTCCGCCACACGTCTTCGAATCGGGATAGAGCGAGCGTGGCTCCGGCCTGTCCGTGCAGAGCTGCCAAGGCTGGTCCACGGTGCGGGTAGGGCCGCTGGAACCAGTGGCTGCCCAGGAGCACGGCGAAGGGACCATCGGCGTCGCGAAAGACGGAGAAGTCGGGCGCCCACCCGGCCAGCGGCGCTGCACGCACTTCGATGATGCCCGTGGCAAGAAGACCGGTGATCACGCGCAGGGTCTCCCGCCTGTCGGGCCTGAGCATGACCGCGCTCGCCTCGAGGTCCAGGGTGATCGCGTCGAGCATCGCCAGAACGACCCTCAGTCGCACGAGGCCCGCGAGCTCGCGCCTGCTCAGGTCCAGCGTCGTCAAGCGGATGCCGCCTCAGCGCCACGTCGAGATGAGTCGAACGGCCGACCAGTGTGCCATAGGTGGCGCGAAAGTCGGGTCTGGCCGTCTCGTCGAAGAGGAGAGCCGAACCCGGGCTGTCGAGATCGCTGTCGTCGCTCATCAGGGCGAAAAGAAGCCCCTCCAATCGGGCAGCTCCATGGGCGGACGGGGAGGCGACGGGGGCGACCGAGACGACGGGGGTGCACCGGGATGACGTTGGAGGCGACGGTGCATCGAGGGGTGCTTCGGTGTATTCGGCGCCGGATAGGCCGTACCCGCGCGGGTTCGCTTGTCGAGAGGGAACGGCGCGCGGTATGGTGGGCGGCAGTCCCACAGCCTCTAGGGCCGAGATGATCATCCCTGTCTTGCGAAAGTCCGTACTGGCACTCGTTGGCGGGTCGGTGGTGGCTTGCATCGCCGCAGTCGCGGCACCGGCGCCTGCTAACGAGCCGGACCAGCCCGCCCCGACCCTCGCGGTCCTGATCGTCGTAGACCAGCTTCCGATGTCGTTGGTCTCCGAATACGAAGACCTCTTCTCGCGGGGCTTGCGCCGGCTGCTCGACGAAGGGCTGGCGTTCGCGAACGCCTCTCATTTCCACGCGGTCACCGAGACAGCGGCCGGGCACGCTACCCTCGCCACTGGGTCCTACCCTTCCGAGCACGGGGTCGTATCCAACAAATGGTCGCACGATAGCTCTGGCGGCCGCACGGACGTCTACGCGGTGGAGGACACGACGTCCCCACTCCTTGGCGTCGAGTTCATGGAGGGCCGTTCGCCGGCCAACCTCCAGCACGACGGGCTCGCAGACTGGATTCTCGACCGCAACGAGGCCGCACGGGTGCTTTCGGTCTCGTCGAAGGACCGGGCTGCGATCCCGATGGGCGGCCGAGCGCCCGCGGCGAACGTCTTCTGGGTCGCGACCCCGGTGCGTCGCTTCGTGACGTCGAGCTATTACGCAGAAGAGCTACCGGAGTGGGTGGAGTCTTTCAACACCGAGCTCATGCCAGCCTTCTACGCCGACTCCGTTTGGCTCAATCAGGTGCCGGCTGAGATGCTGGCGCGCGCACGACCCGATTCGGCGTGGTACGAAGGGGACGGCGTACACACGACGTTCCCGCATGTCTTCGCCGAGGAGGGTGACACGGTGAATCCAGGTGGCTTCGCGGGGTGGGTAGCGAAGACACCTATTCTGGACCGAGCGGTGCTCGCTTTCGTCGAGGAGGGCATCGCCGAGCTCGAGCTCGGGGGGCGCGGCGCGCTCGACTTCCTGGCCATCTCGTTCTCGCAGACGGATTACGTGGGTCACGACTATGGTCCCCGCAGCCTCGAACAGCTGGACAATCTCTTGAGGCTCGACGCCGTGCTCGGCGACCTGCTGGAGCTGCTCGACGAGCAGGTCGGGGAAGACGGTTGGGCGCTGGCGTTTTCGTCGGACCACGGCGCGCTCGAAGCCCCCGAATGGCGCGAGGAGCAGGGCCTCGTGGGACACCGCGTCACGCGCGAGGAGCTGCTGGAAATGTTCGCCGACGTGAACGAAGCGCTCGCCGCCGGAGGCTCTCGCACCGAGGTCCGGCAGCGCATGGCGCGGGCGGCAGAGCGCAGCCCCATCATCGAAAAGGCGTATCTCGACGAGGGGATCGTCCAGGATCCGCCGCCCGATACATTTGCCGTCCTCTTCCGGCACTCGTACTGGCCGGACCGCTGGACGGGGATCATGTCACGCTTCGGCGTCGAAGTGCGGCCCCCTCCAGGCACGCTGATCGGGCCGCTTCCGTTCGGCACGTCTCACTTGGGCCCCAACTGGTACGATCGGCACGTCCCCCTCGTATTTCTCGGGCCGACGGTCACGCCCGGCCGAAGCGACGAGGGCGTACACACGGTCGACCTGGCCCCGACACTCGCCCAGCTCGTCGGGCTGGAAGTGCCCGCGGACCTCTCCGGAGGGGTTCTGTTCCGCTGACTGTCTCCGGCGAGATTTCTTGATCTTAGGGTCCTGCAACTGCTAGAGATGACCCGGCCCTAATCTATTTTATGCTTGACTTTACCATGCCTCCGCATCATCGTCTAAGCGTCTCGTAAACATTTGTCTCTCGCGCTCTCGCTGAGCCCCCTGAGGCCGGATACAGCCGGTCGTTGAGGGGTTGCCTCCGTTTGAGGGCCAGAGCCGACGATCGATGTGATTCCCGGCGCATCCGGGCGGACAACAGGAGGATGAGTAAAGGCCCATGGTCTTCGTGAGAGGCGCCGACGTCGCGAACGGAGGCGACGAGGCCAGTCCCTGGTCGGTCGGTGGAGCTGAGGAGCTCCTGGGATCGCTCACCGGCATTCTGTCGGCACGTGTGGTGGCCAAGCCAGGCGGTGCCATCGATGAGATTCATGTCCTCACGAACCACGATGTCGCGCCCAAACAGACGGTGCGTAACATCGAGTCGGCCCTCCGTGCCCACTTCGATCTGGACGTGGATCACAGGAAGATCTCGGTGGCCCAAAGCAGCGGCGAGGCTGGCGGAGGCGAGTCGATACAAATGCCGAGTCCGGCCCGGGGCGACTCTAGGATCCTGTTCGTGGGCCACGAGGTGGAGAGTGACCGCTCCCACCAGTTGCGTATCGCGGTGGACGTGGAATGGGACGGTCACCGGTACCGGGGAGAGGCGCTCGGAGCCGACTTGCCGCGGCCTCGGCTCGAAACGGTGGCCAACGCCACCCTGCGAGCCGTTGAGGCAGCAGTCGGGGGCAGCGCCGAGAGAAACGGAAGCGCGGGGCTGTCGCTCGCGCTGGACGGAACCAAGGTGGTGGAGGCGTTCGACCGCCGTCACGTGCTGGTGGCGGTCCACGCCCTGGTCGGACGGAATGTAGTGCCGCTATCGGCATCCACGCCGATAGAAGACTCGACTGACAAGGCCGTGATTCTGGCGGTCCTGCAAGCCACGGACCGTTGGACCCGCGGGCGGATGTAACGAGCAAAAGCCAAGAAAAGTTACAAGGTAACGGGCGCGCCTCCTCACGGACCGGCGCGCCTCACGCGTCTCAAAAAAGGAGAGCCCCCCGGTCAGCCACGAGCGAAGCTGAGCGGATGAGCGGAGCGCAAGCGACTTTCTTGGAACAAGGAAGTCGACTCCGGTCCGAAAGGAGGTGATCAATGTGCTCTTTAGCTCTCTGTTCGACTTTTTTGGACGAGCTATCGCCCTGCTAGGGTCGGGGCTGCTCGGCTGGTAAACGGCCGGTTCGGCCGGGGGGGCCTCTCGGCCCGAATGCGACTCTCAGCGATCAAGATTTACGTCAGTGGCATCCTTGGATGCTCCATATTGGCGATCGCCCTACTGGACTGGACCACACTCGCCCAGTTCTCCCTGAATGCCCTCATGGGGGCGATGGTTCTGACGCTGCTCGGAATCATTTCAGAGTCTCTAGCAATATCCGTGCGCGTCGGGGATTCGAGTGGGACCTCTTCGGTCACCTTCATTCCGCTGCTGACCTGCGTTCTCCTGTTCGGACCCCCCGCGGCGGTCGTACTCGTGGGAATATCAGGTGTCGTTGGCGAGTTCTTGATCCGAAAGAAAGAGCCGATCCGAGGCATTTTTAACATCTCACAATGGCTTCTCGGTGTGGCCGCAGGCGGCGCGGTGTACACCATGCTGGGCGGAACTGCGCTCGCCTTGCTACCCGAGGGACACGTGGGATCGATCGGTACCCAGATCGTTCCATTTGCAATCTTTGGCGCCATCTTCGTCTTGATGAACCATACAGCAACTGCCTTGGCGATCGCGATTGATCAGAGGCTGTCATTTAGATGGGTCTTTGCTTCGATAATGGGGCGGTCGGGCAGCAACCTCTTGAACGACATACTAGTTAGCCCAATTGCTATAGCTGTAGCATTCTTTTATATCGAATTGAATATTACGGGCCTCCTAGTTGCTCTGTTTCCCCTTCTCTTTATTAGGTACTCCTACCTAAACAACGATCGACTACAGCGCGCCAACCGGGATCTTCTGAAGGCTCTAGTAAAGGCGATTGAAACGAGAGACCCGTACACATCCGGCCATTCTCTGCGTGTCGCAATGCTCGCAAAACAAATAGCCCGTGAGCTGGGCATTAACGGACCACGACTTGACTATTTGGAGACGGCGGCCCTTTTGCACGATATTGGGAAGATTGAGGCAATCTACTCGGAGATCTTGAAGAAACCCGCAACGCTTACAGATCAAGAGCGAGAGATAATCCAATCGCACGTGGCAAAGGGCGTGGAACTGTTGCGTTCGCTCTCGTCCTTTCCGAATGAGGTCATTCTTGCGGTTCGCCACCACCATGAGCGGATGGATGGCGGAGGTTACCCCGATGGTATCGGGGAGTCGGCCATCCCAATGGGTGCCAAAATCATAATGACCTGTGACGCGATCGACGCGATGCTCTCCGATCGCCCTTATCGTAGGGCACTAACGCTCGAACAGGTTAGAGAGCAGCTGGCCGTGAACTCTGGAACTCAATTTGCCCCGGAGGTTGTCCAAGCACTCACTTCTGGATGGCTACTTGAAGAACATGCAGCGGCCGTAGGGAATGAAATCCGAGTTGCAGGGGTGCGGACGTACTCTCGAGAGATCTTGTCGCCGCGGCACCCTGATTGGCACACCCGGGACAGCAACCAGCCTCAGCACAACCGTCTGAGCTGCTCCATCCTCCGCGGTAAGCGAAGGTCTGTGGCCACAGACAACGCCTCTTCTGCAAGGCGTCTGGCGACCGGGGGGTTGAGGCGTCGTCGGATTTCGATCTCTTCGAGCCGAAGAGCGACCCATTGTGGCCGAAACCGCTGTGATATCTGCATAGCCATGTCGGCCAGGGACTCTGCGGCGCCTGAGAGATCACCCTTGGCTCGCTGAAGCTCAGCCGTCAAGAGCCCCAACATCCTCGGGTCGAAGTACCAGCGGCTGTAGTTCCGGAGTCCAGACGCCCTCACCCTCGCTTCATGCAGATCCCCCATTCGAGCTGAGCACAAACCTATGCCCGCGGAGACTACGTCCTCCGTGATGCGCTTGACGCCCTCACCGAGAAGGCGCTCCGCCTTTTGAAAGAACTGCAACGCCTGGGTGTAGTCGCTCGTCCAGTAGGAGCGCTCCCCCATGTTTACGGCCCGATACGAGGACTCCGCAACGGCGCTCGTATCCTTTATTAACCGCTGCGCAGTCTGGAAGTAAACTCGGGCTACATCGGAAATCTGAACCGCCCCGGGATTGTCGGAGACCCCAACCCTTGAGAGGATGGGGTCATGACAAAGGGCGAAGAAGTATTCCGTGGAGACGCGGGAGAGAGCCGTTCGGCTGGTCTTCGATCACGAGTTGGAGCACGCGTCGCAGTGGGCGGCGATCGTGTCGATCGCAGGCAAGATCGGCTGTACGCCGGAGACGCTTCGGAGTTGGGTACGGAGGGCTGAACGCGATAGCGGGAAGCGGCCAGGGCTGAGGACGGACGAGCGTCAGCGGCTCAAGGACCTGGAGCGTGAGGTTCGGGAGCTGAAGCGGGCGAACGAGATCCTACGCAAGGCATCGGCGTATTTCGCACAGGCGGAGCTCGACCGCTGACCCCGCTGATGGTGGCGTTCATCGACGACCATAAGGCCGAGTACGGAGTCGAGCCGATCTGCCGGGTGCTGCCGATCGCTCCGTCGACCTACTACTGGCACAAGGCCAGAGAGGCCGACCCCTCGCTACGCTCGGCTCGGGCGCAGCGCGACGAGCTGCTACGTCCTCTGGTCCGCAGGGTCTGGGACCAGAACTTCCAGGTTTACGGTGCGGAGCAGGTCTGGACGCAGCTGAACCGGGAAGGCATCCGGGTCGCCCGCTGCACGGTGGCCCGTCTGATGACCGAACTGGGGCTGAGAGGGGTGGTGCGAGGCCGCAGCTTCAAGGTGACGACGCATGCGGCCGACGGCACCGAGCGCCCGCTGGACCTGGTGGACCGCGACTTCACGGCGTCGCGTCCCAACGAGCTGTGGGTGTCGGATCTGACATACGTACGGACCGGGCGCACGTTCGCCTACGTGGCGTTCATCATCGATGCGTTCGCTCGGCGGATCGTCGGCTGGCAGATCTCGAGCTCGTTGAGGAGCGACCTGGCCCTGGATGCCCTGGAGCAGGCGATCAGCGAGCGGCTGGGAGACGAGGGCGAGCGCCCAGTTCATCACTCGAACCGCGGCGTTCAATATCTGTCTATTCGCTACACTGAGCGGCTCGCGCTCGCCGGCACGAGCCCTCGGTCGGGAGCCGCGGCGACTCCTACGACAACGCGCTGGCCGAGACGATCATCGGGCTCTACAAGACCGAGCTCGTCTACCACCACGGTCCGTGGTCCCGGCTCGAAGACATCGAGCTCGCCACCCTCGAGTGGGTCTGGTGGTTCAACAACCACCGCCTGCTCAAGCCGATCGGCCTTGTCCCACCGGCCGAGTTCGAGGAGGTCTACTACCGTGAACTGCACACTCCAGCAAAGCTGGAGACACTCAAATCAATCGGTCTCCGATGATCCCGGGGCGGTTCACCGTCCACGTCGCCTCCCACCCGGATGGCCCGTACGAGCCAGTACGTGAGGAACCCGGCGGGGCCGAACATCAGCGTGAGAAAGAGTATCAGGGATTGCAGCGGAAGCGCGACCACCTTCTTCCGCAGGTTGTCGCGGAAGATCACGACACCAACGAGATGATCGAACGCCAGGATATGGATCCACGCGATGAGCGCGATGTCCGGCTGGGCGAGCAATCCCACGACGCCCTCCGCACTGCCGAAGTCGGCCACGACCCCTAGGCCTGTCTCCATCAAGACAGCTGCGACACCAATGACATAGATGAGCGAGACCAGTGCAGGGAACGCCGCCCACTCGACGATACGCTTGGTGACGCCCCAGCCAGGCAGGAAGATCATCAATGCCCACCCAACGATCGCGATGCCCGCCAGATTGAAGAGCGTCGACGTCACGATCTCACCTCATCCTAGACTACCACTTGTCCCGCGCAACACATCTATGACGAACATAGTTGCTCGACGCTTGCATGCAGGAAACAGCTCGCCCGCCCTACCGTCCACGTTCGTGGCGCTCGCGCATCCCGTCCATCAGCGTTTCCGTGGTCTGCTGGACGAGTGCGTCAACCGCGACGGCAGGCTCTATCTGTCCGTCGATCAACAAAGACGCCAGGCCGTGTACGGCGCTCCAGGCGATGTAGGCCTGTGCCCGAGCGTCGTGTCGTTTGATTGCCCCGCTGCGCTGATGGGCCTCGAACGCGCCCACAAGCTGCTCGAACAAAGCGATGGCAGTGTCCCGTAGCTCGGGCAGGTCCTTCCGAACGAGCGCCTCGCGCCCATACATCAAGCGGTAGTGCGCCGGATTCTCGAGGGCGAAGCGCACGTACTCTTCGCCCATACGACGGAACGGCTCAACGCCCGATCCCGGGTCGCCCGCGTCGATGGATTGGAGGCGGTCGCCCAGCCGTTGAAACCCGGTCGCGGCCACTGCGACCAGAAGCGCAGCCTTGTCCGGGAAGTGGCGATAGGGAGCGGCCCGTGATACGCCGACGCGTCGGCCGATCTCCCTCATCGTTACGCTGGCGGCTCCACCGTCGGCGATCATGGCCGCGGCTTCGGCTATGAGTGCCGCCCTAAGATCTCCGTGATGATACGTGCCGGTTCGATCAGTCATGCATGAAGATGATCTAGAATGTTGACAAGGACAACATGAGGGAATATGTTGACGGCGTCAACACCCGTAGCCGCACATCATGGAGACGACCGATGGCCATCAACGAAGAGCTTTCCGGATTCCTGAAAGAAGGCCTCGAGCGCGGCCTGTCGCGTAAGAAGCTCGAGGAGGTTCTCCTGGAGACCGGGTGGCCTCCCGACCAGGTCCGGGGCGGCCTGTCCGCGTTCGCAGACGTCACCTTTCCCGTCCCGGTCCCACGCCCGAAGCCGTACCTGTCCGCCCGCGAGGCGTTCATTTACCTCATTCTCTTCACCACGCTCTACATCAGTGCGTTCAGCCTGGGCAGCCTCCTGTTCGAGCTGATCAATCGCGCGTTCCCCGACCCCTCCATCGATCCGGTGTTGGCCTTGGAGAGGAGTCGGGAGGCGATCCGGTGGTCGATCTCCTTGCTCGTCGTCACGTTCCCTGTCCTCCTTTTCGTCTCAAGGACGAACGACCGGGCTCTCCAAGCCGATCCGACCAGGCGGCTCTCGGAGGTGAGGCGCTGGCTGACCTACCTGACCCTCTTCGTCGCGGCAGGCTTCCTGATCGGCGACGTGACGGGCGTCGTGTACAACCTCCTCGGAGGCGAGATCACGACGCGGTTCGCTCTGAAGGTCCTCACGGTCGCGACGATCGCCGGAGCGGTGTTCGGACACCTCGTCCGAGATCTGCGTAGGGACGAGGTGATCGCATGAAGCGCGCACGGGAGTCCCTACTCATGGGAGGGGCCGTGACGGCGGTCGTCGCCGCGGTCGTTGCCGGCCTCCTCGTCCTCGGGTCACCGATGGAGGAGCGGGCGCGGCGCATCGACGATCGGCGGGTGGCGGACCTCCAGGGTATCCGGGCGGGGACCGATCTGTTCTGGACCCGACATTCCCGGCTGCCGGCGTCGCTCGACGACCTGACCGCAGAGCCGGGCGTGCGGATCAGTACCGCGGACCCGGCGAGCTCGGAGGTCTACGCCTACGAGCCGCTGGACAGCATCCGCTACGAGGTGTGCGCGCGCTTCGAGCGGGAGTCCGGCGAGATGTCCCGGGACCCGGAGCAGGACCTATGGGCTGACGGGGTGGGGCGGCAGTGCTTTCAGCTGGAGGCCGAAGACATCACGAACGATGAACGGTAAACGGGCCGCCCTGACGTCTCGACCCTTCGGCGCTTAGCATGCGACCGTAGCCGAGGCGGGCAGGAAGAGCTCATTCACCTGGCCTTCGTCCAGAGCACGATAACCCCGCAGCCCCCCATGCCTCCTCCGTACTGGGCTGGGGCCTCCGTGGCGGACCGGTATACTTCAGCGGCTTCGAGCACCGACACGGGCGCGACGGCCTCGAGGGGGATGTCCAGGGAGATGCGAAACCCATCCAGATACACGCTCGGTGAGCAGTAGCCACTGGCCCCGAGCATGAGGACTTGGTCGCCACCGAAGGCGGGGCGTGTCGTTACACGACCGGTTCTGGCGAGGAGATCTCCGGTGGTCAACGCGTGGGCCAATTCGATGTCACGGGGTGTGATGAAGCGCCCGAAACCGCGTTGTGCGCGCTCAACGAACCCATTCTGCACGAGCTTGGGTTGCATGAAGAGTGATGCCTCGGCCTCGACGGTGATTCCCTCGAGCTGCATCGCGAGCGGCTCGATCCTGAACTGCAAGGACATCGCACCGCCGTCCTCGATCGTGCAAACGCTACTGGCTACGGTGGGCCTGTAGCCCAACGCACTGGCCGAAAGGAGGAATTCACCACCCGACGGGGACTCGACCCGGAAGCGCCCCGCTTCGTCCGTGAGTGCGGATCCCACCGAATCACTGTCCACGGTCAAGAGGGTGATGAGACCCAACTCGATCGGTCGGTCAGTACCACTTTCAAGGAGGACACCCTCGATGGTCTGGGCTGCGAGCTGGGCGTGACCGAGGCAGGCGCTGGCGAGCAGAAGGACCATGACGAAGCGGCCCGTGCGGGTGGTGCCAGGCGGTAAGGACGATGCGATGGTTACGTTTGTCATACCGTCGAATCACACTCTTTCGCCCGCGTGTTTGGCCTCCCGAGCGCCCTCGAGGTTCGGCTCATCATCCGAAAGCCCATAGTCCGATAACGTCTCGGGGGCTTCCCAATCGGCCCCTCGATTTCGCTGATATACTCCGGGCCGCGCGTCCACGCCACAAAATTCTCTAGAGGCGGTCCGTACGTGGGCCGGTTGCAGCGGAGGTTGCCGCAGCCAGCCGCAGCCGGAAGCCCGGTTGTCAGAAGATGTCCGGTGCCGCTGTCCGTCTCACACCGTGTTGATCATCATCCGGAGGGCGGTGAAGAGCTTCACGCGTTCGGCGGCCCGATCCAGGAACGCCGATGGCACGTGCTCTTTGCTGTGACTGAACAGCCTAGTAACCGTCGCCCCCCGTCTGACATGACTAGGGACGCCCTCCATGAGTCTGAAGGCCTCGGTGAACGGTACGAGTCGATCTCCGTGGCCATGGATAACCTGGGTCGGGACCTCCACATCCTGCAGGCTTTCGCCCGGCTCCAGAAGCGGGTCCATGCGGCGGCAGGTGTCCGCCAGTCGTCGTGCCATCGCGAGGCAGCCCTCCGTAGCTGGACGGGGCGACGTCGTCGGGGTGGCGAAGTAGTCGAACAAGCGCTGACGCGACGCAGGGATCGTGGAACGTAGCGCTACGATCATCGGGTCGTGGTGAGGCTCCCAGGCTGAGACTCGTTCCCCACTGGCAGCTGAGGCGAGCGTGTGTAGTGCGGCCGCGACATCGGAGGCGTCTTCGCAGCCCGGGACCGAGGTGAGGTGATTGCTCGCTACGACCCATCTTCCGTAGGGGTCCGGAGATAGCGCGTAATCGACGCCGTCCCATTCATGTCGACCCGTCAGTAAGCACTCCAGCGTTCGGGTGAGAGAATGGTACCCACCGAACAACACGATTCCCGCGATATCGGCTGCGAGCCGGTCCTGTGACGCGGCGATCGCTAACCCGGGGGCGCCGAATGAGAAGCCGATGGCTCCGAACCGCTCCGGTCGAATCTCCGGCCTAGCTCTGAGCGCGTCGATCGAGCCACGCAGCGTCGGGCCGATTACCGTTGGCGAGACTGTGAGGCGACGCCACTCCGGAATCTCCGGTACCAATACAGCGGCACCGGTCGATGCCAGCGCCTGCACGAAGCGGACGAGTTGGGGGTGGAACCGGCCCATCCGTGAGACCCCCCCGACCGCGACCCAGGCCGGCAATCTGCCTATGAAGTAGTTGGGCAGCACGAGGGATGCGGGAATCGCACACCCCTCGCGGTCGATCGAAGTCTGATGGGACGTCACGTTACCGCCCGCCTTCCAGCCGCGTGCGTAACGGGCAGTCCGCAGGTAGCCGCGGAGCATGCTCATAGGATAGCGGAAACGAGTGAAGCGTGTGGTCGCTGAGCCTCAATAACCTCATCCCGAAGGCATGTCTGCCAACGTCTATCATCTTCTCCTTGGCGAGCGGAGACCTCGATGGGCCGGGCCTCGGTGCGTGGCTCCGGGATCACATCACCTTCCGTTGAAGCCGACTCCCTCGAACCAGGGAGGCTTCCCCCTCGGACTGGAGTCCAGGAAAGGGAGCGCCGCTACGGTGCATCGGCTTACAGGAGCCGAATCGCCCAGGACTGCGCAAAGTCGGTGGTGCCGAAGCCGGCGGCGGCACCGACCAGGACGAAGAAGGCAGCGAAGCGTAGTTAGCCCAGATGAGCGGCAGGTTCTGCGCAACTACCACCGAGAGTACTCAAGAGTGCTTCTGCGTAAAGGTCACCTATAGAGCAAGTCCCCTGAACAAGGCCGACCATCCAGCTTGGCCTACACGCGACGTGCGGCCGCACGCCATTATGGCCTGGGCTGCGATGCGAGCCGGCTTGCGCTCATTCACACAGGGCTTTCATTTTGACTGTAGCACTGAACGGTCTCGCCAAGCTGAAGCAAGGCCGGACACGGCCAAACACATAGCGGTTTCTGAATCACCAACATGGCCGAACGTCCCGGCGGACACGACAAGGGCCGACTGCCCGCGGATGAGTTCGTGTTGCCGCGATAACTCTCCTACCCACTCAGTTGACCGGAGAAGGCCATTGAGTGTTGTCGCCGGAATCATGGCTGGGCTGGCCGCCTACTTTTGCGGCCTCTTCCTCAGCTATCGTCATCGCCTCTACCTCGCAACGGCGCGCGACCAGGGACTCAGGATACGCACCATTTCACTTCACGAGTTCCACGAGCGCTTCCGATTGACGGAGTCGGGCCCGACAACGGGTGCGGAAGTGACCTTCATCGGCGGCGGCGATTCGGTGCCAGCGGGAACCACCGACCGCGAAGCGTGGATCCTGAGTGTACTATCGAAAGATGCCAGTAGGCTGTTCGAATTCGGGACAGCGACGGGCAAGACAGCCTACCTCATGGCGCGCAATTCGCCAGCGAACGCACGCGTAACCACGCTCGCGCTGCCACCGGGAGGCCACAACCTTTACGAACATGAGGAGGGCGATAGTACCTTGGCTCGCAACATCGCACTCCAGGAATCTCGCCAACAGCTACTTCTTTACACCAACACCAACGCGGAATCGAAAATCCGTCAGCTCTACGGCGATAGTAAGCAGCTCGATGTCGGGCCCTTCCGGGGCCGATGCGACCTGATTTTCGTAGATGGTGCCCACGCCTATTCCTACGTCATGAGCGACAGTGAAAAAGCCTTTGAAATGCTCTCGCCGACCGGAACGATTGTGTGGCACGACTACAAGAAACGATCGGGCGTTCCCCGGGAGGTGATGCGTGCACTTGACGAGATCGCCCGATCGAGGCCCCTGAGGCGACCGGCCGGCACTCATATGGTCGCGTATCGTCGCACCTGGGATATGATCGAAAGCGACAATGGTGACTGATCAACCGAGTGTCGGAGGGCTCAAGTCGGTGTGCACATTCTGTAAACCATCACCCACCCGTTCAGTCATTTCGATTGGACTGGGGACCCGCGGATACGAAACTACGACACCTCGCCGAACGCAGCGATTTCTTCGACGTATGCCGAATCGAGCTGCAGCGCCTCAACCAACTGTGATAGCTCGGTCGCGTACGCGGGATTCGCCCCGGCTAGGCCCAACTCGCGCGGCAGGTTGTAGCAGTACGCCTCGACAGCTTCGCTTGTGTCCAACAGCTCCACCTGTACGCGTTCTCGTATGTATTCGCGAACACTCGGTTCCGAGTAGAGCGCGCGAGCTTCCTGGTCGGCGAGCTCCATCACGATTCCATAGGCGCGACTCGAAGCGGATCGCAGCAATGTTGCTCGCTCGCCGATGTGGATGCGGTAGTCGGGTAGCACTGCGGGCCCGATAATCTCTGGGTGAAGACCCTTCTCAGTGAGAAGAGACCGATCCATAAACAGGCCGTAGAAGAAGATCTTGCTCATGGGTTCGGAGCTGTCCGCCTAACGGTTCCATTTTCACGGGAGCGGTTCAGCCCCGCAAAGAGCGTAAGCGAAACCTAGTCGGTCGATCCGACTTCTGCGAGAATTTGTTAGGACAGGCCCCGAGTCGCAGGTCGTGTCATGCGCACCGTCACCGGCGGCCTACTGCCCCAGTTGCCACTTGGCTGGCCGATCAATCTCACGGCGGTCGAAAAAACAGCTGAGGAGCGCCTCGCATTCCGGGAGATAGAGGCAGGCGATCAGCACGTTCAAAGCTGCGGCGATCAGCAACTCGTCTCGCTCGTACTCCTTCTCCTGCTCGTCGTCGAACTTTCCGCTATGGAACAGGTTGTTCCGGATGAGGCGAATGTCGAGAAAGAGCCCGGCGACTCTGCTCTGGTTCGTGAGGTCTCGTGTCTTCCAGCGGACTCCTCCGTCGCCGACCTCCAGAATTCGGGCGCCGAGTTCGACCAGCCGATCCCGTGTTGGATAGTCCCGCTACACCTTCGCAGCCTCCGCCTTCTCCTTAAGGTCCCTTCGTAGTGTGGCCTCCAATTGCGTCATCGAATCCGTGCGAGGGTGGTTCGGGCGACGTGCGTGTAGATCTGGGTGGTCCGGGGACTCTGATGACCGAGCAGCTCCTGGATGGAACGGAGGTTGGTTCCGGCCTGAATGAGGTGGGTCGCGAAGCTGTGCCGGAGCGTGTGGGCCGTGACGCGCTTTGCGATGCCTGCAGCGCGCGCGCAGCGCTTCACGATCCGCTGGGCGGAGCGGGTCGTATAGTGGCGGCCCGGTCGCGCCCCGGGAAATAGCCATTTCCCAGTCAGGAACGCGTCAGCGTACACGCGCACTGCCGCCGCCGCCCGCAACGACAGCAGGGTGTATCGGTCCTTCCGCCCCTTCCCGCTCCTCACGCGCAGAAGGCCGCGATCGATGTCCAGATCTTCAGGCCGCAAACGGACGACTTCGCCGACGCGGAGGACCGCCGAGTACATGATCATCAGGAACGCCCGATGGTTGGGATGTCGGGCCTCTGAGCGGCGAGCCCTCTGAGCCGACTCCCCCTGGCCTCCGCGACCCGGCCAGCGCATCATGAGCGCTGGGAACGGACGGGCGGAGCCGGAGCGTCCCGCGGGGCGTCCGCGCGAAGGTCCTGTCCGGGGCACCCTTGCAGAGGGTCCTGAACGATGCGGACCCGTGGTGGGTGCCGGGTCGCGCGCCGCGATGCCCCACATCGGCGAACCGTGAGAACGAGGACGTGACCCGAGGAGGAGCGATGAGCAAGGTGCGGCGCCGTATGGGCTTCGCGATGGCGTCCGTAGGAGCCGTGGTGTTGTCCGGTATTGTTTACACGGCACCCGCGACAGCTCAGGAGGAGCGAGAGCCGGCCACCGTGAACGGTGTCCTGCCGCCCCCGTGGGCGTTCACGGTGAACCCGCCCGGAGGAAGAGGCGCGCCACCGGACGAGGGTCCCTACACCCTCCCCGGCACGGACCGCTCGTACACGTGGACCGAAATCCGCAACGGGTTCGACGTGGCCGATTGGCGGCCCGATACGCACCCCCCGCTGTCCCCGGCCATCGTCAACGGCAGGGAGCCCGACGTGCGCGGCTGCGGCTTCTGTCACTATCCCAACGGGCAGGGGCGGCCGGAGAATGGCCCCGTCGCGGGTCTGCCCGCGGCCTACATCATCCAGCAACTGGCCGACTTCAAGGCCGGGCTGCGGATGAGCTCGGAGCCGCGCATGGGGCCGCCGCGCGCGATGCTCAACCTGGCGAAGGCCGCCAACGAAGACGAGATCCGCGAGGCCGCCGAGTACTTCTCCTCGTTCGCGTTCAAGCCCTGGGTTCGCGTGGTCGAGTCGGCGACCGTCCCGGTCACTACGATCTCGGGCGGCATGCACGTGCCCGTCGAGGGCGGCGGCACGGAGCCGATCGGCCAGCGCATCGTCGAGGTGGCGGAGGACCCGGCACGTACGGCAATCCGCGACCCCGCCTCGGGCTTCGTGGCCTACGTGCCACCGGGGAGCGTCGCACGCGGCGAAGAGCTGGTTACGACCGGCAGCCGGACCGCCGCGTGCGGCGTCTGCCACGGCGAGGACCTGAGGGGTCTGGGTCCGGTGCCCCCGGTCGCGGGCCGCTCGCCCAGCTACGTCGTGAGGCAGCTGTTCGACTTCCAGAGCGGCGCCCGTAGAGGCGCTTGGTCGGCCCTGATGACGGGCGTCGTGGAGGGCCTTACGATCGACGACCTCATCGCGATCGCCGCCTATACCGCCTCTCGTACGCCCTGACAGGGCGCTCGACGAGGCCGATCCACCCGATGTTCCTCCAGCCCGGAGTCGCTCATGGTCGGGATCTTGTCCCTCTGGCTACCCATCCTGATCGCTACGGTCCTCGTGTTCGTGGCGAGCTCGATCATCCACATGTTCCTACCGTACCACCGCACTGACTTCGCGGGAGTGCCGAACGAGGACCGCCTCATGGAGGCCATGCGTGGCCTCGATCTCGCCCCCGGCGATTACGCGATTCCCCACTCGGGCGGCGATCCCGAGGTGCTGAAGAGCGACGCGTTCCGGGAGAAGGCCCGTCAAGGTCCGGTCGCCTTCATGACCGTGTTTCCGCCCGGGGATCCGTTCGGCATGGGCGCCCAGCTCGCGCAATGGTTCGTCTACCTGCTCGTCGTGAGCGTGCTCACCGCCTACATCACCGGGCGCGCTCTCGGACCGGGTGCGGAGTACCTGGACGTGTTCCGCTTCGCGGGAACGACGGCGTTCATCGCCTACGCCGCGGGACTGTGGCAGCGCTCGATCTGGTACAGACTCAAGTGGTCGACGACGCTCAAGTCGAGCTTCGACGGGCTCGTCTTCGGACTGCTGACGGCGGGCGTCTTCGGCTGGCTCTGGCCCTAACCCGGGTCGGTTCCCGTGAACCCCGGACCTGAACGACGGAGCCGGGTTCTCCCGATCCCTCGGACCCGAACGACCCGGGCCAATCCCGTCGACCTCGGAGCGTAGCGAGCTAGGGCGGCGGCGACCCGACCAGGAACGCGGTCGCCGCCACGACCACCAGCGCCGCGGCCAGCTCGGCCGGAGCGGACCGGCCGAGGAACGCTTCAGCGCCCTCACCGCGCTGCAGGCGCGGCGTAGCCCGGCGCCAGTTGAACGCCCCCAGGGCCGCGGCGCACGCGACCACGAGCACCTTGAAGAGAAGTATGCGGCCGTAGGAGCTCGTCCACAGGGCCGCGACCGACCCGACGTGGAGCCACCAGGCGAAGAGGCCCGTGAGAACAACGGCCCCCGCGCTCGCGAGGGCGAGGGGTGAGAACGCGACGACGAGCGCCGCGATCCCGCGCCCGCCGAGCTCCCGCGCACGGGCGCCCGCAGCCAGCACGAGCACCGCGAGCGTTCCCATCCAGGCCCCCGCGCCCAGCACGTGAACGGCGTCGGCCGCGATGGATACAGCGCGCGGGTCGGCCGCGAAGGAGTGCCCCGACAGAGCCGGGGTGACCCCCACGGCCAACGCGCACGCCGAGGACGCCCACACCCAGAAAGCGCTCCCTCGGCGACGGTCGGCTGCGGCGAACGCGACGAACGCCGCGCCGGCGATCACCGCCTGCAGCTTCCACGCCGCACCCCACGACGTCTCGTCGAGGAGCAGGGCGAGCTCAGCCCGCAGCGGCTCGAACGGGTCGCGGAACTCGGCGAACTGGAAGGCGAGCACGCCGAGGACTGCCGGGATGAGAAGCACGGACGCGGCGAACCCCCACCGGCTCGCCGTGGCCCGCATGCCACCCGTCAAGTCCGCGTTGCTGCCGCCTGCGCGCGCACGTGGCAGCACGAAGATCCTGAAGCAGGCGGAGCCCACCATCATGATGATGGCGGCGAAGAGGACGATCCGGACCAGCGCGGGCCCGACCGTCATCGCGACCTCCGCGCTACTGCCCGGCCCGGAAGGTGAAGCTGAACTCCTCGCTCACGATGTGTCCGTCCTGGGCCATCGCACGCCACGCGACGGTGTTCGCGCCGGGCGCGACCTCGCCCAAGACCGGCGCCCAGATCATCGTCTTGTCGTCCTCGCCCTGGGTGACCTCGCCGAGCTGGATCGGCTCACCTGCCGCGTTCACGAGCCGGATCCTGGCGCCGGCCATCTGCGGCTCCTCGGTGAACCACAGCTTGATCACCTCGGGGGACTCCGCGACGGTCGCGTCGACCGCCGGCTCGGCCGTCTTGAGCGCGAAATGCTCGTCGCTGTCCTCCCAGGTCGAGGCGAGCGTGGCGCCGATCAGAACCAAGCCGGAAAGGGCCGCGAGCACCAA
The DNA here is from genome assembly GCA_965249195.1 of Longimicrobiales bacterium. GTDB lineage: Bacteria > Gemmatimonadota > Gemmatimonadetes > Longimicrobiales > Gaopeijiaceae > CBDFLM01. Next base: position 265,061 of record CBDFLM010000014.1, read on the forward strand.
CCTCTTCATGACGACGGTCCTCCTGTGTGGGCGTTCAGGACCCCATACACCGGTCCCCGCGGAAGGGATCGGCCTCCGTCCGGGGACGCGGTCCGTACGCGCCGTGCTCCGTCCGGACCGTCCTGGTGGCTCTCCGCGCGGACGCGGGTCAAGGTAGGTTGCGCGACCGCGCCAACGTTACATAATCCGTTCCGCGGCGCACTGGCCAGCGGAGCGCCGACGCCCCATCCTGCATGTCGAGCACTGAAACCCGAAAGGAGGCAGCCCCGTGCCCAGCTGGCGTGAGATCCAGGACTATGCGCGCTCGAAGTACAAGCTGTCGAAGGACGAGGATCAGTACTTCGCGCTCATCTTCTCCTACGACAACGACCGCTCGCAGCAGATCTTCGTGCGCCGCTTCGAGGCATTCGACCAGGAGTGCGTCGAGTTCCGCGCGGCCGTCTGCAAGGAGGAAGAGATGTCGCCCGTCGTCGCGCTCCGCAAAAACTCCGAGTTCGCGCTCGGGGCGCTCGCGCTGGTAGACAACATGTACACCCTCATCTACAACGCGGTCTTGACGCACCTGGACCTGGAGGAGTTCGAGCTACCGCTGCACGTGCTGTCGCGCTCGGCGGACCATCTCGAGAAGAACTACTCCTCTGGCGACGACACCTTCTGACGGCCGCGGGCGCGGGACGCGCTGGGCCACCGGCAGACCGCGGCCCAGGGGGCGCGGCGATCCTCAGCGCATGTCGCCGCCGAAGATGCGCCGCTCGAGCACGTCCGGCCCACCACGCGACGTGGTGGATCAGCGCGGCCAGGTCCTGGTTACGCACCCGCGACAGGGGCAAGAACCCCTGCGTGACGATGTTTGGCGACTCGGTGTCGCTCTCGACGAGCGCGACCCGCGCGTAGCTCGCCGCCGGTAGCCCCGCCAGCGCCACTTGGAGGTCGACGACCGGAGTGAGCTCGCCCACGTCCGCCTCGACGCCGAGCATGGGATCGCCTTCGGCGAACGGCTCGGCGGAGTCGACGACGAAGACCTTGGCCCCGTGACGGCGGTTCCCCTCCAGGGGCACCATCACCTCCAGACAACCCTCGCCCTCCCGCCACGCCGCCGCGAGCATCTCCGCCACGGCGTCCATCCGCTCACCGAGGTCCCCGGCCCGCCCGGACATGGCCGCAGGCGCGAGCGGCGAGTGGCGCCCGTCCGGCTCACCGGGTAGGGGCGCGTCGCGCAGGATGAAGCGCCTGAGCAGGTCGTCGAGATCGGTCTCGGTCTCCGGATCGGGCTCCAGGAAATCCACCGCGCGATCGATCGTGAGCGGCCGTCCCCAACCAACGACGAGGGGCACGCCACCCAAGGCCGTCCGCCAGCTCCGCGCGCGGCTTCCCACGTAACAGGCCCCGAACACGACGATCCGCAAGTCCGGCGAGACCTCGATCGCGTCCAAGTCGGAGGGCCGGACGCGGTCGCCGTCACAGCAGTCGACGGCGCCGTCGGGGTGCCCGTGGGCGCTCCAATAGACGCCCACCGGAGGGAGCCCCTCGGCGCCTTCGCCGCGCGCCTGTATCATGTCGAGGAAGTCCTGGCGCGTCGCCTGCTCGTCGATGACGACGGTGAATCCGGAGCGGCGCAGCACCTCGACGTCGTTGTCGATCTTGGCGAGCTCGCGCTCGCGCATCGCGCGGTCCGCTTCGCTCGCGAGCCGAAACCCGAACATGAAGAAGAACGCCTTGCCGTCTCCGATCCCGGACGCGAGCGGGCCGTGCACCTGGCGTGCTTCGGGGTCGTCGGTGCGCACGGTGGGCGCCCACCGCTTCACGCTCCGTCGCTCCGGCCCGTCCCACGCCGACGGGGTCTTTACCTCGCCTGGCTCCTGCTCTGGCTCCGACATCGCCTCTCCCTGGGGGGCGGCACTGCGAGCCGTAAAGTACGAACGGGCACGTGCACGCGCGACGCGTGGACGGGCCCGCCGAAGCCGCCTGTGGAGGAGACGGCGCGATGCGCGGCCGGTTACAGAACCGTCAAAGCCGTCAGGGGAAGCGAGTTGTGCACTGTCAGGCCGACCTCGTCCCCCGGGAAGACGCTCAGCTGGTCGCTCAAATAGCCCGCCCGAGAGCCCACGGGATCGACCAGGAGCCGCAGGTCGTGCAGCGGGATGTCCTCTGGAAGGGTCAATACCGCGGTGGAGTAGGACGTCACGTCCCCGAGCCGCAGGCGCTGACCTGAAACGACCAGATCGACGCGAACGTCGAGGAAGTTGAGGTTATCGACTACGACGCTGATCTGTCGGACCTCAAGCGGGGCGTCCTCGGTCTCCTGAGCAAGGAGCGCCGACGCCGGAAGGGCCGACGCGAGAGCGCGCGCCAGGGCGCCCGTGAAGGTTCGGAAGCTCATCGTTACGTCTCCTTCTGATCGAGTCGTGTGTGGGAGGGAAGGGCAAGAACCGGGCCATCGCAGCATCTGTCTCCGCGCCCCTCTGCCTCGTGGCGGCGGCCGCGTCCCTGCAGCCGGCTCTCCGAGCCGCCCGCCTCGATCCGGCGAAGGTGCTGCGCGAGATCTGATCCCCGCCTGTGGCTGGCCACGGGCGTGCCGCAGTGCGAGGTTGGTGCCGCCTCCACGACCGGGACCGAAGATGACCCCCATGAACCGCTCCACGCTCGCTCTCGGCGCGCGCTCGGAGCGCGCGAGCGCTCCACCCGGGAAGGCGCCGTGACGCAGCGTCAAGACTCCGCGACGCGAAGCGAAGGCGCCGTGACGCAGAGACATCTCATCACCAGCGCCCTGCCCTACATCAACGGCGTCAAGCACCTGGGCAACCTCGTGGGCTCCATGCTTCCCGCCGACGTCTACGCGCGTTATCTGCGCGCTCGTGGTCAGGACGTGCTCTTCATCTGCGCCACCGACGAGCACGGCACGCCGGCTGAGCTCGCCGCCCGCGAGGCCGGGATGCCTGTGGCCGAGTACTGCGCCCAGCAGTATGCGATCCAGAAGGAGCTGGGCGAGCGCTTCCGCATCTCATGGGACCACTTCGGGCGCAGCTCGTCGTCGCAAAATCATGCGCTCACCCGACACTTCGCTCGCAAGCTCGAGGAAAACGGTCTCATCGAGGTGCGGACCACCCGCCAGGTGTACTCCGAGGCCGACGAGCGCTATCTGCCCGACCGCTACGTGATCGGGACCTGCCCGCACTGCGGATACGATCGAGCGCGCGGCGACCAGTGCGAGAACTGCACCCGCGTGCTCGACCCGACCGATCTCGTCGAGCCCCGCTCGGCGATCTCCGGAAGCAGCGATCTCGTCGCCCGCGAGACCGACCACCTCTTCTTGTTGCAGTCGCGTCTCGTCGACCGGCTGCGCGCGTGGATCGAGAGTAAGCGGGACTGGCCGGTGCTGGTGAGCTCGATCGCCCTCAAGTGGCTCGACGAGGGGCTGCGCGATCGCGGCATCACGCGCGACCTCGACTGGGGCGTGCCTGTGGACCGCGAAGGATTCGAGGACAAGGTCTACTACGTGTGGTTCGACGCCCCCATCGAGTACATCGCTGCGACCAAGGAGTGGGCCGACGAAGACCCTGAACCGCGCGACTGGAAGTCGTGGTGGTGGGAGGCCGACGACGTCCGCTACACCGAGTTCATGGCCAAGGACAACGTCCCCTTCCACACGATCGGCTTCCCGTCGACGCTTATGGGCTCCGGTGAGCCGTGGAAGCTCGTCGACTACATCAAGGGCTTCAACTGGCTCACATACTACGGCGGCAAGTTCTCCACCAGCCAGGGCCGCGGCGTGTTCATGGACCATGCGCTCGAGCTCCTGCCGCCGGACTACTGGCGCTACTTCCTCGTCGCCAACGCCCCGGAGGGTGGTGACGCGGCGTTCTCCTGGGAGCTCTTCCAGGCCGTCGTCAACAAGGATCTGGCCGACGTTTTCGGCAACTTCGTGAACCGCGCGCTCACGTTCACCTCCACGCGCTACGTGGAGAAGATTCCTTCCGGCGGAGAGTGGGGTGAGGCCGAGGAGGAGCTCGCGGCCGAGCTGTCGGAGCGGCTCGCGGCGCTCACGACTCACATGGACCAGCTCGAGATGCGCAAGTCGACGCAGGAGCTTAGGGCGATCTGGGCCTCGGGTAACAAGTACTTCGACCGCACCGAGCCATGGGCGGTCTTCAAACGCGACCCCGACGCCGCGGCGATCACGCTGCGCACGGCGATCAACCTGATCCGTGTGTGCGCGATCGTGGCGTGGCCGATCCTTCCGGACACGAGCGAGAAGGTCTTCAGCGCGCTCGGTCTGGACGAGCAGGAGCGCGTCTGGCCGTCGTCGAACGGGCGCGGCGAGCTGACGCGGCTCGAAGCCGGGCGCAGCTTCCAGGCTCCGGGCGAGGTCCTGTTCCGCAAGGTCAGCGACGACGAGGTGATGGCGTGGCGCGAGCGATTCGGCGCGGAAGAGGAGTCGACGAATACGTGAGCCGGTCGCCCGTCGGCCCGGCGCGATCTCACGAGGACGGATCGTCCCGTTCACCTCAGGCGAGTGGGGGGAGCGTTCTGGACGAGGCCTTCCGCTTTCTCGACGTGATGAGCGAGGCGGGCGAGCTGCTCCGCTCACCGGGCAGCGACGACGTACGAGCGCAGCGCAAAGCCAGCGGTGAGATCGTGACCGCCGCCGATCGCGAGATCGAGCGCATGCTGGTCGCGAAGCTGCGGGCCTGGTACCCCGACGACCGGATCTACGGCGAGGAGGGCGGTGAGTCGGGCCTCGGCGTGGACGCGGCGGCTACGTGGTACGTGGACCCGATCGACGGCACGAGGAGCTTCGCCAGCGGCCGCGACGGGTTCTCGGTGATGGTTTCGCGAACGATCGGCCCGACGGCGCGGCTGGCTCTGGTGTACGATCCGCTTAGGGCGCTCCTTCACGCAGCTACGCCCGAGCGTGGGATCACCATCGACCGCGCCGGCGCGGCCCGGCCGCTGGCCGCGTCGCCCGGCTCACGCGCGACGCTCATCTGGAGCCCCTTCAGCGACGCCGACCTTCAGGCCCGTCTCCAGGACGCGCTCGAGCTCGAATCGTCGATCGAGATCGAGAGCTTCGGGCTGCGCGCGCTCGCGTTGCTCGAGGGCCGTGGGCGGCTCTTCACGTCGGGCGGCCCCAGGGTGAAGTACTGGGACGTGTGTCCGGCCTCGGTCCTGATGGAGCTCGCGGGTGGGCGCCTCACCGATTTCGGCGGCGAGCCGCTCCGCTACGACGGTGCGCTTCCGCTCCAGGACCGAGGGGCGTTGGCCACTCGAGAGCTGCCACACGCCCAGGCGTGCGCGCTCGCCCGAACCCATTACGGACTCTGAGCGAGGACCCCATCTCCAATCCACGAGAGACTCCATCAAGCATGAGCGACTCCAACGACCTTCTAGCCGTCGCGCGGGAAGGCATCCAGGACTTCCTGCGGCAGAGCTACGAGGAGGGCCGCCTCGCCGAGAAGATCTACGAGAACGCGCGCAGCGCCGTCTTTCCCAGCGTTCGTTCTTGGATCGAAGACCCCGACATCGATCGCCTCTCGCCCAACCTCAAGGACGGGTTGCGCGACGCCATCCGCGACGGGCGATGGGAGGACATCGTCAACGCCCATCTGCGCTTCGTGAACTTCGGTACCGGCGGCATCCGTCAGGTGATGGGGTTCGACCGGGAAGCGATTCTGCGGGCCGCCGAGCCGGGCGGCATCGACGCGCGCATCCTCAAGGGCCCCAACACGATCAACAACGTCACCATCCTGCGCTGCGCGACCGGCGTCGCGCGCTACCTCACCGCGAGCGGAACCCCCGAGCCCAGCGCGGTGGTGGGCTTCGACAGCCGCATCCAGGGCATGGCGTTCGCGCGGTGCATCACGGAGGTTCTGCTGGCCCAGGGGCTCCGCGTGTACCTGTTCGACGAGGCGGTGCCCTATCCGGAGGTGACGTTCGCGATCCCGGTGCTCGAGGCCGACGTCGGCATGTTCATCTCCGCCAGCCACAACGACTACCGCTACAACGGCTTCAAGCTGTCCGGACCCAACGGCTCGCAAATCCCGCCGGCGGTGCGAGACCGCATCCTCGGCGAATTCATCCTGGGGACGGAGCCGAAGGACATCCGCCCCGTGTCGCTTGCCGAGTCGGGACCGGACCTTCTGGAGCGGTTGGTCTTCCTCGGTGGCGATGAGCCCCTCGACAGCTACGACTACCTCGGGCTCGAGGATACGCTCGTCGACATGCACTCGCTGCACACCGAACACGTGAAGGGCTTCATCCTGAAGCACGACGAGCTGCGGGGCGCGGCTCAGCGGCTGGGCGTCGTCTACTCGGCCTTCAACGGCTCGGGCCGCAGAGCCGTCCCGCGGATCCTGAGAGAGCTCGGATTCGGCAGGATTCATTCGATCTCCAGCCTGGACCAACTCAACGGACTCTTTCCCGCGTTCAAGAGCGACCCGGGCGAGGAGCAGCAGCCCGACCCCGGCGATCCCCGCGCGGCGTCGATCGCGCTCGCCGAGTTCGAGAAGGACGTCGCCTCGGGGAAGGCGCCGTTCACGTGGGAGGATGCGCACATTCTGATCGGCACCGACCCCGACGCCGATCGCTGCGGCATCGTCGTGCGGCCCCCTGCAGCGATGTCGGCCGTCTTCGACCGCGCGCCCGAGACGCTACGCTACGGACCCGACCACGTCCTGATCCCGGCCGACGACCTTTGGTCGATCGTACTTTGGTACCGGTTCGAGCACGAGATCGCCCGTCACGGCGTCATCCAGGACGCGCCGAAGAAGTTCGTCGCGCTGAGTCACACCACGAGCGACATGATTGCGCAGCTTGCCAAAGCATACGGGCTCGGCGTGCTCAAGACGTGGGTCGGTTTCGGATGGCTCTCGGCCGGCGTCGAGCGCGTATGGCGCGGCGCGACGTTGCCCGTGTTTCGCGAGGGACGCGAGCGTCCGGACCAACGACAGTCGGACCGTCTCTTCTACGACACTTCCGAGCTCGGCGCCGGCCGCTCCATCAACGTCGCCACGATGGAGCAGAGCAACGGTTTCTCCATTCTCGGCGGCCCGCCCCCGGGCTTCCCCGACGAGGACCGCAAGCTCGGGGTGGGTGGCCATGTGCGCGACAAAGACGGCACGCTCGCTGCGCTGCTCATGGCCGAGATCGCTGCCTACGCGCTCGACCGGGGCACGGACCTGCTCTCGATCCTTGCCGATGAGATCTACGCCGATGAGCGCGTCGGCGTATTCGCCAACTACTACGAGCCCGATCCTATCGACGGAGAGTACCGCGGCATCGAAGGGGACAGCAAGAAGAAGCGTGTACTGGAGAAGGCGGTCGGTCTGGGTGAGGCCGCTGCCAGGGGCGGGCTCAGCCTCGGAGGGCTGGAGGTCGAGGACGTGATCGTGTACTGGACGGGTAAGTACGACGCGATCAACTGGCCCGAGTTTCCCGACGAGGGCATCCGCTTCTACTTCGGCCGTCCCTTCGACCACCTGACGATCCGCCCTTCGGGCACGAGCAACGCGCTTCGGTTCCACGTCCAGCTCACCGGCCCTCCCTCGCGCGGTGAGACCGCATGGGGCCACCGCTTCGATCTTGAAAAGCGTGCGCGGGCGGTGGTGGACGAGGTCAGAGAACGGATCGGGGCGACACGGCAGGAAGGCGTGGAGTTCTAACAGGTAGCCTCCGGCTCGACGCGCGGGTACCCGCGGTCATGCCTCAGGTGGTCAGGGTGTGGCCCTGAGCTTGCGATCTCAGCCCCAGATGTCGAAGAACTCCACCTGAGTGGACGCCTGTCTGAGGCCGTGCTCGTCGACCCCGAGGTAGGAGAGCAGCAACTGCGTGAGCTCGGCAACCCGGCGGTCCTCCCCGAGAACGGGCATGGCCCCGGTGCCGGAGCTTCCGTCCGAGCCCACGGCTGCCCCACGCACCGCGGCCAAACCGACCGCGACCGCGACCTCGGGCTCCGGATGAGCCATGCGATCACGGTGAGCCAGGATCAGCCGGGACACGTCGCGGTGGACCGCATCCGTAAACGCCTGCGCCACCTCGGCGGCGCCACCCGGCCGGCGAGCCCCGAGCACACGGCGCTGGGCAGCGCTCGTTCGCTCGATCGTGACCAAGAGACGGATCACGCCCTCGACGACCTCGTCCAGCTCGAGTCCGTCCCAGCGATGCCCGACCACCGCCTCGCTCCAGCGCACGAGGGCGTCGTCCCAGAGAGCGTGCTCGAGGTAGCGAAGAAGATCGGCCTTGCCAGCGAAACGTGCGTAGAAGGATCCCACGCTTCTGCCGGCGCGGTCGACGATCTCCTGAACGGTGGTGCCCTCGAGGCCGCCCTCCGACAGCAGCTCGAGCGACGCCCGGACGATGGCGTTCAGCGTTCGACGGGAACGCTCCTGCTTCGGAGGGTGGAGGGCCGCGTCCGCTCGTGAGCGCTCAACTTCCATGGACGTGTCCCCTGTTCTCGAGCGCCACCGTGTCCCCGAAATTGCTGGGTGTCTGATTTAGAATACCAATTCTATTATCGGCGGTTAGGACTAGTCTCGCAAGCACAACGCGGCCTTGCCGATGCCTCGCAGTGATGGGGCACAGGCGGACGGTGACAGAACGGTGATACGCCCACTCTACGGTGTCACCACGCCATCGCTCTCCCCCTCGCCTGGAGGCCATCATGCTGTCGACGGCGCCAAACCAGCGGCTTCAGCTCTTCCATCCCCCGTACCGCCGCCTCGAGCCGCTTCCGGCACGGGTCGACGGGGGGGGGCGTGCCGCAAGGTGAAGCGATCGTGTGGAATCCGTCGCTCCCCCTACGGTCGTCCGAGTTCGAGAAGGTGAGGCACAGACCGGGAGGTGTTGCGCTGCTCGTCGTCCTCCCACCCTCGGACGACATCCAGCACCCCGCTGAGGTCCTGCGCATCATCGAGCTTTGCCGGCCCCAAGCGATGATGCCGTACCACCCTGAGCCGAACCCGGAAGATCTGCGCGCACTCCTGCGGCGGCGGCCCGAAAATCTCCCAAGCGAAATCACGGAGTACCTCGCATGGCGTGGTGTCATCCTCGATCCGGACAATCTGAACCGCCCCGGGATCATCGGAGACCGATTGATTTGAGTGTCTCCAGCTTTGCTGGAGTGTGCAGTTCACGGTAGTAGACCTCCTCGAACTCGGCCGGTGGGACAAGGCCGATCGGCTTGAGCAGGCGGTGGTTGTTGAACCACCAGACCCACTCGAGGGTGGCGAGCTCGATGTCTTCGAGCCGGGACCACGGACCGTGGTGGTAGACGAGCTCGGTCTTGTAGAGCCCGATGATCGTCTCGGCCAGCGCGTTGTCGTAGGAGTCGCCGCGGCTCCCGACCGAGGGCTCGATGCCGGCGAGCGCGAGCCGCTCAGTGTAGCGAATAGACAGATATTGAACGCCGCGGTTCGAGTGATGAACTGGGCGCTCGCCCTCGTCTCCCAGCCGCTCGCTGATCGCCTGCTCCAGGGCATCCAGGGCCAGGTCGCTCCTCAACGAGCTCGAGATCTGCCAGCCGACGATCCGCCGAGCGAACGCATCGATGATGAACGCCACGTAGGCGAACGTGCGCCTGATCGGCCCCCCATTGTGGTACCACCTACTGTGTTAGTCCAACCGCCTCCTGAAGCCTGGGGAGAGGGCCGCAGAGTGTCGGGAGTTTCAGGAAGGCCGGATCGGGCTGGATCGCTTCCGGAGCCGGGGGCCGGTAGCCCAGAGAGCTATGAGGACGGATGGTTGTTGTACTCGCGCCGCCACTGTTCGATGAGCACCTTCGCCTCCTCCAACGAATAGAAGATTTCCCGCTTCAGAAGCTCCTCGCCGAGTGTTGCATTGAAGCTCTCGTTATTGATCTAGCCCCCTGAAACGAGACCGAGTCCAGTGTTAGAATCTGGTCGGGTCGAGACAGGAGGAGATCACGATGGCAGCGCGGAAGAATTTTTCAACAGGACAGATCATCAACGCCCTACGGAAGGCGGAAGTAGAGATCGCAAACGGGAAGGCGATCAAGGATGTGTGTCGGGAGCTGGGCGTCAGCGAACAAACGTACTACCGGTGGCGGCGGGAGTACGGAGGGATGAAGGCCAGCCAGGCGAAGCGCCTGAAGGATCTCGAGAAGGAGAACGCACGGCTGAAGCGAGCGGTGGCGAACCTGACGGTGGACAAGCTGATCCTGGAGGAAGCGGCCAAGGGAAACTTCTGAGCCCCGAGCGGCGGAGACGATGCGTGGTTCATGTACGTCAGCGGCTCGGGGTGAGCGAGAGGGGAGCGTGCAGGGTCTTGGGACAGGCCCGCTCCACGCAGCGCCGCAGGAGCACGAGGAAGGCGGATGAGGAGGCGCTGAGAGAGGACGTGGTGAGAGTGGCCCGAAGCTTCGGGCGTTACGGCTACCGGATGGTGACGGGGCTTCTGAGGACGGAGGGCTGGGTGGTGAACCACAAGCGTGTGGAGCGGATCTGGAGGGAAGAGGGGTTGAAGGTACCGAAGAAGCAGCCCAAACGGGGACGTCTGTGGTTGGCCGACGGCTCCTGTATCCGGCTCCGGCCCTTGTACCGGCACCACGTCTGGGCGTATGACTTCGTGGCGGACCGGACGGACGACGGTCGACCGTTGAAGATGCTGACGGTGTTGGATGAGTACAGCCGGGAGTGTCTAGCGATCCTCGTGGCTCGGCGGCTGCAGGCGGACGATGTCTTGGAGGCGCTGACCGAGCTCTTTGTCCGGCACGGTCCACCAGCGCACATCCGCTCGGACAATGGCCCGGAGTTCACGGCTACGGTGGTTCGAGGGTGGTTGAAGCAACTGGGGGTACGGACGTTATTCATCACGCCGGCAAGCCCGTGGGAGAATGGCTATAACGAGAGCTTCAATGCAACACTCGGCGAGGAGCTTCTGAAGCGGGAAATCTTCTATTCGTTGGAGGAGGCGAAGGTGCTCATCGAACAGTGGCGGCGCGAGTACAACACCATCCGTCCTCATAGCTCTCTGGGCTACCGGCCCCCGGCTCCGGAAGCGATCCAGCCCGATCCGGCCTTCCTGAAACTCCCGACACTCTGCGGCCCTCTCCCCAGGCTTCAGGAGGCGGTTGGACTAACACAGTAGGTGGTACCACAATGGGGGGCCGATCACCCCTGGAACCGGGGAGGCCAAGCGAAGCGCGGCAGCTCCTGCGGACCCAGAGGTAGTAGATAGGCCGCTACGGCGGCGGTTCAGTCCGTCGTACAAGCTGCGGATCGTCGAAGAAGCGGACCGGTGCACCGAGCCCGGCGAGGTGGGTCAACTCCTGCGGCGAGAGGGCCTGTACTCGTCGCACCTGACGACGTGGCGCAAGGCGGCGCATAGCGGGTCGCTGAAGGCCCTGTCGAAGAAACGCGGCCGCAAGCCGGAGCGAAATCCGCTGGATGAGAAGGTACGCAAGCTGGAGCGGCGAAACGCACGGCTCGAGAATGAGCTCAGGAAGGCACACCTGATCATCGACGTGCAGGGAAAAGTTGCGGGGCTGCTGGGGATAAGCCTAGACGACGGGACAAACTCTTGAAGGCGGCCGACGAGCTGGCTAAGCACGTCGGTGTAAAACCGGCGTGCGCGGCCCTCGAGGTCTCCCGATCGACGTTGTACCGTCGTCGAGGCCCATCAACCGGGCAACAGCAGCCCCGCCCGACGCCCGCCCGGGCATTGAGCGAGACGGAACGAGGCGAGGTCTTCGACACGCTGTGTTCGGAGCGGTTCGTGGACCGCTCACCCGCCGAGGTGGTGGCCACGCTGCTCGACGAAGAGGTCTACCTGTGCAGCGAACGCATGATGTATCGTGTTCTGGCCTCCGAGGTGCCGGTTCAGGAACGCCGGGCGCAGCGCACCCATCCGGAGTACAAGAAGCCCGAGTTGATGGCCACGGCGCCGAACCAGGTGTGGTCCTGGGATATCACGCGGCTGCTCGGGCCGAAGAAGTGGAGCTATTACTACCTCTACGTCATCATGGACATCTACAGCCGCTACGTCGTGGGCTGGATGGTGGCGGACCGGGAGAACTCGGCCCTGGCCGGCCGGTTGATCCAGCAGAGCTGCCTGAAGCATGGCGTCCAGCCCCGGGTCCTGACCCTGCACTCGGATCGGGGAGCTCCAATGACGAGCCAATGCACCGCTCAACTTCTCGCTGACCTCGGCGTGACCCGCTCGTTGAGCCAGCCTCAGATGTCGGATGACAACCCGTTTTCCGAGGCTCAGTTCAAAACCTTGAAGTACCATCCCTCGTTTCCCGGACGGTTCGGGGATCAGGGCCAAGCCAAGACGTTCTGTCGATCGTTCTTCCGCTGGTACAATGCCGAGCACCGCCATGGCGGCATCTCGATGCTAACCCCCGAGCAGATCCACTTCGGGAACGCCGATCAGGTCATTGCCGGCAGGAAATCCGTGCTCCGCGAAGCATGGGCCGCTCATCCCGAACGCTTCGTCAGAGGTGTGCCGAAGCCCAAACCGCTCCCGGAGGCCGTCTTCATCAATCCTCCCATCCCTTCCCTCACCACACAGGACATTGCTCTCTAATTAATCCCGTAGAGTGTCCCATTGTCGTTGACAGGTTCCGCCTCAACCTCTCAAGCCTCAGGCCTGGCAAGGACAGAGATCGCAGCGAGAGCGCTGCCGCAAGCTGGTCGAGAGTCCTACCCCCCCTGGCGTGCAGGTTGGTGGGGAGAACCTTCCTCGCTGCCTTGGAGTTCACTCCGTCGTAGATATCTTCGGTTCCCCGGTTCCTGAACGAGACGAGCAAGAAGTTCTTCCACGATCCGGCGGCTCTTAATACTTCGCGGTAAGTATAATACGTCGCTCGCTTTCTTGTATGACGACGAATAGGTAGTTTTGTTGGGTACACAGGGTCGGTAGCCCGTCCCGCCTAGGGTCCTAGAGACCGATTGTTAGCGTGGGCGCCGTCCCTTCTAGATCGTGATGAGTCCGAACAGTTGTTGGGGCCGAGGGAGCCCGGATCTGCAAGGTAGGACGATGCACGATCATCCTCCCGAGTCTGGAGAGAGGGATGTCTGAGGCCGAGGCGTACGTAGGGATCGATGTCTCAAAGGCGGAGCTCGAGGTGGCGGTAGAAGACGAGGGGTGGACGGTCTCGAACGACGAATCTGGGATCGAAGTGCTTGTTGAGCAGCTGTGCGAGCGTCCGGTTGAGCTAGTCGTTCTGGAAGCGACCGGCGGGTACGAGATGCCGGCGGCGGCGGCACTCGCCGAAGCGGGGATCCCGGTGGTGGTAGCGAACCCGCGGCAGGTGCGCGACTTCGCACGGGCAACGGGCCAGCTCGCCAAGACGGACCGGATCGACGCGAGGGTATTGGCGCTGTTCGGCGAGCGGGTGCGGCCAGAGGTGCGGGTGCTGCCGGACGAGGACACCCAGCAGTTAACGGCCCTTCTGGCCCGTCGTCGTCAACTGCTCGAGATGATGGTCGCGGAGAAGAACCGGCTGAAGATGGCGTCCACCACGGTGGCGAAGGACATCGGCGAGCACATCGAGTGGCTCAAGCGCAAGCTGAAGTCCGTGGACTCGGAACTCGAGCGTCGCATCAAGGCGAGTCCGGTGTGGCGCGCGAAGGAGGATCTGCTGCGGAGCGTACCGGGGATCGGTCCGGTCGTCTCACGCACGCTGATCGGAGAGCTCCCCGAGCTCGGGCAGCTGAACCGGCAACAGATCGCTGCGCTTGCCGGCGTCGCCCCTCTGAACCGGGACTCGGGTACGTTGAGAGGTAAGCGAATGGTCTGGGGAGGCCGTCGTTCCGTACGCGTGGCGTTGTACATGGCGGCCCTGACCGCTAGTCAGCGTAATCCCGCGATCCGCGTCTTCTACCAGCGGCTCACAGAACGTGGCAAGCCTCCGAAAGTCGCCCTCACCGCCTGCATGCGTAAGTTGCTTGTGATCGCCAACGCTATGGTTCGAGACGGCGTATCCTGGGACCCCACCCACGCTTCAGAGCTTGAGTTCGCACACAGTTGCTAACAAGCGATTGCTACTGCCGCGGTAGGCGTCAGGCTCGAGCGCTTCGTTTGCGGTCCGCATCTTGGCCGCGCAGCAGAAACGCGAGACGTTATGCAGACCTCCTAACGGATCGCTAAAGTCTGGGGTGCAACGCTGCTGCTGAGCCTGCCGGACCGACGAATATAGGAATCAGTGGGTGACTCCCAACCACTCGTCAGTAGGCACGGGCCACTACGAGCCAAACTTTGGTAGCAGGCCGGGCGACATCGCCCGGGGTCAGGATCTTGGCGAGCCCGCCATTCCGAGGAAGACCAGAATCGCTCGGTTGAGTCGGACCATGTCTTCGTCGTCAAGCCGCCCAACATGCTCACCAATCTTACGACGAGGCACCGTGGTCAGCTTGTCGACCATCATGCGACTCGCGCGCCGCAGCCCATTCGCCTCACTCGGCTCGACCAAGATCCGGAACAGGGCCGCCTCCGTCGGATCCGTCGTAAACGCACAGACTGTTACCGACGACGTCGCCTCGAAGGTGTCGTCCTGTACGATTACCGCCGGCCGAGGTTTCCCGGCGTAATCTGCTCCGCCCGAGATCGTCCAGATCTCTCCGCGCTTCACGAGCCTCCGAGTTCGGAAACCGCATCAATGAAGTCTTGATCCTCTCTCGCGAGAGCGCTCCCTGCGACCGCCTTGGCTTGCCGCCGAGCTTCGGCTCCGAAGCCACGAGCCCGTACGTCCGGCACCCAGATCTGAATCGGCCTCAATCCTTGACGGCGGAGGCGCTCGCGGTGTGCCCGCACCTTCTCACGCGACGAGTTGGGCCCCTCTGATCCAGCCACTTGACCTCCCGCGTAGTGGTTACATGTAACCTATAGCATCAAGGCCTTGCGGGCGAGGTCTGTATAACAAGGAATTGCTGCTGGCGCGGTTAGCTGCTGTTGTACCAGATCACTCGGCTTGCACCTCGCGACCTGGGACGAGCATCTTGCTCACGCAGCAGAGCGCGGAACGGTCGCCACGATCTTCGTGACGGTGTTCTTCGTCGTTTCCGAGGGCGCCGCCACGTTCCTATCCGATCGGCTCGGGAGCCTCCTTAGGCTGCTGGCGACGGGCGCCTTGGTGTTTGCGTTGGCCCCTTTGCATCGAGCCTCAGAACGACTTGCGGGCGCTGCCATGCCCAAGGTGGCGGATACTCCAGGGTACCGCGCCTTTCGCAAAGAGCAGATCTACGCCGAGGCTCTGGCCGAAGTGAACCGCCCCGGGATTGTCGGAGACCCCAACCCTTGAGAGGATGGGGTCATGACAAAGGGCGAAGAAGTATTCCGTGGAGACGCGGGAGAGAGCCGTTCGGCTGGTCTTCGATCACGAGTTGGAGCACGCGTCGCAGTGGGCGGCGATCGTGTCGATCGCAGGCAAGATCGGCTGTACGCCGGAGACGCTTCGGAGTTGGGTACGGAGGGCTGAACGCGATAGCGGGAAGCGGCCAGGGCTGAGGACGGACGAGCGTCAGCGGCTCAAGGACCTGGAGCGTGAGGTTCGGGAGCTGAAGCGGGCGAACGAGATCCTACGCAAGGCATCGGCGTATTTCGCACAGGCGGAGCTCGACCGCTGACCCCGCTGATGGTGGCGTTCATCGACGACCATAAGGCCGAGTACGGAGTCGAGCCGATCTGCCGGGTGCTGCCGATCGCTCCGTCGACCTACTACTGGCACAAGGCCAGAGAGGCCGACCCCTCGCTACGCTCGGCTCGGGCGCAGCGCGACGAGCTGCTACGTCCTCTGGTCCGCAGGGTCTGGGACCAGAACTTCCAGGTTTACGGTGCGGAGCAGGTCTGGACGCAGCTGAACCGGGAAGGCATCCGGGTCGCCCGCTGCACGGTGGCCCGTCTGATGACCGAACTGGGGCTGAGAGGGGTGGTGCGAGGCCGCAGCTTCAAGGTGACGACGCATGCGGCCGACGGCACCGAGCGCCCGCTGGACCTGGTGGACCGCGACTTCACGGCGTCGCGTCCCAACGAGCTGTGGGTGTCGGATCTGACATACGTACGGACCGGGCGCACGTTCGCCTACGTGGCGTTCATCATCGATGCGTTCGCTCGGCGGATCGTCGGCTGGCAGATCTCGAGCTCGTTGAGGAGCGACCTGGCCCTGGATGCCCTGGAGCAGGCGATCAGCGAGCGGCTGGGAGACGAGGGCGAGCGCCCAGTTCATCACTCGAACCGCGGCGTTCAATATCTGTCTATTCGCTACACTGAGCGGCTCGCGCTCGCCGGCATCGAGCCCTCGGTCGGGAGCCGCGGCGACTCCTACGACAACGCGCTGGCCGAGACGATCATCGGGCTCTACAAGACCGAGCTCGTCTACCACCACGGTCCGTGGTCCCGGCTCGAAGACATCGAGCTCGCCACCCTCGAGTGGGTCTGGTGGTTCAACAACCACCGCCTGCTCAAGCCGATCGGCCTTGTCCCACCGGCCGAGTTCGAGGAGGTCTACTACCGTGAACTGCACACTCCAGCAAAGCTGGAGACACTCAAATCAATCGGTCTCCGATGATCCCGGGGCGGTTCACTCCGCGAAGTCCCGGCTGGTATCGTACTCAACGACCGTGTGAAAGCCCGCGGCCCGATATAGGTCCTCTGCGGTCGAGTCGCACAGGACCTCGCTGGGTCCGAAATCCGGCGCCCGGGGATCACGGTTCGGTGAATGAATTGAGTAGCCGGCCATCCGACCTCCCACCTTCAGCAGGCTCCGACATGCTCTCAGCACGGAGAGCTTGTCGCCTATTCAACAGAGGACATCGGCGTGCGTGACCGCGTCGAAGACACCGCTGCCAAATGGCAACGCGTGGCTGTCGCTGCAAACTGCCGACACCCTCTCAGACACGTTACGAGATTCGGCGTATCTCCTAGCCTGCCGCAGCGGCTCAATGGGAAGGTCGGTCAGGACGACGCGGCAACCGCATCGTTGGGAGAGGTAGGTGCCGGGCCATCCACGACCGGACCCCAGGTCCAAGACGAGCGAGCGATGCGAAAGGTCGAGCAGCGATGCCAGCCGGTCAGCCTCGGCGATAGTGGTATATCCATTGACGCCGACGTCCTCTCCCATAGCCAAAACGCCGAGGAGGACGGACGCTTCAGAGGCATCCGCGCCATACCGGCTCCCGAAGTGCCGTCGTCGCTCCCGCGAATCCTCGTCCCTCCCTGAGCGTGGGGTGATCGTCACGTCAGCCTATCGCTCACGATTTCGGGTGCACGGTCTCGCGCATAGTCTCTAGCGGAGAAGCGTTCGGTTCCTTCGGGCGTCGGCCTGATCCACGGATCTTCTCCGAACTGGAGATAGCTGCCCATGAGGTCGTCGACGCTCTTGCCGGGTTCGAGAAGATCGAGCAGGGACCTGTCCACGAGTCGCTTGGCGTGCTCGAGAGCTTCGCCATAGGTCTGAAACACGCCCGCACTGTAACGTTCGCTCTCGTCCATGTAATGGTAGTTGTCGTCGACCAGGACCTCGTAGGTCGAATCACCGGAGGGTGTCGAACTGCCAGAGCTGTGGTCATTCACGATCGATGCCCCTGCGGAGTGGTGGGCGGGTAGGCGACCCGCGGGGGAGCGCCGC
Source organism: Longimicrobiales bacterium (assembly GCA_965249195.1). Lineage (GTDB taxonomy): Bacteria > Gemmatimonadota > Gemmatimonadetes > Longimicrobiales > Gaopeijiaceae > CBDFLM01. Next base: position 282,642 of record CBDFLM010000014.1, read on the forward strand.
GGACTCTCCGGGGCCCGCCTGAATCCGCCTGCCGTCAACAATGGCCGTTAGAATGCCCTTGTGGACCGTGCCATCCTCATGCTCTTCGAAATGGACATGGAGCGGCGGACCTTCGCTGTGAGGAGGAAGCGATCCGCGGACCTCGAGGCACACTTCCCCGTCCATGCGCACCCGGCGAACCTCGAGACGCTCGCCGGTGTGCCGGTTCTCCAGAATGAGGGGACCTCGCAAGGGCGCCACAACAACGTCTGTCGAGAGGATGCTTGGCCGAATCTGCGATTCTGTTGCGGCTTCAAGCTGCGCCCGAAGCCGCGAAGCCCGCAAGCAGCGGAAACGACCGGCACCCGAGGCTACGAGGGGCAGCAGCAATGGGGCTTGCCGGGAAGCTCCCTCCGATTCGGCACCCCAAGACGCTGGCTCATCCGGTTTCAGCCTTGCTAGAATCATTCGTCGAGAGCACTGAGGCTTAAGTGCCGCGGGACCATCGAAGTCCGCACACGCGCCCTATGACCGAAGCCGATCTATACGGACCCATCAAGGAGTTCCTCGAGGCGCAGGGCTACGAGGTGAAGGGCGAAATCGGTCCTTGCGATGTCGTGGCTGTCCGCGGCGAGGAAGGACCGGTCGTCGTTGAGCTCAAAGAGCGTCTGACGCTTGCACTGGTTCTTCAGGCGGTCGACCGGCTCGCAATCTCGGACGCCGTCTACGTCGCTTTTCGCGTGGGACAGGGCAGGACGGCGGCATGGCGGACCCGCCGGAAACAGGTCCTGAGTCTGCTCCGACGTCTGGGACTTGGTCTGCTAACCGTCTCCCCGCGCGGAAACGTCGTGCCAGTATTGGACCCTCAGCCGTATCGGCCGAGATCGAACAAACGCCGCCGCGAGCGGCTGCTCAAAGAGTTCGCCGAACGTGTCGGGGACCCGGAAGCTGGAGGCTCAGCGTCCCGCCGGCGAGTCACTGCGTATCGTCAGGACGCAATCCGGTGCGCCCGCGAGCTCGCTGAAGCCGGCGCCCTCAAGCTGAGCGTGGTTCGCGAGCGCACCGGCGTGTCGCGCGCGGGACCGATAATGCGAGACAACCACTACGGCTGGTTCCATCGGGTCCAGAGGGGGCATTACTCACTCTCGCCAAGAGGTGAGCAGGAGTTGTCGCACTGGCGCGACGCACTCGAGGCCGGCGATGCGCCCGCATCGAAGTAGCACCTGCGTGGCAGCAGTAGCTTCCGATCGGACTCGCGATCGCGCTGCGCGACCACGATGTGGACCGCAAAGAAGAGCTCGGCCCGCTCAGGGCTTGGGCGACTCCCGGACCCACTCGTCAGGGCGCTCAACGTAGTGGGCCTAGCCGAGCGTCTCCACGAGGAACACGGGTTGACCCGTGCGTCCTATGCCCGCACCGGGAGTGCCCCGATGCCGTGGAGCATCCCGACAAGTGGAGAAGGAGCGAGGTCGCTGCGCCAAATCGTCATGACGTCGGCCGCAGCCAAATATTGCGGAAGCTGACGGCTGGGCCCGGATCGCCATGCGCTTGTAGCATGATCGGCGCGTCGTCGTATGGTCGGTACTCCGGCGAACCGATGTAGACCGTCTCACCCCGCAATTCGAAGTGGTCCTGAACGAGGACGCCGTTGTAGAACACGGTGACACGCGCTGGGGTCTCGAGGGAGCCGTCGGGCGAAAAGGTCGGGGCCGTCGATGGTGTCCCGCTGACAGTTGAAGGTGGTAGCTCCGGAGAGTCTCCTTGTTAGCCTGCCTTTCTCATTTCGGCAACCGGTTCATGGTCGTCGAGGTGGGCCCTGAGCATCCAGAGCTGGTCGTAGCCGATGATCCTCCGGTAACTCTTCTCGGTCTCCACGAACGAGGCCGCAGCCCAGCGCAAGGCCATCGCTCCGTTCTTCCAGTTGGTCACCCTGCGGGTCTTCTGTCTTACGCCCGAGTGGGTGCTGTCGATCAGGTTGGTCGAGCCCAGGCACTTCCTCAGCCGCGGCGGGAGGCCGAGCCGGTTGATCGTGAACATCTCGCTGAGGCCTTCGCGTAGGCTAGCCGAGGCCGAGGGGTGGTCGCGCTCGAGCCATCGGGCGAGCTGCTCGAGCTTCTGCTCGCCCTGCTTCGCGTCCAGCTTCATCGCCGCCCGGAACGCCGCCTTCACCTGAGGATGCTGATCCTTCGGCAGATGACCCAGCACGTTGCGGAGCTTGTGGTTGCGGCAGCGCTGGATGGGGTGACGTTGGCCGAACACCTTCTCGATCGCCTTCCTGAGCGCTTTCGAGCCATCGATCACGAACAGCCGCCGCCTGCCCGGGTCCAGGCCGCGCTCGACCAGATCCTCTAGGAGCGCGCTGGTCACCTCGGCGTTCTCACTCGCTCCTTCCCTCACGCCCAGCACGTGCTTCTTTCCGTCTGAGTCCACGCCTACCGCAGCAAGCACGTGGTGCGAGCCCATCTGGATCCCGTCCAGGTAGATCACCAGCAGGTCCCACGCATCCAGCCGGCGCTCCATCAGCTCCTTCAGCACGCGCTCCGAGGCCTCGACCGTCTCACGGCTCACCGCCGACTTGCTCACCCCGACCGTGTCGGCCATCTCACCGATCACACGGCCGTACTTCCGCGTGCTCACCCCCGCCATCAGGACCTCGAGCATCCGATCCGCCACAGCGCCCGGTCTCCGCATCGCTGCGTACGCCGGCACCTCGACCTCGCCACCCTCCCCGGCGCCCCGGCGCCTGAGCCGTGGCCGCTCCACACGCACCTTCCGGTCCGACAGGTAAACCACACCACCCTGCCGGCCATACCACACCGTGTCGTCTTCCGCTCGTGACCGACCTGCCTGCTTCACGCCTGCCACACCCTCGGCGCTCATCTCCAGCACCGCTTCGATCGTCGCTCGTCCCATCACCTGGATGACTTCGTCGATCATGACCTCCGTCTGCTCCACGAGCTCAAGCATCGGAAGCAGAAACTGCCCCTCCCGCTTCAGGAACTCCCTGATCGCGCGCTTGTCCGCCCGATCCCTTACCTCGTACGTTCTCTTCATCGTGGTGGCTCCGTGTTGGGGTTTTTGCCTACCCGAGCCTATCGGCCCGGGACCCCCGGAGCCACCACTTTTCTTTCTCCCCTATCAGGAACCTTCAACTACCGTTGGGACAGCTTCTGAAGCTCCGCCGCCTGGTCCTCGACGAGATCGATCTCGAGATCACAAGCCAGCTGTCGAGGGAGCGCCTGGGACTCTGTGGGGAGAACAAGAACGTAGCGGTCCTGTTCAGTGACATCCGAGACTTCACCGCGCTCAGCGAGGCCTTGTCGGCCTACGACGTCGTGTTCGTTCTCAGCCGCTACTTTTACCAGATCGGCGCAGTCATCGAGGAAAACCAGGGCTACATCGTCGACTTCTACGGTGACGGCGTGATGGCGCTCTTCGGCATCGAGGACGACCCGGACGCACCACTGCGCAGCGTGAAGGCCGCCCTGGAGATCCTGGACGTCGTGGACCGTTTCAAGCCGTACATGGAATCGATGTACGGAAGAAGCTTCGACGCTGGCATCGGCGTCCATTATGGACCCGCGGTAATCGGAACGGTCGGGTCGGCGAAGCACCAGAAGCTCACCGCGATCGGGGACACGGTGAACATCGCCAACCGCGTCGAGGCGGCCAACAAGGAGTCGGGCACGCGTCTCCTCATATCGGACGATCTGTATGAGGAGGTGAAGGACCACGTCACGGTCAATGATTTCTTGCGGGTGACACTGCGGGGCACGAGCGAGCGGCGCAGCCTCCACGAGATCTCGGGAATCGATCCTGGCACCGTGGAGGCGCTGAAGAAGGACGAATCCGAAGGAGCCACGAAGACGAAGCGGCACGCGGGCCTGGTTTGGACCCGGATGCTCTCCGAGGACGACCTGGCGCCTGGCGAACGGAGGGTCGTGCAGCTCGACCGCTTCGACGTTTTTCTCATTCGCTTGGAGGACAGTGTTCACGCGGTCAACAACGCCTGTCCGCATCTGAAGCTGCCCCTGAGCGAAAGCGCGGTGACCGAGGAGGGCACGATCGTGTGCCGTTGGCACGAGAGCTCCTTCGATCTGAGCACGGGCGAGATCATGAGCTGGTGTCCTGCGCTCGCTCCGGACGGCACCTCCGAGGGCATGGAGTACCTGGGCGACATCAGCAAGAACAAGAACCCCATGAAGCCCCTTCCGGTACGGGTGGACGAGGGGCACATATGGGTGTCGATCGAGTGACCGGACGTCGATCCGGCTACTCCCGTTCGGTCGAGCCGAGCTCCCCACCGACCCACGCCTCGTAGAGCACCTGGAAATCGTCGGCGAGCATTCGCTGCTCCTCGGCAAGCTCCTTGGTGAGCGCTCTCCGCGAGCGGAGCGTGAAGAACTTCCGTACGTCGTCCCATGCCCCCGCCCATCGCTCGCGTCCGAGGCGCCCGAGGACCCCCACGGCGGGGACGCCCACCGCCACGGCCAGAGCCCAGAGTGGTCCTGCGACGACGCCCGCCGCGACTGCCCACAAGAGGGTCCAGAGGGTGTAAAGTCCGGCACCGATCAGCAATTGGTAAGTCGAGCGACGGTCGGGCTCGGGCGACGCTATATCGGCGAGCGTGCCGGTGAGCTGGCGTGGAACGTAGAAAATGACTCCACCGGCCGTTGCTGCGAGAAACGCCGGGGGCCCGAGGAGAATCGCATTCCGGAACGTCGCCCGCATCGCCGTCCGCAGGCTCCGGTCGCTCTCCAGGTCCTTCGGAAGGATCGCGAGCAGTCCCAGCCGGCGAGCGTGGCCTCTGACCCTGCGCAGGATTGCTGTCCAGCGGGGGTGCGGGTCCGTACGTAGGTGAGCGAGAATGCGCGTCGTCACTTCCAATCGTTCGACGCGTCGGGCCGCGTCGGGTCCCGTCCCGGCGCGCAAGCTCCAGATGGCCTCGGCGTACTCTACGAGTGGCCGGTCCTCCCAGCGCTGCAGGTTCAGCGTGACCTTTCGAAGCGCTTCGTCGAGTCTGCGGGTCAGCTCGCGAACGGCTTCGCGGTCTTCGGCCCCACGCGTGGCGAGGTCGCTCCAAGGCACAGGCGTGCCCAGTACCACGAGCATCCTCGAGCGGAAGCGCTCCTTTCTTTCGGGGATGAGTCCGAGGGGGATGATCGGGAAGTTGCCGTCGACGGCTTCGCGGCCGCCGAGCGCGATCCGCGCGGCTCCCGTTCGCAGCTCCGCCAGGGAGGGCGAGTTGTGGCTGATGCCTTCTGGAAAGATCCCGACGGCCGATCCGGCGGCGAGCGCCTCATGAACGGCGCGGAACATGTCGACGTTCTTGCCGACGAGATCCGGGTCGTCCTGGCGCCTGTAGACCGGAATCGACCCCGACCCCCGCACCAGCCAGCCCACCTTCCGGTCCGTGAACAGGGGAGCCTTCGCCAAGAAGCGGACCGGACGGGAAGCCGCGGCCGCCACGAGCCCGGGGTCGATCAGGGAGTTGGGATGGTTCGCGACGAGGAGAACTGGGCCGGAGCGGGGGACGGGCTCACCGGAAGTGGAGAAGCGATAGTAGACACGGACCGAGGCGGATGAGACTAGAGCGAGCGCAGGCAGAAGCCACATCGAACGGCCTCAGCTACTCAGTCGCGTGCGACCCACGACCGCCACGTTTCCTCGGTCTTGCCCACCGCTACGTCCTTGCCGAAGCGCACGAGCGGCAAGCGTAGTATGAAGGGCTCGTCCACGAGGATCTCCAGCCACCGGTCCTCACCATAATGGGCCTGACGCAGACCAAGGGCGGCAAAGCGCTTCGACTCCCGATCCAACAAATGGTCCACCCCTACCTTCTGCGCGAATCGCCTGAGCTCGCCTCGCGACGGCCCTCGTACTTTGAAGTCGACGAAGTGCGTGCGCACGCGGCGCTCGGCGAAGAAACGCAAAGCCTTCCTCGTAGTGGAGTCGTTCTTGACCCCGAAAACCTGGACTTCCAACGGCGGTGCCTAGGCCGGCGAGAGGCCCGCTGGTCCCTCACGCTCGCGGCCGGCGAGGCTGGCCAGCATGGACAGGCCGCCCGTGGCCTCTCCGAGCGCCGCCGCCGAGCCACCGAAGGGGCTTTGATCGCCCGTAAAGCGGAGCGTCGTGGTGGCCTCGAACAGCGGTTGCACCAGGAACACGAATAGGGTCGCGAGTGCCGTCGTCAGGACCGGGACTCCGCCCACCAACCACCAGCCGTGGCGAAAGGTACGGGTGAGCGAAAGCTCCGTGGGAAGACCGGGTTCGGTCACGTCAGCGCACGATGAGGGCAACCAGGACGCCGAAGAGGCCCGCAGCCGCCGTGACGAGGGTGCCGATATTTCGGCTGGACCACCCACGCTGGGGCACCAGAAGCTCGTCTCCGGTGCGCACCTCGAGCTCGCGGAGGATCGTGTCTTCGGTAACGTCGGCCAGCACCGTCTCGCCCCGTCTGCGGAGGATCACTTTCCCTTCCTCGGCGAGCGGCGTGCGTCCCCCGGCCATCGCCAATGCGTCCGCGACGCTCATCGTCGCGTCGAGACTAAAGAGCCCCGGCTCCAGCACCTCTCCCAGCACCCTCATGCGCTTCAGCACGAAGAGCTCGATCGTGCGATGCGAAGGCCGCTTCCTTGCATCTCCCGGCGCACGCGCTGGCGGAGCGAGAGCTCGGTCTCGCCGCTCACGTCCAGCTCGCCCAAACGAGGCAGCGTCACCAGGAAGTGTTGATCGACGCGGAATTCGCCTGTGAGGTCTTCCTCTTGCCACACCTGAAGGCTGATGAGGTCGCCGGGGAGGACAGGCATGTCGGTGCCGTTCAGCGCACTCTGGGCGAACGCGGCCCCGAACATCATCGCCTGACAGAGGAAGGCGAGCGCCACGGCCGCGGTGTGAAGTGCGCCCACGCAGGGGGAAACATTATGTGCATCGCATGCGCGCAACTTAGATGGGCCCCATCACGCGCTCAACCCGCTTCTGCCACCGAGGTTGGCCGCCGAGGGCCCGCTCGCTGATGACGTGGGCTCGTCGGATGGCCGCCTTGGCGGGACGGGTGGAGCATGAGATACGAGCGCGGCGGAGGCTCCATACGCACCCTGGGCGGCGAAGTGCGGGGTGGCGAGTGAAGTTGAAAAATCGTGCGCTAGGACTGGCCAAAGCGACGCAGATTCGACAGCCTTCTTCGTTAATCGTTCCCCTCCCCCTGCGTATCGGGGTGCCTCGAGGAGACGCTCTCCGTCCCCCGGCTCCGCACGGTACTCGTGAGTGCCTGATGTCGCGGTGACCCAACATCACGTAGCTAACGGCCCGATGCCCAACAAGATACGAGCTCCATGGGTGGTCGCCGTTCCGCTGCTGCTGTCGGGGTGCGCTGGAATGCACCTCGAACCGTCCACGCTGGCGCCTGCCACCGACGTCGCCGCCGTCCTCTATCTAGTCGGCGACGCCGGAGCGCCCCGTCCGGGGGGTGAGCCCGTGCTGGAGGCGCTGAAGAAGGCGATCGTGGAAAGGACCGACAGCGTTGAGCGACGTCTGGTCTTCCTCGGCGACAACATCTATCCGAGCGGCTTGCCGCCCGAGGGCGCGGAGGCGGAGGAGCGCAGCGAGGCCGAGAGGCGGATCCTTGCGCAGATCGACGTCGCGCTGGAAACGGCCACCCCCACGATCTTCGTGCCGGGCAACCACGACTGGGACTACCTCAGCGCCGACGGATGGGGAGCCGTCCTGCGGCAGGAGGAGTTCGCGGAAGCGGCCGGTGAGGGTCTCGTATCCTGGTTGCTGGATGGGGGATGCCCGGGCCCGGTCGTCCACGACATGAAACAGCCCATCCGCTTGGTCGTGCTCGACACCGAATGGTGGCTCCGGGACGGTGACCGACCCGAGCACCCAGCGTCGGCCTGTCAGGCCGACGCCGAGGAGGAGATCCTGGCGTTGCTCGGCGAGGCCCTTCGCGGCGCGGGTGAGCGTCACGTGATCGTTACCGCGCATCACCCGCTCGCCACGGGCGGACCGCACGGGGGCTACTTCACGCTGGGCCAGCACGTCTTTCCGCTGCGGGATTGGCGCGATTGGATGTGGATCCCCCTACCGATCATCGGATCCGTCTATCCCCTCGCCCGCATGATCGGTTTCAGCGATCAGGACACCTCTGGCAGGCGGAACCGAGCGATGAGGGCCGCTCTGGACTCGACGCTCGCGACCGCCCCCCCCTCTGGTTTACGCGTCCGGCCACTCGCACGGACTCGAGGTGCTCGACGGCGGCCCGCGGGCGGGGACTCTCGTAGTGAGCGGTACCGGGGTCTTCGGGCACGTCACCAACATCGCTGAGCTGAACGAGACACGTTTTCGCGCGCCCGGGCACAGCGGTTGGGTGAGGCTCGACTTCGAGCGAGGGGGCCGCGTGCGTCTCGCGGTCGTTACGGTCGACGAGGCCGGCACCGGGATGGAGGCCTACGCCGCCTACCTGGAGCCTCCACCGTGACTGTCCACTCCCGCATGCAAACGCTCCGGTGACGCTCCTCAGAGTCTGACGCGAGCCCGACGTGGAGTGCAGGGTGCGCCCCTGGACGCCGAGGGCTTCGGCCGCTCTAGAAGTGCTCTCGACGTTCGTGGCCGATGTAACCGTAGCTCCCATCGCCTCCGGCCACGCCGCTCGCGGCATAGACGTTGACGTCGGCATCGTACAGGGCGTTCGCCGGTCCTACCCCTGCTGCGCCACCTGCCGATTCACCACGGTGGCGCGGTGGATCGGGTCGCCTTCGAGCAGCCTGTCCACAACGTCCATCCCGCGCACAACGACGCCGAAGATCGTATACGAGTGATCGAGCCGGACGTTGTCTACGAGGTTGATGAAGACCTGGCCGTCGCCGGTGTCCCGTCCCCGCGTCGACACCCCCACGGCGCCGCGCCAGTGGCCCTCGAGTCCGAGCTCGTCACGGGTGTAGGGGCCATCTCCGAAGTACTCGTTGGCGCCCGGACTTCCACCCTGGACGACGAAGTTGGGCACCACGCGGTGGAAGGTCAGGCCGTCGAAGTAGCCGGAGGCCACAAGGGACGCAAAGCGGTGGCTGTTCGCGGGTGCGAGATCGGGGAGGAGGAGGATCTCGACCTCGCCCGCGGTCATGGTCAGCACGACACTCAGCTCACGCATCCGCCGCAGCTCCTCGACCGTAGGGAAGTTTCGGGGGGGAAGGCCCCGGGGGGGTGCAGTGAAGACGCGGTCGCCCCAGTCGGACATCAGCTCGGCGACCCGCGTTGCGATCCTCCGGTCGTAGTCCTCCAGAAAGGGACGGAGCCGCTCGACCGTGCCTGGACCTCCGAACTCCGCGACGCGCTCTAACAGCGCGATCCTCGCGTCATAGTCGGTTTCACGCTCCAAAGCCGAAGTGCGCTCGAAGGCGGCAAGCGTCGCCTCGAGCACGCGATCACCATCGGGCGATCCCTCGAGGCGTGCCGCGGCCGTAAGCAGGAGCTGCGGGTCGTCGAGGTCGAGCTGTGCGAGGAGCACGTCGTCGGAGGCGTGCCCTCTGAGATCGGCGAGCCCCGTGATGGCCGCCGTCCGGACGTTCGCCACCGGATCCCGAGCGAGTTGCTCGAGAACCGCTGGTTGTTGGGTGAGACCCGCCGCACGGGCCGCGTAGACCCGCACGAACGGATCGGCGTGTTCGGCGAATGCGGCGACCAAGGGCGCTGCGCGACCGGATGCGACGCGAGCGAGCGCCGCGAGCGCGCGCGCGGGCTCATGCCATTCGCCCACCTCGGGCAGCTCGCCAGCGATGCCAGTCAAGGCTCCCATGGCGGCGTTCCCCGGCGGGCACGGCTGGGCCAAGGCGTCCAGCGCCGCGAGCCTGACTTGCGGTATGGGATCGTCCAGGGCTTCAGCGGCGAGGTCACAAGCGAACGCGGGCCCGCCCAACCGCCGTGCCATCCGCAAGGCTTGCACGCGGATCCCCGAATATGGGTCCGTCATGGCCTGCTCGATTCTCGAGGAGCCCTCGTCTGCACCCACCATGGCTAGCGAGAGGCGGCGGACCTCGCCGTCTACGTCGGAGAGCCCCTCGGCAACCGCAGACGCGGGCGTTCCACCAGCGGAGGCGAGCCCAAGAGCGGCGACCCTGCGAATCCGCGCTGCGCTGGAATGCTCTTCCGGGAAGCCCGCCTCCCTGGTGAGGACGTCGGCAAGCCACGCGCGGGCTTCCCCGTTCGCCGCGAGCGCCGAGCCGCTATGCCGCGCCAGATGATATAGCCCGAGCACGGCGCCCAGGGCCGCGTCTGGACCCGCCTCCGATCCGAGCGCCAGGATGACGTCGATGCGCTCCTGAAGGTCCTCACCCTCGGTGGGTTGGAGCCTTCCTAGCGACCGAGCGAGGGCTGCCCGGACGTCGCCGTCGCGCTCCAGCGTGGCGCGCCTCAGCAGGATGCCTCTCGCCGGCTCCGAGGCCGCGCTCGACACTGCCTGTGCGACCGCGTTCACCGCCTCGGACCGGACCTCCGGAGCGAGGTGTCCAGTTAGCGGGGCGAGGACCTCCAGGAGCGACACACGCTCGAGTCGGCCCAACCCCCTGACGGCGACCCGAACTACTCGGGGATCCTCGTGCGTTAGAGCGCCGATGAGAGGCGCGAGCTCGTCGGTCGCCGGCCGGAGGTCCTCTACCCGCATGAGCGAGACCACGAGCGGATCCAGCTCGCCCCCACCGTCGATCGGTTCGTACGCGCACCAACCGACCGCCCCCACGGCGACGAAAGCGGCGACCAGGACGCCGGGGTGGGTCATCGGTCCGTCGACGTGAAGGCCTTCAACACTTCACGCGTCAGCTGCCAGCGGTTGAAGCCCTGGCGCCCATAGTCGAGACCCCGTCGCACGATGACGACGTCGTGTGAGGGAACGACGATCGTGTACTGGCCGCGGTTGCCCGAGGACGCGTACGCGTCCGCAGGCACGTAGTCCACGTCGTCCGGCACCAGCCACCACTGACCGCCGTACTGGTTCCCTCGGTCCGCAGTCGCCGGCGCTGGAGTCCGTACGAAGTCGATCCAGTCGTCCGAGAGCAGCCGCTCGCCGTTCCAAACCCCGCTCTGGAGGTACAGCAGGCCAAAGCGAGCCAGGTCCCTAGCGTTCGTATAGACTTGGCTGCTCAAGATGAAGTCACCGAAGCGGTCGGTGCTGAGGAGCGTGTTGCGCATTCCGATCTTGTCTAGGAGCGCACGACGCGGGTACTCCAGGTAGCTCGTGTCGTCTCCCAGGGCGAGCTTCATCCGGTAGACGCCGAGCAGCGTGTCGTAATTCTCGTAATCCCACGAGGTCCCGGGTTCGCGGACGAGTCCTCGACTCAGCGCGCCCTTCACCGAGCTCGCACCGGCCCAATACGCCATCCCGGATCCGGTCGCGTACTCCAAGCTTCGGTTGTCGACGGTCTCGAGGCCGCTCGACATGTTGAGCACGTGCCGCAGCGTGATACGGCCTCTTGGGTCCGTCTCCGGAGACGCTTGGCCCACCGGCCCCCACGCGAAACCCAGGGGCTCGTCCAGTGACAGCCGTCCTTGGTCGTAAAGCATGCCGAGCAAGGTGACCGCGATGCTCTTTGCGGTCGACCACGTTCTCGTCCTCGTCGCCATGTCGAAGCCCGGAGCGTAGCGTTCGTGCACGATGGAAGCTGTCCCAACCGTAGTTGAAGGTTCCTGATAGGGGAGAAAGCAAAGTGGTGGCTCCGGGGGTCCCGGGCCGATAGGCTCGGGTAGGCAAAAACCCCAACACGGAGCCACCACGATGAAGAGAACGTACGAGGTAAGGGATCGGGCGGACAAGCGCGCGATCAGGGAGTTCCTGAAGCGGGAGGGGCAGTTTCTGCTTCCGATGCTTGAGTTCGTGGAGCAGACGGAGGTCGCGATCGACGAAGTCATCCAGGTGATGGGACGAGCGACGATCGAAGCGGTGCTGGAGATGAGCGCCGAGGGTGTGGCAGGCGTGAAGCAGGCAGGTCGGTCACGAGCGGAAGACGACACGGTGTGGTATGGCCGGCAGGGTGGTGTGGTTTACCTGTCGGACCGGAAGGTGCGTGTGGAGCGGCCACGGCTCAGGCGCCGGGGCGCCGGGGAGGGTGGCGAGGTCGAGGTGCCGGCGTACGCAGCGATGCGGAGACCGGGCGCTGTGGCGGATCGGATGCTCGAGGTCCTGATGGCGGGGGTGAGCACGCGGAAGTACGGCCGTGTGATCGGTGAGATGGCCGACACGGTCGGGGTGAGCAAGTCGGCGGTGAGCCGTGAGACGGTCGAGGCCTCGGAGCGCGTGCTGAAGGAGCTGATGGAGCGCCGGCTGGATGCGTGGGACCTGCTGGTGATCTACCTGGACGGGATCCAGATGGGCTCGCACCACGTGCTTGCTGCGGTAGGCGTGGACTCAGACGGAAAGAAGCACGTGCTGGGCGTGAGGGAAGGAGCGAGTGAGAACGCCGAGGTGACCAGCGCGCTCCTAGAGGATCTGGTCGAGCGCGGCCTGGACCCGGGCAGGCGGCGGCTGTTCGTGATCGATGGCTCGAAAGCGCTCAGGAAGGCGATCGAGAAGGTGTTCGGCCAACGTCACCCCATCCAGCGCTGCCGCAACCACAAGCTCCGCAACGTGCTGGGTCATCTGCCGAAGGATCAGCATCCTCAGGTGAAGGCGGCGTTCCGGGCGGCGATGAAGCTGGACGCGAAGCAGGGCGAGCAGAAGCTCGAGCAGCTCGCCCGATGGCTCGAGCGCGACCACCCCTCGGCCTCGGCCAGCCTACGCGAAGGCCTCAGCGAGATGTTCACGATCAACCGGCTCGGCCTCCCGCCGCGGCTGAGGAAGTGCCTGGGCTCGACCAACCTGATCGACAGCACCCACTCGGGCGTACGACAGAAGACCCGCAGGGTGACCAACTGGAAGAACGGAGCGATGGCCTTGCGCTGGGCTGCGGCCTCGTTCGTGGAGACCGAGAAGAGCTACCGGAGGATCATCGGCTACGACCAGCTCTGGATGCTCAGGGCCCACCTCGACGACCATGAACCGGTTGCCGAAATGAGAAAGGCAGGCTAACAAGGAGACTCTCCGGAGCCACCACCTTCAACTGTCAGCGGGACACCATCGCACGATGTCGCCGGCGTGGACAACGAGGAGACTGATCGTGACCTGCTCGGGCGACTCGCGATCGAAAGCCCAGTCCGATGCCGCCTGGGGCGCATCACCATCGATCCCCGGGTCGAGGCCGACTTCGGTGACCAGGTCACCGTCCGGCCAGGGCGTCGCGGCTGGGTCGCCCGCGGCTGGGGGCGTATGCAATTCGGGCAGGCTCGCGATGTCTTCGAGCGTTTGGTCGGGAGCGAGGATGACGCAGCCGATGCCTTCGCGGAACGCAGCCCGCATCACGGGCACACCGTCGTCCAGCCCGACGGCGACGGCTCTGCGCTGACGGTCCACTACGAAGTCACCGCCGGACGGCGTTCCGATGGACTCGATGAACGCGAGCTCCTGTGCGGAGACCTGTTCGAGTGTTCTCTGCGACGTGAACAGCCCGTTGCACTGCAGGATCGCCTGCTGTCCTCGTCGAATCATCTCCCGCTGCTGTTGCCAGTAGTCGTAGCGCTCACGCTGCTGAGCGGAGATGACGAACGGGACGAGAAGCGCCAGGGTGGCGAGCACGATGACGAGCCGTCTCATCGGAAGCTCCATCGGGGGTTTGCTGGAACGCCCGCCGTGGTCCGCACGCCGGACGGTCGCATGATACGAGGATCGGGGTTCATCCCGCTAACACTCAGTGGCCGGAGGCCATTGGGCTCACTATCATGGATGCCCCAAGCCCATGGAGACGCCAGAAGGCATACGCCGTAGCTCGAGGCCCTTTTTTGGCGCTTGATCCGAGGCACCGCGCGCCCCGCTCTACTGCGGCCGAAGTGATCACGGGAGAGGGTCCTGCAGGCGACCAGGGAGGATCAGATGAAGAACGGAGCAATCAGGACTTTCAGGAGAGGTCTCGCGCTGGTCCCGATCGCGTGTCTGTGCCTCGTCGGTTGCGAGCCGGCAAGGGACGCCGTCAGCTCGGGCGGAGACGACATCGACGGCGTGGTCATGGGACCCGCTGGACCCGAGGCGGGCGTCTGGGTCATCGCCGAAACGCAGGACCTGCCTACGCGTTTTTCCAAGACGGTCGTTACCGACGATCGGGGGCGTTACGTACTGCCCGACCTGCCAAGCGCGACGTTTGACATCTGGGTGCGCGGCTATGGCCTCATCGACTCCGAGAAGGTCCAGGCGGCTCCTGGCGCGACCCTGAACCTGACGGCCACGACTGCGCCCGATCCCGTCTCTGCGGCGCATTACTATCCCGCCGGATACTGGTTCTCACTGCTGCACGTGCCCGAGGAGGGCGAATTCCCGGGGGGCGGCGAGGAAGGCAACGGCATCTCTCCGGACATGGCAAACCAGGCGCAGTTTCTGCGCGTTCTCAAGTCGGGGACCTGCTGGGCTTGCCATCAGCTCGGCAGTGAAGGGACGAGGGAGATCCCGAAGACGTTGGGCGAGTTCGAGTCGTCCGCTGCTGCGTGGGACCGCCGGGTCCAGTCCGGCCAGGCTGGGGCCGGGATGAGCAGGGGGCTGGACCGCTTCGGCAGGTCGGCGGCGCTCGCGATGTTCGCCGATTGGACGGACCGCATCGCAGCAGGCGAGGTGCCCTCTGCACCTCCCCGCCCCGAGGGGATCGAGCGCAACGTGGTCATCACCCAGTGGGACTGGGCCGACCCCCGGGCGTACCTCCACGATGTCGTATCGACGGACCGCCGCAATCCGACGGTCAACGCCTCCGGCCCCGTCTACGGGGCGCTGGAGCTGAGCGCGGACTACCTGCCGGTCCTGGACCCGATGAGCAACACGGCGAGCCGCGTACCGTTGACCGTTCGCGATCCCGAGACCCGGCCTGCAGCGAGCCCGGTGATGCCCGCGCCGTCTCCGTACTGGAGCGACGACGTCATCTGGACGAGCAAGAACAACGTCCACAACCCGATGATGGACGAAAGGGGGCGGGTCTGGCTCACATCGACTGTTCGGCCCCCAGAGAATCCGGAGTTTTGTAGGGAGGGGTCGAGCCACCCGTCGGCACAGGCCTTCCCGGTCTCGACTGCCCGCCGGCACGTGGCCGTCTACGATCCGATGAGCGATGAGCTCACGCACATCAGCACTTGCTTCAGCACGCACCACCTGATGTTCGCCGAGGACGAGGACAACACGCTATGGACGAGCGGCGGCGGCCAGGTCGTGGGCTGGCTGAACACGAAGATGTTCGACGAGACGGGCGACGAGGTGGCGTCGCAGGGGTGGACGCCGCTGATCTTGGACACGAACGGGAACGGTCGGCGCGACGCGTACGTCGAGCCTGACGCTCCGCTCGATCCGATGAAGGACAAGCGCATCGTCGCCGGCTTCTACGGGGTGGCGCCCGCGCCGGACGGGTCCGTTTGGGCCTCCTCGTTGGGCTATCCCGGCGCCGTCGTGCGCCTGAATCCGGGTCCAAACCCCTCCGCAACAGCTCTGGCCGAGCTCTACGAGCTACCGCTCGACGAGTCGGGCGCGCCCGTGGAGGGGTTCTCACCGCGAGGAATGGACGTCGACCGCGAGGGTGTGGCATGGACCGCGCTGGCGAGCGGTCACATGGCCAGCTTCGATCGACGCAGGTGCACGGGACCCCTGAACGGTCCAACGGCTACCGGTCAGCATTGTCCGGAGGGATGGACGTTCTACGCCGAGCCGCTTCCGCAGATGCGGGGCGTGAGCGGCCCGGGCAGCGCGGAGGCCAGCTACTACACGTGGGTCGATCAGTTCGACGTGCTCGGGCTGGGCGAGAACACGCCCATCGACACCGGCAACGGGTCCGAGGGGCTGTTGGTCCTCGACGACGGTGAGTGGGTCGTCCTCCGGGTCCCCTATCCCATGGGGTTCTTCACGAAATGGATGGACGGCCGCATCGACGACCCCTCGGCCGGCTGGAAGGGCAGAGGGCTGTGGGCGACCATCAGCACCCGGACGCCGTTCCATATGGAGACCGGAGCTGGCACGACCAGCAAGGTCTTCAAGTTCCAGCTCCGTCCCGACCCGCTGGCGAGGTGAGACCTCTCGAGCCGAGCGCGCTCTAACCGGACCGCGCTCTATCGTGCGTCTCAGCGACCCCGCTTCGATGTAGCTGGTCGATCTCTTGCTCGGAGTATCCGAGCTCGGCGAGGATCGCTGGCGAGTGCTCGCACGCGCGTGGCAAACGGGCGTCTGGCCCCCGTTTACTCACTTCCACTATTGTAGCGCCGCTCAAGACTCATGGTGACGATCAAGACCGGAGGAGAAACTGATGTCGGAGACCCCGTTGGGACGCTTCTGCTGGTTTGAGCTCATGACGACCGACCCACGAGCGGCGACCTCGTTCTACCGGGCCAATAGCCGGATGGGAGACGCAGGAGTGGGACGGACCGGGAGAGACGCCGTACACGATGTGGATGAACGGTGAGACGCCGATCGGCGGCGTGATGCGCCTACCCGACGAGGCTGCCGCAGCGGGCGCCCCGCCGCACTGGCTGCCCTACGTGTCGACGCCGGATCTGGACGTCACCCTCGCCCGAGCGCAGGAGCTCGGAGCCGAGGCGCTCATGGGGCCCATGGACATCCCGACTGTCGGGCGCATCGTGGTTCTGCGCGACCCGCAGGGCGCGGTCTTCTCCCCCTATCAACCCGAGGGCGAGACGCCCGGAAACGACGAGCCGGCGAAGCTCGGGGAGTTCTCTTGGCACGAGCTGGTGACCGACGACTGGGAGGCCGCCTTCGGCTTCTACTCCGAGCTATTCGGCTGGGAGAAGGCGGACGCCATGGACATGGGCCCCGCCGGCATGTACCAGATGTACCACAACGGCGCGCATCCGATCGGTGGCATGTTCAAACGGCCTCCCGAGGTGCCCGTCTCCAACTGGCTGCTGTACGCGCTTGTGGCGGACGCCGCGGCCGCGGCCGCCAAGGTCAACGAGCTCGGAGGCCAGGTGTTGAACGGGCCCATGGAGGTCCCCGGCGGTGGCATGATCGCCCAGTGCATGGATCCACAGGGCGCGGCGTTCGCGGTGCACGCCAACGCAATGGAGAGCTAAGACCCGGGACCGCGGCGGTCGAGGACTGCTCGCAACAGGCCAATGGTCCCCTCCATCAATCCTGGGCCGCGTGGTCGCTTCGGACCCGGAGGCCCTGCGGGACTTGGAGTGTGCGGATCGGGAAGGGAATGTCGATACTTTCCCTTCCGTAGCGAGCGTGCAGTCGCTTCACGAACTCGTGCACCGCGAGGCCCTGGTTCACGAACCGACTCACTTGCATCCGCACCTCGAAGTCGATGCTAGAGTCTCCGAAGGTGTGGAAGCGCAGCAGGGGCTCGTCGCCGCCGGCCTTGGGCTCGAGCTCCGCGAGCACTTCGCGAGCCACCTCCAGCGTCACGCGCTCCACCTTCTCGAGGTCGCTCGCGTAGCTCACACCCACGTGCGTCGACACCCAGAGCGCCTTTCGCGGCATGCTGTAGTTCTTGACGATCGATGAAGCGAGGATCGCGTTCGGCACCACGACCAGGTTGTTGTCCGGAAACGTCGTGATCGTGGTGTTGCGCGCCTTGACGTCCGCGACGAAGCCTTCCTCGCCGCTCGACAGACGCACGTAGTCACTGGGTCTCACCTGTCGCGACATGATGATCTGCACGCCGGCGAAGAGGTTGCTGAGCGTATCCTGCAGCGCCAACGCGACGGCTAGTCCGCCGATCCCGAGGGCGGTGAGCAGCGGCGCGATCTCGATGCCGAGGTTCTGGAGGATGATGAAGAGACCGATGATCGCGACGGCGCCGCGTGCGAGCTTCACGATCAGCGACGAGGAGGGGAGCGTTCCCGAAGGTCCGGTCGAGATCCGCTCCACCGCCCCGCCGGCGATGCGAATGGCCGCCAGCACGGCCGTGCCGATGAGGACCACCGTGACGACTTTGGTGCCCGCCTGGAACAGCGCGGGGCCGACGTCGCCGATACCCAGCGCCACGTAGAGCCCCGCGGCACCGAGCCACGCTGTGGGAAGCCCCTTGAGGGAGTTGGCCACTGCGTCGTCCCACCCGGTCGCCGTGAGCGCAACCGCCTTGCACAGCCACCTGCTCAGGATCCGGTCCAGCAGGTACCCGGTCGCCAGACCCCCCAGGACGAACGCGACCCGTTGGACCCACTCTCCTGCGAGGACCTCGATCATGCACGGACCTCTAGTGGCTGTAGGAGGGTCAGCGGCTCTTCCCCGCCGAGTAGCGTCAGGAGCTCCTCCCGGTCGCGCTCGGAGGGGATCTCCCACCCCAGCCGATAGTGGAACACCTCGTGCAGCGGCCGGCTGCCGAACGCCCCGTCGAGGATCTCCATGCGGTCGGCGGTGAGGAGCGCCGGGTGGGCGACGTCACACGCGTGGCTGAGCCGCTGTAGCTCCTTACGGAGTGTGATCACGTAATTGGCGAGGCGCGCGGCCTTGCTCGTGGGCACGAGGCCGCGGACGAGCCATGGGTGCTGTGTGGCGACCCCGGTCGGGCAATGACCGGTATGGCATCGTTGAGCCTGGATGCAGCCGACGGCCATCATAGCCTCACGCCCGACGTTGACGAGGTCCGCACCGAGGCAGAAGGCGAGCAGTGCGGTCTCAGGGAGGCCCAGCTTGCCCGAGCCGACCCAAACCACGTCGTGATGGACGCCCCGCTCGGCGAAGATCCGGTACACACGGCTAAAGGCGATCTTGAACGGGAACGCGACGTGGTCCGTGAAAGAGAATGGTCCGGCACCCGTACCCCCCTCCCCACCGTCGATCGTCACGAAGTCGACGCCCCTTTCCTCGTCGGCCATCCGGTCGGCCAGCTCCGTCCAGAACCCCAGCACGCCGACTGCTGCCTTTATGCCTACGGGGACACCGGAGGCGTCGGCTAAGTCCTCGACAAAGTCGAGCATCTCGTCCACGCTGCTGAACCCGCGGTGACCGGCAGGGCTCACGACCGTCCTCCCCTGCGGCACGCCGCGGATCTTCGCGATCTCGGCCGTGACCTTGGCGCCCGGCAGCACCCCCCCCGAGGCCAGGCTTGGCGCCTTGGCTGAGCTTGATCTCGATCGCGCGCACGGGGTGGGTGGCGACGACATCGAGGAATCGAGCTCGATCGAACCCGCCGTCGGCGGCCCGGCAGCCGAAGTATCCGGTCCCGACCTGCCAGACGAGCTCTCCCCCGTGCAGATGGTGCGGTGCTACGCCCCCCTCGCCGGCGTTGTGTAAGCAGCCGCAGATCTTCGCGCCCCGGTTCATCGCCTCCACGGCGGCGCCCGAGAGCGACCCGAAGCTCATGCCACTGATGTTCACGACCGACTGGGGGCGAAAGGCGCCGCGGCGGTTCCGGGCTCGTCCTAGCACCTTCGCGCACGGTAGCGGATGGAGGTCGGCCTCGCCGGCGATGCTGTCCTCGGCCGGCGCCAGGCCTGCGTGCTTGATGATGAGATAGTTGGGGGAGCGCTCCATCTGATTGTCGGTGCCGAAGCCGGCATACTCGTTCTGTCGCTTCGACGAAGCGTAGACCCAGCGCCGCTGATCGCGGGAGAACGGGAGCTCTTCGTCGTTCGACGTAACGATGTGCTGGCGCAGCTCAGGGCCTACGGATTCGAGGAGATAGAGGAAGTGCCCGATGACCGGGAAGTTCCGGAGAATGGCGTGGCGGGTCTGCGTCACGTCGTAGAGGACGACGACGACGAGGATCACGCCCAGGCCCAGCAGCCAGACCATCAAGCCTCCGAGTCGGGGACCGAGGAAGCGCCTGGCAAGGTAGTGTCCCGACAGCGAAGTTCCCAGGCCGTGCAGGGGCGGGGGCACCCAGGATCGGCCGAGATGTAACCCCGCGCTCTACGATCTCAGAAGAGGTACCCGACGTGGAGGTAGAGCGCGGCCGCGGATTGACTCGAGTGGCCGACATCCAGGGACACCACGAAGTTGGGCCCGACGCCCAACTTGGGCCCTCCACCCAACCCCGCGTGTAGGTCTGACAGCAACTCATCCGCCGCGACCCCGTCCAGCCAGACCCGCCCCGCATCGACGAACCCGGTCAGAACGAGGTGCATCGCCCTCCCGAGCGCAGTGAACCGCGTGGCTCTCCAACGGAACTCGACGTTCCAGAGGAAGACGCCCGCACCGACGTACCTGTTCTTCGGTAGGCCGCGGACGGAGCGGAGACCGCCCAGGCCCTCCTGCTGCTTGAAAGAGCCCTGGATCGTGTGGAGGTCATAGAACGGGGCCTCCCCTTCGACGCCTTGCAGCACGAGTCGGTTGGCGAGCACCAATCTGGGCGTCAGTGCGAAGTAGCGCCGGTCCGTGAGCGTCCATCGCACGTAGTCCCAGTCGCTGCCAAAGGCCTCGCCGACGTCCTGGACGAGGAGCTCGGTCCAGACGCCCCGTGTCGGCCCGCTCTCCCTGTCGCGCGAATCCCAGACGATTCCCGCACGGACGTGGTTGGACCATCCGCCGGGAGGCTCCGCGCCAGCGAGTTCGTCGCTCAGGAAGGTCCGCGACGCATCCTCCGGATGAGCGTCGGTCGTGACCTTCGCGATGCCTGCGCCCACGAGAAGTCGAACGGAAGACCCGCCAAGCGCACGCTGGACATCGACCGCGAGGCTCCTGCGGGTGCGACCGAAGCGGTAGTAGTATTGGCCGAACGTCTCCTCGAGCTCGTCGTGGCTCGGTGCGTCGTTACCTGCTCCGTAGTACGGAGTCGCGACCTGCTCCTCGCTACCCCCGAATGCGTGGAGGCGCCACCCGGAGCCCAAGAGGTGGGGAGCGTCGAAGAAGAGCGTGAAGTCCCGCCGGCCCTTGGTCGTGAGAAAAACGACGGGCTGGAGCGTGAAGTGATAGGGAAGCTGCTCGGGGGAGCCATATCGGTAGATGTTGGCCAGCACCCCGTATCCGAACCCTTCGTCCGCGTCGAAGTTGAGCGCGGGAAGCGCCACCCACTCCCAGCTTTCCGTCGGCGAAAGGTCCTGAGCGAAAAGGGCCGTGGGCGCTCCGAACGCCATGAGAAACACGAGGTGGCATGGCTTTGCCCCCACTCTCTCTCCCTTGTCCGGACCGTGCTCCGTTCCTCGCACAACCTAGGCGCTTCCCGGAACGATGGCCATTTCGACCGTCCCACGACCCCACGGCGCGTCCGGCCGGAGTCGTACGCTGACACTGAGGTGGGCGGCGGGAAGGTCGCCGGGGTTGGGAGCGAGGGATTCGAACGGGAAGATCAACTGCACCAAGCCGGGCTGCAAAGCGTTTCCGACGGCGGGATTGTCAACGGGCACCAGCCGATGGATCTTGCCTTCCTGGCATCCCCCCGAACAGAAGGTGCTCCATGCAAGTAAAGATCTGGCCAAACGGGGCCCGCCCGGGTGTCGGCTTGAAGCCGCGGAGTGAGACCCAGAGACCCCTTCTATCACAGCATTCTCGCCACTGTCCCGTCTTGGAGGCGGGTAGCGGGCTCGGCTACCTCGTGTATCCGCCGTTGGAGAAGAACGAGGCCTTTTTCGTCGGCTACCACGGAGGCGGCGCTTATGAGTTCAAGTATTTCCTGAGCAATCCGAAGGGTGGATGGGATCCGATCTTCTCTGTCGCCTGGGATCTTCCGGTAGGCAGCGTGGGGATGGTGAACGAGGAAGTGACGATCCTCTTGTCGGGCGCGCCCGTGACAGCCGAAAGCGCGGGCCGCATGGCGCGGGCCTTCGTGGTTCCCGAGGATCTCGGTACCCCTCCCGGCGGCGTCACGCTTCGGGGAGCGTACAACTTCAAGACGCCCGAGGGCTGGGACACGGTGTACGGTCCCGTACTGAACCTCGTCGACCCTCCTCTGGTGCCGATGCTGATCGTCCGGGTCGAGACGGACTGGTACGCCCACAACACCGAGTTCCGCTATGTCCTGCAGCCAGGGCAGGGGCTCCCGGGCAGTCACTCACTGCCGATCGGGCAGGCGTACTTCGTACCCCGCGAGACGATGGAGCTGCGCGACGTGAACTCCAAGGAGCTCCAGGAGCTCAAGAAGAGCCAGGAGGAGTTCCTCGAGGCAAAGGTCCACGAGCGCGAGACCACTCGCTACGGACTCGAGTACAGCCCGCACTACGCTCGGGAGTCGAGGTCCCGCCGTGAGCAGTCACGCCAGAAGAAGTCCACCTCTTCTTGATGCGGTAGTGGAGCTCGTCATGGCAGTGGGACGCCGCCGCAGGATCCTGCGGGTCGTCGGGACCGTCACAGCCACGCTCGCGACGCTCCTGTCGGCGCTGGTGGCGCCGGCTCGCGCGCAGGAGAGCTACGACGTGATCATCCACAACGGGCGGGTCCTCGACGGCACCGGAAATCCGTGGCAGCTTGCGGACATCGCGCTCGAAGGCGACCGCGTCGCGACGGTGGGGGACCTCTCGGGCGCGACCGCGAGGGTCACGCTGGACGCCACGGGACTCTTCGTCGCACCGGGCTTCATCGACACCCATTCACACGCGGGCGGCGGCCTCGCGAGCCCCGAGCTCAGCCACGCCCGGCCGCTCCTCGCGCAGGGCGTAACGACCGTCTTCGTGAACCCAGACGGCGGTGGTCCCGTCGACCTCGTGGAACAACGGCAGGCGCTACTCGAGGACGGCCTCGGCGTCAACGTGGCGCAGTTCGTGCCTCACGGGTCGATTCGCAGCGAGGTCGTGGGTGCGGCCGGCCGGGCACCTTCACCTGCCGAGCTCGCCCGCATGAAGGATCTCGTGCGCGCCGGCATGGAGGCCGGCGCATTCGGGCTCTCGAGCAGCCTGTTCTACGCGCCCGGATTTTTCGCCGATACCGACGAGCTCGCCGCGCTCGGGCGCGTGGCAGCGGACTTCGGAGGGGCCTACACGAGCCACATCCGAGACGAGTCGGACTACACCGTGGGCCTGCTGGCGGCGGTCGAGGAGGTGATCACCGTCGCGCGCGAGGCGGGCATGCCCGGCGTCGTGACCCACGTGAAGGCGCTCGGGCCGCGTGTGTGGGGCTTCTCCAACGCCGTCGTGCACCGCATCGAGCGGGCGCGCGAGCAGGGCATAGAGGTCTACGCAGACCAGTATCCGTATTCCGCGTCAGCGACCGGGCTCACCTCCGCGTTGCTCCCGCGCTGGGCCCAAGCCGGGGGGAGCGACTCGCTGCGGGCGCGCCTCGAAGACGGACTAACCCGCGCTCGCAACCGCGAGGAGATGGTCGAGAACCTCGATCGGCGCGGAGGCGCCGACCGCATCCAGTTCAGGAGATTCGACGACGATCCCTCCATCGAGGGCCGTACGCTGGCGCACGTGGCGGCAGAGCGGGGTCAAGATCCGATCGAACAGGCCATCTCGCTGATCGAGCGCGGCGGACCGTCGATCGTGTCGTTCAATATGCACGAGGACGACATCCGCACCATCATGGTCCAACCCTGGACGATGACCGCGTCGGACGGCGGATTGGTGCTGATGGGCGAGGGCGTCCCGCATCCGCGCAACTACGGCAACTTCCCCAGGAAGATCGGCCACTACGTCGTCGAGGAGGAGGTGATCGACCTCGGTGCGGCTGTGCGGAGCATGACGTCTCTCCCCGCGACGGTTTTCCGCATCACGGACCGGGGGCTCCTGCGGCCGGGTGCCCCCGCCGACCTGGTGGTCTTCGACCTCGCGCGGGTACGCGAAGTCGGCACGTACAGCGACCCGCACCACCTGGCCGAGGGCATGGTCCACGTCTTCGTGAACGGCGAGGCCGCCATTCGGGACGGGGAATTCACGGGCGCGCTCGCCGGGCGCGTTCTCACCCGTTGAGCCGTCGCACTCGCGTCTCTTTTCGTCAAGCCCCTGCTGCCGGCTGGAAAACCCCGGGTGGCCCGAGAGGTAGGAAGCCCGGCGCTCGTGGAAGGGATTCGAGGGGTCGAGGAGGGAAGGGCCGACCATGAAGAGGCCGAGTGCAGGGATCCTCATGTACCGCCACGTAGAAGGCCGCGTCGAGGTCCTTCTGGTTCACCCGGGCGGGCCCTTCTGGGCGCGTAGGGACGCGGGCGCGTGGTCGATTCCGAAGGGCGAATATGAGGAAGGGGAGGACCCACTCGACGCGGCCCGGCGCGAGTTCGCCGAGGAGCTGGGAGCGCCCCCCAGCGGTCACGAGCCGGTACCGCTCGGTAACGTCGGGCAGAAGGGCGGCAAGGTGGTCACCGGCTGGGCCGTGGAAGGCGACTTCGACTGCGACGCCGTCCGCTCCAACACGTTCACGATGGAGTGGCCGCCCCGGTCGGGCCGCATGTCTGAGTTCCCCGAGGTCGACCGAGCAGAGTGGTTTTCGGTCGAGGTGGCGTGGGGTAGGCTGAACCAGGCGCAGGGAATGTTCCTGGACCGGTTGATGGGCCACCTCGCGAACGCGGCTGGGTAGCGTTGCAACAGCCTCCCTTTACGATCAGGAGCGTCCATGATCAGCCTCATCTCCGCGCTTCGCATCGTCCACATCGTTTGTGGCGTCCTTTGGGCCGGGACGATCTTCTTCTTCGTGTGGCTCGCTGAGCCGAGCATACGCGCGTCCGGACCCGAGGGCGGCAAGGTTATGATGCAGCTGATCCGCCGCGGCTACCTCACGATCCTTCCTTTGGCGGCGGTGCTCACAGTCCTGTCGGGCGCTTGGCTGTGGTGGATCATGTCCGGCGGCGGGCGGATGGCGTGGATGAGCACGGCCTTCGGCGGCACGCTCACCGGCGGTGCCGTCGCGGCGATCATCGCCGCGGTCATCGGCATCTTCGGCATGCGTCCGGCGGCCCTTCAAGTCGTCAGGTTGGCCCCGAAGCTGCCCGAGATCACCGACGACGCCGAGCGCGCCGAAACGCTTGCGGAGATCGAAAGGCTCAAGAACCGCGCGCGGACGCTAGGCCGAGTGGTGGCTGGCCTGCTCCTCCTGGCCGTCGTGGCGATGTCGGTGGCGCGGTACGCGTAGCACCGGCGATAACCCCTCCTGCGTCACGATCCCGAGCTCGATCCAGAGGTGGCGCGAGTGAGGGCGGCTCAGGCCGCATCGACCGGCGAGTGAGGCTCAGCTGAGCGCCCGTGAAAGGGCGTTCCTCAGACCTTCGGCCGCGTGCTCGCTCATGCCTCTGTAGAGAGGCTTGCCGGCCACCCTGACCGTGTGTTGCACGACGAGCGGCTGACACGGTGACCTGCTGGCGGGACCCGAAGCAGAAGAGCGCCGTCGCCAGGGCCGCAGCCGCCGCAGCCGCCACCGCGACCACGGTCCTGACCCCGAAGCCCTAACGCGGTGAGCCGGAACCTGCTCCGGTCTCGGGGGTGATGTGCGCGCCCCACGGTTCCTCCGGAGACGTGCTTCCGACGCGCACCTCCGTCCGCCGCGTGCAAGCGCACCGATCCAATGATCCGCGACCGCCTCGTACGCCTCTACATCGAGCACTTCGGCGCCTCTCCGACGGCGATCCTGGAGGTGGCCGCGGATGGTTCGGCCCGGAGCTACTACCGCCTGTTGCGGGAAGGGGGAGCAAGCGCCATCGGTGCGATGGGCCCGGAGCCGGAGGAGAATCGGGCCTTCCTGTCCTTCTCACGCAGTCTGCGGGAAGCGGGGCTCAGGGTCCCGGAGATCTATCGTGCAGACGAGACGGTCGGCGTCTGGCTGGAAGAGGATCTCGGGGACACGACGCTCTTCGATTACTTAGTCGACGCACGAGAGGCCGAGGGGCGGCTCTTCCCGGACGCAGCACTGGCTCTCTACGAGCGCGTGCTCGAGGAGCTCCCGCGGCTTCAGATCGTGGGTGGCCGTGCCGTGGACTTCAGCGTCGCATATCCGCGACAGGCGTTCGACCGCCAATCCATCGAGTGGGATCTGAACTACTTCAAGTACCACTTCCTCAAGCTGGCGCACGTCCCGTTCAGCGAGGCGCGGCTCGAAAGCGATTTCGGGGCGCTCACCCGACTTATTCTGAAAGCCGGCGCCGAACATTTCATGTACCGGGATTTCCAGTCCCGCAATATCATGGTTCGCGATGACGGCCCCTGGTTCATCGACTATCAGGGTGGTCGCCGCGGCGCGCTCCAATACGACGTCGCCTCCCTTCTCTTCGACGCCAAGGCGAACCTGCCGGCCGAAGCGCGAGCCCGTCTTCTCGCGAAGTACCTCGACGCCCTCGAGGACCACGTGGACGTCGACCGTGCCCGCTTCGAAGAACTCTTCGATGGATTCGTGCTCGTGCGGATCATGCAGGCGCTGGGAGCCTACGGTTACCGTGGCTTCTTCGAGCGCAAGCCCCGCTTCCTGCAGAGCGTGCCTTTTGCTGCAAGGAACCTCGCGGAGCTGATCGAGCGGGGGCTGCCGCTACGCCTCCCTGAGCTGGAGGCCGTGTTCGGCCACATCGTGGAGCGTTGGGGAGAAGCGAGCGAGGGTCGGACCGAGCCAGAGCGCGGCCTCACCCTCTGGTTGGGAAGCTTCAGCTACAAGGCCGGTTATCCGGACGACCCGGGCGGCCACGGCGGTGGATACGTCTTCGACTGTCGGGCGATCCCCAATCCGGGCCGACTGGTCGAGTACTCGGACCGCACCGGCCTCGACGATGGCGTCGCGTCTTTCATCCGGGGGAGCCCGGAGGCCACACGGTTTTGGAAGAGCGTACGCGCGCTGGTGGGTCATCAGGTCCAGGAGTACCTGAGGCGGGGCTTCGCGAGCCTGTCCGTGAGCTTCGGCTGCACCGGGGGCCAGCACCGTTCGGTCTACTTCGCCGAACGGCTCGCGAGGCACCTGCGGGCGACTTATCCGACCGTCAACGTCCGCGTCGCCCACCGGGAGCAAGGCCGGTGGCCTCGGCCTGGGGGCGACTCGGTCGAGCCTAGCCTCGGCGGTGTGACGGGATCGGACGACCGGGTGCGGGGCGCCTGACTTCGTGGACGCGATGATCTTAGCGGCTGGCCTCGGAACGCGACTGCGTCCGCTCACCGACCAAACGCCCAAGGCGCTGATCCCCGTCGCGGGCGTCCCCATGCTGGAGCGCGTGGCCAGGCGACTCGTGGGGGCCGGTGTCGATCGGCTGGTCGTGAACGTGCACCATCACGCGGACAAGGTGGAGGCGTTCATCCTCGACAGGGGCAGCTTCGGGGTG
Organism: Longimicrobiales bacterium; assembly: GCA_965249195.1. Classification (GTDB taxonomy): domain Bacteria; phylum Gemmatimonadota; class Gemmatimonadetes; order Longimicrobiales; family Gaopeijiaceae; genus CBDFLM01. The sequence continues at coordinate 309,785 of CBDFLM010000014.1, forward strand.
GAGGTCCGGATCTCGCGCGAAGAAGGGAAGTGGCCGCTCGAGACCGGAGGTGGTCTCAAGGCGGCAGCGGGCCATCTACGGGGCGATGCACCTTTCTTTCTACACAACGTCGACGTCGTCAGCGACCTCGACCTCCAAGCGCTGTACGGAGCACACGTGCGCTCGGATGCTCTCGCTATCCTCGCGGTGAGCGACCGGGCCACCTCCAGGCCACTCCTCTTCGATCGCGCCGGATTATTGGGTCGGGAGGACAAAAGACTCGGCAGAGAGGCGGTCGAGCGCATCCGCGTGCCCGTCGGCCCCGTACGCGAGGTCGCCTTTACAGGCGTGCACGTCCTCTCGCCTCGGCTTCCCTCACTCCTCAGGGAGCGCGGCCGATTCTCGATCGTCCCTGCTTATCTGCGCCTGGCGCGCGAGGGTCACGCGATCGAGGCGCACGACGTCAGCAGCGCGTGCTGGATGGAGATGGGCACACCTGAAAGGTTGGAGGAGGCGCGGCGGGTACTGGAGCGGGAGCAGGACCCAGAGAGCCCGTGAGCCCTCGCCGCTACGGCTCCGGATCGTCCTCCTCGACCTGGACCCTCACTGAAACCTCGAGCGTTTCACCGCCGCCCCCCGCGGTACACCGCGGGGCGCATGCCTCCGCCGGGCTCGAAGCACTCGTCGAAGGCGCTGGGAAGCTCACGCCGGCGCGGGCTCGACAGCGCCACTTGCCGCGTCTTCCACTGTGCTCCTAACATGCTACGAGCACATGGATGGATCGCTACTCCGTAGTCCCATCGACCTACGTCAGGGGCGCTGAATCTTGGAGGCACCGTGTCGAAACCGCCCATGCAGCGGCAGACCTCGAATCTCGTCTTGGCGCTGACAGGCGTCGTCATGGCTTTGTCGCCCACGGCTGCTCTTCACGGGCAGAAGGCAGACGAGGAAGACCCTCGAAAGCGTTTCCCGTTGGAGACGATGCGCTCCCCGGTCGCGGGCCTTCGCGGAGTGGTGGCCACGAGTCAGCCGCTGGCTGCGAACGCCGGCCTGGACATTTTGAAGAGGGGCGGGAACGCGGTCGACGCGGCCGTCGCGACCGCTGCGGTGCTCACCGTCGTCGAGCCCATGAGCACGAGCCTCGGCGGTGACGCGTTCATCCTGATCTACCTTGCGGAGGAGGATCGGCTGCTCGGCCTGAACGCCAGCGGCCGCGCGCCCTACGGAATGACCCTCGATGCGCTCAACGAACGGCTCGAGCGCCACGAGCTGGAAGAGATCAACGGAATCTACTCGGTGACGGTGCCGGGCGCGGTGGACGGCTGGTTCGAGGTCCTCGAGAAGTACGGGACGATGAGCATGGCCGAGGTGTTGGAGCCCGCTATCCACTACGCCGAGCAGGGCTTCCCCGTGTCGCTGCGGATCGCTGACGCCTGGCGCTCGCTCGAGCGCAGCGAGGAGCCGTCGACACGTGCGACGTGGCTCCTCGACGGTGAGCGCGCCCCACGAGAGGGCGAGGTGTTCGCGAACCAGGACCTCGCGGAGACGTTCCGGACGCTCGCCTCACACGGCCGCGACGCCTTCTACAAGGGACCCATCGCCCGCGCCATCGTCGAGTATTCGGATTCCCACGACGGCTTTCTGACCATGAGGGACTTCGAGGACCACCGCTCGACGTGGGTCGAGCCCATCTACGCCGACTACCACGACTACCGGCTTTACGAGCTCCCTCCGAACGGACAGGGGATCGCCGCACTGGAGATGCTGAAGATTCTCGAAAACGTGGACATCGCAGCGATGGGCCACAACTCGGCGGAGTACCTGCACTACCTGATCGAGGCCAAGAAGCTGGCCTACGCCGACATCCGTAGGTGGAACGGCGACCCCGAGTTCAACGCACTGCCGATCGGCGAGATGATCTCCAGCGAGTATGGCCAGAGTCAGTTCGAGAGGATCGATCCGACGAAGGCGATGGAGCGGCCGGAGTCGGGGATTGATGGAGAGGGCGACACGGTCCTTCTGGAGGTGATGGACTCCGACCACAACGCCGTCTCGTTCATCTACAGCCTCTATGCCGGGTTCGGTTCCGGGCTCGTGGCGCCGGGGACGGGATTCTCGTTGCAGAACCGCGGTGCGCTCTTCTCACGCGAGCCTGGACACGTGAACGTCGTCGAGCCCCACAAGAGGCCATTCCACACGATCATCCCCGCCATGGCCTTCGAGGACGGTGAGTTTCTCATGACGTTCGGGGCGATGGGTGGCGCCGTGCAGCCCCAACAGCACGTCCAGATCTTCCTGAACGTGGTCGAGTTCGGCATGAACATGCAGCAAGCCGTCGAGATTGCGCGCATCAACCACGGGAGCGGCCGCTCAGTCACGCTCGAGCCGGGAATCGACGAAGCGGTTTCGAGTCAGCTCGAGGCGTGGGGACACGAGATCACGCGGCGGACGACGATCGGGGGTGTCGGGGGCGCGCAGGGCATCATGTTCAACCGCCTCACGGGTGCGATGATCGGCGGGTCGACCCCCCACAAGGACGGGGCCGCGGTGGCCTGGTAGGAGAAAGCCGACTCCCCCCACGCGCGGCCGTTCGGACTCCGCGTCGCGCGGCACCGTGAGCCCCCGGATCGCCAGCCACTGACGCTCTTCCGGCTTTGCCGCTAGCTTTCGCGCTGCGGCATACCCACCTAGAGCCCCCGGTTCCGGGGGCAAACGCCCGCACAAAGTTCCTGCGCCAGCTCCTCGAGCCGGATGTCCCGGCCGACGCTCTGAGCGCTCCTGACTTGGACGATTCTTTTGACTTTTGCAACCCTGAATCTGCACCCAACCCTCATTCGAGGCGTCGATGAGCTCGACTTCAAGCGCCCGACCCCCATCCAGGAGCAGTCCATCCCTGCCGCCCTCGAAGGCCGTGACCTTCTGGCGTCCGCGGTAACAGGAAGCGGCAAGACCGCTGCGTTCCTACTGCCTATCCTTCACCAACTGCTGGATGAGCCGCGGGGGACGACGCGGGCGCTCGTGCTCGCACCGACGCGGGAGCTGGCGCTCCAGATCCTGGAGGACGCCCGCGCGCTGGCCCGTTTCAGCCGTCTCACCGCAGCCGCGGTGTACGGCGGGGTCGGCATGGGCCCTCAGGAAACCGCGTTCCGCAGGGGCGTCGATCTGATCGTCGCGACCCCCGGGCGGCTCCTCGATCACTTCCAGTATGAATACGCGACGCTGTCCGGCTTGAAGCACCTCGTGCTCGACGAAGCCGACCGGATGTTGGACATGGGTTTCCTGCCCGACATCCGGCGTGTTCTCCGGCACGTGCCGAAGCCGAGACAGACCTTCTTCTTCAGCGCCACGATGCCGGCCCCGATCGAGTCGCTCACTCGCGAGATCCTCCGCGATCCGGTGCGCATCGCGCTCCAGCGGCGGTCTGCCCCCGCCGAGGGCGTGACCCATGCCGTGCATCCCGTGTCGGCGGGCCTCAAGAGCGCGTTGCTTGTCGAGCTCCTGCAGAGGGATGACATGGAGGACGCCCTCGTCTTCACGCGTACCAAGCACAGGGCGGACCGGCTCGCGAAGCTCCTCAACCGCAACGGCGTCTCCGCCGAGCGCATCCACGGAAACCGTTCTCAGGCTCAGCGTACCAAGGCTCTCGCGGGATTCAAGGCCGGAACGCACCGGGTCCTCGTGGCGACCGACATCGCCGCACGAGGCATCGATGTCGAGGCACTGGGGCACGTCGTAAACTTCGACGTCCCGGCGGTTCCCGACGACTACATTCACCGCGTCGGGCGCACGGCACGGGCGGAAGCCACTGGGGAAGCATTCACCCTGGTAGCGCCCGAAGAAGAGTCCAACATGGCGCGCATCGAGCGCGTCGTCGGAAAGAAGCTTTTCCGAGTCAGGCTGCAGGGCTTTTCGTACGGGGCCACGCCGGACGCGCCGTTGGAGGTGCCGATCGGCGAGCGCATCGCGGCCATCCGCGCCCGGAAGAGCGAGGATCGGGCCAGGGCGGCGGCGAAGCAGACCGCCAACAATGGGGATTCTTCCCGGAGCGCCAGGCCTCGGCGGCGCCCTTTCGGGAGGGGCCACCGCTAGGATCGGCCGAAGAGCCTGAGCCAGCTCGGTCCATGCGCCTTGCACCCCGCGACGGGCGACCCGATGATTGTCGTCCCTCGAATTCAGCCTCTTTCGCTCATTCGGAGACCCCACCATGGCTCACCTCGGCAACACACAACTGATCGCCATCATCTCCGCGCCGCCGGACCAGGCCTCGGAGGGCGACCGCATCTTCCGCAGCCACAAGACGTGGATGGCGGCCACGCACCATAGGGAGGGAGACAAGGCGCTGCTCGGCTACGACGTGTCCAAGGCGCCCGAGCTCTCGAGCCCCATGGACCCGAGCTCGTCGCCCACGGGGAACACCGCGTTCATCCTGAATGAGATCTACGAGACGGACGCGGGCGTGGGTGACCACTTCCAGCAGGCCGAGGCGAGCTGGGAGGACTTCGGGGCATTCATGGAGTGGATGGGGAAGTGCACCGTCACGATGGTACCCGCCGCGCCGATCTTCAACTCGCTCTGGTGAGGGTGGGATCGACGACCCGACCGTACTGAGCGGCGGGGGTTACTGCCAGCTCACGATGTCGGTGTCCTCCCCCTCACCTCCGGCGTTGCCGTCCGCGCCGAGTGAGACCAGGTCGTAGCCAGTGGGGTTCACCTCACCGGGGCTCACGAAGACGTAGGGATTCCCCCAGGGGTCGAGAGGAACTTCCTTGCGCAGATAGGGGCCACGCCAATTACGGGGAGCCGGGTCGGTGCCGGGAGGCGTGCGCAACGCGGCGAGCCCCTGTCCGGTCGTCGGATATCGCCCGTTGTCGAGCCGGTAGGAGTCGAGCGCGGCGCCGAACAGCTCGATCTGCGAGCGCGCCGTCGCGTCCTTCGCCATACCGAGGTTGCGGAACACGTTTGGACCCACCAGGGCCGCGAGAAGGGTGATCACCACGATCACCACCATCACCTCGATGAGCGTGAATCCCGCGCGTAAGGGTCGCCCTCGCGAGAGCAGTTTTCGTTGGCCTACCATGAAGCTCGCTTCGTCTGGGGTGTCGGAGACCCGGCCTGGAATTCGACCCTCGAGCCATAGATGATGTCTAACACGCATCGATGATTTGCAAGTACCCCACACCTCGATCCACGCCCCCCGCGACCCTCGCGAGCGCGACTCGAAGGTCGTGATCGGCCTCGGCTCGCTCACCCGGCGCGCTCGATCCGCAGCACCCCACCCTGCGCGGTCAGAATGTAAAGCTCACCGAAAGAGTCCCTGCCGAATGACGTCACGCTGCCTGGGGCGCCCACACCCCAGTCGGTCTCGTCCAGCGGGCCGGCTCCTTCCAGCCGAAAGGAGCGGACCCATCCAGCGCAAAAGTCCGAATAGAGGTAGTGGCCGTCCAGCTCCGGAATGGCCGTGCCACGGTACACGAAGCCGCCGGTGACCGAGCACCCTTCATCATGGTCGTAATCCAGAACCGGTAGCTGCAGGCCGACCGGATCGCAATCGGCGGGGCGGAAGCACAGGGTCCCTTCCGTAGTCGGCCAACCGAAGTTGAGTCCGCCGTCCCTGGCCCCGGCGACGTCGATCTCCTCGCGGCGGTCCTGGCCCACGTCGCCTATGTAGAGCCGGCCCGTGGGAGTGTCGAACGAGAAGCGCCAGGGGTTGCGCAGGCCGTACGCCCATATCTCGGGCCGTCCGCCGCCGGCGGCGAAGGGATTGTCGGGCGGAATCGCATAAGGCTCCGCCGAATCGACGTCGATCCGCAGGATCGAACCGAGGAGCGTCTCGACGTCCTGGCCCTGGTCGAGCGGGTCGCCGGCCCCACCCCCGTCTCCCAAACCTGCGTACAGCATTCCGTCTGGGCCGAACGCGACCTGCCCGCCATTGTGGTTCGCAAAGGGTTGCGCGACGCGGAGCACCGGGAACGCACTGGCCGGGTCGGCGAGGTCCGGATCTCCGCTCACCCTGTACCGCTCGACCACAGTTCCTGCGGCGTCCGTGTAGTCGACGAAGAATCTACCGTTCTCCACGTAGCGGGGATGAAACGCCAGACCGAGCAGCCCACGCTCGCCGCCAGCCCGGACGCGGTCGCGGATGTCCAGAAAGGGTGTCTCGGCCACGACGCCGTCTCGGATGACGCGAATGCACCCCGCTTGCTCCACCACGAAGAGGCGAGGGTCCCCGTCGGGGCTCGTGAGGTCCACGGGCGAGCTCAGACCCGACGCGACTTCGACCAGGCGGAGCATGACGTCGGTCGGCCGTGAAGGTCGGCTCGCATCGCCCGAGCACGCTGCCAGCAGCACGACCGTGGCCCACGCGGCAGCTCCGCGCGAACGGCTGAGGATGGCGCGAGCCAGCCTGCCCGAAAGGCTGGGGGTGACGATCGCGCTACGCTTCAAGGCGCTCTCCGCTTCTGCAGGTGGACGGGCCGGGAAAGCTCGAGAAACCTCCTCGGCGGTGCAACGACACGTACGGAGCCCTAGGTTGTCAGCCAATCGAAAACCCTTCACGCTCCGGAGACTACCGTGGACGCGCCATTCCCGAGCCCCTATCTCGTAACCGACCCCGATGCTTTCCGCGTCGCCGACGAGCCGACGGGCCCTCCCGAAGGAGTTGACGGCAAGGCGAAGCTCACGAAGGCGCTCCGGGGGCTTCATGACGAGCTCGACGACCTGCAGCGGCTCCTGTACGCTGACGACCGCTATTCGTTGCTCCTTGTCTTCCAGGCGATGGATGCCGCCGGAAAGGACGGGACGATCCGTGCGGTGTTGCGGGGCGCGAATCCGGCCGGCTTCCAAGTTTCGGCCTTTAAGCAGCCGTCCACGGAGGAGCTCGACCACGAGTTCCTGTGGCGCTCGGCGCGCCGGCTTCCGGAGCGCGGGCGCATCGGCGTGTTCAACCGCAGCTACTACGAGGAAGTGCTCGTCGTGCGCGTGCATCCCGAGTACCTGGGCGGACAACAGCTCCCGGGGGAGCTCCGGGCGCCCTCCGTTTGGGAAAACCGCTACGAGTCCATTCGCTCCCACGAGAAGCATCTGGCCGCCAACGGCACCCTCGTGGTGAAGTTCTGGCTGAACGTGTCGCGCGGCGAGCAGAGGCGGCGGTTTCTCGCCCGGTCGGAGGACACCCACAAGCAGTGGAAGTTTTCGGCTAACGACGTCAGCGAAAGCCGCCACTGGGACGCCTGCATGGACGCCTACGAGAAAGCGATCCGAGCGACCTCACGGCCGTGGGCTCCGTGGTACGTCATCCCCGCCGATTCCAAGCCCTACATGCGCGGCAAGGTCGCGGAGATCGTGGTCGGAACGCTCGCGTCGCTCGGACTCTCCTACCCGTCGCTCACGCCCGAAGAGCTGGACGAGCTCCGCGAGATCCGCGCGGAGCTGCGCGAGGACCCGACGGCTGATCCCGGCAAAGCACGCGCTCGGCCACGGCCAGACGAAGAGTAGAAGCTCGTAGGAGCGGTGACCCGCCCGCCGCGGCGCGCGCGTGGTAGCCCGTGCGGGCGCTTCGGCGCGAGTGGCGTGCGCTCGCGCGCGCTGTGCTGACGAACTGACGGCGGAGCGAGTGACGAGATGATGGCGGACGCGGGGCTGGCCGCGGGCTGGGTTTTGTTGCTGGTGGCCGCCGTTGGTGGTGGCGCTCGGCTGCGGCGATGGGGAATGCCCGCCGCCGACGTGCGGGACGCGTTGCACATCGGCGCCGGCGTATGGGTTCTTGGCTGGCCGCTCTGGAGCGCCTGGCAGGTACCGCTCCTGATCGTGACAGCGTCGGTGGTTTCGGCCCTGATGGTGCCGGCCCTGACTCAACGACATGAATGGGCCCGCCGTCTCTACGAGTCCGTCGCCGAGGGAGACGAGCGTTGGTCGGGCGTGTCGCTTTACATCGTAGCCTTCGCGACACTTACGGCCGTCGGACTTCTCTGGCGTCCGTTCCCTGCGGCGGCGGCGCTTTTGGCGCTCGCGTGGGGAGACGGACCTGGGAGCGCCGTTGGCCGGAGGTTCGGAAAGCACCACTTCCGGGTGCCCGGGGGACGGCAGAGGAGTCTGGAGGGCAGCGCGGCCGTGGCCGTCGGCGCGTCCTGCGGCGTACTCATGGCCGGCGCCCTCTTCGAAGCGCAACAAAGCCTCCTGGCCATCGCTTTGCTGGGAGCGACGGCGGCCGTTGCCGAGGCCACCTCACCTCCGAGCGTGGACAACGCGCTCGTCTCCGCCAGCGTGTTCGTCGTTGCCCTGTTCGTGGCGCCTGTCGGCTGAGCGGCGGGATTTTTCTTGCCAGATGGTCCCATCGCTCCAACCCAGACTGCACATAGCTTCGGTCGAAGGGTCAACGACCCGCGAAACGCGCTACGCCGGGAGTGAAGAAACCCTTCGACGGCACTCCGGCATGGAGTTGATGTCCGGCCAAATGTCCAGCTGGAGGACGTCGCCCGGATCGACCGTGAGCGTGTCCGTCCTGCAGCGTGATCCACCCAGCATGTCCATCTCCAGGAAGAGAGGCTCGGGGACCCTTCTTGCGGGAATGACGAGCGTGGCGTCGGCTTTCCCGATCACGGTCCCGAGTCGCAAGCGATCGCCCGGATAGACGGCCCAGATGGTCACGTCGGCGAAGTTGCGGTTCGTGACCTCGATCCGTACCGGTCGGGGAGCGTTCTGGCGACTGAAGGGGTCGTCGCCGGCCGGCGAGCCCGACGCGCATGCCTGGAGCGCCAGAATCAACGGTAGGGCACGGGCCCCGTGGAGTGCGATGGTCATGAGTCGCCTACACCGGCGTAAAACGAATAGTTGCCGATACCCGATCGTGGGGCGCTTCTCGAGCGCCCCCTTGCCGTCGACATCGGGACCGGGCTATTTGCCGAGATGCGCGCTCGTGCGCGGTTTCCCACTCGAGTTCTGATCGATGACCCCTCTGACGGCGCGCTTCATCCAAGCGGCGGTCGAATACGGCGCCGTGACTGGGCAATCCGCCCGGCTCGCGAACGCCTGGAGCCGTCTGCGGGGCACCGTGTCCGACGTCTGGGAGGTACTTCTCTCCAATCCGGTCATCCTGGTGGCGGGCGCTGTCGTGCTCGCGCTCTTGATTTTTCGGAGCCCCGCCCGACCCGGCTGACGAGCCCTCCCCGGCGACCGGATGGTCGGCCCCGGATGGCGGCCCGACGCGGGGGACCCATCGCCGCCGTGGCGGGACGCGACGGGCCCGGTCCATATTGCACCCCAAACCAAAGCTTTACATGAACGTCTTCGGCCGCCCGAAGAATCCGGAGGTGCCCGTGACTCGGATCGCCGTCCCCAGCGCCGTCGCCTTTCCGCTTCTCGCGACCACACCCGCGGGTGCCCAGCACGCGGACCGCGTCATCGAGACCCACCTGCTCGACTATCGCGTGGTGACGGTGGCGGAGGGCCTCGAGCGTCCGTGGTCCATCGCGTTCCTGACCAACGCCGTGGACGACAGAGCGCACCTACGCGGATCTCGAGGCTGGAGCCGGCGGAACCGCCGGCGGGGTAGCGGTCCTGCTTCCCCTACGGTTCGAGGGGCCGGCAGCCTGGTACGGACCGGACCTCTCCCACAGCCTCGACTGGATCCACCGGCTGACGGAGGGCGAGATCGAGGAGGTCGAGGCCGCGGTCGAGCACGTGAGACGCCGTGGCCTGCCGATCCCCGAGATGGAGCGCCACGACTTCCCGCTCCCGACGCTGGGCGATGTGCTACAGGAGACCCTGGATGAGCTCGTCCGCGGCCGCGGGCTCGTGCTCATCCGGGGCTTACCCGTCGAGCGCTACACCCGCGAACAGGTCGCGGTCGCCTTCTTCGGGATCGGTTCGCATCTCGGGCGGGCGGTCTCGCAGAACGCCAAGGGCCATCTGCTGGGGCACGTACAGGACATCGGCTTGGACCCGTCCAACCCGGAGCACCGCATCTACGCCACGCGCGCCCGTCAGCGCTATCACACCGATTCGTGCGACATCGTGGGACTCATGTGCCTCCAGACTGCGAAGTCCGGCGGCGAGAGCAGCGTCGTGTCGTCGGTTACGATCTACAACGAGATGATGGCACGGCGCCCGGACCTGGCAGAGGCACTCGCGCAGCCCTTCTACGTTGACCGGAAGGGCGAGATTCCGGAGGGTATGCTCCCGTTCTACCGGATGGCCGTCTTCCACTGCCACGAAGGTCTGCTCAGCACCATCTACTCCCGCGACTTCATCGAAGCGGCGCAGCGCTTCGACGAGGTGCCCCGGTTGACCCCTCACCAGATCGAGGCGATGGACCTCCTGGGCGAGCTGGCGGCCAGCGCACAGCTCAGGCTGGACATGGTGCTCGAGCGCGGCGACGTGCAGTTCGTCCACAACCATACGATCCTACACGCGCGAACGGCCTTCGAGGACCATCCCGAGCCCGAGAGGAAGCGGCATCTGCTTCGCCTTTGGCTGTCCCCGGCCGACGGTCGTCTATTGCCTCCGGTGTTCGCCGAGCGTTACGGGTCCGTGGAGCCGGGACGACGGGGCGGGATCGTCGTGAAGGGTGTTCGGGCCAACGCTCCGCTGGAGGCCGAGTGAGGGAGAGCTGACCGAGAAGGTCCGCCGTTCAGGGGACGAGCTCGTAGCTGTACGATGCCGCTCGCGTCGCAAAGGTCACGTCGAAAGCCGCCCGCTCCCCGGAGGACGGCGCCGGCACCGTCAGGGTCTCCGTTCCCAAGGCGCCCGAGTCGCCGTAGAAGGTAAAGCGCAAACGAACCGGGGCTCCCGACTCCGCCGCATTGCCAACCACTCGTCCGAGGACGCTCGTCCGTGAGCCGGAAAAGCTCATCTGCAATCCCTCGACGTATACCTGTGACGCTTCGATACGCGCCAGGGCCCCGCGTGCGGCAGGCTCGTCTCCCATCTCGAGATGGGCACGCGCCGCGATGAGTCCGGCGTTCTCGTTGAGCGGGTCGAGCTCGACGAGGCGGTCGCCGGCCCCGGCGAGCGACTCCCACGCCTCGGCCGCGAAGAGAGCGTTCGCGTAGTTGAACCACGCGTCGCGGGAATTCGGTTGGAGCTCCGTCAGCCTGCCGAAGGCTTCGCTCGCACCCTCGGCATCCCCGGAGCGGAAGAGCGAGACCCCGATGTTGAACAGTTCCGTCGCGCCGAGCTGCGCCGCCGACAGCAGGGTCGTGTAGATCTCCCTGGCCTCCTCGATCTTTCCCTGTCCACTGAGTGCTGCGGCGAGGTCGGCCCGCAGCTGGACGTCCGTCGGGTCCCGCCGGAGCTGGCGCCGCAAAAGTGGCTCGGCTTCGGAGAAGCGGGCGGTGAAGAGCAGAAGCGGGATGAGGCTTTCCTCGAGATCTGTCCGCGCAGCCTCGCGAGCCCGGACCTCGTCGGCGGTGAGCGAACGGGTAGCGGGTGAGCGCCGCAGACCGGCGATTCCGCGCCGGTACGCCGTGATGGCGTCGTCATAGCGCGCCTCCATGGCCAGGGCGCCCGCCAGGTTGCGGTGGCCCTCGGGCCGCAGATCGAAGATCGTCGTGGCGAGCTCCCAGGCCTCGATGCCCCCGGCCGCGTTGCCAGCGGCGTACGCTTCGAGGCCGGCGTTGTACGCTTCCGCCCAAGCCGCCTCACGCTCCGGCTCGGTGTCGAGCTCGTAGGCCGGAAAGATCCGCTCCGCCTCTGCGAACATCCGATGCGCCTCCTCGTACCGTCTCGTGCGGGCGTACGCGGTGCCGGCGAGGAAGTAATGGATGGGGTTTGCCGGATCGGACTCCGCTCCCTCGAGCGCCAAATCGAGCGCCCGTTCGAAGCGCTCCTGGCTCAGGTAGAGCTCGGCTGTTTGCGAGAACCGGGTCGGCGTAGGGGGCGTTCCGACCGCGTAGATGATGCCGGTTGGAGAGACGACGGGTTCCGGTGGAGGGCTGCTGACGGTGCCACAACCCGTGAGTGCGAGCAGGAGCACGCAGTTGAGCAGGGCCCAAGACCCTCGACACGCTCGAACCCTGCGTAGCGGCTTTCTCCGACTCACCACCAGGGGTAGTTGAGCCAGAACATCGCTGCGGTTGGCACGGGCACCCCGTCCTGCACGGCGGGTCGGAATGCGGCGACCTCCCGGAACGAGGCCAGGATCACCTCGTCCATCTCCGGGCGCCCGCTCCCCTCGCTTATTTCCGCCCACTCGACCGATCCCCGCTCGTCGATCCAGATCGTCAATCCTACCGACCCCTCCGCCGCCGAGTTTCGCCGGGAGCTGTTGCGGACGAACCGGCTCACCTCTCTCGGATTGCGGATGAGCACCCATATCGAGACCGGCGAGAGCACGAGCTCCGGGCGAACGGCCGAAAGGCGACTGAGGTCGAACGCGCTTGGCTCGAGCGAGCTCGCCAACTCCGTGGTCGACGCGTCGCCGCTCACGCTCAAGGGGCTTCCGTCGGCTCCCACGTTGCCGTCGTCGTCGCCGTCGACGGCCGTCACGGCGGGCTCGACGACCGTCGGGACGACCCGCGATTCCCTGAGGAGTCGCTCGCGAAGGGCGCCCAACAGACCCGCGACATCACCCTCCAAGCCCTCGCTACCCGCGTCCGCAGCAGCGCCGACCGGGATCGTGTCCAGATCGGCGGTGGGGATGGGGATGGCAGCACTCGCGATCGCTCCGAGGTCTGCCGGCGCCTCATAGATCGAGATCCACTCCATGGCCGATGAGCCCGGGGAGATCTCGAAGCGGTGAAGGTCTCGCTCCCGGCTCGGCCAGAGGAGGAAGACCCCCATATGGAGGGCAACCGCTGCCGTCGTCGCCCACGCCACTCGGTTGCTCCACTCGGCCTTGAGCTGGTCGTTGGCCGTGTGGCCCCACCAGCTCTTCGAGTGCAACCCAGGCGTCGGTGCCTTCATCAGCGACCTCCGTCAGGGGCCGATCCTCCGCCTCGGCAGGCGGTCCCACCGGCGCCAATTCCGGCGGTGCTCTCTCCGGGAACTCCCGCCTGCCGCCATGAGTGCGTCGAACGGCCCCTCGTGTGTCAGATCGACAGGTTACCGAGGCGCACCGGTGTGCACAACGGCGTCCTGGAACCGCCTTCCGACGAGATTCGCCCGCACCCTCCCCGAGCTGGGTTCGGCCGGGGCTCGGGCATAGGGGTCGCGCATCCGTTCTTGTGAGACGTCGAAGCCACACCGTACGATCTTCCGTGTACACCGCTCGTCGCCAAGCCAGGAGCCCCCTCGTGAGATCCCATTTCTCCCACGCCGTCGCGTTTCTCGCCGTCGTCGGATTCATGGTCTGGATGGCACTTAGCGGTCTTCGAAGCGCGCAGCCCGCCAGCGGCGAGATCGATTCGCAACAGCCGGTCCAGACGCTCGTCGATGACCCCTCACGCGAACGCGGCGAGGGTTCGGCAGCGCCCTGCGACGTGCCGCTCTCCTGGCGGGTCGCACGCGTCGACGACGGATTCGGCATCAGCGTGGCAGAGGCGCGCGAAGTCGTCCGGCGCGCGGCAGCCCACTGGGAGCGGGAGGTGGGTCGGCCCGTCCTCTCGCTGGATCCGGCTGAGGGACACCCGATCCGCTTCGTGTACGACGACCGTCAAGCGAGAACGGAAGAGCGCAGCCGCCGCGAGGCGGATCTCGGCAGCGAGAGCCGGAGGTTGGAGGCCTGGCGTGCGGGGCTCGAAGATCGCATGGAACGCCACGCAGGATCTCGATCTCTACAAGTGCAGCAGACGGCGGATCTCCAACGATGGGTCTCCATCCACGATGCGACCGTACGTGAGTGGAACCTCCAAGGGGGTGCCCCGCAGCACGTCGCCGAGGAGCTCCGCGCCGAGCGCGAGGCCCTCGACGTGGAGCGTGATCGGCTCGAAGCGGAGCGGTCGCCCCTCGCCTCGACGGAGCGCACGCTTCGAGAGGAGCAGGCTCGCTTCGACAGGGAACTCGAAGCGTACGACGAGAGAGGAGCCTCCCTCGAGCGAGCGTTCCCGCCCATTCGCGTGGAGTCGGGGCTCTTCAGCGAGGCTCTCCACATGCTCGATGGACGCATGACCGCCATCGACCGCGAGATCCAAGTCTTCCGGTTCGAGGGCTCGAAGGAGCTCGAGCTGGTGATCGCACACGAGATGGGTCACGCGCTGGGGCTCGGGCACTCCTCGGTCCCGGGAGCGTTGATGAGCGCGGAGTACGGCGGGTCCGATGTGGCTACCGTATCTGGGGCTCACCGGAGCGACATCGAGGCGCTGCTGGCCCTTTGTCCAGACCTGTGACCGAGGCGCAGTCGCAAAGGCGCCGTTCAGGACGTGACATCGATCGTCCCAGGCGGGCATGGAAATGCTCGTCCCGTGCGCCCAGGATGGAAGGAGCACTCCCGTAGGCTGAGTGCGAAGATCCGTTGATGCAGCTGCGCATCGAGAATCGCCTCGAAAAGCCCCCGGACCGCTCACGTGCATCACCTTACGGACCCTCTCAAAGAGCCAGGAACGCACGGTCGGAAGCCGCGGTTGCTGGAGCGGGTTCGGCGCACCGCGCGCGGCCGGCATTTCAGCCCACGGACGGAGGAAGCATACGTGCGGTGGGTGCGCCGCTACGTTCGCCACCACGAGCTGCGGCACCCCATAGAGATGGGCGCCCGCGAAGTCGTCGCGTTCCTTTCCCACATCGCGAACGAACACTCGGTGAGCCCGTCGACCCATCGGCAGGCGGCGAGTGCCCTGAGGTTCCTCTACGCGGAGGTTCTCGGCAGGCCGCTCGATCTTCCGCCTCTAGCGACTCCGTCGAGGAAGCGCCGGCTGCCGGTCGTCCTCACGAGAGAAGAGGTGCGTGCGATCCTGGACCAGCTCCAGGGCGCCCATTGGCTCGTCGCGAGCGTGCTCAGAAGCTGTCCCAACCGTAGTTGAAGGTTCCTGATAGGGGAGAAAGAAAAGTGGTGGCTCCGGGGGTCCCGGGCCGATAGGCTCGGGTAGGCAAAAACCCCAACACGGAGCCACCACGATGAAGAGAACGTACGAGGTAAGGGATCGGGCGGACAAGCGCGCGATCAGGGAGTTCCTGAAGCGGGAGGGGCAGTTTCTGCTTCCGATGCTTGAGCTCGTGGAGCAGACGGAGGTCGCGATCGACGAAGTCATCCAGGTGATGGGACGAGCGACGATCGAAGCGGTGCTGGAGATGAGCGCCGAGGGTGTGGCAGGCGTGAAGCAGGCAGGTCGGTCACGAGCGGAAGACGACACGGTGTGGTATGGCCGGCAGGGTGGTGTGGTTTACCTGTCGGACCGGAAGGTGCGTGTGGAGCGGCCACGGCTCAGGCGCCGGGGCGCCGGGGAGGGTGGCGAGGTCGAGGTGCCGGCGTACGCAGCGATGCGGAGACCGGGCGCTGTGGCGGATCGGATGCTCGAGGTCCTGATAGCGGGGGTGAGCACGCGGAAGTACGGCCGTGTGATCGGTGAGATGGCCGACACGGTCGGGGTGAGCAAGTCGGCGGTGAGCCGTGAGACGGTCGAGGCCTCGGAGCGCGTGCTGAAGGAGCTGATGGAGCGCCGGCTGGATGCGTGGGACCTGCTGGTGATCTACCTGGACGGGATCCAGATGGGCTCGCACCACGTGCTTGCTGCGGTAGGCGTGGACTCAGACGGAAAGAAGCACGTGCTGGGCGTGAGGGAAGGAGCGAGTGAGAACGCCGAGGTGACCAGCGCGCTCCTAGAGGATCTGGTCGAGCGCGGCCTGGACCCGGGCAGGCGGCGGCTGTTCGTGATCGATGGCTCGAAAGCGCTCAGGAAGGCGATCGAGAAGGTGTTCGGCCAACGTCACCCCATCCAGCGCTGCCGCAACCACAAGCTCCGCAACGTGCTGGGTCATCTGCCGAAGGATCAGCATCCTCAGGTGAAGGCGGCGTTCCGGGCGGCGATGAAGCTGGACGCGAAGCAGGGCGAGCAGAAGCTCGAGCAGCTCGCCCGATGGCTCGAGCGCGACCACCCCTCGGCCTCGGCCAGCCTACGCGAAGGCCTCAGCGAGATGTTCACGATCAACCGGCTCGGCCTCCCGCCGCGGCTGAGGAAGTGCCTGGGCTCGACCAACCTGATCGACAGCACCCACTCGGGCGTAAGACAGAAGACCCGCAGGGTGACCAACTGGAAGAACGGAGCGATGGCCTTGCGCTGGGCTGCGGCCTCGTTCGTGGAGACCGAGAAGAGCTACCGGAGGATCATCGGCTACGACCAGCTCTGGATGCTCAGGGCCCACCTCGACGACCATGAACCGGTTGCCGAAATGAGAAAGGCAGGCTAACAAGGAGACTCTCCGGAGCCACCACCTTCAACTGTCAGCGGGACACCATCCTACGACGAGTGGGGAGATCCCAACGATCCGGAGTACTACGAGTACATGCTGTCGTACTCACCATATGACAACGTGGGAGCGAAGGACTATCCGAGCGTTCTCGTCACTACGGGCCTTCACGACTCGCAGGTCCAGTACTGGGAGCCGGCCAAGTGGGTCGCCAAGCTGAGGGCTCTCAAAACCGACGACAACGCGCTGCTGCTCAAGACTGAGATGGAGGCCGGACACGGAGGAGTTTCGGGCCGGTATCGGAGGTACCGGGACACGGCTCTGTTGTACGCGTTCTTGTTGGACACCGCGGGACTAGCGGAGGGACGTGGCGGGCTGTAGCCCCAAAGATTCTCGCCTGCACCGTATACGGCTGCTGATACCGCCCGTCGATGTCGATCAACTCCTCGTGACGCCCCCGCTCCACGATCTGACCGTCCTCGATCACGAGGATCAGGTCGGCCCGCTGAATGGTCGAGAGCCGGTGCGCGATCACGAAGGTGGCCCAGCTTCTGAGCAGTTGCCCGAGGCTCTCCTGGATGAGCGCTCCGCTCTCGGTATCCAAGCTGGACGTCGCCTCGTCGAGTAGCAGGATCCGCGGTTGACCCGCCGTTCGCCCATCACGGTGTCCAGACCCTCCGGGAACCGATCCGTGAATTCAGTCATGTGAGCCCGCTGTGCAGCGGCCTGCTCCGGCGACATGTAGTACGGAGTGCCTACGAAGAGGCCGGTCTCGGTGAGCCTTCCACCGCCCGCGACGCTGACAGCCAACGCGATACCGAAGTCCGCGATGAGTGGCCTACCGCGACTCATCAACATGTTGGCTGGCTTGATGTCGCGATGGATGACGCCCAGCTCGTGGGCTGCCTAAGGCGCCTCAGCCACGTCGGTGACGATCTTCACGGCCTCGTCCACCGGAAGCTGCTTCTCGCGGTCGAGGCGTTCACGCAGCGACTCACCCTCGACGTGCGGTATCACGTAGAAGAGGAGCTTGTCCGCTTCACCGGAATCGAAGAGCGGCAAAATGTTCGGATGCTGGAGGGTCGCCGTGACCTTGATTTCGCCAAGGAACCGCTCGGCACCTGGACCGCGTCCGCTTCGCGGTCCTCGAGGCGGTCGCCGAGGACAGCGCCTGATCAAGAGTCGCAAAGACGATTCGAGGAGGTGGTCGAAGCTGACCCTTGATCGTAGTCCAGGCCCGCCCCCTCGGCGGCTCAACCTCCGAAGACCACCTCCGCGACCGCGCCCACCTCGATGCCCCTCGCCTCGAACCAGCCCTGCGGGACCTCGAGCGCGAACATCGCGGGGGCCGCGCTCTCGTGGAACTCCTCGGTCTCCGGCTCCATCTGCTGGATGTCCACGATGCGCAGCTCGCCGTCCAGGAACGCGATGTCGAGAGGGATGTAGGTGTTGCGCATCCAGAAGGAGCGCATCCGGCTGCTTCCGAACACGAACAGCATTCCGGCACCGTCCGGCAGCGCGTCGCGATTCTGGAGCCCCTGCCCGCGCTCATCGGCGGTGCGCGCGACCTCGGCGCGCACCGTGTCGTGCCCGAAGATCACCCACGCCGTGCCGGGTGTGGGTACCGGTGCGCCGGAGCGAGCGGCGACCTGGTCCTGCGCGATGGCCGCGCGGGCTTCACGGACCTCTTCCGGGGTGCCGCCGCACGCCAGGGTCACGAGCAGAGCTAAGCCGGCGGCGCCCGCGACGCCGAGTCTCCAGCCCGTTGTACTGTCCATCGCTCACCCCTTCCCGGCAAACCGGACGCGAAGCGGTCGCCCTCGATCCCGACGCTGTCGGCCGTATCGCCCGGTAGCTTTAGCCCCTCGAATCCCTATCTTACTGCGCCCGGGGGCGAAGGCCCAGCCGTCGTCCGGCGGTGGGAACCGCGCCGTTCTCTTGGGAAAGTCGCGGCAAATGATCGATCCTGAGCTCCTCGATATTCTCGTGTGTCCGGAGACGAAGCAGACCGTCCGTCCGGCTTCGGACGAAATGGTGAGGAGAGTCAACGAAGCCATCGCAGCGGGTCGGGTGGCGAACCGGGGCGGGGGGTCGGTCTCGGAGCCTTTGGATGGAGGATTGGAGCGCGAGGACGGAGCGGTTCTCTACCCGGTTCGCGAGGATATCCCGATCATGTTGATCGACGAAGCGATCGAACTGAAAGGGATCTGAGACTGCGATGTCGCTCATCGCTTTCCACCGACTGCTCATCGCCACGGGCATCTTGTTCTGCTTCGGCTTCGCGGCTTGGGAGCTGGTGTACTGGTGGGTGGTGGGCGGCTGGCAGAGCCTGCTCTTAGGCCTGACATTCGTCGCCTTCGGCTTGCTCCTATCCTATTATCTGTCGCGGCTAGAGCGATTCCTCGGGCTCGAGGAAGACGCGAGCAGCTGAGGGGCTCCGGGAGGGGGCTAAGTCGCCACCCGAAGGGCTGAGCCTCGAGGAGGACGCGGCGAGCTCGCCCCCCGGAGGTGTTCAAAGGGCTGGTGAAGCGTCGCCTGGGACGGCCTACGGGAAGACCAGCCCCACTTTGACGAACGTCTGGTTGTTGTGACTCCCTGCCCACGCGCCGAGCTGGACCGGCCCGAGCTTGGGCTCGAGCCCGACGAGGAAGTTGACCACCGTCTCGGACTCGGTGTCGGCGTTCTCCCCACGGTATTGCCGCGGGCCGGCCTGGATGGCTCCGCGCACGACAGTCCCGGACGTTGCCCGGTAGAACGCGCCCAGCTCGCCGCCGTAGCCCAGAGTCTGGTACGAGCCCACGGTCGGCGTGATGCTGCCCAGGTACCTCGTCCAGTCGGCGAACGCGCCGATGTGCACCCCGATGGGCGCCTGCGCGCTAGGCTGCAGCACGTAGAAGCTCAACGCGACCATCAGGTCGAAGTCCCAGACCGGATCGTCCTCTGTGGCGGTATTCCCCGCTGCCCCGGACGGGGTCAGATTGTCGATTCCCGGGAGCAGCCCTTCCCCGCGCCGGAGCATGGAGATCTCGCTGCGGAAGTCGGCGATGGATCCGAGCGGCCTGGCGGTGGCCAGCTCGCCACCTGGGAAGCCGCCCTCGGTCATGCTGACTGCCAGGCGCGCCCAGCCTCCTTGGCCGTAGAGTCCACCACCTTGTTGTGCGCCGGCTGCAGGGGACGGTGCGGGCGCCGGTCCAGGTGCGCCCGGCGCGTCCGGTGGTCCAGGCGCTCGGGCGGCGCAGCCGGAGAAGAAGAGGGCGAGCGAGAAAACGGCCAGGCTACGCATCTGGGAACTCCGGGTTCGCTGGGTGATCAGTCGGCCTCGTCGCCCGCATGGGTGGAAGCGCGGTCGGCTAGGTGGCGGCGGAGGACGAAGATTCCCACCCCCAGCCCAAGAGACACGGGCACCGCAGCCATCACGACGCCGGCGAGGAACATGCCCAGCCTCAAGCCCTCGTTGTCCATGTCAGAACTCCTGCAGCACGGCGACCAGCAGGATCACGACCAGGGGTAAGGGCGATACTGCCAGAACCCAGAGGCGCTTCGGCTCGAACCTCAGGTGCATGTAGTACATCGCCACGAGCAGGGCCTTCCATATCGCCATGACGATCAGTCCGGTCGCAAGCCAGAACTTCGGGATCACGTCCAGGAAGGCGTAACCCACCTCGGCCAGCGTCAGTACCAGCAGCACGACCCAGATCAGAATGTACGGGGGATCGTGATGCTCCTCGGAGGCCGCGGCCGTTGCGACCTCGGAGGCGACGGCCGTCGCGACCGCCTCTCGGGACGACGATTGATCTGGAGTCATCGAGCCGCCTCCCTCGGACTCAGGGGTTCGGAGTCCTTCCTCGCCTGTGTCGCTCGTCATCGGGCTTATCCTTCCTTCGCTCGGGCACGTGCTCGAGCCCCGTCTGGTGCCTCCGATTCGTCTGAGAAAGCCGGGGACACGACGCTAAATCAAATAGACGATGGTGAACAGGATGATCCACACCAGATCCACGAAGTGCCAGTAGAGGCCGATGATCTCGACGCCCCCATGGCTCTCCGCCGTGTACCCACCCTTCATCGCGCGCAGAAGGACGAAGATCAGGCAGATCACCCCCAGCGTGACATGCGTGCCGTGGAACCCGGTCATCGTGTAGAACGTCGCGCCATAGAGCGCACCGCCCACGACCGGTCCTTCTTCCACCTCCCTCCCCAGCGGAGCGTACGCGTCGGCGGCCGGGACGAAATGCTCGTGCACGAGCGCGTAGTACTCGATCCCCTGGATGCCGACGAAGAGCGCACCGATCAGGATGGTCGCCAGAAGCCAGAGCTTCAGACCCCTTTGGTCACCCCGCTGGATCGCCGCAAATGCCTTCACCATCGTGACGGACGAACAGATGAGGATGAACGTGTTGAACGCGGTCAGCGGTACGTTGAGCACCACGCCGGGACCGGCGAAATGGTCCGGATGCGCGAAGCGCAGGATGATGTAGGAGCCGATGAGCGAGGTGAAGAACATGATCTCGCTCAAGAGGAAAACCCACATCCCGAGCTTGAGCGTGTAGACACCAATGCCGCGCTCGGCGTTCGGGTCGACCGCCATCGGGCTCAGGACGCCGGCGTGCGTCGAGCCCATCGAGTCTCCAGGTCAGGTGAAAGCGGGATGGTATACACGCGCCGCTCCTACTCGCCCGACCGAACGTACGCCGGCTCGCGGGGCGGCGGCCGCAGCCGCTCGGGCGGGAGGTTCTGCGGCAGGTAGTCGTGCTCGGCCTCGGGCGAGCTGTACTCGTACGGTCCTCGATACACGGTCGGCGTCCCACCGGGGAAGTTGCCGTGAGGAGGCCTTGCCGGCGCCGCCGTCCACTCCAGCGTGTTGGCTTTCCAAGGGTTCGCGTCCGCCTCCGCGCCCCGGAACAAGCTCCAGATGTAGTTGATCGCGAAGAGTGCCTGGGTCGCTATCAGCGCGAAGACCGCCCACGAGATGAAGGTGTTCATGGGCTGCAGCGGCTGTAGGTAGTCGTACTGATTCGGATCGTAGATCCGTCGCATGTGGCCCTGGACGCCGAGGTTGTGCATCGGCCAGAAGGCGAGGTTGTAGAAGGTGAACGACAGCACGAAGTGGATCTTGCCGAGCGTCGGGTTCAGCATCCTGCCGAACATCTTCGGATACCAATACGTGAGACCCGCGAAGATCCCGAAGAGACTTCCGCCGAAGAGCACGTAGTGGATGTGGGCGACGATGAAGTAGGTGTCGTGGATGTAGATGTCCACCGGCGTCGATGCCATGAATACGCCCGACAGCCCCCCGATGATGAACATCGAGACGAACGCGAGCGCGTGCAGCATGGGCGTGTCGAGGTGGATGTCTCCCCGCCACAGAGTCCCGAGCCAGTTGAACACCTTGATGGCCGATGGCACCGCGATCACGATCGTGGTGAACATGAAGGTCGAACCCAGCATCGGATTCATCCCGCTCATGAACATGTGATGTCCCCATACGATCCAGCCCAGGAACGCGATGGAGATGAGCGCGAACACCATCGAGTGGTAGCCGAAGACGGGTTTCCGCGAACGGCAGCTGATGACCTCGCTGACCAGCCCCATCGAAGGCAGGATGAGGATGTAGACCTCGGGATGGCCGAAGAACCAGAACAGATGCTGCCACAGCAGCGGCTCACCGCCGTTCGCCGGCAGGAAGAACGTCGTGCCGATCGTTTGATCGAAGAGAAGCATGATCAGCGCGCCCGTCAGGATCGGAATGGCCAGAAGAAGCAGCCAAGCCGTCAGGAAGAGCGCCCAGGTGGGTAGCGGGATCCGGAACCAGGTCATCCCGGGCGCCCGCATGTTGATCACGGTCGTGACGTAGTTCACGGCGCCGGTGAGGGAGCTGAACCCGAGCACGGTCAACGACACGAGCCACAGGATTTGGCCCATATAGACGCCCGTGTACTCTCCGCTCGCCGAGAGCGGCGCGTACGACGTCCATCCAGCGCCGGCGGCACCTCCCTCCACGAAGAAGCTCGCCACCATCAGGATGAGCGCCGGCACGCTCAACCAGAACGACAGCATGTTGAGGCGGGGAAACGCCATGTCCGGCGCGCCGATCTGCAGCGGGATGAGGAAGTTGCCGAACACCCCGGCCGTCAGAGGCATCACCGCGAAGAAGATCATGAAGGTGGCGTGCATCGTCACCAGCGAGTTGTAGAACTCGGGCAGGATGATGCCGCCAGGCGCCATCGTTTCCGGAAGTAGACTGCCGATGAACGGTAGGGCCTGCCCGGGAAAGCCGAGCTGCCAGCGGACCAGGGCCGCGAGACCACCGCCGATCACCAAGGAGGCGAGCCCCAGAATCAGGAACTGCTTGGCGATCACCTTGTGATCGGTCGAGAAGACATACGTGCGGAGAAAGCCGAGGTCGTGGTGCGCCTCGTGCGCCGTGGTGCGCTCCTCGGCCGTGGTCACTGCGGTCGTCATGTGCCTTTCTCCCCGGGGCGGATGCCCTCGGCGTCCTTTATCGGTCGGATCCACGGTCGCCATGACATCGGGTGCATCGGCACTCTCGCTGGATCATTTCGTTAGCGCGCGCGACCACCCCGTGCCCTCTCGTCGCTCATGGCTGACCAGCGGCCGTGATCTGCTCCGCGCGCCACGCCTCGTAGGCCCGCGAGTCGTGCACGGTCAGCGTTCCGCGCATGCGCGTGTGTCCGGTCCCGCAGAGCTCGGCACAACCGATCGTGTACTCCCCGGTCTGGGTCGGCTCGAACCACACGAGGATCTCCATGCCGGGTACGGCGTCCTGCTTGATCCGCATGGCGCGGACCCAGAAGGAATGGATCACGTCATCGGCCGTCAGGAGGATCTTGACCGGCCGATTCACGGGGATGTCCATCCGGTTACGAACCGTGAAATCGTCGCCGGTCCCGAGGGCCTCGTCTGCGCCGGGGTAGGTGACCATCCACTCGAACTGCCTCGCCAGGATCGAGACCTCGAGCGCGTCGGTGGGGATATTGTCGGGATGCTTGATCTCGGCCCAGAGGCGGGCGCTGCCGAACGCGATCGCCATCACCAAGATGAAGGGCAGCACGGTCCAGATGACCTCCACCCTTGTGCTCCCGTGATAGAAGAGCGCCTTTTGGCCCTCCCGATGTCGATATCGCAAGAGGAACCACACGAGGACGAGTTGGGTCACGACGAAGATCGCGCCGGTGATGAACAGCACGATGTAGTACATCCTGTCGATCCCCGGACCGAACGTCGATGCGTGCGGGGGCAGAAACCAAGACCAGTCTGATAGGCTCATCCAGTTCTCCCTGGGCCGGCGCGCGCGCTACAGCGGGCTGGGGACCGGCTGTAGCGACACGAGCGGCGCTTACATTCCGTCGCTCGAGGCCTCGATGCTCCGCGGCGCGAGCGTACCACTGGCGTGGTCGACATACAGCGGCTCGCCCATGGGCACGAAGCGGTCAGCCATCGCGTCGCTGAACTCGAAGCTCGCCTCGACCTCGCCGCTCGCCGGAACGGTGACCATCTGAGTGAGGGTTCCGTACTGCTCGTGCCAGGCCTCGATCTCGTAATCGCCCGGCGGCAGGTTGGGGAGTGAGAAGGAGCCGTCGGCCGCTGTGACCGCGTGATACGGATGGTCCGTGACCCCGATGTAGGCGTCCATCCAGCCGTGCACGTCACAGCGCACGGGGATCATGACCTCGGCCGTGCTGAACTCGGTCGTGAACTCCATCCCCGCCTGGGGCTGGCTGCGGTTGAACGGCCGGTTCTCGCTGGGTGTGGCGTTCACGTTATGAAGCACGGCGTCGCTGTTGCGCACCACGAGCGACTGCCCCGACTGGAGCGCCAGAACGTGTGGTGCGTAGACGCAGCCGTTCTGGTCCAGGACCACGCTCTCTGTCGGGGTCGGGAACTCCAGGCTGGTGGCCGGACCGGACTTCACGTACACGAAGGCATTCGCCAGGCCCCCGGCCTCGCCGACCACGGCGGGCGTCGTCATGGGTGGCGAGTTGTGCTTTTCAGCGCAGACCGGCTCCTCCCTCATGTCGATGGCCTCGCCGGTCGCGGGCATCCCCGTGAACGTGGCCATCCCCGCGACACTGCCGGCCGTCGCGGGATCAACCGGGTTCTGCATGGGCGTAGCGGCCTGTTCGCCGCCTCCCGCGTTACTGCCGCCCCCGGAGTCGCCGCCGCCCCCGCAGCCGGCGGCCACGAGTAGGGCGACAAGGGGGGCCACGAAACGGGCCCTGCCGAACATGTCCGACATCGTCTCTCTCCTATTGATGGTAGCCAATATGTCAGGCGGGTGCTTCGGCGTGGTCATCTCCGCCGGGGGCCGCTTCGGTTTGCCCCTCCCGCTCTCTTTTCTGCGCCCTCAGGACGACCAACATACCCAGGCCGGCGGTCAACATCATGGCCAGGGCCGGGGCCACGTACACCGTAACGGGCGTGCGTTCCTGAAGCTGGACGAAATACCACGTGCTGATCGAGCCTTGCTTGCCTGCTTCACCGTTGTCCCCGTCCCACGCCTGGAACGCAATCGGGACGTCTTGGGCGACCGGGAACTGGAGATCCGCTGCGCTGTCCGGAGTGGCGAGCGAGCGCCGGAACAGCACCCGCCACTCGCCGTCACCCCAGGAGGCGTCCGTCGCCAGCTGGACGCTCGACGCGCTCTGTGCAACGCCAGTCCCCAGTCCCGTGGCAACGAGCTCGCGGGGTCCGGTTTGCTCGCTGCTCCACTCCCAGAGGTAGGCGGGCCGCCGCACGTCGCCCTGTAGAAAGGCGGGGCGCTCCAGGCCGAGCGGCAACTGTTGTGGGAACTGTACGATCACTCGGTCCGGGGCGCCCGGCTGCCAGTCGGCGCCGTCGTCGTGTGGCTCCATGCTGGTGCGAACGTTCGTGGCGTACTCCGTCCAGGCCGAGTCGGGGCTCTGCGACGGATCGGTCCAGCTCAGCCGGAGCGCGAGCTCCTGGCCGTCGTGGAGCCCCTGCACCCAGATCCCGTCGACGCGCGGGTTGAACCAGCGCGGCGCCACAACGATTTGTCCCACCATTGGCACGTAGTAGCGTTCGACCGTCTCCCAGGCCTCGTCGTCCGCGCTGGAGGGCAGTGGCACTTCTTCGACGAGGGCGACACCGATGACCTCCCGTGTCTGGGGTGGTCGGTCGGGCGACAGGCTCGCGACGTACTGCGCCATACTCCACAGCTGATCCTCCGGGATGATACCGGCGTCGATGATGTCGGTGAACGTCGGCATGGGCGTGCCGTCGAGGCCGGTCATGAGGGTCCGGAAGATGTCCTCCACCCTCGCGCCACCGTTGAAGAGCCAGCTACGTGTGAGGTCCCTCGCGACGATCGGCAGACCCTGGTCGTCGTCGAGTGTCGGCGCCGACGCCCCGTCGCCCCGACCCGTCTGTCCGTGACATCTCCAGCACTCGATCTCCTGGTAGAGCCGCTGGCCCTCGGCGGTGCGCTCCTCGTTGACGCCGGGGGCGCTGCCGAACTGCAGCGGCGCCGGCGCCGGGCCCGAGAAGAAGCGGGAGAAGCTCTTGAGATACTCGACGAGCGCCTCGCGCTCCGCCCGGGAAAGGAAATCCTCCCAGCCGGGCATGGCCGTACCGGGCATCCCTTCGTCGATGACACGCATGATGTCCTCGTCGGTGGGGAGCTGGCCCGATGCGGTCGTGCGCACCTGGTAGAGCGCCCTCGTGAAGTCCCTGGGCCTCGGGAGCATGGTCGTCGCGCCCGGACCAGCTCCGGCTCCGTCGACGCCGTGACAGCCCGCGCACCAACGGTCATAGACCTCCTTCCCGGGTGCGGTTTCCTGCGCAGGGAGCGCGTGCGGGAGCAGGACCGTCGCCACGAGTGCCATCCGCGCCGCGAGGGATCGAGGCGTCCAGGTCCGGTGCGTCGTGCTCTCACGCGGGAGCTGGGCGCGCCGATTGGACCGGCGACGTGCGAGGCGAGCCGCCATCAGTGCTCACCCCCTTCCTCGCCCGCCTCTTCCCACGTCCGAGGCGTTTTGTTCGCCTGTTCGTAAATGAAGATGCTGACCGCCCAGATCTCGTCCTCCGAGAGGAAGTCCTCCCAGGCGGGCATCGCGGAGTTCCACGGGGTGCCCTCGTTGGGCAGCCCGGCGCCTCCCTTGGCGATCCGCCAGAACAC
Source organism: Longimicrobiales bacterium (assembly GCA_965249195.1). Lineage (GTDB taxonomy): Bacteria > Gemmatimonadota > Gemmatimonadetes > Longimicrobiales > Gaopeijiaceae > CBDFLM01. Next base: position 336,192 of record CBDFLM010000014.1, read on the forward strand.
GACGCTCTCCTGCAGCTGCGCAATCGTGCCCTGGTCCTGGAAGCTCAGAGGGGCCGGATTGAACCCGTGGGCGTAGTGCCCCTGCCCGTCCAGCAGGTCGCCGTGGCAGGCGAGACAGTTCCGATAGTAGATCCCCTTCCCCTCCTCGTAATGATCTTCGAGGTTGCCGCGCGACCTCAACGGGTTCTCGAGCTCGGCGAGCACCCTCGGAGAGCCCCGGAAGTCGATCGTTCCGGGATCGCTGGGGTGGATCGAGCGGAAGCTGGGCGGGGCCGCGAGGGTCGGCCTCACCTGGTCCCAGGTGATGAACGCCACCAGCGCTGGGATGACCACGAGGAGAGCTCCCCGGGCCACCCTGCGCTCGGGCTCGACGAGCGTCCGCTGGATCGGGCGCTTGAATTCGCTCCAGCGCTCCTCGTTGTCGCTCACCCAGAGAAGGACCCCGACGAGGACGGTGAGCATGTACTGGAACACGACGCTGCTCGGGACCGGCGCGCTCGCGAAGCCGAGGAGCGGAGGCAGGTAGGGGATACCGAGCTCCACGAGCAGATACGACACGACGAGGATGGCTACTGCCTGTCCGAAGGGACGCCTCAGGAACTCCGGCATCTCGACCCCCTCAGCCGCGCTCGGCGAGGAACTGGACCAGCACCTCGAGCTGAGCGGCGCTGAACTGCGCTCCGAAGGTCGCTGGCATGACGCCCAGGAAGGCCTCGAAGCCCTCCGACGCCTCTGCGTTTGGATCCAGGATGGCTCGGCGGATGTAGTCCGCGTCGACCCGGCTGCCGATTCCGTTGAAGGACGGCCCGAGCTGCACGCCGGCTTCGTCGATGGTGTGGCAGCTCAGACACAGGTTCCCTTCCAAGAGCGCCATGGGGTCCATCCCGCCGGGCGCCCCAACGCTCCCACCCCCCGCCATTGTCTGTCCGTCCGATGAGTCTTCAGTGCCGCTCTCGATGTCCGCGGCCGAGACCGTGACCTCACCGCCCTGCGACTGCAGATACGCCACCAGCGCCCAGATCTGCGTGCTCGAGAGCGTCCGGCTCTGGTCGAGCATGATGGGTTGGAAGCCCCCCACGAGGAACGCTTCCGGGTCGACCATCGAGGCGTAGATGTACGCTTTGCAGTCCTCGCCCTGCACCCGATCGCCGCACCGCTGCCCGATCGTGCCCTCGCCACCATGGTCGCTCAGGAGGTTGGGTGCCCTTTCGCCCAGACCGTGACACGTCGTGCACTGTCCGGCTCCCTGGTAGAGGTCCTCGCCGGCACTGATGAGCTCCCGGACGCTCACCTCACCCGAAAAGCTGAGTTCCTGGGGGACCTCCGATTCGAGCTGCGGGATGGCGTTGGCGACCAGCGTATAGAGCCCGAGCGTGCCCAGAACGACGAGCACGATCTTGAGGTTCGTCAACCACATGCGACGGCCCTCCCGGGAATCTGCCGGACAGCCGACCGGACGGGCGCGGCGGGTCCGGCTCTAGGGGCTCGGTCGATCAGCTCAGTCTCCGTGTGCGGCCTGAAGGCCCGGGTCCGTGGGTGGGAGCGCACGCGTCGGCGCCGTCAGATCTGCGATAACGGGCTTCTCGGCCAGGCCTCCCAACCAGAAGATGAACGCGACGAGCGCGAAGAAGATCAAGACGCACGCGCTGATCACCGTCGCCGAGTAGCCGAGCGCGGGCGTCGCGGCGAACTCGCTCGTGTCACGCATCACCTCCCAGACGTGCCAGTGCTGCCGGATGCCGCTGCGTGCGTAGCCCATCAGCCCCATGAGCCAGGTGAACGTGACCGCCAGGATGAAGAGTGCGTACTGCGAGCGCGGGGGCATCTGGCCCCAGCGGATGGTGCCGAGGGAGCGGGCGCCTCGCATCATGGCGATATCGATCGCAGTTACCGTGACGATCGTCGCGAGCACCGCGAGAACCTGATACACGGAGAACCCGATGCGCACGATCGCCGTCACGAAGTAGCCGTAGATACCGTAGAAGACGACCACTGCGCTCGCGATGACGAAGATTCCGCCCTGGATCATCGTGGCCGTGCGAGCCCAGGGGACCGTGGGCTCCTTGTTGGCCCGGCGATAGAGAAGAAACGAAAGAAACGTCGTGAGGATCATGAGGTTGACGGCCGTGTTCTTGGCGCTCATGACGCCCAGGACGCCGAGGAAGGGATGGTGGGAGCCTCCCATCGCCGCGAGCTCGTCGCGGTCGGCGATCATCGTGTGGGGCGTAGCCCAGACCAGGACGCCCAGCACCAGGACGATCAGCATCCACTTGGTGTATTTCGTATAGCGTTCGGCGCCGGGGATGCGGCCCATCCCGACCCACAAATAGTAGTTGCCGGTGAGGAAGAGGACGCCGATGAGGAACGCCTGGATGATCCAGAGCCAACTCATGAAGCCACCCATGAGTGTCTGTCCCATCTGGGCGTTGAACTCGTAGATCTCCCGCCCCAACCAATAACCTGCGAACGGCAGCACGATGAGGGCGCCGATCGCGACGAAGTTGCCGACGTACCCCATCCAGTCGTAGTGGGCGCGCTCCTCGTCGGTCTCCGCGACCAGGAACCGGTACGCTGCGTACGCACCGACGATGGCCCCTCCGAAGACGACATTGGCGATGAGGCGGTGGATGTTGATGGGCATCCATGTGGCGTTCGCGAAGGCGCTCCAGAACTGGACCATCTGCGGGGCCGTGTCGGAGGTCACGTCCGCGGGCGGGCTCATCATGTAGGTGAGCCAGCTGTTGGCGATGAACATCACGAGCGTGCCCCAGACGTTGAGAAGGATCCCCAGCGTCCAGTGCCCCCATTTCGCTCGGCCCTCCGTCCAGCGGTCCCAGCCGTAGTAGTAGAGATAGAGCGTGAAGGACTCGAAGAAGAAGAGCGCCACGTAGACCCACATCGAGGGCGCGAAGATAGCCGCGAGGTATCCCCATACTCCCGGGTAGAGCGTGACCAGTCCGAAGACGAGGATCGCGCCCCAGATCGCGGTTGCGGAGTACGCCACGAGGAGGAGCCTGGTGAACTCCTTGGCGAGCTTGTCGTAACGCTTCTCGCCGCCGAAGATGCCGATCGCCTCGGCCACCACCGCGAACATCGGCACCCCCAGCACGAACGCGGCGAAGAGCAGGTGCACTTGGGCCGCGACCCAGATGGCCACGCGGCTCCCCACCACCGGGAAGTCACCGTAGGGGCTCGTCGCGCCCGCGCCCGCTACCTGGGCCAGCGCCGGCTCGCACAGGACGATCGCAAGCAGCGTCGCCGCGGCACCGCCCTGCAGCGTCGCGCGGCCCCATCGGACCGTGGCACGCCGGGCCGCCGCGGGGACCCGGCCAACCCATGCGAGCACCGCTTCAGCGACCGAGGTCACGAAGGCTCGTCCCGCCGCAAGAAGAAGGGAAGCCGCTTCGAGAAGTCGACGGGCAGGCTGCTCCGCACCTCGCGCATGACTCCCAGGTCGACCGCTTCGTAACCGCGGTCCCGTGCGAACGATTCCACCCGCTCGGCGACGACGCCGCGGACGAAGCTCGGGATCCTCGCGAGCCGCGCCTCGGCCTCGGGCGCCCAGGGAAGGCTCCTCAGGGACGACTGGCCGTATGTCAGGCCACGGCGTGCGGCCACGACGGGCCTGCCCCCCTGAGGCTCGTACGCGCACGAGGAGTCAGGACCGAGCAGCTCCCCGGTCTCGGCGTACGCCCGGGCCCGGCATCCGCCGCAGATCTCGCGGTACTCGCAGACTCCGCACTTGCCCTGGAGGCTTCCATGCCGGAGCTCATGGAAGACGGGCGAGCGTTCCCAGATCTCGCGAAACGTCGTCGTGCGCAGGTCGCCGGCCACGACCGGGGAGTACGGGCACGGGGTGACGGTCCCCTCGGGAGTGATGCGGCAGTAGTGGACTCCGCACGGGCAGCGCGTGGAGTAGTTGAGGAGGGGCGATTCGTCGTCGGCCTCCGCCACGAGCCGCATGAGCTGCGGCTGGCACTTCGAGCGCACCATCATACGACCTCGGTACGTCCGCTCCAGCTCCACCAGCTCCTCGAGCACGGCCTCGTTCTCGTCCGGGTTCAGACCCGGCATGTCCTCGGCGCGCCCGGTGGACACGACGAAATAGAGGTTGAACGAGACCGCTCCTCGGTCAGCGGCCCACTCCACGAGCTGTGCCAGCTCGCTTCGGTTGCCACGTGTGAGGGTGGTCTGGACCACGAAGTCGAGCCCCCGCTGCCTCATGGTCTCCACCGCCTGGAGCGTCCGCTCGAGGGCATTCTTCTCCCCACCACCCTGCACGTCGTGGGCGGCGGCGAGGCGGAAGCGGTCGTGGTAACGGGGGTCGAGCGAGTCGACGCTGACGGCCACCCCCTGCACCCCGGCGTCCATCAGGCTTCGCGCGCGCGCGTCATCTAAGCGCGTTCCGTTCGTCCCCACCACGACGGTCGCGCCGCGCCCCGCGGCGTGCTCGGCAATCGTCTCGAGATCGTCTCGTAGAAGCGGTTCGCCGCCGCTGAGGATCAGCATCGGCGAAGCGTTGACGTCGAGGACCTGGTCGAGCACCTGGAGCGCTTCCCCGGTGTCGAGCTCGCCCGCGGTCGAGTGCCAGGAGCCGGCGGAGATGTAACAGTGGGCGCAGGCGAGATTACAGCGGCGAGTGAGGTTCCATGCGACTACGTGGGGCAGAAAGCTTCCGGCCGCGGACGTCCGCGCGACGCTCGCGGCCACGTCGTCGCGCCGGGCGGGGAATTCCGGCGCGAGCGGCGGGAGTGGGGGCAGCTCCACGCTCAGTCCCCGGCCTCCGGCTCTTCCGACATGAAACGCTCCATCGCGCGGCGGGCGTCTTCTGGCGAGACCGTCTTGATATCGACCGGACACTGGTCCGCCTGCTCGACGACGTCGCGGACGGGACATCGCGTGACGCCTTGCGCCTTCGCTTCCTCGATGAATCTGCGCATCTCGGGCGTCAGTCCGTCGACTCCTTCCGCTGCGGCCTGGATCTGCTTCGTCTGTAGCTCGCGGAACATGACGAGCATGGTGTCGACGTCGAACTCGTCGGCCTCGATCATCGCCTGCTTGTTCTCGTCCATCACGAGCGTGGTGACCCTCCAGACCGCGTGCTCCCGTGCGAACCGCTCTACCGTGTTGCGGGCGAGCGGACGAGCGATGAGGGGCACCTGCCGCAGGCGGGCGAACGCCTCGTGGGTCCAGACGACCGGGTCGGATTGGTTGCGCTCTCGGGTCGTTACGTGGCCCGTGTACGGGCACGTCACGCTCATCAAGGCTGTCTCCGGCTCGACGTCGTGGTCGTGACCCTCCACGACCGTGCGCTTCATGGCTTCTCCGGCCTTCACCTCGGCGAGCGCGAGCTCCTCGGCCGTCCCGATGCCCATGATGAGCTGCATGTGGGTGGGGAGGAGCTTGCGGATCGCCTCGTCCAGGCGGGCTCCCGTCACCATGGGCAAGCCGTCCGCGCCCAGGGGCGGCACGGCGGATCGCATGTCGTCCAGGTGGGACTGGGTGGCCTGCGCGGCGGCGGCTCCATTCGCGTCGCTCCCGTTTCCGGTCGCGCGGCCGTTCGCACCATCTGCTTCGCCCGCGTACGTCCCATTGGCGCCAAGCCCGTAGTTGTCGAGCACGAACTCCTCGACCGCCTTGCGCGCGATCCCGAGGGCGAACGGCGGCACCCGGAGGATCCTGACCTCGGCCTCGGGGCCCCACTCCAGTCCCTGCTCGCCGTCCTCCTCGATCCAGGGAATCTCGTCCGGCCGGACGTCCTCCGTGCCCACGACGAGGACCGAGCAGGTGGCCAAGCGTACGAGGTTTTCCGCCTGCGATCCCATGTCGGTCCCGTCGATGCGGTGACCCCCATGCCTGGCAACCACGAGAAGGTCGGGCTCCACCTCCTCGATCCACTGCAGGATGCACTGGAAGGGCTTCCCGATGAGGATCTGCGTCTGCACCTCAACGTCGGGATACTCGTCCGCCATGACCTGCGCACGCTTCAGGTTTGCCTGGCAGAGCTTGAGCAGGCCCTTGTCGATGATGTTGTTGTGGAGCTCCTCCTGCTCCTCGAACTTGAACACCTTGGCGGCCTGCGCTGACAGCACGTCCTTGATGTTTCCGAAGACGGCGTGGTGGTACTCCACGTCGAACGCGCTGCAGACGTAGAGCTCCGCGCCGCTCTTGCGAGCCATTTCGAGGCACTGGCGCAGCGCCTTGTAGGCGTAGGATGAGCCGTCCACACAGACCATCCAGCGGCCCCCGGCCAGAGGGCGCTCGCTCCGTACCACGAGAACGTCCTTCTCGAGTTTCTGGAGCGCCCTTCCAACGACGCCCCCGAGCTGACTGTACGGCTGTCGGCCGATGCCGTGCGCGCCGATCACGACGAGGTCGTAGCTACGGCCGCTTGAGCCTGCCAGCTTCTCGTCTTGCTCCTCCTCCTCCGCCACGATACGGCCATCCTCGCCCAGGCGAACGTCCGACCGGACGCGGGAGCCCCCGTCGTACTTCTCGGCGATGTTCGGATCGAAGCCGATCAGCGAGGGGAGGCGGCCCTCGCCGCCGTTCACCTCGCGGATGATCTCTTCGTAGTTGATGCCCTCCAGCAACTGACGCGTCAGCGATACGCTGGCGTCGCGGCAGCGTCGCTCGGTCTCGTCGAGAAACGAGTCGCTGATGAGCTGCAGGCCCTTCTCGATGAGCTTGTCGTGGACCTTCCGCTGGCGCTTGATCTCGGCCGGAGTCTGGAACTGAGCCGGCAGGCCGGTCTCGAGCTGCCGGAAGCGAACGTCGTGGAGGCGGGCCGCGTACACGTGGCTTCCCGTGATGCGCCCACCGTGGGTCCCACAGATTTCGATGGCTCGTTCCACCGCCCAGTCGGAGTGGTCGGAGTTATCGACAGGGACGAAGACCTCTCGGTACATGCGGGCCTCGAATGTTCATTTATGAGCGTGCGAGCCACCTCCAGTGGAGCGAGCGGTCCTGGCTGGAAGACGCGCTCCGGCACCGATCGAGCCCCTTCGCGAGTGCGCTCCGGGGTCCGGGCCCGTTAGCTCCAAGTGTAGCGTTGTCAACACATTGGGACGCTCGTGATAATTTCGTACAAGCGCACCGGTTGGGGAGTATAAGGGGGGGCGCTGCGGCGAGTCAACAAGCCAATCGCCATCGGGCTGTGAAGGGGGAGTGGGGTCGGTTCACACCCGCCATTCACAGGTCCCAACCGGCCCTGGCGAGCATCCAGAGATTGAGCAGGACCACGACGATCGCCGTCATGTAGAGCGACGAGGGCACGCTGGCCTCGGGGCCCGGGAAGAAGGCCCCTCCGATCAAGGTGGGAAGTCGAAGGGAGTGGAGGGCCCAGACGATGCGCGCAACCCAGACGCTCTCCTTGGCCCAAAGCGCCCAGAAGACCACCGCGACGATCGCCGCTCCGGCAGCGAGCCACACCCACAGGGGGCCTCGCTCGGGGGACACGAGGCCCTCGCGGGCCAAGGCGACGACCGAGAACTCGTAGAGGATTCCGACGTGAAGGTATACGAAGGCGGCCTGACGGAATTTGCGGGACCGAGGGGGGCGGTTGGGGGGAGCTGTCACATCCCCTCCAGGCCGAGCTCGGAGCGGGCTTGGTCCATGGTCTCGGGAGTTATTGAGGTGATGCGTTGTTCGCGCGCGTAATCCGTGTAGATCCGCTTGACCATGCCGCGCACGAAGCGGGGCACGCGCTCGAGGCGATCCAGCGCCTCCGGTGTCCACGCCACGCTGCCCCCGGCCCGAGGTCCGGCCGCCTCCGTGAACGCTTCCGCACGGCCCCCGTCGAGGTTGCTACGCACCGACTCCAACGGTTGCTCCGGCACCTCGCGCCCGCCGATCTTGACGCCCATGCTCGCCACGAGGCTGGTCTCCATGGGATTGGTGAGCATGGCCATCTCCCGCCCGCACGAAGGGCACGCGAAGACCGCGGCTAGCGTCCCGTCTCCCGGAATCTGCCGCTCCGCAAATGCCATGACCTGGTCGCACTCGATACAGAGGAACTTCATGGCGGTTCCTCGTTCCCTGCGGTCGGGGCGGGCCCGCGCGGAGAGGCGACGTCGCTCCGCGTAGCGCCTGCCTCACGATCGCCGAGGATTCGTTGGTCCACGCGATCCGCCAGGGCCACGAGGGCCGCCGCGGTCGGGGCTTCGATTTCGTCCAGGACCCAGGGGGTCCCCGCGTCGGTGGTCGAGGCGAGGCGTGGGTCGAAAGGGACCCGGGACCAGACCGGAAGCCCGGTCTGCGTGGCCAACTTGTCGACGCCGTCGCTCTCCCAGAGCACGGTCGTGTGTCCGCAGTTTGGGCAGACGTGCTCGGTCATGTTGGCGACCAACGCCGTCGGGACCTCGGCTTCGGCGAGCAGACGCGCCGAGCGAGCGACCACGCGGCATGCCATCTCCGATGGCGTCGTCACCAGTAGTACCTGGTCGATGTTCGGGAGCAGCTCGAGTAGCCGGTGCAATTTGTCGGTTCCGGGGGGTGCGTCGATCAGGAGCACGTCCAGCTCGCCCCAAGCGACGTCGGAAAGAAACTCTCGGAGGGCCCCGGCCTCGGCGGCACTCTGTCGAATCGCCACATGCCCCGCAGACGACTTCCAACGGAGCGGTGTGTCCTCGTCCTCTTGAAGGAGCTCCATGGACATGACGAGAACCCCGCCGGCGCCGGTGGCCGGTCCCACGCCCTCTGCGCCGTCCGCCAGCTGCGACCCGGTGACACCTGTCATGCGGGCCAGAGACGGACCGTTGAGGTCGGCGTCCAGTGCCCCGACCCGGCGACCGCGGGCCGCGAGCGCGGCCGCGAGATTGGCGGTGAGCGCGCTCTTCCCGACGCCTCCCTTACCGCTGGCCACTGCGACGACGGACGCCACCGAGTCGAGTCGCTCGTCCACACGGCGGCGCTGAGCCAGGACCTGGTCCAGAAGCTCTCGCCCGGCGCCAGAGTCGACCTCGTGATAGGTCCGAATCTTTCTCATGGGTCTCGGCTAATCGGACGCTGAATGATCTGGTGATTCGAGGGAGCCTCAGGGTGCGATCTGCTGCCCGTCCCTGTCGAACGCCGTGAGAGCATCGACCGGACAGGACCGGCATGCCTCGGCGAGCCGATCGGCATCCAGATCGATCGGGTCGGGTCTGAACACCGCGATGTCGTCGCCATCGAGCTCGAACGCCTCGGGCGCGAAGTCGACACAGTCTCCGAATCCGACGCAGAGGTTCCGGTCGATGGTGACGACGAGACCCGCGATGCGCCGCTCGTCGATGTCGCTCATGTTCGTCTTCACCCTTCTGGATCCGGACGACACGTGGTGAGGATCGCTCCGCTCGTCATCTTGAAAGAGGATGCGAGGACGGATTCTTGCAAGAGCCGACGGACCCCGGCCTTGGGCCACGGACTTCTGTCGAGGTCGCACCGCCCGGGGTAGGTTTCTCCCACCCCGTAGCAAGGAGGCGAGTTCGATGAGCGATCGCGCCGGCCCGAGGGGACCGGTCGTCCCCGACGACGACTCGCTCCGGGCGCTCTTGGGCACGTCGGTGGTGTCAAGCCCGGGCCCCGTTGGGCGAGGCCGTGAGTCGAGCCCGAGACGCTTCCATCGTTTCCTACTGTTCGCGGCTTCCTCCTTCGGGGTGTTGTCGGGGCTCCTGGCCGGCGCTGCGCTGGGCCGACCATTACTGGGCGCCGTGACAGTAGGGTTGGCTGCCGGCGCGACTACCTACCTGCTGATGCGGGGACGAGGCGGAGGAGCCCTTGGCTCCGGACGATCTCCGCGCCCGAGTGGCATCGCCTACGCCGAAGCCCTGGCCGCCGCGGGGCACACCCGGCAAGCGGTCGTTGCCCTCCATCTGGCCGCGGGCGAGCATGCCGAGGATCCGATCCCCTGCTTGCGTCTAGCGCACATGCACCGCCACGTCCTCGCGGATCCCGAGGAGGCCGTTCGCTGGCTGCGGAAGGCCCGCAAAGCCGGGCGAGCGAGCGACGCCCAGTGGTGCGCGGCGACCAGGGAGATCTCGGGGATCCTCCTCGATCAGCTCGATGATCCGGCGGGCGCCGCACCCGAGCTGGCCCGACTGGCGGATCGGTCGGTCGACGCAGCGGAGCGTGCTTGGGCCGAAGCGGAGCTGGCCGCGGTCAAGTCTCGCATGCGAGACGCGGGAGGCGACCAGGACGTGAGCTTGGAAGCGGAGTGACGCGGCGTAGCCGTGGCTACGACAAGGAGTTCCAACGACGAGTCGCTGGATGCGGGGTGCCGCCGAATGGGCTAAGGACTTTGGTTACGGGACGCTAGGGTTCGGTCGGACCGCCTCGGTCTCCCGGTGACTCCACGTAGCTCTCCCGCCGGCGTGGCGAGTCCAACAGGCGCTCGGTGAAGTCCTGACGTTCCTCGATGAGCTGGAGCCGTGCGTCCATTGTATCGAGGAGATCGCGCAGCTGCTGCAGCTCCGTCAGTGCGCCCTGCTTCCGGTCACGAGCGTAGAGCTCGAGGAGCTCGGAGAGTCGCTTCGAGATGGGCCTCAGCACCGCGACCCCACCGGCAGTCACGATGAGGACGACCGCGACGATCATCGGCGCCAGGAACTCCCACTCCATGGTTCGGTCCCCCGGTGGCGGGTTAGAGGCGTGCACACGAGGCTCCTACGCCGAGAGCGGTCGTGACGTTTCGGTTGCGCGAAGCGTCTTTGCTCCCCGCAGTCCCCGGGGCGTACCTTGCTCCGCAGACGGATCACGGGCACCAAAGACCGGAAGTGGATCCATGAGGCAGCCTCGAAACTCGACCGGGGCCCCGCCGTATCGGCCGCGATCGTGACGTCGCTCCTGCGCTGGGCCGGGATGGCAACGCTTTGCGTGTTGGCCGCGTGTGACCCGGGCTCCCGGCGAGGCGAGGTCGACCTGGATCCCGCGGCGTATCCGAGCAGGCCTGTGGAGATCGTGTCGTGGGCGACACCGGGCGGCCCCTCGGACTTGCTGGCGCGGGCGATCGCTCGGGTCGGTGAACGGCATTTCGGGCATCCGATCAGGGTGGTCACGCGGGAGGGTGGAGCCGGAGCCGCGGGCATGGCGTACCTGCGGTCCAAGTCCGGGGACCCCTACACGCTTGGTGTATTCACGTCCAGTGGCGCCATCAACATGGCGACGGGGCTCACGCCCTTCAGTCCCGAGGACTTCACCTTCGTCGCGCGCATCCAGCTCGATCCGTTCCTGATCGCGACGAGGAGCGACGAGCCCTTCGAGGATCTGCGCGACTTCTTCAGCGCGGGCGTGGCGTCGCCAGGCACCTTGTCGATGGCCGGGTTCGGCACTGCGTCGGCGCATTTCCTCGCGTTCGCCCAACTCCAGGCGCTCGCTGGATCCCCCGACATCCGGTGGATCGCGTACGAGGGCTCGAGCGACGCCGTCGTTGCCGCGCTGGGCGGTCATACCGACGCGGTGCACACGAACTACAACATCGTGAGGGAGCATCTGCGAGCCGGCACGATGAAGGTGCTGGGTGTCGCCCAGGAGATTTCCGCCCTTCCCTCGGTGTCCACGTACACGGAGCAGGGCTACCAGCTTTCGCCGAGTCACTGGAGAGGCGTGGTGGCTCCCTCGGGCCTGTCGGCGGCCTTGGTTGATCGAATCCGGTTCCTCCTGCTCGCCACCACCGCCGACCCCGAGTTCGTGGAGTTCATGGAGAGCTCCGAGGATTTCCGGCAGTGGGTCGTCGATCAGGTCGAGACCAGCCGGCACCTCATGGAAGGGCTCGGGCTTCTGAGCCAGGGAGTCGGCTGAGCTCCCGGTGGCCGAGCGCGGCGACGGCGCCGTCCCGCCACGAGCGCACCCGCGGCGCCCAGGGTCCGTGAAGTGGGTCGACGCCGGCCTCGGCGTGATCCTTCTCGGAGTGGGGCTCTACGTACTCTTCGCGGCGGCGGGCTATCCTGGCTCCCTGATCCCCGGCTCTCCGGGGCCGGCCTTTTTCCCCCGTCTCGTAGCGGGAATCTTGATCCTGCTCTCGCTGTTCCTCCTGCTCACCACGCTCGGCGCCGCCCGAGCCGGAGTGCAGGGTGCGACCGCACCCGAGAAGGACACGCACAGGGGGCGATGGCGGGTCGGGGCAGCCGTCATGGTCTTGGTTCCCTTCAGCGTCTTCATGGACAGGCTCGATCTGTTCCTCACGCTGCCGGTCATGCTGGCTGCGATCATGGTCATCATGGGTGAGCGCAGGCCGTCGCGACTGATCGTGGTGCCCCTCACCTTCGACCTGTTCGTCTACGTGGTGTTCTACCGGACATTCGGCGTTGCGCTGCCCACTTATCTCTCCTAGGCGGGTGCGCGCGCAGTGATCGAGGCGCTCACCACGGGGTTCTCCCTCGCGTTCGCGCCCGCCAATCTCCTCCTCATAGCGTCGGGGACGGTGATCGGGGTGTTCGCAGGTGCGATGCCCGGGCTCAGCTCGTCGGTAGGGCTCGCGATCGTGCTCCCCTTCACGTTCGTCCTCGACCCGGTGCCTGCAATCCTGATGATGGTCGCGCTGTACATGGCGGGACAGTACGGCGGTTCCATCACCGCGATGAGTGCCGGGAAGCCCGCCGGCTCTGGCAACGACGTTCGATGGTTACCCGCTCTGCCAGCGTGGCGAGGCGGGGAAAGCGCTCGGGGTGTCCATCGTCTCCTCGGCTCTCGGCGGGCTCTTCGGCACCGTCGTGTTGATTCTCGCATTCGGACCCATCAGCCGTGCCGCACTCGCGTTCGGTCCGCCCGAGTACTTCGCGCTCGGGGTCTTCGGCCTCTCAGTGGTGGCCAACCTCGTGGGAGAGAGCGTCATCAAGGGGCTCATCAGCGCCACCTTAGGGCTGTTGCTGTTCGTCGTGGGCCTGGACGTGCTGAGCGGCTACCCGCGGTTCACGTTCGGGACGGCCGCCCTCCTCGACGGGATCAATCTGATCCCGGTGCTGATCGGTTTCTTCGCGCTCACGGAGGTGTTCCGTCTGGTCGAGCTGTCGTCGGGACCGCAGCCGATCCGGAGCGCAGTATCGGGCCAGCTCCCGAGCCGCGCCGAGCTCAGGAGACTCCTGCCGACGATCGTCCGCGGCTCGGCAATCGGCACGCTGGTGGGTGCGATCCCGGGGGCCGGGGCGACGATCGCCTCGGTCATCGCCTGGAACGAGGAACGGCGGTTCTCGAAACGCTCCTCCGAGTTCGGGACGGGGATCCTCGAAGGCGTGGCCGCCCCGGAGGCGGCCAACAACAGCTCGGTGGGAGCGGCGACGATTCCCTTGCTGGCCCTCGGGATCCCGGGATCGGCGAGCACCGCGGTTCTCCTGGGCGGATTCATGGTTCACGGGCTGAGGCCGGGTCCCTTGCTCGTTGTGGAGCACGCCGACCTCGTCTACGCGATCTATGCCGGGTTCATCGCCGCCGTGCTCTGTATGCTCGTGGTGGGATTGGCGGGGATTCCGCTATGGGTACGCATCATCTCGCTCGGGAACAGCACGCTCGCCCCGATGATACTCGGCATCTCCTTGGTCGGTGCTTATGCCTTGGCCGGGAACGTCGTCGACGTCTGGGTGGCGGTGTGCTTCGGAATCCTGGGTTTCGCGTTTCGCAAGCTCGCCATTCCGCTCGTGCCCGCGATCCTGGGGCTGGTGCTGGGCTTCATGGTCGAGGCCAACTACCGTCGGGCGCTCGCGCTTTCCGGCGGCGACCACATGACCTTTCTCACCAATCCCATCAGCCTGGTTCTGCTCGTTCTGGCCGCTTCGAGCTTCGCGATGCCCGCCCTCAGGCGATGGATGGTTCAGGGGCAGACCCGAGCGACCTCTTGACGCACTTGGCATCCCCCTCGCAGGAGTCAAACGGAGATGTCAACGGTGACTGATTCGGATTCGGGGCGCGCCACGCGGGCCGTAGTGGAATTCATCCTCGGCGCTGAGCTCGCCGACATGCCAGAGGACGTCGTCCGCGTCGGCAAGCGGTGCCTCATCGACGGCATCGGAGTCGTCCTGGCCGGATCGACCGCGGACTGCAGCAGGATCGTGCGAGACCAGCTGCGCCGCATCGCCGGTGCGGGCGAGGCCACCGTAATCGGTCATGAGAGCTTCAAGGCCCCGACTTTCCTCGCGGCCCGCGCCAATGGCACCGCCGGGCACGCCCTGGATTACGACGACACGCAACTCTCCAGGTACCCCGATCGCATCTTCGGCCTCCTCACGCACCCGACCATCCCTCCCCTCGCCAGCGGGCTAGCTGTGGCCGAGGCGTCCGGCGCGTCCGGCGCGGCCTTCCTGGAAGCGTTTCTCGTGGGGTTCGAAGTAGAATGCAAGGTGGCCGAAGCGATTCACCCCGAGCACTACCGGAGGGGATTCCACTCATCCGGAACGATCGGCGCTTTCGGGGCCGTGGCGTGCGCCGCGAAGCTCATGGGACTGGGCGCGGACGAGCTCGAGCTGGCCCTCGGGCTCACAGCGAGCCTCACGGGTGGAATCCGCCTCGGGTTCGGGACGATGGCGAAGCCGCTACACGTGGGACGTGCAGCCGAGAACGGGGTCAGCGCCGCGGAGCTGGCGGCGTCCGGATTCACCGCTGGACGCGCGGCCTTCGACTCGCCCTGGGGCTTCTTCCACGTGATGGGGGGCGGATTCGACGAAGAGAAGCTCGTGGGGGCACTCGGTGAGCCCTGGGCGATCGTCGATCCGGGAGTGTCGGTGAAGCCCTACCCGTGCGGAAGCCTCAGCCACCCCAGCTTGGATGCCCTCCTCGACGTCGTCGAAGGGCATCAGCTCGAGCCCGATGACATTGCGAGAATCGTACTCCGCGCCGGGAACAACATCCTGAAGCCGCTACGCTATCCTCGCCCCGGGAACGCCTTGGAGGCCAAGTTCAGCCTCCCATTCCTTCTCTCCAGCATCGCGATTCGCCGCCGGGCCGGGATCAGGGAGTTCACCGATGATTTCGTCGCCAGCGAGCCGGTGCGCGCAATGATGAGGCGCGTCGAGCTCGTGCACGATGCGGAGATCGAGAGGCACGGCTTCGAGAAGATGCGTAGCGTCGTCGAGGTCCACCTCGAGGACGGCCGGAGCTTCACCCGCGAGGCCTCCGTCTACCGTGGAGGCCCGGAACGTCCCTTGACCCGTGAGGAACTGCACGGGAAGTTCGCCGAGTGCGCCGAAGCTGTCCTCGGTGACGAGGGAGCTCGGGAGGCGCTGAATGCGATCGAGAGCGTGGAGGGTTTGGGCTCGCTGCGCTCTCTGATGGAGGTGCTCGCGTGATGTCGACGGAGCGAATCCGGCTCGCCAGACTTCAGGTGCTGGTGCCGTCCACGGTGTTCGTCGAGCCTGCCTCCCAGGACCCCGGCCGGTGGCCAGCCTGTCGATTGGAGGGACCATGAGAATTCGCCCGTCGTCGAGCGCCGTCCTTGATCGGCGTGCCCTGACGCTCGTTGCGATGGCGGCATTGAGCGGGGCCTGCAACGTCGCCGACAGCGCACCTGCGCAAGCGGATCACGCCCCGATCCTGCAGGAGGCCGGAACGGGGGCTGGGGTCGTGTTTCCGGCGCAGAATCGGCCCGATGTGCGGGGCACGCACGGAGCCGTCTCCTCCGACCATCCCCTCGCATCCGCGGCCGGGCACGACGTGCTCCGGAGGGGCGGAAACGCCGTCGACGCGGCCATCGCGATGGCCGGGGTCCTCGCGGTCGTGCGACTCCACATGAATGGAGTCGGTGGTGATGCGTTCGCGCTGTTCTACGACGGGGAAACCGGAGAGGTGACGGCGCTCAACGGGAGTGGGCGCGCGGGCGCGCTGGCGAGTCCCGAGTTCTTCAGCCAGCGTGGCCTGGAAGAGATCCCGTCCACCGGTCCTGCGAGCGTGTCGGTGCCGGGCGCGGTGGCGGCCTGGGAGGAGGCGCTCGATCGTTATGGAACCCTTTCGCTCGCCGAGCTCCTCCAGCCGGCGATCGGCTACGCGCGAGAAGGTTTTCCGGTCTCCACTCGGCTTGCTGCCGACATCGACTCTCAGGGACTCGGACTCAACGAACCCGGGCAATCCCAGTACCGGCCCGGTGGGCAGGCGCCTCCCGTGGGCTCTCTGCTGAGAAACGTGGCGCTCTCGGAGACTCTGGAGCGGATCGCCGCGCAAGGCCGGAACGGGTTCTACCAGGGCCCCGTTGCGGAGACTCTCTCCGGCTTCCTGGAAGCGCAGGGCGGGTACTTGCGGACGGAAGACTTCGAGGGCCATCGCTCGACCTGGGTCGAGCCCCTATCGATCGAGTACGTGGACCACACCTTTCTCGTATTGCCGCCCAACACGCAGGGCATCGCGCAGCTGCAGCTCATGGAAATGGCCAAGCACCACGGCTCGATCAGCTCGCACCGAACGGG
Organism: Longimicrobiales bacterium; assembly: GCA_965249195.1. Classification (GTDB taxonomy): domain Bacteria; phylum Gemmatimonadota; class Gemmatimonadetes; order Longimicrobiales; family Gaopeijiaceae; genus CBDFLM01. The sequence goes on from CBDFLM010000014.1 coordinate 352,553, forward strand.
ACCCGCTACCTCCATCTCTTGATCGAGCTCAAGAAGCTGGCGTTCGCCGACCGGGACCGTTGGGTCGCCGATCCGGAAGGCGCAGACATTCCCATCGGTCAGCTACTCGACCGCGATTACCTGGCCCGCCGCGCCGAGCTGGTCGCGGACGACGCGGCAGCGAACGCTGTTGCCCCGGGGGTAGGCGGAGTCGCCGCGGACGCCACACGGCTCGACGACTCGGGAGACACCGTGTACCTGACGGCGGTCGATCAGTGGGGGAACGCCGTAAGCTGGATCCAGAGTCTGTTCAGCGGATTCGGATCCGGCCTGTTCGAGGCCGAGACCGGCGTCGTGCTGCAGAACCGGGGCGCCCTGTTCACGCTCGAGGAGGGTCATCCGAATCGCGTCGCGCCGGGAAAGCGGCCCTACCACACGCTGACACCCACCAGGGCGCTTCGAAGCGGCGAGCTCGCGTTCACGCTGGGCACGCCGGGTGGCGACAGTCAGATTCAGTCCATCGTCCAAATCGTCCATAACCTCCTGCTGTTCGGCATGACCCCGCAGGAGGCCATCGAAGCACCCCGCTTCCGGAGCTACCAGGGTCTGCGCGTGGACATCGAGGAGCGCGTTCCGCGACCGATCCGTTCGGCCCTCGCCGCCCTCGGGCACGACGTGCACCCGGTCTCGGGCTGGACGGCGACCTTCGGCGGAGCGCAGATGATCCTCGTCGAGCCCGGCTCGGGGGCGCTCACCGCAGCGGCCGACCCCAGGCGGGAAGCGTACGCCATCGCGTACTGAGCAGACGTCCTCACCTGTCTCGATCAGGATGTTGGAAAGCACCGGAAGTGTGTTTTTTTTGGGTATGCTCGCCGACTTACCGATCGGAGCGACGGAAACTGGATGGGACAGTCACGACGAGACGCGATCAGACTCGGTGCCGCCTCCGGCGCGGCGATCCTGCTGGGGCGAGACGTACTCGCCGCGTCCTTGGAAGAGCTGCAGCAGAGGCAGCTCCTGAGGACCATCCCCTCGAGTGGTGAGCAGATCCCGGCCGTCGGTCTCGGTACGGCCAACACCTTCATGCGCGCGGCGCGGTCGTCGCGGGAGGCTCGCGCCGCTATCAAGGAAGTCGTCAGGCAGTTTACCGAGCGCGGTGGTGCGGTGATCGACACGTGCCCTTGCTACGGAGCCTCCGAGCTGGTCCTCGGTGAGTTCGTGAGGGAGATCGGAAACGCGGGCGACATCTTCATGGCCACAAAGGTCAGCGGCGCGTTCGGTCGAGCGAGGGGCGTCGAGCAAGTCGAGCGGTCGCTGGAGCGGCTTGCTCCCGGGAACGTCGATCTCGAGCAGGTCCATAATCTGCTGGACTGGAGGACCCAGCTCGACGTCCTCCGTGAGCTGAAGCGACGGAACCGGATCCGGTACGTAGGCATCACGACGTCGAGCGCGAGCGCGTATGAGGAGCTCGCAGCCATCATTCGCACGCAGGAGCTCGACTTCGTCCAGTTCGATTATGCCATCGACAACCGCGAAGCGGGGAGGAGGCTGGTGCCGATCGCGGTCGAGCGCGGAATCGCGACCATCGCCAACCTCCCGTTCGGCCGTACACGCCTGTTCACCCGGGTCGGCGCGCGGACGGTCCCGGGCTGGGCACGAGCCTTCGGCGCGACCACATGGGCCCAGTTCTTCCTGAAGTGGTTGCTGGGCGATCCCGGCGTGACGGTCGTGATTCCGGGCACGTCCGATCCTGAGCATCTCGACGACAACATGCGGGCGGGACTGGGACGACTCCCGAGCGAAAGGGAGCGCCGCCGGATGGCCAGCTTGATCGACGATCTGCCGGGGGCCTGAGGCTGTCGCGTCAGGCGAGCGGGTCGAACCCCGCAGCACGGCTCAGCGAGAAGCCAGGCGGGCGCGTAGTAGCTGTTCGACGCGTCGGCCTCGCTCGGCGAGGCGGCTGGCTGCGAGGTGGTGCTCGTCCTCCTGACCTCCGACGAGCCGCGTCCGGATCAGAACCTCGGTCCTGAAGCCGGTTTTCTTCACCGTGACAACGAGATTCGCTTCGCTCACGCCTCGCACGGGCTCCGGCGCGGAGGCCTCGATCCGGCCTGCTGCGCCGTCGTCCAGCGTCAGGGTCAGTCCTTCCAACTCGATCGCTTCCCTGGCAAACGCCAGAACCGAGTCCGCAGTCTCCCGGTGCGAGAAGGCCGCCAGCGTAAGCTCGGTGACGCGAGCGGCGCCCGTCACCTGACCGGGAAGCCGAGGAGCATACGCTCGCGTGACACAGGTGGAGGTGGCGCAACCCGTCAGCGCGAGCGCGAGAAGCCGAGGTCTGAGCATTCATGCAATATGGGCGAGCATGAGCGCGAGCGCCGGAAGATCGCCGGTACCGAGATCCCGAGCGCTGCGTGGCGGCTCCGCGGAGACACATCATATTGTGCAGTGTCCTGGGGGACGTCCGGAGCGGCGCGTTCCTCGGCCTCGGCTCAACGGCCCGCCGCCGCACGGCCGTCGGCGCGCCCTCAAGCCACACCTCACCAGGAGCCTCACAGAGATGAGTCACACGATCACGCTCGCGGTGCTCGGGAACGCTGTTGCGGGGATGCTGCTGCCTGGCCTGGGCAGCGCGCAGACCCGCCAGCCGACGCTTCCGCCTCCCAGCATCGTCGAGTACCGGCCGCGATCGACGCTCGTCGTGCCCGAGCACGAGGTGGCGCAGGCGAAGTTTCCGGCGGTGGACGTGCACGGTCACCCGCCGTCCTTGACTTCCCCCGAAGTCATCGTCGAGGTGGTAGAGGCGATGGATCGGCTGAACCTGCAGGTGATGGTCCAGGCGAGGGGCAGCTCGGGGGAGCAGCTCGCGGCCCAGATGGAGGCCGTTCGCGCGACCGGGCACGAGGACCGTTTCGTGTTCTTCGCTTCGCTGGACCTGCGAAACGTCGGGCCGGGTTCTGGCTCCCGGATCGCGGCGCAGCTCGAGCGCGACGTGGCGCTCGGCGCAGTGGGCATCGGGGAGATCGGGAAGGCGTTCGGATTATCGACCCGCAAGGCCGACGACACCCGGCTCGAGCTCGACGATCCCGAGCTCGACGTCGTCTGGGAGACAGCGGCACGCCTCGGTATTCCGGTCTTCATCCACACCGGCGATCCCGCGGAGTTCTTCGAGCCGCTGGACTACGAGAACGAGCGGTGGTTGGAGATGGCGCTGTTTCCCAACCGCCAGTTCAATGACCGGTCGCGATTCCCGACCTTCGACGACCTCATGGCGGAGCGGGACCGCCTCCTGGCGAGGCACCCCGACACGAAGTGGGTGCTTGCACACCTCAGCTGGTACGGCAACGACCTCGCAAGGCTCGGCGAGATTTTCGACCGGCACCCCAACGTCTACGCGGAAGTGGGGGCAATCCTCTACGACCTCGGCCGACAGCCGCGCTTCGCGCACGACTTCTTCGTGAGCTATCAGGATCGGATCCTGTTCGGGAAGGACTCGTTTCGGCCGGACGAGTACCCTTATTACTGGCGCGTCTTCGAGAGCGAAGACGAGTACTTCGACTACTACCGGGACTACCATGCGTTCTGGAAGCTTTACGGCATGGGCCTTCCAGACCGTGTATTGGAGCGGGTTTATTACCGAAACGCGCTGGAGATCATCCCTGGCATGCCGGTCGAGAGCTTCCCGCCCTGAGCGCTCAGCCGCGCCGGGGCCGTATTCGTGTCACCTGGATCGTGTTCGGATCCCGGCACACGGAAGCGTCCGCGATCGTGCCTTCCACGATGACCTCTTGTCCCGGCCGGAAGTCACCCGTATCGCCCGTGAGCTTGTAGCTGAACCCGTCACGGTCGCTGAAGGGAACGCAGCTCGTGCCTGTCGCGGTGAGCTCGCCTTGGCGCTCGACGATGCCGTTCGGGCCAGTGACGTGGAACGGGTCAGAGAAGGCCAACGGGCGGAAATAGAGGTCGAAAACGATCACCAGATAGGCTCGATCGGGTCGGGGCCACTGCGGTACGGTCAGGTCCAAGGAGATCCTGCCGTCCATGTCGCTGAGTACCTGCCCGACCTCCTCGAATCCCGATCCGGTGGCCCCGATCCCGATCCTCAGCGCGTTCATTGGCCCGAGGCTGTCGACTCCGATCGTGAGCCTGGTCCCGTTGGGTCCGCTGTTCGGGTTCATGTCCCGAATCCGGAGCGGGGCCCCGCGGGTGTCAGCCTCCACGCGCTGAGCGACGAGCCTTTCGGCAATCCCCTGTCCGAGGAGAAGCATCAGCGATGCGGCCACAGCCGGTAGAGTGGCGACGCGAGGGCGCCTGGACCGGTACGGATGGGTGGACATGTCAATCCCTCCCTTCGAGTTTCGCTGGCCTCGACGGCACCGGCACCCGTCGAGCTGCCGCGTAAGATGGCAGGGACGGATGGTCGGAGGTGTCGCACCCACCGTCCGCCAGTGATTGTAGCGGACCGTCGTTTGATCGCCAGTGCCAGTGACGCGTAACCGGGACCCGCACCACCGGCTAGTCGCGGAGGCTCGATGAGCACCGAGCGGATGTTCGAGGACGATGCGTACCTGAAGGAGATCGACGTCGAGGTCCTCGAGGCCGGGCACGAGGAGCGCGGCGACTTCGTCCTGCTCGATAGGACCATCTTCTACCCCGGAGGTGGCGGACAGCCCCCCGACGTGGGGTGGGTGGGTGAGGCGCGTGTCGCCGAAGTCCGCCCCGTGGGGTCACGTCTCCTGCACTTTCTCGAGTCGCCCACGCCGGCTGGCCCGGCTACGGTCCGTCTGGATTGGGCCCGTCGCTACGATCACATGCAGCAGCACACGGCCCAGCATTTGATCACCGCGGCCGCTTCAGACCGGTTCGGGTGGGACACGACGGCGTTCCACCTCGGTTCCAATCGGTGCGACATCGAGCTCGACGTCCCCTCTTTGCGACGTGAAGAGCTGGTTGCCCTCGAAGAGACGGTGATGCAGCTGGTGCGCGAGGCACGACCCGTCCGGGTAGTTCGCGTGAGCCCGGCGGAGTACCGGGGCATGGCGGTTCGCAGCCGCGGCCTCCCGGACGGGCACGAAGGTGACGTGCGGCTCATCGAGATCGAGGGGATCGACCGGGCCGCCTGTGGCGGAACGCACCTGGCGTCCAGCGCGGAGGTCGAGGCCGTGAGACTCCTCGAAACGGAGTCGATGCGCGGCGGGACGAGGCTCCACTGGGTGGCAGGAGCCAGGGTGAGACGGCTGCTTGGGTCGCACGAAGCGCGCTCGGAGGCCTTACGCAAACTGCTCGGGGTGCCGGATAAAGAGCTCGCGGACTCCGTCCGGGCTCGTCTCGACCGACTGCGGGCGGCTTCGCGGAGGCTCGAGGTGGTGGAGCTGCTCCTGGCGGATGAGGTCGCCGCGCAGCTAAGGGCCCCGGGCGGACCCCTTTTTAGAGCGGCACTTCGAGGGAGTGGGCCCCGGTTTCCTGCGCGCGGTAGCGTCGCGGATCGGCGACCTGGGAGCCGGCCGTTTCGCGTTCCTCACAGCCGCCGAAAGCGAGGGTGGCGCGCTGTCCTTCATCGTGCTTCTGGGAGGCGCAGCAGACCGCCCGGCTGTCGAGTTGGGCGAGGCCGGGAAACGGGTCGCCGATCTCCTCGAGGGGCGAGGCGGAGGTGTGCACGGAGTCTTCCAGGGCCGGGCGGGCTCGTTCGCGCGCCGCTCGGAGGCCGTCGCGGCCCTGCGCGACCTACTCGGATGTCCAGGTACGCGTCTTCATTCGTAAAGCGCCTTTCGAGGGCGGCTTCTGGCGCCACGGCGTTCACCCGTAGTACGAATCGGTGCTCCAGAACGCCTATGAAACGGAATCGCCAAATGTCTTCGCACTTTCCGAACCTGCCCACCACCGACCCGACCTCCATCTACAGACACCGCGACGGCGTTCTGGCGGTGGAGCTGCTGATCGCGGCGGTCTGTCACCTCGATCTATTCGCTCGCATCGGTGGCGACAGCCTCACCCTGACCGAAATGTGCCAGCGGCTGGATGTGGATCCACGGCCCGCCGACGTGATGGTCACGCTGCTGGCTGCGCTGGGGTATTTGGAGCGGGATCGAGATCGGATCCGCTGCAGCCGAGCCGCACTGGAATTCCTTTCCGACGCCTCCCCGTTCAGCCTTCGACCGTATTACGCCTCTCTCGGCAGCCGGCCGCTGGCCCTGGAGATGCTCGCGGTGCTGCGTAGCGGGCGGCCGGCGCGTTGGACGTCGGAAAGCGATGAGTGGAAGAAGAAGATGGAGGACGAATCCTTCGCGCGGCGTTTCACCGCGGCCATGGATTGTCGGGGCCTGTATCTCGGGACGACCATGGCCGGCCAGCTCGACCTGGAGGAGGCGACGCATGTGCTGGACGTCGGGGGCGGCTCCGGGGTGTACGCGTGTGCGATCGTGGAGCGCTTCCCCCACCTGCGTGCCACCGTCGTGGAGAAGCCGCCCGTGGACCGGGTCGCTGCGCGATCGATCCAGGAACGGGGCTTCTCCGACCGCGTGGCGACCGTAGCCAGCGACATGTTCGCCGAGCCGCTGCCAGGTGGCGCCGACGTGCACCTGTACTCGAACGTCCTGCACGACTGGAGCACCGACCAGGTGCGTGACCTTCTGGAGCGCTCGCACCGGGCGCTGGAGCCGGGAGGACGGTTGGTCATCCACGACGCGTTCATCGATCACGACCGCACAGGTCCCTTGCACGTCGCGGAGTACTCGGTCTTCCTGATGTTCTTCACCGAAGGGAAGTGCTACTCGCTCGGCGAGATGGAGGAGCTCCTCGCCGAGACCGGATTCGCGACCGAGAGTTACCATGACGTCGCTGCGGCCCGCGGCGTTCTCACCGCGCGTAGGCTCGACCGGTAACCGTGCCCCGCAGTTAGCGCTGGCGGGGCACCAGGAGGAAAGGCGCCGCGCTGGCGACCGCCCACCGGCTGTGGCCGGCTGTGGCTTCGCGGCGTGGCGCGCCTATGCCGGGTCGGTCGGCCTCTCTCGGTGGAACTCCGTGACCGCTTGATAGGCCGCCGCCACCGCGAGAAGCCGCTCCTCGCCGAAGGGCGGACCGCCCAGCACTGCCCCACGGGGCAACCTGTGGCCTTCGTCCGTGTCCTCGAAGCCGATGGGCATGCAAAGGAGCGGTATCCCGGTGCCGTCGAAGGCCCCGCCGGGCGGACCCAGCACGACATCGCACTGGTTGAAGAGCTGCTCGAGCAGCCGCTGGAGGAGCATCGTGCGCGCCTGCTGGACCCGGACGTAGGTGTCGGCGCTCTGGAGCATTCCGTTCAGAAAGCGTGGAAGCCTGTCAGCGAAGTTGCGCACGTCACGTCGTAGATGCTCGATGAAGAAGCCCGTGGGATCGCCGTGGGAGCCACCGAGTGGAGGGGAAGTGAGCTCCTCGAAGTCATCCGGGATTCTCACGTCTCCGACCATCTCGATGCCCGAGTTGCCCTCGAGATCGGCGACCAGCTCGCGGCGCAGCTCGCCCTGCCGCTCACTTTCGGGCTCGAGGTAGCCGGGCCATACGCCGATCCTCGTGGGCCAGCGTACGCGCGGCCGCTCCCCCCCGGAAGGTCGTGGCAGCCAGCGTGTAATTCGGCGGCGCCGGCAGCCCCAGCGTGCGGGGATCGTTGGGGTCGGGCCCCGCCAGCACCTGAAGCAGGATCGCGGCGTCCATCGCGTCGCGCGCCATCACGCCCACGTGGTCTCTCGTATAGCTGAGGGGGATGACACCGTGCAGCGAGATGCGTCCGAACGTGGGCTTGACGCAGGTGAGTCCCTGGGCCGTTCCCGGGCCGATTACCGATCCCCCCGTCTGGGTGCCGAGGCCCGAGACCGCGAGGCGCGCAGCGACCGCGGTTCCGGTGCCCGACGAGGAGCCCCTGGGGCTCACGCCCACGTCGTGTGGAGCCCATGCGTTTCGCGTCGTAGGAACGGTGGTGCCGTAGCGGCGCGCACGCCCGCCGGCGAGGTTCCCCATTTGCGCCTTTCCGAGGAGGAGCCCTCCTGCTGCGCGCATCCTCGTGACCGCAGTCGCGTCGTAGTCAGGCTGGAACCCTTCGAACACCAGCGAGCCCCCCTCGGTGAGCATGTCTGCGGTGTAGAAGTTGTCCTTCGGCGTGAGGCAGATTCCTCGCAGCGGGGCGAGGGGCCCCTCGGCAGGCGTGCGCGCCGCCTCCTCGAGCAACGCCTCACGCGTGGGTCGGTCGGCGTAGGCCTGCAGGATCGGGTCGAGAGCCTCCCTGCGGTCCACATAAGCGTTCACGAGGTCGGCGGGCTCCAAGGTGCCGTTCCGGATCAGCGTCATCGACTCCGAGATGCTCAGCTCGGTGAGGTCCTCGAGCGCCTGCGGCCGGATGCGCTTCGCATAAGCCTCCTCGAGGACGCTCGGGCCTCGGGGTCTGGCGGCGGCGAGCGTCCCAGGCAAGAGCGTGCCCGTCGCCGCTGCCGACGAGACCCACGCCATGCGCTCGACGAACTTGCGGCGGGACACTCGTTGGTCCTGCGGGAATTCGACGGGCTGCGAGGTGGGGAGAGTACGACCAGGCTTGCTCATGGCATCCCGTCCTCGGTCCACGAGGTGAACGGGCTGGATAGGGCATCGGCACGTGGAACTGTGGATCGATGCGGAACTCCGTGGCCTCGACGTCCTGGCGCAGGATCGTGCGGGCGTTCTCGAGGAGCCGCTCCTGGTCCATGGGAGCGTCCTCGTCCGAGACCGGCAGCACGGAGATGTCGATGCCGAGCAGCGCGTAGCGTGTACGGATGTAGGTGTCGAGTTCCTCGTCCGTGGGAGTCGGGGGCGTGGCTTGAGTCATGGAGCCCGAAGCTTTCGTTGGAGCCGTCACAGACCTCGAGCGAGCGCGACGTTTCATGGCTCGCGAGGAAGCGGCACCGGCTCGGGCCGGGGCGGCACGCTGCCAGGGGAGAGGGGAGCCGCCGCCGGCGAGCAGCACCACGATGGGTCCGTGTCACTGGCAGCGCTGCTGGTGACCTTCGTGGCGATGGCGTTACTCGTAGCGCTCGTGATGTAGATGTCGTTACTACCGCTCCGGTCGCTGTAGAACACCAGCTCCTGGCTGTCGGGCGAGAAGGCCGCCTCGTAGTCGCCTGCGAAGTGGTTGGTGCGGTTCGTTGGCGCAGAGCCGTCGGTGTTCATGACGTAGATCTCGTCGTTGCCGTCGCGGTCGCTGTCGAACGCGATCTTCGTGCCGTCCGGAGACCAGAAGGGGTCCTCGTCTTCGAAGGAGTTGAAGGTGAGCTGCGTGAGACCGGTGCCGTCGGCGTTGATGACGTAGATCTCGTTGTTGCCGTCGCGGTCGCTGTCGAACGCGATGCGTGTCCCGTCGGGCGACCACGCGGGCTCGTCGTCGTCGAAGCTGTTGAAGGTGATGCGAGTCAGGCCCGTCCCGTCGGTCATGATGGTGTATATCTCGTCCCCCTGGTCGAAGGCGATCAACCCGCTGGAGCCCCCGCAGGTGCGCCCGGCCGTTCCCTCCCGGAAGTTGGCCCCTTCATCGGTGCGGCCGTTCACGACCGTGATCGCGTCGGGGCCTGAAGCTCCTCGAGCCCCCGGTGGGTCGCCGTCCCCCCCCGTCTCCTCCGTCACCGGTACCGGCGGCGATCCTCGCGTTGCCGCCCGCCCCGGCCACGGAGCCGGCGCCGCCCGCACCGCCCCTGCCGCCCACCGCGCCGCCGAAGACGGCCGGCCCACCCGCGCCGCCGTCCGGACTCGACGCGGCGCCATCGGCGCCCCTGCCCCCGTGCGCTTCGGCTGCACCGCCCTTTCCTGCGTCCCCCTCGCTCACGACGACGTCGGCCTCACCGCTCAACGTGCCGCCTACTACGATGCTCAGGTCGGGCGTGTCGCCGCCTGCCCCACCCTCGGCACCCGCGTCGCCCCCGGCCTCTCCCGGCGCGTCCCCGTCGGCGGCGAGCCCGTTGGCGTCGCCCCCGTCGCCTCCCCCACCCACGACGATGCTGAGCCCATCCAGGTCGAGGTCGCCGTCGGCTTCGAGCGACAGACCACCCGAGCCGCCTCCGTCCCCACCGGAGGCCGTCGCGGCGGCACCGGACTGGTTGGCGGTCGCCGTGGCTGCACCGCCATTTCGGCCCGTTCCGGTCGCGATCGTCGTCTGGCCCTCGCTGGCGTCGATGCTGATGCTGCCCGTGGAGCGGATGTCGACCGCCCCACCGCCTCCGCCGTCCTGACCGGTCGCCTGGGCGCTCCCCTCGCCTGGGGCGTGGTTGGCATCGCTCCCCGGTCCGCCGCCCTGCGCCCGCAACTCGTTGCCGCCGGCGAACGCGACGTCTCCGTTGCAGCCGAATCGAATGGCCGCACCGTCCGCCATCGCCGGTGCCGCCGCCGCGTCGGAGGCGATCTCGGTGTCCTCGACGATGCACGTTCCACCCTGTCGGGCTGTGCGCGCCGGCGCCGCGAGCGCGCCGTCGAACACGTCCAGCATGGCCAGATCGTTCAGGACCGTGATCAGCCCCGACGACGCTACCTTCGCGCCCGACATCTCCAGGTCCCCGTCCCCGGCCACGACCAGAGCGCCGCCGACGTCACCCGCTTCGGCGCAGGTGTTCTGGATGGTGCCGGTGATCGTGACGCCCGCCGAGCCCTTGATGCTGATGCCGTCGCAGTCGGCCTCCAGGATGCCAGCGATCGTCACGATGCCTTCCACGACGAGCTCCAGATCGTCGGTCGCGTCCACCTTGACGCCCTCGGCGATCTCGAAAGACGCGAACTCGAGAAGCCCGTCGAGCTGAGAGTCTTGCTTCGGCGCGAAGTCAGCCAGGATCACCGCGATCACCGAGGCATCCGAGACCCCCTCGCTGCTCACCGTGATCTGGGCCTGCCCCTTGCCCTCGGCCGTCGCCAGACCGCTCGAGCTCACCGTGACCACCGAGGCGTTGGAGGATCTGCAGGAGATCGAACGCCCCGCGAGAACCGAGCCGTCGCCGCTCCGGAGCGTGACGTTCAACTGCACCGTCTCCGCCACCTCGAGCTCTACCTGCGCCGGCGTGACGTCCACAGACGCCACCGGCACCGGCCCACTCGGACCGCCCGTACCGCCGTCCCCTCCACAGGCTAAAGGGGTCAGGAGTGCACAAGTGCAAACCAGCACTCTACGTGCTCGCATCTCGAGGCCTCCTCGGTGACGTGCCGGACGAGACGGCTCTGGGAACAGGCAGCACCACGATGGGATCGCTAGATGAACGGCGGTGGGATCCGAGTGGTCATGGACGTCCGCCTTCGATTCTGGCCTGGACGTTTCCTTTGCGCGCCCCGGCAACATGGTCCCCCCGTGCAGGTAACGCCAGCAACGGTGTCGAGGCTGGGTGGGGCACGAACGACCTGCTCACCCGATGACTGCTGGAGCTACCAAGCCCGTACCGCCGCCTCGACCAGCGTCAACGTCGCGGCGGCAGCGTCGAGCAGCGCCCGGCCACCCACGGGAAGGGTGCAATTGTGCTGTTCGTGTCCGAAGGGTAGGTCCGCCACCGCGGGGCCCCCGAGTCGCTGTGCAAACTCGGTGAGCACCTCCATCACCGGTTCGGTACCGCCTCCCGGCGCGGGGGTGAAGCGGCCGAAGGCGAGGCCGACCACCCCGTCCGTCACGCCCGCGCGATCGAGCTGCAGTAGCATTCGGTCGACCCTATAAGCGGGTTCGCCGACATCCTCCAAAAAGAGTATGCGGCCGCGAGCTTTCGGGCTCTCCGGGGTGCCACACATCGAGGCCAGAATGGCCAGGTTGCCGCCGACCAGAGAAGCTTCGGCGGAACCCCCGACCAGTGTCTGCGGATCGGGGTCTCCGGCCCGCAGCGGCAACGCGCCCGGCGGCTCGGCCGAGAACAGCGTGCGCCGGAACGATTCCTCGGACTCCGGCGGGAAGTCGGCCCCGGGATGTGGACCGTGGAATGAGATGACGGAGGCGGAGGCGTGCAGCACGTGGATCGACGTGTTGTCGCTGAATCCTATGAACGGGATCGGCGCGCGCCTCTGCCGCGAAAGATCCAGATGGGGGAGTATGCGGAGTGTGCCGTACCCTCCACGCAGTGCCCAGACTGCGCGGATGGAGGGATCGTCGAAGGCCGCCTGCAGGTCGGAGAGGCGCCGGGCGTCGGTTCCGGCGAACAGCCGGTGGCGGTCGCCGGCCGCGGGAAACACGACAGGCTCCAACCCCAGCCGGCGGCAACGGTCGACAGAAGCGTCGATGCGACCGGCCTCCAAGGGACCGGAGGGGGCCACGAGCGCGACGCGCGCGCCGGCGGCGAGCGCGCGGGGACGAGAGAAGAATTCGGGACGGCTCACGGTGGGACCATGTCGATGACGGCCGGCGTGGGGCAACCCGTGTCCGTGGGCCGGCGGTGCAGGGACCGCCGTCGGAAGCGGCGGTACCGCGGGTCCGGTCCGGTCGTCCGGGACACCGTTGCGTTCCGGTACGGCTCGGGGCACGATCCTGTCCAGCATGGACACGCACCCGCCCACGCCGGAACTAGAGCGCCCGCCGGACTGGCCCGCCGGTTGGCCATTCCGTTTCGAGAAGAGGCCCTTTGTGGCGCGGCGCGCCATGGCGGTTACGACCGACCGGTACGCGAGCGAGGTCGGCGTCGACGTCCTGCGACGGGGTGGCAACGCGGTCGATGCGTCCGTGGCGGTCGCGTTCGCTCTGGCCGTCGTCAGCCCGGAGGCTGGCAACATCGGTGGGAGCGGGTTCATGGTCCTGCGGATGGCCGATGGAACCGCGGCGAGTCTCGACTATCGGAGCGTGGCGCCCGGGCTCGCGACGCGCGACATGTTCCTCGACGGTGCCGGTGACCTCGGCGACCGCTCGGTCCTCGGGCCCCTGTCAGCGGGAGTCCCCGGGTCGGTGATGGGGCTCTGGGACGCTCACCGCCGCTTCGGCACATTGGAGTGGGCGGATCTGGTCGAGCCAGCCATCGGGCTCGCGGAGGGGTTCGTCGTCGAGGAGCGCCTCGCGTCCTCCTATCCTGCGCACATCGTCGCAGGGCTGGCCGCGTCTCCGGCGAGCGCCGCCGTCTTCCTCCCGGGCGGGAGACCGCCGCAGGTGGGCGAAAGGTTGCGACAGCCCGATCTGGCCCGCGCTCTGGAGCGGATTCGCGATCGCGGAGCGGACGGATTCTACCTCGGCGAGACCGCCGATCTGATCGTCGCTGCGATGGAGCGAGCGGGAGGGGTCATCACCCGCGATGATCTCGCGACCTACACCGCTGTCTGGCGGGACCCGCTGCGCTTCCGGTACCGGGACCACACGGTGCTCGCGATGCCACCCTCCTCGTCCGGCGGTGTCGCGCTCGCCGAGGCCGCACACATTATCGAGACGTCGGCCGTGGGCGACCTGCGATGGCACTGCGCGGAACACGTCCATCTCCTGGCCGAAGCATGGAGGCGAGCGTACGCCGACCGGAATCACTATATGGCGGACGCGGACTTCATCGACCTGCCCCTCGAGACACTTTTGTCGCGGGCGTACGCGGAGTGGCGCGCGAGTGACGTCTCACTCCACGCAGCCACCCCCTCCGACGCGGTGCCGCCGGGTGTCGCAGCGTACGTCGCAGACCAGGGCATGGGGCGCGCCAGGCAAGAAGGCACGCTGCGGCCCGGTTCCCCTCCAAGCGAGGGCAACCACACGACGCACTACTCGATCGTGGACGAGAGAGGCGGTGCAACCTCCGTCACCACGACTCTGAACACGTGGTACGGCAGCAAGATGGTGGTGGAGGGCACGGGGATCCTGCTCAACAACGAGATGGACGATTTCACGGTGAAGCCTGGGGCGCCCAACCACTTCGACCTCATCCAAGGTGAGGGCAACGTCGTCGAGCCGGGCAAGCGCATGCTCTCGGCGATGACGCCGACGATCGTGTTGGACCGGGAAGAACGGCTCCTCATGGTCGTGGGAACCTCCGGGGGTGGGACGATCACGACCACCGTCTTCCAGGTTCTCTCCAACGTCGTGGACCACGGAATGGGCATCGCGGAGGCGGTGCTTGCCCCGCGCGTCCATCATCAGCACCGTCCCGACCGCATTCAGTACGAGCCAGGCGGACTCTCTCAGCAAGTCGTCGCCGCGCTCCGCGAAATGGGGCACCGGGTCGTGGAGCGCGACGAGATATCGGGCGACGTCCAGGCGATCCAGGTCATGGGCGATGGCACTTTGCACGGCCAGTCCGACCCCCGCCGAGGGGGGACAGCGGCTGGATACTGATTCGATGCAGGTCGGTGACGCTGGCCGGTCGAACGGCCTGTTGCCGAGACTCCTCCTGCTCGGCGGAGCGCCCCGCCTCGGCGGAACTCATCGACCGATGGCGGTTCCGACCGGCGCCACCCACCTTGGCGGCAGGTAGACGACGCTCCCCACGACCTGACCGACCATGCCCTACGACCTCGGCCCGTTCTTCCAGCCCCGCTCCGTGGCCGTCGTGGGCGCCAGCGCCGACGAGGCGAAGGTCGGCTACGCGCTCTTCCGCAACCTCCTTTACGGTCAAATCCGTGGACCGGCGGATCGCGAGCTGGGCTTCCCGGGGCTCGTGTATCCCGTCAACCTCAAGGGCGGGGCGATCCTGGGCGAGAGGGTGTACGCGAGTCTGACCGAGATCGGCGCCAGCCCCGACCTGATGTTGGTCGCGATTCCGCCGAGGTTCATTCCTGCCCTGATGGACGAGGCGGGGGCCGTCGGCATCGGACACGCGATCATCATCTCGGCCGGGTTTGCCGAGATGGGCGAGGAGGGTAGGGCCCTCCAGGACGAGATGCTGGCCCGCGCCAGAGCACACGGCATCCGCCTGATCGGGCCCAACTGCCTCGGCACCCTGCGGCCGTCCGTGCGTCTGAACGCGAGCTTCGCGGAGTCGACGCCCCCCGCCGGCCACGTGGGCCTGCTCAGTCAATCCGGTGCGCTGATCACGGGCATCATCAGCTACGCCACACGGGAGCGCTTCGGTCTCAGCGCAGCTGTCTCTCTGGGCTCCAAGGCCGACGTGGAGGACGAGGACATCCTGCGTTGGTTCGCTGAGGACGAAGCAACGCACGCTGTCGCCCTCTATGTGGAAGCCTTTACCGAGCCGCGTCAGTTCTTCGAGGTCGCACGCGAACTCGCGCGCCGAAAGCCCGTCGTCGCCATCAAGGGAGGAACGACCCCGGCGGGGGCCCGTGCGGCGTCCTCGCACACGGGGTCATTGGCAGGCTCGATGGCGGCCTACCGAGCGGCGTTCACGCAGGCGGGTGTACTCCAGGCGTCGAACATCTCGGAGTTCATCGGCTGGTCGCGCGCGCTTTCGAGTCAGCCACCCGCCGCGGGTCCGCGTCTCGCGATCGTCACCAACGCGGGCGGACCGGGGGTGCTGAGCGCGGACTCGGCGGACCGTTACGGCATCGAGCTCGCCGTGCTCGCCCCAGAGACCCTCGCCGAGCTCGACGGTGTCCTGCCTCGGGTTTGGTCCCGCAACAACCCCGTGGACGTGATCGGCGACGCCACGCCCGATCGTTATCGCGATGCGCTGAACATCCTCGGTCGCGCCGACGAGGTGGACGGCATCGTCGTCATCATGACCGTGCAAGCGATGACGGACCCAGCGAAGACGGCCGAGGCGATCGTCGCGGCGCACGAGGACCCCGGCTGGACGAAGCCGCTTTGTTGCAGCTTCATCGGTCTGCTCGGGACGGAGACCGGCTCTCATCTGGATGCGCGCGGCGTTCCAGAGTTCGACGTGCCCGAACACGCCGTCGGTGCCATGGCCGCGTTGATGAGACGGGGTCAGTGGTTGAGTCGCCGAGAGCCCCCGCCCGCGGCGCTGGAAAAACATCCCGAGCCCGATCTTCCCCGAGCGCGCACGCTCGTGCGCCAAGCCGTGGCCGACGGTCAGAGCAACCTCGACCTGGCTCGCGCGACCGAGGTGCTCGGAAGCGCTGGGCTGCGCTACAACCGTTCGGCCGCGGCCCGCGACGAGGACGAGGCGGTGGCGCTCGCCACCGACATCGGATGGCCGGTCGTGATCAAGCTCATCAGTCCGGACGTGGTCCACAAATCCGACGTGGGTGGGGTGGTCCTGAACGTGCTCGACGAGGCCGGTGTGCGCGAAGCCTGCGGGAGCATCCGGGAGCGCGTGCAGAACCGTCACCCGGGCGCGGTGATCAGCGGGTTCACCGTCGAGGAACAGGTGAGCGGGACTGAGATCATCGTAGGCATGAGTCGTGATCCCGACTTCGGACCGCTGCTCATGGCGGGGATGGGCGGGGTGTTCGTGGAGGTCTACAAAGACGTCTCGTTCCGCCTCGTGCCCCTCACGAGAAGGGACGCGCAGGACATGATCGGTGAGATCCGCGCGCAACCGCTCCTGGATGGCGCCCGTGAGAGGCCCGTGCTCGACCGCGCCGAGCTTGCCGAGATCCTCCTGAGGGTGAGTGAGCTGGTCGACGCGGTTCCGGAGATCCTGGAGCTGGATCTTAATCCGCTCGTGATCACCCGCGACGGGCTCGTGGCCATAGACGCGCGGGTGATCGCCAGGTCCGGTTGACGTGGCCCCGCGCCGAGTGACGAGGAGGGTGTGTCCCACTGGCGAGCCCCAGCCGCAGGGACTGACAGGTGCTCAGCTTCCGCCGTTGCGTAGCTACCGTCCGGGGGGTTGAGCACCTCCATCCACCGGGTGGCCTCGACGAGCGCGGCGTCGCTAGGGGGGGGGGATTGTCGATTTCGACGTTCCCGGAACGACCACTTGGCGTCCAGAGTCCGTTCCACAGCGACGCGGAGGGAGTCATGAGGTACCTGTGCATGATCTACGACGACGAGAAGACGTGGGCGTCCATGTCCAAGGAGGACTCGGGCGCCTATATGGGCGAGTATTTCGCGTTTACGGAGGGTATCAAGAAGAGTGGGCACTACGTCGGTGGTGAGGCTCTTCAACCGGTTTCGACCGCCACGACGGTTCGGGTGCGCAACGGGAAGATGTCCACCACAGACGGACCCTTCGCGGAGACCAAGGAGCAGCTGGGCGGGTATTATCTGATCGAGGCCCGTGATCTGAACGACGCCATACAGGTCGCCGCGAAGATACCCTCGGCGCGCCTGGGAAGTATCGAGGTGCGGCCGATCATGGAGTTCGATCAACAGTAGCCAAGCGGGGCCGGGGGGCCCGGGGACCACCTCTCCTGGACGGGAGTCAGCAGTTGGTGGGCGAGGACGCGAGCGCACGCCTGACGGAGACGGTCGATGCCATCTACCGCACCGAGTCGCGCCGCGTCCTCGCCACTTTGATCCGTCTGCTGGGCGACTTCGACCTCGCCGAAGAGGCGTTGCACGACGCCCTCACCGCGGCCCTGGAGCGCTGGGGGAGAGACGGCACGCCGGCCAACCCGCGGGCGTGGCTCGTTTCGGCCGGCCGCTTCAAGGCCATCGACAGTTTGCGCCGGCGCGCACGGTTCGACGCTTCGCTGGCGGAGCTGGCGGAGCGACTCGAGCCGCAGGCGGGTGAGCCCGAGGGATGGGACCAGGGACTGGAAGACGACCAGCTGCGCCTGATCTTCACGTGCTGCCATCCTGCCCTCTCCGCAGACGCTCAGGTGGCGCTCACCCTCCGCGAAGTTTGCGGTCTCACGACCGAGGAGATCGCACGCGCCTTTCTCATCGCTCCGCCCACGCTGGCGCAGCGCATCGTCCGCGCGAAGGCAAAGATCCGTGATGCTCACATCCCCTATCAGGTGCCGTCGCTGACGGAGCTTCCCAGTCGCCTGGACACGGTCCTGCGCGTCGTCTACCTGGTCTTCAACGAGGGGTACTCCGCGTCGTCCGGCACCTCGTTGACGCGGCATGACCTCTCGGGCGAGGCGATCCGCCTGGGGCGGCTGCTGGTCGGGCTTTTGGCCGAGCCGGAGACCATCGGGCTCCTCGCCCTTATGCTGCTACACGAGTCCCGTCGCCCGGCCCGTACATCGACCTCTGGCGAACTGGTTCTTCTCGACGACCAGGACCGAACGCTCTGGAGCCGTAGTCTGATCTCGGAGGGTGTTGAGCTGCTGGAGCAGGCGCTCACCTCGCGCCGGTTCGGCCCCTATACGTTACAGGCGGCGATCGCCGCCGTACACGCCGAAGCACCCACTGCCGGCGAGACCGATTGGCCCCAGATCGTGGGACTGTACGACGTGCTCGCGCGCACCGCCCCGTCCCCGGTGGTGGAGCTCAATCGCGCCGCAGCGGTCGCGATGCGCGACGGGCCGGCCGCAGGTCTGGCGCTGATCGACGCGATCCTGGCCCGTGGGGAGATCGACGATTATCCCTTTGCGCATTCGGCGCGCGCGGAGCTCTGCCGGCGACTGGGTATGACGGCGGTCGCGCAGGGAGCGTACGAGCGGGCGCTCGGGCTCGTGCGACAGGAGCCGGAACGGCGGTTCTTGGAGAGGCGCCTCCGTGAGCTAGGGCCGGTCGAGCGGGCGCAGGTCGCGACTCTGGATGAACACGTCGTCCTTTTAGGCACCCCGCCTCCTCGCCACAGTCCGACCGATCAGAGCGAGCAGCACCAACCCGAGGACGGCGCCGTAGGCCGGGTGCGCCCGCGCGAACGCCGCGATCCGCATGGACTCAGGAGACGCCGCTCCGTGCCCGTACAGTGCGTGTACGGTGACCGAAACACCGCCGAAGCCCACGGCCGCAAGCGCCAGTACAGGTAAGTTGCTCCTCCCGTGCGAGGTTTAGGAAGGAGAGCGTAGATTCCATGCGGCGGCGGACCATGGGGCTCGCGTAGTCGGCACGGGAGTTGAGAGTCATCGAGCAATCCGATCCTGAGGCCTTCAGCACTCTCACGTATCTCGAGTGCTCCCGAACGGGAGAGCGGGTTTCCCCGCATGAGCTCCACGGCTTGAGTCCGGCGGGCGCGCCCTTGCTTGCCCGATACGACCTCGAGAAGGCAGCGAGGAGCCTGAACGTCGCCGACCTCGCCGAGCGCTCGCCGGACATGTGGCGCTATCACGAGCTCCTGCCCGTATCATCACGGTCGCAGGTGGTTTCCTTGGGCGAAGGCATGTCGCCTCTGAGGATCGCCCCGGCTTCGGGCGCGCGGTTCGGGCTTCATCTTTTCGTGAAGGACGAAGGCACGAACCCGACGGGGAGCTTCAAGTCCCGCGGGATGGCTACGGCGCTTTCGATGGCGCGCCACCTCGGTGTCGATCGCGTGGTGATCCCCACGGCCGGAAGCGCGGGCGGCGCGGCGGCCGCCTACGCAGCCCGGGCCGGCATCGCGTGCGATGTGTTCATTCCTGCGGATGCCCCGGCGATCTACGAGTCCGAGTGCCGCGCCATGGGCGCGAGGGTGACGCTCGTCGACGGGACACTTCACGAGTGTGGAGCGGCGGCACGAGCCTGGCTCGCCGAGCGAGGCGGCTTCGACCTCTCGACCTTCCGAGAGCCGTACCGCGCGGAGGGGAAGAAGACCATGGCGTTCGAGCTCTTCGAGCAGATGGATGGGGTGCTTCCCGATGCGATCGTCTACCCCACCGGGGGCGGGACCGGGCTGGTCGCGATGTGGAAGGCGTTCGACGAGATGCAACAGATCGGGTGGATCGGATCCGCCCGCCCCCGGCTCATCTCGGTGCAGGCCGACGGATGCGCGCCCCTCGTGAAGGCGTTCGAAGAAGGTCGAGAAGAAGCCGAGGTGTGGGAGAACCCTACCACGCAGATCCCCGGTCTGCGGGCTCCGAAGGTTTTGGCCGACTTCCTGTGCCTGCGGGCGATCCGCGAAAGCGGAGGGCTGGCAATCGCGGCGTCGGACGCCGCGATCTTCGGGGCCCGCGCCGAGGTTTTTGCACGAGACGGGATCTTGATGTGCCCGGAAGGAGCAGCCTGTTTCGCCGCGCTCGAGAAGCTGTCGGCCAGCGGAGAGCTGCGCGCACGAGACCGGGTGGTGTTGTTCAATACCGCATCCGGGCTGAAATACGCTCCGCCACCGCCCACTGGCCGTCGGGGCCTGGACCCCCCAGGTTGAGCCTGACGGCGCGGGCGAGGCCGTCCGCGACCGCACCTCACCGCGCTCCGGCGGCCTGGGGCGTGGGAGCCCCGTCCTCCGGGGCCGCGACGCGGGAGGAATCATGAACGTAGGTGCGATCCTGGGCCACAAGGGCCACGACGTGGTCACGATGCCACCGGAGCGGACCGTGCTCGACGCCGTGCATACAATGGTGGAGCACAACATCGGAGCCGTGGTAGTCAGTGAAGGCGTCGGGGTGCAGGGGATCCTCTCCGAGAGGGGCGTGCTTCGCCTCACCGCCGAGAGCCCGTCCCTGCTGTCCACGACGCTCATCCGTGACTCGATGACGGTCGACGTGATCGTGGCTGCCAAGAGCGACTCCGTCCCCCAGGTCATGGACGTCATGACCGCGAAGCGGATCCGGCATCTGCCGGTCGTGGAGGGTGGGCTCCTCGAAGGCATCGTGTCCATCGGGGATCTGGTCAACGCGCTGCGGAGCAAGGCGGAAGACGAAAACCGCCACCTTCGCGACTACATCCGGGGAGGGGCTTCCTGACGGAGGCGATCTGCGACGGGGCGGGGGCTGCGATCGAGGACGACGAAGCTCTGACGATCTCGGCCACGCCGACGCGGGTTCGGGGTCGGCTCGGCCAGCTCACCCGAACAGCAGCCTCACCGTCCAGACGGCGATGATCATCGCTGCGAAGTCGGCCGTCAGGCCGGCCGGCACGGCGTGGCGCGTCTTCTTGATGTTGACCGCCCCGAAGTAGACCGCGATCACGTAGAAGGTGGTCTCGGTGGAGCCGAACATGGTCGCGGCCATCTTCACGAAGAGCGAGTCTTCACCGTACTGGTTGATCATGTCGACCACCAAGCCCGCCGAGCCGGAGCCGGTCAGCGGCCGCACGATCGCCATCGGCAGCACCTCGCCCGGGAAGCCGATCAGGCCGAGCAGCGGGTCCAGCGCCGTGACCATGAAGTCCATCGCGCCACTGGCGCGGAACATCCCGATCGCGAAGAGGATCGCGACGAGGTAGGGGATGATGCGGACGGCGACCTCGAACCCTTCCTTGGCGCCCTCGACAAAGGTCTCGTAGACGGGGACGCGCTTGTAGAGCCCGTACAGCGGGAACCCCACCACGATCAGCGGGATGACGAAGTAGGACAGAAGCCCGATCGCTTCGCGGATCGCGTCCACGGCCGTTTCAGGCCCCCGGACCGGCGTCCGCGGGCGCCGGGGGCGGGTTGCGGTTGGGGTCGGACGCGCGCGTCGCCGGGAGTCTCCCGTAGAGCTTCGTGGCCACGATGGCGATCACGAGCGAGAGCCCCGTGGTGATGATGATGGCGAAGATGAGCTGATTGATCTGAAGCCCCATGAGAGCCAGCAGCAGCACCGGCGGCACGAGCTGGATGCTGGCCGTGTTGATGGCCAGCAGCATCACCATCGGGTTGGTCGCGGTGTCGTCGGTCGGGTTCAGCGTCTGGAGCTCTTCCATCGCCCTGATCCCGAACGGGGTGGCGGCGTTACCGAGGCCGAACACGTTCGCCGTGAGGTTCAGCGCGATCATGCCGAGCGCGGGGTGGTCCTCCGGCACGTCGGGGAAGAGGGGGCGCAGGACCGGCCGTACGAGCTTGACCAGCCCGTCGATGAGGCCCGCCTCCTCGCCGATCTTGAGCAGCCCGAGGAACAGTGCCAGCACCCCGATCAGTCCGATCGCGATCTCCGCAGCCGTCTCCGCGAAGTCGAGCGCCGCTGCGGCAATCGCGTTCATCTTGACGAAGCGGACCCGCTCGAACTCGACCGAGGCGCCGACCCGGGGCAGGGCGCCTGCGGCGGGAGGGCCGAACTCGACGAGCGTCCCCTGCAGCTCGCCGTCGTTCGACCGGGACACGCTCCCGATCGTGGTGAGCGGCTCGGGCAGCGACGATCCCGCGTCGAAGCGAAGCTGCCGCCCCTCCGCCGTCTGGACGAGGGACCCGGCGTAGCTCCGCTGCGTCGGCTCCGGAGTGCCGTAAAAGCGCGCGTACGACTGGGGATCGATGTGAATCGCCAAAGCGACGAACCGGTCGGCCGGGTCGTACGGCTCGAGCAGCTCGAGCTCTACTGGAAGGGCCTGACCGTTGCGATACGTATCGCGTGCGATGTCGCTGATGTCGTAGCCGCCGGCGAACAAGAGGCTGGAGACGATCAGCGCGGCCCAGATGTAGTTGAGCATGAGGGTAACTACAGAGCTGCTGCCTCCCTCCGCAACCGAGTGCCGTCGTGGCCACGATCCCGTGGCCAACCTTCACCGAGTCGCTGCGGACCCAGGCGTGGCGCCCTACATTGTCGACCGGGACCGGCATCACGGGTGTCCGACGCCCAGCCGAGGTCGTCAGGTCGACAGGAGGCCGCCATGACCATTCCGAGCGATACGACACGACGCGACTTCCTCTTCCGGATGGCGAGCATCGGCGCGCTGGCCTCTCGTCCGGTGCGACTACTTGCCCAGGAGCGGCTGCCAACGCGGGTGATCCCGTCGACCGGGGAGGAGCTTCCCATCGTGGGGCTGGGCTCCAGCAAGCCCGTGCTCGAGATCCCGACCGAGGGGACGGCGCCCCTGGAAGCGGTCATCAGGACGCTCGTGAGCTACGGGGGGAGGGTCGTGGACACCTCGCCGCGCCCGCCCGAGATCGACACGGAGTTCGGCCGCGTGCTCCAGGCCCCGGACCTTCGCGAGGAGCTCTTCGTCGCAGCCAAGATCAATACGACGGGGGAGGCGGCCGGTGTCGCCCAGATGCGCCAATCGCAGCGGCTCTTCGGCCGGCCCACCATGGATCTGGTGCAGGTGGAGAGCATGAGGGACGTGGAGGTCCACTGGCCGAATCTGCGGCGCTGGAAGGACGAAGGGGAGGCGCGCTACATCGGCGTCACAGTGTCGAGCACCGCTGCTCGGGACCGGCTCGAGGAGTTCATGCGGCGCGAAGCGCCGGACTTCGTCCACGTGAATTACTCGGTGTTGGAGACGCGCGCGGAAGAGCGGGTGCTTCCGCTGGCGCAGGATCGCGGGATGGCCGTGCTCACCAACCGGCCGTTCATGAACGGCGCGTACTTCGGGCGGGTCGAGGGCCGGGACCTTCCGGAGTGGGTGGCGGAGTTCGACTGCTCGAGCTGGGCTCAGTTCACGCTCAAGTACATCCTGTCGAACCAAGCGGTTACGTGCGCCTTGACCGAGACCTCGAGCGTGGACCACATGGCGGAGAACATCCAGGCCGCGTTCGGGCGCGCGCCAGATCGGCAGGCGAGGGCGAGGATGCGCGAGCTGGCGCTAGGGTTCTGACTGGAAGCCGCCACCGCCTGCTTCATGCGCCGCTGTGTATGCGGCGGCGAACTGGCCCACCGTCTCCGCGATGGCTTCCCTAACGGCGTCTTGGAGCTGCTCGCGCAGCTGGATCCCCATGACCGTGGTGTACCACGTCACCGCTTCGGCAAGCGTGATCTGGTTGTCGCGCGTCATCTGCGCCGACTGCAGGAGCCGTACGGACACCGAATAAGCCACCGGACTGCCTACCATGTTCTCGCTGCCGGTGATGCAGGCGACCTCGATTCGCAGCTCGGGAAGCCCCAGGTTGAGGAGCATCTCCTCCTCGGTGAGAAGACCGACGTCCGCCTCCAGAAGCTGCCCTTCGGCGTTCTCCAGCGCAGCGCCCAGCGTCACGCCGCCGCCCTCGCAGAATGCGCCCGCCTCCACGCTCACGTGGACCCCGCCGAGCTCCTCAAGCGTGAAGCGGTTCCACTCCGTGTCCTGCGCCGCGACGCCCGGGCCCAGTGTCGTCGCAACGAGCGCTACGAGGGCGCTCAAGAACGGTCTCATACCATCACTCCGTTGGGGAGGCCTGTCCGCCCCGAAAATGCCGCTGTCGTTGAGCTTCTGCATGCGGTCACCGGGTCGCGGGCGCCTTCGATCGCGGCTTGATCCGTATCCGATAACGAGGTGTTCGCAACGCTGAAGGAATACGTCGGGCATGCAGCGCTTGGCCAGGGTCGACGGGTACGTACGACCCCGTGCCCTCTACGTCACTGCGCCCGAGCGAATGCGCATTGTGACGGAGCGAGGTTGAAGCCCGGTAAGGACATCGTTCTCCCGTAGGTCACGGCCCGAATAGGCCCCTCGAAAAGGAGAACCACCATGTCTCGCTCGATCGTTGCAATCACGCTGGCCACTCTGCTGACCGGCGGCGCCACCTCGGTCTTCGCGCAGGAGCCCGTCCCCGAGATTCCACCCGAGCAGCGTGTGCGCACGCTCCCGCGGCAGAAGCTCAGCGGGCCGCGCTTCGGTTTCACGACCTTCACGGGCGACGTTGCGGAGCACAGGCAGTCGCGGGGACTCGAGCCGATCATGAGCCAGTTCGGGTGGCAGTTCGAGACCCAGATCGTGTCCACGACCGACGGAAGTCAGGCGCTCATGGAATGGGTCTTCCTCGTGGGCGGCGTGGAGCAGGACGAAATCAACCTCTCGTTGGCATGGCTCGCCGGTTACCGGCTTTACAACGGCGTGGAGTTCGGGGTCGGACCGAGCGTCAGCGCGAACAAGGACGAGCCCGGCGATGTGCACACGTCCATGGTGGTAGCGAGTGGCGTGACCATCCCGTTCGGCGATCTGCGCGTCCCGTTCAACGTGGCCGGCGCCTTGGCAGAAGGGGGACCGCGCATCACGACCCTCATCGGGTGGATCATCGGCTGAGGGCAGCCGGATCGGTTCGGTCCGCCGCCACGATGGGCGTTCACGGGCGCGTCGAGCGGATGGGCCGTAGCTCCCGGCGGCCTCCGGGCACGTATGGCACGCCCTGGCGTAGACGTAGAAAAACCCGGAGGAACCACACCGTTGACGAATGAGTGACCAGGCCGAGCTCGAGCGCCGCCTCGAGGAGGCGAGGGACTCGAGCCGGCGCGGGCTCGACGCACTGGGGAAAGGTGAGGGGAGCCTCACGAGCTACCGAGCGGCTCGGCAGCTCGAGCTGAGCGCCGAACGCGAGCTTGCGCTCGCCAAGGGGGAAGAGGCCGCGATCCCGATCGAGTGGCCGGTCCCCTGGGACGGCGGAGCCCCGCTCCCCCACCTGGTGGCCAACGGTCACAGCACGCTGCTCCTCATACTACGCCCGCGAGCACGACCCGGCGTGGGACGGCACGAGTGTACACATCGTCGATCCAGCCGCTGCCGAAACGAGTGCCCTCGCGCTCGTCGAGTTCGAACGCTGTTACGCGATCACGTTCGGTGGCCCCAACGACGAGGTCTTCGCCGGGCATCGCCTCAGCGGTCACGGGTTCAGCGGCGGCTACGATGCGTTCGAAGTGCGAAACTCACGCTGGGCCGAGGCGGAGAAGGCCGTGAACAGCGTTCACCGCATGCACGATCCGGACTCCTGGCGCGACGTGAGGCATCTGCTCCTCGCGTTCCACGACGAGACCGTCGAGGCTCTCGTGCGCGGCTATCGCGTCGAACGGCTGCGCATGGCGTTCGGCGACGCGCTCCAGCTCGCGAAGGATCGGGTCATGGCGGGCTGGGAGGAGTAGCGACCAGCAGTCGACGTCTTTGGAGGGCTCGTCGCTCAGCCCGGCGGGAGGACCTCTCCCTGCACGGGCACCAGACGCACGATCTCGGTCAGGTGCTCGCTGTTCCGGTCTTCGACGGCCAGGTAGATCAACCCGTCCGGGCCCTGGCGTACGTCGCGGATGCGACCGAGCACGCCGACCAACAGCGCCTCGACACCGACCGGCCGATCTCCGTCGAGCGTTACCCGCGAGAGCTGCTCGCCCACCAACCCGCCCACGAATGCGTCGCCCTTCCACCACGGGAAGCGGTCGCCGTCGTAGAACACGAGGCCCGAGGTGGCGATCGAGGGCACCCACACCCACCGCGGCGCTTCCGTGTCGCGCCGCTTCGCATCGGGCGTGATGGGCGTACCGTCGTAGTTGATCCCGTACGTCACGACGGGCCACCCGTAGTTGCGGCCGGGCAAGACGAGGTTGAGCTCGTCGCCGCCTCGGGGGCCGTGCTCGTTGGACCAGACCTGGCCGGTGACCGGGTGCACGGCGAGGCCCTGTTGGTTCCGGTGCCCGTAGCTCCAGATCTCGGGGCGGTGACCTGGGAGATCGACGAAGGGGTTGTCCTCGGGGATGCGGCCGTCGTCGTGGAGACGGACGATCGTACCGAAGTCGGTGGAGGGATCCTGAGCCGGGTGTTCGGCGAGGAGCTCGGGGGGGTAGAGCCGGTCGCCGACCGTGAGAAAGAGGTAGCCGTCATGGTCGAAGGCCATCCGGCCCGCGAAATGGTTGTTGCGCGTCGTCCAAGCTTCTGCCACGAAGAGCTCCTCGAGGTCGACGAGGCGATCATTCTCCAACCGCCCTCGGACCACCGCGGTCGCTCCCAAGGAATCGGTCTTGGCCTTCCCGTAGCTCAAGTAGAGCAGTTTGTTACTCATGAAGTCCGGATGCGGGAGGACGTCCATGACCCCACCCTGCCCCTCATCGCGGTAGACCTCGGGAAGGCCCGCGACGGGCTCTGGCTCGAGCTTCCCGTCGCGCACGATCCGAAGGCGCCCCGTCCGCTCGGTGACGAGCAGCTCGCCGCTGGGCAGCCAGGCCATCGACCAGGGATGATCGAAGCCCGCCGCAACGGTGTCTACGCGGAAGTCGTGCCGGGCCGACTGGTGGACGCCCTCGGGCACCTCTTGCTCCTGCGCGCCCGTAGTTCGCGGCGACACGGCACAGACCGCCGTCAGGGTCAGAAACCACGCGGTCAGCGTGCGGACGAGATCGTGGGGGGCGCGCGAGCCCCCGTTGGATGACGGCATCGGTGCCTCCCGTGAAGACATCGGGTCAGGTCCAGAAGTGAGCCGGCTCAGACCCTCCGCCTTTTTCCCTTCAGAAAGTCCATCATGATGTACTGGCCGAGCGTCATGGTCGTCGTGAAATAGGCTTTGCCCCGAGCGATTTCGGTCACCTTCTTCACGAACTGCACCAGGTGTGGATCGCGGGCCAGCATGAACGTGTTGATCAGGATTCCGGCTTTTCGACACGCCGCGGCCTCGCGGAACGTGCGTTGCAGGATGTGTCCGTCGAGGCCGCCGGAGTTGGTATAGATGCGTCCGTCGGGCAACGTGAGCGCGCTGGGCTTGCCGTCGGTGATCATGATGATCTGCCGCATGTCCTGGCCCTGCGCGGTGAGAATGCGCCGCGCGAGCTCGAATCCCCCGGCGGTATTGGTGTGGAACGGACCGACCTTCGCCTTGGTGAGCTGTGAGAGGGGGATCTCCTGCGCGCGGTCGCCGAAGGTCACGACCCGCATCGTATCGCCGGGAAACTGCGTCCGGATGAGGTGCGTGAGCGCCAGCGCGACGCGCTTGGCCGGCGTGAAGCGGTCCTCACCGTAGAGAATCATCGAGTGGGAGATGTCCAACATCAGCACGGTCGCGCACGAGGACCGGTACTCGGCCTGGTGGACCATGAGGTCTGAGTAGTCCAGCTGGAGAGGGACCTGCAGCCCTTCGCGCTCGATGGCCTTCTTGAGCGTGGCGGGGATGTCGAGGTTCAGAGTATCCCCATACTGGTAGGGCCGGCTGGCCGCCTCCGCTTCGACCCCGGTCGCGAGCTTCGGAGTGGCGTGCGCCCCGAGTTCGGCTTTCCCCATGGCACCCAGAAGCCCGCGCAGCGCCCGGTAGCCGAGGAAGTCCATCCCTTTCTGGGTGAGATTGAACTCCACCCTGTCGGCTGCTTCGCGGGCCTCGTCGACATTCCCCTGTCCAGTGACGTCTTGGACCGGTCCGGGCATACCGGCCTGACCGCCGTCCAGCGAGATGTACCCCTCCTCCACCATCTTCTGGATGAGGTCGTCCAGGAGCCGGCCGATCGCTGCCTGGGTCTCCTCGTCTCCGTCGCCCTCGCCGCGAAGCTCTGCCAGCATCTCCGGGGTGAGCTGACCGCTCTCCAGAAGTGCCCTCAGCAGCGCGTGTTTGAGGGAATCCAGAGAATTGGGATCCTCGAGCCCGGACCATCCCCCATAGGGGTGGTAGTGCGGGCCGCCGGCGAAACCGCCACTCATGAGGAAGTCGGAGAGGTGCTCGAGCAGCGCTTCGAGGTTCAGCGCGTCGAGCCAGCCGCCGCGGTACTTGGTGTAGGTGGTGAAGCGCATGACGCGAAAGTTTAAGCCCGGGGATGAGTTGCCGCCATGACGGACTTCGATCGGTCGGCCCTGGCCGAGCTCCGGGAGGCCGTCCTCACCTTCTACGCCCGCCGGCGCCGAGATCTGCCGTGGCGACGCGAGACGCACCCGTATCGTCTATGGGTGTCGGAGGTGATGCTTCAACAGACGCGGGTGGAAACCGTGGTGTCGTACTATGAGCAGTGGGTCCGGCGGTTCCCCGGCCTGACCACGCTCGCGGACGCGCCACTCGACGACGTCCTGAGGGCGTGGAGTGGGATGGGCTACTATCGGCGGGCCCACATGCTACACGCGGCCGCCGCCATCGTGCGCGACGTTCACGGTGGCGAGCTGCCTTCCGACGCCGAAGAGCTGCGTAGGCTCCCCGGAGTCGGCGAGTACACGGCGGCGGCGGTCGCGAGCATCGCGTACGGTCGGCCGCTGGCGGCGATCGACGGCAACGTCCGCCGTGTGCTGGCGCGGCTCCACGACGAGGCCGCGCCGTCGTCGAGCTGGCTGCGCGACGCAGCCGCGGTGCTGTTGGACCAGGCGCGTCCGGGCGAATGGAACCAGGCCCTCATGGAGCTCGGCGCGACGGTGTGCACGCCTTCTCGGCCGTCGTGCAGCCGTTGCCCTTTGTCGTCGTGGTGCGCAGCTCGGGCGGCGGGCACCCAGGAGCAGCGGCCCGCGCCTGGGCGGCGCCGGGCGGTCCAGGCCGTCGAAGTGGCGGTCGCGGTGGTCATGGACCGCGCCGGGCGGGCGTTGTTCGTGCGACGTCCCCCCGGAGGGATGCTTGCGGGGATGTGGTCCTTCCCCGATACCCGACTCCTCCGCCACGAAGACCCCTGCTCGGTGCTGGGCCGCGCGGTACGACCGTTCGGCCTGCCATCCCCCCGGGGCGTCGAAATGCTCGGTCTCGCGCCGGTCCGGCACCGGTTCACGCATCGGGCCGTGACGTATCGACCGGTTCTCATCGTCGCTGCGGCAGACGGCTCCGAAGTGGAGGAGGGGGCGAGCGTCGTCGAGCGCCGCTGGCGCCGCCTCGATGGGTGGCACGACCTGGCGGTGCCGGTCGCCCAGCGAAAGATCGCCGCGCTGGCGGACTCCGCTCTCCGGGCCCGGGAGGATCGAGGGGCTAGCGAGCGGGAGGCGACGCGTTTTACGAATCGTGGACCTGCCGCGTCCGAGGTACAGACCGCCCCGGAGGCGATGGGCCAGTTCCCGCAACGTGACTCGAGTCTGGTACCCGAGGCAATCCCATGAGACGTCGAGCTACCCTCCGCGTACTCGCCCTCCCCCTCTGCGTCGCAGCGCTCCACGCGTGCGAACAGGCGTTCGCCCCCGAGCCACCGCTCCCGACCATCGCCGAGCTCGGCGATCCGGTGCTGGGCCGTTTGGCGTTCGAGACGGAGTGCGCCGGCTGTCACGCCACCCGTGACGGATTCGATCTGGCGTTCTTCGCTTTCACGGACACGACGATCGTCCGTCGTGCGGTCGCCCACGTGGATACGGCCTCGGCCTTCGACATCGTCGCGTACGTGCGCACTTTGCCCGTGGTTCCCGCGTCGCAGGACGTGCGCCTCTTCCAGCCCGGCGGCGTCCTGCTCTCCTCGGACCTTCAGTTCGCCGAGCGTCTCTTCGGAGCCGACACGTGGCCCGCTGGGCTTTCCGCCAACGAGCTGCGCGCGATCGACCCGCTGCAGACGCCGGTCGCGGTCGCGTTCCCGATATGGTCCGTCGAGGAGGACAACCTGGACTGGATGCCCGACGATCCCCTCGAAGACGGAGTTCTCGACTACCGGTCCGGCCTGCCCGAGGTCGCGTTGGACATGTATTACTCGGCGGGCTCGCTGCACCGTTTGGAGGGTGCCGTGTCTGCCCTGCGGGCGGCCGAGCGAGACCCCCACAGCGCGGGTGCCCCATGCGTGGTCGATCCGCTCGCGCGGCTACAGCCGGAGGTGTGCTTCGAGACGCGACGGTGGATCGCCTCCTTGGGGGCCCAGCACATGCTGCGCGAGGGGATGTCGAGTCCCATGGGCGACGTCGTTCACGACGTGTGGTGGGACGTCGGCAACGCGGCCAGGAAGTCGATCCAGCGCGGCACGCCGATCGACCATGCTCTGGAAAACTGGGTGAGCTGGATGTGGGCGGGCTGGGCCTTCAACCCCGACGGCCACTCATTTCGTCCCGACACATTGGGTAGCAGAGTCCGTCGCCTTCGGCTATCGGCACCTCTTCGAGCGCCTGGACGGGGGGCTCACGCTCTCGGGCGTGGGGCGTGAGAAGGCGCTCACCGGTGTCGCGAGAGCCTACAGTCGCGCGGCCGCGAGGATCCCGCATGATCCCGCGCTGCCCGAGCTGCTCGCAATGCGCGACGAGCTCCTCGCTCGGCTCTGAGGCCCGGGCCTATCGCTTAGAGCTTGAGTCCTCCCATCGGATCGAAGCCCTTGTAGCCCTTTCCCTTCGGCCCCTCGTGTGGGGCACGCGCGTACCCTCCGGACGTGGTCCGGCTGACGCGCTTCTCGGCCACGAGTGCCTCGAGCGCGAGCTCGCACGCAGCCGCCCGCTGCCCGTCCGCTGCGCTCGACGAGGCGAGCCCGACCTGGCTGACCATGTCGAGCAACCCCGGTACCGTTCCGAAGCCTTCGACACACGCGGCAGCCGAGGCGTCCTCACCCACCTGAAGGGCTCCGCCCTGCTCGAAGTATTCGATCACCGGGTCGACGTCGGCGCCCCCCGCGCGAGACTGGAAAACCTGCGCGGACGCGGCAGCGACGAGCTCGTTGGCGATCTTTTCCGAGCCATGCAGCTCGCCTTCGTACTCCAGCTCCATCTTGCCGGTGACCGCGGGAAGGGCTGCGTAGACGTCGACGATGCGGGGCACGACGACATCCTCACCGAGCCGGAGGGCGCGCCGCTCGGCGTTCGACACCGCGCTCTCGAGCATCGTGATCGGCATCCTCTGGCTCACCCCCGAGCGTTGGTCCACCCTGGCGTCAGCTCGGGCGAGGAACGCGACCTGCTCGACGACCTCCTCGACGAAGTCGGGGATCTCCACGCAGGCGCCATCCCGCCGGATCCAGGCCTCCTGGCGGGTGATGTCCATTCCGATCTGGACGTCCACAGGGTAGTGAGTACGGATCTCGGCGCCGATGCGGTCCTTCAACGGCGTGATGATCTTGCCCCGGGCCGTGTAGTCCTCTGGATTGGCCGTGAAGACCATGAGGACGTTGAGGGGCAGACGGATGGGGTACCCCTTGACCTGCACGTCTCCTTCCTGGAGCACGTTGAAGAGGCCGACCTGGATCTTCCCGGCCAGGTCCGGCAGCTCGTTGATCGCGAAGATCCCCCGGTTCGCGCGGGGGAGCAGCCCGAAGTGGATCGTCAGCTCGTCGGCGAGAACGTGACCTCCGCGAGCGGCCTTGATCGGGTCAACGTCGCCGATGATGTCGGCGATGGTCACATCGGGCGTGGCGAGCTTTTCGACGTAACGGTAGTCGCGGTGGATCCAGTCGATCGGCGCCTCCTCTCCTTGCTCACGCAGAAGCTCGAGGGCGTACTTCGAGATCGGCGCCAGCGGATCGTCGTTGACCTCGCTCCCGGCCAAGATCGGAATCTCCTCGTCCAGCAAAGAGACGAGTTGCCTGAGGATGCGGCTCTTGGCTTGACCGCGCAGACCCAGGAGGATGAAGTCGTGCCGCGAGAGCAGCGCGTTGACGAGTTGCGGGACGACCGTTTCGTCATAGCCGACGATGCCGGGGAACAAGTCCTCTTCGGCGCGAAGGGCCCGCACCAGGTTGGCACGGATTTCTTCCTTGGCCGTTATCGGCTGGTACCCGGACGCGCGGAGCTCGGCGAGGGTCGCGGGACGTGGCTCGGGAGGCATGCAGGCTCCTACTGAGGCGGATGTGCCGGTATGCGGTGGCCTTGCGGTGGCCGTCCTGGGCCGGCGAAAGAAACGGATCGGGCGCGGAGCCGGAGGGTACCCCGGGCTGGCAAGCAGGGTCCGGGCCGCCCGACCGTCCGGGGGCTCCGGCCACCCGGTGGAACCGCGTTTCGGATCGGCTCGATCGTGGAACCCCTCAAGGCTCGCATCGCATGGCCTCATCTGACCCGCACGGAAGCCGGCTGCGTCCCGCGGCCCATCGGCTTCCTCTCCCGCGGGAGCGACTGATCCTGGAGGAGCCCCCCGACCAGGGGTCGGTGCCGCTCGACGTGGCCATCGTGGGCGCCGGTCCCGCCGGGTTGGCTTGTGCGGTGGAGCTCGCGCGACTGGCGGCGGAATCGGCGTCGGGCCCTCTGGAGATCGCTGTGCTCGAGAAGGCCGGCCAGCTCGGGGAGCACAGCCTCTCGGGGGCGGTGGTGAATCCTCGACCCTTCCTCGAGCTGTTCCCCGAAGTGGCTGAGGAGGATCTACCCCTTCGCGGGCGAGTTACCAGCGAAGCCGTCTATGTGTTGAGCGAACGGCACGCGATCCGCATCCCGACGCCGCCGACGATGAAGAATCGAGGCAACCGCGTCGCATCGATCTGCGAAATCGTGCGCTGGATGGGCGAGCGGGCCGAAGCCGCGGGCGTCAACGTCCTCCCCGGTTTCCCGGTCGAGGCGCTCCTCGTGTCCGGGAGCCGCGTGGTCGGCGTAAGGACGACCCCATCCGGGCTAGACCGCGAGGGACGGCCCACCGGCGCGGACCACTTGCCCGCGACCGACCTCACCGCGCGCGTGACGGTCCTCGCCGAGGGCACGAGGGGGATGCTCTCACAGGCGTGGCTGGACTGGCAGGACGTTTCGAGCCTCAACCCGCAAATCTACGCGCTCGGTGTCAAAGAGCTGTGGGAGACGAAGAGGCCGCTCGGCAAGGTCGTGCATACCATGGGTTGGCCGCTTCCCCGAGACGTGTTCGGCGGCAGCTTCATGTATCCGCTCGAGGAACGGCTCGTCGCGATCGGGCTGGTGGCCGGCCTCGACTACGCGGACGCTCGCTTCGACGTGCACGAGGCATTGCAGCGCATGAAGCTCCATCCGTTCTTTCGCTCGTATCTGGAGGGCGGGGAAATGGTGGAATGGGGTGCGAAGACCATCCCGGAGGGCGGCTACTACTCGGTGCCGTCGAGAAGACACGGGGACGGCGCGGTGGTGGTCGGCGACTCCGCCGGGTACGTGGACGTCCCCTCGCTGAAGGGCATCCACTACGGCGTGCACTCCGGGATGCTCGCGGCGCGCGCCATCCACGCGGCGCTCGAGGCCGGCGACACGAGCGAGCGGGGACTGCGGGACTACACGGAGTCGGTCGACGCGAGCTGGCTGATGGGCGACCTGAAGCGCACACGCAACATGCGCCTCGCGTTCAAGAGCGGCTTCTACGCCGGGGGGGTGAAAGCAGCGCTCATGTCGGTGACCGGGGGCGCGCTACCCGCACGGCGAATCACGGTGGAGGAGGACGCCGCCGAGCCGCGCCTCCTGAAAGCGGAGCGCGTCCCGTTGCCGCCCGGGGCGCTCACCGTGTCGAAGGTGGACGCGGTCTACAAGTCCGGGAACCAGACCCGCGACGACATCCCCTCCCACCTCGTCCTCCCGGACGACGTTCCCGAGACGCTGGCGCGCTTCTACGCGGCGATGTGCCCGGCGGGCGTCTACGAGTGGGATGGCGATTCCCTCGTCGTCAACGCACCCAACTGCGTGGACTGCAAGGCGACCGACGTGCTGGGGCCTCGCTGGACCCCCCGCGAGGGTGGGAGCGGGCCGCGCTACCGGCGCATGTAAGCTCGGAGGGGGTGCCCGGGCCCGGGCACCCCCTCCGTTGAGACCCCCTCTGCAAAGGCGTCCTCCTCGTCCCTACTCCTCCGGGAAGAGAACCGGACGCCGTGAAGGTCTCGCGGCGCTCCCCTGAGAGTTCGTCAGCGTGACGGTCAGCCTCCCCCGCCGGATATGGTGACCTTCGCTGAACCGGTCCCCATCGCCGATTTGTCGCCGGCCGAGACGCTGCCCGTGAGGATTGCGTCGACGTCCGTCGCGGACGCGCAGTTGAAGAGCACATTCACGACGATTGTCTCCCCGGGGCCGATCGAGCCGGCGAGCATTCCTATCTGGACGCCGCCTGGGGGAACTTGGAAGCTGATCAGCCCGTCGTTCGACGCCACTATGTACGTGCCCGCGCTCGCAGTCGAATTGGTCACAGTGATCGTGCCGAGGGTCTGCGGGCAGGGTGTCTCCCCGACGAAATGAATGGCCTCACTGAGGTCCGGGACCACGATCGCGACATCGCCCGGGTCGGGGCAGGGATTTCCGGGGTTGCCGTCGTGGAAGTTGTGCCCCTCGTCCGCGATCTCCTTGGGAGCGGGGTCCATGCGTTCGGTATTGTCAGTCCCACCAACGCCGCCTGCTCCCGGGCCGTTGCCGTCGCCGCCGTCGCCGCCGCCGCCGGTATGCTGGCCGATTGCCAGATCGCCGTTCTCGCCTTCCGCGGCTCCGGTGCCGCCCCTTCCTACATTACCGAACGCGCTCCCGCCGCCTCCACCGTTGCCGCCGGCCCCCACCGGGTCATTGCACATGTGCAACCCGGGGCCTCCTATGCCACCGCTGAAGGACGCGGCCCCGCCCATGCCACCCATGCCGAGCGGCGTGCCGTCCAGGTTGCGTGCAAGCGCGTCGCCACCGTCGCCTCCAAACGCGTCCATGCTTCCACCGGCGCCGCCCGGCTTGCCAGCGGCGCCGCCGCCCCCGATCGCGGTCGCGCCGCCGCCGGGGCCACCGTCACCGCGCGCCACGGCAAACATTCCCGTCAGAGAGATGCCGCGAAACTGTAAGTCCGGTGTGCGTCCGCCATCTCCTCCGCGCGCCGATGCCGCTCCGCCCGCTTGGCCTGGGTTCGCGCCGTCTCCTCCAGTGGCGTTCGCGGCGCCACCGTTTCCGCCTTGGTTGAGATCGACGGTCACCTCGCCCACATCCAGCGCCCCCCCCCCGGAGGTGATCAGCACCGTTCCGGACACGCCCCCAGCACCGCCGGTTGCGTTGGCGTTCTGTCCGGCGGCGGCGACGTCTTCTCCCTCGGCTCCGTCGCCCCCCTTTCCGGCCGTGATCGTCCCGCCGACCCTCAGGTTGCCGGTGACGCGGACGCGGATGCGCCCCGCGTCTCCCCCGTCGCCGCCGTTCTGACCCCTGATGTTGGATAGGGGGCCGATCTCGACGTCACCTCGGAAGCTCAACACCCAGTCGCGTCCGTCCGCGCCATCCGGTGCCGTGGCCGGGCTAGGCGTCGCGTCAACGTTGACGACAGCGCCGAAGGCGGCCTGCCCCGCCAGGCTCGACGCCGCAGCGCCCATCGGGATCTCGAAGTCGGCGTCCGTCAGAGTCGGGTCGTTGCTGATGTCTACCTTGCCGCCGTAGGTGATCGCACCCACGAGCTCCACGAAGCCGTTGGCGTCGATCGTGAGCGGAGCGCCCGCGGCGGTCTCGTCCGAACAGCCGGTGTCGATCGTTCCGGTGAGCGTGAAGTCTTCGCTGCTCACCTTGATCGCCTTGCAGTCGCTCTCGAGCGCACCGGCGATCTCGGCCAGACCTTCGACGAGGAGCTCGAGGTCGTCTGTCGCCGAGACCTTCACGCCCTCGGGGATGCTCAAGGTGGCGAACTCCTGCAGGCCGCTGAGGCTCATGTCAGACGCCGGCGCGAAGTCCGCCAGGCTGACGGTCACCAGCGCGTCGTCGCTCACGCCCTCGCTGGACACCGTGATCTGCGCCTCCCCTTTGCCCACGGCCGTCACCAGGCCATCGTTGTTCACCGTCGCGACGCCCGTGGCGTTCGAGTTGTACGTGATGGACCGTCCGGTCAAGGCCGCGCCACCCGCGTCCAACAGGGTCACGTTGAGCTGCTCCGATTCACCTTTTTCGAGGTCGAGCTGGTCCGGCGAGACCTGCACCGTGGCGACGGGTTCGGGACCGGCGGGGGGGGGCTGGCGCATCATCTCCGCCGCACGCGAGTGGAGCGAGCAGGAGCGCGAGGATCAGCTGGCGGGATGAGTGGAAGCGCATCGGAGGTCCTGTGTCGGAAACGAAATCGGTGGGACGAAGCCGGGCCGAACGAGCGAATGCCCTCCCAGAACCCAACGTCATGGGCAGGTTTGAAGCCTGGCGCCAGCCCAGCAACGTAACGCGGACGACCGGCCGAATGAGGCGTTACGGTCCACCAAAAGGGCACCGGCGGTCTGCTCACACGGCATCGCCGATCGCCCCCCCATGTGTGACCCGCCCTCAGTGCCCGATCGCCAGCCCATCCTTGCGCGGATCGGACCCCGCGGCCCATCCGTGCTCGAGACGCAGGATCGCCTGAGCGCCCCCGAACGTCGTGCTGCCGAGCTGGACGTCGTGCCCCATCGCGCGCAGCCGCTCCACCACGTCCCCACCGACGGGTTCCAGAGCCACGCGCCGCCCTTCCAGGTGCCGGAAGCGCGACGCGTCGATGGCCTCCTGTACGTCCATTCCGAAGACGAGCAGGTTCACCAGAAGCTGCGTGTGTCCTTGAGGCTGCATGGGACCGCCCATGACGCCGAACGCCATCACGGGCTCCCCGCCTCGCGTCACGAAGCCCGGGATAATAGTGTGCAGCGGACGCTTCCGCGGCTTGACGCGGTTGGGGTGGCCCTCCTCCAGGGTGAATCCGGCGCCCCGGTTCTGGAGCGCGAAGCCCATTCCCGGAATCACGACTCCCGAGCCGAAGTGCCCGTATATGCTGTTGATGAGCGAGACCATGTTGCCGCGCTCGTCGGCCGTGGCGAGGTAGACGGTCTCGCCTGCGGTGTGGGGCGCCCCCGGGTCCAATCGGTCGGCTGCGCCGTCCGGGTCGATGAGGGCGCGGCGCCCGGAGAGGTGGTCTGGCTCGAGCAGCGCGTTCGGATCGACGTCCATGGTGTCCGCATCGGCCACGTAACGGGCCAGGTCGGCGAACGCGAGCTTCTTGGCCTCAATGACGTGGTGGAGATAAGCGGCTCTGTTATGGCCCATCGCGGCCAGATCGACATCCTCCAGGATGCCGAGCATTTGCAGCGCGGCGATGCCTTGGCCCGCGGGAGGAAGCTCCCAGATCGTGTGGCCCCTGAAGTCGACCGACAGAGGCTGAACCCAGCGGACGGTGTGAGCCGTCAGGTCCTCGAGCGTCAGGAACCCACCCTGCTCCCCGAGACCCTCCACGACCCTCCGCCCCAGATCGCCGCCGTACAGCGCTCCGGGACCCTCGCCGGCGACGAGGCGGAGGGACCGTGCGAGGTCGGTGTTGCGGAACCACTCGCCCGCCCGCGGCGGCCGCTCGCCCTCGATGAGGAAGGTTGCGCGAGCTCCGGGATCGCGAGCCAGGATGTCCGCCGCTTTCGACCACTGGTGCGCGATGATCGCTGAGACCGGGAAGCCCTCCTCCGCGATCTCGATCGCCAGGCGAAGCAACTCGTCGAGTGGGCGGGAGCCGAACCGGTCCAGCAGCGCCTGCCATCCCGAGAGCGCACCCGGCACCGTCACCGCACCGGGACCGGCCTGCGGGACATCGTCGAGCCCGGAGGCTACGATCGCCTCAGGCGTCATGAGCGAGCCGGACCGGCCGCTGGCGTCGAGCCCCATCAGGCGACCCTCTTCGGCGGACCACAGGAGGGCGAACACGTCACCCCCTATGCCCGTCATGTGAGGCTCCACGACGCTCAGGACGGCTGCTCGCGACGACCGCGCGCGGGGCGTAAACAGTGGAACGGCCGGCCACCGAGGGCGCTGCGGTACGGTGTCCGCTCATGAACCCGGATGCCCGACGTCGCGCCGCGCGTTCAGCCGGAGCGCTCGAGGATCCTGACGCTCTTGCCGGCCAGCTCCGCGAGCTTCTCGGCGTGCTCCCGCGATCCTTGGCTGTCGCCCCAGTGAATCGGCACGACTTACTCCCGCGTCGCACGCCTGCGCGGCTCGCGCCGCGTCCTCCGGGCCCATCGTGTAATGGCCCTCGCACGGCAGGAACGCCACGTCGCAGCGGATGTCGCGGATCGCGTCGATGAAGTCGGTGTCGCCGGCGTGGTAGAAGGTGATGCCGGCGAGTGTGAAGACGTAGCCGAGCCAGCCGCTCTCCTGAGTGTGGAACTTCTTCGTGGTGTTGTATGCCGGGACAGCGAGGATGTCGATGTCCTCGAGCTGGAGTAGGTCGCCGGGACGCATGAGATGATCTGCGTCGTTCAGCTGTTTCTTCATCGTGACCGGCGCCACGACCACGGTGTCGGGGGTTCGTACCCGCTCGACGTCTTCCTCGGAGAAGTTGTCGTAGTGCGGATGAGTGAGCAGGACGTAGTCGGCCTCGCTGCCGTCTGGCACGCTCCAGGGATCGACGAACACGGAGAGCCCGAGCTTGCGCACGCGCACGGACGAGCCACGGAACCACACGACACCTTCCAAGGGGTCGCTCAAACCTGCAGCCTCCCGGAATAGTCCTGCGGTCTGCCCCCAAACTCCGCCGTATCACGATCGGTGGGGTGAGAAGGGTGCGATGCCGCCAGGGTGCCCGCAGGCAAGCTAAGGACTCGCGATTGCCTGTAACAGTGGCTTGCCCCCCGGCGCTGGCGGTCGGACATTGCGTTGGCTCCGGTCACTCTGGCAGGTGGAGCATGCGGCAACGGCATGGCTCCACTCTCAGACGCTGGCAGACTTCATGCAGTGAGGATAGCTCCAAGCCCGTGCACGAGTGCGGGTCCTGAACCGCACGCCGACCGGCTTCGGCCCATCGGCCTACTCTTAGAGGTGCCTTGATGGGAGAACGGTACACGCTACCCGTCCTTCCCTTGCGCGACACGGTGGTCTATCCAGGCGTGGCCGTGCCCATTTCGGCGGGCCGGCCGGGGACGGTAGAGGCCGTCCAGGCGGCGTTGGACGGGGATCGCCGTCTCTTCGCCGTCGCCCAGCGGGAGAACGTCGATGACCCCGCGCCCGAGATCCTGTACACGGTCGGCACGGTAGTCCGCATCATTCAGACCCATCGCCTTCGAGGCGGCGTACAGCTCCTCGTCCAGGGGGAGGCCCGTGGGCAGGTGGTCAGCTACGAGCGGACCGGTGAGCACATGCTCGGCGCTACGCTACTCACGATGGACCGTCACAGCCCTCGCGACGCGGACGATCCGGCCTTTCAGGCGCTCGACCGGGAGCTCCGAGACCGTGCCGCCGAACTGGGCACGCGCAGGGGGGTTCCGGCCGAGGCGCTCAACCAGCTCATCCAGGGGGTGGACGAGCCAGGCGCCTTCGCCGACCTCGTAGCGTTCTATCTAGAGCTCCCGACGTCTGACAAACAGGAGCTCCTCGAGATGCTCGACGACGAGGAGCGCATGCGGCAAGCCCTCGTGGCCGTGGAGCGGGAGCTCGCTCGCATCGACGCCCAGGAGGACATCCAAGCCCGAGTCCAGACCGAGCTGGGTGAGCGCCAGAGGGAGATGCTGCTGCGAGAGCAGCTCAAGCAGATTCAGAAGGAGCTCGGCGGTGAGGAGGATCGCGACGATCTGGAGGAGCTCAAGGAGCGCATCGACGCACTGGACCTCGACGACGATCAAACCACCGAAGTGCAGCGGGAGCTTCGTCGCCTGGAGCGGACGAGTCCCCAATCGGCGGAATATCAGGTCATTCGGACTTTTCTCGAGTGGATCACCGAGCTTCCCTGGAGCAAACGCACGACCGACAAGATCGACCTTACACGCTCCGAAACCATCCTGGACGAAGACCACTACGGACTCGAGGACGTCAAGGATCGGGTGCTCGAGTTCCTCGCGGTGAGAAAGCTGCAATCCGATCGCGAGGCCGAGGACGAAGCTGCAGCCGAAGCCGAAGCCTCGTCGAACGGGCAGACGCCGGTGGGCGCAGACTCCGATCCGGAGGAGTCGGAGGAGGCCGAGGACGACGACGTTCCGGGCAACCTGGATGACCGCGTGGGTCGGGCGCCCATCCTGCTCTTCGTGGGACCGCCGGGGGTCGGCAAGACGTCCATCGCGCAGTCCATCGCAAGATCGCTCGGACGCAAGTACGTCCGCATCTCCCTCGGCGGAGCGCGAGACGAGGCCGACATTCGCGGACACCGGCGGACTTACGTCGGCGCGATGCCCGGGCGCATCGTGCAGGGGATGCGTCAGGCCAAGACCAAAAACCCGGTTTTCCTTCTGGACGAGATCGACAAGCTCGGCGTCTCATTCCAGGGAGACCCGAGCTCGGCGCTGCTCGAGGTGCTCGACCCCGCCCAGAACTCCACCTTCGTCGACCACTATCTCGGCATCCACTTCGATCTTTCGCAAGTGCTGTTCATCTGCACCGCCAACTACATCGACCGCATTCCGGGTCCGCTGCTCGACCGCATGGAACGTGTCGAGTTCGCGGGCTACACCGAGGCAGAGAAGCTCGAGATCGCCAAGCGTTACCTGGTGCCTCGGCAGATGAGGGAGAACGGGCTGCGGGAGAGCGAGCTGGAGCTGGAGGACGATGCGATCCTGTTCGTCGTCCAGAACTACACCCGCGAAGCAGGCGTGCGGCAGTTGGAGCGGGAAGTCGGAAAGCTCGCCCGTAAGGTCGCCCGCAAGATCGCATCGGGTCAGACGGAGCAACTGCTCGCGGATGCGCACATGGCGCGTGACCTTCTGGGGCGCCCCCGAGTCCACCCGGAGAGGATGGCCCTGGAGGACACCGTGGGTGTGGCCACGGCGATGTTCTACACGCCCATGGGTGGCGACATCATGTTCGTCGAAGCGACGGTCATGTCCGGCGACGGCGGGCTCCTGCTCACCGGCCAGCTGGGCGACGTGATGAAGGAATCAGGCAGGGCCGCGTTGAGCTTCGCGAAGACGCACGCGCTGGAGTTGGGGATCGAGGAGACCGCCCTGCGGGGCAAGGAGGTCCACATCCACGTTCCCGCGGGGGCGGTCCCCAAGGACGGGCCCTCGGCGGGGATCACCATGGCCACCGCACTGGTGTCGGCCCTCTCGCAGCGAAAGGTGCGCCGTGACGTCGCCATGACAGGGGAAATGACCCTCACGGGCCGCGTCTTGCCGATCGGCGGGCTCAAGGAGAAGGTCCTGGGCGCCGCACGTGCGGGGATCAAGGAGATCATCCTGCCCGTCGAGAACGCCGGGGATCTCGAGGACATTCCCGACGAGGTCCAGGACGCCCTTACGTTCCACTTCGTCGAGGATCTGGGTCAGGTAATGGACATCGCCCTGCGTCCCGACGGTGAGGACGACGAGGCGCCGGCGCCCGCCGACGCGAAGCCGGAGGTTGGCGCGCGGGAGGAGTTGGCCACCACCTTGTATGACGACGAATAGGTAGTTTTGTTGGGTACACAGGGTCGGTAGCCCGTCCCGCCTAGGGTCCTAGAGACCGATTGTTAGCGTGGGCGCCGTCCCTTCTAGATCGTGATGAGTCCGAACAGTTGTTGGGGCCGAGGGAGCCCGGATCTGCAAGGTAGGACGATGCACGATCATCCTCCCGAGTCTGGAGAGAGGGATGTCTGAGGCCGAGGCGTACGTAGGGATCGATGTCTCAAAGGCGGAGCTCGAGGTGGCGGTAGAAGACGAGGGGTGGACGGTCTCGAACGACGAATCTGGGATCGAAGTGCTTGTTGAGCAGCTGTGCGAGCGTCCGGTTGAGCTAGTCGTTCTGGAAGCGACCGGCGGGTACGAGATGCCGGCGGCGGCGGCACTCGCCGAAGCGGGGATCCCGGTGGTGGTAGCGAACCCGCGGCAGGTGCGCGACTTCGCACGGGCAACGGGCCAGCTCGCCAAGACGGACCGGATCGACGCGAGGGTATTGGCGCTGTTCGGCGAGCGGGTGCGGCCAGAGGTGCGGGTGCTGCCGGACGAGGACACCCAGCAGTTAACGGCCCTTCTGGCCCGTCGTCGTCAACTGCTCGAGATGATGGTCGCGGAGAAGAACCGGCTGAAGATGGCGTCCACCACGGTGGCGAAGGACATCGGCGAGCACATCGAGTGGCTCAAGCGCAAGCTGAAGTCCGTGGACTCGGAACTCGAGCGTCGCATCAAGGCGAGTCCGGTGTGGCGCGCGAAGGAGGATCTGCTGCGGAGCGTACCGGGGATCGGTCCGGTCGTCTCACGCACGCTGATCGGAGAGCTCCCCGAGCTCGGGCAGCTGAACCGGCAACAGATCGCTGCGCTTGCCGGCGTCGCCCCTCTGAACCGGGACTCGGGTACGTTGAGAGGTAAGCGAATGGTCTGGGGAGGCCGTCGTTCCGTACGCGTGGCGTTGTACATGGCGGCCCTGACCGCTAGTCAGCGTAATCCCGCGATCCGCGTCTTCTACCAGCGGCTCACAGAACGTGGCAAGCCTCCGAAAGTCGCCCTCACCGCCTGCATGCGTAAGTTGCTTGTGATCGCCAACGCTATGGTTCGAGACGGCGTATCCTGGGACCCCACCCACGCTTCAGAGCTTGAGTTCGCACACAGTTGCTGACAGGTCATTCCACGCGCACGGATCCGGCTCGCCCCGCGGAGACCTCGCCGATCACCGCCGCCGCACGCGTGCCGGCGCGCTCCAGCCCGGCCAGGAGCTCGTCGACCACCTCGGGGGGGGCCGAGATCAACAGCCCGCCCGACGTCTGGGCATCGGCTAGCACGGTTCTCAGCTCGTCCGGCACGGAGGCGGCCCACGTCACGTCGGCCTCCAGGTCGACGAGGTTGCGGCGCGTGCCGCTCGGCACGTGACCCTTCTCGGCCAGCTCGAGCACCCCTTCGAGGATCGGCACGGCCCTGGGCTCCACGGCGGCGGACGCGCCCGACGCCCGCAGGAGAGCGCGCAGATGGCCCAGCAGTCCGTAGCCGGTCACGTCCGTGGCGGCGCGGACGCCGACCGCCACCATGGCTTGCGCCGCCCCGCGGTTCAGGGCGGCCATGACGTCGACGGCCTCCTCGATCAACGCGGCCGGCGCCGCGCCGGCCTTGATCGCGGTGGCCACGATTCCCGACCCGAGCGGCTTCGTCAGCACGAGCTTGTCTCCGGGGCGTGCGCGGGCGTTAGTCACCATGTGGGCGGGGTGCACCTCGCCCACTGCGACCAGTCCGAACTTGGGCTCCGCGTCGTCGATGGAATGACCGCCGAGCACCGCAATGCCGGCCTCGCGGCACACCTCCGATCCGCCGCGCACGATCTCCTCGAGGATCCCTTCGCCGAGGAGCGCACGCGGAAACGCGACGAGATTGAGCGCGAACAGTGGCTCGGCGCCCATGGCGTACACGTCGGAGAGACCGTTGGCTGCGCCGATGCGTCCGAAGTCGAACGGGTCGTCGACGATGGGCGTGAAGAAATCCGTCGAGACGACCAGAGCGCGGTCGTCCGCGAGGCGGTACACGGCGGCGTCGTCACCGGCAGCGGCGTCCACCAGCGCGCGCGGATCATCGACGGGCAGCACGTGGCGCAGGACCTGCGCCAGCTCGGACATCCCGAGCTTGCAGCCTCAGCCTGCGCCGTGCGAAAGCTGGCTCAGGCGGATGCGCGGACGCTGGTCTGGGAGCTCTTCGGTCATGTCATCCACGGTTGTGAGGACGGCGGACACGGGAACGGCGAGGGGACCCTCCCGGCCAGGAAACCCCGAAGCCGACCAGGGTAGCACCCCATGCGTCGACGTGCTGCGCCAATCTATCCGGTGGGCTCTTGAACGTTCCAGCGCGATCCGCCAGGCATCTTCTGGCTCGTGAGGTCAGGCTTGCCGAGGCCGAGTTGGACCTGGCCCGCGCGTCCCTTCTCATCGCGCGGGAAGAGTACCCGCAGCTCTCGGTGGAGCAGTACCTGACGCGGCTGGACCAGCTCGCGGAGGGGGTGCTGGATCGTCTGGGCGAAGAGACGGCTCCGCTGCTGGTTTTGCAGGAGCTCCTCTCCTTCCTCTTCGAGAAGCAGGGCTTTCGTGGAAACCGCGACGCCTACTACGATCCCCGCAACTCCTTCCTCAACGACGTGCTCGACCGGCGCCTCGGGATCCCGCTCACGCTGGGCATCGTCGTGTTGGAGACGGGTTGGCGTCTCGGGCTCCCTCTGGAAGGCGTGAGTTTCCCGCATCACTTCCTGGTTCGCTTCCGGGGCGACGCGGTAGACCTGCTCATCGATCCGTACGACGCCGGCACGCTCCGCTTCGAAGATCAGGCCCAGGAGCTCCTCGACCGTGTCTACGGCGGGATGGTGGTGGTGCGAGACGCCTTCCTCCAGCGGGCGACGAAGCGCGACATGCTGACCCGACTCCTCACCAACCTGAAGGGGCTCTACTTGAACGTGCGGGAGGACGAACGAGCGCTCACGGTGGTCGACCGACTGCTGTTGCTCCGGCCGGGCTCGCCCGACGATCGCCGGACCCGGGGGATCCTCCTGGCGCGGCTGGGACGGAGCGGCGAGGCGGCGGAGGCGCTCGAGGATTACCTCGGCGCGGCGCCCGACGCGGCCGACGCGGGTCAGATCGAGGACCTGTTGGGGCGCCTCCGGCGCGGCGACACCGGCAAGGCGGGATGACGTGACGCTCGCCCCCGAGGACGCC
The DNA here is from genome assembly GCA_965249195.1 of Longimicrobiales bacterium. Classification (GTDB taxonomy): domain Bacteria; phylum Gemmatimonadota; class Gemmatimonadetes; order Longimicrobiales; family Gaopeijiaceae; genus CBDFLM01. Next base: position 397,222 of record CBDFLM010000014.1, read on the forward strand.
GTAGGCCGGGAGGTCGACGCGGCCCGATACACAGCCGCGACCGAGGACGTCGCCGTCGTGGATCGGTCGAATCGGGTCTGGATCTCGGCCGCGGGCCGCGATCCGGGTGGGATGCTGGAGGGCATAATCACGGGTCGCGTCCCTCCCGCCCACCAGCTCGACGACCGGGGGCTCGGCCGCGGCCGGGCGGAGGGATCGGCGATCCTCAGTCCCAAGGGGCGCATGATCTCTGAGGTGCGGGTGCTGCGCGCGGGACCGGAAGCGGAGGAGGGGCTGCTCATCGAGCTTCCCCATCGTGACCTCGAAGGCACGCTGCAACACTTTGCAAAGTACGTTCCTCCGCGACTCGCGAAGATCGCGGAGGCAGACGGATCCGTATCCATGATCACGCTCGTCGGCCCGCGAGCGGCCGCCGCGCTGAGCGAGAACGTCCTCGCCGGGCGCGTCGAGGCCGGCGAGCTTCGGGAGCTGACCGAAGGGGACCTGCTGTGGGTCCAGCTCGGCGATGACGGGCCCGTGACGATCGTGTCCACCGGCGAAGTCGCCGCGCCCGCGTGGGACCTCGTGGCGGAGCCACGGTTGGCGCGCACCGTGCGCGAGCGCCTCGTGGCGAGGGGTGCGGTACCCATCGGAGACGCCGTGTGGGAGACGCTGCGCGTCGAGGCCGGCCGGCCGCTCTTCGGTGTCGACATGGACGAAAGCACGATCCCGGTCGAAGCCGGCATCCACCACCGCGTGATCGACTACGCGAAGGGCTGCTTCACGGGTCAGGAGGTCATCATCCGCATCCGCGACCGCGGGCACGTGAACCGGCACCTGCGGGGGCTGCGGATGGGGGACGCGGCGCCGCCGGCGGCTGAGACGCCCCTGTACTACGAGGCCGCGGAGAAGATGGTCGGTGTGGTCACGTCGTCGGTGCGCTCGCCCAGGCTCGGAGAAACGATCGCGCTCGGGTACGTCCGCCGACAGGTCGAGCCGGCGGCCCGGGTGACGGTCGGCGCTCCGGACGGGCCCACGGCGACGGTCCACGATCTCGAGTCGGACTGGGGACCGGGGCCCGGTTGAAGTACTCCCTCTTCTTTTTTTTCTCCGCCGGCCTCTTGTTCGCGAGGGCCACTCCGCGAAACGTAGGGGTCGTATCGACGCTGCGGAGGACCGTCTAAGTGCGCCTCAGCCCCCCACCCGCTCCTTCAGCTCCTCGAAGAAGTTTTCCACGACGATGACCTCGGTTGCGGGCCCTTCGGCGTCGGCAGCGTACGGACGGGCCATCAGGAACCGCTGATCGTCCAGCACGACGTCGTAGAAGTTGGCACCCGCGCTGACACGGTATCCCTGCGGCATGGTGAACAGAGTCTCCAACCCGAGCACCTGACCCGAGGCTGGGTCGAACCGGGCGGCGGTCATCCCGCGGTCCTCGTCCACGAAGAACAGTTCGCGACCGCTGTGCGCCCAGAGCGGCCCGAGCCCCCCTTCCGTCGAGACCCGTACCCTGGTCGATTGCACGTCGGGAAACGGAACCACGAACACCTCGTAGCGGCCCGTCTCGTTGGAACTGTAGGCGAGCCATCCGCCGTCCGGCGACAACGCCGGCTCACCCTCGGCGAAGTCGGGTGTCGCCACGAGGGGCACAGCGGCGGTGTCTACGCCCGGACGGAACGCCAGGATGTCGCGCAGACCGAGACCCATCGCCTCCGTTGCCGTAGCTCGGAGCACCAACCACTCGCCGTCGGCACTCCACGACCCCTGTGAGAAGCTGCGCTCGTCGTCGAGCACCAGCACAGGCTCGCCGGTTCCGTCCGCTCGCTTCGACCACACGCTACGGTCTTCATTGGACGGACCCGAGAAGTACGTCACACTCTGCCCGTCGGGCGTCCAGAAGGGCCTGTAATCGAGCCCCTCGTAGAACGTGATCCGCTCCACCGGCCCATCGGGCAGGTGCTTGATCCAAACGTCTTGGTCCGTGGCGTTGAACACGACCCGCGTCTCGTCCGGTGAGAGCCTGAACCCGTAGTTGAAGTTCGCCAGATCGATTGGATTTCCAGGATGGACGGGCGTGGCTTGGCCCGAGCGTGTTACCCAGACCAAGTCCGTCCCACCGCCCGCTCCTCCTGCCCCAGTCTGATACACAAGCGTGCCGTCGTCCGACAGCGCGAGGTGCACCGAGCCGAATGCACGCACAGCCACACCCTCGGCCAGCGCCACGGGGTCTCCGGTGAGCTGCAGCGCGCCCTGATCAAACGGAGCCGCTAACAGCGTGCCATCTGCCGTCACGTAGACCAGATGCCCCGACGCCGGTTACGGGCGAACACGCCGCGCACGAGCACCTCGTGGTCCCCGGTCTCAAGATCCGCCACCGCGATTTCGTACTGGCTGACATCGGCAAAGGGCTCGTGGGCCACGGTGAACAGCACCCCGCGACCGTTGGGGAGCGCCTGCGGCCAACGGTGACTCGTTTCGCTCTGGGCCGTGTCGAGCGCGGTGAACGGCTCTACCTCGCCGCTCGTCTCCGGCACGCGGCCAAGACCTGCTGGTGCAGGGACGTAGATGTAGCCGTCAGAACCCCAGGCGATCCCCACGGGTCAGACGCCGACGCCGCTCTCCGTAATCGCCGCCGCCGGCTCGCCGGCCAGCGAGACCACGCTGACGCCGTCATTATCGTCCGTGCGGAAGGCCACCCTCTGGCCGTCGGGAGAGAAGACGGGGTTCATGGCACCCTCGGTACCCGCCATGGGCGTCGCTTGGAGCTGGTCGCGTTGGCGAAGCCAGAGCTGCGGGGCGCCCTCGCCAAGGCCTTGGTAGACGATCCGCGCCCCGTCGGGTGAGACGGCGACGTTCGAGCCGAGGCCGTCACCTCGCTGCGTGACCGGTAACCCAAAGCTGTAGCGGCTGCCGGGCTTCGGGGCTGAGGGGCGCATGAGCGACCATCCGAAGCCCAGAGCGAAGATCGCGGCGACGCCCCACCCGATGACCGTGAGTCGGTTCCACGGACCAACAACGACCGCCGTGACGGCTTCGGCCTCTTCCTCTCCGTGTCGGAAGCCCGGATCGGCCAGTGCCTTCGCGAAGTCCTGTGCGCTCGTGAACCGGTCCGCCGGCAGCTTCTCCAGCGCCTTACGGATGGCCGCGTCCACGTTGGCCGGGATCGTCGCACGGGCCGCGTGCGGTGCGGTGGGAACGTCGGTCAGGATCTTGGCCAGCACAGCCTGGGCGCTGGGGCCCCGTGTGGGGCGGCTCACCCACGAGCATCTCGTAGAGCACGCAGCCCAACGAGTACACGTCGCTCGCGGCGCCCAGCTCGCGGTCCGCCGCGGCCTGCTCGGGGCTCATGTAGTACGGAGTGCCCACGCTGAGCCCGGTCTCGGTGAGCCTTCCACCGCCGGCGACGCTCACGGCCAGCGCGATCCCGAAGTCGGCGATGAGCGGCCGGCCGTCGCTCAGCAGGATATTCGCGGGCTTGATGTCGCGGTGGATGACGCCCTTGCGGTGGGCGTGATCCAGGGCGTCGGCCACTTCCATGACGATCCTCACCGCCTCGTCCACTGAGAGCTGCTTCTCGCGATCGAGACGCTCACGCAGCGACTCACCCTCTACGAGCGGCATCACGTAGAAGAGAAGCTTGTCCGCCTCGCCGGAGTCGAAGAGCGGCAGGATGTTGGGATGCTGGAGGGTCGCCGTGACCTTGATCTCGCCCAGGAAGCGCTCTGCCCCCACGATGGCGCCCAGCTCAGGGCTCAGCACCTTGAGCGCGACCTTGCGGTCGTGCTTGAGGTCCTGGGCCAGGTAGACCGTGGCCATGCCGCCCCCGCCGAGCTCGCGCTCGATGTTATAGCGGCCTTCGAGGGCGGTGGTCAGGCGTTCGGTGGGATCGGGCACGGAGGCGCCGAGGAGCGAGGAAAGCCTAGACTCGGGTGGTCAACATCGGCTTGGATTCTGCCGAGGGCAAGCACGTGCGGCGCACCTGGACGCATGCGAGGCCCAGGCCATCCCCTCCCGGCTGGGCGCTAGTGAATCGGCCTCCCTCTCCGACGCTTGAGGCCGGCGGGGTGCGGCGTCTACTTTGGCTGCTCGGTCAGTCACCCGAAGAGGGAGGGAATCATGCCAGGCGACGCCGTTTCGATCGCACCGCACGTGTACAGCGTGGTACTCGAGAACGACCGCGTTCGTGTCCTGGAAGTGCGCATGAAGCCAGGGCAAACCAGCGCGATGCATTCGCATCCGGACGTGGTCGTCATCGCGGCGACCAGCGCGAAGTACCGCTTCACCCACCCCGAGGGTGACCCGCTGGAGGTCGAAGTACCCGCAAACGCGCCCATGTACATGGAGGCCGTCGAGCATTCCGTGGAGAACATCGGTGACGCGGAGGGGATCAGCTTCCTGATCGAGCTGAAATAGGGCCGCTCAAGTAGTCGTTCACGATGAGCGCGCCGTGCTCGCGGCCGTTCTCGATGAAGATCTTGTTGGCGTCGTGGCCGGCGGCGATCACGCCGGCGATGTAGACCCCGGGCACGGCGGTCCGCATCGTCGTCGGATCGTGCGCGGGGATGGCCGTTTCCAGATCGATTGCCACGCCCAGCGAGCAAAGCAGCCGGTGGTTGGCTCGCCAGCCCGTCATCGCCAGCACGAAGTCGTTCGGCAACTCGGTACAGCTGCCGTCGTCCTCACTTTGCAACACCACGGAGGAGGCGTGGATCTCCTTCACACGGTGCCGCCAGAACGCGCAGATCTCGCCCTTCTCGAGACGGTTCGTGATGTCGGGGACGACCCAGGGCTTCACGCCCGAATCGATGCCACCGAAGACGTGGACAAGGGTCACGCGGGCCCCGTTGCGGAAGAGCTCCAGCGCAGACTCGACCGCCGAGTTGCCGGCTCCGATCACGAGCACGTCCTGGTCGAAGTACGGGTAGGGTTCGCGGTAGTAGTGGCTGACCTTGAGGAGGTCTTCGCCTGGCACGCCGAGGTAGTTGGGCTCGTCGAATCCGCCGGTGGCGACGACGACGGCCCTGGCGTGGTAATGCCGTCGCGATCCGTCGCGGGCCTCGGTCGACAAACGGAATTCCCCCGAGGCACCGGTGATCTCGACGACGGGCTCGTGCTGCCGGATCACCAGGCTCCAGTGCTCGACGACCCGGCGGTAGTACGCGAGTGCTTCCTTCCGGGTCGGCTTCGAGTTCGGGATGGTGAAGGGAACTCCGCCGATCTCCAGCATCCGGGCAGTGCTGAAGAACGTCAGGTAGTAGGGGTAGCTCAACAGCGAGTTGGTGATGCAGCCCTTCTCGAGGAGGATCGCCTCGAGCCCCTCCTTCGCGGCGGCGGTGCCGACCGCGATCCCGCACGGTCCGGCCCCTACGACAGCCAGATCGAGGGTTTCTTGCATGAGCACGTCGACACTCTCAGACGGCGCTCAGGTCCTCATTCTTCGGTTGGCTGCTCCACGCGCCAGACGACCATCTGACGCGTACCGTTCGCGTTCTCCTCGACCCGGACCGTGAGCGTGTCGCCCTCGTTGATACGGATGTCGTCGCGCATTTCCTGTGGGATCGTAATGCGACCTCCGACTCCCACCGTCACGTCGCCGTAGTAGAGCGTACGATATATGGCCATCCATTGAGCTCCTGGAGATTTCGCGGCAGAAAGTAAATGTAAGGGCCTTCACAATGGCGGCAACGGTCCCATCGGGCCGATGGGGCCCCGTGGGCGCGCTTGCAGCGCCCGTGCTCAGTCCGGGAGGCTGCTCCTGAGGAGCCCCACCAGATGGTGCTCCTCGAACCGGCGAGCGCGGGCGACGGCTTCCTCGTAGGAAGGTTCGATGATGATGGTCGTGGTGCGGACGGGTTCGTCTTCTCCATCGGCCGCTGAAAAGCACAGAAGCGCGCGGCAGGTGTCGAGGCGATGGACGTCTTCTACGAACTCCAGGTACACGTCCCAGAAACGGCCACCGTGACTCACGGTTGCGAGGTGCTGGCCGCTGGAAGGTGAATCGCCAGAATCGGGGCCGACCGGATCCGCACTCATCTCGCTCAAGTTTACCACCGCCGTCCATGGTTCTCCAGGCCGGACGGGTCTCGTAGCGCCCGTGGTCACGCGGCTCCGGCGCCGCGCTTTCGCAGAAAACGGCGAGCGCCGGCGAGCGCCCTCGTCATCTCCGACCGCTCCTCATCGCGGAGGCTCTCGCCCGCGAATCGGGCTCGGACGTAGAGGTCTACGAGTCGTGAAGCGGGCGCGGCCGCAGGACTACCGGACTGGCGCAGACGGTCCACGAGCTCGAGGGGAGCTACCTGACCGCGGACGAGCCCGGCCCGTCGACAAGCGTGGACGAGTCCGCTGTAGATGCGCGTCTCGCGCGATCCGTTCTCACCGCCACGAAGCAGGAGACCCGCGGCGCCGAATGCGAGCACGATCGCTCCGAGAATCAAGAAGAGCCGGGATGTGGGCGCACGCCGGCCGCCCTCGACGGCTTCGCCGGTGGCCCCTTCTCCCCGCAGGTAGTCGAGCGCTAGGCCCAGGAAATCATTCTGGTTCTGGAGGCTGTAGTCCAGCACCCACTTGCTCCACTGGTGCTGCACCCCGTCGAAGAGGAACCGACCTGGCCAGAACCATGCTTCGGCTCCGGCCGCTCCGGCCGCTCCGGCCGCTCCGACCGGCGTCGGGTCGAAGGTCACCCATCCGTAGTCTGGAAACCACACCTCGACCCAGGAGTGTGCCTCGTTCTGCGTTACGACGAGGTATTCGCCGAAGGCGTTCCAGCTCCCCCCCAGGAACCCGTTTACGTTGCGGGAGTGGATTCCCTGCGTCCTCAGCAGCATCACCATGGCCGTCGAGAAATACTCACAGTGCCCGGCGCGTCGGTCGAAGAGGAAATGCTCGAGCGTCGTCTCTCGCGCGGTGGCAGGGAGATCGCGCGTGTATGCGAACTCGCTCCGCAACCAGCCCTCGATCGCAGCGGCCACGTCGTAACGCGTTTGGAGTCCCTCGGTGAGCGAATCGGCCAGGGCCGTCATTCTCCCGGGGAGCCGTGGGACCTGAAGGTAGTGGGTGCGATCCGGCATGTACCCGCTCTCGGCTAGGCGTAGCTCCTCGGCCGGTGGGCTCGCGGCGACCGAAATCGCGGTGTAGGCCGGCACCCCCGATCCCCAGTAGAAGTGGTCGCCGACGTGGTCGGTGAGTGGATGGATGGGTGATTCCGGCTCTACGCGCACGAGGGGGTGGAGGCCGAACAGCACCCTGCTCTGCAGAGGTGCTCCGTAGACCCGATGCTCGATGCGGCCGGGGGGCCAGGCCCTGCGGTACCAGGTTCGTGAGCCCGAGGAGACCCGCATGTTCTCGGAGCGGGACCAGCGCACCCCGTCGAAGCGGTCGTACGAGCGTCCCCGCCAGTGGAGGCCGGAGAGATCCGACGGGAGCCCGGTCGGAAACTCCACGCGAAGGACGATCTCGGGGTTCGACTGGATGGTCGCCCCGAACTGGCCCAGTGAGACCTCGTCGGAGAACCCGGCCACGGAGGTGGCGAGAAGCTCACCGCGGCCCGCCCATCCTTGGGAGACGCGCGGGAACGTGAGGAAGACCAAGACGCTCGTGACGAGCGTCACACCGGCGAGCGCGAGCGTGGTCGCGATGACGGGCCACCGCAGCGGCACATCCTCGATGCCGTAGCGTCGTCCTTGCCGCCTCAGGTGGCCCACCATCAACGCCAGCGTCGCGAGGACGACGTAAGACAGGAACGCGACAGCGAACACGATACCCGGGCGGTACGCCGTCGAGGCCAGCAGGAGCGCGAACGAAAGGGCATAGAGGCGGACGTCGTTCAGGGCGTCCAGAGACCTGAGCGCCTCGGCGCACAAGAGCAACAACAACAGATCGACGACCGGGATCACTACGTCTCCGCGCACCGCCAACACGTGGAACAACGCCCTTGCCACGAGCACGAAAGCGAGTGGAAGCCAGAGGTGCTCGAGCCGCGCCGACAGCGCCGGCGACGGACGCCATATGAGGGCGACGAGGAGAGCGATCGCGGCCAGGTAGGGCGAGGCCGCAGTGAACCCTATTCCGGCAGTGAACGCGACCAACCCGGCCCCGGCCATACCCACCGCGAGACGGCGATGGAACAGGGCCAGGCCACCGGCGAGGGGCCACGTGCTCAAGCGGCGTCCCCGGTCACGTAGGCGTCGCCGAATTCGTGCCGGTCCCGCCCCGAGCTGGAGACGAGAACGCACCTCGAGCGCTCGGTCGGCGGCGCCGGCCGCGGGCTGTCGGGACGGAAGTCGGCTCGGGCGAGGGCATCGAGCGCCATCTCCAGTTGACCCGGTCCGCTGCCCGGCATGATCGTCTTTTCCCCGGTGACCAGACCGAAACGGTTGCCGTGGCGGACCGACTCGGCAGCGAGCGAGGCGGCCACCTCCACGGCCACTTCGGCCGCTTCGCCAGGCTCGCCTCTCGTATCGAGGACGATCCAGAGGTCTTCGGCCGCGTCCACGTCGTACTCGCGCACGACCGGTTGACGGAGCCGCGCTGAGCTCTTCCAGTGGATGTCGCGTGGGTCGTCCCCGACTCGGTACTCGCGAAGACCCCGATACTCACCGCGGGCGCCGGGTGCGCCCGCCGTCGCCAGGGTCCTTTGCCGCTGCTGTCCGCCCAACAGGACCGGCGGGCGCACGCTGCGGTCCGAGCGAGGCCACACGACGAGCTCACCGGGTGCGCGCAGGTCGCGCTCCTTCACGAAGAGCCCGAAGGGAAAAGAGGTCGAGAGGGTGAGCGTCGGAAGAGGGTAGATACCACGGCGCACGAATCGGTTCACCGAGCGTGCGCTCGACCTCTGGCCCGCGGCGAGCCGCGCGAGATAGGCCTTTTCCGCGAGCCCTTGCTCACCGATCTCCACGGCCAACGTGGGCAGGCGCCGGCGGCGGCTGTGCAACTCGTAGAAGATCCGCACGTCGTGGCCCACGGTGACGCCGCGCGGAACGCGTCGCACCACGTCCAGGTCGCGAATCATCCGTTCGGAGAACCACCCGCTGACGACCATGAATCCGAGCATGGAGCCCAACAGGAGATAGCGCAGGTTGTTGCCCGTGTTCACCGCCGCGAAACCGACCGCGAGGCTTCCGATCGTGAAGACGACCCCACCCGAAGTGAAGCGTATGCGTCGCCATGCTCGAAGCCTGGCCCATGCTCGCCGGAGAATCTGATGGGCCGCGCGGAGCGGCGCAGCGACTCGGTCGAGCAACCTCCTCACCGTCGCCAGCGCCTCTTCGTTGGCGGACAGCCAGGCGAGGGCCCGTGACGGGGGTCGGCGCGGCTCACAGCGGCACCTCGATTTCGTCGAGCATCCGCTCCAGCAACGCCGCGTTCTGCTCGTGCGCCTCGAGGGTGGCGGAAGTGACGCCGCTCGGAAGTAGCCGGTGTGCCAGGCACGGGACGACCATCCGCCGCACGTCGTCCGGCAACAGGAAGCTTCGTCCCTCGGTCAACGCCAGAGCGCGGCTCGCCCGGAAGAGCCCGATCGCGCCGCGTGGGCTGACACCCATGCGAAACCCCTTAGCCGTGCGCGTCGTGCGTACGATCGCCATGACGTAGTCGACCAGCGACGGATCGGCGGCCACGCGCTCCACCTCGTTCTGCAGGTAGAGGACCTGGGGTGGGGACAACACGGGCTGGAGGTGATCTAGGAGGGACTCGACGGACGCCGACTCCAAAAGGATCCTGCGTTCCGCTTCCGCTTCCGGGTAGCCTATCGCGACGCGCATAAGGAAGCGGTCGAGCTGGCTCTCGGGCAGGGGATACGTGCCGTGATGCTCGAGCGGGTTCTGGGTGGCCATCACGAGAAAGGGGCGGGGCAGCTCGAGCGTTTCCTCGTCGATGGTGATCCGGCCTTCCTGCATCGCCTGCAGCAGACCGCTCTGCGTGCGGGGCGGGGCGCGATTGATCTCGTCCGCGAGCAGCACGTTGGTGAAGATCGGTCCCGGTCGCGTCTCGAAGGTCGCCGTCTGGGGGTTGTACACCGACACGCCGAGCACGTCCGACGGCAGGAGATCGCTCGTGAACTGGATTCGTTTGAAGGAGAGCCCCAACGTCCTCGCCAGCGCGTGCGCCAACGTCGTCTTTCCGACACCGGGCACGTCCTCGAAGAGCACGTGTCCCCGCGCGAGTAGCGCGGCGAGTGCCAGTTGGACCACCTCCCGCTTTCCATGGAAGACGGTCTCGACCTCGTCGGTGAGTCGATCGAGCAGCTCTAGGGAAGGCCTGGCCTGGCGTATGGCGGCTGTGTCTGGCATCGCGTGGTCGGGCACCGGGAGATGGCTCGGGGAGTCGAAGCGGGCCAAGTCAAAGTACAACCCCGCGCGTACGACAGCGGTTCCTCGGGACGGAGCCGTCGAATCGGCCCCTTCGCGAGGTCTTCGATCGCGGTGGCCAGCGCTCGAAACATCCAACTGGCGGGCTCCGAAGCGGCCCTGGTGAAAGGGGTTTGCGGGGTTCGCGAAGTCGCGTTGACACTTCAGAGGGGCTCGTCTAAGTTCCCGCGAACTTTGACGGTGGGCGAGAAGGAATCGTTGGCGGGAGAGCCCTCTACCCACTCGGGGAGCGGGTTCTAAAAAGGGGTGCCATGAGGAGACAGTGGCTCATGGCGGTGCTCGCCATCGGCGGCGCCGCAGCCGGTCTGGCGTTCGCCCAGGCCCAGGAGGCTGAGGACTCCGGTCAGGAGGTGGCCGCACCCGCTCCGGAAACGGCTTCGATCCAGCCCATCGCGTTTCCGCATGACATCCACGCCGGGCAGTACCAGATGGATTGCCAGTACTGCCACTTCTCCGCCGAGCGCTCGGTGGACGCGGGGATGCCGCCGACCGAAGCGTGCATGGGGTGTCACACTTTGATCAACGGGACCGAGAACCCGGATCAGGTGGAGCTGCTCAGGGGCTATTTCCAGCGGGGTGAGCCGATCCCTTGGGTCCGGATCTACAAGGTGGCCGACCACGTCCACTTTCCCCACATGATGCACCTCAACGCGGGCCTCGCCTGTCAAACCTGCCACGGCCAAGTGCAGGAGATGGGTCCCATCGAGGCGAGGGCCCCGGAATGGCAGGGAGACAACATGGGGTGGTGCGTGAGCTGCCACATCCAAGAGGGGGCCGCGCGCGATTGCACGGTCTGCCACTATTGAGCCCGCCATGAGCGACGGGATCAGGAGGAGGGACTTCCTCAAGGTCGTGGGCGTGAGCGGCGCCGGAGCGGGCGTGGCCGGATGCTCCACCGAGCAGGTCGAAAAGCTCTTGCCCTTCGTGGTTCCCCCGGAGGACATCACGCCGGGGGTGGCCACGTGGTATGCGACGTCGTGCGACGAGTGCCCGGCCGGCTGCGGAATGTGGGTGCGCACACGGGAAGGACGTGCGGTAAAGGTCGAAGGGAACTCCCGCGACCCCGTATCGGCCGGGGCTCTGTGCGCCCGTGGGCATTCCTCCTTACAGGGCCTTTACGACCCGGACCGGTACCCGGGGCCGAGGGTTCGCGAGGGAGCAATCCTCCAGGAGATCTCGTGGGAGGACGCCGAGGCCCTGCTGGCTCAGCGAATCCAGGACGCCGCTGGCAACGTGCTGCTCATAAACGGGAGGGTCGGTCCCTCGCTGGACGCGTTGATGGACTCCTTCATCTCCAGCCTGGGCGGGACGCGGCTGGAGCACGAAGGCTTGTCCGAGGCGCCTCTGAGGGAAGCGGCGCGCATCGCGTTCGGTCGCGACCTCGTGCCACGCTACGACTTCGAGGCTGCCCGCTTCGTCGTGAGCTTCGGCGCTGACTTCCTGGAGACCTGGCTGTCACCCGTCGCTTTTGGTCGGGGGTTCGCGCGTGCGAGCGGCGCCGGAGATGGAGAGAAGGCGCGCTTCGTGTTCGTGGGTCCGCGACTGGGCCTGACCGGGCAGAACGCCGACGAATGGGTGCCCGTGCGGCCTGGATCGGAGGCCGCGGTAGCGCTCGCGATGGCGCGGGTGCTCGCGGACAACGGGGCCGACGCGGGCCCGTACGCGCCGATCCTGCAGGAGGCCGATCCGATCGGCGCGGCGGAGGCCGCGGGCATCGAGGTCGACGTCATAGAGGAGCTGGCCGAGCGCTTCGTGGCGGACGGCCCCGGCCTCGCCGTGGGGCCCGGCGTAGCGGGACAGCACCGCAACGCGACCGCTGCGAATCTCGCTGTGCTCCTGCTGAACAGCGTGGCCGGCAGCATCGGCCGGACCGTGTTCCTGGACGGTGGCGTCGCGGCGGCGGCTCGCCCCTACTCCGACATGGAGGAGGCCATTCGCTCGATGGCCGGGGGGGGCGTGGGAGTCGCGCTCGTACACGGCTCCAACCCGGCCTACACGCTGCCGCCGGCGTCGGGATTCGCCGAGGCGCTCGCCGGGGTCCCGTTCAAGGTGAGCTTCGCATCGAGTACGGACGAGACGTCCCAGATGGCCGACCTCGTCCTTCCAGACCGTCACTTCCTAGAGTCCTGGGGAGACGGAAGCTCCAGGGCCGGCCTCGTCGGACTCCGCCAGCCCGTCATGCAGCCGGTACCGCACTTCGACACCAAGCAGGTAGGGGACGTACTTCTGTCGTTGGCCAGCCGCACCGGTAAAGAGCTGGGCACCGGCACTTTCTACGACTTTCTGCGCGCTCGCTGGCAGGGGCTGTACGCCTTGGGCGCCCGCGCCTTGCGCGAGGCCGCGACAGAAAGCGAGCCTGCGGACTTCGAGGCGTTCTGGCGCGCCGCCCTGCGCACGGGAATCGTGGAGGTTCCGATTCCGCCGGACGCGGAGGCTCCCGTCGAGTTGCGACCACCCGACAGGGCGCTGACGTTCGAGGCTCCGGCCCTGGACGGCGAAGAGCTCGAGTTCGCCTTGCTCGTCCATCCGTCCGGCCGCATGGGGGACGGCGCCCTCAACGCGAACCGGCCTTGGCTGCTCGAGCTCCCCGACCCGGTCAGCAAGCTCGCGTGGCATTCCTGGGTGGAGATCCATCCGGAGGCCGCCGGGCGGCTCGGCGTCCGCAACGGAGACGTGGTTCGGGTGAGCTCGCCCCACGGCCAGGTGGAAGCCCCCGTCTGGATCTATCCCGGAATCCGCGAAGACGCCGTGTCCATCACGATGGGTCTGGGTCACGAGGCGGTAGGTCGCTTCGGGGACGGCAACGGCGTGAACCCGATGCGGCTCCTTCCGGCCGTAGCGGAGCAGCCCTCCGGCGGGCTCGTCCATCTCGCGACGAGAGTTTCGGTGGAACCGACAGGCGCGCGCCACAGGCTGTCGACCATCGCGGGCTCGGACTCCCAGCACGATCGTCCCATCGCGGTCGCGGTCGCGCTATCCGAGCTCGACGCGCCCGGTGGCGGCGAGGAACGTGAGGAGGGGGCACACGGCGAGTTGCAGGAGCTCCAGGAGGCCGGCGGGTTCGTGCCCGTCCCGACCGACGGGGGGCCCGCCGACTTCCCGCTTCCGGGCGCACGCCACGGCGCCTACGCCGACTGGGAGACGACCGAGCGCTGGGCGATGACCATCGACCTGGACCAGTGCACGGGTTGCAGCGCGTGCGTCGTCGCTTGCCAGTCGGAGAACAACGTGCCGTGGGTCGGGGAGGAAGCGGTGCGCATGGGTCGCGACATGCACTGGGTACGCATCGAGCGGTTCTACGAGACGATCGACGCCTCCCACGCCGGACCCGTCGATGTCCGGCACCTTCCCATGATTTGCCAGCACTGCGGCAACGCGCCCTGCGAGCCGGTCTGCCCCGTGTTCGCCGCGTACCATACGCCGGACGGCCTCAACGCCCAGGTCTACAACCGCTGCGTGGGGACCCGCTACTGCGCCAACAACTGCCCCTACAAAGTCCGGGTGTTCAACTGGTACACCTACACGTCGGCGGAGCCCAACTCGCCGTCGCCCGTCGCCTACGTGCCCGAGCCGCTCAACTGGCAGTTCAACCCCGACGTGACGGTGCGCGAGAACGGCGTCATGGAGAAGTGCAGCTTCTGCGTGCAACGCATCCGGGAAGCGCAGAACAGGGCGGGCCTGGAGGAACGCGGTGTCCGCGACGGTGAGGTCGTGCCGGCCTGCCAGCAGAGCTGTCCGGCCGAAGCCATCGTCTTCGGTAACATCCGCGATCCCGAGTCCCGCGTCGCCGAGTTGACCGAGGGCCAGCGCGGCTACCGTGTACTCGACGAGTTCGTCAACACGCAGCCTGCGGTGACCTATCTGAAGAAGGTCACGTTCCACGAAGTGGCCGGGGCGGAGCATTGAGCCCTCCCGCGACGCTGACCGAGAGCCAAAGGCGCGGCTCTCTCACGCACCCCGACGTCGCGCGCTACGACGACGTCAACCGCGACATTCTCAAGATCCTTTCCCGACCCGGAAAGGGGTGGTGGGCGATCTTCCTCCTGGCGGCCGCCGGCGTGGGTCTCCTCGCTACGTCCTGGGGCATCCAGATCTTCCGCGGGATCGGCGTGAGCGGGCTCATGAGCCCGGTGGGGTGGGGCGCGTACATCACGTCGTTCGTCTTCTGGGTCGGCATCGCGCACTCCGGCACGCTCATCTCCGCCATCCTGTTCCTGTTCCGGGCCCCGTGGCGCCAGTCGGTCTACCGCGCGGCCGAGGCCATGACCGTTTTCGCGGTGATGACGGCGGGGCTCTTCCCGCTGATCCACGTGGGTCGGGTTTGGCACGCGTATTGGCTGATTCCGTACCCAAACGCGCGCTTCCTGTGGCCGAACTTCCGCTCCCCGCTCGTGTGGGACGTCTTCGCCATCACGACGTACTTCACGGTGTCCGCGGTGTTCTTCTACCTGGGTTCCATTCCGGACGTCGCGGCCGCGCGCGACAGCGCGAAGGGGCTCCGCAAGACGCTCTACAAGTTCGTCGCGCTCGGTTGGCGAGGCACGGACCGCGAGTGGCACCACTTCAACAAGGCGTACATCTACCTCGCGGCACTGGCGACGCCGCTGGTGCTCTCCGTCCACTCCGTCGTCTCCTGGGACTTCGCGGTCGGGATCGTCCCGGGATGGCACTCCACGATTTTCGCTCCCTATTTCGTGGCGGGGGCGATCTTCTCCGGCGTCGCCATGGTGATCACGCTGACGGTGCCGCTGCGCAAGATCTTCGGGCTCGAGGCGTACCTCACGACCAAGCACTTCGACGCGCTCGCCAAGCTGTGCCTGCTCACGTCGCTCATCGTGCTCTACGCCTACGTGACCGAGTTCTTCATGGCGTGGTACAGCGGTGAGGAGATTGAGCGCTCGGTGTTCTGGAACCGGCTGTTCGGGCCATACTGGTGGGCGTCCTGGACGATGCTCGTATGCAACGGCCTGGTGCCCATCATGTTGTGGTTCCGCAGGGTGCGGCGCTCGATCCCGGCGCTCTTCGTGATCTCGCTGTTCATCAACATCGGGATGTGGTTCGAGCGATTCGTGATCATCGTCACCTCGCTCCACCATGAGTACGAGCCTTTCGCGTGGGGCGTTTACCGGCCCTCGATGGTCGAGATGGGCATCGTCATAGGGAGCTTCGGCTGGTTCGCGTTCTGGTTCCTGCTCTTCACGCGCCTCCTTCCGCCCGTGGCCATCGCCGAGCTCAAAGAGGTGCTCCCGCCGCCGATGCGCAGGAAAGCGGGGGTCCATTGAGTAATCCCGGCGCCGGCCTCCTGGCATCGTACGAGCACGTCGACTCCATCGTCGATGCCATCCGCGAGCTGCGCGAAGCGGGCTTCAAGGGCCTCACGGCGTACGTGCCGTTCCCCGAGCACCACATCGAGGAGGCGCTCGGATACGACCAGAGCCCGGTGCGGATCTGGACCCTGGTGGGCGGTCTCACCGGCGCGGCAACGGGCTTCGCGTTCACCACCTGGACGTCCATGGATTGGCCGCTGGTGACGGGTGGGAAGCCCATCGTGTCGATCCCGGCGTACGTGGTCATCGCGTTCGAGCTCACCATCCTGTTCGGGGCGCTCTCGACGGTGATCGGGCTCTTCTGGAACGCCCGTCTGCCGAACCCGAAGCCGATGGTCATCTACGATCCGGAGTTCAGCGCGGGCCGCTTCGGTCTGCATGTGCCCGCGGCGGGTGGGCATCTGGACGAGGCGCGCGAGATCCTTCAGGCGCACGAGCCGGTGGAGCTTCGCGAGGACACGGAGGCCGCTCATGCGGGCTGAGGTGCGGGACCGCGGAGCGACGGTCGGCGTGAAGAGCGCAGGGCCCCGGTGGTCGGCGTGGGCCCGGGCGCTCCTCGTGCTGGCGGTATCGTTCGGCGCGACGTCCTGTAAGCCACTCGACGACGTGATGGTCTGGGCGTTCGGCCGCAGCATGCGCGACTCGCGGTCCTTCGATCCGTACGAGAGCCCGCGCCCGCCTGCCGAGGGCTCGATGCCCTTCGCGGCGGGGAACTATCCCGCCCAGATGGGCGAGGTGAACGTGGGTCAGCCCGAGCTGGTGCCATACGACATCCCGTCGTTCACGGCGGCGGACATGCAGCAGGGGCTGGTGGCCTCGGCCATGGTCAACCCGGTGGCGCCGACCGAGGAGTCGCTGGCCCGGGGGCAGCTCATGTACGAGCGCTACTGCGCGGTTTGTCACGGAGCCGAGGGGCTCAGCGCGGGCGCTCCGATCATGCCGGCGTTTCCGCTGATGGCCGCTTTCAACCTGGCCTCGGGGCGCGCGCTCGGCTTCAGCGACGGATACATCTACGGAATGATCCGCGTGGGACGGGGGCTCATGCCTGCGTACGGCTACCGTGTCACGCACTTCGACCGTTGGCACATCGTCAACTACGTCCGTCAGCTGCAGGGCCCCGCCGCGGCGGCCCCCGGCGCGGCGGGAGGCTGACGTGGCGCGCATCCACGTTCCCGACGCGATTCCGCTGCGGAACCTCGAGCGGTCACGGAGCGCGACGCTCGTGTTCGGCGCGATGTTCGTGGTCGGTCTGCTTTCGTTCATCGCGCGGCTCGTTCAAGACGCGCCTTCGGCGTGGGCGTCCTACGTCAGCAACTGGATGTTCTTCACCTCCATCGCCATGGGCGCGCTGATCCTGGTCGTGGCGGCCACGATCACGAGCGCCCGGTGGAACTGGTCGGTGAAGCGCGTCAGCATCTCCTTCGTGGCCTTCCTGCCGATCGCGTTCATCCTCTTCCTGCCGATGCTCGGCCTCCGGGAGGAGTACTTCCATTGGATCGGGGAGATGGCGACCGACCCGATCCTGCAGAAGAAGCAGGCGTGGCTGAACGTGCCTTTCCTGCTGACGCGCAACGTCATCGGCGTGCTCGTGCTGTTCGGTCTGTCGGTGTACTTCGCGTACCTGTACGTGCGGCCCGACCTGGGCCTCGCGGCCGACTCGGGCGACGACGACCCGGCCCGCGCGCGGTGGCGGGAGCGCCTCATGAACGGCTGGCTGGGCCAGGAGAGCGAGGAGGTCGCGAGTCACCAGCGCCTGGCGAGGCTCGCCCCGGGCATGGTGCTCGTCTACGCCGCCGTCATGAGCATGCTCGCGTACGACTGGGCGATGTCGCTCGAGCCGCACTGGTACAGCACGCTGTTCGGTGTCTGGTTCTTCATGGGCGCCTTCTGGGGCGGCGTCGCGGCCACCGCGGTCGCGACCGTCTGGCTACGCACGAAACACGCCGACTTCGCGGAAGCGATGGGTTCGCAGCAGCGCCACGACCTCGGCAAGCTCGCGTTCGCTTTCTGCGTGTTCTGGACCTACCTCTTCTGGTCACAGTACCTGGTCATCTGGTACGGGAAGCTGCCCTGGGAGCAGGCCTGGATGGTGCACCGCGCGGAGGCGCCGTGGGGTGCGCTATCGGCGCTCGTGATCCTTCTCTGCTTCGTGGTTCCCTTCGCCGGGCTCATCGGCCGGCAGCCCAAGCTGCGGCCGCCGTTTTTGGCGACGTTCTGCAGCGTCATCCTGGTCGGGCTCTGGCTCGAGATGTACGTGTGGATCGCGCCCCCGCTCCACGAGGCCGGGCCGCCCATCACGATCTTCCACCCGCTCATCGCGCTGCTCTTCCTCGGCCCGTTCCTGTGGGCGCTGCGATGGGCGTGGTCGACGTTTCCGGTGATCCAGGTTTGGCAGCCGTTGGTCGAGTCTGAGATGCTGGAGGCAGAGCGGCAGATGGAGGTCGAAGCGGGCGCGGCAGCGGACTAGGCGCGGCTTCCCCGCCTACGTCGGGGACTCGTTTGCGACGGACCTGCGGAGCAGCTCTAGAACCTCCTCGTGCAACAACCCGTTGGTCGAAACGCCCGACCCTCCGTGGATGGTGGGCTCGCCGGTCAGGTCCGTGAACGCACCCCCGGCTTCCGTCACGATGGTGAGCAACGGCGCCGCGTCCCACGCCGACAGGACGGGATCGACCATCACGTCCGCACGCCCGGTGGCTACGAGGGCGTGGCCGTAGCAGTCGCCCCACGTGCGCGACGCCCCGGCGCGGCGCTGGATCTCGAGCCAGCCTGCGCCCTCGGGCCGGCCGAGGATGTCCGCGACGTCGGTCGTGAGCGCGAGCGCGTCGGACAGGCCGTCGACCTTCGAGACGCTGCACGACACCCCGTTCAGATGGCAGCCCGTCCCACGGCCGGCCGAGACGGTCTCGTCGAGGGCGGGGAAATGCGCGACCCCCGCCACGGGCTCCCCCGCTACCTCGACTCCGATGAGCACGCCAAAAAGAGGCACGCCTCGCATGAAAGATCGGGTTCCGTCGATGGGGTCGAGTATCCAGCGGACCCGGCCGCCGGCCCCGCTCTCGCCCATCTCCTCGCCCAGGACGCCGTGACCGGGGAACCGCTCGGCGATGAGTCCGCGGAGCAGTTCCTCGGCCTCGCGGTCGGCGATCGTGACCGGGGTGCCGTCGCGCTTTTCCTCGTGGGGCACGACGCCTCCGAAATGGCGCATCACGACGTGGCCCGCCCGAAGAGAGAATTCCACGGCCGCGTCGAGGATGTCCTCGAGCTCAGCTGCGGAGGCGGGGTCGTAGTGGGGTGGGCTCCAGGTTGGGCACATGGGGGCGGGACTCGCGCCGGCCGGGATGCGGCCGGCGCTCAGTCGACGTCGGTCTGGGAGCGAGGGCGCGCCTCTTTCTGGTCGTACAGGCCCTCGTCTGCTCCGCGTAGGAGGTCGTCTCCGGCCGACATGACCGCGGGATCGTACCCGGCCAGCCCGATGCTGACCTCTACGCCGTAGCTGGAAAGCACGGGGTCGGTGGCTACGCGCTCTCGCACGCGGTGGACGTAGTGCGCCGCCCCTTCCGCGTCACTGTCGGAAAGGACCGTGACGAACTCGTCGCCCCCGTATCGCGTGACGAGGCTCGTCGCACGGGCCTCGTCGGCCAGGATCTTGGCCACGGAGACGAGGATTTGATCACCCACCAGGTGCCCCAGCGTGTTGTTGTGCCCCTTGAAGTCGTCGAGGTCGAATATCGCGAGGGCTACCGCTCGCCCACGGTTCGCCGCCGCCACTTCTTTGTCGAGGTGCATCTTCAGATGCCGGCGGTTGGCTAGACCCGTGAGCGGGTCCGTGAGCGAGAGCGCCTGCAGCTTGGCGTTCAGCCTGGCGTTTTCGAGGGCAACCGAAGCCTGGTTGGTGAGGCGCTGGAGCGCCTCCGTTTCGTCCTCGCCGAACCCCCGCACCTCCTCGCGTCCAACGGCCAGAACACCCGCAACCTCTCCGCTCACGATGAGCGGTGCCGCCATACCCGATCCGGATTTCAGGATGTCCCGCAGCCCGTCCGGTACGAGCTTGCTCTCGGCGAGATCCTCGACCACGGAGGGCACGCGGTCGCGGAGCAGCCGATCGCGGAGAACGCCGGCCAACTTCCACTCAGCCCCGAGCGGAAGCTCTATCCCTCCGCCCGAAGCCGCGACTCGAGCCACGTCCCCTTCGACCAGAAAAACGGCCACCCCATCCGACTCGATGAGCTGCAGGGTGGCGCTCACGACCTTCCTCACGACCTCATCCGGATCGAGCGATGCCGCCAGGGCCCTCCCGAGTGCCTCGATCTGCTCCGCGACTGCCCGGCGACGCTCGAGCTGCGCGACGCGGCGGGCGATGACGATAGCCACCGCGGCCATCCCGGCGATGGTCTGTAGCATATCGAGGTCGTCGTCGTCGTAGGCGCTGGGCCGGTAGCTCTGGCTGCTGATGACGCCGATGACGCGACCCCCGTGGATCATGGGAGCCGAGACCGCGGAGCGCGTAATCTCCGAATGCTCTTCGCCCAGGACCATCAACGCCCGCGCGGCCGAGCGGTCCTCCACCAGCGACGCCTCCCCGCTGCGGATGACCTCGCTGTCCGAGCCACGATAGGTGATCTCGACCCGTCGCGTGTCACCGCGATCCGCGTAGAACACGACGGTCGCGAGATCGCGCGGCTCGTCGTAGAGCGCGATGTAGAAGCCGCCGACCTCCATGATGTCGGACGCCCCCGCGTGGATGGCCGCGTAGATCTCGTCCTCGCTGAGGGCTCCGGCGAGGGTGGGACCAACCTCCAACAGGGTGCGGTACCTCTGGACACCCTTAGGGGAAGCTGTACCTGCGGGGCTCGATTGCATGGGAAAACGATGGGGCGCGGGTCGCCGGATGATCGCAATTTGAAGATATGACAGTCTCAGCCCCTCCGCCACGCGCCGATGGGACGACCCGGGCCCTCCCGGCGAGCGACGACGAATCCCCTCACGGGGTCGTCGGCCGAGTGTAGGGCGGACGACCGCGCTCCCCTCACGGCAGCCGTGCCTGGTGTCAGCTGGGGCGCGTGCGGTCCAGGTAGTGGCCGATTTCGAACCCGATGGCACGGAACAGGCGGCTCTCACGCAGGTCGAGATCGGCTCGGGAAAGGACGGTCCGCAACGTGCGCAACACCGACACGGGGTGCCGTGACTTGTAGAACTCGATCCGGGTCAGACCGCCGTGCAGTGCGTCGTACATCTCCTCCTCCTCCGCCCGAGTGGCGCGTCGCGTGGCGCGACGACCCGTGGGGAGGGGATTCCGGTCGCGGCCGGCCGCGAGGAAGATCTCGTAGCAGAGGACGAGACAGGCCTGCGCCAGATTGAGGCTCGAGTGCTCTTCGTCGGTCGGGATGACCACCACCCGATCACAGCGGTCCAGCGCGTCGTTGGTCAACCCCCTGTCTTCGCGTCCGAGGAGGACCGCGACGGTGTGTCCCTCCCGGGCCCGCTCGACGACGCTTTGCGCTCCCTCTCGGGGCCGTGCGTAATTCCGCTGTGCCGTGCGTGCGCGTGCGCTGGTCCCTATCACGAGATGGGCGTCCGCGACCGACTCTTCGAGCGTGTCGAAGATCTCGGAGGCCTCGAGGACGGGCTCACCACGGTGGGCGATCCCCGCGACGCGCACTGCGTCCAATCGGGGAGGTCTCACCAGCCGAAGCCGGCCAAGACCCATGTTCATCATGGCACGGATGACCCCCGCGACGTTCACCACGTCCTTGGGCTCGTCCAGCACGACGACGACGTTGGCGAGCGCGGTCTCGGCGTGGGACGGGGGGACCGAGTTCACGGGTAGGGGACGGGGCTCAGGGGCTTACGGATGTCCTCGGACGCTCGCTCAGCGGTCTCCATCGCCGAGTGTTCTCTCGTCGGGCGGGGCTTTGACCTCACCCTTGAAGTTGCGGATGCTCTCGCCGATGCCGCGCGCGATGAGGGGGATGCGCTTGGCTCCGAAGAGCAGCGTCAACGCGCCCGCGATGAGGACCACCTCTCCTACGCCTAGTCCGAAAGGCACGTTGGAAATCCTCCCTTGGGGTCGTGTGTCACGTACGGGCGTCGCTCCAAAAGTAACCGTTGGATCCAGGTGAAGCTGCTCATTCGTCGAGCAACAGCTTGGCGATGGTATGCCTCTGCATGTTCGACGTGCCTTCGTAGATCGATCCGATCTTGGCATCCCGGAAATACTTTTCGACCGGATAGTCCTTCGTGAATCCGTAGCCACCGAACAGATCGATGCACGCCGACGAGACCCTCTGAGCCACGTCTGCGGAGAACAGCTTGGCCATCGCCGAGGACATGACGAAAGACTCCCCGGCGTCCTTGAGGCGCGCCGCGTTGTATACCAGCAACCTGGCCGCCTCCACCTCGGTCGCCATCTCGGCGAGTTGGAACCGGACGGCTTGGAAGTCCCCGATGGTCTGCCCGAACTGTTGCCGCTCCTGCACGTACTGCAAGGAGCGGTCGAGCGCGCCTTGGGCGAGGCCCACCATCTGGGCTCCGATGCCGATCCGGCCTTCGTTCAGGGTCTCGATCGCGACTTTGTAACCCTTGCCGACCTCGCCGAGGACGTCGGAGCCGGGCACACGAACGTCGTCGAGGATGAGCTCCGTCGTGGACGAGGCGCGGATCCCGAGCTTGTCCTCCTTTTTTCCCACCGCGAACCCATCCGCTTCCCTTTCCACCAGAAACGCCGTGATGCCTCGGTATCCGGCGTCCGGGTCGACGGTGGCGAAAACGATGTACAGACCGGCCTCGGCTCCGTTCGTGATCCAGAGCTTGCGGCCGTTCAGGATCCAGTCGTCGCCGTCCGCGACGGCCCGGCACTTCAGAGCGAAAGCGTCGGAGCCGCTGCCGGCCTCCGAGAGTGCGTAGGCACCGACCACGTTGCGCGCGAGCCCGGGAAACCAGCGGGCCATCTGGGCTTCGCTCGCCCAGCGCCCCACGGCGTTCACGACCAGCGTATTCTGGACGTCGACGAAGACGGCGACGGACGGATCCACCCGGGAAAGCTCCTCGACGACCAGGACCGACGTGAAGAACGAGGACTCCGCCCCGCCGAACCTTTCGGGGATCTCGATTCCCATGACGCCGAGCTCGAAGAGCTGTGGCACGAGGTCGGCATCGATCTCCTGCGCCTCGTCCATGCGCCTGACCCGGGGCTCGATTTCGGTTACCGCGAAGTCCCTGATGGCCTCTTGGGACAGACCCTCTTCCTCGCTCAGGACCGTGAGCGCCGGGCGTGGAGTGGACGCGAGAACCGTGGCCATGGACGGCGATCCTCGGGTGGCGGTCGGCGGCGGGCCCGGCGGCACGAGATCCGCGGGGGTCGTTGAACCCTACCCGATCCCGTCGGGGCGGTTCCTCGATGAATCTCCGGCATCACCCCTTCCGGGTGGCTGTCCAATCGGCCCAAAAGGCCGGAGTTGTCAGCGTTCGACACACGTCGTCGACTTCCCTCCAGCACCAGATCCTCTACCACCCGGGCGTCCACGCGGTGGCCCTCGAGTACCTCGAAGTAGCCGTTCCATATGCCCACGCCCGGGTGGAGGCTTCCACACCTCCGCCGCTGCGCGGTCATCGTCGAGCGGCTGTGGGAAGCCAGGCAGTAGGAACTTCGTTCGGTCGGTCACGACGTAGACGGGGATGCCTTCGCGGCGCGCGAGGTCTGCTGTAATCCCCGAGCCGATCTTGTTGACGATTCCCGAGTCTCCCACCGAGTCCGCGCCGAGAAGCACCGCCCCGCGAGATAGGCCGTTCCGGGGGTGCGAATCTAGGCGTAGTGCCCACTGCTTGGGAAGGGAAAGTGACGCTGGCAGAGAGCGTTTTCCAGGTGGAGTCGATTCCCCTATTATCTTGCCTCATCATCCCGCGAAGATCGAACGAGGTTGGCTGAATGTCCGAGATCCCCGAGGGCCTCCGCTACACCCGGGAGCACGAATACCTGAAGGCGACGGAGCAGGACGGAGTGTTCGCCGTAGGCATCACCGACTTCGCGCAGAGCGAGCTCGGCGACGTCGTATTCGTCGAGCTGCCGTCGGAGGGGGAATCGTTCGACAAGATGGAGACCTTCGGCACCATCGAGGCGGTCAAGGCGGTGAGCGATCTCTTCTGCCCGGTCGCCGGAGAGATCGTCGAGGCGAACCGTGCGCTCGTCGTCGACCCCTCGCTGGTGAACACCGATCCCTACGGCGACGGGTGGATGGTTCGGCTTCGCGTCGAGGACGAGAGCGAGCTGGTCGATCTCATGGACGCCGAGGACTACGCCTCGCACCTCGCCGCGTAGTGCCTCCGGCCCTGCTCGACACAACCCCATCCCGGCCGGCCGGGCCCACGGTTCCCGTCGTTCGGGTGTGGGGACGTTAGACCCCGCGTACCGCAGGCTGTGTCCGCGACCCTGGAGCCTCAGGCCGACTTCGTCCGGCGTCACGTGGGCCCCGACGAGGGGGAGGTGGCCGCCATGCTCGCCTACCTGGGGTTCTCGTCCACGGAGGAGCTGGTCGAGGCCATCATCCCGCCTTCGATCCGGCTGGAGCGCCCCCTTTCGCTTCCCTCCGGCGAGTCGGAGAAGCGCCTCCTCGATCGGCTTCGTGAGATCGAGAAGCTGAACCGCGTCGCTCGCTCCTTCGTCGGGATGGGGTATCACGATACCATCACCCCTGGCGTCATCCGACGGAACGTCCTCGAGAATCCGGGCTGGTACACCCAGTACACCCCCTACCAATCCGAGATCTCGCAGGGCCGTCTGGAAGCACTCCTGAATTTTCAGACGATGTGCATCGATCTGACGGGGCTGCCCGTGGCGAACGCATCTCTCCTCGACGAAGGCACCGCCGCGGCCGAAGCCATGATCCTACTCGCGAGCGCGGCTCACGGACGCCGGACGTTCATGGTGGCCGAGGATTGTCACCCCCAGACGATCGAGGTGCTGCGCACGCGCGCGCGCCCTCTCGGGATCCGCATCGATCGACGCGCCGTCGAAGATTTCGAGCCGCACGACGACGTGTTCGGAGCTCTGCTGCAGTACCCCGCCACGGACGGTCTCCTCCGCGATCACGCGGCCCTCGCCCAGAGCCTGCACGAATCGGGAGCGCACCTGGCCGTCGCCGTGGACCTACTCGCGATGACACTCGTGGAGCCTCCGGGAGCGTGGGGCGCGGACATCGCCGTCGGGAGCTCCCAGCGTTTCGGTGTGCCGCTGGGCTTCGGAGGCCCGCACGCAGCGTTCATGACTGCTTCGGAAGCCTTCAAGCGTAAGGTGCCCGGCCGGATCATCGGCGTCAGCGTAGACGCTGAAGGGCGAACCGCGCTGCGGATGGCGCTCCAGACCCGGGAGCAGCACATCCGCCGGGAACGCGCGACCTCCAACATCTGCACGGCCCAGGTCCTGCTCGCGATCATGGCATCGATGTATGCGGTTTACCACGGGCCGGCCGGCCTGCGGGCCATTGCCGAACGGGTCCGAGAACTCGCGTCGGTGCTCGCCCGAGGCCTTGCTCGACTCGGTCACGAAGTGGTGCACGCCGACTTCTTCGACACCTTGAGGGTGCGGCCCTTGGGGGTCTCGTCGGCGTCGGTGCTGGAGCGGGCCCGGGCGGGCGGGATCAACCTGCGCGATTTCGGAGACGGATCGATCGGTGTAGCGCTGGACGAGACCGTCGGGCCGACCGACCTCGACGACGTCTTCGCCGCGTTCGCGGGTGAGGCGGGAACCGGTTTCGACGCCCGCACGCTCGCCAGCCGGACAGAGGTGCCGCCGCTGCCTCCTAAACTGCGGAGGACTTCTCCCTACCTCGAGCACCCGGTCTTCAACAGCTATCGCTCCGAAACCGCGATGCTGAGGTACATCCATCGCCTCGAGAGCCGCGACCTCGCGCTCAACACGAGCATGATTCCTCTGGGGTCGTGCACGATGAAGCTGAACGCGACGAGCGAGATGGAAGCGCTCACGTGGACTGGCTTCTCCCGGATCCATCCATTCGCTCCCCGCGATCAAACGAGGGGCTACCAGGCCGTGATGGATGATCTGGAGACCTGGCTCGGCGAGATCACCGGCCTGGAAGCCGTCTCGCTACAGCCCAACTCGGGGGCCCAGGGCGAGTACACGGGTCTTTTGGTGATCAGGGCGTACCACGATGACCGTGGTCAGCCGGAGCGCGATGTGTGCCTCATTCCTTCCTCGGCCCACGGCACGAACCCCGCCAGCGCAGTGATGGCAGGCATGGACGTTCGGATCGTGCGAGTCGACGAATCCGGAGCGATCGACCTAGGTCATCTGGAGGAGTTGGCAGTGGAGTTCGCCGAGCGGCTCGCGGCCTTGATGATCACCTACCCGTCGACCCACGGGGTCTTCGAGGAGGACGTAGAGGAGGTGTGCAGGATCGTCCACACCCACGGCGGCCTCGTCTACCTGGACGGTGCGAACCTGAATGCGCAGGTGGGACTCGCCCGCCCCGGGGACTACGGCGCGGACGTCTGCCACGTGAACCTCCACAAGACCTTCGCCATCCCTCACGGGGGTGGCGGCCCGGGAATGGGCCCGATCTGCGCTTCCCGAGAGCTGCGGGAGTTCCTTCCGCGGCATCCGCTGGCCGACGTGGGTGGCTCCAAGGGCATCGGGCCCGTCTCGTCCGCGCCCTGGGGGAGCGCTTCGATCCTGATCATCTCCTGGGCGTACATCGCGCTTCTGGGTCGCCACGGCGTGGCCCGGGCAAGTGAGGTCGCGATCCTCGCAGCCAACTACATGGCCAAGCGGTTGGAGCGATACTACGACGTCCTCTACCGAGGCCGGGGCGGATGTGTCGCGCACGAGTTCATCCTGGACCTCAGGAAGCTGAGCAAGAGCTGCGGGATCACCGAGGAGGACGTGGCCAAGCGCTTGATGGACTATGGCTTCCACGCGCCTACGATGTCCTGGCCCGTGCCCGGGACGATCATGGTGGAGCCGACGGAATCGGAGTCCAAGGACGAGTTGGACCGTTTCTGCGACGCGCTCCTCTCCATTCGCGCCGAGATCGAGCAGGTGGAGCTGGGCGTCGCGGACCCGGAGGACAACCTCCTTCGTAACGCACCGCATACGGCGCAGTCGGTCGTCCGGGACGATTGGGGCCACCCCTATTCGCGCGAGCAGGCGGTGTTCCCGGCCCCTTGGACGCGTGAGCACAAGTACTGGCCCCCGGTGGCCCGGGTCGACAACGCGTTCGGCGACCGGAACCTGGTCTGCGCCTGTCCGCCGGTGGAGGCCTACGGAAGGACGTGATGAAACGTGTCGTGCCGTTCGAGGGGGCGCTCCGCTGGCGCCGACGGTGCGGCGCGCGTCACATTGACCCGGTCCGGCGAGTGTCCCTTGAAACCGAGGAAGCGGCATGGCGAAAGTGACCTGGCACGGCCACGCGACCTGCACGCTCGAATGCGAGGACGGCACGAAGGTGGTCGTCGATCCGTTCTTCGCGGATAACCCCACCACGGACTTGACGGTGGCGGACATCGAAGCCGACTACATCCTCTGCAGCCACGGACATTTCGACCATTTCGCCGACTGTATCCCCTTGGCGAAGCGAACTGGCGCAACGGTAGTCTCGACATTCGAGCTGGTGAGCTTCTGCCTCGAAAGCGGCGTGGAAAACGGACACGGGATGAACATCGGGGGCGGGTACGATTTTCCGTTCGGTCGTGTGAAGCTGACGCCCGCCCTACATACGGGGACCATCGCCGGAGACGAGGAGGGGACGCACACGACCGATTGCTCAGGGTTCCTCGTTACGGCGGGCGGCAAGCGGTTCTACCATTCAGGGGACACCGCGCTGATCATGGACCTCCAGCTTCTCCGAGGTCAGGTGGACGTCGCGATGCTCCCGATCGGCGACAACTTCACCATGGGTCCAGAGGACGCCGCGCGGGCGGTCTCCATGATCGAGCCGAAGGTCGTGATTCCGATCCACTACAACACGTGGCCGCTCATCGCTCAGGACCCTGAGGCGTTCCGGGCCCTGGTGGGCGGTCGGGCACGCGTGGAGATCTTGGAGCCGGGTGGTTCGTTCGATTTTTGAGGGGGCCTCGACGACTGGATCCTTGCGGTGGTCGGTTCGCGTGGATCCGCCGCTCGCTGGGGAGGTCAACATGGCCCGGGACCACGCGATGGCCGAAGCCGTCGGGCCCGGCTGTGCGGCCCTGAGGCTCTATCGCTGGACAGCTCCCACGATCTCGTTCGGACGGAACGAGCCGGCTAGGGGGCTGTACGACGTGGACACTGCCCGGCGGCAAGGGATTGTCTTCGTCCGTCGCCCGACGGGGGGACGGGCCGTACTCCACCACCACGAGCTCACGTACGCCGTGGCGGTACCCGCGACGGCCTACGGTGGCGTGCGCACCACGTACCAGCGGGTGAACCGTGCGCTTCTGCGTGGACTCTGGGCGCTCGGCGTGCCCGCCACGCTGTGGGATGATCGCAGGCCGGCGGCGCGCCCTGACGCGGGCCCCTGCTTCGACCGACCTGCTCACGGCGAGGTCGTGG
The DNA here is from genome assembly GCA_965249195.1 of Longimicrobiales bacterium. GTDB lineage: Bacteria > Gemmatimonadota > Gemmatimonadetes > Longimicrobiales > Gaopeijiaceae > CBDFLM01. The sequence continues at coordinate 425,436 of CBDFLM010000014.1, forward strand.
TCGGTGCGAGCAAGATCGTAGGTAGCGCGCAGGCTCGCGTGGAGCGCGTCGTGCTCCAGCACGGGTCGCTTCCGCTCCGGCGGCGGACCGCCTGGCTGCGCAGATTGTCGCTGGCGGCCCAGGAAGCGCGGGGTCCGAGCGGCCCGGCGAGAGGGGAGCCGGAGACGGGACAGACGACGGTCTCCGACGTCTTGGGCTTCGTCCCGCGCTGGGACAGGGTCGCGGAGGCGGTCGAGCAGGGCTTCCGGGCGGAGTTCGCGGGTAGATGGGAGGACGGCGCGCACGGGTGCGCTCGGGTCGAGCGGGAAAGCGAGGAGCGGTGGCGGTCGCGTTACGGGCACGCGGAGTGGACGTGGAGACGATGACGAACGTGGAGACGAGCTCATGAAGGCATCGCGATGGATCGCGGGACCGGTCCTCGCCGCTCTCGTAGCGGCCTGTGGAGGCGATGAGACGGGAAGCTCGGCTGCGGCTGCCTCGGTGGTCGCCGGTGCGGCCGGCGCGACGGGCGAGTTCTGCGCCACCGCGCGCGCCCGTGTCGATGAATTCATGGCTACCTACCGGGCCGAGCATCCGGCGCCCTCCGATGAGCGCTATGGTGGCACCCTGGTAATCGGTACCATCGGCGACATGGGCGACGGTATGAACGCGCTCGTTTCGTCCGACTACACGTCCAGCCAGCACCAGTCGTTCGTGAACCTGATGACGCTGATCGACTACGACGAGCGTTTCCAGGCCCGGCCGTACCTCGCGGAATCGTGGGAGGTGTCGGAGGACAACACGGAGCTCACGTTCCACCTCAGGCGGGACGTTCTGTGGCACGACGGGGAGCCGACCGACGCGCACGACGTCGCCTTCACCTACATTCGCGCGACCGATCCACTCACGGCGTTTCCCAACGCGGCGTTCTGGACGCACTACGTGAAGGGCGAGGCGGGCGTCGAGGTCGTCGATGATTACACGGTCACGATCCGACTCGAACCACACTCCGAGTTTCTCGATGCGTGGCGGACCGTCGGCATCATGCCGCAGCACCTGCTCGCTGATGTTCCGCCCGAGCAGCTCAAGCAGCATCCTTTCGGGACGCAGTGTCCGGTCGGAAACGGTCCGTTCGTGTTCAGGGAGCACCTGCCCCAGGACCGTTGGGTCTTCGAGGCCAACCCCGCGTTTCCCGGGAGTCTCGGGGGTCGTCCCTATCTCGACCGCTACGTCCTGAGAGTGATTCCGGAGCAGACCACCCTGCTCACTGAGCTCCTCACGGAGAACATCGACGTTTTCATCGCTCCTCGGCCGGACCAGGCTCAGCGCATCATAGACAACCCCGACCTGGATCTGCTGCACTACCAACAACGCTCCTATGTTCTGGTGGGTTGGAACTCGCGCCGACCTCAACTCGCCGATCCGCGCGTGCGCCGTGCGATCACGATGGCGACCAACCGACAGGCGATCGTGGACGCGCTCCTGGAGGGCTACGGAACGGTGGCCAATTCGGGCGTGCCGCCGTTCCATTTCGCATACGATCCGGCCGCGGCAGTAAACCTCGCCTACGATCGGGACGCCGCCATGCGGCTCTTGGATGAGGCCGGCTGGACGGACCGTGACGGTGACGGCATCCGTGAGAATGCGGAGGGGTTGCCGCTCTCGTTCACGATCAAGTACAACACCGGCAATCAGCAGCGGCAGGACATCTCCGAAATCATGCAGGCCCAGCTCCTCGAGGTGGGAATCGACGCGCGGCCCCGCGTCGTCGAGTGGGCGACCATGCTTCAGCAGATCAACACGCCGGACCTACGGGACTTCGATGGCGTCGTCATCGGCTGGGTCACCGAGTTCAAGCTCGACGACATGGACCTCTTCCACTCCGAGCGCATCGACCAGCCGTTCGCTTGGTCCGGGACGCGCAATCCCGAGATCGACCGACTTCTGGAGGCGATCGGAGTCACGGTCGACCGCGAAGAGGCCAAGCAGCTGTGGGCGGAGTATCAGAAGGTGCTGAGCGAGGAGCAGCCCTACACCTACTTCTATTTCCCGGATCGGCTGGACGGGGTGAACGAGCGCGTCGAGGACGTGCAGATGGACGCCCGCGGCGAGTGGATCAATATCCGGAAGTGGTGGATCGACCCGGCCCAACGCAGGTCGCGCTGACACGAGACACTGGCTAGCCGGTGGCCAAATACCTCGCTACGCGCGTTCTCGGCGCGATCCCTCTCGTCCTGGGGATCGCCACGATCGTCTTCTTCGTGGTGAACCTCGCACCGGGCGACCCGACCCTCTACATGCTGTCACCGGGTCTGACGCAGGACGTGGTCGAACAGATGCGCGCCAACTTCGGCCTGGACCAGCCCGTCTACGTCCGGTACCTGAAATGGGTCGCGGCGCTTCTCACGGGAGACTTCGGCTTCAGCTACAGCCACAGCCGTCCCGTCCGTGACGTCCTGCTGAACTTTCTTCCCAACACGCTTCTGCTTTCGGTCTGCGCGCTCGGTCTCGCGTTTCTGGTCGGGATCGTGCTCGGGACGATCCAGGCCGTGCGTCAGTACTCCCTCACCGACTCGAGCCTCAGCGTCGTTCTGCTCTTTTTCTACTCGATGCCGTCGTTCTGGCTCGCGCTCATGCTGATCCTGACGTTCAGCCTGTTCGCCCGAAACGTATGGGAATGGCCCATCTGGTTCCCGGCCTCGGGCATGCAGAGCGTGGACTACGAGTTTCTCTCGCTGGCCGGAAAGCTGAAGGACCGGTTTCTGCACCTGGTCCTTCCCACGGTATCGCTCACCCTCGTGCTGACGGCGGGAATCGCGCGATACATGAGGGGCAGCATGCTGGAGGTCGTGCGGCAGGATTACATCCGCACGGCGCGCGCCAAGGGGCTCCCGGAGCGGGCTGTCGTCTTCAAGCACGCCCTGAGGAACGCGCTCATTCCGGTGATCACGCTTCTCGGGCTCTACGTGCCGGCCCTCTTCAGCGGAGCCGTGCTCATCGAGTACGTGTTCGCGTGGCCGGGCATGGGCAGGACGATCGTCGACGCGATCAACGCCCGCGACTACCCGCTGGTCATGGCGGGGAGCTTCTTCTTCGCCTCGATGGTCGTGGTGGGGAATCTCGTGGCGGACGTGCTGTACGCCGTGGTCGATCCCCGCATCCGCTATGACTGAGGGTGGGAGCGGTGGCCTCGAAGGGAGAGGCGCAGGGGGAGGCGGCGCCGCGGACTACTTGACGCCGGTGCCAAAGCCCGAGGCCGTTGGAGGCCGTGCGCTCTCTGCGCTGATGCCGGGTCTGCCTCAGCTTCTGGCACGGCGGTGGGGGGCCGGAGGCACCGCGCTCATGGTGTGGCTCTTCTCTCTCTGGATCGCTGCGACCCGCGGTGAGAGAATCGGCGAGGCCCTTAGAAGCTCCTGGCCCGACCAGCTCGCGGTCGCCTCGCTCCTCTTGGCGCTCCTCCTGGTGTGGGCGTGGTCTTGGCGGGACGTCGTTCGAAGCGAGGCCACGCGCCGAGTCGGGGTGAGTCAATGGGACCTGGCCGTTCGCGCGTTCTCGCGGAATCGCACCGCAGTGGTAGGTCTGATGGCGATCGTGGCGTTCTACTTGATCGCGCTTCTCACGCCCCTGATCTCGCCGTTCGACCCGGCGGTGCAGGGCGACCTCATCACCCAGCGGCTGGCAGGACCGTCGGCGCTGCATCCCCTCGGAACGGACAAGTTCGCCAGGGACGTCTACTCCAGGCTCCTCTACGGAGCGCGGATCTCGCTCACGATCGGGTTCGTCGCTGTCGGAATCAGCGTCACGATCGGCACCCTGTTGGGAGCCGTGGCTGGATACGTCGGCGGCTGGCTCGACTCGATCATCATGCGCTTCGTGGACCATGGTGATCTCGTTTCCGCGTCTCGTTCTCCTGATCACCATCATCGCCCTCTTCGAGCCCTCGATCTTCCTCATCATCGCCGTGCTGGGTCTGACGCTTTGGCCCGGCACTGCTAGGATCGTGCGCGGAGAGGTCCTTTCGCTGCGCGAACGCGAGTTCGTCCAGGCCGCGCGTGCACTGGGGTACTCCCGCCGGCGTATCATCCTCAGGCATCTCGTCCCCAATGCGTTGGCGCCGGTGATCGTCGCCGCGACCTTGGGTATCGGGAACACCATCGTGCTCGAGGCGGGGCTGTCGTTCCTGGGCCTTGGGGTTCAGCCCCCGACCCCTTCGTGGGGGACGATGGTCGCGGACGGCCGCGACAACCTGCTTGGGGCGTGGTGGATTTCCACCTTCCCGGGGCTGGCGATCGTATTCACCGTGCTCTCCTTCAACCTCGTGGGCGACGGTCTGAGGGACGCCATGGATCCGAGGCTGAGAGCGTGACCGGGCCGGCGCTCCTGGAGGTCTCCGATCTGCGAACCTGGTTCTTCACCGACCAGGGCGTGGCTCGCGCTGTGGATGGGGTCTCCTTCGGAGTGGCGGAGGGCGAGACGGTCGGGATCGTGGGAGAGTCGGGATGTGGCAAGACCGTGACGTCGCTGTCGGTGCTGGGGCTGCTCCCGTCCCCGCCGGCGCGCATCATGCCAGGTAGCTCGATAAGGCTACGCGGAGAGGAGCTCGTCGGAGCCCCCGAGCGAAGGCTCCGGGCCGTCAGAGGGAACGACATCTCCATGATTTTCCAGGAGCCGATGAGCTCCCTCAATCCCGTCTACTCAGTGGGCGATCAGATCGTCGAGGCGCTTCGGGTCAGGAGCCGGATGGACCGGGCGGCGGCGAGGGAGGAGGCCGTCCGCCTCCTCACCGAGGTCGGCATACCCGAGCCCCGAAGGCGCCTCTCCGAGTATCCGCACCAGTTGTCCGGAGGAATGAGGCAGCGCGTGATGATCGCGATCGCGCTGTCGGGCGAGCCGGACCTCCTCATCGCAGATGAACCGACCACGGCGCTCGATGTGACGATCCAGGCGCAGATCCTCGAGCTCCTCGCCGATCTCCAGACGCGGCGCGGCATGGCCGTGCTCCTCATTACCCACGATCTGGGTGTCGTGGCCGAGGTTTGCGACCGCGTGGTGGTCATGTACGCCGGCCAGGTGGTGGAATCGGGCACGGCCGCGCAGATCTTCGGCGCGCCTAGTCACCCCTATACCCGGGGGCTTCTGAACTCCCTGCCGGTCCTCGACCAGCGGGGACACAGGCTCACGCCCATCGTGGGTACCGTTCCCAACCCCACCGCGTGGCCGGTGGGTTGCCGGTTCGCGGACCGGTGCCCGGAAAGGTTCGAGCGCTGCGAGGAGCCGCCTCCCTTGCTCCCCGTTCCCGACGCGGCCGGCAGGGAGGCGCGCTGCTGGTTGCTAGGCGATTCGGTCCCGGAGCCCGCCGCCCCGGACGTGGTGACATGACCCCGCCTTCGGGCGGTCGAGCTGCGGTCGACCGATCGGGCGCGCCTCTGCTACAGGTTCGCGACCTGGTCAAGCACTTCCCCGTGCGGGCAGGGACGTTCGGCCGAGTCGCGGGTCAGGTGCGGGCCGTGGACGGGGTCAGCTTCGACCTCTGGCGAGGAGAGACGCTGGGCCTGGTAGGTGAGTCCGGATGCGGCAAGTCCACCACCGGTCGCGCGGTTCTGAGGCTCGTGGAGCCGACTTCGGGCACCGTGCGCTTCGACGACCTCGACGTCGGAGCCCTCGACTCCGACGGGCTGAGGCGTCTCCGGAGGCGAGCTCAGATTGTTTTCCAGGACCCCTTCGGGTCGCTCAACCCACGGCTTTCCGTAGGGGCGATGCTGGAGGAGGCCCTGCGCGTCCACGGGCTCGGGCGCGGCGATCCCCGCGCCCGAGCGATCGAGCTCCTCGAGCGGGTTGGGCTACGTGGTGCTCACGTCGATCGCTATCCCCACGAGTTCGGCGGTGGTCAGCGCCAACGGCTGGGAATCGCTCGGGCGCTCTCCGTGGAGCCCGACTTCCTCGTACTGGACGAGCCGGTGAGTGCGCTGGACGTCTCCGTGCAGGCGCAGGTGCTCAACCTGCTCTCCGATCTCCAGGCCGAGCTCGGCCTGACGTACCTCTTCATCGCGCACGACCTCGCCGTCGTCGAGCACGTGAGCGACCGCGTCGCCGTCATGTACCTGGGGCGGATCGTGGAGGTCGCCGGCGCGGAGGCGCTCTATAGGAGTCCGCTACACCCTTATACGCAGGCCCTGTTGTCTGCGGTGCCGAGGCCGGATCCCGCAGCCCGAGGTTCGCGCGACCGCATCGTGCTGACCGGCGACGTTCCCAGCCCGGTGGATCCACCCTCCGGGTGCCCCTTTCACCCGCGCTGTCCGCACCCGTCCAAGGACGCTGCCTGTTCGTCGGTGGTGCCACGTCTGGAAGTCAAGTCGTGGAGCGACGCATTCCACCCTGGCCCCTTTCACCCGCGCGTGCACCCGTCAGCGACGCTGCCTGTTCGTCGGTGGGCGTCTTCAAGTCGGCTGCGGAGCCTGCGGAGCGGGGGTTGACACGCTTGGAGGGCCGTCGCCATTATGCGGTCCTCTCGAAATCGTGGGGTCTGGCCCGCCGACTTGGGTGGGCCGACTTTCGTGAGGAGCATTCTTCGGCTGGAGGTCGTTTTGGTCGGTGCGAACTTGTATACGCTCCTGGCGCAGCTCCCCGGAATGGAAGACGCGGGGCTGACCTGGCAGGATCAAGTCACCCAGAACTGGGACGCCACCGGATTCATGCGCTGGCCTCTGGCTTTCTGCCTCGGCTTGGGCGTCGTCGTCATCATCTGGAAGTTCTTCGACCTCCTGGGGAAGAGCCAGAAGACGAAAGGCCTCCTCCGCAACGTCGATGAGCTGCTGAACCAGCAGCGCATCCGCGAGGCTTTGGAGGTCACTCGTAACTCCAATGCGCCGGCGGCGAACATCCTCTACGCGGGCTTGGAGCGTGCGGACGAGGGAACCGAACGGGTCATGAAGGCGATCGAGAACCAGGGCCTCATCGAGCTGTCGAAGCTCGAAAAGGGGCTGGTCGTTCTCGCGACCCTCACCAACATCGCACCGCTCCTGGGCTTCCTCGGGACGGTGATCGGGATGATCCTCGCGTTCCAATCCATCGAGGCGGCGGGCGAGGTGGAGGCGACGCTCGTGGCGGGGGGCATCAAGGTCGCCCTTCTCACGACGGCCTTCGGGCTCGCCATTGCCATCCCGGTGAGCGTTTCGCACAACTACTTCGTGTCGCGGATCGACAGCCTGGTGATCGACATGGAGGAGTCCGCACAGAAGATGGTGGATACGCTCCACGCGATGGAGGCGCAGGGAGGCCCGGCAGCCCCCGCCTGATCGACGAGTCGCTCGTGCCGTCTAGGAAGAGGCCGCCCCGGGAACGGGGGGGCCTCTTCCTCTTTCATGTGCGTGCGCCGTTCGGGGGCCGTCGTTCGGCGGGCCGGCTGGTGCACCGGCCAGGCACGGTTACGTTCTACGGCGAGGGCCGTCGGATCGACGCGGGGGGGGGGGGCGAGCGAGGGAGACCCCCGACGGCCTTTGCAGTTGTCGACGCCGATTGGGGCGCACCGATGAGCCGCTCTCTCCAGGTACCACTCGCAGCCGCGCTTCTGTGGCTTCCGTTCTCGTCTGCGATCGAGCCGGAGTCCCTCCCCCCGAGCGCACCCGCCCGCACCACGGTGTGGAGTGCACGCGTCGCTCCGAATGCCGTCGATTCTGCAGCCGCCGAGCTCGAAGCGGGGCGGCCCTGGCACGCCGCGAGGATCCTTGCTCCGCTTCGCGCGGAGAGCGCGCTCGCGCCGCCCGGGCTCCTATTGGCGGCGAGGGCGGACGCCGGCTACGGAAACTGGGCGGGCGTCCGTCGAGAGCTCGAGGCAGCTCTGTGGCTCGACGACGAAGGCGACGGCGAAGGCTGGGCGCTGCTGGGGCGTGCGCTCGAGGAGGCGAGGGAGTGGGGGAGCGCCGCGGCGGCGTACGCCCGGCGGCTCACGGCGGCAGACACCTCTGTCGACGACCGAGTCATCGTCGAGGCTCGGCGCGCGAGGAGCCTTGCGCGCCTCATGGATTGGGACGCTGCCATCGAGCAACTGGGCGTGCTCTCTGAGGGCGACCCCGAGGTGGCGTCGTGGTCGGCGCTGGGGCTGGCCAACGAAGTGGCGGCTGCCGGAGACGTGGTCCTGACCGATCGTCTTGTGGCGCTCATTCGGACGTCGGACGTGCGATGGCGGGCGTGGAGTGCGCCGCCGACGGCGCGGCTGGCGCGCGGGGATAGCACAGGCGCTCTCGCTGTGATGGAAGACGCGTTGGCTGCCGGTCTCGAGCCCGATTCGCTGCGTGCGGAGGCCTGGCGATGGGTGGGGGAGCTCCGTGGGGCCCGTGACGACACCGTCGCCGCCGTGGAGGCGTTCCGCGAAGCCCTCGCGGCCGGGTCCCCGGACGCGCGCCGCGGCAGCCGCGGGTGAGGCCTTGCTCGCCGCTGGAGCGCTCGTCGATGCCGGCGCGGCCCTCGACGCTGCACGAGCGATGGACGGCGCTGGCCTCGATGAGCCGGCGCTCGACGCGTATGACCTACACGCCGAGATGCTGGGGCTCGACGCCGTGACCATCCACGTCCGACTCGCGCGGGCGGTTCTCATGACCCGTGTCGGCGGTCGTCAGGAAGAAGCGGCCCAGGAGCTGCGAATCCTCTCCGAAGCCGGGGAAGTCGCGGCGCAGGCCCTCGACCAATGGGGCCTGCTACGGGTCCGACAGGGTCGGGTCGCGGACGCGAGCACCCTCCGGGAGCGTCTCGTCGGCGAGCACCCCGCCTCGCCCGAGGCAGCGGAGGTCCTCTACCTCAAAGGAATGGCAGCGGAGAGCGGAGGCCGCACTGCGGAGGCGCTGAGCCAGTACGAGCGGCTCGTGGAAAACGCGCCCACCTCGACTCGCGCGGCGCTCGCCCATCTCCGCGCAGGGCGTATCCACCTCGAGCGTGGTGCGCGTTCCAGCGCCGCCGACAAATTCGACGCGTACATCGAGGCGTTTCCAGACAGGAGCGGCCGCGGCGAGGCTTCCTACTGGAGCGCTCGCGCGCGGCTGGAGACGGGCGACACGGTCCGCGGGCGGGCCGTTCTGCGGGCTTTTCTCGAGCACGACCCCATCGACTACTACGGTGTGATCGGAGCCGAGCTGCTCGGCCTGACGTTCGACCCCGATTTCCGGGAGCGCGCCGAGCCACCCCCCCCCCCCGCGAATGGATGCGAGAGGGTCTGCGCGTCGTGGACCTGCTCATCGACGCCGGCATCACGGACGGAGCCGCCGCGACCGTGGGGGCCTCATCGAGCGCGCACACCCGACAGCGTCCCATGTGCTGCGGTTGGCCGGCGAGATCATCTCCCGGGGTTACACGATCCAGGGAATCAATCTCGGCTGGGACCTACGGGATCGTGGGATCGCGTGGGACCGGCGGCTGTTGAGCGTGGTGTTTCCCCTCCCACGCCGGGAGCGCCTCCTCCGTGAGGCGGCCGAATGGGGCGTCGACCCATGGCTCGTAGCAGGAATGATCCGACAGGAATCGGCCTGGGACGAGGACATCGTGTCGCCGGCCGGTGCGGTCGGCCTGATGCAGCTCATGCCGGCGACGGGCCGAGAGCTGGCGAGGCGGATCAGTCCCGACGACTTCAGCCTGGCGAGCCTCGAGGTGGCGGACCTCAACATGCATCTCGGAATCGCCTACCTGACGGAGATGCTCAGGCGCTATGAACAGCTACCCCTGGTGCTATCGGCCTACAACGCCGGTCCGGGCCGTGCGAATCGGTGGAGATCCTTCCCCGAGGCGTCGGACCCGGTGCTCTTCACCGAGCGCATTCCGTTCGCGGAAACCAAGGACTATGTGAAGAGGGTGCGACGAAATCAGGCTATCTACGGACACCTCTACAGAGACCGATGATCGCCTTCTGGCAGCCTTTCTTGACCACGCCGACACTCGCTCGTAAGCTTGTCGTCCGGCTGTTCCAGGGCCGGTCGTTTCAATTCATCCGGAGGGTGCAGGAATGCAAGGGACCGTGAAGTGGTTCAACGACTCGAAGGGGTACGGCTTCATCCAGCGGCAGGATGGCGATGACGTTTTCGTGCACTTTTCCGCGATCACCGGGGGGGGCTTCCGGACCCTTGCCGAAGGTGAGACCGTGGAATTCGAGATTCGTGAGAGCGAGCGGGGACTGCAGGCGGCGAACGTCGCTCGGGCCTGAGTCTGCGATAGGTCCTTCACTTCCCCGTCGCCGGGCGTCTCGCGGAAGTCTTCCGCGGGGCGCCCTCGACCTTTCAGAGCCTCGAGCTGATCGTGGACGTCCCTCCCAAGACGCGGCCTCGCCTTTTTCTGATCGATGCGTACGCGCTGATCTATCGCTCCTACTTCGCATTCATCAGCCGGCCACTCGTGAGCTCGAAAGGTGAGCACACTTCTGCGCCGTTCGGTTTCACCCAGTTCCTTGAAAGGGTGCTCAACGAGTTGGATCCCGACTATTTGGCGGTTGTGTTCGACGCGGGAAAGAGCTTCCGCGAGGAGATGTACTCGGAGTACAAGGCCACCCGCGAACGGATGCCCGACGAGCTCGCCGCCTCGCTCCCACGCATCCGAGAGATCTGTGCCGGCTACCGGATCCCGGTCGTAGAGCTCGAAGGGTACGAAGCGGACGACGTCATCGGCACGCTCGCGATCCGTGCACGCGCAGCAGGCCTGGACGTCGTTATCGTCTCCGGTGACAAGGACTTCTACCAGCTCGTAGGGCCAGGGGTGGCGCTCCTCAATCCAGGCCGTGGAGGCCCCGTCGGTGTGGATGCCGAGTACGTCGACGAGACTGCGGCCACGGAGAAGCTCGGAGTGGCTCCCGGGCGAGTCGTCGACTATCTTGCGCTGATCGGCGACTCGTCGGACAACGTCCCCGGCGCGCCGGGGATCGGTCCCAAGACGGCGGTGAAGCTCCTCGACCGCTTCGGGTCGATCGAGGAGCTGCTGGAGCGCGCCGACGAGGTGGCGGGCAGGCGGGCGCGCGAGTCGCTGCTCGAGCATGCAGACGAGGTGCGCCTCTCGAAGCAGCTCGTCACCATCCTTACAGATCTCCCTGTGGACCTGGAGCTCGAGCGCTTCGAGGTCGGGGAGGCGGATGTGACAAAGCTCAGGGACCTCTTCGTCGATCTCGAGTTCCGGCGCCTCGCGGAGGAGTACGCGCGCGCGGCTGTGGGAGGGGAGGTGGATAGTGCGACCGAGGCCGGAGCGACACCTATTCTGGTACTCGATGTCGATGGCCTGCAGGCGCTCGTGGCTCGCGTCAGGGAGGAGGGTAGCTTCTCCCTTGCGACGGCTACGACGACGCTCGATCCGCTCGCGGGTGCGCTCGTCGCCCTGGCAATGGCCGTGGACGTGGAGGAGGTGTTCTACCTCCCCTTCGCCCACCGTCCGCCGGCCGAGCTCGAGCTGGGGCAGCAGAGCGAGGGCGTTGTGAATCTTCCCTCGCTGCACAGCGAAGCCTGCCGCGGCTTGGTGGCAGTGCTGGAGGACGCGAGCATCCGGAAGGTCGGGCACGACCTAAAACGACACCTGATCGCACTCTCGCGGGCAGACGTGACGCTGCGAGGGACCTCCTTCGACGCGATGGTCGCTTCCTACGTGCTCGATCCCGGCCGGCGTGACCATGGACTGTCGGCGCTCGCGGTCGATCTGCTCTCACGGCAGCGCGTTCCGTACGCCGAGGTCGCGGGCCGGGGGAAGATCCGAACCGCGTTCGAGGAAGTGCCGATGGAGTCCGCCCGGGACTTCGTGTGCCAGGAAGCCGAGCTCGCGCTCCGGCTCACTCGCCTGCTCGAACCGGATCTGGAACGTCAGGGGCTCGACGAGCTCTTGCGCGAGCTCGAGATGCCCCTCGTCTCGGTGCTCGCCGGGATGCAGCAGGCAGGCATCCGGATCGACGTCCCGTTCTTCCACGAAGCGAGCCACAAGCTCGCCGCCCAGCTCGAGCTGATCCAGCAGGAGATCTTCAAGATCGCGGGTCAGGAGTTCAACGTGAACTCTACGCCGCAGATTCGCGAAATCCTGTTCGACCGGTTGGGCCTGCCGGTCCTCAAACGCACCAAGACAGGGCCGTCCACCGACGCCACGGTACTGGAGGAGCTGGCGACGCTCGGGCACGAGATCCCCCGGCTCCTGATGGAGTTCCGGGAGCTCGAAAAGCTGCGGAGCACGTACGTCGATGCGCTTCCGCGTCTCGTCAATCCACGCACCGGCCGCATCCACACGAGCTTCAACCAGGCCGTGGCAGCGACGGGCCGGCTCTCCTCCAGCGATCCCAACCTGCAGAACATTCCCATCCGAACGAGTATTGGACGAGAGATCCGCAAAGGCTTCGTCGCGGACGCCGGACAGCTGCTTCTGGGCGTCGACTACTCCCAGGTCGAGCTGCGCATCCTCGCTCACTTCTCCGGTGACGAGGCATTCGTGACCGCCTTCCGCGAAGGGATCGACGTCCACCGACAGACCGCCGCCGTGATATTCGGCGTCGAAGTGGACGATGTGAGCGCCGCCATGAGGGCGCAGGCCAAAACGATCAACTTCGCCACCCTCTACGGGCAGGGCGCGTTCTCGCTCGCACGACAGCTTGGCATCAGCCGGGAGCAGGCCCAGACATTCATCGACGGCTATTTCGAGCGCTTCAGCGGCGTGCGGACCTTCCTCGACGAGCAGATCGAGAAGGCAAAGGAGTACGGTTACGTCGAAACGCTCCTAGGGCGCAGGCGCTACGTCCCGGAGCTGCAATCGCGGAGTTGGAACGTCCGGCAATTCGGGGAGCGCGTCGCACAGAACACGCCGATCCAGGGAACGGCGGCAGATTTGATCAAGAAAGCCATGATCGCCGTGGACGAAGCGCTCCGTGAGCGAGGTTACGCGGCGCGGATGCTGCTCCAGGTTCACGATGAGCTCCTGTTCGAGGTGCCCGAGGAGGAGGTTGACGCCGTTCGGGAACTCGTGGTCGAGCTGATGGAGGGCGCCATGGAGCTTGCAGTGCCCTTGGAGGCCGATTGGGGAGTCGGGAAGAGCTGGTTCGACGCCAAGGCCTAGTGCAGCACCGGTCTCAAGGAGTCATGGGCGGGCCCTCGAGGACCTTTCAGGTTGGGTGCACCGAATTGGGGACGCGGCGTCGTCCGGGTCCCGAACCCCACCCAGATCCGGGAGGTGCAGCGATGGGCCGGTCCGTGAACAAGATCATCCTGGTAGGAAACGTCGGTCGCGATCCCGACGTCCGCGAGACACAGAACGGAACCAAGGTCGCGCACCTGTCGCTGGCCACGAATCGGCGGCTCCCGGGCAACGGCGAGGAGGTGAAGGAGCGCACGGACTGGCACCGCCTGACGTTTTGGAACCGGCTCGCTCAGTTCGCCGAGGACTACATCGGCACGGGGGACCGCATCTACGTGGAGGGACGCCTGGAGTACGACTCCTACGAGCGCGACGGCGTCACGATACCAACGGCCGACGTCAGCGTGCGTGAGGTGGTTATGCTGTCGCCGCGGGAGGCGGCCGCCCTCGCCGAGTAGGGTCGATGCGGGTCGGTTCCGCTCCAAGGGAGCGGGGTCGGGGACCCAGGTCGTCGACCCCGCAGTCGCCCTGTGCCGCTGAATGGGCTAAGGATTTTGGTTACGGGATACTAGAGCCAGGCCTGGAAGCGACGGGCCACCGAGAGTGCCGCCCTCCAGTCGCCCGTCTCGATACCATGCCCCACGTCGAGGCGCAGCACGTCCCAGAATATCCCCAATCCGGTCCCCACGGTGCTGAGCACGCCCTGCGCGCGTGGTCCGGCCCAGGTCGTCGGCAGGGCAGATCCCCGCATGGCCGCTTGCCCCGCCGCGATGAACACGCGCGCCGTGAGCCACGGCTCGGCGACACCGACCGACGCGTCGGCGCGAACGAGCCAGTAACGGTTGCCTACCGCTCGGCGGTAGGGATGGCCGAGGAGCGTGCCCCGACCACCGAGGAGGTAGAGCTCCTGCTGGGGGGCCGTGGTCGACACGGCGCCCGCGTCGGCCCTGGCGCCCAGGTCGACGCGACGCCATGCGGCGGTTCGGGACCACGCCCCATGCGCCTGTAAGCCCCAGTAGCGCTCGCCATCCAGCGCAGCCAAGCGGATATCGCCACTGAGGCTCCATCCGTCGTCGCTCGAGGTGCCGGCGGCGAGACGCCAGTCCAAGGCAGTCAGCATGCCTTCGCGGACCGGCCGCAAGGATCGTTGGGAAGGGTCGGTCGTCGTCGGAGGAGAGGTGTGCCTCTCGATCGTGAGCGCCGCCCGGAATTGGGGGCCAGGTCGCCAATCTGGGAGCGTGAGTCGCACACCCGTCGCGAAGTACGGGTCCAGATAATCGTCTCCCGCGACGAGGCTGGCGAGCGTGCTGATGGCTCCTGACGCGCCGGGCAGGGACCCGATGTCTCTAAGCTGGTTCACGAAGACTTCGGCCGCCCCCGTGCCCGTGGACTCGTCACGAGCTCCGCGTAGCAGCAGCGCACCGTGCCCCGTGCGAAATGCGTAGCCCACGTGAGCCCGTAGGACGCCAGCCGAGCTGGGCCGAAACACGGCTCCCATGCCGATGAACATTCCCTCGGCACGGTTGTGCCGAAACGCGTGGGAGGCAGACGGAAGGTAAAGCCGCAGCCGGTCGAGCCCACTCAGGTATCGTTCCGCGACCATCTGGGCGGCTTCGCGCCGGACCTCGGCGAGGGAAGGTGGCGGAGACAGCCCGTCGTCTTCCAGATCGGCGAAGAGAGGACGCTCGAACGGGAAGGCGCGGCGCTGCTGTTCGGGCACGGTCGTCACGCGAGCGCTGCGAAAGAAGGCGTCCGGAAGCTCCACGTCGAAGTCGTAGCCCCCGACCTCGAAACGGCCCCGGATGATGCTTCCCGCCAGAAAATCGAGTTGGGGAAGCTCCCGACGGAGCTCGGCCTCCTGACGATATGGAAGCCAGTAGCGCTCGTCCCAAAACGCGTTGTCGAGTGAGATGCGGATATAGTCCAGGTAGGGATCCACGTAGGACGCGGGCGTGAACGTGAAGTTCATACGCGCGATGCCCCCGGTTGCCCGGTCGAGGAACACGTTCCCGATGAACCCAGGGGCCTCGACATCCTTGGGGCGGACCTGGATCTCGTAGACTCGGACGCTGTCCCGTATCCGGCCCGGGAAAGTCAGGGTCAGCGAGTCGGCAAGGCGAAAGTCGTAAACCGAATCGGCGCTGGGCGCGGCCGGATGCACCACATCCGAAACCTCGTCCCCGTCACCGAGGCGGATACGATCCGCGAAGTCGTCCTGGACGACGGTCATGTGGTCCAGATGGTACTTGATGTTGGTGGGAAGCAGCTTTTGATCTCGCAACCCAACGATGCGCTGTCGTGTGAGGTCGGGTGCGCGCCAGTAGATCTCGAGCGCAATCTGATCGGTCTTGACTGGAATCAGCTCGTCGGTGTCCGGTCGGTCGATGAGGAAATAGACGTACCCCCGCGCCTCTGCCCTATAGCTTCGGAGCGCCGAATCCGCTTGGGTCTGATGCCGCGCCGCGGTCGCTCGCGACATCAGCTCCAGAGCGCGAGGTGCGTTCCAGGCTCCGCCCTCCTGTGCGCTCACCGTCGGGGGCAGCCACAGAATCAGGGACCAGAGAAGGTATGCGGACTGGGTCTTCACGTGCGTGAGCCGTGTCGGATCGCGGGGCGCCGAGAGGGAGCCACTCCGAACCAGGCGCCGGTCCCGGAGCGACCGCATCTTTTACGCGGGGCTCGAGGGGACGGTTCCGAGTGGCCCTTCACGCTAGAGAGCCCCGCCCCCGGTTGTGGAAGGGGCGGGGCTCCGAGCGTGAGGAGATCGGTCCTCCGCCTCAGTTCGCGGTCCAGAACCCCGAAAGGGACTCACCGTGCGGACTCTCGCGAAGCTTCTCGAAGGCTCGATTGCGGATCTGCCGGATGCGCTCGCGGGTGACTCCGAGGAGTGAGCCGATCTCCTCCAGCGTACGCGCCTCGCCATCGTCGAGTCCGTAATAGAGGTAGAGAATCTTCCGCTCGCGCTCCGTCAGGTAGGCCTCGAACATGCTCTCGAGGAAGTCACGGCGAGCGATCGCTTCCACGTCTTGCTCGATGTCGCTGGCTTCGGCACCGGCGAAGCGCTCCCCGAAGCTCGCGCTGTCACGGTCGCTCCGATCGATGGGGGCGTCCAGGCTGAGCTCGCTCGCAGCGACCCGGCGTAGAGCCCGAATCGTCTCCATGGGCTCCTCCATCTCCTCCGAGATCTCCTGGTCCGTCGGCCGACGGCCGAGCGTCTGCGTGAGCGCGGTCTCGACTCGCGCCAACTTGGCCAGGTTCGAGTTCTGGTTCAGCGGAATCCGGACCGAGCGCGTCTGCTCAGCCAACGCCTGGAGGACGGTCTGCCGAATCCACCAGACCGCGTAGGAGATGAACTTCACCCCCTTTTCGGGATCGAACTTCTTCACGGCCTTGAGCAGGCCCTCGTTGCCGATGCACACGAGTTCAGCGAGACCCAAGCCGCGCCCCTGGTACTTCTTCACGTAGGAGATGACGAAGCGCAGGTTCGCCGTAACAAGGCGCTCGGCAGCCTCTTTGTCTCCAGCGCGGGCTCGGCGGGCTAGCGCACGTTCTTCCTCTGGATCCTGAATCAGCGGGTATTTCTCCACGTCCTGCAGGTACTGATCGAAGGAGTCAAGTCCACGGGAGGGAGAAAACATCCGTTTCGTCGTACCTCGACTCTTGGTGGATCGCGTAGAACTCGGCTGGACGTCGAACTGCACGGGAATTAGCCCCCTTCGGTGCGGTCCGCGGGTTTGAAGACGGCCGCCCCCTGAAATTCTAAGCGTCCCCGAAACTATAAAAGCCTGTTTCCGTCGTCAAAGGTTGTCGGGATGCTTTCGGCCACTTCGTTCTCGGGAGCGTTCTCGCGAGCGGGCCTCGTTACCCGTTTGGGCGATCGGTGGTTCCACCTTGTGAACGCTGATCGGCGGGAGCGCGCCGCCCGACGTCCTGCGAGCCAGTCGGGGAGACTCCGTTCCACGCGGCGAGCGCCAGCGAAACGTTGATCCCCCCGAATCCGAAGGAGTTCGTGAGGGCTCGCTCGACCCGGGTGGTGCGTCCCTCCCCGGGGACGTAGTCCAGGTCGCAGCCTTCGCCGGCGACTTCGAAGTTGAGGGTGGGTGGGACCCAGCCGTGTCTCAACGCCAGCGCAGTGACCGCGAACTCGATCGCGCCGGATGCCCCGAGGGCGTGTCCGTAGAACGGCTTCGTCGCCGAGACGGGAATCTGGAACGCTCGCGTCCCGAGCGCGTTGCGAATCGCGAGGGTCTCCGCGGCGTCGTTCAAGGGAGTGGAGGACCCGTGTGCGTTGACGTAGTCCACAGCGTTCCGGTCCATCCGCCCCATCTCCAGCGCCAGCCGCATGGCCTCCGTCGTCTGTGACGCGTCGGGACGCGGAGCCGTCATGTGATGCGCGTCGTTGGTGATCCCGTAGCCGCGGACCTCTGCGTATACGGGCGCCCCGCGTGCGACGGCGCGCTGTGCCTCTTCCAGCACGAGCACGCAGGCACCCTCGCCCATGACGAAGCCGTCCCTGTCCCGGTCGAAGGGGCGACAGGCGCGCGCCGGATCTTCGTTCCTCGTGCTCATGGCGCGGATGATCGCGAAGGCCCCGAACGAGAGCGGTCCCAAGGGCGCCTCCACACCCCCGCAGATCGCGGCGTCCACGCGGCCGTCCCTGATGAGGCGAAATCCATCGGCGATGGCGAGGGCGCCGGACGCGCAGCTCATGGCGTTCGTCGAGTTCGGGCCCGTGAAGCCATGCTCGATGGCCACGTGGCAGCTCGCGGCCCCGCAGTAGACCGTCGTCGCCAACCGGGGGTCGACGCCACGCACGCCCTTGGTGTAATAGTTCTGCATTTGGTCCTGCGCGTGTGCGATGCCGCCCAAGGCGGATCCCATCTGCACCGCGACTCGCCCCGGTTCGAGAGACTCGTGGTCGAGGGCGGCATCGTCGACCGCTGCGCGAGTCGCCGCGAGGGCGAATTGGCCGAAGCGGTCCAGGCGCCTAGCCGTGCGTCGCTCCATGAAGTCTGTGGGCTCGAACGTCGATACCTCGGCGGCGATCCGAGTACGGAAGGGAGTGGCATCGAAACGGGTGAGCGCCCTCACGGGCGAGATCGTGCCCCGAAGGGCTTCCCAGAGGCCGTCGACGCCGGTGCCGCAGGCCGTAATGGGACCAATTCCGGTGATGAGCACCCTACGACCGGCGTCGTCGGGCGACGCGCTCTCGCCTGTCATCAGCGCGCTCACCTCGCCGCCTCGTCCAGGGCTGTGCGCTCGGCTTCCGATGCGACGCCTGCCAGCGTACGGGAGGCGATGTGGTGTATGAAGCGCGGGCCGATGACCCAGTCGGCCGCAACCCCCCCGATCAGCGGCCAACGAGGCCCCTCCCATTCGTGCACTATGCGGAGTCGCGTGAGAGCGGAATCCGCTTCATTGACCTCCCACAGCACATCCATTCCCCGGGTCACACCGTCGACGTGCCGATACGTGATCGTGCCGCGCTCCGCGTCGTGGTCCATCCGGGAAACCCACCAAGTCGGATACCTCAGGCGACCGAAGTGCCGCCACGCCGCCATCTCGACGACGCCACGGGCGAAGCCGTCTTTGCGACGAAATCGCACCCATCGGTAGTGCGGGAGAATGTCGGGCCATCTCTCCACGTCCGCGGCAGCGCGGAAGCAGAGGTGCACCGGGGCGGCGCTGAGCCTCTCGTCGATGGTTCGCATGTGAGTCTCCGGGGCTCCGTCAGCGATTGGCGGTGAGTCGCGGTGTTTGCGGCAGGAGCATGGCCGCGAGCGGAGCCACCAGCCGTCGGGCCGGCTCGGCGTCTCCGGTGACGCTTATGAGGTCGGAGAGCGTGTTGGGCCGGCGGCCCAGCCTCGCCACCGCGGCCCGGCAGAGCCAGCCGGACGAGACGACGGCGTCGAGGGCGCGCTGCACGCGCCGCCCGGGCGCGAAGGCGCTTCGGTGAAGCCCCTCGTAGTCGCGCAAGTCTGCCCGGGTGACACGGTCGCGGCGCAGCGCGGAGTCGATGGTGAGAGCGGCCAGCTCCGCGGAACGCAGTGCTCGGTAGATCCCCTGTCCGGTCAAAGGGTCGAAGTAGCCGGCAGCGTCTCCGACCAGGACGACCCGGTCGGCGACGACGTGCCGTGTCGGCCAGTCGAAGGGGCCACTCGCCCAGGGACCTTCTAGCACGTCGGGTCCGTCGAGCCACTCAGGAAACCGAGCCCTCGTGAGACGGAGAACGAGGCCCGACGGATCGGCGGCGGCCGCGCGGCCCCATCGCCTCGAATCCAGGACCGCGGTGAGGTTCCACAAGGCCGCGGATTCGACCACGGGTGCAAGACCTACCGTGCAATCCGTACCGACGGAAAGCGTGCCGCGGCGATGCAGATGCCGCTTGCCGCGGACCCGTACGGTAAGCGATAGCCGGCGGAGCTTGGGGCGTCGGAGTGGGGCACCGATCGCCCGCGACACGACGGATCGGAGCCCGTCTGCGCCAACGACCACTCGGGCCCGAAAACGCGCCGCTTCGCCATCTCGGCTGCGAGCCAGGAGCACCACCCGCCGGGCTGCCGGCTCGTGTGAAAGCCCAGTCACGTGCACCCCCTCGAGGACCTGAGCGCCCGACGCCCGCGCCGCGTCGACGAGCACGGCATCGAGGGAGGCGCGCGCTACTGCAAGCCCCACCGCGCGGCCGCGCGCCGGGAAGTCTGCCGCAGCGCTCGTCGCTCCGCTCCTGATCTCCCAGCCGCTCAAGCGGGCTGGAGAGAGTCGCTCGACGCGCTCGAGGAGACCCATCCGAGCGAGCGCCCGGACGGCGCCCGGATTCAGGCACTCTCCGCACGCCTTGGGACGAGGGAAGCGAGCGCGATCCAAAACCGTCACGCGCCAGCCGCGACGCGAGAGGAGAGAGGCGGTGGTGCTCCCGGCGGGACCCGCGCCGACCACGAGCACGTCGGTCGGCCGCAAAGAGCCCCGAAGGGCCGCCGTCGTCACGGCCGTCCCGTCAGCACGAGCCGGAAGGGGAAGTGCTTGTGTACTCGTGGTGCCTCCAATCCCGCTCGCTCGCCGATGTCCAACAACTCGGGAGCGCTGAAGGAGCGAAGCACGGAGAGTGGTCCGTCGTTGCGTGTCAGCCGGTTGCCTCTCCACCACGTCGCCGCAAAAATCCGCGCCGATATGTACGCGGGAGCCCCCCTTTGCAAGTCGTTCACGAGGACGAGCTCTCTGGTCACCCGTGCCATCTCCCTAACCAGGGCTGCGGCCCCGAGGTCGTCGAAGTGGTGGAGCGTGAGCGTACAAAGGGTTACGTCGAAGAGCCTTTCCGGGAACGGAAGCGCGAGGGCGTTCGCTGCGACCAGCGAGACGTCAGAGGCATCGCGTTTCTGGCCCTCGTAGCGGGCCACGCCTAGCGTGGCAGTGCGGATATCGACGCCCACTCCCCGCCATGCGGAGGCCCCTCGACGGCCCCATGCCACCAACCGCATGAGCGACACGCCGTTGCCGGTTCCCACGTCCAAGAGCCGCAACGTCTGGCCGGTCGACCGGTACCGTGTCAGGTGCCTCCGGAGCGCTCGCTCGCCGCCGAGCCACCGGTTCACGGCCGCCACGTGCTGGAGCGATTCGCGGAGCTCGCCGGCATCGTCCACTGGGCCGTCCAGGAGTTCCGGATCCAGTCTTCTGGGGCCTACGACGCTAAATGGGCTCAACGTTCGGCCGGCTCGACGTGCACGACCACGTCCTGGACCCCCAAGGTATTGGCCACCCGCTGCTCGACGGCGTCGGCGATGTCGTGGGAGCTGGCGACGTCCAATGCCGGATCGACGGCGATGGTGAGCTCGGCGAACATGGCCCCCTCCCTCCCACGCGAACGAATGCTGTAGCACGCGACCACGTGGGGCTCGGCCTCGACGAGGGTGCGGATGCGTGCTTCATCGACCGCGCGTTCGTCGACGAGCACCGGGATGGAGCGAACGATGATCTTCCAACCCGTTCGAGCAATGACCGCGGCAACAGCCAGCGCGAGAATGGGATCGACTCGTGGCCCTCCAAGGCTTACGAGGATCAGACCGCCCAGCACGGCCAGCGTGCTCAATACGTCGGACCTCGTATGTGCGGCGTCGGCCAGAAGAAGGTCCGAGTCCAGCGCCCGGCCTCGTCGCACCTCATAAGCCGAAACGGCAAGTCCAGCTACGACCGATGCGGCGAGCAGGACGATGGCGAGAGGAGTGCCCTCGACGGTCGGAGGGTCGGTGGCCATCAAACGGCGGACCGCTCCCTTGCCCAACTCGAACACCGTAACCGAAAGGAAGGCCACGACGATCAGCGCGCCCAGCGTCTCGAACTTCTGGTGACCGTAAGGGTGCTCGGCGTCGGGCTCCTGGCCGGCAACCCGCGCGAGCCACAGACCGAGGACGTTGTTGGCGACGTCGAGGGAGGAGTGCATCACCTCCGCTGCCACGCTGAGCGCGTTCGAGGAGACGAACGCTGCTGCCTTCGCTACCACGACGAAGAGATTGAGCAGAAGAACCCGGAGAAGAACCGCGGTTACGGCGTCTGCCCTCGCCGCGCGCGAGGACGGTCGCTGGGTCGTCCTGATCAACGGGCCAGCGCCGGCGTGAAGAGGTCCGGACCCACCGCGATGCGACGGCTACGCTGTAGCTGGTCATCCGCGGTACCTCCAGCGAGCCCCACCACGTCGGCGAATGAAATCCTGAGGACCCAGTCCTTGAGGCCACCGGGCTCGACGGGGAAGGCGACGTCGAGGCGGACGACGTTACGGGTCCCGCTCGGGAAGCCGAAGCGGAGCCCGGCTCCGATCGCCGCCTTCCAGCCGGTGTCCTGGCCGAACGGCGCATCGCCAGCCCACATCTGGCCGGCGTCAGCGAATGCCGTGAGACCCAAGTCGATCAGGTTAGGCCAGGGCCAGCGTAGGTAGATACGGTCTTCTAGCGTGGCGATGATCCGGCGTTCCCCGGGAAAGGCGTCCCGATGGTATCCGCGCACCCCGCTCGACCCCCCGAGCGTAAGCTGGAACGGCTGGTCCATCTCCCAGCCCCCGGCGGTCTCGATACGGGCGAACAGCGTGTGAGCGGCAAACGCCGGGGGCTGCCAGTACAACAACAGGTCCCATTCGGCCAGCGTATCTCGCCAGCCGCCCCCTGCTCCGCCGGCGAACACCTGGCGCCCTTCCACGGCGAGCAAAGAGGTGGCCAGAAGGTTCCCCGGCGATCCGCCGGCGAAGAAGCGTAGGCGGGTGTAGAGGTCGTCCGCGTCCTGTTGCCGCGAAGAGCTCCCGACGCTCCTCCCGACCGTCAATCCCAGATCGGTGCCCAGCGGCACGTCCTGTATGCCCGATAGGGCATCGAGCCTCTGGCGCTGCTCGAAGCGAAGGTTGCGCTGTCCCACGAGAAGATTCAGGCGCGTGGTCGAGGAGTGGATAGCCTGCCTCGCCAGGGGGTTCGTCAGTGCCACGGGGGCTTCGGAACGCCGGCCGAAATCGCCCCCGAGGGCGATCTCGACATCGGTCGGAAACACAGGAAAATTCAGGAATTCATTGGAGATGCCGAGACCGAACGTGGTGAGATTCCCCGGGTCGCCGATGCGACCCGCGAGCGTCAACTCCCACCGCTTCTCCTCGAAGGGAAGAAGCACGTGGGTCGGATCGTCGCCTCCGCTTTTACCGGTCCCGAGGGAATAGGGAAAGAGCTCGTCCCTTCGGACGAACAACTGCCTCATCGCCAGGCGACCATACTCCCCGATGAACGGGTAGCTGAGCTCCTCAAGGGCGAACTTCCCGACGCGAGTCCGGCCCGCGCTGATGCGCGTATCCAACCGGGTGCCCAGCAGCCGCGGCGTATGGATCTGAGCGCCTATGTCCCTCCGCTCATGCTTTTCGGTGAAGAACACGCTGGCCAGGATTCCTCGTCCGAGCACGTTCTCCTCCGAAAGCGCTGCCCCGCGAAACTCCAGGCCTTCGTCGAAGCCGAAGCGGAAGTCCACCTTCGTCGTCCACTCGTCCGTCGTGTCGACGATGACGTGCCACGAGCCATCGGCCTGGGGAACGCCATAGATGTCCACGGTCGAGAGGAAAGGGTAGAGCCTCAGCAGTCGCTCGGACTCGTCCAGGCGGGCGAGGTCGTAACAATCACCGGCGGCGAACAGAAGCTCGCTCTCCAAGAAGGAGGTGCTCGTCCGGACGTGAAGCCGATTGGCTAGTCGATACGCCCAAACGAACGGTTGCTGATCGCTGAGGTCGTCGTCGTCGAAAATCGCGTGGTTGTCAACGAACACCACTTCGATTCGACCGTCCAGGCACTCCTCCTGGGCCGTAGCTGGCGCGCTCCATGACGAGACGGCCAACGAGGCCAACACGACCGACCAGCACGACCCGCGGCGGGGCTCCGTGTTCGGCAGCGTGTGGTGTGGTGGAGAAGGGCTCATTTCATCGGCGTCACGTGAGCGTGGCCACGGCGTTCAGGATGGCCCGTGGACGGCAACCAGCTGACCACCGAGTAGTCACGGGGAGACTCGCTCGCAGCCAGGCCGGCGAGTTAATGTACGGGCTCGAATTGAAATCGATCCAACCCCGGTGCCACAAGCTGCCGGGAAGGTGTGCCGGAAATGGATAGCAAAAAGCAAGCGGCATTGGACTATCATTCCGATGGCAGACCGGGGAAAATCGCCGTGGTCCCCACCAAGCCGGTGGCGACGCAGCGTGACCTTTCACTAGCCTACAGTCCGGGTGTGGCGGAGCCTTGCCGCGAGATTGCGTCGGACCCGGACCTTGTTTTCAAGTACACCGCACGCGGGAACCTCGTTGCCGTCGTCTCGGACGGCACAGCGGTTTTGGGGTTGGGCGACATCGGACCTCTCGCGGCGAAGCCGGTCATGGAGGGGAAGGGCGTTCTCTTCAAGCGCTTCGCCGGTATCGACGTATTCGACCTCGAGGTAGCCTCCTCCGCCCCCGAGGACGTGATCCGGTTCTGCCAGCTCCTGGAGCCGACGGTCGGTGGCATCAACCTCGAGGACATCTCCGCCCCTGCGTGCTTCATCATCGAGGAGGAGCTCAAGCGTACGCTCAAGATCCCGGTGTTCCACGACGACCAGCACGGCACGGCGATCATCAGCGCGGCCGCATTGCTGAACGGTCTCGAGTTGGCGCAGAAGCGCATCGACGCCGTGAAGGTGGTGTTCAGCGGCGCGGGGGCCAGCGCGATCGCGACCGCGAAGCATCTGATGCGCCTCGGGCTGCCGCGCGAGAACATCGTTTTCGTGGACTCGAAGGGGGTTGTCTACGAGGGGCGCGAAGAAGGAATGAACAAGTACAAGGCCCAGTTCGCGGCGCGTACTCGGGAACGCACGCTCGCGGACGCCATGACCGGAGCGGACGTCTTCTTCGGGCTGTCGAAAGGCGGACTGGTGAGTCAGGAGATGGTGGCCTCGATGGCATCGAACCCCCTGATCTTCGCCCTCGCCAACCCCGATCCGGAGATCCTTCCCGAACAGGTGGCTGCCGTCCGAAAGGACGCCATCATGGCGACGGGCCGCTCGGACTACCCGAATCAGGTGAACAACGTCTTGGGCTTCCCCTTCATCTTCCGAGGTGCGCTCGACGTCAGGGCGACCACCATCAACGAGGAGATGAAGATGGCGGCTACCCGCGCGCTGGCCGATCTGGCGCGCACTGACGCACCGGAGCACGTGGCCGTGGTTTACGGTGTGAAGTCGCTCGAGTTCGGTCGCAAATACTTGATTCCGAAGCCGTTCGACCATCGAGTGCTGTTCCACGTGGCGCCGGCCGTCGCCCGTGCCGCGATGGAGACGGGCGTCGCCCAGGTCGAGCGGGACCTGGATGAGTATCGCGACCGTCTCGTGGCGAGCCTCGGACCCGGCCGCGAGGTCATGCGCTGGATGACCGACCGCGCCAGGCAGAATCCAAAGCGGGTGATCCTTGCCGAGGGCCACAACGCCCGGGTGATCCGCATGGCCCACCAGATGGTCGAGGAGGGGGTCGCGCGCCCCATCCTGATGGGACGGCCGCCCCGAGTTCGGGAGAAGGCCGAGGCGATGGGGGTGGACCTGACAGGCGTGGAAATCATCTACGCGGCCGAAGAAGACGGTCTGCGCGAGCGCTACGCAAAGAACCTCTTCAAGCGTCGGATGCGGCGCGGCCTCACACTCGCGGAGGCGCGCTGGAACCTCTTCAAGCCGATTTATTTCGCGCTCTCGATGGTTCGTAGCGGCGACGCGGATGCCATCGTTGCGGGGATAGAGTCGAACTACCCCGAGATTCTGAGGCCCGCGCTGGAGGTCGTTGGTGTCGCGGAGGGTGTGAACCGGGTGGCGAGCCTTTACCTGCTGGCGTTCCCGAACCGCGAGCTGCTGTTCTTCGCCGACACGACCGTCAACATCGATCCCGACGCGGTCACCCTCGCGGACGTGGCTCTCCTCTGCGCTCGTTTCGTGAGGGAGTTAGGCATCGAGCCTCGCATCGCGATGGTGTCGTTCTCGAACTTCGGATCGGCGCGGCACCCCGAGTCCGACAAGATGGCACGCGCCGTGGAGCTGGTGCGCGAACGCGACCCCAAAGTGATGATCGACGGAGAGATGCAGGCCGACACGGCCGTGGACCGCGACAAGCTCAACGAGATCTATCCGTTCAGCAATCTGAAGGAGCCAGCCAACGTACTCGTGTTTCCGAATCTCGGAGCCGCGAACTCGGCCTACAAGGTCCTGGACCGCCTCGGAGGCGCGGAGGTCATAGGCCCCGTGCTCCTCGGCATGGCTAAGCCGGTCCACATTCTCCAACGTGGCAGCAGCGCCCAGGAGGTGCTGAACCTCGCCACCGTCGCTACGGTGGACGCGCAGTCCAGAGATGAACAAGATTAGGGCGCATGCGGACGATGAGCTTGCCCCTCCTTCCAGGGCAGGCTCGCTGAGGACCCGCGAGGGCGTGCTCGAGCACTTCGACTGCTTCCCGATCGCTGCAGCGATTTGAACCGCCTCCGGAGAACCCGGTCATGACACCCCACACGGCTGAGAGCGCTCAGTCCACCGAGAAGTCCGAGACGAACGAGAAACGAACCCTGCAGGCGGATGGGCTGGCGCCGCGCGGTGACGTTCACTGGAATCTCTCCCCACCGCGACTCTACGAGCTCGCGTTGGCGAAGGGTGAAGGCCGGCTCGCCCGCGGCGGGGGATTCGCTGCGGTCACCGCGCCGCATACGGGTCGCTCCCCGAACGACAAGTACACGGTCAGGGAGGCTGAGAGCGAGGATTCGGTCGACTGGGGCAAGGTGAACGTACCGCTCGCCCGTGAGCACTACGAGCTCCTGCGGGCCGACGTCGTGGAGTACCTGAATGGTCGCGACCTGTTCGCACGTGATGCGGCCGCCGGGGCCGATCCCGAGTACGAGTTGGGTGTGCGTGTGGTGACCACGACCGCATGGCACAGCTTGTTCGCATATAACATGTTCCTGCCATCGTCTCCGGAGGATGGAGCGCGAGCTTCCGGCTTCACGGTGCTCCACGCGCCGGAGTTCCAGGCCGATCCCGTGCGACACGGGACGCGATCGCCTGCGGCGGTCGCCGTGAGCTTCGCGGACCGGCAGGTCGTGATCTGCGGAACGCGTTACGCAGGCGAGATCAAGAAGTCCATCTTTTCGGTCTTGAACTACATGCTGCCCGCCAATGGCGTGCTTCCCATGCACTGCTCGGCCAACGTGAGCCGCGAGGGACGTGTGGCGCTGTTCTTCGGACTCTCGGGCACCGGCAAGACCACCCTTTCGGCCGACCCCGAACGGGGCCTCATCGGGGACGACGAGCACGGCTGGGGCGATGACGGCGTATTCAACTTCGAGGGTGGCTGCTACGCCAAGACGATCCGGCTCTCGCCCAAAGGGGAGCCGGAGATCTACGCGGCAACCCAGATGTTCGGCACGATCCTGGAGAACGTCATACTCGACGAAGCGACCCGGGCGATCGACTTCGACGACGACACCATCACGGAAAACACCCGGGCCTCCTACCCGATCGAATACATACCGAACTTCGTCACTTCGGGTCGTGGCGCGCACCCCGAGCACGTCATATTCCTGACCGCCGACGCCTTCGGAGTGCTTCCTCCGATTTCGAGCCTGTCCCCCGAACAGGCGATGTACCACTTCCTTTCCGGGTACACGGCCAAGGTGGCGGGCACCGAACGGGGAGTCACCGAGCCCAAGGCGACGTTCAGCGCATGCTTTGGTGCGCCGTTCTTGCCACGCCACCCATCCGTCTATGCCCAGCTTCTTGGCGAGCGTCTTCGCATTCACGGTTCGCGCGTGTGGCTCGTGAACACCGGCTGGTCGGGAGGAGCCTACGGAGTCGGTAGCAGAATGAGCCTTCGCTTCACACGAGCGATGGTGCGGGCCGTGCTCGCGGGCGAGCTGGACGACGTCGAAACCGAGCCCGATCCGGTCTTCGGGCTGTACGTGCCGCTGCACGTTCCGGGGGTGCCAGCGGACATTCTCAGCCCCAGGGCCACGTGGGCCGACGGTGACGCCTACGACGCGCAGGCCGCGACGCTCGCCGCGATGTTCCGGGACAATTTTTCGCGATACGCGCCCCTCGTGGAATCGGACGTCGTGGGAGCCGGCCCTAGCGGAGGCGCATGAGGCGGCTTCTCCCGCGCCGCCGTAAACTGCGCGCGGGACCAGCGCAAGACTTTCGAGCTTACTAAAAGCGCGTGCTCGGGGCGGCCTTGTTCGTGCTGGGTGCGCATGGGTAAGCTGTGGGCCATGAGCGACGCGACGACCCCCGGAAGCGATGCTGCCCCGGCCGACGAGGACATCGCCCTTCCGGATGGTCTGGAGTTCGTTCGTCCTCTCGGCCGCGGACAGATGGCTCGCGTTTACTTGGCGCGTGAGAGCGAGCTCGGCCGCACTGTCGCCGTGAAGATCCTACGAGCCAAATTCGCAGCCGACGAGACTGCGCGACTCCGCTTCGAGCGTGAGGCGCGGTCGGCCGCCTCCCTCACGCACCCCAACGTCGTCTCCGTGCATCGCTTCGGGCGCCTCGAGGATGGCACCCCGTACCTGGTGATGAGCCACGTGAAGGGTCGTACCCTTGCCGACTCCATCAAGGCCGATGGACCGCTCGAGGAGGGGCGGGGCCGTGAGGTGCGCGGCAGATCGCTTCCGCGCTCTCGGCGGCGCACAAGAAGGGAATCGTCCACCGAGACGTGCGACCTGCCAACGTCCTCCTCGAGGAGGACACGGGCCGGGCTCTACTGACCGACTTCGGCCTCGCCGCCGTCCTGGAGGGTGGTGACAACAGCAACCCTCGACTGACTCGGACAGGTCAGATCCTAGGCGATCCCGGGCATTCCAGCCCCGAGCAACTGCGCGGTGAGCAGGTGACCGGGCAGGCGGACATGTTCAGCCTGGGCATCCTCGGCTACGAGTTGCTGACGGGCGAGGCGCCGTTCGAGGCGCCCACCAGTCGCGAGCAGATCGCCGCTCATCTCACGGGGACTCCTCGGCCGCTCTCAGAGCTCCTGCCAGGGGCCTCTGCCGACCTCGTGGACCTCCTGCTGCGCTGCTTGGCCCGAGAGCCAGGTCACCGTCCGAGAGCCGACGACGTGGTGAAGCGGCTGACGGAGGGGGCGCCGGCGATCGGCTCGGATACGGTGCGGAGCCCGTCCATCGTCCAGAGACGCTGGCCACAGCTCATGGGCGCCGCGGTGGCGGTCGCCGTTGGTGTCGTGGCGCTCGCGAGCGACCTCGTGGAACGCCTCGGGCTTCCGGACGCGTTCTTTGCTCAAGTGCTCGCTTTCGCGGCCTGGGGACTCGTCGCCAGCGCCGTCCTGGCCTGGTTCCACGGTGAGAAGGGCGCCCAGAAGCCGGCCCCGATCGAGATCGTGATGCTGGCGGTCGTCGCCTTTGGCTGGATCCTGACCACCACGCTCCTGCTTCGGCGCTGAGCGGGCCTCCTGGCGTGGTCCACAGTCGAGCTCTGCCGGCATGAAGCGTCCTGCCGGCGGCGACGAACTTCGCCCGACGGCGCCCCCGCGGCGGCGAAAGGCCTTCGACCGCTCCATCGTCGACGGCCCTATTCCAGGGGCTGTCTGGAAGCTCGCGTGGCCCACGATGCTCCAGAATATCATCGGTGGCATGCAGGGGCTCGTAGACCATGCGATGGTGGGCCATTACGTAGGGTACACGGGCAACGCGGCCATCGGCGTGTCATGGCAGATCTTCCTCGTAGTCGTGGTCTTCATCAGCTCCCTATTCACGGGAATGGGGGTCTTAGTAGCGCGCTTCACGGGCGCCAATGACCACGATAGGGTCAACCGCACGGTCTACCAGGCGTTCTTGACCGCAGCTTTCCTTTCGTTGGGCATCCTGGCGCCGCTCGGATACGCGCTCTCCCCGTGGCTGCTGGACCTCGTGAACGCGACTCCCGCGGTGCAGGCCGAGGCGCTGCCGTACCTCCGCATCATGTTCATCTTCAGTCTCGGAACGTTGCTGTTCTTCATGACGGGCGGCGCCTTCCGCTCGGCTGGGGACGCACGCACGCCGCTGCGCCTGGGGATTGCGCTGACGATCCTCAACATCACACTCAACGTGATCCTGATTCGTGGACTGGGTCCCATCCCGGCGTTCGGAACCGCCGGTGCCGCGATGGGCACGGTGATCGCAGGCGGGGTCGTGAGCGTCGTGGCGATGGGCCTGATGTTTTCGGGACGGTTCGTGATCGCGTTCCACCGGGGGATGGCGTGGCGTCCCGATCTGTCCGTGATCCGGGCCCTCTTCCGCTTCGGGCTCCCCACGGGCGTGCAGGGCGTGGCCATGAACGTGGCCGGCGTTCTTCTTCTCCGCTTCGTTGGGTCACTGGCCCAGAGCGCGGAGGCCCAGGCAGCGTACACGGTCAGTTACACACAGCTGTTCTCTTTCATTACGTGGACGTCCGTCGGTCTGATGGGCGCTACGGCTGCGGTAGCGGGCCAGAACCTCGGTGCCGGCCGCTCCGATCGGACGGTCGCGGCCGTGCGTGTAGCGGCCCGCATCGGAGTCGCGGGGGCGGCGTTCATCGGCGCGTGCTTCCTGTTGATACCGCGCGTGCTCCTCGGTGTCTTCGGCATGGAAGACCCGGTCGTGGTGGACCTGGGCGTCCAGCTACTGGGGTACCTGAGCTTGTCGGGCCTCTTCATCACCGTGGCGCTCACCTACACAGGGGGGCTTCAGGGAACCGGCGACACGAAAAGCCCGCTTTACATCTCGATCGTCTCGCAGATCGTCGTGCCGCTGGGCATGTGCTGGGCCCTGGACGCGCTCCGCGGCCTGCGCCCGGGAGACATCTGGCTCGCCATTCTGCTGGGCCACGTCACGCGCGCGGCGCTGAGCGTGGCGCGATTCCGTCAGGGGAAGTGGAAGGACATCGCGGTCGACATCGGCTCCACGCGCCTCTGAGCCGCGACGGCGACCGCGGTCCGGGGTTTCACCGGGAAATTGGTGACTCTATCTTGCCGTCGCGTGCCCTGTGGCGACTAGGCAACGCTCCATCAACCGCCCGCGGAGATCCCCCATGCGCCGAAGTGTCATCAGTCGTGGATGGCTCGTCGTCCCCACTCTCGTCAGCCTCTCGTTCCACTCCCCCCTCCTCGCCCAGCAGGATTGGGAGGCCGTAGCCCCCGATTATCCGCGCACGGCATCGGAGAACTCGGGCTTCGAGCGACACACGCGCCACATCGAGATGTGGGATTACCTTCGCGCGCTGCGAGCACAGACCACCGGAATGCGACTCGGGACCTACGGAGAGACGCGGGAGGGTCGTCAGCTCCCCTACGCGATCTTCGGCCGGCCGCTGACGGCCGAGCCATGGGAGGCGTGGGCGCTCGACCGGCCGATCGTGGTCTTCGCTGCGAACGTGCACGGAGGCGAGCGGACCTTCCGTGAGGGCCTTCTGATCCTGATGCGTGATTTCGCAACACCCGGCACCGAGGCGTACGAGCTTCTCGACCGCGTGACGGTCGTCGTGGCGCCGCAGATCAACCCCGACGGCTTCGAGGTGTCCGAGCGTGGACAGCGAGGCAACGCGTGGGGGATCGACCTCAACCGCGACTACATCAAGCTCGAGCACCCTTCGATCGCCGACTACGTGAAGAACGTCATCGGCGCTTGGCGTCCACACCTGTTCGTCGATGGGCACAACGGCGGCTCCGATCCCTACAACCTGAATTATCAGTGCCCTAGTCATGTCGATCCCGATCCGAGGATCACGGCGTTGTGCGACGGCGTGCTCTTCCCGCTCATCGACGCGCGTCTCGCGACCGAAGGCTTCAAGTCGTGGTACTACCAAGAAGGGGATGAGGAGGAATGGACGACCGGTGGGTCCCAGGCGCGCATCGGCCGCAACTACGGTGGCTTCGTGAACAGCGTCGGGATCCTCTTCGAGGCGCCGAGCGGCCAGAGTCTCGAGGAAGGCGCAAGGGCGGGTTACCTGGGGTATCTGACCGCCGCGAAGTGGTCGGCGGAGAATCCGGACATGCTGAAGGGACTCATCGACGACGCCCGCCGTGAAACGATCGCTCTGGGCTCCGAGCCGAGCGGCCAGTTGGCCGTGCGAATGGAGTATCAGGCAGAGGACGAGCTCGTCGACTACGAGATCGTAGGCGGGGGTGGCGGCACGGGTCAGCCTCGCGACGTGATCCAAGTGACCGGCGCGAGACTCATGAAGAAGCCGGTGGCCACAGTGCTCCGTGACCGTCCCTGGGCCTACCTGCTCCCGCGCGACGCGATCGACGCCGTCGCCCTTCTGCTAGGTCACGGAATTACCGTGGAGCGCTTGACCGCCGGCGATTCGCTTACCGTGCAGGCCTACACCATGGCCGATGTGAGCCACGAGAGACAATACAACCACGCGGCTGCGACCCGGATCGAGGTCGGCGAGGTCATCAACGTGACCCGAACCTTCCCGCCCGGCACGTACGTGGTTCCAACCGCCCAGTACCTCGGTCGTCTCGCGGCCCACATGCTCGAGGCCGAGACCGACGACAACGTGATCTACTGGAACAGGATGGAGGCGTGGATTCCCAGGCCCACCGAGCCCGCCGGGGACGCAGGACGGGACGGCCCGCCGCTGGTGCCCATCTACAAGATCATGAGTCCGACCGCACTCCAGGCGGAGATCGTCGAGGAGGTCACCCGTTGAGGGTGTGGAGGCCCGTGCCCACCGAGGCGCCGTCGTCATTCGCCCGAGCACACGGTGAGGCGGACGCTACTCCGCGCTCAATGTGCGGCTGAGGCGAAGTCGGCTTTGGTGGCGCGCAGTATCTGCAGGATCGCCTCGGCGTCCCACACCGAGATGTGGTCGAAGTCGGCGCCCGGGGCCTCCCCGCCGAGCACCGCTCTGAGCCGCCCGAATACGTGGTCCTTGACCACGCCGGGAAGCGCGTCGAATGCGGCCGAGTAGATCAGGTAGCTCAACGGGTAGCGGAACAAGCGGTGCCGGAGGTCGAGCTGACGCAGCGAGCGCCCCTGCTCGTCGAAGGGCCCGCGGGCCTCGAACTCCTCCGAGTACGTCGATGTACCCGTGGCCGGCCCTTCGAGGGGCGCCTCGTCAACGAATAGCATCGCCCTGACGAGTGGCTCCGTTGCCTCCTCCATCTCCCGCAGGGCCGCGCTCGATACGGGGGTTCGCTCCAACGATGCGCCGTGCAGCGCGGTGCGAACGTCGTAGTTGGTCCGGGTGATGAGGTTCTGCACGTGGACCTGATGCTCGAGGACCATGAGTGCCACGAGATCGCTGTGTGGGCTCGGGTACGGCGCGAGGTCCACGAGGTGGCTCACGTCGGTGAGGTTGCGGGTGGCGGTGAAGTCCAGCGATGAGACGTCCGATCCCGAAGGGACGATCATGTTGCCCATGTGGCTCTGGGCGGCGAGCGTCCCGGTCACGTACCATCCACCCCAACGTAAACGGAACGGCGTACGGTCGTCCGTGATGAGCCAACCTTCGTGGTACACCATTTCGCCGCGCTCGTCCGGGACCCCCGATCCCATGATGTTACGAGGTACCCCTCCGCCCGTGAGCGAGTACGAGTCGTGGCATTCGAGGCAGAGCCCCAGACGAAACTGGAAGTCCGCCGTGCCTGGTTGCTGGGCGAGGGTATAGAATGCCGCGCCACGCATCGGGTCGATGGCCGAGATCTCGAGGACGTCGCTCCCCTGCAGCCACGCCACATAGGTGTCGTCGTTGAAGTATATCGCGCGCGGTGTGCGTGGAGACACGAGGTTTTTTTGCAGGCTGGTCTTCGTGAAGACGAGCACCTGTGAGGAGACCGGGATCTCGAGGTGCTGGAGAAGCGAATCCAGGTACCCACGTTCGGCTTCGTGCGCCAGCTCGACGCGGCCTTTGTCGATGCGTTCAATGAGCTCGGCGACCGGGTCGTTCGGTGCGCGGGTCGAGTACTCGATTGGCGGGTACTCGTTGTCGTAGCGGATCTGCGGGGAAGCCATCGACGCGGCCCCTACGAGAAGTGTGACGAGCCCGATGGTGCTCATTCCAGTGACCGTTGCAGTGAGGGTCGGTGTGGAGACCGCGCTTGGTGGTATCGAGAAGATGGTTCGGAGTTCCGAGGTTGCGGGGGCGAGCCGGAGTCCTCGCGCCGGGAGCTACGTCGGCGCATTATGCTCCCCAACGAGCTAGAGCCTGCGGTGAGGATCCATGGCGAAACGATACTGGCTGATGAAGTCCGAGCCCGAGGTGTACTCCATCGACGACCTCGAGCGGGAGGGGTCCACGTGCTGGGAGGGGGTGCGGAACTACAAGGCCCGGAACAACATGCGCGAGATGAGCGTCGGGGACGAGGTCCTCTTCTACCATTCTAACGCCAAGCCGCCGGGCGTCGTCGGCGTGGCCCGGGTGTGCAGGGAAGCGTACCCCGACCACTTCGCGTTCAACCCCGAGAGCACGTACTTCGACCCCAAATCGAGCGATGAGAGCCCACGCTGGTTCATGGTGGACGTCGAGTTCGTGGCGCAGCTGCCGCGGATGGTCTCGCTTCCGGAGGTCAAGGCCGAGCCGAAGCTCGCCGAGATGGAGCTCGTGCGTTACGGGCGGCTCTCGGTTCAGTCGGTCCAGGGGAACGAATTCGTCCAGGTCAGGCGGATGGGTGGAGCTGGGTAGGACAAGTCCATTCGTGAAGGAGGCGTGATCGTGCTGGTGCAGAACTATGTTGGAGGCCGGTGGCTGTCGCCTCCGACGCCGCGAACGCTCCCCGTCACCAACCCAGCCACGGGAGAGGTGATCGCGCGCACGCCCATGTCTGGACCCGCCGAGGTGGGCGACGCGGTGGCGGCAGCCTCGCAGGCCTTTCCCGCTTGGCGCGCGACCCCATCCGTGGAACGTGCTCGCGTCCTGTTCCGCCTCGTCGGGATGTTAGCGGAGCATCACGAGGAGTTGGCTCGGTCCTTGACCGTCGAGCACGGAAAGACCCTCCGGGAGACCCGCGCGGAGCTGCGGCGAGGGATCGAGAACATCGAGCATGCTTGCGGAATCCCCACGCTTCTCTTGGGAGACTCCCTGGAGGATATCGGCCGAGGGGTCGATTGCGTGACGATGCGCCAGCCTCTCGGAGTCTTCGCCATCGTCACTCCCTATAACTTTCCCATCATGATCCCGCTCTGGTTCTGGCCGTACGCGGTGGCAGCAGGGAATAGCGTCGTACTCAAGCCGAGCGAGCAGGACCCCATCACCCATCAGCGCGTGGTGGAGCTGGCCGAGGAGGCCGGGCTACCGCCGGGCGTCCTCAATGTCGTCCATGGCGGGCGAGAGAGCGTCGATGCTCTCTGCGACCATCCGGACGTCGCCGGCGTCTCCTTCGTGGGATCGAGCTCGGTCGCGAAGTCGGTGTACGCCCGTGCTGCCGCATCCGGCAAGCGGGTGCAGGCGCTCGGGGGCGCCAAGAACCACCTGGTCGTGTTGCCGGATGCTGATCTCGCCGCTTCGGCCGACGCGTGTGTCTCGTCCATCTTCGGATCCACGGGTCAGCGGTGCCTCGCAGGGAGCATCGTGGTGGGAGTCGGCGAGGCGTACGGGCCGATTCGTGAGGGGATCCTGGAACGCGCCGCGGCTCTCCAGCTCGGCGACGGTCTGGACGAGAAGGCAGACATGGGACCCGTCATCTCGGCTGACCACAAAGACCGCGTGCGCCGCTTCATCGATGTCGGCGAGCGCGAAGGCGCCCGGGTCACGCTCGACGGACGCGAAGCAACGGTCGACGGCCTTCCGGATGGCCATTGGATCGGACCGACGATCTTCGAGGGTGTGGACCCTGGCACGGAGCTCGGGCGTGAGGAGATTTTCGGTCCGGTAGCCGGTGTTACCCGAGCCCGCGATCTGGACGAAGCCGTCCTCAAGATGCAGCGCAGCCACTACGGGAACGCCTGCTCGATCTTCACGACGAGCGGAAAGTCGGCGCGCGACTTCCGGTATCGCTCCGGAATCAGCATGATTGGCGTCAACATTGGCGTAGCGGCGCCTATGGCGTGCTTCCCGTTCGGTGGGTCCAAAGGGTCCTTCTACGGGGACCTCAAAGCGCAGGGTCGCGATGCCGTTTCCTTCTTTACCGACCAGAGGGTCGTCATCTCCAGGTGGTGACACGGTGAACGTTCCGACGAGTACTGCGGGCCTCAGCAGCGCCGACGTGATCGGAGGGCAGCGAGATCATCTGCTTCCGGCGTTGCTTCACATGTACTCCCAGCCTCTCGTGCTCGCCGAGGGCGAGGGCGTGCGGGTACGCGACCCGGAGGGGAGAGAGTACCTGGACCTCTTCAGTGGCATCCTCACCACGTCGATCGGACACTGCCATCCCCACATTCAGGCGCGAGTCACCGAGCAGATGGGACGCCTCGGTCACATCTCGACGCTGTACGGCAACGAAGTTCAGGTCGAGGCCGCCGAGCGGTTGGCGGACATCGCCCCCGGAGGCCTGCGGCGTACCTTCTTCACGAACAGCGGCAGCGAGGCGATCGAGACCGCGCTGATGATGGCGTGCGTGCATACGGGCCGCAGCGAGATCATCGCCCTCCGCATGGCGTATCATGGACGCTCGTTCATGGCCATGAACGTGACGGCCCATGCCACGTGGCGGCCGCTCGCAACACGGGTCGCGGGCGTCCATCACGCGCTCGCCCCTTATCCCTACCGCTGCCCGTTCAAGCAGCCGTGCGACGAGACGTGTGCCGAGGCGTTCGCACGTGACGTGGAGGAGGTCATCGCTACCGCGACCAACGGGCAGCCGGCGGCGTTCATCGCCGAGACGATCCAAGGCGTGAATGGCTACGTGGTGCCGCCGGTCGGCTACTTCGAGCGGGCGGCCGAGATCGTCCGCGGCCGCGGAGGTGTGATCATCATCGACGAAGTGCAGTCCGGCTTCGGCCGTACGGGTGGCCGGTGGTTCGGTATCGAGCACCAAGGCGTCGACCCAGATATCATGGTGATGGCCAAAGGGATCGCGGGGGGATTCCCTGTCGGCGCCACGATCACGACCGACGAGATCGCCTCCTCCTGGACAAGCAAGACGATCTCGACCTTCGGAGGCAACCCGGTGTGCATGGCAGCAATGTGCGCGACGCTCGAGGTGATGGCGAGAGAGAGCGTGCCCCAACGGGCGGAGGCCAGGGGTAACCAGTTGCGGAGAGGGCTTCTCGAACTACAGACCCAACACGCCTGGATGGGCGATGTGAGGGGCATGGGGCTCATGCAGGCCGTGGAGATCGTTCGCGACCCTGCCACCAAGCAGCCCGACCCCGAGCGGACCGCAGCCTTTCTGGAGGCAACACGAGAGGAGGGCCTCCTCGTCGGACAGGGCGGGATGTGGGGACATGTCGTCCGCATCGGGCCTTCGTTGCTTGTCACCGAGGACGAGATCGGGGAGGGCCTCGAAAGGCTAGGGAGGGCATGCCGGCGCGTGGAGACCAGAATGTGAGCACGCTCCGAGACCCACGATGAGATCTACTCCGAAGAGAGTTTACCCTGCGCTCGTCTCGGTCGCGCTACTCCTGTTCGCGGGGTGCCTGCAGCAGGACGACGCGCAGCCTCAGCTCTCGGCTGGATCCGCTGCCGGACCCGACTTCTCCGGAGGACGGTGGGTGGGCCTCACGTATCCCTTTTCGGCAGAGACGGTCTATTGGCCGACGTCCGCCGGCTTCCAGCTCGATACGGTCGCATGGGGCGACACCGAGGGCGGTTACTTCTATTCGGCGTTCGAGTTTTCCACGGCGGAGCACGGCGGCACGCACCTGGATGCGCCGATCCACTTCGCGGCGGGAAGGCTCCGGGCCGACGAGATCCCGCTCGAGCGCCTAATCGCTCGGGCGGTCGTCGTGGACGTGAGCGACCGGGCCGGGCCCGACAGCCTGGTCGGTGTAGCCGACCTCGAGCGATGGGAGCAAGAGCACGGCATGATTCCCGACGATGCGATCGTGATGCTGAGAACCGGATGGGGGAGCCGTTATGGGGACCGTACGGCCTACCTCGGCACCGAACGAACCGGGCCGGAGGCGGTCGCGGAGCTGCATTTCCCTGGGCTCGGCCAGGAAGCAGCACGCTGGCTGGTGGAAAACCGGGTGATCGCCGCCGTGGGGATCGATACACCAAGCATCGACAGGGGTCAGTCGACAAAATTCGAGAGCCACGTCATCCTCTACAGCGACAACATCCCCGGCTTCGAGAACGTGGCGAATCTCGACATGCTGCCTGCGACCGGGAGCTGGGTCTTCGCCCTCCCCATGAAGATCGAGGGTGGCAGCGGCGCACCGTTACGCATCGTCGCGTGGGTCCCTTCCTGAGTCGATCCATTCCTCGGCTCCAAACGTACGGCGGCGCTCCCGAGCGCGGGTCTCGAACCAGCGGGCGACCAGAAGAACCTCCGCGGCTCCCTCGGGAGTGAGACCCCCCACGCCCCGCTCCGGCTCGTTGAATACCTCCTCTGCGAGGCGGACCGCCTCGCTTCGGGCGTCGCGGGACTTGGGGTGCGTGAGTGTCGCGCGGACGCGGCCTCCTTTCACCAAGTAGAGCCGGTCGTCTCCGCGGAATCCCGGCACCCGATACACGAACGTCAGCCGCTCCAGCCTTCCGCGGAATGCGGCCAGGCTCTCGAGGAAGCGGGCGAGCCGCTCGGCTGCCTCACGCATGCGGCGCTCGACGAGCTCGAGAGTGGCGCCACCACGGCCGCCGAGAAACGTCACTGCCATCCGGGCTCGGTCGGCGTACGCTTTCGCGTCGGTGCGGCCACAGCACGGGGCCAGACACGAACCGACGTCGGCCCGCAGACAAAGAGGGCTGCGCGCCGCGCGACCGAAGACCTCCAGCTGGTCGTCGAAGAAGACCGGGGTCGGACCCGGACAGTCCCGTAAGCCCAGCGTGTGCACTAGGTCGCGGGTGGCCCGTAACACGTGGTGCGTGCGAGGGAAGGGGCCGAAGTAGGTAGCTCCGTCTTCGACGACCCGAGTGACGGGAAGCACACGAGGGGCGGGCTCTCTGGTGACCTTCACGAACCCGTATCGCCGCCGCCGCTTGTGCTCGACGTTGTAGCGAGGGCGATGCCGCTGGATGAGGCGCATCTCCGTGACCACGGCCTCGCACTCGTTGGGCACATAGCTCCAGCTGGCGTCGACGGCGGTGGCCGCGATCCGGGACGCCTTCGAGCGACGGGGTGCGCTAAAATACGACAGCAGCCGCGTACGAACCCTGATGGACTTGCCCACGTAGATCAGCTCCCGGGAGGGCCCGTAGAACCGGTACACACCGGGCCGATCCTCGGCATGGGTGCGCACGAATTCGCGCAGCGCTGGGGCTGATGTCATTCGAAGACTCGGTCCGGACGCGAAACGGATTCGTACTTTCGCTTTATCTTCGGGAGCTGTCCAGATGTACACGCGGCGCTCGCAACGCGGCTCGCCTCCCTTTTCCTGCGGCCTGTAAGCGGAGCGCTCGGCCACGCACCTTGGGCGGGTCCGTTGCCGCCATTGCCGCGGACCGTGGGCCCGGGTAGAGTCGGGGCCATGAGAGCCCCCGAGTCTTTCCGCATCATCCGCGATCCCCTGTGGAACACGATCCGCCTTGATCCGACCGCGATCCGCATCGTCGATACGCCGGCGTTTCAGCGACTCCGCTACATTCGCCAGCTCGGCTTCGCCCATCTGGTATACCCGGGCGCGACCCACACCCGCTTCGATCACGCGCTCGGTGTCTACCACTTGGCGGTCACGGCGCTCCGGCTTCTGAGGGAACGCGGCGGGGCTCCGCCCGAAGTGTGGAAAGACGAGGAGCTGATACCCTATGCGGCGCTCCTGCACGACATAGGTCACTACGCCTACTCCCACGCACTCGAGGAGCTGGAGCAGGACACGGTTCCATCGGGCCACGAAGAGGCCAGTGGCCACTTCTTTTCATCGGGCGAGCTGCGTGAGGCTCTGTCACCGTTGGGGGTCGCCGCGTCGGAGCGGATCCACGACATCATCAGAGGCGTCAGCGCCGTTCCTTTGAGGGGCCTCGTCAGCGGCAGCCTGGACCTCGACAAGATGGAGTATCTGAGGCGGGATGCACGATTCTGTGGTGTCCCCTATGGGGAGGTCGACGTCGATCGACTCCTCCAAGGACTCGTCCTATTGCGCGATCCGGCGAGTGGAGCGTGGGAGGTCGGCGTTCACGAGAAGGCAGTAGCGGCGCTGGAGTCGCTGCTGTTCGCGAAGTACCAGATGTTCCGTAACGTCTATTGGCACCACGGCGTCCGAGCCGCGACGGCTCTCTACAAGCGAATCGTGGACGAGGCTGTCGCCGGGGGGTTGCTCGACCCGGCAGAGCTCGTCGGACCGACGGACGAGGAGCTTCTCTACGAGATCGCACGCCGTGCCGCCGAAGACGACGGGGAGATCGCGGAGCGGCTCTACACGCGCTGGATCCCCGCCCTGAGGCGCAGGCGGTTACCGAAGCGGGCGCTGGAGCTCACGGCTGCGGATCTGGGAGGCCGGCAGCTCGAGGACTGGGCGGTCGGGGACTCACCATGGAAGCGCGCGGTAGAGGATGAGTTGGCCGCCGAGCTTGGACTCGAGCCGGGCGAAGTCGTGATCGATCTGCCCACCAAACGCGCCATGTTCCAGCTCGATTTCCTCGTTGAGCGCCACTCGGGCGAGGTCGCTCGCTTGGGCCCGGACGGGCTCCCGGGGTTGATGGACCTACCGAGGGTCGCGCGAGACCTGTATGGATCTGCTCGCGTTCTGCGGGTGCTGACGTTCGAGCGGCGTGAGCTCTCTGCGCAGCGGGTGCTGGAGCGGATCAGCCGGCTGGAGGCGTAGCCGATTTGCTCGGGCCGACCTCCTCGTCGTCCCCGGTGTCGTCTTCACCGCCTACCGCCAGGAGCGCGACGGTGACGTTGTCTACCCCGCCTCGCTTGTTGGCCGATTCCACGAGGACTTCGGCTGTGGCCTCGAGGTCGGGCTCACCCTCCGGATCCAGGAGGATCTCCTCGATCTCGGGGTCATCGAGCATGCTCACCAGGCCGTCGCTGCACACCAGGAACAGGTCTCCCGCGTGCGTCGGTAGCTCCACTACGTCGGGCTCCACGGGCTGCTCGAGCC
The DNA here is from genome assembly GCA_965249195.1 of Longimicrobiales bacterium. GTDB lineage: Bacteria > Gemmatimonadota > Gemmatimonadetes > Longimicrobiales > Gaopeijiaceae > CBDFLM01. Next base: position 466,094 of record CBDFLM010000014.1, read on the forward strand.
CCACTGCTTGCGTCAAGATGCTCGAGTACGGATGTGTGCGTGCCTGGTCCGGGGTGAGGCGACCCGCCTCCACCTGTTCCTGCACCCACGTCTGGTCACGGGTAATTTGGTGGAGGGATCCGTCCCGCAGGCAGTAAACCCTGCTGTCGCCGACGTGTGCGACGAAGGCCCTGCCCGCGGAGGACAGCACGACGAGCGCGGTGAGCGTGGTGCCCATCCCCTCGAGGAAAGCGTCGCTCTCACCCTCCCGGCGGACCCGCTCGTCGGCGCGACGGACCGCCTTGCCCATGTGGCCGCCCACGGCCTCCAGCGAGATTTCATCACGGGTCACCAGGTCGACCAGTTCCCTCAGCAAACGGATGGTCTCGTCCGCCGCGAGGCGACTCGCGACGTCTCCCGCGGGGTGCCCACCCATGCCGTCTGCGACGACGGCGATGCCGCGTCGGCCGTCCACCATGACAACGTCCTCGTTGCGGGTCCGGATACGACCCACATCGGTCTTATCGACAGCTGAGGTGCGAAGCGGCATCGGCGAGCGGATATGCGCCGGAGAGGGGTCGGAAGGCGGGAAGGTAGATCGCTGGCGCTCCGCGTAGCAACCCGCACGCGTTCCGTGGACGGAGCTGCGCCAACCTCGGCCGACGGGCGGCCGAGGGGGGAACCCGCATCTGGTCGGGGGTTACGTAGTACGCGATTCGCGATTGATGTGACCTGGCCCGACGACCTGAGCGGTCGACACGGCTGTGAAGACACGGAGTGCCGTGGCGCGTTTTCATTGACTGGTTATAAACGTGGAACTACATTGAACGGCTGTCGTAGGATCGTAAGGAAGCGGGAGGGCAACGCACGGTGTCTTCCGTCCGTCAGACCCGCGAAGAATAGAGGCCAGACCTCGGTCTGGAGGAGATAGATCCGATGGCCGCCACGACCAACGGACGTCGCAGCGAGAAGCGACGCGGCAGCCGCAACCTGCTCGCGGGCTTCGATGCCAGCGTGGAAGAGCAGAGCGCGCTGGATCAGTACCTGCGTGACGTGAGTCGTCACGAGCTCATCACGCCCGAACGGGAGAAGGAGCTCGGCGCGCGCGCGCTCGCGGGCGACGAGGAGGCGATCCAGGAGTTGGCGCGTGCGAACCTGCGCTTCGTGATCAGCGTCGCCAAGAAGTACCAGAACCGTGGCGTGTCCCTCACGGATCTGATTCAGGAGGGTAACGTCGGGCTCGTTACGGCGGCTCGTAAGTTCGATCCCGACCAGGGTGTCAAGTTCATCAGCTACGCGGTGTGGTGGATCCGCCAGGCGATTCTCGCCTCACTGGCCAACCACGGTCGGGCTGTGCGTGTCCCCCTGAACCGGGCCAGCGACCTCGCACGAATCTTCCGGGAGAAGGAGCGCCTCAAGCAGGAGCTCGGAAGAGAGCCGACGGCCGAGGAGCTGAGCGTCGCGACGGACCTGACCCCGGAGTTGGTGGAGTCGCTTCAAACCCTCAATGCAGCCGAGATTCGGCTGGACGCGCCCATCGGGGATAGCGAGGACTCACAGCTCGTCGAGCGCTTCATCACCGAGGAGGCTGCTGAGCCCGAGCTCGAGGTGGAGAGTCGCCTTTTGACGGATGCCATCACTGATGCCCTCAAGACGCTCGAGTCCCGCGACGCCAAGGTGCTGCGGCTCTACTTCGGACTCGAGGGCGAGCGTGAGCACACCCTGGAGGAGATCGGGAACATGCTGGGGGTGACCCGTGAGCGGATCCGGCAGCTCCGTGACCGAGCCCTTCGCCGGCTGCGAGAGGGTGAAAACGGCGCTGCGCTGGAGTCGTTCGCGGCGTGACCGACTGGGCCGATTCATCGGCCAAGGCTGCAAACGACACCGCTCCCCCGCGACGGGGGGCGGTGTTCGCATTTAAGGATCGATGGGCCCGATGTCGCCAGCACCGTTGACCGGCGCCGTGCGACATACCGGTGGCGGCGTCTACGGTGTGGCTCTCGACGACGGCCGTACCGTGGAGGCGAGCCTCAGGGGGAGGGTGAAGCTTCAGGAGCGCCAGGGTGACCGGGTGGTGATCGGAGACCGCGTTCGGCTCCACGAAACGGACGGCGCCTTCACTATCGAAGAGGTCGCGGAACGTTCGACCACCGTCGTGCGCAGAGGGCGCGGCGGACGCCGGGCGAAAGTGGTGGCCGCCAACGTCGACCGTGTGGTCGCAGTCGCGGCCGCGCTCGATCCCGCCCCGTCCCTGGAGACGATCGACCGGCTTCTCGTCATCGCCGAAGCCGACATGATCCACGCAATGGTCGTCGTGAACAAGCTCGACCTCGACGGCGCCAGAGAGGTTGCCGAGCCTCTCGCGCGCCTGTATCGGGCACTCGGGTATCCGGTTCACCTGGTGAGCGCTAAGAGCGGGGAGGGTCTCGCCCACCTCCGGGAGGTGTTCTGCCAGGGGACGTCGGCCCTCGTGGGGCCTTCCGGCACTGGGAAATCTACGATACTCAACGCGGTCGAGCCCGGCCTCGATCTCCGTACGGGAGGTCTCTCCCGCAAGTTGCGGCGCGGCCGGCACACGACAGTATCCGCCCGTATGATCCCGCTTTCGTGCGGTGGCCTGGTGGCCGACACGCCCGGTTTCGGTGAAGTGGGCCTGTGGGGGGTTGCGGCCGACGAGGTCGCCAGCTGCTTTCCGGAGTTCCGCAGTCGCATGAACTCGTGCCGCTATCGCGACTGTTCCCACGTGACCGAGCCCGACTGCACGATCCGGGAGGCCGTCGCGTCCGGCGACGTTCCCGAAAGCCGCTACCTCAGCTACCTGGCGGTTCTGGAGGAAGCGCGGGAGGAGCCTGGGAACTGAGCCCTCGGGCGGTGACTCGCGGCTTCCCGCTGAAGGGGTCCGGATCGACGCCCAGTGGCCAGCCGTAGACCCGCGAGAGAGTGTCTTCTGTCATCACTCGCTCGGGCGTCCCCTCGGCGGCAACCTCGCCGCGGTCGAGCAAGAGCATTCGGTCGGCGAAGCGAGCGGCTTGATCCAAGTGATGGGTGATCAACAGTACGGTCGTACCGCTGGTCGCGGCATCGCGTAGCAGCCCCAGAATGGTCATCTCGTGCCGGATATCCAGGCTCGCTGTAGGCTCGTCGAGCGCCAAAGCGCGCGGCCGCTGGGCTAGCGCGCGAGCCAACCGCACGCGCTGGAACTCGCCGCCGGAGAGTGTGCCCACATGGCGCGCGGCCAACTGCGTGGCGTCGCAGCGCTCGAGCGCGAGAGAGATCGCTTCGCGGTCCTCGGAGCCCTCCGACGAAAGCGGTCCGAGATGTGGATAGCGGCCCATCGCGACGAGCTCACGTACCGTGATGGGAAATGAAACGCCCTCGTTCTGTGATACCGCGCCGACGGTCCGCGCCAAGTCGCGCCGGCTCCAGGACGCAGCGGGGCGACCCTCCACCAGCGCTTCCCCCCTCGTGACGGGTGCAGCGCCGAGGAAGGCCCGCATGAGGGTGGACTTTCCGGAGCCGTTCGGACCGATCACCGCGTAGAAGGCCCCGTGTGGAACCGCCAGATCAACACCGCTCAAAGCTGCGCTCGTGGTGCGCGCGTAGCGCACTTCCAAGGCCCGTGCCTCGAAGAAGCAAGTCGCGCTCAGCCCATGAGGTCGTTCCCCGCGGTCGCGCCTCGTGTCGAGGGGAGGCGAGGGGGCGTGATCGGTCATTACGTCGGGACGCTCCTGCGGAGGAGCAACAGGAAGAATGGTACGCCGACGAAAGAGGTGATGACACCGATGGGAAGCTCGGTGGGGGCAAGCGAGACGCGCGCCACGATATCGGCGCATGTCAGGAAGGCGGCGCCTGCAAGGAAGGACAAGGGAAGCAGGACCCGGTGATCGGAGCCAACGACCAGCCGAACGGCATGAGGGACGACGAGTCCGACGAAGCCGATGACCCCGGCGGCGGCGACTCCAGCCGCTGTGATCAGGGAGCCCAACACGAAACTGATCCTCTTGACGAGCTCTACGTCGGCACCGAGGTATCCCGCGGTCTCCTCACCGATCGAGATCAGGTTGAGCGGGCGTGCGAGGGCGAGCAAGGCGAGCGCGGCCGGAATGGTGTACATCGTCACCACTGCAACGCTCAGCCATGTGGCGCCCGAGAGGCTACCCATCATCCAGAGCACCACGCTGCGCACCGTGCTTGCCTCGGAGATCGAGAGCACCAGGGCTACGAAGGCCATGAAGAACGCCCCTACAACCACCCCCGCAAGCAGGAGCACTCGGACGTCCAGTCGGCGATCAGCGGCTGCCGCGACCCTGAACGCCAATATGATCGCCGCCAGCGCCCCGGTCAGCGCGGCCAATGGCATGGTCCAAGGACCGGCGATGGCAAGGCCGAGAGCGAGCACGGTCACCGCGCCCGCGGCTGCGCCGCCCGAGATCCCCAGGATGTAGGGCTCGGCGAGTGGGTTGCGGAGTAGCGCCTGGAAGGTGGCGCCCGCCAACGCGAGGCCTCCACCGATGAGGCTACCGAGGAGCGCTCTCGGGAGCCGCAGTTGCCTGACGATGTACTCATGCTGATCAGAGCCCTCGCCAAGCAGGGCCCGGATCACCTGAGCCGTCGAAATATCCACCGAACCGAAGCGAACAGCGAGGAGCATCGACACCGCGACGGCGGCGAGTAGCAGACCCGCCGCTGCGGAACGCCTCACCGGTATAGGTCGGGCCGAATGGCGGCGGCGACCGCGCGCGCGGCGCGCCCGAGCTCCGGGCCGGGGATCTCGACGGAGGGGTCGAGCTCTCGTATGGGTACCGCCCTGAGCGCGTCCCGTGGCAGGTCCGCGCCTCTCGGGGAGAGAACGAGGTCGAGGTCGCGGTCCACGAGGTCCTCCACGCTCACGGGAGCGTACACCCTTTCGAGGTCAGAGAACACGTTTACGCCGCCGGCCAGCTCCAGAAGCTCTTCGATGAAGGTGCCGGGTCCCGAGACCCAAGGAGGTGAGCCTCCGAGAACGTACGCGACGCGAATCGGCTCGAGCCCCGACGTGGCTGCCCGCACCTCGGCGAGTTCGACATCGAGGCGAGTCAGCAGGCTTTCTGCGGCTGGCACCGTCGCCGTCGCCTGGCCGATGGCTCCGATGACGCGTCGAACGTCGTCAATCCCGTCGGGACGTACGGCGAAGTGCGGCACGCCCGCCTCATCGAGGCGCCGGGGAGTCAGCGGGTCGGAGGGGCCGGCGAAACGGAACACGAGGTCCGGTCTAAGCGAAAGAAGTACTTCCATGTCGGGTTCCAGACCGCCCCCGACCGACGGGAGGTCGGCGACCGCGGGATCGGTGTCGAAATCGGTGCGGCCCACCAGGAGCGCACCCGCGCCGAGCGCCACGACGATCGAAGTGGCGGACGGTACCAGCGACACGATCCGCTCGGGCTGTGAAGGGAAACGATGCTGCCGCCCGGCGTCGTCCGACACGGCGGCCCCTCGGACCACGCGGGACCCAGCGGGTTGTGCGGCAGGGTCGCCTTGGCCAGGGGTGCCGTCGCCACAACCGAGCAGCGGCATGGCGGCAACGAGGAGGACGAGCTCCCTCGCACTTCCCGCGCGGGTCAGCCCTCCGGGTCCTCGGGGCCGGCAGCGGACGCTCCGCATGGATCCTCGTAGGAGCGCTCCCAACCTCCCTCCCTCCACTCGAGGACCGCGGGCCATCGATGGGTATCGCCGAGAACCTCGAGAAGCACCTCGGCGTCGCCATCCCCGTCCCAATCCAGCTGCTCGTGGAACCGGGCGGCACCCTTCCCCTCTTCTCGAACTGCCCTGAACCAGGCCGCTCCGGGCTCGTAGGCGCCGCCTCTGTCGATGCCGATGACGAAGAGGGACCAGCCGGCGCTGTCGATGGGCTGACTCACGCTGAGACGGTCCTGGAAGAGGTACGTCGTCGCGAAGCTTTCCGGTCCGTCCCCGCCAGGCTGGAAAACCTTCATATCCACGCGCCCCTGTGAGAGCGTGGGAGGCCACGCAACGGGATGGTCGCGAAGCACGGCGGCCGCCTGGTTGAGGCTCGCCTGCCGGTGGGCCAGCTCGTCCTCGAGGCTTCGGTATTCCCGAAAGGCCACCGAGGAAGCGTGTTCGATTGGAAGCGCCAGGAAGCGCGTGGCTGCGGCGGCCTCCGGAATCAGCTCGACGACCCCCCGAACGGTGGGGCGGGGCGTGCAGAATCCCTCGTCGGTTTCCACGGATACGGCCGTGAACCGGCCGGCTCGCACTCCTTCGGCGAAGATCACGAACTCCGTTCCCGGAGCCAGCAGCGACCGGACGAAGAGCGCACGGAATCCCGGGGACTCACGCTCCGACGGAAGGGAGATGATGGTGTCCATCCCGATCTCACCGACGGGGACGAGGCGTGAGCCGTCCAGATCGCGATAACCCATGTAGAGGACAGGTGCCCGCGGGAGAACCGGTCCCACGTCGTCCAAGGACGATTCCCCGTCGGGCTCCGGCGCACCGACACGCGCCGGAGGCGGAGCTTGGAGGCTGACCTCCATCCCGCCCCATTCTACGTTGTCGCAGGCAGTGCCCAACGTTAGAATCACGAGTACCGACGTCCAGCGAGACACCTTTCCTGACACGGTTTTTCTCGAGTGGGCCTTGGGGAGGCGCGTCCGCTAACGGACCCGCGGGCTAACCGGATCGCGTCCCGGGCCAGAACGACGCACGCTGATCGTAGACCGGACCGGTCGCCCTGGAAGCTAGTCCGCCGCCGGAGGCGATGTCAAAGAGCTCGGCGGGCCAGGTGCTGCTCTCCCGTCGCGAGCGGAGGGCCGGGCGAGGAGAGCCGATGCCGGACGACCGACAGCACTTCCGCACGGTCATGGGCCATCTCCCCACGGGCGTGACCGTGGTCACCTCGGCTCGGTCCGACGGGAGCCCTTGCGGGCTCACGGTGAACTCGGTCGTGTCGGTCTCGCTGGATCCCCTCCTCGTCCTCTTCTGCATCGATCGCAGTGCTGCTTCCCACGCGTGCATCATCGAGCGAGGAGCCTTCGCGATCTCCGTCCTCTCTACCGACGACGAGGCGATCGCGAGGCGGTTCTCCAACACGCAGCGGTTGGACCGATTCGGAGGACTGAAGGTCCGCGAGGAAGTGAGCGGGTGTCCCGTCCTCGAACGCGCGCTTGCCTGGATCGACTGCGAAGTCGTCGATGTACACGAGGCCGGTGATCATTCAATCATCGTCGGCGAGGTTCTAGCCTGTGGTACCGGCTTCGGCCGGCCGCTCGTATTCCTCCGGGGACGCTACCGCGGAATCGTGTCGTGAGCGCATACCTCCGTGTGAGCGGGTCGATACCCGCCTTTCTCGTCGGGATGGCGGCCTCCGTCGCCGCCGAGCTCTCGATCGGGCTGCTGCTCTACGAGTCGCGCGGCTTCGTGCCCGCGCTGACGCTCATTCTCGCTTTCCAGCTCGGCTCTCTCGCCGTCGGCTTGTGGGTGGTACCCAAGCGCGACGCGCTGGGTGCGGCCGAGAGTCATCGACGCAGGTGGCTCCAGGGCCTCGTTGCGTTCACGGCGGGTGGCGTCGCCTCGGCGTCGTGGTCGCTTCTGAGGGGTCTCTCGGGCGGCGCGCTGTCCAGGGGGCTCGGCCTGGCGTTCCTTGCGGGACTCCCGCTCTACGCGTGCGGCGCGCTGTTGGGAGGGATCGCGGCTGGCCGCGAAGGCGGGACCACCAGGCGCGGCGTCGCTGCCCCTGCCTTGGCCGGTGCCGCGGCGGGCGCAGTGTTGACCGGAGTCGTCCTAGTCCAGTGGGTCGTCCCGACCGCGAGCTACCTGCTCTGTGTGCTCCTGCTCTCGGCGGGAGCGCTCCTTCATGGCCGAATCATTGCCGAAGAGGGTGAAACGAAGGTAGAGGAGCGACTCGACTCTCCATATGGAGAAGTGCGGGTAGAGACGCTCGTGGTCGGCACTCCGGCTCGCCATTACGAGCGTCGCCTCGTCGAGAACGGGCGGCTTCGCGGTGGCGAGGACGCACGAGGTCGCCCCCTTCGGCGATGGGAGTTGGTGATCCCGGAGCTTCTCCAGAGCCTTTCCGTGGCGGTCACCGCTCTCGACCGCAGCGCCGACATGGAGCTTCCGGGAAACCGCGGCGAGGAGGTCACGGGTGAGACCGGAAATGGGCCTTTCGCGCGCGTGTTGATCCTCGGTGGAGGTGCGTTCACCCTGCCGCGCCTGCTTCTTGCGCGGAAAGATGGCCCTCGTGTCGACGTGACCGAAAGAAACGGGGTCGTGCTGAGCGCAGCAGAAGCGCATTTCGGCGCCCCGCTATCAGATCCCCGCCTGCGGGTAGCGCTTCACGATCCGGCCCGCGCGATGACCGACGAGAAAGGAGCGTATCAGGCGATCGTGCTCTCCGCGGAGGATCTCGCGCCGACGGACCCGGTTCCTCAACTGGGGGAGGACCAGCTCTCGGCGCTGCGAGGCCGATTGGTGCGCGGCGGCGTCGTTGTCGTCGGAGGGATCCCCGCGGACCGCTCCGAAGGCAGTCCGATGGAAGCGCTTCTGGTGGCTGCGTCGAACGTGTTCGAGTCCGTGGCGGTCTACGGTCCCTCGTGGTTGCGCCCAGGTCCCTCGCGCCCTGCGGAGCCACCCGCGATGGTGCTCGTCATGGGAGAGGCCGCTTCTCTCCCGGACGCCCTCGATGGCATGGGCCTGGTCGCCCGACGTTCGGGGGCGGTGGGGCTCGCTTCACAGGGCGACGGCCCGGAACCCTCGACGGTCTCGATGCCGCCGGAAGGCTCGGGGACGGCCGTTTGATTCTCGTCCACCTCTCCGACCTGCATCTGGGCCACCGCGGTTTCGCCGGGACACGGGAGGGACGGGAGGCTCGCGACCGCGACGTGGAAGCGGCATTCCAGCGGGCGTTGGAGGCAGTGGTCGGTGTCGCGCCGGACGTGGTCGTCCTTTCGGGGGACCTGTTCGACAACCCCGAACCTCCGGCGGCCTCTTCGCTCGCCCTCGTGCGCGGTCTGGGCGCGCTACGCGAGTCTTTGCCCCGGGCGCCAATCCTCGCGGTCGCCGGGCCTCGGGACACGCCGACCGACCCGCGCTCGCCCGGCCCAATGTCAATCCTGGGGACGATCCCCGGGGTGTACGTCGCGACCGACGAGGCACGCAGCGTCTTTCTGGCGGACCTCTCCCTTCACGCAGTCCTCCTTCCCCACCGAGCGCTCGTGGGGCCACAGCCAACGGTCCCTGAACCGGACGGCCGTGCCCGCTGGAAGGTTCTGGTAGCGCACGCCTCCCTTCGAGATGGGCTAGGGCCATGGGTCGATCCGTCGCGATGGAGCTACGTGGCTCTCGGGCACGAGCACACTCACCGGATCGTGGCTCCCCGCGTAGCATTCGCTGGATCACTCGAACGAGTGGGCGTCGATCCGTGGGTGGAAGCTGCAGAGGACAAGGGGTTCCTGACCGTCGATCTCGTGAGAGGCCGGAGCGAGCTGAAGGTCGTACCGGGGCGGGCGGTCGTCGATCTCGCTCCGATCCGCATGGCTGCAGCAGACCCGGAATCCGTGGCGAGAAAGGTCCGCGAAGTAACGAACGAGGTGCCCGGCGGAATCGACGGGAAGATCGTCAGGCTCACTCTCGAAGGAGCGATTCGGGGTGACCTCCCCAGTCTGCCGCCGCGCCTACTCGCGTCGCTCCGGGAAAGGTCTCTCCACCTGTGTGTCGAGCTGACCGGGGACGCTGACCACTCGGTGCCAGGCCCGAACGATCTGGCCTCACGGCTCCGAGCCCGGCTCAGCCGGAAGGGGCTCGAGCCAGGGCTGGCGAGGCGGTGGACCGAGCGCTTGTTCGACGAATCGGCGGTGGAGGGAGTGCCGTGAGGGTCAGTCGCGTGACCCTTCGCGGAGTCGCGGGCTTGCCGGACCTGCAGATCGAGCCCGCTGACGGATTGGTCGCGCTCGTCGCCGCGGACCGAGGCCTGCGACTCAAGCTCGAAGAGGTCCTATGGAACGCGATCCTTACCGGTGGTCGCACCAGGGACGCGGAAGGCGCACGGATCGAGGTCGAGACCGTCCCGGCACTGCAAGACACGGCCCTACGAACTCGAAGCTGGGTGGATCTGTGGCGCGACATGACGGTGTCGACTCCGGAGGGAGTGCTGCTGGCGGCCGCTGAGCTGCTGGGCAAGGTCGGGGCCGCAGCGCGACCGAGCCCCCCCGCAGCGCGAGCAACTCGTCCCGGGAGGCGTGCGGCCCTAGGAAACGAGCTCAGGTCGTCCGAGCGCGAGCTGCGGGCACTCCGCGCGGACCATGCCGAGGCGTCCGGCGACCTGGAAGAGACCACCATGGAGTGGCTGAGGGAACGTCAAGACGCGGAGACGCACCTGCTCGCGTACCGGGATCGGGCGCGGGAGCTGAAGGGGCGCCTGTCGCATTTGGAAGCGAGCGGTGCAGACGCGCCGTGCCCGACCTGTGGCAGAGTCTTGGAAGAGCACGTCGCCGAGGTCGTGAGGCGGCTCCGGGAGGAGTGGGAAACCGTCGTGCAGGATGGGAGCTGGTGGAAGCGACGGCGCGAACAGCTGGAGCTGAAGCCCTCTGGCATCGCGATCTGGAGGGACGGGTGCTGCGGCTGCACTCAGCCATGGAGGCCTGCGCGGAAAGGGTCGAGCTCCTGGGGGCGGAGGTCGGCGGACGTCTTGCATCGAGGGCTCGAGTGGCTTCGGGCGCGGGCGGGTGGACCGAGGGCCGCGATCTATCGGGCAGCAGGCGTGGAGCGTCGCTAGAAGCAGGATCGCAGCCGGAAGGCGCCCGGATCGTCAGAGAGGCGATGGCCGAGGTGGGTGCCGAGCTCCAGGAGAGAGCGGACCAACAGATTCTCGACCTCGCGTCGGCCGACCTGCGGCGCCTTAGCCACGGCCAGGTGCTCAAGATCGAGCGCACAGCGGAGGGGGGGGATCGTTTTGCATGGACCGACGGGGCCCGTGCCGCCCGTGTCTGCTCCGCTACGGGCGTCCGCGATGTTGGCCCTCAGGCTGGCGGACACGCGGCGCGCCGTCGAGGCGACGGACGCCGAGCTCGGTCCCATCATCGTCGCGGGATCTTTCGACGACCTCGAGAGGGACTCGATGGGAGCGGCCCTGCAGCTAATGCGCGAGACCGCGCAGACGCACGGTCAGGTTCTCCTGCTCGGACGTGTGGCCGCGGTCGAGGCGGCATCTGAGCTCTTCGAATCCGTGCACGAACTGTCGAGCGAGCAGGGAGGTGACGGTTGGACGGTTCGTCCGCTACCGTCCGGACCGGGGCGGCTGAGGTTGAGGAGCTGAGGCATCCAATCCGGTCGACGAGACGCTTGTCACCGCCCAGGTACGTAACGCGCGTCCTCACGATTCCGTCGAGACGACTCTCGCCAGCGAAAGCCTTCCCGGTCGGGGTTGGGTCGGCCTTCTACCGCGTCGGCGATCAGGCCACCCAGAAGCGGCGCGAACTTGAAGCCATGTCCACTCCCACCGGCGGCCACCGTGAGTCCGTCGAGACGGGGGTGGCGGTCGATCCAGAAGTACCCGTCGAAGGAGTCGCAATAGTAGCAGACTCGGGAGCGTCGTAGTGGTGCGGGCGCGAGGTGGGGGACGGCCTCCTCGAGGAAGGCTCGACAACGCAGGACGATCTCTCGTGGGGCCTGCCGATTCGTACCCGGGGTCGACACGTCCCCGGTTCCGTGGTGGCCGACCTTGACCGTGCCATCCGGGAGCGCCGGGAATCCGTACCAACCGGTCCTGGAGATGTCTGCTCCCCATACCGGAAACCTGTCTGCGGTGAAGCGCTCCGGATCGTGGGGACGGAAGTAAAGCACAGGCTGACCCACGGCCTCGAGACGACCTCGTAGCTCCGGTACGAGGTCGGGCGTCCAGGCGCCGGCAGCGACCAACACATGCTGGGCCGGAAGGGTCCTGCCGTCATCCGTCCTCAGCCCGTTCACGCGGCCGCCCCCGCCTACGAGTGATTGCATGCTCGTGCCAGGCATGAGGGTGACACCTGCTTCACGGGCCTCGTGGATCAGACGAGCCACGACACTCGCGCTCTCCGCCCATCCGGCGCTCGGGTTGAAGTATCCATGCGGGAAGCGATCCGTGTTCCACGCCGGAAAGCGTGACGCGATGCCCGCCCGATCCAAGCTCTCCAGCCCAACCCCGCGGGCCGCGAGCAAAGCAAGGCTGTCACCTTCGAAGGTGCCCGCCACCAGAGCATCGGCCCCGAGAAGGAGGAAGCCGTCCTCGTGAAATGGCGGATCCGGCCACTCTCGGTTCCAGCGTCTCCACCCGTCGATGGCTCGAGCCGCAAGCTCGGTGAGGAAAACGTCCGCACCATAGTCCATCCTGATGACCTTGCTCACGTCGCTCGAGGAAGCGTCAGGATTGGGCAGCGGCCCGCGGTCCAGGAGGGTCACGCGCCAGCCGCGGAGCGCGAGCTCGAGCGCGCCGGCGAGACCGAACACACCACCCCCCACCACCAAGGTCGTCCCGCCACTAGAAGGCGTCATCCTCACGGTGTCGTTGGGATGTTGGGTGGCGTAGCTTGCGGGGTCCGGAAGGATGACTCCGACCGAGCCCCCATGCCGATCGCCGTTCTCTCCGCCGACCAGGTCCGCCGGCTCGTGCCCATGCCGGACGCGATCGAAGGCATGCGATCCGCCTTTGCGCAGATCTCCAGCGGAGAGGCCGTTCTGCCGGTGCGGACTTCGGTCGATACGGGGAGTGGCGTCACCCTCTTCATGCCAGGGTTCCTCCCGAGACCGCGGGCGCTAGGTGGGAAGATCGCGTCGGTACGCACCGCGAACCGGGCGCGTGACCTTCCGGTGATACAGGCCGTGGTGATCCTGATCGACGACGACACCGGGGCGCCGCGCGCCATCATGGAAGGCACGGCCCTCACGGCGCTCCGTACGGGCGCGGCGACAGGCCTCGCGACTGACCTGCTCGCGCGCCCCGATGCGGCCATCCTGGCGGTCTTCGGAGCCGGAGCGCAGGCACGAACGCAGATCGAGGCTGTTCGCTGCGTGAGGCCCATCCACGAGATCCGGCTGGTCTCACGCACTCGCAGGTCGGCCGAAGCGCTCGCTCGGGAGCTCCGCTCCGGAGCGGACCCCCCGGAGGTCAGAGTTCTCGAAGACCGCGCCGAAGCCGTGGAGGGGGCGAGCGTGGTCGTGACCGCAACGGACAGCCACTCGCCCGTATTCCCGGGGGAGGCGGTGTCGGCGGGGGCGCACGTCAACGGGATCGGGTCCTTCAAGCCGCACATGCAGGAAGTCGACGAGGCATTCGTCGTTGGTGCGACGGTCATCGTCGACTCCCGTGAGGCTGCGCTCTCCGAGGCTGGTGACCTGCTCGTTCCCATGCGTGCCGGACTGATCGGGGCCGACCACGTTCGCGCGGAGTTGGGTGAGGTCGTGGAGGGAGTGCACCCGGGGCGCACGCGGACCGACGAGGTGACGTTCTTCAAGTCCGTAGGCAACGCAGCCCAGGATCTCGCGGTGGGGGCGCTGGCCCTGGAGCTGGCTGAACGGCTCGGCGTGGCCCGGACACTGGTCGAATTCTGAACGAGCGCCGGTCGCCGTCAGGAGCCGCCTAACCGCGCCCAGGCTTCGGCCTCCCGCCGGTAGCGTTCCAGGGTCAGCTCGTCGACCGTGCCTTCACCGCTCTGGACCATGGCGGAATAGGCCCACGCGTAGTAGTGGGGGATGCCGACCGTTGCCCGGTCCGGCCAGTGCGGCCAGGCGGGGAGCCCTTCGCGATGCACGAAGACCTCGTCGAGGAGGGTGCCCGTGCGTTCCAGATCGACCCATCGGCCCGTGACCGCAAGCATCGGCGAGCTCTCCGGCACCGGCACGATGCCTTCGGGAGCTGCTTCGGGGAGCGCCCCCTCGCGGTTCAGCTTGTAGGCCAATCCCTGGCGGATGAGATAGGGTCGCACTCCCAGTTCTCGCGCAGCATTGCCGCTGCTTGCGAAGAACACCGGGCGGTCTCCGGACGTGGAATTGATCACCGCGAGGCCGAACTGCTGCCACGGGTAGAGTACGGTGCCAGCTTCGAGGACCGCTCGCACTTCACCCAGCTGGAACGCCCTGGCTTCGTCGAGGGAGACGTAGCTGCGCGCGATCCCGTCGATTGTGGCGTCGTCCACGTCCAGGATTCCGCGCTCGGGGCGGCGAAGCGCCTCCGCGAGCTGGAGCACCACCTTTCCGTCCGCGGAGCTGGGCTCGTGGGTGTACACGGCGTTGGTGTTCGTGGACGTGTAGGGACGCTGGCAGATGATGCGCGTCTCGGTCGTCGGGGGTGGGGACGTACCGGTGGGACAGGGCGAGGTGAGGTCCCGGAGTTGCTTGGTGTACCAGGCGGTTTGAAAGTACGACGTAACGATGACCGTCACGTCTTGCCGGATGCCTTCGACCTCTTGGAGGTACCACAGCGGGAAGGTGTCGTTGTCACCGTTCGTGAAGAGGATCCCGTACGGCTCGACGCTCATGAGGAGGTTGTACGCCCAATCGCGGGCAGAGTAGTCGCTCGCTCGGCTCGCCCAACCCCAGTTGAAAACCAGCGGAAGGGCCGCAAGGGCAAGCACAGGAGTCGCCCGCTTGAGCCCGCGGAGCTTCTCACCCGTCCATTGCCAGATGGCGGCGATTCCCACGCCGGACCACAGCCCCCAAATGGAAAAGCTGGCGATGAAGAAATAGTCCCTTTCCCTGACCTCGTGCGCGTCGAGCTCGAGACCCTGGTCCGGCACCGAGAAGCCATAGCGGAAGTTCAGGTAAAACACGAGCGCGATCGAAAGCGTCGCGAAGAGCGTGGCGACATAGTAGAAGCTGGCTCTGTCCCGACGGTGGTGCTCTACGGCGCCCCATACCCCGAGGCCCGTGAAGAGCATCGTGACGGGCAGACGCATGTTGGCGAAGAGTACTTGAGTTCCCTGCAGCGAGCGCGACCACTGCCAATCGAAGTACTGCAGGTAGTTGACGTACTGGGCGGCAAGCGGGGCCTGTCGCGGAAGCAGCGGCGGCTTGGCGTACTGCTGACGCGTGAGAGCGTCGGAAAGCGCGGCACAGCCTACCTTCCCATAGGTTGCGATCGCACTCAACGCCTCTCCGACACCGGCGCAGGTGGGGGCTGCCTCGCTGATCACCGGGCTCAGCGCTGCCCGCAGGGGAAGGAAGAGATGGATGGAGAGTCCCGCTAATCCAGCAAGGAGAACCGCTGGATAGAGGCGCCAGTTCAGAAGCACGCTCGGGCGCACCATCAAAACGAAGATCCCGATCGCCGGGGCCGCCAGAAACGCCATGAGGTGGTTGCCGACGCTCAGCGCCAGAATGAACGCAATGAGGACGAGCAGGTGGTCGTCCTTGCCCTTCCCGAGGTTCTCCTGCCACCGGAACGCGAGCCAGGAGAGTAGAGCGATGGTCAGTAGGGAAACGGTGTACACTTTCTCGTTCACGTTCGACTGGTTCCACACCGTGAACGCAGTCGCACTGACCAGCACAGCAGCGAAGGCACCGACGAGCCGGAATCCCTGTTTGTCCGAGAAATAGCGGAGGACGTGGTGCACAACGAGGAACCAGAGACCGTGCGCCAGGGCGCTCACGAACGCGCTGAAAAGATTCACGCGAACGGGGACGGAGAGGCCGAGGGGCGTGAGTAGCACCTCCCAGGACCGCGCGAGGACCACGAACAGCGGATTCCCAGGAGGGTGCGGAATACCGAGGATGTGGGCCGTTGCGATGTACTCGCTCGCGTCCCAGAAAGCCGCGGTCGGCGCGAGCGTCAAAGCGTAGAGGATGAACACCAAGCCCCCGGCGACGGCTGCTGCGCCGTACGGCGCTCTCGGGTCGTCCCCGGCCGTGATCTCCGGTTCGGAGTGGTGGAGGCTGGCGGCGCTCTCGCTCAAGAATGTCGTAGGGGTCGAGGCCGGAGGCTTCCTGCCGACGAAGGCGCTAACATAGCCACGCTGTTCAGTCCTTTGAATGCTTCGCTCGTCCAGGCTCTCATCCGGGAAGGAGATGGAGCGCTCCCCACTCCCCCACCGTAAGGGTCCAGCCGGGCGGTATCCACGTCGTGGCGCTGTATTCGAGTACCAGAGCTGGACCGTCGAGCACGTGACCGGCCAAGAGGTCGCGCCTCCAGGCGATGGCCGTGGCGTGATCTGAATCCCGGAAGCGGACGAGGCCCGTCGCGAGGGGAGGTGGACCGCCGGCTGTGGCCAGTCGGTCGGCCTCGATGCTGGGCCCCGGCGCCGAAGCGATCGCCCTCAGCGTTACTGCCTCGACCGGGGTGCCCTCCCGAGCGTAGCCGTAGCGCGTGCGATGCTCTCGGTGGAACGCCTCGACCCATTCCTCGGCCGCGACGCGCAGCTCGAAGCTCTGACCCCGGTAACGGGCGTCGACCCAGCGCTCCAGAAGGATCTGCTGGGCTTGGGCACCCTCGGCCACCAGCGATCGCACGGCCGATTCCGCCAGCTCCGTGAGCGCGGCTGTGATACGCTCGGAGTGACGTGCGTCGTCGGTGCTCGTGAGGACGGTGCGTGACGCCTCGCGCTCCGGGGGCGCCGCCAGCATCCCGTATGCGGAGAGCAGGCCCGGATCAGGAGGTATCAGGGCGCGGGCGGCGCCCAGGCGAGCTGCTAGCTCGGCCACGTGAAGGCCGCCTGCGCCCCCGAACGCGAGAAGAGCGAACTCAGCCGGGTCGTGTCCACGCTCGACCGAGATCACTCGGAGTGCGCCCTCCATGGCCGTGTCGGCGACGTCGAGGATGCCCTCCGCCGTCTCATCGGGACCCATCCCGAGCTCCGAAGCCAAGCGGGTCAGCGGCTCCTCGACACGGTCGCGGTGGAGCGCTCGCTCACCGCCGAGGAACGCGTAGTCCGGAATGCGGCGCAACCAGACGTGAGCGTCGGTGACGGTAATCTCCTCGCCACCGCGTCCGTACGCGACCGGGCCCGGATCGGCCCCTGCACTCTCGGGACCGACGCGGAGGGCTCCTCCTTTGTCGACTCGTGCGATGGAGCCGCCACCGGCACCGACCGTGTGGATATCGATCACTGGAAGCGCGACCGGTTGGCCCGCGATCGTGAACTCCTTCGTGTGGAGGGGCCGGCCGGGGCATAGCGACACGTCTGTGGAAGTGCCTCCCATGTCGAACGTGATGATGTGGTCGTGACCGGCCCTGCGGGCCCATGTCAGCGCGCCGACGACGCCCCCTGCGGGACCCGAAAGGACGGTGTGCGCGGGCTCGCTCGCCGCGCGCTCCACCGGGATCGTCCCGCCGCCCGATCCCATCACCGCAACTCTGCTGGCTCGAGAATCCGAAGCGACCCGACCGAGATAGCGTGACATCAGGGGCGCCACGTAGGCGTTCACCACCGTCGTGGAGGTCCGCTCGTACTCCCGGAACTCGGGGATCAGATCGCTCGAAACGGAAAGAGGCACAGTTAGATCGCCGAGCGCTGCGGCCACCGCGGCTTCGTGGGAGGGATTCGCGTAAGAGTGCAGAAGGCAGACAGCGACCGACTCGGCCGACCGCAGCCGCTCCGCCAGGCCCTGCAGCTCCGCCGCGTCGAGCGGCTCGATCTCTTCACCGTCCGGTCCTACACGGCCGGCAACGCCGATCCGGTCGTCTCCCCCCACGAGTGGGGGGAGACGATAGCCGGTGAGCGCGTACAGCTGAGGCCGATTCTGACGCCCGTTCTCGAGTATGTCTTCGAACCCCCGATTGGTGATCAAGGACACACGTGCGCCCTTGCGCTCCAGAAGCGCGTTGGTGGCCACGGTCGAGCCGTGGAGGAGGAGGAAGGGTGTGTTCTCGGGCACAAGCCGACGGATGCCCTCCAGCACGGCGGCGGCTGGATCGGACGGCGTCGACGGGAGCTTGAGCGTGGCGAGCGCCGCTCCACTCAGGAGGACGAGATCAGTGAAGGTTCCCCCGGTGTCGACCGATAGGACGGTTGACGCGCCCTCTGAGGCTCCGGACATTCTTCTCCTTCCGCTCTCGTGACCAAGTCGTCGCGCAGCACCCGCCGAGAGGTGTTGCAGTCGCTCGAGGTCCCCGACCGTCCCCAAGCCTTGGAATCAGATGCAGCTCCACCCCACCTTCGAGGAGTTTCGATCGTACGCCGCCAGCGCCGGCGTAGTGCCCGTGTGGAGGGAGTTCCTCTTCGACGTGGACACGGCGGTCACCGCGTACGCCAAGCTCGCTCAACCACCGTTCGGTTTCCTCCTCGAGTCCGTAGTCGGCGGCGAGCAGTGGGCCCGCTACAGCTTCCTCGGGACTCGCCCAGCGGCGGCCTGGCGGCTTAGTGGCGGCCGTGTCCAATGGTGGACACCGGCGTCGGGATGGGTGCCTGTCGAGTGCGACGACCCACTTTCCGACCTGGACGCGCGCCTTCGGGCGCGCGAGCCGGCGTCGGTTCCTGGCCTGCCCCGTCTGTGGAGTGGCGCCGTAGGGTACTTCGCATACGACGTGGTGCGCCAGATCGAGCATCTTCCCGGTGCGCCCGAAGACGATCTCGGCCTCCCGGACGCGGTGTTCTTATTCACCGACGTCGTGCTCGCCATCGACAACCTCAAGGGGCAAGCGATGGCCATCGCAGCGACCGATGTGGAGCCGGGCCTCGACGACGAGGAGCTCAGGCGGCGCTACGCCACCGCCGCCAAGAAGACGCGAGAGGTCATCGAGGAGCTGGCCACCACGGCGTCGCCGCCGCCGCTGGAGTTGCTTCCCGAGCCGCCCTCCGACCCCGCATTCACGAGCAGTACGAGCCGCGAAGGGTTCGAGGCAGCGGTGGAGAGAATCAAGGAGTATATTCGCGCGGGAGACGCGTTTCAGGTTGTGCTGAGTCAGCGTCTCGGGATGGATCACGGCGCATCCCCGTTCGACCTCTATCGGGCTCTGCGATCGCTGAACCCCTCCCCCTATCTGTATTTCCTTGAGCTCGACGACCTGACGCTCGTGGGGAGCTCGCCCGAGGTGCTCGTTCGTCTGGAGGAGGGCGTGGTCACCGTGCGGCCCATTGCGGGAACGCGACCTCGGGGCGCGACCGCGGACCAGGACCGGGCCCTGGCCCAGGACCTCCTGGCGGACGAGAAGGAGCTCGCTGAACACCGGATGTTGGTGGACCTCGGGCGCAACGACGTAGGGCGCGTCTGCGAGTTCGGGAGCGTAACCGTTCCTGAGCTGATGGTGGTCGAGCGCTACTCACACGTAATGCACATCGTGAGCCAGGTCCAAGGGCGCTTGCGGCCGGGGCTTTCGGCGATGGACGTTTTCCGCGCTTGCTTCCCCGCCGGAACGGTTGCGGGGGCGCCCAAGATCAGGGCGATGGAGATCATCGACGAGTTGGAGCCTGTGCGGCGAGGCCCATACGCGGGGGCAGTGGGCCACTTCAGTTATGGTGGTCTGGGCATGGACACGGCCATCACCATTCGGACCGTGCTCATCGCCGGCGGTCGTGCCTACGTCCAGGCGGGCGCGGGAATCGTGGCCGACTCGAAGCCGGCTCGCGAGTACGAGGAGACTCTCGACAAAGCACGGGCCCTTCTCACGGCCGCCGCCATGACGCCGGCGCAGTGAATGGCTCAAAGGCACGCGAGCTGATTTTTCCTGGTTCCTAGAGAACGGTCATGAGAGGGCTGTTCCGAGCTCTTGATAGAGCAAGGCCAGCACCCTGGTCCCCTTCTCGAAGTTCTCCACGGAGAGCCACTCGTTGGGGGCGTGCATGTTGCAGCCCGGCAGCGCGAAACCGACGAGCAGGACCGGCGCCTCGAGGATGCGCTCGAAATCGACGACGATGGGAATCGAGCCTCCCTCTCCGGTGAGAACGGGCTCTCGATCGAATACCGACCCGAGAGCACGCGATGCCGCGTCCAGGAGCGGTCCTCCGGGATCCGCCCGCCACGGGTGTCCTCCGTGCAGGCGCTCGACGTGCATTCGGACCCCCGGCGGTTTCACCCTCTGCAGGTGGGCTCGGAGCAGCTCCTCCGTGCCGGCCGGATCTTGGTCCGGAACCAGGCGAAAGCTCACCTTCGCCATCGCACGTGCCGGCAGAACGGTCTTGGCGCCCTCTTCCGTGTGGCCCGAAAGCAAGCCGTTCACCTCGCAGGTCGGGCGGATCCAGCGCCGCTCCAGCACGGAATAGCCGACCTCGCCGTCCAGCGCTGGGGCACCGACCAGAGCGCGGAATTCCTCCTCGTCGAATGGCAGCGCGCGGATCGCGGCGCGTGTCGAATCGTCCCATTCGAGCACACGATCGTAGAAACCATCGATGGCGATGCGTCCGTCGGAGTCGTGGAAGGTCGCGATCAAACGCGCGAGCTGGGTCGCCGGGTTCGGCACCGCACCTCCGTAGGTTCCGGAATGGAGGTCACTCTTGGCCGAGTCTAGGAAAATCTCGAAATAGGCCAGACCCCGGAGCGAGAACAGCAAGGCGGGGATGCCCTCCGCGAACATGGAGGAGTCCGAGATCACCACGGCGTCGCAGGCCAAACGGTCCTTCCAGCGCTCGACGAACGGAACCAGGTTCGGCGATCCGATCTCCTCCTCGCCTTCAGCAAGGAAAACCACGTTCACCGGTAACGAGCCGCGTGCATGCAGGTGCGCCTCAATCGCAGACGCGTGCATCAAGAGCTGCCCCTTGTCGTCGGCCGACCCCCGGGCGTAGATGCGGCCGTCACGAATCTCCGGCTCGAAGGGTGGGGAGACCCACTGGTTCAGCGGCTCCGGGGGCTGCACGTCGTAGTGTCCGTATATGAGGATCGTCGCCGCTTCCTCGCCGGCCTCCCGCCATTCCCCCAGCACCACCGGATGCTTGTCGGTCCCGAGGATCTCGGCCGTCATCCCGGTGGACCGGAGCCGATCGGCGAACCACTGCGCGGCGCGCACGATCTCGGCGTCGTACCGGGAAGAGGGGCTGATGGATGGAATGCGGAGGAACTCGAAAAGCTCGGCACGGAAGCGTGGTGACTCCCGATCGATGAGCTCCAGGACTTTTTTCACGCCTCAAGCCAGTCCGCGTATACCCCAGCGGTAGATCCAGCTCATGATGGCTGCGAGAGCGAGGGCCCCCGCCATGCCACCGGCGCTGAGCGCGAGCGGATCTTCCAGGTGGAAGATTCCCACGCCCAACATCCCCCCGATGACCGCACCGAAGGCACCGAGGGCCATCAGTATGATGACATGTCCCGGAGTCTCGTCCGGCCGTTTGATCATAATCTTCATGGCGAGCGCGATCAGCGCGCCCAGCACGATCCAGACACCGATCCCTACCCAGTTCTCCACTAGTGCTCCTTCCTGGTTCTGATGCTCAGTCGCGTCCCATCCGCCGCTTCAGCTCCTCAAGACGATTCTCCACGGATGATCGCTCCTGCATCGCCTCGAGCTCCCGGTCCAATTCCTCGGCACCTGATTCGCCGATTCGGTCCGACATGCGATCCAGCTCGTCGAAGAGATCGTTTCCGCCCTGGATCGAATCAAGAGCCTGAGCGCGCCCGGCCGTCGAAGCGAGGGTCTGCCTCTGCTTCATGGCCTCGCGGAGCTGTCCCATCATGTCCTCGATCTCGGACTCGCGCACCTTGAACTCGTCCTCGAGCGCGCGCGCCTTCTGCTCGAGGACCTCCCGGCGACGTTCGTGTTTCTTCGCGTACTCGGCCGCGATATCGGCGGTTTCGCCATCTCCTATCCCTCGGGCCATCCCCTCTCGTCGACGTGCCGTGGAGGCCTCAGCTGCCTCCTTCTGGGCGTCGGCCCGGGCACGCTCGATTCCGTCCTTCAGGTCGTGGAGCCGCGTCTTGGCGTCGGTGATCTCCTGCTTCATCGCGTACAGGAGTTGGTCGACCGCCTCAGGGATCCGATCCCGGCCGAGCTCGTCATGGAAGTTCTTGACCGCTTCGCGGAAAGCGGCTCGCAGGTTCTCGAACATCGGCGCGATCCGGCTGTTGAGGACGTGCAAGTCTACTCCGAGGGACCAAGGGCGGCAATCGACCGACCGAATCGATCGAGGCTGGGCCAGGGTGGCCGTGCAACTCAGTCGCAATGTCGTGAGTGCAAAAAAAGGCCCGGCGCGCGAGCACCGGGCCAAACCAGCGCGACGCAGAGACTCAGTTGAGGAAGGGCTCGATCCGCTGGGCGAAGGAGTTTCGTGCCCGATGCAGCCGGCTCTTCACCGTACCGAGGTTCACCCCGGTGATCTCACTGATCTCCTCGTAGCTCTTGCCCTCGAGCTCCCGCAACCGGAACACGAGCCTATGGTGCTCCGGCAGCTCCTCGACCGTGTCCTCCACGAGGCGGCGAAGGAATCGCTTCCGGTACAGGTCGTCCGGTCTCATGCGCAGATCCTCGAACTGGAGCGGACGGTGGTCGTCGTCCCAATGGCTCGTGAGTCGCTGAAAGAGCACCAGCGGACTCCGGGAGCGGTTCCGGAGCTCGTTCTTGGAGAGGTTGCTGGCGATGGTATAGATCCACGTCGAGAACTTCTTCGACGTGTCGAAGCGGTGTAGATGGCGAGTCACCCTGATAAACGCTTCCTGAACGAGATCCTGCGCGCGGTCCGAATCCCCGGTCTTGCGCGAGATGAAATGGACGAGCCGGTCCCTGTAACGGTCGTAGAGGTCCTCGAAGGCCCCGGGCCGGCCGTCCAAATGGGCCGTCACGAGCTCCTCGTCGGAGAGGTCCATCACAGGCTTTCTGTTCGGGTCGTTCACGTATGTCTCGGCGGTTCGGTCGGCCATTCTAGCTCAGATGCCTCTGCGAACACCGACTCGCGGCGAGGAAAAAAGGAGGCATCACCACGCCCACGTGGCGATGGCCTCCCACGCTGGGGAAGGGTCACCTTCCGCTCCATCTGGCATCAGGACTCAAACATGCGCCATTCGGCTCTCCGGATCAAGCATTGCCACAGGTGGCGCGCCGTTTCCCTCGCCGTGGGCGTCGGACCATCCGGACCGGCCTTTTGAAAAATCGTGCCTCTTCGTTCAGATTAGGGCCGACGGGAATCGAGTCGGCCGTCCGAGACGGGTGCCTCGTTTCCCGAGGCGGGCCTCCGACTCTTCACGTCGTCGAATGCGCGTGATCCCGGCTGCTGATCTACTTCGAGGAGTGCGAGCGTGGCACTTCCGTCATCAATCTCGACCTCCGCCTCGACGCGGCCGCGAGTGGCCGCGGTCGTGGGACTCACCCTGCTGGAAGTCATCCGCGAGCAGGACCTCCCGACGGAGATCCTCGAATCTGAAGACACTTCGATGACGATGCCTTGCCGTCTCGGGCTGAGCGACGTGGTCGAGCGGCAGATCCACCGTTATCGGGATGAGGCTCGCCGAAAGGGACGCATCAGCGACGAAGAGTTGGCCGATCTGGTCCGGTTGGTCATCCGCCGACCCGACAGCGAGGAGGTCTTCGAGTTCACCGGGCTCATGCTCGCGGGTGGAGATGGGCGCCCTGACAGGTTCAAGCGATTACTTCCGAAGGCTTTCGCGTTCACTCTCGCGCGGCGAGCAGTCAAAGCCAGGCTGCGCCAGCTGTTCGGCCGACGCATCGGTGGGTTCGCGCAGGGTCCGTTCACTCTGGAGGGGAGGTCGCTCATCTTCATCAGGAGCGACCCGGGAGGCGACGCGTGTCATCTGCTATCCGGTTTCTGCAGAGGCGTGCTCGGTCGCCGGGTGGGCACGGTGGCGCTCCAGCATTCGATGTGTGAAGCGCGTGGCGATTCCCTCTGCCGTTGGACGGTGCTCGCAGAGGAGCGTGCACGCGACCATGGCGCGGCTTCCGACATGCTCCTCAGACCGGAGCCCGGGGCCGGCTGAACCCCGCGCGGGAGGTGGGCACACGATGCTGAGAGAGGGAGACGAAGCGCCGGACTTCGAATTGAGCGCGGACGACGGGCCACGTGTGCGGTTGTCCGAGCTGCGTGGTCGGAGCGTGGTTCTGTACTTCTATCCAAAGGACGACACGCCCGGCTGTACGAAACAAGCATGTGAGCTGCGTGACACCCTTCCCCTCATCGAGCGGCCGAACACGGTTGTCTTGGGTGTCTCACCGGACTCCGTCGACTCGCACGTGAGATTCAAGGCCAAATATGGGCTGAACTTCGCGCTTCTGTCCGATCCCGATCGCGCCGTTGCGAAGATGTACGGGGTGTGGAACGAGCGCTCCTTGTACGGGCGGGCGTTCATGGGCATTGAGCGCAGTACGTTCATCGTAGGGGAGGATGGCCTGCTTCAGCACGTGTGGAGGAGGGTTCGCTCGAAGGGGCACGCGTCGCGCGTCGCACACGCCCTTGCCGAGCCCTGAGCCACTCGTGCGTTCTACGCTCGGTCATCGCGTAACTGGTCGCTTCGTCGCAGCGTCGGTTCCGCAGCGACGACCCGGTGCACCTTGTAGACGCACAGGTCCTGGATCACGAGGAGCCCTTCGTCACGGGCACGCCTCGCCTCGGGATCGGAACGGACCCCCTCGGGGAGCCAAATCGCCGGACGCTCGGCTCGCGCGGCCGCATCCTCGACGAATGGCCCGACCTCTGCGGATGGCCGGTACAGCAGGACCATGTCGACCGGTTCGTCAACCTCCGAGAGGGTCGCGCGCGCAGGCCGACCGAGGATGCGGGTCGCGTTCGGATTCACCGGATAAAGCTCGAAGCCGTGCGCGGCCAGGTAGGACGGGACCCGGCGCGCCACCTTCGAAGGATCTCGCGACATTCCAACGACCGCGACAGTGTGTGAGTCGAGGAGGAGATCGCGGACCTCCTCGGGCCCTGGATTGTCCGGATCGCTGCTGAGTTCCAGCAGATTGTCGAGTCGGTCTCGGTCGAACATCGTGATCCAAGTATGAGTGCGCAGGTCGGAAGATCTCGCCCAGGTTAGCCGACCCTCGGTCCGAGGAGCAAGCAGGCGCCGGTGCTCTTCGGGACGCTTCGGTCCGGGGCCTTCGTGTTGCCCCGACAGGCCCTCTAGCCCAAACTCCCGGCACGTTTCGTTAGAAGTGGGCCCTCACCGCACGCCAGCGATCCCGAGCACCATGACCCCCATACTCGTCGTCTCCGCCCTTTTGATCGGTGCCAGCATCGGGTGGCTTTTCGGAAGCCGGCGAGTCAAGGACCGGCACGGCCCCTCGCTCGCGCGACTACTGCGGCCGCTCTCGCAAGGTCGTCGGCCTGCTTCCGGGCCCGACGAGACGCCGGAGGTCGCAGCCGTGCGGGAAGCGCTCGATCATCACTGGGCTCCCAAGAACGAGGAACGAGGGAGGGCACTCAGCGAGGCGCTCGGCCGGATCGTAGCGTTTCTTCGCAAGAACGTGCGCGCCCCACTCGAGGCCGCCACAGGCAAGGGTGATACAGGACCGCTGCGCGACGCCGCGTCCCGAGCACTCGGCGGCCTCGACGACTTGGAGTTCTACCTCGTTGATCCGCTAACGCCCGACGAAGTGCACAACCTGACCAAAGTCGTGGAGCAGGTGACGCGGGAGTTCACGTCGGACTGGGACATCGCGGTGCGTATGCGCGCCGACGCGCACCCTGTCCGCGCGCACGTGCACCGTGACACGTTCATGGACGCGGTCTACCTCCTGCTGCACAACGCCGCCCAGTTCGGTGAGGGAAAGACGGTCGACGTGACGATTGCCATCGAAGATGGGAGAGCCGCAGTGCGGATCCGCGATCAAGGGGCCGGCTTCTCGAAAGAAGCGTTGACGAGAGCGCAGGACCTCTTTTACTCGACTTCGTCGTCCGGTCTCGGCCTCGGGATCCCGTTCGCGAGGAAGATCATCGAGAGCTTCGGCGGAGGGATCGACGTCCGCAACGCGGACGAAGGTGGCGCCGTGGTGACGCTGACGCTGCCCATCGCGAAATAGTGTCACCGGTATCCGTAGACGTGATAGAGGAGTGCGTAGACGACGATTCCAGTGACGGATACGTAGAGCCACACCGGGTAGGTCCATCGCGCGAGCCGGGCGTGGGCGTGGAAGCGGCGATGACCGATCAGATAGAGGAGCCGTAGCACCAGGGGTACCACGAGCACGGCGAGGACCATGTGCGAGAGAAGGATCGCGAGGTAGATGCTCCGGGAAGCGCCCGTCCCAGCGAACTCGTGGGTCCCGCTCAATGCTACACGCGTTACGTAGAAAACCAGAAAGAGCGCGGACGTTGCGACCGCGCCCACCATCGAGCGCCGGTGCCGGCGCACGTCCCTGTGCCGGATGTGCCGAAGCCCGGACACGAGGAACACGGCGCTGGATAGGTTGAGGGTCGCGTTGAAGTGCGCGAGGGCGTTGCCCAGCGCTTCGGCCTCCATTCCCTGACGGGCCCCCTCAGCCCCGTAGTGCGGTTGCGCCCCTCACGGTAGCCATGCCCCGCCCCATGCCCACCTCGCCGGTCGTGAGGCGCCCCCAGGTGAAGAGCAGCGTGGTCGCGACCAGAAGCGCCGCCGCCACCAGCGTGTGGAGCGACGCTGGAGTGACGGACAGACGGAGTATGACGGAAGCGATCCCCAGCCCGAACTGCGCGAGAACGAGGGCCACGACCGCGATTGAGGCGTGTCGGACGCGCGAAGAGCGCACGGAGGTGAGCAGCGCGTAAGCAGCCGAGCATACCAACAACACGGTAACGGCGCCCCCGAGACGGTGAGCGAAGTGGACGGCCACCAAGGGACTGCTCATCGGGGGGACCCATTGCCCGAGACAGAGAGGAACGTCCGGGCAAGCCATTCCGGCGTCGATGTGACGGACGACACCTCCGAGGAGGCTCTGCAGAAAGACGACGGCCGTGGCCGAGCCACCCCAGACGCGCAGGGAACGTCGCTCGGCTTCCACGAGAGGTTGCCGCCCGCTGTTCCCGGGCGCCGTGGCTCCGGCTAGCGAAGTCGCCAACATCAGGAAGAGCAGCGCGAGCGCGAGATGGGTCGTCGACACTGCGTCCGGGAGAAGAAAAACGACCGTGAGAGCACCGAAAAGCGCCTGAACCAACAGGAGACCGAGCCCGGCCAAGGAAGCGTAGAATATCCATCGCCGCTCCGGCGCCTCTCGCCGGGCGAGCCAGGTGGAGAGCACGAACATCAAGATGAGGCCTCCGGCCACGAGCCTGTGCAGGTGCTCCCAGAAGACACCACCCTCCATGGCCGGCAGCAACGTACCGAAACACGTAGGCCAGTCGGGGCAGGCGAGGCTCGACTCCGTAGTGTGGACGATGCTCCCCAGAAACAGGAGGATGAGAGTCCACACTACGGAGACCGCGTACGCACGTGGGTACAGAGGTTGGTTCTTCATCGTTCGATGTGGTGCGCTTCCGTTCCGCAAGGGCCCCATGCCATGGCCAAAGATAACCGGGTGGCCGGGCCGACAAAGTCACTTTCGTGAGGGTGTGACGCATCACTGCCTGCTTGGAGCTCCGGCTCCATCCTCGGTAAGTTTGCAAGCGCGAACCAGACCGAAGGTCCCTGTCCCGAACACGACCCCGATGCCCAAAGAACGATTGAGCCCAGCAAGCACATTCGGCTTTCTCAGGCGACTGCTGCCAAGGCTGAGAGCGTACCGAGGACCGATCGCGGTAGCGTCCGTCCTCCTGTTGTTGAGCACCGCGATCGGACTGGCGTTCCCACTCATAGTCCGGGAGCTCCTCGATGCCGCTTTCGAGCGTGGGAGTGGTGCGCTCCTAAACAAGATCGCGCTCGGTCTGGTGGCGCTGTTCGCGGTGCAGGCCATCCTCAACTTCGGCCAGAGCTACCTCACCGCCTCCGTCTCGGAGCGGGTGATCGCCGACCTGCGCCGACAGCTGTTCGAGGCTCTCGTTTGGCAGCCACCGGGATTTTTCGAAGCTCGGCGCGTGGGAGATTTGACGAGCCGGCTCTCATCCGACACCGGGCTCGTCCAGCAGGTGCTCCGGTTCGGAGTCCCTGAGCTGCTGCGCCAAGGCCTCTTCCTCGTGGGCGCGCTGGTTCTGGTCACACTCACACACGCGCAGCTCACGCTCGTAACCTTCACCGCGATTCCGTTCGCGATCGTCGTCGGGTGGCTCCTCGGGCGGCGGGTGCGGCGCCTCACGACCGGCATCCAGGATACGCTGGCCCAGTCGGTGGCCCGTGCCGAGCAGGTTTTCACGCAGATCCGCACGGTGCAGAGCTTCACCCGTGAGGACTTCGAAGCGAGGGCCTTCGCGCGGGAGATCGACGAGACGAGGGACCAGGGTCTGCGGCGTGCGCTCGCGCGCGCTGTGCTGACGGGAACGGTGACATTCGTCGCGTTCGGCGCGGTCGTGCTCGTCCTGTGGGAAGGGGGGAGACTCGTCCTCAACGGCGAGCTGACCGCTGGTACGCTCGTAGCTTTCCTTCTCTACGCGGTGACCATCTCGGGTGCGATCACCTCGCTCGCGGGGTTCTGGGGGAACCTCCAAGAGGCAGCCGGCGCGTCGAAACGGATCTTCGACCTATTGGATCGTCCGCGTGAGCTGAAGCAGCCGGCGGGTGCGGTGCCCCTTCCCAGTCCGTTCCGTGGCGAAGTCCGCTACGAGGGCGTGAGCTTCCGCTATGGGCCCGAGCTGCCGCTCGTGCTCAAGCAGATCGATGCCCACGTGCGACCCGGTGAAACGGTGGCGCTGGTCGGCAGCTCGGGCGCGGGAAAGAGCACCATGGTGTCCTTGCTTTCTCGGTTCTTCGACGTCGAGAAGGGGCAGATCCGAGTCGATGGACTCGACGTACGGGACCTCGCGCTCCGCGAGCTCAGAGGGACGATCGGACTGGTCCCCCAGGAACCCATGCTCTTCGCGGGCACCGTTCGGGAGAATCTTCTCTACGGCCGGCCGGAGGCGAGTGAAGCCGAGATGGTCGACGCCGCGCGGGCGGCCCACGCACATGCGTTCATCGCCGCGTTCCCCGACGGTTACGAACAGATCGTCGGAGAGCGCGGGGTGACGCTCTCTGCCGGGCAGCGCCAGCGGGTAGCCATCGCGCGGGTGATGCTGAAGCGGCCTCGCATCCTCATTCTCGACGAGGCGTCCAGCAGCCTCGACGCCGAGAGCGAGCGACTGGTCCAGGACGCGCTGGACCACCTCATGGAGCTAACGACAACGCTCGTCATAGCTCACCGCCTCTCGACCGTGATCCGTGCCGACCGCATTCTTGTCCTCGACGACGGGGTGATAGAGGACCGAGGAACCCACACGGAGCTACTCGAGCGCAGCCCTGTGTACTCGCGACTCTACCGTCGGCAATTCCAGGATGCCCTAGCGACGACGGAGGCCGGTCGGATAGGCGATCCCGAGCGCTGAGTCTCAGGCCTCTCGCGTCGTCGCCCTGGCCGGCTGCCAAGCAGACGACGCGGCGCCCGGCTGCGACGGGGCGGGCACGTCGACGCGATCCGAAGATCCCACTTCGTCGGGTTGGCCATAGAGCTCGTCGATGGAGACCACGCCCTCCTCGAGCCAGCGATAGCGTCCGTCGAGGACCTGCTGCGCCAACCCATACGTCGCCGCGTCATGATTCCGGAACAGGCCTGCGAAGCGCTCGTCGATGCGCTGCCGAGCGTGGCGGCAAAAGACGTCTGCGAGCTCGGCGGGCGATGAGTCCGTCGGGTCTTCCCCCATACGATGGCGGGCGTACACGCATGCGGCGGACATGACGAGGAGGTCCGCGCCGATATCGACGATACGGCCGAGCACCGCCTGGCGCTTCTCGAGACCGGGGCCGAACCGGACCATGCCGTAGAAGATCGAGCGCGCGAGCCGGCCGGCCCGGCGCTGGGTCCATCGAAGATGTCCCGCGAGCGGCCCATAGAGTCGGTGCCGTGGCCACCATCCCCAACCCAAGAAACGGGTGGGGAACCACCAGGCGTAATGGAGCGCGGCCCGAGCCCCGGCGGCCGCGCGACGGCTCAACGGAGCACGGGCATCGATCAGGTCGCCCGCGACCTGCAAATGCGTGTCCACCGCCTCGCGCGCGATGAACAAGCGCATGATCTCGCTCGAGCCTTCGAAGATGAGGTTGATCCTCAGGTCCCGCACGATCCTTTCTATCGGGAACGGGGTCTCGCCGCGGGCTGCGAGCGATCGGTGGGTCTCGTATCCTCTCCCGCCGCGGATCTGCAGGCAGTCGTTGGCCCTCTGCCAGGCCGTCTCCGTGTTCCACAGCTTTGCGATCGCCGCCTCCAGACGGATGTCGAAGGTATGGGCGTCAGCCATGCGCGAGGTGAGCTCCACGACGGACTCCATCGCGAACGTGTCGACCGCCAACCTGCCCAGCATCTGGGCGATGGCTCCGTGCTTTCCTATGGGTTGTCCCCACTGAACCCGCTCGCTCGACCACCGCCGGCCGATCTCCAGCGAGCTCTTTCCGGTGGCGACACAGAACGCCGGGAGCGAAAGTCGTCCGGTGTTGAGCGTGATGAGGGCCAACTTGAGCCCCTTCCCCTCCCCCCATAGAAGGTTCTCGTTCGGCACCTTCACGTCGTGGAACCTCATCACGCCGTTCGAGATGGCTCGTAGCCCCATGAAGTCGCACATGTGCACGGTCTCGACTCCAGCCCAGTCCGCCTCGACGATGAACGCGCTTATGGGCCGCTTCGCCCGGACGCCTTCGCGAGCTGGAGTTCGCGCCATGACGACGATGAGCTCTGCTCGCGGACCGTTCGTCGTCCAGAGTTTTTCGCCGTTCAGGATCCAATGCTCACCGTCCGGCGAAGGCTCCGCGTACGTAGCCATGTTGGCGGGATCGGACCCGACGTCGGCCTCGGTGAGAGCGAATGCGCTCAGGGCTCCAGCGGCTACCCGGGGCAGATAGCGCTGCTTCTGGTCTTCCGTGCCGAAGTACATGAGCGGCGCCGGGACACCGATCGATTGGTGCGCCGAGAGGAATGCGCCCGTGGATCCGCAGCGGCTCGCGACGACCGCAAGGGCGCGGTTGTAGCTGAGTTGTGAAAGGCCCAGGCCCCCGTACTCGGTGGGGATTTTGATCCCGAAGGCGCCAAGAGCGGCCAAACCCTTCAGCACGGAGTCGGGCACATGTCCTTCACGGTCGAAGAGATCCCCGTCGACGTGCTCGCGGGCGAAGGCCTCGAGCTTCTCGAGAAAGACGGCGGCACGTGCCTGCTCATCCGGGTCGGGGCGCGGGAGCGGGTCGATCATGCCCAGAGGCAGTTTCCCCTCGAAGAGCGCACGGGTGAAGCTCCGCTTCTCCCATTCCTCCTCTCGTGCAGCTTCCGCCACCTCCCTGGCTTCCCGCTCCGTCGCGAGCCGCGCCGTGCCTGCGCTCTTCACCATCGACCCTTCTCCATCGGCGACGCTCCTGCCGATCACTTGGGTGCACGACGGACCGGGCCGGCCGGTTATGAGCCCCTCCTTACCCGCTTCTCGTTCTACACCGTGGATAATCCGCGGTGCCTGGACGCGGAGGATGAGCGCCGGGGCGACGCGCTCAGCGATCAGCCAAAGCCGCTTCGATGAACGTGTCGATTCGCTCGCGCTGGTTGTACGCGTCTTCCTCACCGATTTCGATCAGCGCGCGAACGTACGGTGGCTCGAAGAGGATGAGGCTGAGGACGTCTGGACTTTCGGTTGCGCGCGTGCCCAGTCCTCTCGTCATGAAGCGAAAGGCCTTGGGCAGCCTGACCTCGTGGTCTCGCGCGAGGCGGCCCAGGTCCACGGACGGTCGCAGGGTAAGCAAGTGTAGGTCCCGCAACCCTCGTCGGCGTTCGGGCGGCAGATACTCGAGAAGCTGGTTGATGCGGTCGAGGCGAAGCGCGTCGGCGTCGAGCAGGTCGAGGAAGACGGAGTTCATGAGCACGCCGATGATCTGCGCCGGAGGGGGATAGCCTTTCACGGCCGAGACGTCGGCTTCGACTTGGGTGCGATCGTAGCGGGTGGAGATCGCGATTACGCGCCGCGCGCCCAGGTGG
The DNA here is from genome assembly GCA_965249195.1 of Longimicrobiales bacterium. GTDB lineage: Bacteria > Gemmatimonadota > Gemmatimonadetes > Longimicrobiales > Gaopeijiaceae > CBDFLM01. The sequence goes on from CBDFLM010000014.1 coordinate 497,961, forward strand.
ATTACGGGAGAGAGCGGCGCGGTGAGTCGCACCCCGCCGTCCCCGTGCCAGCGTCCGTTTAGCGCCACTGCAGGAAAGAAGAGCGGCAGCGCAGCCGACGCCATCACGTGCTCCACCGTCAGCACCGCCTGGAAGGAGCGACGGTACGGCCGTGCCCAATCCGAGATGTTCTTGCCCTGGACCCATGTGATCGACTGGCCCGTCGAGTAGCTGGAGGTCGAGAGTGCAGCGGCCTGCAGCCGACCCCGCTCGAGGTTGTATTGAATGCCCGTGATCTCACCGTCGACGGCGTGAAGGGCCTCCGTCAGAAACCGTCTCAGCGGTTCCGTGTCCACCAACCCGCGCGCGCGGCCCGACACGCGGGCACCACCGGACACGAGCTTTAGCCCCCAGCCCGCCACGTTCTTGGCCAGCGACCAGGAGTCGACCTTGAAGACGTCCTTCACATGGAGGTTTCCCCATAACGAATCCAGCTCCGCAATGGCCTGGCGGAAGGTGCCGTGGTGCGCGGCGATGTGGGCGACGTTGATCGCACCCGCGGAGACGCCCGTGATGTAGGGGATACGTAGATCGGGAAAGCGGTCCGCGAGATAGCGGAGGACTCCCACTTGATAGGCCGCGCGCGCCCCCCCGCCCCCCATGACGAGGCCGAGGTCGCCCAGGGTGGAGGATTCTGACTGCTGGTCCGGGGCTGGTTGTGGAGCGTCGGCTCTCGAGTTCGAGACCATGCTCGAACGGGTCAACCGAGCACCGGTCGACCCAGGGCCACGATGCCTGTCACGATCAGCGCAAGCGCCACCGCGGTGGAGACGAGAAAGGGCGCGTACGTGCGAGCCTCCGGTGGCCGGCGACGCATGACGGAGGGAACCACCTGCGCCACGACGGCCGCGAACACCATCGACATCGCATGAGGGCCGACGGCGGTCCCGAAGCTTCCCGTGAACAACAGCGCGAAGCCCGCCAGGATCTGAAGGTGCAGGATGCCGGCGAACGCAGAGCCCAAGGCGCGCATGGCGCGGTCGAAGGGGCGCCGTGTCACCAAACCGAACAGCGAGTACGAGAGGGAGGCCACGCCGGCGAGGAGTACTAAGTAGCGCAGGCCGGAGTGGGTGTAATACAGGACGGACATGGGGTTCGGCTCGGTTGCGGTGACTCTCGACGGCGCCCCGTCGACCGTGCAGATAGTACCGGTCGCCTCGTACGAGGGCCAGCATAGATCTTGCAGCCCGGAAAGCCCGTTGGTAGAGTTCACTTGGGGCCGGTGGGTGCGCGCCGTTTCCGTGCCTGCGGGCCCGCCCCGAGTCCGTCCGCCGGGCTCGCGAGGATCCTTCCGTGATTGGCTCTCGGCGCTCCAGATCTACCAGCAGGAGGGTCATGCACCGATTCACAATCGCCCGTACGCGCTCGCTCGTGGCGGGTGCGATTCTGGCGGCGACCGCACCGGCCGCCTCGGCTCAAGGGCTCGCCGGGATCACCGGCAACGTCCACCATGCTCGGGACATGGTTCCTCTGGCCGGCGCTCAGGTGAGCCTCGAGGGGACTGCGATCGGGAGCCTCGCCGACCGCGAAGGTCGCTACCTCATCGCCAACGTGCCGCCCGGCGAGCATGTCGCGGTCGTTACGATGATAGGATACGCGACCGAGCGCGTTTCCGTGACGCTCGAGGCCGGGCAGACTCGGCGCTTGGATTTCACGCTGGAACAGGCCCCCTTCGCACTCGACGAGCTGATCGTGACGGGCACCGCGGGAGAGGTCCGGGCTAAGGAGCTGGGCCACGCGGTTGACGTCATTACATCACGCGACATCGAGAGCATGGCTCTGCGTGGGGCTGAGGAGATCCTCGCGGGGCGAGCGCCGGGTGTCACGGTGTCGACCAACAGTGGCCAGCAAGGCGCGGGGGGCTCGGTGAGAATCCGTGGCCTAACGACGGTCTCGCAAACCGTTGAGCCCTTACTGTACATCGATGGCGTCCGGGTCTTCAATCTTCCCACGCGAACTGGCTGGGACTCGAGAACCGCCGTGAACCCGCTACAGGACGTCGCGCCGTCCGACATCGAGCGGATCGAGGTGATCAAGGGACCCGCGGCTACGACCCTTTACGGTACCGAGGCGGCGGGAGGGGTCATTCAGATCTTCACCAAGGCGGGCATCGCCGGCACGCCCATCTGGACGGCCGAGCTAGCGATGGGAGTCAACCATCAGGGGTCCTTTCTGAGCGACGCCGCCACGGATCCGAACGACCTGTATACCCGATGCGGCAACCTCGATACGCTCTACTCGCTGAACGTTCTCGGCGAGTCGTCCGATCCTACCTTCGGAACCAGGACCTACTTCTTCGATCCGACGTGCCCCGCAGACGGCGATTGGCAGCAGAATGGCCTCACGAAGCGAGGGCGGCTCTCCGTCCGTGGGGGGCTGGGCGACGTCACCTACTATCTCGGAGGCAACTTCACCGACCACACCGGCGTCCTTCCGACTGCGCGGTCCAGAGACGGAGGCTTTCGCGGGAACTTCGCGTTCGAACCCCTCCCGGACCTGAGCTTCTCACTGAACACGGCGTACGCCCGGCGGGAGACCCGCTGGGTCGCCGACGGGAACAACGCCGACGGCTTCCTCCTCAACGTCGGCCGAGGCGCGCACAACTACCTCCAGGGCGGAAAAGGGGAGGACTGCCTCGACGCTCCGGCCGCGCCGGACGGCGGTGAGCGGGCATGCGTCACGAACGGATACTTGTTCGATGCGGAGCTGCAGAGTGAGGTGGATCACTTCACAACGGGGCTGACGACCTACTGGAACCCGACCGACGGAATCTCCAACCGCCTGGTCGTAGGCCTCGACTACACCAGTATCCATGGCGAGACCGTTCTGCCGTTCGGTTATCTCCGAGTCGAGAACGGGCTCTTCTGGGACGAGAGCACGCGGCACACGACGATGTCGCTCGACTACACGGGATCGCTCCGCGACGAGATCGGCGAGAGCTGGGTGTCGACGCTCTCGTGGGGATGGCAGGTCTTCAAGGATCGTCACCGCTGGACGGAGCTCGATGTCGAAGGCTTTCCAGGTCCCGGTCGTCCGACCCTTCCCTCGGGAGCGGAGCTCACCTTCAGAGGCGAGTACACCGTCAACGAGAGCAGCGCGGGGGTCTTTCTCCAGGAGATGATGGCGTGGCGCGACCGGCTGTTCGTGATTGGCGGACTCCGCGCGGACGGGCACAGCTCTTTCGGGGATGACCACGGCGTGCAGCTCTATCCCAAGCTGAGCGCTTCATACGTCGCGTCCGAGGAGGGATTCTGGCCCGTGGGTTGGCTCGAGACCCTCAAGCTGCGCGCAGCCGTCGGCTTCTCGGGGAGAGCGCCCGGCCCCTTCGGCCGCGTACGTACGTGGGGGGCGATCAGCCTCGAGGGAGAGCCGGGGTTCACCCCGGACGAGGTGGGCTTCGACGCCTCACACTTCGACGGCCGTCTTGCTGCGCAGGCGACGATCTACCGGACCAGGACCACCGACGCGCTCATCGCCCGCACGCTCCCGCCGTCGTTGGGTTTTCCGACCCCACGGACCGAGAATGTCGGCGAGCTGTCCCGGGGGGGGGTGGGAGATTGAGCTGAGCGGCGCGCCGATCCGCACCCCGCGACTGGATCTTCGCCTTCGCCTCAGTCTCTCGATGCTGCACAGCGAGGCAGTGGACCTGGACGGGGATCCGCTCAAACGGACTTCGCTGCCAGCCGACAACCTGGCGCGTATCCAAGAGGGGGCAACGGTGCCCGTGTACGTGGGCGAGCGGGTCGCGAACCCCGAGGCAAACGCCGATCCCGTCGTCGAGCAGGACGCCGTCATCGGCCCGGCCTATCCGACGAGGCTGATGGGTATCGGGGTCACCCTTGCCATCGACCGTCTCAGGGTCGACGCGCTGGCCGAGCATCAGGGAGGTCACTACCTGCCCAACTACACGGGATACCAGAGTGCACGTCGGGGATCGTGGTTTCCGTGCCTGGACGTGCAGGAGCGGATGATCGCGAAGCTCAGGGGTGACACCAGTGCGCTCGGCGGTGTGCGAGCGCTGGATCGAGCCCGCTGTGGCTTCGGAGACGCGGTCGGGTACGATCACGATCCGGACTTCTGGGTGGAGAGGGCGGACTTTTGGAAGTTGCGGTCCGTTACCGTGGCCTATGAGCTGCCGGCTTCATTGGGCGTCGGCCACCGTGCCAACGTCTTCCTTTCCGCCCGTAACCTCTTGACTTGGACGGACTACTCGGGCACCGATCCCGAGATGATGGACTTTGCAGACCTGGGCGAGACCGTCTACGACGGGGAGGGGGATTACGGACGGCGCGATTACTATCAGATCCCCAACCCTCGTACGTACATCCTGGGCGTACGGGTGAGCTGGTGAGGACCGGATCCGCCATGCGCACGCCCGTCCTTGCTTTGCTCTCTTCAGCGCTGCTCGTGGCGCCTCTCGCTTCCTGTGGGAACCTCCTCGACGTCGAGAGCCCCGGTAAGATCTCCGACGCTTATCTAACGACCGACGTCGCCATCCCCGGCCTGATTACGGGGATGCTGTTCGATCTCAGCCAGGCCGTCGACGAGAGCGGGGAGTTCCTCGCGCTCTTTGCAGGGGAGCTGCGGCACGGAGGCAGCTACGATTGGGCGGACGTTCCGGTGGGCATAACGTCGTCCTTCGACGTAGGAGTGGAGTGGAGCGGGCCGCAGCAAGCGCGCTGGGTAGCCGAGACAGGCATCGAGAAGATTCGAGAGATCTTGCCGGAAGCGGAATTCGGTAGGCACACCGCGGTGGCGCAGGCCTTCCTCGCGGCTGGGTTCGCGAACCGCATCCTCGGGGAGCATTTTTGCACGAGCGTGATCAGCATCGACGTGCCTGGCGTCGAGGTATCGAACACAGAGCACTTCATTCGTGCCGAGGCTCACTTCGGCGAGGCGATCGAGGTGGCGGACCGCGCCGGGCGCGATGATCTCGCCCACGCGGGTCATGCAGGTCGAGCGTCGATGAGGGCGTGGTTGGGCGACTGGCTGGGTGCCGTGGAGGACGCCGAGGCGGTCCCTGTCGATTTCGTGGTCGTCGCGCAGATCGACACCGAGCTCAGGAACGAGCTTGCTTACGACACCCACAGCCGCTTCGAGTACAGCGTCTGGGGCACGATCTTCGAGAGCCATTTCGGGGATCCCAGGATCCCCTGGGACACGGTCTTCAACAAGGACGGAACCGTGGCGCGCGGGGCCGACGGAGCGACGCCCCATCTCCAGCAGGGGAAGTATGCGAAGAACGACTCCGACATTCCTTTGGCCAAGGGCACCGAGATGCTCCTGCTGCGTGCCGAAGCCGCCCTACGTTTGGACAACGTGGAGCTCGCTTACGAGCTCATGAACCAGGCGCGGGCGTTCCACGGGATGGATCCTCTCGACAACACGAGCGCCGACTTGGCGAGCGCCTGGCGAGATCTCCACTTCGAGCGCAGTGCGACCGTTTGGCTCGAGGGTCGCCGCCTGTGGGACCTCCGCCGCTGGTTCGCGGAGGCAGGACCCGCCCATCACGACTTCCTGCGCGACCGCCACGCCTGCCTCCCCATCAGCGAGTTGGAGATACGCTCCAACCCGAACCTCGGTGGCTGACAACTGCATGGCGAGCTCGGACGAGCGAGCTCTGTCCAGGTCCAACGCAGCCCGGCGCCGGACCACAGCCTGCGTGAGCGCGGCGGCCGCTCTGGTCGCAGCCACGCTGACCGGGGGCTGCTACCGGTATCGACTCGTGAGTCACGCTGAGATCGAGCCCAGGGACCGAGTGCGGGTCACCGTCACGCCCGAGCAGAGCAGGGAGTTGACGGAGAGCCTCCCGCTTCTGGCGGAGCGCTTCACCGCAACCTACCTGGAGGGCGGTGGGGAGCGAGGGTACCTGTTCTCGGTCCCAGCGCCAGGTTCGGCGAGGACGGCCACCGGTACGTCGCTCATCAGCCGTGTGGCGGTTCGCCCGGAGGGGCTCCTGGCTCTGGAGGCCCGGGAGCTATCGCGCTGGCGGTCGGCCTTCCTCGCTGGCCTAGTGACGAGCGTCGTGAGCACTGCCGTTCTCGTCGGGTTCAGCGGCGAGGACGCCACCATCGCGGAGAAGCGCGGAGAAGTCGACGCCGCGCTAGCGCGCTGGAGGCTCCCGGTTCGCTAGTGTGGCGGCGCCGAGGTCTGTGGTGGCTCCGCGCCGATCGCGGTGTCGATGGCGCCTCTCACGATGTCGAGCACTTCCTCGTCCATGTCGTCAGCCCGCAGCATCCACTCGAGGTAGTCGCGCTCGTGCCGCGCAACTTCGGAGAGAGAGCGCCCCCTGTGGCGCCCCCTCCGGAAGACGAAGTCGTTATCGGCCGGGCCGAACCAGCGTTCGAGCTCGGTCTCGAAGGGCAGATGCTCGTCGCAATAGGCGTGCAGCTCCTGCAGATCGCGCGGAAGATGGTCGTAGCGCTCGAGCTGAGCGGAAAGGACGGCGGCGGAGGTCCGTATGTCTCCCAGGGCGGTGTGCGCCTCCGGATGGTCTCGCCCGAGATAGAAGCGCGCCGCGGCCGAGAGGTCCCGCGGTTCCTCGCGATGGAAGATGGCTTGCATGTCGATGATGCGTCGATCGCTGAGGTCGAGGCGGAGTCCGCAGCGACGGAGCTCCGCCAACAGCATCGGAAGGTCGAAGCGACGAATGTTGAACCCAGCGAGATCGCACGGGCCCAGGAGCTGGAGGAGGTTCTTGGCACGCTTGGCGAACGGGGCCTCGCCGGCCACGTCCTCGTCGCTGATGCCGTGCACCGAGGTGGCCTCGGAGGGGATTGGGATGCCGGGGTCGAACCGCCGGACCCGCTCCAGCACATCGCCTTGGGGGGAGACGCGAATCAACGCGAGCTCAACGATCCTGTCGTGGCGGACACTCAGCCCCGTCGTCTCCAGATCGAAGAACGCGAGGGGCCGGTCGAGCTCGAACGGTAGTCGCATGCCAACCCTCCACCCTGTAACGTCTTGGAATGAATCTAACAGGGTCCTACCGGGGTGAGCTCGCTCTGCGACGAGGGTCGGTGGCCCCCGTCCTCGCTGAGGTCAGTCTTCGACGCCCAGAGCTTCCTTCACGATCCGTGCTTGCTCTCGGCGGTGGTCGCCCGGCTGGCCCGCTGCCGGGCTCGCGCGCTCGGGGCGGGCCACATAGCCGAGAGGAAGGTTCCTCGGAACCAGGGTCCTCAGCCTCGGACCCACGAACGTGAGCGCCCCCATGTTCCGAGGCTCTTCCTGAGTCCAAACGACGGTCTCGAGAGCAGGGTAGCTCCCCACGAGCTCCTCGATCTCCGCTGCCGGGAACGGGTAGAGTTCCTCTACGCGCGCGACGGCCAGGTCCGCGGCCTCTGCCCGGGCCGCGTCGGCCTCGATGTCGTAGTAGACCTTGCCGGTGCACAGGACGAGCCGCGTGATGTCGCTCTTGCGGTTGGAGGCAGCGGGGTCGTCGAGAACGGGCTGGAAGCGACCGTTCTCGAGATCGGTCACGGGTGATCTCGCTGCGGGGAGTCGCAACAGGCTCTTCGGCGTCATCACCACCATGGGCCGATCCGGGCGCGTATAGGCTTGTCGTCGGAGCAAATGGAAGTACTGGGCAGGGGTCGTCGGGTACAAGACGCGCATGTTCCCCTCGGCCCCGAGCTGGAGAAACCTCTCGAGTCGGGCGCTCGAGTGTTCCGGCCCCTGCCCCTCGTATCCGTGCGGCAGCAGCAGCCCGAGGTTGGCGGCCTGACCCCATTTTTCCCAGCCCGATGCGACGAACTGGTCGATCGCGACCTGCGCCGCGTTCACGAAGTCCCCGAACTGAGCCTCCCAGAGCACGAGATCTCGCTTCGTCGCCACGCTGAATCCGTACTCGAAGCCCAGTACGGCTGCCTCGGAGAGCGGCGAGTTGTGTAGGTCGATACGGCCCTCACCCACCTGCGAGAGCGGCACGAAGGTCTCGCCCGTGTCCGCGTCGTGCAGGACTAGGTGACGCTGGCTGAACGTGCCCCGTTCCGAGTCCTGCCCGGTCAGCCTGATGACGAACCCGTCGCTGAGTAAGGAGCCGAAAGCGAGAGACTCGGCGTGGGCCCAATCCACGTTCGTGTCGCGGGAGAAGCCGTCGCGACGCTTCGCGAGCTGCCGATCGAGCTTGGGGTGGATCCGGAATCCGTCGGTAGCAGCGAAGAGGGTCCTGTTCAGCTCCACGAGTGAGTCGAAGTCGAAGGTCGTGTCCGGCTCGGGTCCCCAGGGCAGATCCTCGTCCGCGGGCGGGCCGATCTCCTGGTCCTCGCTGGTGTCAATTCGATCCTGCGAAGCGCGCAAGTTGGACGCGACTCTCTCCTCGATGGACTCGATCTGTTCTGGAGTCAGCACTCCTTCCTCAGCCAAACGCCCGGCCCAGATGGTCAGGACCGTGGGGTGGGACTCGATCGTGCGGTAGAGCTCCGGCTGCGTGTAGGCCGGCTCATCACCCTCGTTGTGGCCATGACGGCGATAGCCAACGAGGTCGATCACGACGTCGTCCGCGTACTCGGCACGATAGGCCATCGCGAGCCGCACTGCCGAAAGGCACGCGGCGGGCTCGTCTGCGTTTACGTGGATGATGGGGATGTCGTACCCCTTCGCCAGGTCGCTCGCGTAGCGCGTCGAGCGTCCCTCTCCGGGGATCGTGGTGAAGCCGATTTGGTTGTTTACGATGAGATGGACGGTGCCGCCCACCGTATAGCCGGCGAGGCGGCCGAGGTTGAGCGTCTCGGCTACCACGCCCTCGGCGGCGAATGCGGCGTCCCCATGTATGAGAATCGGCACCACCGTGGAAGGATCGCGGAGGTGCGGGTCCGCTTCTCCGTACTGCATGGCGCGCGTCATGCCCAGCACGACGGGGTTCACGAACTCGAGATGACTCGGGTTAGCCAGCAGCGTCACGCGGAGCGAGCCGCTACCCTGAAACGAGCGGTCTCCCTCCGCGCCGTGGTGGTACTTGACGTCTCCCGTGCCCGGAACGACGAGGGCCCCCTCGGCGCCTGGGACGCCCTCGAACTCGCGGAGGATCTCCTCCATGCCTACGCCCACGATGTGTGCCAGTACGTTTAACCGCCCGCGGTGCGCCATGCCGAGGACGACGTCGCTCGCACCTCCCCGCACCGCTTCTTCGAGCGCGAGATCCAGCATGGGGATCAGCATGTCCGTCCCTTCGACGGAAAACCGCTTCTGACCCAGATAGGTACGGTGAAGAAACTGCTCGAACCCCTCCACCTCGGAGAGACGCTCGAGCAGCTGGACTTTAGCGCTCGGCTCGAGGGGTCGCGTGTGGACCCCCGACTCGACTTGGTTCCAGAGCCACCTTACTCGGGCGGGGTCTTCCAGATGCTCGAATTCATACCCGATCGAGCCAGCGTAGGCCCCCCGAAAACGCCGCAGCATCTCGGCAACCGACTCGTCCCGCGCTCCGGTGTCGAGAACGACCTTGGCCGAGACCTTCGCCAGCTCTTCCATCGTCGTCCCGAAAAAGGTCGGGTCGAGCTGTGGGTGTCCGGAGGGCTCGCTGCCGAGAGGGTTGATGCGCGCCAACGTGTGGCCATGGTCCCGAAACGCCTGGACGATGGACGTGGCGCGGGCCACGATTGGAAAGAGCGCGCGGCGGCGCTCCACCGGAACCACCCTTGGTCCCACGACCCTGGGACCCGAGCTGTCGCGTGTAGAGTGCCCGTTTCCGCCCAATCCCTCGGGAACGAGAAGGCCCGCGCTGCGGGCGGCCTCGGGACCGAGCTCGAAGAACCTGCGCCACGCTTCGGGGACGGATGCCGGGTTACGCGCGTAATCCTCGTAGAGCGCCTGCGCGTAGCCGGCGTTCTGCTGATCGAATGGTATTTCGTCGCTCATCGGTGTCCCGCGGCCTGTCGCGAGCTGCGCGGACCGGGGTGGCCCGTCATAGGCACGGTCCGCCCAGGTGCGGATCCGCCGACCGCGCTTCTGTCGGTCGCCTGGAGAAACTAATAGGAATGGCCCGGGGAGGACCGCCCTTTGCGCTGTGCAGCTTCTTTGCGCCCTTCTCGAGGGCGGACTACCCTTCCGGCATGTCTCCTCTGGCAGAACGCGCTGAGGTTGTCGTGGAAGTGCTCGCCGAGGGTGGAGGTCAGGTGTGGACCCATCCGGGCTGGGCCGAGGCATTTCCTTGGCTCGTACAGGGCTACACAGGCAGGGACGGGAGCGACGGGGCTCACGACATGTCTCTCTTCGGGTCCGGCCGGACCGCAGCCGTTCTCGCCCGCTGGGAGGCTCTGGGCCGAACCGTTGGACTCGGCCGCTGGGTCCACGCTCGCCAAGTGCACGGATCAGCCGTTCGTTTCCACCACTCCGGTCCTCCGGGGCTCCACCTCGCGGCCCCGTGTGACGGGCACGTCACAGCCTCTGCGGGGGTCCTCCTGACCGTCTCGATCGCGGACTGTGTCCCCGTGAGTATGGTCGCCGAGAATCCTCGCGCGGTCTCAGTTCTGCACGCCGGCTGGCGGGGCACCGCGGACGGGGTGATCGAACGCGGAATCGGGGTCCTCGGGGAACGCCTGGCGATCTCTCCCAGCGAGCTCCGCGTGCACCTGGGCCCGTCCATCTGTGGTGGGTGTTACGAGGTCGGACCCGAGGTCCATGACGCGTTGCAGCGGCAAGTACCGGTTGCCCCCGAGCCGGTGGATTTGGGCGAGGTGATCCTGGCGCGGCTCGTTCAGGCGGGCGCTCGACCGGACCACCTGACCCGGTCCGGCCACTGCACGCGATGTGGGGACTCGCGGTTCTATTCACACCGGGGAGGTGACGACGGGCGCCAAGTGGCGTTCATGGGGATCGGTGGGGGCTGAGGTCGTTGTTCGCCGCCGCCACCCCTCCGCTAGGACTGTGCACGGACTGTGCTCACGCCCGATCCGTGACCAATCGCCACGGATCGAGCTTCGTCCTGTGTGGGCGTTCCCGCACGGAGCCGACGTACGCGCGCTATCCCGCACTTCCCGTGCTGAAGTGTGCGGGATGGGAACGGGCCGCGCCGCGGCACTAGCGCTGGCCACTGTCGGGAGGCGCCGCCGCCGATACGTCCGGCCGCAGGAAGTCCCGCACAGCTCTGAGCGACTCCGCGGGTCGTTCCTCGGGGGGGATGTGTCCGCAGTGATCGATCACGACGAGGCGCGCGCGCGGGAGATCGCGCTCCAGTCGCTCTGCCACCCAAAGTGGGACGACGCGGTCGTTCCGTCCCCAAACCAGCAGGGTCGACACGGTGAGCTCGGGAAGGCGCGCCACCAGCGCGGCCGTGTTCTCGGGAACGATTTGCGCCGCGGCAGCGAGAAGGGCGTGTCTCGCATCGGCGGACTTGAGGGGGTCGGCGTAGGCTGCCACCTGCTCGTCGTCGACGGAGTCCGGATCGTGCACGACCGATCGCAGGACGTGCCGCAGGAGCGGACGCTTGGGCAACAGCCTGAAGGCCAACGCTGCCCAAGAACGACGTGCGAGCGAAGTGAAACGGGGGATCTGCAGTGGGTAGGCCGCACCGGCCACGATCACGAGCCGGCTTAGGCGGCCGTCGCCGCCGTCGGCGAGTCGTAACGCGACCATGAGCGCCACAGACCCGCCGAGGGAGTGACCCACCAGGGTGAGCTCTACAAGGTCCTCGAGCAGGATGAGTCGGTGCACCGCGTCGGCGAGGTCGGTCGGAGCATATCGCCCGTCCCGGGGCTTGGGGGCTGCGCCGAATCCCTTGAGATCGACGACGATGGTCTCGTGATCCGTCGAGAGATCGCCGACCCATCCACGCCAAGTGTGACCGTTGGCGCCGAATCCGTGCAGAAGAAGGATCGGTGGCCCCGAGCCCGACCGCTGAACGTGAAGGGGAAGGGCTCCGGCGCCAGGCTCGCCGACAGGCACGGCCTCAGACCGTGGAAAGCCGCAGGGTCCGGCCACCGCGCTCTTCGAGCGCGCGGGCCAGGTCGTCATGGCAGGTAAAGACGAACACCTGTCTTCGGCGCGCCGTGAGCACCAGTAGCTCGATGCCCTGCTGTAGCCTGCGGGCGTCCCAGTTGACCAGGGCCTCATCGACGAAGAGGGGAAGCGCGTTCTCCGCGTCCAGGTGGTCTACGATGGCGAGCCGCAGGGACAGGTACACCTGCTCCCGTGTCCCAGTCGAAATGGATCCGTCGACCGCCACCGGACCTGGCACATGCGCGCCAGCCACAAGGAAGACACGCTGCCGGGCACCCTCGCCGACTAGGACGCGGTCGTAGCGTCCAGCGGTGATGGTGGCGAGGTGGGTGCTGGCTCTGCGGAGGACGTCCGGCTGGTGTTCTTCGCGAAGGCGCCTGTCCGACTCCCGCAACAGCTTCGCCAGAACCCAGGCACGATCTCGTTGGCGAACCAGGTCGGTCAGCTCCTGCTCCACGACCATGAGCTCGCCCTCCACCTCGTCCGCCGTCTCGCACTTCCTCAGTCGCTCCACGTCCTTCTGCAGAGCCTCCGACTCCCCGACCAACTGCTCTACGCGGTCATTCAGCGTCTCGACGCGGACCTTCATCCGTGTGATGGCGTTCTCGTCGACGGCCCAGTCCTCTACAGCAGCTTCGGCCACCTCGATCCGTGTGACGATTTCGTCCAGGTCGGGGTGACTCCTCTCCAGCTCAGCTCGAAGACGCTGCGCCCCCTGCAACGCCTCGAGACGGGCCTGAGCTTGGCGGATGCCGCGCTCCAGGCCTTTTTCACCGGGCAGCGTGAGCCGGCTGCGAAGCTCGTCGCGCTCACGCTGGAGTCGGCTCAAGTCCTCACCGTGGCGCCGCATCTCTCGAGTCAGACGCTCCAATTCCCGTCGACCGTTCGTTGCAGCGGAGCGCCGAAGCTCCGCCTCCCGGAGCCTGGCCCGGAGGGTACGCGCGGCAGCCTTCGGCTGTGCTGGAAGCTCGATGCCGAGCTCGCGCGCAACGGTATCGATCTCGCGCCGGGCCGATTCGATTCTGCTCTCGACGGCCTTCAACGCAGAGACCCGGGCATCGTGGTCGTCGTGCAGCTCCCGGAGCCGCTCGAGAACGTCGACTACCTCAAGATCGGGGTCCTGAAGAACCGATTCCGAAAGCGGGAGGCCCTCGACTAGATCGGCCACATTCGCGAGCGCCTCCCGCTCGGCCTCGCGTGCACCGCGGAGGCGCTCACGCTGCCCAAGCGCCTCCTCTTGCCGGCGTCTCCGCCGTGAGCGCCCGGTCCTCAACTGGAGGGCCACGGCCGTCGCAGCAGCGGCCACGGTGGCCACACCGACGGCGGCGAGGCTGGGGATGGCCGCGGCGATCCCGATCGTTAGCGCGGCGGCTCCGGCCAGGCCACCGACCCCCACACCGACGAGTCCTCGCGCTTCGAGGACCGGAGGGGACCGCTCACCCGTCCCGCCTGCTTCCTCCAGGATCCGTCGGCACTCTCGAAGGCCTTGATAGGTTCGTACGCGTCGGCGCAGCTCGCTGCAGTCGACGGCTTGGACGGCGTCGGCTCCACCGTCGGGCAAGGGATCCCCGAAGAGCCTCGCGGCGAGGCGGCTCGAGCGACGATCGATATCTTCCAGATCCCGTTGGACGTGGTCCCGATGGAGCCGCTCAGACTCGATCTCGGCCGCCGCCGCTCCCGCCTCCTCGATGCGCAGCGCGGAGCGCACCATCCTCTCCTCGAGTCCGCCATAGGCCTCGATGCGGCGGCGTGGCTCGGTCGTCTCATGACGGACGCGAGCGAGAGTCTCCTGGGCCTCGCCGATCTGTCGCTCCAACTGCCCGAGTCGTGCTCGCGGGTCGGCGGGGAGGTCGAGTAGCTCGTCCACGCTCCCGGCCTCGGCCTCGAGCTGCCCCACGCGACGGAGCTGGCTACGGATGGGTTGGAGCAGGCGAAAGCGCTCGACGTACGCCCGGCACCGCTCACGCTCTTCCCGGGCCTCGGCGAGTCGCCGTCGCGTGTCCTCCAGGGCCTGGACGGTCCCTCGCAGATCCACATCGAGAGCCAAGGCGGACTCTCGTCGATGGCGCAGCAGGGCTGCCCGCTCCCTCAGCTCGGTGACGCGCTGGCGGCCTCGCCGGTTGGGTCGCCAAAGCGTACCGGCTTCTTTCTCGAGCTCCTGGGCGGCCACTCTCGCGCTTCGCAGGTCTCGTGCCCCCATGGCGCCCGTCAGCCGGTCCTCGATCGCCTCCCAGCTCTCACTTTTCAGCGCGGCCAACTCCGTCAGGGTCAGCGCGAAGACCTGCTGAAATACCGCTCTCGGGACGTGCATGGCGCAAGGAAGCGGCCGATTCCGTAGGTCATCGCGACGGTCGCCTCTGATCAGGCTCCCCGTGGGAGAGGAGGTGAGGCGACGGTGGACCTCCCATCGCTCACCGGAGCTCAGCTCGATTTGCGCCTCGGCTTCGATGTCACCACCACCCCACGGGGCGTAGGGATGTGTTTCCCGCTTTGCGGGCCGGAATCCGTAAAGGAGCGTCGTCAGCGCGCGAAAAAACGTCGTCTTTCCGGCCTCGTTGGGACCCAGCACCGCTACCAGGTCCGGCAGATCGCACGGACCCGTGTCCAGACCGCTCAGCCGGCCGAACGCCTCGACCCGGACACGGTGGATGCGCATCGAAACTAGGCGGTCTCGAAGTCCAGGAGCCGGGCGAGGATCTCGCCCTCGGCACCGGCGAGGAGCTCGCGAACGTACTCGTCCAACTCTCTCGGCTCACCGGGCGAACCGGCCAACTCGGCTGGGTCGAGACCGGGGATAGTGGCGCGGCCGCTCCGTACATCCTCCAGAAGCCGCAGCGCCTCACCGAGCACGTCCTGGCGTCCGCGGTGGTCCTCGGGCGAGAGTACGGGATGGGTCCCGCGAGCCCAAACGTCCACATCCAGGGCCCCTAGACGCTCCCCCAGCTCGACCGCGAGTGCTGATCGTTCCTCCTCCTCGGCCAACTCTCGCCAGAAGGGGGTGGGGCCGCTCAAGACCACGCGGACGATCCAGTCCTGGCTCCGGCCCGACCAACCGTCCTGGCGCCGCTCGGTCTCCCAGGCTCGAACGACCCTCGTGATCATTCCGGTGAGCGACTCCTCGCCGCCCAGCCCGCTCACCTCCAACGTCTCGAAGCGAAGCGGTGCGAACGCCTGGAACTCAACCTTCGGAGCATCCGGAGCCGTGAGATCCACCAACAACCCCCCCCTCGGCCCCCGCTCGGCGGGCGTACGGCCCTGTAAGTTCCCCGGATAGTGGATCTCCGGGTCGCCGGACAGTTGCTGTCGCACATGCACGTGGCCGAGCGCCCAGTAGTGGAAGCCGCTGTCGCGGAGGCGTCGAAGCTCCGACGGCGCATACGGTTCGTGTTCCTCTCCGCCTTTGGCACCGACGACCTGCGAGTGCAGAACGGCGATCTCCGGCAGCTCCCCCGGAGGAGGTTGGAACGCGCTGGACAGATCGGCCGTCTCACGTGCGCTCGCGTGACCGGCTGCGGTGACGAAGCCGAGGAGCTGCCCATCCCTCGCCTCAATCGGGATGCGTCGAGGGTCGGGTGTGTCGACGACGGTGACGTTCGGTGGCCAGGCGACTTCCCTCGGTCGCCGCGAGCGACCCCAGTCGTGGTTCCCCGTGGCGTACACGACACGGATCTCGGCCTCACTCAGTCGGGCGAGCTCGTCGAGCAGGAAGAGCTCCGTACCCAGCGAAAGCCGCTCGCCGTCAAAGAGATCGCCTGCGATGAGGACGACGTGCACACGCTCGGCCAGGGCACAGTCGACAGCCGCCGACAGTGCGGCTCTAGACGCCGAACGAAGCCGGCGGCGGAGCCGCTCGGAGCGTCCCGCGAAGGGCGTGTCCAGATGGACGTCGGCGAGGTGCAAGGCACGCATGGACACCGTGAAGGTGGCACCGTGCCAGGACAGGGTCCAGGGCCGCACAGGCCGAAAGCGGTTGGCGGTGACTCCCGCCCCGCTCGCGGCCGAGCTATCTTCACGACCCGGCGTAGCGGGGCGGTGTCCCCGCTCGACAAGAGCCCCAGCAGGTCCCGGCTCTCTCCATGAGTGACACGAGCGACGTGGCGGTCAGGCGCTTCCGCCGAGACTCTCCCACCGTCGACGCAGTCTGTAGACAGCTCGAGAGCCAGGTCTCGCCCGAAGAGGCGCCCTTGGTGGTTGCGCTGGCGGAGATCTTCTTCTCGAAGGCGCCCGCCGATCTCCTGCAAGAACGCAGCACGGACAATCTGGCTCATATCGCTCTCGGTGCGTTCCGATTCCTGGAGCGCTCTCGTCCGGACCGGGTCGACGTGGAAGTCCTCAATCCGGACATCGACAACGAAGGGTGGTACGCGCCGGTAACCGTAATCCGCACCAACCTCTCGGAGCGACCCTTCATCGTGGACACGATTCGGGAGTTCCTGCATTCCCAGGGGCTTCCGATAGAGCACTATGTCTATCCGGGCATGCACGTCGATCGAGGCGAGGACGGTTCTATCCAGGCGATTCGCCCATCGCATCAGCGTGAAGGACGCGAATCGTTGGTTCACTGCGAGGTTCCGCGAGTGACCGATCGTGCGCTCATGGACGTGCTGGAGTCGGAGGTGTCACGCAGCCTCCACGACGTCATGAGAGCCACCGACGACTTCCACCGCATGGTGGATGCCTTGAACGACGTCGTCGCGGAGCTGGCCGAACTCGCGCGAGAGCTTCCGCAGCGGCGCGACCAACTCGAGGAGATCCAGGAATTCCTACGCTGGCTCCGTGATGGGGCCTTCGTCTTCCTGGGATATCGCGGCTACGACCTCCTCGAGAGGGAGGGCGGAGAGAGCGTGGTGAAGGTCACGCCCGGCTCGGGCCTGGGGATCCTCGGCGACGAAAGCGAGTCGGCGTACGCCGTTGGGGTGAACGTGAGCGAGCTCGGAGAGGGGCTGCGGGAGGTACTCGAGGGCGGGCCCGACCTGATCATCAGCAAGACGAACGCCGAGGCGACCGTCCACCGACGCGCTCGCATGGACTATGTCGGCGTCAGGAAGCTCGGCGTCGATGGGAGGGTGCGGGGTGAGCATCGATTCATCGGGCTCTTCACGTCGCGAGCGTACGGAGAGGAGGCGGAGCGGATCCCGATTCTCCGAGAGAAGTTGAAGCTCATCCTTGAAGATGAGGGAGTCTTGGAGGGCTCTCACGATTACAAAGAGATCAACACGATCTTCAACTCCATGCCGAAGGAGGAGCTTTTCCTCACGTCGGCGGGAGAGATCGGTGCAGACATCCGTACCGTACTCACGAGCTACCACACTGAAGACGTACGTGTGACCCTGCGGCAGGATCCGCTTCGGCGTGGCGTTGCAGCGATGGTGATTCTTCCCAAGGAAAAGTTCTCCGGAGACGTGCGGCGCGACATCGAACGCGCGCTCGTAGGTGCGCTCGATGGTGAGGTCCTCAATTATCACCTAGCACTTGGCGCCGGAGACCAGGCGCGCCTCCACTTCCACGTCGGGGCTCCGCTCCAGCCACTTCCGCCGTCACGCGCGGTGGAGCTGGAGCGCACCGTTCGTGCGCTCATTCGGTCTTGGACGGAACGATTACAGGAGGAGCTCGAAGAGATCCGGCCACGCGACGAGGCTCGTCGGTTGGCTCGGCGCTACGGAGAGGATTTCAGCGCCGAGTATCGCGCGGCGACCGATCCGAATCGCGCCGTCCAAGATGTGCTCGAGCTCGAGGCGATGGCCGCCGAGAGCCGCACCATCGGAGTGGCCTTTTCCAACCGCGCTGGTTCGGTGGCGGCCCCCGACGTTCCCGACCTTACGGAACTGAAGCTGTACCTGCGAAGCTCACGTCTGATCCTCTCCGATTTCATGCCGATTCTGGAGAACTGTGGATTGCGCGTCATCGCCGTGAACCCGTTCGATGTGAGCGATTCCGGAGATTCCTGGGCCGTCATCTACGCCTTCGCGGTACAGAGTCGGGCAGGAGAGCAGGTTGACGTCGGCGCCAGGGGAACGCTCCTTGGGCACACCATTCTCGCCGCCTGGTGCGGCGACGTCTCCAGCGACGCCCTCAACGCCTTGGTCCTGGCCGCCGGCCTCCACTGGCGGGAAGTGGACGTGCTGCGAGCCTTTGCCGCATACGCATTTCAGGTCAGGGCGGTACCGAGCAGACAGTCACTGCCCTCGGCGCTCGTCAACCATCCTCACGTAGCACGCATCCTCTTCGAGCTCTTCGAGATCAAGTTCGACCCGAATCGTACTCTGCCCGTTCACGAAAGACGCGAAGCGGCGGATGACGTGCTCGCGCTACTCGTGGAGGCGTTTGGCGGCGTTGCCCTCCTAGCCGATGATCGCGCTCTACGGGCACTGACGTCGCTCGTTCACGCGACCGTGCGCACCAACTATTACTCGTGCGGCGGCCGTCAGGCCGTCAAACGGTCTGGTGGGGTTCCTTACGTCTCATTGAAGATCGCCTCACGACAGACCGAGGTCTTGTCTCGCTCCAAGCTGCTCTACGAGGTCTGGGTGCGCTCATCCTGCATGGAGGCGGTTCACCTCCGGGGTGCAGCTGTCGCCAGAGGCGGTATTCGCTGGTCTGACCGTCCCGACGACTTCCGCGCCGAAGTACTGGGATTAGTCAAGACCCAGATGGTCAAGAACGCCGTGATCGTTCCGGCGGGTTCGAAGGGAGGTTTCGTCACACTCCGTTCTCCGGCAGATCCGGCCAAGCGCGCGGAGGACGGGAAGGAGCAGTACCGGACGCTGATTCGGGGCCTGCTGGACATCACCGACAATCTGGATTCGGAGGGCCTCGACGTAGCCCGGGACGGTGTCGTCCGATTCGACGAGCCGGATCCCTATCTCGTCGTAGCCGCCGACAAGGGAACGGCCCTATACAGTGACGTCGCCAACGACGTTGCGGCCGAATACGACTTCTGGCTGGGTGACGCTTTCGCGTCGGGTGGTTCCAACGGGTACGACCACAAGGCCGTGGGGATCACCGCGAGAGGCGCATGGGAATGTGTGAAGCGACACTTTCGCGAAAGAGGCAAGGACATTCTGGCTGATCCGTTCACCGTCGTTGGAATCGGCGACATGAGCGGTGACGTCTTTGGAAACGGGATGCTGCTGTCCGAGAAGATTCGTCTCGTGGCGGCGTTCGATCACAGGCATGTGTTCATCGACCCCACACCCGACGAGGCATCGTCATTCGAGGAGCGCAAGAGGCTCTTCGAGCTCACCGGCTCCACTTGGGACGACTACGACCGAGAGAAGCTGTCAGCGGGCGGCATGATCGTACCACGCGGGGCCAAAGAGGTCACCCTCGGCGCCGAGGCCAAGGTCGCTCTCGGCTGGCCCGCGGATGACGAACCGCTGGATGGAGAACGTCTGGTTCGCGCGGTGCTGAAGGCTCCGGTGGAGCTGCTGTGGAACGGCGGTATCGGAACGTATGTCAAAGCCTCGGACGAGAGAGACTCCGACGTCGGTGATCCATCGAACGACGCGGTCCGTGTCGATGCGCCCGAGCTTCGCTGCGAGGTCGTGGGGGAGGGGGGCAACCTCGGGTTCACCCAACTGGCCCGCATCGAATACGCCATGAGCGGCGGACGCATAAACACGGATGCGATCGACAATTCCGGTGGAGTAGACCTCTCGGATCGGGAGGTGAATCTGAAGATCCTTCTCGACGCTGCCATACAGTCCGGACGGGTGGAGCAGCGTCGTCGCAACGAGCTTCTCGTGGAGCTGACGGATTCCGTGGCTCAGCTCGTTCTCGAGGACAGTCGGTCTCAGAGCATGGCGATATCGTTGGACGAGATCCGAGTCCACAGTCCGGAAAACGCCGACGATTTCCGTGACCTCATGAGCGGACTCGAGAAGGCGGGCGTCCTCGACCGAACGACCGAACACCTGCCCGGCATGGAGGCTTTGGTCGAGCGGAGGGAGAGGGGCCAGGATCTCCTGCGGCCAGAGCTGTGTGTTCTGCTCGCGTACGCCAAGCTGAGTGTTAAAGGCCAGGTCCTCGACAGCTCTTTGCCCGACGATCCAGCCGCACAGAGCTACCTGCTCGGATACTTTCCACCCGCGGCATACGCCGAGGCGGGCCCCGACACCCTCTCCGGACATCGGCTGCGCCGGCCGATCATTGCAAGCCAGGTCACCAACGACATTGTCGATCTGATGGGCTCCACCTTCGTCCACCGCCTGACGCGGGATACAGGGCGAACGACTACGGAGGTGGTTCGCGCCTGGCTGATCTCGTCGCGCCTCGCTGGGCACCGAACTCTCTTGCGCAGGGTGCTCGACGAGGCAGCCGCGCCGGTCACGGCCGCCTACCGCTGGCTACTCGGACTCAGCCGCGTTTTACAGCGCACGACTCGGTGGGTGCTGAACAACGTGCAGCCGGAGATTCCCACCGCGGACGTAATCGAGGAGAACCTGGAGGGGCTGGTCGCGCTAAGGCGCGCTTTTCCCGGCATCGTCGTAGGCCAGGAGCAGCAGACCTTCAATCGCCTCGTGAAAGAGGTACAAAAAGGCGGCGTGAAGAAGGACTTCGCCCAGGGACTCATGACTCTCCGCTTCCTCGACCAACTCTTGGAAGTCCTACGCATCGCCAAGGAGACCCGTGCGGATCCTGTCGAGACGGCCCGCGCGTTCTATCACGTCTCCGACCTGCTTTCGGTCTCGTGGTTGCGACAGGCCCTGCTCGATGCCGCAGAAGAGGACCGTTGGGAGCAACGCGCAGCTCAGGATCTAGGCGACGATCTAGGACGTGCCCACCATCTGGTGGTCGCTCGGGTGATGCGGTCGTTCTCTGTCGGGAGTGATATAGACGTCGTCGGCCGCTATCGCGCGCTCCTCGACGAGATCCGTCAGGAGCACACGATATCCCTCTCTGGTCTCTCAGTCGCAGTGAGAGAGATCACCACGGTCGCGCACGAGCTGGACGACGGCCCCAAGTGAGATCGCACCCTGCCAGCGAAAGAAGAGGCCGGCGGGCTCAGAAAGAGCTTGGACTCGCTAGAAGTCAGCCGACCGACTTGACCACTTGATTTACGTATTTGTCGACACCGGCGACCACTTTCACCACGTCCTTGCGGGCCTCCGCTGCGGCCAGGTCGGAGGCGAAGCTGAAGAAGGCCGCTCTTATGGCGTCCCGGTCCACAGTCGAGGCGGTTGATGCGGGGGCGGGAGCCTCCGGAGCCGGTTCAGCGCTCGTCTTGCGACGGGCCCTCCGCTTCCTTCCGGCGCTCGGTGCTGCGGTCTTCTTCGCTGGCTGCCGGCCCGTGGCCCTTCTGCTGCCGCTCAATGCCTTCCGGCGTCGCTTCACCTGCAAGGGGTAGCGCGCGTGGAACTGGCGTTTGCTCAGCCTGGCGACTGCGGAGCTGATCGCCTTCGCTTTCTCGAGAAGATCGTCGACGCTGATCCGGGGATTCCTCTTCAACTCGGCCTCGACCATGGCCATGATCTTCTCGTCCGACTTCGAATCGCGCCCTGCCACGCGGCTAACCTCCATACCGGGTTACACAGTTCACGCCGGGACAATAACCGGCGAAGTCACCGCATGGCAATGGATCGTGAACTCCAGTGTGCATGCAGAAATCTCGTCAGTCATTGTCTTTGCATTCTTGTCGATGCCGGACGGGCCGGGGAGGCGAAGTTCAGAAAGGGCCGATGCGCACAAAGAAGCCGAGTGAAGCTCCTCCGACGTCGTCGCTACCGATCTCGCCTAAATCATCCACGAAGAAGGCCAGGCGATAGAGCGCCTGGGCCCCTACCTCCACGAATTGCCACCGCCGAATACCGAGGGAGACACCGGGCTCGGTCACCGAAAAGTTGTCCGAGCCGATCCGGCTGCCGACCGTGGGGCTGCGGATCTCTGCGTTACCGGCTCCCAACAGAAGCCGAACACCCCATGTAAATGAGGGGTCGGGCCCGGCGTCGGCCGGGGTCCCCGCTGCAGGCGATGCAGTCGGAGGACTCCACTCCAACAGCAGCCCACCGTAACCCACTGCGACATCGGCGTCGCTCCCGCCGATCCTGAGCCGCGACGCTCCGTTCTGGACGTAGCCGGCGCCTCCAACGCTCCAAGAACGCGTCAGGCGCAGGAGCGCTGCGCCCCCGGAAAATATGGTGGTGCGATCAGCGACGCGTACGATGCGCATCCCACCCTCCAGAAACCCTTCGACCGGAGATGCACGCGCGGCGTCCGGGTCCTGAGCGGAGGCGGTGTCGGACGCGCAGAGGAACATGAGCCCGACTAGGATAGCGCTGCGAAGCTTCAGCGGGTGCTCCGGGTGCCGCGCTGGCGGAGGTTCATGTACGACTAGCCCTGTCGTGGTCCAATGATGTCGTCGTGCACAACGTCGCTCCCGCACGCCCCCATGATCTCGTCCTGCGATCCACACGAACAATCTGACGCCTGGAAGTAGCGGGAGCCACCCGGTACCGGTTCCGTCCAAGTCGGCCCGGGCTCGACCGCCCATCGCCACCGGCGTGTCGCACTGGCGGGGTGTGCAGCGGCCACCGATGTTCTTCGCGATGCCACCTTTCCAGGCGGATTCTCGTTGGAGGCTCGCTGTCCATGCGCTCTCTTTGCCGCCCGCTCCCCGCGCTGCTCGTGCTCGTGGCCCTCAGTCCGTGAACACCTACCAGCTGGTGCAGGGGACTCTGGAAGTCAGCCAGGCCATCGTGATCGACGGGCGTGCCAGGCTCGAGGGTCGCTTCGCGGGTACGCTGCGGCAAATGATGCGCGAGGACGAGCTGGAGGTCACTGACGGCACCTTCAGCGCGGGCGACCTTCCCAACGTCGATGAGGTCCGGCGCTGACGGTCCAGATTGGCGAGGCGCGGAACTTCGATCGATTCAGTCTACTCGACCAGGAGAGTGACCATGAGGACGCTCGAGACCCACGCAGCGACGCAGCCACCCACGTTCCTGCTGGCCGCGCTGGCCGCGTTCACGCTCGGCTGCGGGGGTGAGGCGGTGCCAGGTGGGGAGGCCTCTGCGTCTGGGGGTGCATCTCCGGCTACCCGCGAGACGGGCGTAACGGACCCGTGCGTCGTTCTGGAGACGGTGGTCTCAGACGCCGTGTCCGTCGACCCCGGGGCGATCACCTTCGAGCCCGGCGGGAGCACCAACCCCTATTGCGAAGCGACCTGGCGCAAGGCGAACGCGGACGAGCTCGAGGCGCAGCAGGGGGAGGCCGTCGGTGAATACATGTCGCGTCGTATGGAGGCGCTCGCCCGCGGAGAGGAGTTCGACGAGACGATGCCCTCGTTTCGTGTGGACGCGACCATTCTGCTCACGATCACGGGGCGGGAATTCCCTGACGAGGCTGCCGCCGTCTCAGCCCTGGAGAGCGTCATAGGGAACCTGGCCGAAGGCATCACGGTGGAAGCGGAAGGACGGGAGGCCACGTTTCAGGCGGATTACGACGCGCTCGTCACGGGCATCGGAGCGAAGGCCGCCTGGAGCACGCGGATGTCCCAGCTCTCGGTAGCCACGGGCGCGAGGATGTTTCACCTCAGCGTGAGGGTGGGAGAGGACCCCACGACCAACCGCGATCTCGCCGAAGTGCTGGCGCTCGAGATCGTCGCCGCTCTCTAACCGCGCTCAGGCGGGAGCCGGCCCCAGGCCGTCGATGGCCGACCTCGAGGAAGCCGGGCTCGGCCGCGTCTCCGAGATCGCCGACGCACCGCACGGGGGCCCAGGTTGCCCGTTCCAGGCGTGGTCGGTGGGCGAGCTGCTGCGCACGCTGGCCCTCGTGCAGTCCGCCCCGACCTATCTAGTGTCCCGTAACCAAAGTCCTTAGCCCATTCGGCGGCACCCCGCATCCAGCGACTCGTCGTTGGAACTCCTTGTCGTAGCCACAGCTACGCCGCGTCGCTCCGCCTCGATTCGCAGGCGCGGGAACCGCCTCGGTGGGCCAGAGACTTCGGCAACGGAACACTAGCGTGGACTGATGGCGAAGGTCTTGCTCACGCCTAGGACGAAGGTGAGCTCGCTCGTATCAGCGTCGTTCTCGTCTACCTCACCGGACAGCTGCGAGTCGTTCCAGATCGCCGAAGTCGTGAAGTCGAGCTCCGCGACGCTGAACCCGTACCCAGCTTCAAAGTATCGACCCGAGTCGAAGAGGTCCTGTAGGACCATGTCGGTCCCGAAGGCTCCGACGGTCGCGAACAACCCCTGGTCCTCGACGGTGACTGCGACGAAGCTGTAGTCCAGGGCTTCCAGATCGAAGTTTCCGTACTGCCCGAAGGAGTACTCGAGCGAAATCGGGCCGAGACCCAATCCCAGGTTGGCCTCGAGATAGGTGTCGTCGAACTGACCTGTGTAGAAGTATCCGGTTGCGCCCGCGCTGAGGCTCACGTTCTCGGCGACGTCGACGCCGACGCCTCCGTAGATGTCGATCTCCGCGCCATCACCGACGTCTGCCGCCCACGTGCCCAGGGACACAGCGCCGATCGCCACGTCCAAGCCCGCGCTTGCGGACGATGACTCCTGTGGAGTCCCGCGGTAGTAGTAGTCGCTGACCCACCCGACATTGGCGGTCACCTCGGCCTCCTGCGAGCTGGCAGAGAGCGGAGCGAAAAGGGCGAGAATGAGCGGGGCCACGAGAGCTTTTCTTTTCATTTCCAAGTCAGTCCTGTTTTGAGTCGAGGTCTTGTCAGGTCAGGTGGTCACGGCTTTGATCGGCGTAACGGCCGCCTGGTCCCTCTCGCCCGATCGAATGCGGTGTATAGCCTCGACTGGCTGGACGAAGATCTTCCCGTCTCCGACTCCTCCCGTCCGGGCCCCTTCGATGATTGCCGCCACGGTCACTTCGACGAACGCCTCCGAAACGGCGATGTCGAGCATCACCTTGCCGGTGAGTCCCATCTTGACGGAGGTGCCGCGATAGGTCTCCACCATTTCGGTCTCGCCGCCATGTCCCTGCACCCGGCTTACCGTCAGGCCCTTCACGTCTGCCTTATATAGAGCCTTCAGGACGTCGCCCAGCTTCTCCGGGCGGATGATGGCCTTGACCAGCTTCATGATCTTGTCCTCGCTTTCTCGAGATTCACTGAGTCGTCAGCTCGCGGCGACCGGAGCCGCGCCGACGCTCGCTGTTGGCTCCTCGCCGCCGTTGAGCTCCTCGTCGAGGATGATTACGGCGCCGTCGCCGGTCGCGTAGCCTTCCTCACCGTGCGCGATGAGGTCCATGCCGCGTCGCTCCAGATCCGCTGAGGGCCGCAGGGCTGCAACCGCCTGAATCACCTTGAGGATGACGACCGAACCGATCGCGCTGTACGCGAAGACGCTGAGAACCGAGACCGCCTGGATCCAGACCTGCCCCGGGTTGCCGCCCAGGAGCCCGTCGGAGCCACCCCAGGCGGCCGTGGCGAAGACCCCTGTGAGGATCGCGCCCGTTGCGCCCCCGACGCCGTGTGCTGCAAAGACGTCCAGCGAGTCATCGAGCCCCGTTCCTACGCGCCAGCGAATGATGAAGTAGCTCGGAACGGCAGCGATCGCGCCGATGGCGATGGCGGACATCGGCGATACCCAGCCGGACGCTGGAGTCACGGCCACGAGACCGACAACGATTCCCGTCGCGGCGCCCACCGCGGTGATCTGCTTCGCGAACACCATGTCCAGGAGCGCCCATGCGACCAGCGCGGCGGCCGGAGCGAGGAGCGTGTTCACTACCCCGAGGGCGGCGAGGCCGTCTGCGGCCAGCGCACTTCCTCCATTGAAGCCCATCCAGCCGAACCAGAGAATGCCAGCACCGAGCAAGACGAAGGGTACGTTGTGCGGAAGCATGGCCGACCGGCCATACTCCGATCGGGTACCCAGGACGAGCGCCGCCGCGACAGCTCCCGCGCCGGCGTTCACGTGAACGACGGTTCCACCCGCGAAGTCCAGTGCTCCGAGCCCGTAAAGCCAGCCGTTCTCCTGCCAAACCCAGTGGCACACGGGCGCGTACACCAGAAGTCCCCACAGAGAGATGAACGCCACGTACGGGCCAAACCTCATTCGACCTACCACGGCGCCCGAGATCAGCGCCGCGGTGATGATGTAGAAGGTCCCCTGGAACGCCATGAAGAGGATGTCGGGTATGGTGCCATTCGGCTGCATCCCGACGCCGCTCAAGAAGGCCATGGACAGGTCGCCGACGAAGGCGTTCCCCGGACCGAAGGCGAGGGAATAGCCGGCCACAGCCCACAGAACGCCCGCGACACCGAACGCGATAAAGCTCATCATCATCGTGTTCAGTACGTTCTTGGAAGGGACGAGGCCACCATAGAAAAAGGCCAGACCCGCCGTCATGAAGAGCACCAAGGCGGTGGAAATCAGCATCCACGCGGTATCGCCGCTGGAGATCACTGCCTCTTCCTGAGCACCCGCGAGATCGGGGGACAGCACGAGAAATAGAGCGGGAAGGAGAAGGCATATTCCCCCCCCCAGCATGCGAGTGAGTGTTCGACCAGTCCTGGCCGGCGGTGTGGTGTGCGTCATTGCGGCTCCTCTCGAACGTTCGTCAACACCGCCTGAGCGGGCTGAGGTGAGACGAAGGACATGGATAATGCCATCGCAAGGGTCGTACCATGATGAGGCGATGCCCAGACCGAGCCGAGCAGAAGCTCTATCTATTGGTTCCTGAACGTCTTAGAAGATCTCGACGGTCATGGACGCGATCATACATTCTACGACAAATTTGTACGATTGGGATTCAGGTCGCACGAAAACGTAAGATCGGATTGGCTCAGATGTCGACGAGCGCGCGTGAGGTGGCGCGGTATCGAGCCGGCTCGATACCGTATTTCCGAAGCTTGTATCCCAAGATCCGTGGAGTGGTGCTGAGAAGGCGGGCGGCCTCGGCCTGGTTCCCGCGGGCCGTCTTGAGGCCGTCGAGGAGGATGTCCTTTTCGTAGTTCGCCACCGCGGCCTCGAGGGAGAATCTGGGCAGGGTGCCCGAGACCTGGGCCGTCTGCAGCGTGGGCGGCAGGTCGTGGCCGTGGATGACGCTGCCCTGACAGACGAGAACGGCGCGCTCGATGCAATTCTCGAGCTCTCTGACGTTGCCCGGCCAATGGTATGCCATGAGCATGTCGATGGCAGGCGTGGATATGCGGCGCACACTCTTTCCCAAGACGGTGGCGTACTTCTCCGTGAAGTGATCGGCCAGCAGCAGGATGTCCGGCTTCCGGTCGCGGAGAGCGGGCATGAAGATCGAGAACACGTTCAGTCGGTAATACAGGTCCTCGCGAAAGACTCCCTCCGCCATCGCGCTTTCTAGATCACGGTTGGTGGCGGCGATCAGACGCACGTCCACCTTGATTGGTCTCACGCCGCCCAGCCGTTCGAACTCCTTGTCCTGTAGCGCCCGCAGGAGCTTGACCTGGGTCGAGGGGGAAAGCTCCCCCACCTCGTCCAGGAATAGTGTGCCGGCGTCCGCGAGCTCGAAGCGGCCCTTCTTCTTGTGGCGCGCGTCGGTGAACGCTCCAGCCTCATAGCCGAACAGCTCGGACTCGATGAGGGTGTCGGGCAGGGCCCCGCAGTTCACCTTCACGAACGGTCCTTCGGCCCGCGGCGAGTTGTAATGGATCGCATGAGCAACGAGTTCCTTGCCGGTGCCCGACGCACCCCTGATCATGACGGTCGTGGGGCTTCCCGCCACCTGGGCGATCTGCTGGTACACGTCGCGCATCTGGCGGCTGTTGCCGATGATGTTGCGGAATTCGTAGCGTTCCCTGAGCTCCTGGCGTAGCTGAGAGTTCTCCGTCAGCAGTCGCTGTCGCTCAGTCTCTACCAACGTGTGTACCCGCACCGCCTGCCCGATCATGGAGGCGGCAACCTCCAGAAATTCGACCTCCGGTGCGAATTTCCGGTCGCGCTCGAACGGTAGGGTGACGCCGAGGCTTCCCTGCGCCTTCCCGTCGACTTGGACGGGGAGGCAGAGGAAGCTGAGCTCGTCGTGAGCACCGTCCTTCCAAACATCGGTTCTGTCGAGGAAGAGGGGCTCCTGGCTCACCCGCGGCACGATCACTGGACGCCCGCTCTTCACGACTCGACCGGTGACTCCCTCTCCGATCTCGTACGTAGCGCTCCGCTGGACCTGCCACGTGATCCCGGTGGCGGCTGCGATGTTGAGCTCTCCGCTTTCCTCGTTGAGGAGGGTAATGGTCCCGCGGACCGTGCCCAGCTGCACCTCGAGGATGTCGAGGACGTGCAACAGGGCCGTCCTCAGGTCCAGCGCGGAGCTCAGGGTCTGGCTGATCTCGAGCAGCGTGGAGAGGCGTCGAACGTTTCTTACGGTCATGACGGATCAGTGACGAGGATCAGTGAGCGATCGAAGGGGCGCCCGCAATGATGACATTTTCGTACGCATCCAACAATTAGCATACGTTTTCGTTGTATTCTAGATCTCCCGCCGCACCCTTCTTCAGAAATCGGCTCCGTTTCATGGGTCTCTCCCGGCTGGAGGTCCTTCGGGTGGCACGTATACAATGGGGTCGTCGATGCCCACCGCCGCAAACCCCTTCAAGCGCAGGAGGCAGGCGTCGCAGCGCCCGCACGAGGCGCCCGCGGCCGTGGGGTCGTAGCACGTGAGCGTGAGACCATAGTCGACGCCGAGCTCGAGCCCGCGCCGAATGATGTCGGCCTTACTCATGCGGACGAGCGGTGCGTGGATTGCGACGCGGCTCGTCCCCTCTTCAGCAACCCGGGTCGCGAGGTTCGCCATGTTCTGGTACGCCGCGAGGTATTCGGGCCGGCAATCGGGATAGCCGCTGTAGTCGACGGCGTTGACACCGATGAATATGGCGACACAGGAGAGCGTCTCAGCTCTGGCGAGCGCGAGCGACAGGAGAACGGTGTTCCGCGCCGGCACGTAGGTGGGGGGGATGCGGTCCGCCATCTCCGACGCGGAGCGGTCCTTGGGGACGTTGCCCTCACCGGTGAGCGTCGAGCCTCCGAAGGCCGCGAGGTCGACCTCGATGAGGGTATGCGAAGCCGCGCCGAGATGCCCGACCAGACGTCGCGCGGCGTCGACCTCGATCTGGTGCCGCTGCCCGTATGCGACAGTGAGCGCGTGGGTCTCGAATCCCTCGTGACGCGCGACGGCGAGCGTGGTCGCGGAGTCCAAGCCGCCGGAGAGCAGCACCACGGCTCGCCGTGTCATCGGTAGAGCACGACGTCGGGGGTGCGCAACGGGGCCCCAACGACGCGCTCGGCGCACGCGGGCTGGACGGCCATCCGCGGCAACGCCTCAGTCGCCCCGCTCGGCGACCGCCAATATGCTGATGCCGCCCCGCACATTCTGGCTCAGGGTGACGCGAACGCGCCGGGGCGTGACTGCAAAGACCACGTCGTCGGCGATGCGGGCCGCCAGTGCTTCGCAGAAGGCGGGCTCGTCACGAAACGACCAGAGATAGTACTTGAGCGCCCGCGACTCGATGCACCGGCCGTCGGGCTCGTACTCTATCGCGACCGTTCCGAAGTCCGGCTGGCCTGAAACGGGGCAGATCGAAGTGAACTCCCTCCCTTCCAGAGTCACGGTGGCCACGGCGGGCGCCTCGAAGGCGCTGTCCCTCAGGTAGAGGCGCGCATCATCGGGGCCGGCGGGCTTCGGCAGCGGTCCACGAGGCGGGACCTCGGAGCGGGAATCGGTCATGACACCACACTAGACGGGTCGGAACTCCTGCGCACCCTGGTCTACCAACCCTCCTCGACGCTCTTGCGAGCGGACGGTGCATCCATGTTTGCGAGCGGCTGGCGGCGCTGAAGCTCGGGACCCATCGTAACCAGTGGCTCACGAGATGCCCACCCCGGTACGGTCGCGGAGACGCCACCTCGTCATCCTCCGAACCCCTGGCTCCGCTTCGCCTTTTTGCGACGGACCTCGACGGCCGGTGATCCCCCCCCTTTTCGAACGGATTGCGCAGTGATACGACTTCGCAAAGCAGTAGGGATCTTGGCCTTGTTCACGCTGGCGGCCGTCGTGGTGACGGTGGACCCGGACGCCGACTGGCTCGACCGTCGTTTCGTGGCTGCGGCGCGGCTGCTTCTGGTGCCTCTCGGCGCCACCATCGTGGGGTTAGTGCGGGAGCGCTACTGGGGCCGCTGGCTGGGGCTCTCGGGTGCCCTCGCGGTGCTGCCCTGGGCGCTGGTCTTGACGTTTGCCTTCCCTGGTGGTCCACCGGTGGCGCCGGCCGTCGCTCTGGCCGCATCGCTCTTGCTGCTGGTGAGCCTCACGGGCCGCACCATGTTCGAGCGCTACGACACGGGCGGCGCCACTGATTGGACCGGCCGCCGCATGGGGCTCGTGCGGTGGACGGTGATCTTGAACGTCGCGTAGGCGCTGGGACTCGTACCGTTCGTGTCCACCTACCCCTTCGCGACGGGATGGCACGCGGGGGTTGCGATCGCCCTTCTGATCACGCTACTCGCGGGGGTTCTCCTGCTCGCTCGGCAGAGGACCGCCGGCCTCTTGTTGGTCGCCGCTAGCTGCGTGCTTTTCTTGCCCGCCGGCGCGTACTTCGTCTGGACCGAAGCGCGCTACGCCAGTGAGGCCCTGCTCTTCGCTGCCGCGTTCCTGCCCGGGGTCGGTGCCGGTTGGGCGTGCCTTTTCGCCTTCGGGAAGCCGATCTGGCGGATGCTCAAGGGCTAGTATGGCCCTGCGTCGCGCAAGAAAACCGTCAACGCTGAACGAGCCTCCGCCGTTCGCGGCCAGGTACAGGTAGGTGAAGCAGAAGAAGACGGCGAGCTCGCCTCCGTTCATGACCGGGATCCAGCCTCGGGGGGCGTGAGCCTGGAACCACGCGATCATCATCTCGGTCGCGAGCACGATCGAGACCGTACGGGTGAACAGGCCGAGCGCGATCAGGCCGCCCCCGTAGAACTCGAGGATTCCCGCGAACCAGCGCTGGGTCAGGAACTCCGCTGCCTGATCGGCGCCGAACCCGGCGAACAGCTTCTGAACGCCGTGCTGCATGAAGAGCAGGCCCACCACGATACGCAGAAGGTTGAGGAAGAAGGCGCTGGTTCGGTGTCGGGTGCGTTCGCTCATGGCCACTCTTGTAGAAGCTGTCCCAACCGTAGTTGAAGGTTCCTGATAGGGGAGAAAGAAAAGTGGTGGCTCCGGGGGTCCCGGGCCGATAGGCTCGGGTAGGCAAAAACCCCAACACGGAGCCACCACGATGAAGAGAACGTACGAGGTAAGGGATCGGGCGGACAAGCGCGCGATCAGGGAGTTCCTGAAGCGGGAGGGGCAGTTTCTGCTTCCGATGCTTGAGCTCGTGGAGCAGACGGAGGTCGTGATCGACGAAGTCATCCAGGTGATGGGACGAGCGACGATCGAAGCGGTGCTGGAGATGAGCGCCGAGGGTGTGGCAGGCGTGAAGCAGGCAGGTCGGTCACGAGCGGAAGACGACACGGTGTGGTATGGCCGGCAGGGTGGTGTGGTTTACCTGTCGGACCGGAAGGTGCGTGTGGAGCGGCCACGGCTCAGGCGCCGGGGCGCCGGGGAGGGTGGCGAGGTCGAGGTGCCGGCGTACGCAGCGATGCGGAGACCGGGCGCTGTGGCGGATCGGATGCTCGAGGTCCTGATGGCGGGGGTGAGCACGCGCAAGTACGGCCGTGTGATCGGTGAGATGGCCGACACGGTCGGGGTGAGCAAGTCGGCGGTGAGCCGTGAGACGGTCGAGGCCTCGGAGCGCGTGCTGAAGGAGCTGATGGAGCGCCGGCTGGATGCGTGGGACCTCCTGGTGATCTACCTGGACGGGATCCAGATGGGCTCGCACCACGTGCTTGCTGCGGTAGGCGTGGACTCAGACGGAAAGAAGCACGTGCTGGGCGTGAGGGAAGGAGCGAGCGAGAACGCCGAGGTGACCAGCGCGCTCCTAGAGGATCTGGTCGAGCGCGGCCTGGACCCGGGCAGGCGGCGGCTGTTCGTGATCGATGGCTCGAAAGCGCTCAGGAAGGCGATCGAGAAGGTGTTCGGCCAACGTCACCCCATCCAGCGCTGCCGCAACCACAAGCTCCGCAACGTGCTGGGTCATCTGCCGAAGGATCAGCATCCTCAGGTGAAGGCGGCGTTCCGGGCGGCGATGAAGCTGGACGCGAAGCAGGGCGAGCAGAAGCTCGAGCAGCTCGCCCGATGGCTCGAGCGCGACCACCCCTCGGCCTCGGCCAGCCTACGCGAAGGCCTCAGCGAGATGTTCACGATCAACCGGCTCGGCCTCCCGCCGCGGCTGAGGAAGTGCCTGGGCTCGACCAACCTGATCGACAGCACCCACTCGGGCGTAAGACAGAAGACCCGCAGGGTGACCAACTGGAAGAACGGAGCGATGGCCTTGCGCTGGGCTGCGGCCTCGTTCGTGGAGACCGAGAAGAGCTACCGGAGGATCATCGGCTACGACCAGCTCTGGATGCTCAGGGCCCACCTCGACGACCATGAACCGGTTGCCGAAATGAGAAAGGCAGGCTAACAAGGAGACTTCTCCCATGGCTGAGCCGGAAGCGTTGGCCGCAATACGTCGGATTCAGCCCGGAGTACGAGTCGGTCTTTGGGATGATGTGGAGTGGGAGAGCCTTGGATCGGCAGCTGTTGTCGGGACTCGGCCGGGCCGATTTCGAGAGGACGGCGTACGAGCTCCGGACGAGTCTTACGGACGCTGTCGTCGACGACGCGGTGGGTCGCCTGCCGAGTGGCTTCCGGGAGGTGGTCGCCGACGGGCTCGCGGAGGCGTTGAGGGCGAGGCGCGACGGTTTGGTGGACGCCGCGTTGGAGTTCTACGACATCCTCTCGGGATGGGTCGACGTGTTCGCGACCGACGAGCCCGAGTACGCCGACGTCGCGCGGCGCTCCGACGGCAGCCTTTCGGTGCGCGTGATCGAGATCAAGAGGGACGGAAGTCTGGCCGAGACACCGCATTTCGGGCGCGTGTTCGATCCGGCGGAGACGTTCGAGGTTCGCCTCTTTCTGCGCGGCGCTAAGGACTCACTCGTCGTGCATGGCGGTGGACCCACGGACATCGCCCTGCACGTGGTCGGCGGCGGCGGCGGCGATTTCTTCTTCGACGGCTCCAGCGGCGAGGGCGTGCACATCTACGACGACAGCGGCGCCAACGTGTACCAGCTGGCGCCGGCAACGTCGCTCGACGAGAACGAGTACGAGCAGCCGCCCGACCCCGAAAGCGCTACCCACCAGGCACGGGCGCGTGACTGGGGAGCGCGGTGGTTGTCGTCGCTCGACGCTGGATACAGCTCGGACCAAGGCTTCTACTTCGGTCAATCTTTCGAGCGACACAGATACGGGTTCCGACACTTCCCCTACCAGAGCCGAATCGTCGTCGAGTACGTCGTGACGCCCTCCCTCCCGGGCGTCGAGGGCGGCGTTCGGTGGGATTCTCCACTGAATCGGCGCGGTCTGCGACTTTCGCTCGGGGCAGAGGGAGCCACGCGGGATCCGGCGCGCTTCTACGGCTTCGGGAACGAGACCGTCCTGCGTGAGGAACGTGATTTCTACCGGTCCGATCGCGGTGGGCTCTCGGCCGCGGCGGCCGTGCGGTACCGTCCGAGCGAGGATCTCGACCTATTCGTCGGACCGGCGGTCTGGTACTCCGAGTCCGTCGGCGCCGACACGACGCTGCTGACCACCTCCCAACCCTACGGTCACCCCTCCCTGCTCCAGGGAGGACTGCGGCTGGGGGCGGAGTGGGACCGCAGAGACGACCCGTTGGCGGCGACCTCCGGGGGGCGCCTCACGTTGCAGGCCCAAATCGTTCCAGCGTTCTTCGACACGAAGTCGGCCTACGTCTCCGTTGCGGGGTCCGCGTCCGTAAGCGTTGCGCTCGGAGCACCCGTCCTCTCGCTCAAAGCGGGTGGCGCTACAGTGTTCGGGGACGCTCCGTACTTCGACGCGGCCACGATCGGCGGGAGCAGAACCCTACGGGGCTTCGCGAGAGACCGATTCCGTGGGCAGCACGCGGTGTTCGGGAGCGCCCAGCTGCGCACGCCCGTCACTCCGTTCTTCGTTCTGTTCCCGGGCACGATCGGTCTGAACGCCGCGCTGGATGTGGGACGCGTCTTCCACGATGGCGAAAGGTCCGACACGTGGCACGCGGGCTATGGTGGGGGCATATGGATTTCGATCGTGCGGCCGGAGCACACCGGTGGTCTGACGATCATGAGGAGTGAGGAGGGGACCCGCCTTTACCTTCGGCTCGGGTTCCCCTACTGATCGCGAAGTTCCTCGCCACGTGCCGCCGGTGACCCCACCTCGTCTTCTCGTTCGAGGTAGGGCCTGAAGAACTCGACCAGGTCCGGGAGCTGGTCCTCGACCTCTATCGGCATCGTCAGCGCGAACGTATCCAAAACGATGACCGCGTTGACCGAGGAATCGGTGCGGGTGGCCGCCCGAAGCCGGTCGCCCATCGCGAGGTTGAGCACGTGCATGTCCCGGTAGATGCGAGCGAGGCCCTCGAACGCGTCGTCGGAGCCGCCCCCGCCTCGGCGGCGATAGTAGTCGGCGAGTAGATAGGTGGATGCTGCACGAAAGGCCGTCTCCTCCTGGTTGGCGAACGGCAGGTGGAAGCGAGCCATGGGACGGAAGAAGGTGGTAACGGGGCAACCAGATGTGGCCATCAGGAGGCCCATGAGCGCCCCGACTCCCTGCTGCACCGACGTCTCGTGGATCACGGTACGCTGATCGGTGAGCACCTCGACCATCGCGCGCGCATGCGAGGGAAGATGGTCGAAGGCCTGAACCAGCCGGGCGAGGTGAGCCGCGGCCGGGCACCGCACGTGTTCCATCGGGCTCAACGGGCAGTGCGGGCACTGGTGGAACTCGAGAAGAGTCCAAGCGGGCAGCGCCGGACCCGGGTCGGACAGCTCCAGGGTCTGCGGGTCGAGCACGACCTCGAACTCGGCGTGCGTGCCGTCGTCTACGTCGAAGCGATAACGGATCACCATGGGTTCCATCGACGGCCGTCCCGATCGAGTCGTTTCGCCAAGATTCGGGACGGCCCGTCCTCAGGCAAGCCGCCGCATGACGTTGAGCGTCGAGATCCAACCTGCGACCACATCGTAAGCGCCTATCTTTTCAACCCCCACCCGTCCCAACGAGAGGAGGACATGGAACCAGAACGCTCCACCCGTCCCCGACGAATCGGACAGTTCGTGGTCAGCGTGGGCGACGTGGACCGGGCCAACTACTTCTACAGGGACGTCCTCGGCCACGAGCATCTCGTCAGCGCGCCGCCGGGCTTCCGGTTTTCCAGTGTGGCGAGGTGCGGCTCATGCTCGCGCGGCCTGAAGGCGTGGAGAGCGGGACCTCATCCCCGTGGGATCGGCTCGGGGTGACGGGGTAGGGAGCGGCTAATCGCCTCTGCGGCTATTCAACTGCGCACAGTCGTTGCCGCGTGTGATCTGAACCTGGATCTGCAGGTCAACGATATCGCCCGGATCGACGTAGAGGGGGGTGCTTCGGCAGGATCCGCCGGCAAGCAGGCTGATCTCGATCTGAAGCGCCAGCGGCAGGGGCCACTCGAGCACGTAGCTGGCTTGGCCCTTGCCAGCGACGGTTCCGAGTCGGTGACTCTCCGCACCCCGGCGAGCCGTGAGCGTCGCGTCCGCGAAGTTCAGATTGACGACGTTGATGCGGATCTGTGGCTTCGCCTGATCGCGATTCTCGAAGGGACTGGGCGGGCGGAACGCCGAGCACGCTCCAACGGTCAGCACGAGAAGGACAGAGGCGGCGAACCCCAGGCGGGCCCCGGGCGGTAAAATGGCCCTCATCTCCCCCTCCTGGTTCGAGCGCGCGGCAGCCTCCCACCCACGAATTCTACAGGCTTGGCGACCACTGCGCGAGCGCTCAACCCGCCGAGGCGGGGGGCTCTGTCCTTTTCGTCTCAGGCCACCTTGCCAAACTCGCACCGTACCTCGTCGATCGCCCGCCGAAGCGCTTCCTTGGGGTGAGCGCCGACGACGGCGCCAGCGGGCTCGCCGTCCCTGAAGAACCCGATCGTTGGTATGGAGCGAATGCCGAATCGTCCAGCGACGTTCGCGTTCTCGTCGACATTGACCTTCGCGAATCCGAACCTCGCCCGCAAGCTCCTCAGCCAGCTCCTCGATCACCGGCGCTACCATCCGACACGGTCCGCACCACGGCGCCCAGAAATCCACGACGGTAACCCCGGTGTAGCTCTCCATCTCGGTATCGAAGCTTTCGTCCGTCAGCTCTATGACTGCCATTGCTGTCTCCTCGGAATCTGCATGTCGCGTACGCGTGGGGAGTACTCGAGCTCGGGGTTTTGTTCCCACGTCGCATGGTGGATCGATTGGTCTTCCTCCGTGCTTTCGTGTCAATGACACCCGTGCGATATTGGGCCCAACCTTGCCGACACCCTCATGTCACCCTCCGGCTCACTACGTCGTCTCCGGCAGATGTCCATGACCGAATTCTCAGCGGGCCATCCCGCGCTCACGGACGAGCTCACGGGCCTCCCCAATCGCCTCCACTTCGAGGCCGTGTACCGCGTCCTCTTCCACGCCGCCGACCGCGGAGTGCCGCTCACGCTGATCTCGCTCGGAATCGACAGTTTCGATGACTTGCCCGAGGAAAGCCGGGACAGCCGGCAGCAAGAAATGGCCGCCAAGCTCCGGGATACGACGCGTAGCAGCGACGTTCTCGCGAGGCTCAGAGATGGGCGTTTTCTCATCATGCTCTTCGACTGTAACCCTCACGGCGCGCGCATCGCGGCGGATCGGTTCATCGACAGCGCTTTCCTCGAAGCGGACGTTACCGTAACCGTCTCCGCAGGCGTTGGGACGGCCGTGAAAGACGAGGTGTCGACGCCCGAAGAGCTGTTGGCCGCCGTCGAGGCCGCGCTTGACCGCGCACTCGCCGCCGGGCCGACCAGCCTGGAGTTCCTCTAGGTCGCTCCAAAGATCCTCGCGACCTCGGGCGGCGGTTCCTGGGCCGAGCCCACCGCGGCGATCATGCCGATTGCTCCAAAGCTTCGAGGAGCGCGCGAAGAGCAGGCTTGTCCACCTTTCCCATCGCGTTTCTGGGCAACTCGTCTACGACCGCTAGGCTCGACGGGACCTTCCACGGAGCAAGCCGACTTCGCGCCCAGGAGCGGATCCCCGCGAGCGTGGGTGCGGGATGTCCGTCGGCCACCACGACGGCCGCGCTGACGCGCTCGCCCCAGTCAGGGTCGGGCACCCCTACGACCGCGCAGTCGGCAACGGCGGCGTGGGCTCGCAGCGCTTCTTCGACCTCGAGGGCACTCACCTTCTCCCCGCCGGACTTGATGATGTCCACGCTGAGGCGTCCGAGAATCCGAAAGGCGCCCTTCTCTAGGACGGCCAGATCTCCGGTGCGAAACCAACCGTCGTCGGTGAACGCTTCGCGTGTGGCCTGCGGCCGCCGCCAATACTCCGAGAAAACCGTCGGGCCGCGCACTTCGATCTCGCCTGGACTACCCTCCGCGGATCGGCCACCGTGTTCGTCGGCGAGACGGACCTCCATGCCGGGAAGTGGCTCGCCCACGTGCCCTGGCCTCCGCTCGCCCAGGAGGGGGTTGGAAAGCGCCATTCCGATCTCGGTCATGCCGTATCGCTCGAGCAGGAGCTCGCCCGTGACGCCCTCCCACCGCTGCATGACGTCGACCGGCAAAGCAGCCGATCCGGAGACGGCGAGCCTCAGGCGCCGCGCGCGCGCCGGCCTCCCACCGTCGCCGGGTGTGTTCGTCGGCGCCGTCCAGCGCCACGAGCATCCGGCGATAGATGGTGGGGACGGCCATGAAGAGAGTGACGTCGCCCACCGCCAGGCGCTCCCACGTTGCGACCGTATCGTAGCGCCGGAGCATCTGGCAGACCCCGCCCACCTGGAGGGCGCACGTGAGGACGTTCACGATGCCGTGCACGTGGTGGAGGGGGAGGACGAGCAGGACGTGGTCGTCGCGAGACCAGCCCCAGGCTTGCACGAGCGAGGCCACCTGTGCTTGGAGGTTGCCGTGGGTAATCACGACGCCCTTTGGCGCCCCGGTCGTGCCCGACGTGTACAGCATCAGCGCGGGACGGGCTGGGTCCGGATCACGGCGCCGACCTCGAGGGTCGTCTGCGCGCTTGGTGAGGCCGCCCATGAGCTCGCGCGTCGTGTATAGCGGAAGTCCTCTGCTGCCTGCGAGGTCGGCCACATTTTCGGTGAGCGTAGGATCGGCGACCACCACTTGCGGGTCGGCGTCGTCGAGGACCCGCGCGAGCTCGGCGGGCGGGTGGCTCACTGCCAGGGGCACCGCCAGGCCACCGGCGCGCCAGATGCCCCATTGGGTCGCCACATGGTCCCAGCCCGGATGGGCGAGGTAGCAGACACGGGCGCCCTGGAGGTCATCCCTCCCTGCCAGCAACGCCCCGGCCACGGCGGACGACGTGCCAACCAGATCGGCGTAGGTGAACACGCCTTCCGGGCCGACCACCGCGATGCGGTCACGATGGGCGTCGGCGGCCGCGAATAGCGACCGGGTCACGGCAACCAGCCCCACCGCCCGGCGCGTTTCCGGACCGCACGGCCGGTAAGGACGCTTAGCTCCACTCTCCTGGGACGGCCTCCTCCATCTCCGCCGCGACGTCCTCGGCCCTGCGAATCCGCGAAAGATCGAGGTCGAAATCCGGCCGCTCACCCGGGGTGAGCTTCTCGGCGAGCTCGCGGATCTCTCGCGGGGACATTCCCAAGGCCTTCAGGTCGTCCACCCCGAGCGGCGGCGCGCCCTCCCGCGTGGCGACGGACTCAGGCGACGCATCGAGAAGTCTGGCGAGTGCCCGACGGTCGGCGCCGGTGAACCTCCTGCCGAGAACGTCGTAGTCGATCCACGCCTCG
This sequence comes from Longimicrobiales bacterium, assembly GCA_965249195.1. Lineage (GTDB taxonomy): Bacteria > Gemmatimonadota > Gemmatimonadetes > Longimicrobiales > Gaopeijiaceae > CBDFLM01. Next base: position 536,805 of record CBDFLM010000014.1, read on the forward strand.
TAGGAGAGCGGAGCCACCCGCTTCAACATGCCGGCCATGACGCGGCCGTACTCCTGGATCTCCCACTGCGCGTGTTCGTCGACCCTCAGGGTGAGGAAGTGGAGGAGGTTGTGCAGGTCGATCTTCCAGTACCACTGGGTATAGGTCGACAGGGGAAGGTCGATCCGAGCGATCTCGCGGGCCACCTCCTCCTCGATGAGCCACTGGTACCCTCCGGACGCCTCGGAGCGCACACGCTCCCAGCGCTCGACGGCCGAGCTGTACACCTCAGCCTTGGCCCGCTCCCCCCGCCCTTGGCGATTGGAGCGGCTCTGCAGTGCGAAGTTCTCCGCTTCGGGCTTGTAGAAGAGCAACGGCAGCAACGAGTAACGAGCGCTGTACTCGTTGACCGAGGCGGTTCGGTGGCGAATCCATTGGCGTGCCACGAACATTGGCATCGCGCAGTGGAACTTGAGCTCCACCATCTCGCTGGGCGTGGTGTGCAGGTGGCGGCGCAGATAACGCACCAACCCCCGCGTCCGGGAGACCTTTCGCGTCCCGTAGCCGTAGCTGACCCGCGCTGCGCGCTCGACGTCGTCGTCGGTCCCCATGTAGTCCACCAGCGCCACGAACCCGTGGTCGAGGACGGGGAAGTATCCGCCCAGGATCTCCTCGGCAGCCGCGTTGGTGGGTCTCTTGGTCTCCATGGGGTGCTCGCTCAGCCCTCTCGGCTGCTCGTCGGCCCAGCGGCCCACGCTCGGTGGGCCTGAGCGGGAAGCGTCACCTCGTCAGCCTGTGCATGAGCACGGCGGCGCGCTTGGTCTGTTGGACCAGGAGCGGGAGGTCGATCCATTCCTCGACGGTATGGCCCGCACCTCCTCCAGGCCCGAGACCGTCGATGGCCATGTCCACGAGGCCGGCCACGAACGCCACGTCGGCAGCGCCCGCGTTTCGGGGGTCGACAGCGCTCACGGGCCCAAATCCGAGGTCTCGGCTCACACCGTCGAACAAAGCCAGGAGCTGCAGATTGCCATCACTCGGAGCGAGCGGCGGATAGCCCTCGTCGAAGGTGATGGCCGCTGACGCCCCCGGCAAACTCCCAGCGACGATGTCGGCCATTCGGGCCCTCGCCGACTCAGCCTGCTCCGAGGTCAGCGCGCGAAGATCGCCGGTGACCACCGCGTGCTCAGCCACGACGTTGCTCTTCCCGAATGCCGTTCCCCGCTCCTGTTCGGCGTCGTAGGTCACGTCGGTACCGCCGAGAATCACGCCGGGATTGAAGGTGAGATGCTCCTCTCGCGAGAGACGCCCGTGAAACTCGTTTAGAATCCGTGCAGCTTCATAGATGGCCCCTACGCCCACGGCGGGCTGGAAGATCTGGGAGGAATGCGAAGGCGTTCCCGTGACGTCCAGCCGCCAAGCCGTGAAGCCGCGCCGAGCCACCACGGCAGTGCGCGGATCGCTGTCACCGTTCTCGAAGGCGAGTGCAATATCGGCTTCCTCAGCCGCTTCGGTAAGCGCGGCCCGGGCGAGCGCGAGCGGTCGTCCGGGCCGCTCCTCATCGCCCGTCATGACCACCGTGATCGTCATCTTCTCGAGTAGCCCGACTGCCGAGAGCGCGCGGAGGGCCTGCACGATGACGACGTTCCCCCCCTTCATGTCGACCACGCCAGGTCCCGTGGCGATGTCGCCTTCCCTCTCGAAGTGTTGGAAGGGGCTCTCCGGCTCGAACACCGTGTCCAGATGTCCGATCAGGAGCAGGTGGGGACCCGACGAAGAGCCGAGGTGTCTGGCGACGACGTGCCCGGAGCGCTGGAAAGGGGCACCGTCGATCCACTCGGTCTGCGCGCCCAGCGCCTCCAGTTCCCGGGAAAAGATGCCCCCTACGGCGCGCACGCCCTCGAGGTTCATCGTGCCGCTGTTGATGTCGACTACGCGCTCGAGCAGTCCGATCCCCTCGTCCGCGCTCGCCTCCACGGCCTCGACGATCCGCCGCTCGAGGCCGGACAGCTCTCCCTGGCCCGCGAGAGGCGTAGCCGCCCAGAGTGCGAGCGCCATCGTGAGCAGAATCGCGTTCAGCCTCAAGGGTGGCTCCGTTCGCGTTGGAGACGAGTCCTCAACGTACCGGCGCAAGGGTCGGGGTGCGAGGACTTCGAAAGCGGAGGTTGCAGCCGCCGGGATGGGCCGGTATCCTTGCGGCTTATAGCCGGGCGGACGAAGGCCTGTTGCGCATCGATCCGGCTCCACCCGTCCGATTGACAACCCACGTCAGCTCTGAGGACGCGCCCATGGACCCCGCGGAGTTTTTCGAGTACGCCAAGCAGAAAAAGGCCGAGATGGTGGACCTGAAGTTCACCGACCTTCTCGGCACATGGCAACATTGCTCCTTCCCAATCGAAACATGGGACGAGGACACCTTCGAGCACGGTGTCGGCTTTGACGGCTCATCGATCCGCGGATGGCAGGACATCCACGTCTCCGACATGCTGGCCGTTCCCGTCGCCGCGACCGGAAGACTTGACCCGTTCTTCGCTGAGCCGACGGTGAGCGTCATCGCGAACATCGTCGACCCGGAGACGCGAGAGGATTACACGCGCGACCCGAGGCACGTCGCACGTAAGGCGGAGGAATACCTGGTCCAGAGCGGCGTTGCGGACACCTGCTACATCGGACCGGAGCCCGAGTTCTTCATCTTCGACCACGTCGCCTACGAGCAGAACCAGCATCGGGGCTTCTATCAGATCGATTCGGTCGAGGGCGCCTGGAACACTGGACGCTTCGAGGAGCCCAACCTCGGGTACAAGCCCAGCTACAAGGGTGGTTACTTTCCCGTCAGTCCGACTGATACCTACCATGACCTGAGGGGCAAGATGGTCGGTGAGATGTCGAAGGTCGGGATCGTGGTCGAGGCCCATCACCACGAGGTCGGCACTGCGGGACAGGCCGAGATCGACATGCAGTTCGCGCCGCTCGTCCAGATGGCGGATCAGTTCATGTGGTTTAAGTACATCATCAAGAACGTGGCCAAGAACGCCAGTAAAACGGTGACGTTCATGCCCAAGCCGATCTTCGAGGACAACGGCAGCGGGATGCACACCCACCTGTCGTTGTGGAAGGAAGGGCAGCCGTTATTCGCCGGGGACGGGTATGCCGGCCTGAGCCAGCTGGCGCTCCATGGGATCGGTGGGATTCTGAAGCACGCCCGGGCACTGTTGGCCTTCGCCGCACCCACCGCGAACTCCTACCATCGTCTGGTGCCGGGTTACGAGGCTCCGGTCAACCTCGCGATGTCGGCCCGGAACCGGTCCGCGTCGGTTCGAATCCCCATGTACTCGCCCAGCCCCAAGGCGAAGCGGCTCGAGTTCCGCTGTCCCGACCCGAGCTGCAACGGATACCTGACCTTCGCCGCCATGCTCATGGCGGCCCTCGACGGGATCGAGAACGAGATCGATCCCGGCGATCCGCTTGACCGTGACATCTACGAGATGAGCAAGGAGGAGCTGGACCAGACGAACAAGACTCCCGCCTCTCTCGAGGAGGCCTTGGGGGCTCTCGCCGATGATCATGCCTTCCTCACCAAGGGAGACGTGTTCACCGACGATCTGATCGAAACCTGGATCAGCTACAAGATGGAGAACGAGGTGGAGGAGCTTCGGCTCCGTCCGCACCCATACGAGTTCTACCTCTACTACGACAACTAGGGCGAGAAGGCTGGTCGCCCGGTCGGGCGACCGAGGCGCGACGCTCTACGAGGTCCGGCACCCCGGGCACCTCCAGCCCGAGGCAGCCGGACCTCGCCACGCCTTCTTAGCTTCGACCGGCGCTCCCTTTGGCCTTCCGGCCCGAACCGGGACATGGAGGGGGCCAGAGGAGCACGATCGAGCCCGAGGTCGAGGGCGGCGTTGCCGTCCGGGCCGGCTCACTAGACCTTTCCCTGCCGGTGAACAAGCTGGCTCCGATGCGCGAAGATGGCCCGCAACGACTCGATCTCGTTCCGACACGCCCGGAGCGGGGAGTGAGGTGCCGTGACTGGACCCATTTTGCACCGCTGCCCCTTCAGGATGGCTATTGCCGTTTCACTCCTCCTGGCGATCCTCGGCCTCGAACGAGCCCCGTTGATAGCTCAGGGCGCACCGCCCTCCGACCTTCCCCCCGTGTTCGAGGCGCTCGAGGGGCGGTGGAGCGGCTCCGGCACTCTGCTCGGCCACCCCGCCTCGTTCCAGATGACGTGGGAGGTTCGAGCGGGCGGATTTGTCACGCTCTCGCTCTCCAACGCGACCGTCGACTCCCTCGGCAACGCAACCCCGATCTTGGACGCCATGGCGATCTATCGGGCGCGCGGCCGCTCTGCGGTGGGTGTTTGGATGGACTCGCGACCGCAGAGCATTCAGCTCACGGCTCAGGTGACGGACTCGGCCGTAGTGACGACCTGGGTGGCGGAAGCGGAGAGCGGCGAGACCGTGTATAGACTGCTCGCCGATGGCGGCGTCGAGTCGATCGACCGCGTCCGTAGTGGCGGCGATCTGCAGGTGTTCGGCCGCGCTCGTTACGTGGAGAGCAGGCCGCAACCCGACCTGTCCGCGAGCAACGCGCTCCATCCCGCGGCTTGGCTGGCCGGCTGCTGGCGCCTCGAGGCAGGGGGGCGGGTCACCGACGAGCAGTGGATGGCACCGCGAGGGGATGCGATGGTCGGAATGAGCCGCACGGTCGAGGACGGCAGCGTCGTGGCACACGAGTTCTTGAGCATCGAGGCGCGCGAGGAGGGGCCTTACTACGTGGCCGTGCCATCGGGTCAGGTCCGCACCGAGTTCGCCCTCTCCGAAGCGACGGACTCGAGCGTCGCGTTCGAGAACCCTGCGCACGACTTCCCGACCCGGCTCGAGTACGTGCGCACCGCCCCCGACGGGTTGCGCGCTACGGCCTCCGCTGCGGACTCGAGAGCGGAGTTCCCCATGTCTCGCGTTCCATGTGGTGCTCCTTGATGGCGGCCGATAGAGCCCGGTACTCGATGGAGAGCCCTCGAACCGGAACGCGGCAGGGGTCTCACGCGTTGCATTAGATTGTGGATACCCCCAGCACGGAGACGCCCACGATGAGTCGGACCCTGGCTTTCGTCGCGACCGCCACCGCCCTGATCTCGATTCCTGCCAGCGCGCAGCCGCCAGCGAGCCAGCACGGCGCGGTCTCGCAGCGGGTCAACCAGACCCTCATCTCGCTCGAGTACGACAGGCCGGTCGCTCGAGGGCGAGCACTTTTCGGCGAGATCGTGGAGTTCGACGCCATCTGGACGCCGGGCGCGAACCGGGCCACGTGGATCGAGTTTTCAGGTCCTGTAACGGTGGAGGGCGAAGCGCTCGGCGCCGGGCGTGAAGTGACCCCCGGAACCTGATCCAGTTATTGTGGGACTCCTTGAGCAGGAGGAGTCATGCAAAAGAGGCGGTTTCGGGAAGAGCAAATCATCGGGATTCTGCAAGAAGTGGAAGCTGGAGCGACGATCCGTGAGATGTGTCGCAGGCACGGGATCGCGGAGACGACGTACTATCGGTGGCGCACGAAGTACGGTGGTATGGACGTGAACGAGGCGCGACGCCTCAAGCAGGTCGAGGAGGAGAACCGACGGCTGAAGCGGATCGTGGCCGACCAGGCCTTGAATCTTCAGATCCTGAAGGACTTGTTGGGAAACGGATCGTGACGGCCCGGGAACGGCGCCAGGTCGTCGAGCAGGTGCAAGCCGTGCGAGAGGTTTCAGAACGCAGAGCGATCCGGTACACGGGTTTTCCACGCTCTACGATGCGATATCGCAGCACTCGCGATCCCCAGGAGCTTCTACGAGCTCGCATCGTAGAGTTGGCGCAGGAGCGGCCACGCTGGGGCTACCGGATGATCCACGTGATGCTTCGACGAGAAGGCCGGCTGGTGAACAGGAAACGAGTTCAACGACTCTACAGGGAGGAAGGGCTCGCGGTGCGTTCGAAGGGAAGGAAACGTAGGAGCCAGGCCCCTCGACCGATCCGAGAGGCGTTGAGCGGCCCGAACGAGCGGTGGAGCATGGACTTCGTCTCTGGCACGCTGAGCAACGGCCGCCAATTTCGGTGCCTGACGATCATGGACGAATTCAGTCGCGAGTGCCTGGCGATTCACATCGCGCATTCGATTCCGGCCGCCGGGGTCATCGAGGTGATGGAGTGCCTCAAAGAGTCCAGAGGGTTGCCCGAAGTGATCATCACGGACAACGGCTCCGAGTTCCGCAGCCGTGCGTTCGATTCATGGGCCTACGCTCGAGGCGTGAAGCTCGATTTTATTCAACCGGGCAAGCCCGTCCAGAACGGCTTCATCGAGAGCTTCAACGGAACACTCCGGGGCGAGTGCTTGAACCTGCACTGGTTCCTCTCGATCCACGACGCGAAACGTTCGATCGAGCAATGGAGAGCTGACTACAACGAAGTTCGTCCCCATAGCTCCTTGGGCTTTCTGACTCCCGAGGAGTTTATGGATATTCCTTCACCCAGCGAAGAGAACCTCGCTCCCAAAAATATCTCGGAAGTCCCATGATTTTTGGATCAACTTCGGGGGTCACTTCAGGCGCTACGGCATTTGGGTCACACCTCACGAGGAGGCGCCGTGGGACGTGGTCCTGGTAGACGAGTGGGACACCCATCACTCGTTCTACCCGTTCGAGACCGAGGCAGCGCAAGTGGGCATCTCGCCCGTAGAGGGGGCGCACATGGAAACGCTCGCCTTTTACTTCCCCGTCGTCGGCCCCTACGAGGCGACTTTGGCTCTCCACTGGGGCTCGACTGTCCTGCCGCTCCAAATCGAGGTGCCGCGCTGCGAGCGCGTTGGGTGCCGCGCCGAAGGCGCGTTAGGTGCCGCGCTGCGAGCGCGTTCCACTCCGCCCTAGCGGCGTTCCTCTCGCGTTTCACGGAACGCCCCGCCTAGCCAGCGGAACGCGCGGCTTTGCCTCTCTTATAGCGCAAGACGCTGCGCGCGCTTTCGCCCCGATGGCGGTGGCACCTAGGTTGCATCGTCTCGGGTCGTATCGTTACGGAAAGGCACGCGGGAGCGGACCTTTTCGTCGGTAGACCTCCGTGAACGGGGCAGCGATGTCGGACACACGCGCGCTCGCCTCCGAAACGGGCCTCCGAGGGGTGGTCTAGATGTCGCTCAAACGGTCGCTTCTGCTGATCGTCGTATCCGCGCCGCTCGCCGCAGTCGTGGCGATCGGTGTTCTCTTCGAACGCGAGCTCGGCACTGCGCTCCTGAACGGGACCCGCGACGAGCTATCGGCGGCTCCGATGGTGCTCGAGGACCGATGGAAGAATCTCCAGGACGTGCGCATGATGCACGCCCAGGACGTCGCCCGAGCGCCAGGGCTCGCGGGTGCGCTCGCGACCGGCGACGTGGCCGAGGCGACACGCATTCTCTCGGCGGCCGCGGAGGCCTTTCCCGAAGACCCCTTGCTCGTTCTCGACGATGGGCGAGCCCTCGTGGGCGGGGATTGGCTACCTGCCGAGCTGCTGGAGGCCACGCGCCGTGGGGAGATGCCGGTATCCGTGGTGCCCCACGCGGACGGATTGAGCCTCGTGGCCGTCGCACCGATCAAGATGGACGGCAGGTGGCTCGGGGCAGCGGGAGGCTCGTCGCTGCTGGACGACGGCGAGGCGGGCACCCTAGCAGGGCTGACGCGATCAGACGTCTTCATATTCGCCGCGGACGGCACCCTGGTCTCGACCTCCACCGACTCGGTAAGGTCCGAGGAGCTGTCCAGCGTGCTCGGCGAGGTGTCGGTGGGCGCTCCCGTGAGCGAGGTCCGCTCCGATCGATCACGGAACCTCGTGGCCGCAGCTCCGTTGGGTGAGGCGGCCAGGGTGGCGTTCGTGCGCGACCTCGAACGGGAGCTGGCGGTCATGCCCGTGCTGCGCCGCACGGCCCTGTGGGTGAGCGGGATTGCGCTCGCCTTCGCACTTCTCGTCGGGATGGTATTCGCCGGTGTGCTCGCTCGCCCGGTCGCGGCGCTCGCAGACGCCGCTGATCGCCTCGCGGCGGGTGACGTCGAGGCGCCCTTGCCACGCTCGTCGGTAAGCGAGGTCCAACGTGTCTCGGATGCGTTCGCCGCCATGCGCCAGGCGCTCGTGGCCAGGCTCGCGGAGCTCGAGAGCGCCAACAGAGCGTTGGAGGATCGGCAGGATCGGCTCGCCGTGCTCCAGGCCGAGCTCGTCCAGCGCGAGCGTATCGGTGCGACGGGGCGACTTCTCGCCCAGTTGGCGCACGAGATCCGCAATCCCATCGCCAGTGTCCGCAACTGCATCGAGGTCGTCCGCCGGAAGGCTGCTCTGGAGGGCGAGGCCCAGGAGTTCGCCGACATAGCATGCACGAACTGGCCGAGCGGATGCTCGATCTGCACCGTCCCGGCGATGAAGAGGAGCGATCTTGCGACGTCGTGGCCGTCGCCCGGCAGGTGGCGCAGCTCGTCCGAGCGGGAGCGGACCGGGCGGACGGGAGCGTGGCCGTGATAGGAAACGGAAACGCGCGCGCCGCCGTCCCACCGGACGTGCTCAAGCAGGTCATTCTCAACCTCGTGCTCAACGCGAAGGAAGTGATGGGGCGCAGTGGACCCGTAGAGATCGTCGTGAGCGACGTCGAAGATGGGGTCACCGTAGAGGTTTTGGACCGGGGGCCGGGCATACCCAGAGGACGCGCTCGCGCGGGTGTTCGATCCATTTTTCACGACGAAGGATTCCGTGCATGGAGTCGGCTTGGGCCTCTACACGGCCGAGGGACTCGTCAGGACGCATGGGGGCGCGATCAAGGCATCGAACCGCTCCGACGGACCAGGTGCTCGTTTTCTACTCGAGCTCCCGAGAGAGGCGTGAGCGCTCGCCTCCTCATCGTCGACGACGACCGCGCTTTCCGGTTGTCGACGGCGGCTCTTCTCGAGGAAGAAGGCCATGAGGTCGCAGGTGCGTCCACCGGCGCGGAGGCTGTTGCCGCCCTCCGTGACGATGCCTTCGATCTCGTCCTCATGGATCTCAAGATGCCGGGAATCGACGGCATCGACGTCGTCGAGGTTTTGCGGACCCGCGGCGAGGGCACGCCCGTCCTCATGATCTCTGGATACGGCACCGTCGACGCCGCGGTGCGGGCGCTCCATTCGGGCGTGGATGACTTCCTCACCAAGCCCGTCGAGCCGGAGGTGCTCTTGGAGCGCGTCGCAAGCCTGCTGGAGCGTCGACCCCAGGCTGCCGCGGGAGGCTCGGAGGGACCCGCCGGGCTGGTGGGTCGCTCAGCCCCGATGCAGTCCGTCTACGATGAAATCGGACGTGTGGCGGGCACCGACGCGACCGTTCTCGTCACCGGCGAGACCGGGACCGGGAAGGAGCTCGTCGCGCGGGCGATTCACGACGCGTCGGAGCGCCGCGGCGGTCCGTTCGTTGCCGTGACCTGCGCCGCGCTCGCGGAGGGCGTGCTCGAATCGGAGCTGTTCGGCCACATGCGGGGTGCTTTCACCGGTGCGGTGCGCGACAACGAGGGGCTCTTCCGAGCGGCGCACCGAGGAACGGTCTTCCTGGACGAGGTGGGCGACGTGCCGGCGTCGGCTCAGAAACGACTTCTGCGCGTCCTTCAGGAGCGCGAGGTCGTGCCGGTAGGGGGCGTGAAGGCGGTTCCGGTGGACGTCCGCCTGGTGGCTGCCACGAACCGAGACCTTCGTGCCGAGATGGAGGCCGAGCGCTTCCGGCCGGATCTGTTCTTCCGTCTGAACGTGTACCAGGTCGAGCTGCCGCCACTGCGAGAGCGGAGGGGCGACATTGCGCTGCTCGTCGAGCACTACCTCGAGAGCAAGGCTGGAACCGCAGCCCCACCCACCCTGTCGCCACTCGCTATGCGGCCACTCCTCGCACACACCTGGCCCGGGAACGTGCGCCAACTGCTTTCGGCGCTCGAGAGCGCGGTCATCCGGAGCGAAGGGGGCACGATCCAGGCGCAACACCTCCCTGTGGAGATCCGCGACCGGAATGACCCCTCGGGCGCGGCGCCGCTATCCGAACCCTATAGGCACGGCGGGTCCGCAGACCGCGAGCGCGACGCCATCATCGAGGCTCTGCGCCAAGCGGGCGGAGTGCGTGCGCGGGCCGCCCAGATGCTCGGCATGGGCAGGACGACCCTGTGGCGCAAGATGAGGGAGTACGGGATCGAGGACGACTGAGCCGAGAAGGTTTCCTGAACACCCGAGCCCGAGTAACCTCCTCATCCGGGCTGTCCCTCTGCTTGCCACAGACACGAGGCGGGGCGGTCACATTCGCGCACCAAGGAGAATTCATGCGACGCATCGACCAGGCCAGGCTCGGTTCCCTGGCTCTCTTGACGCTGATGGTTCTGGGATGTGGGGGCGACCAGGGCGCCGACGCGGACGTCTCGCCAGCAGCGCAAACCATGAGCCCGACCGGCCCTCCGGCCTACGTGACCACATTGGGTAGCGACACGCTGAGGGTCGAAACGTTCGACCGCACGGCCGATCGCCTGGAGGGTCAGCTCATCGAGCGCAACCCCGTCACGCGGTTGGTGCGGTACTCGGCCACCTTGGACGCCGACGGTCGTATCACCCACTTCGAGGCAGACGAGTCGACGCCCCCGGAGAACCCTCAGGGGCCGGAGCCGAGGAATTGGGTCGTGGACGTCACTGACGATGTCGCCACGGTGACGGTCGAGGCCGGTCCCGGCGCCGAAACGATAGAGGTGCCCGTCGGTGCTGGCGCGATCCCGTCGCTCGGTCGTGGCGTGTTCGCCATGTACGTTTTCGACCAGGCCATGCGCCAGGCTCGTGCTGCCGGCGCGGCGGAGCATCCGGTCGAGCTCGTGCGGCCTGGCTCCACCGAGCCCAACGCCAACTCAGTGAGCACGGTGGCTGGAGACACGGTGGCCATGGTGACGTTCGGAATGCCCTTCCTCGCCTGGCCAGGCCAGGCCGGAACACTCGCCGGCACTTCGGGCCGCGAGACCACGTTTCAGGCGGAGACGCGGCGCGGTCCGGCCATCGACGTGACTGCCCTCGCCTCCGAGTTCGCAGCCCGCGACGCCCGCGGCGAGGGGCTCGGGGTCCCCTCGCCAGCGGCGACCGTCCAGGCCTCCGTCGGCGGTGCGGCGATCGAGATCCGCTACGCCCAGCCAGCGAAGCGTGGCCGGGACATCTGGGGCGGCTTGGTGCCCTACGGCGAGGTTTGGCGCACAGGAGCCAACGCGGCGACACAGCTCACGACAACTGGGGACCTCAGACTCGGCGATCTCGAGCTGCCCACCGGGGCGTACACGCTTTGGAGCACTTACTCTCCCGACTCCGCCACGCTCATTGTCAACGCGCAGACGGGCCAGTGGGGGACGATGTATGACGGAGCGCAGGACTTCGGGCAGACGGCGCTTTCTCCGTCCCCGCATCCTGCACCTCAGGAGCGTTTTACGATCTCCGTCGAGGAGACCGGAGACGGGGCGATGCTCCACCTCGATTGGGACCAGATGCGCTACTCCGTCACGATCAGCGCGATGTAGCCGCCGCCGATGGGGCATGGGGCACGCCACGCTCGGCACTCACCGGACTCCCAGTGACCGGGCCCTCGGCGACTGTGGCGCTCAGCGCCAGCTGTTGCTAGCGTGAGAACCTCGAACGTCGTGAACGCACTCGCCCCGGTCGCTGCCACGCCCCCGGCTCGGCAGCAGAGGAGTCGGACCTTGAAAGCGCTCCTGCGTGGACCCATCGGTCGCGGTCTGGCCAACCGCGCCCTCGCCACCGCAGCCCTCCTCGCCGGGACGGCATCCCTAGACTTGGCAAGCGAAGCTGTCGCTCAGGACGACGACGCCATGCAGGTCCTCGCCGTCGTGCACCGGGTCTTCCAGGGAATGCAGGCGGCCGACAGCGCGCAGGTGCGCTCGTCCTTCGCGGAGGGAGCACGGTTCGCGAGCGTCACCGAAGGCGGAATGGATGGTCCGATCGGATACACGCCCATCGACGGTTGGATCGACGCCGTCGGCGGTTCCGGGGGAAGGTGGGACGAGCGCATCTACGACCTGGCCGTAACCGTGGACGAGTACATCGCTTCCGTGTGGGCGCCGTACACGTTCTACCTCGATGGACGAATGGAGCACTGCGGAGTCAACTCCATCGAGCTCCTGCGGACGAGAGACGGGTGGAAGATCACACAACTCTCCGACACGCGCCGGACCCAGGGATGCCCCGACATCGCTCCCGCGGCCAGCGACCGGTAGCCGCCGGCTCGAGTCCACGTACGGGGATGACCCTCATCTCGCGCTCGGCGGAGCCGTGGCTATCGCGATCGCGTAGGCGCTCTATGCTGTGCTCGACTGCTGATCCGCCCCACGATCGGGAACAGCCGCGGTCTACCCCTGATTCACGAAAGGGAAGGAACCGCGCGGCGCTCGCCGGGTTGCAAGTGGTCCCCGGGTCGCCGTAGCCGCACGTCCAGGCCAGGAGGACCCCATGGCACAGGACTACATAGACGCGCTTCCGTTCAAGGTGTGCCTCAACCTCGCGCTTCTCGTCGATTTCTGGGAGCGGGAAGCGGCGTCGGAGGACTCGCTTGCGAAGCCGATGGCCGAATCCGTGCTCGCCGGCCTCGTGGACGCACCGGAGCTGCGCGGTCCGATCGACGACCTCTCCTTGCTCGAGCCGCACGCCGAGCTCTTGGAGCGGATGATGTCCGCAGCGGTGCCGCTCGGCACAGCGGACGATTTCTACGCAGCGGCCGTCGTGCCATTCCGGTTGTCTCCGTTCTACGAAACCGCCGCGGCGCGTCGTGTCGGACTGTTCGAGAGCTCGGAGGGCTTCGCGACTCGCATGAACGTCTCGACCGAGCTCCTGACGCTCGGCAAGGCAATGGCCGCCTACGAGTACATACTTCACCACTGGTTGGGGATCGAGGCGGAGCTCCAATATCCTCTCCGGGTGACGATCCCCTGCGAGCACGGGCTCGAGCGGCACTTCGCGCTCCACTTCGACCCGCGCTTCGTCGCTCTTTCGGTGTCCGACGACCTCGAGGAGCCGTCCCGCGAGGACCTGGAGCGCCTCATCGCGGAGCCCACGAACCTCGATCTTTGGAAGGAGATGCTTCCTCCGGAGAAATTCGCGTTCGAAGGTCTCACGATCGTCACTGCGACGGATGTCACGCCCCACGAGGCTGTGTCCCGGCTCAAGAACGACCTCATCGCCAAGGACGCGATGGCTTCGCCGGCAAAGATCGACCACCTGCAAAGCCGGCTGCGGACGCTGTTGCGTCGGCCGGGGCTCAAGCTCGGGCTGATCGGTTTCAGGCACGGTCACGATCTGGACGCCATCCAATCGGCGCATGCCGTGGGGCGGAGCCTTCTGCTATGCGACGAGACCGCGCCCGTATGCCCGAACCGCTCCGACTCCTGGTACGCCCAGGTGCTGAGTGGGCGCGATCCCGTCATCGTTCACGACCTGGAGAAGGCCACGAGGTCCGGATACGAGGAGCACCTCGTGAACAGGGGGCACCGTAACCTCCTGATCTGCCCCCTTCAGGTCGAGGACGAGGTGGTCGGAATTCTGGAGCTGTCCTCCCCCAACCCGGGGGACCTGAACGCTTTCAACGCTCTGCTCCTGGTAGACGTCGTGCCGCTCTTCGCGACGGCCGTGGCGCGCAACCTGGAGGAGCTCGAGGATCGGGTGCAGGCCGTCATCAAAGCGCAATACACGGCGATCCATCCGTCGGTGGAGTGGCGCTTCCGTGAGGCCGCCCTCAACCGTATCGAGACCGCCGAGCGAACCGGAGAAACGCCCGAGCTCGAGCAGATCGTCTTCGAGGACGTCTATCCCCTCTACGGCCTCGCCGACATCCGCGGATCGTCCACGATCCGCAACAGCGCCATCGCCGCCGACCTGAGCGAGTAGCTGGCGCTCGCGTCGGGCGTGATCAACGCCGCAGGCGTCTCGCGGCCTCTGCCGGCCCTCGAGGAGATCGGCTTCCGCATCGCGGGCTACAAAGACCGGCTGGACTCGAGCCTGCGTTCCGACGAGGAGTCCGCCGTGCTCGAATTCCTGAGGAGCGACGTGGAGCCGCTCTTCGGTCAGCTCGCCGGCTTCGCGCCGGAAGTCGAGGAGCGCGTTGATGCGTATCGATCGCAGATGGATCCGGGCTTAAGTGTACTCTACCGTCGGCGTCGTGACTTCGAGCAAAGCGTGGGGCTCATCAACGACACCGTCTCGCGCGTGCTCGACGAGGAGGAGGCGCGGGCGCAAGGGATCTTCCCCCACTACTTCGAGAAGTTCAAGACCGACGGCGTGGACTACAGCATCTACGTGGGCGGCGCGCTTCAGCGGCACGGCGGATTCGATCCGCTCTTCCTGCGCAGTCTGCGAACCTGGCAGCTCATGCTCTCGTGCCGCATCGACTGGGAGTTGGCCCAGGTCCGCGACCAGGCAGCGATCCCCCTCGACGTCACGCAGCTCGTGCTGGTGCAGGACCAACCGCTCTCGATCCGTTTCCGGGTGGACGAGAAGCAGTTCGATGTCGACGGCGCCTACAACATTCGCTACGAGATCGTCAAGAAGAGGATCGACAAGGCCTTGGTGCGCGGGACGTCCGAGCGCGTGACGCTGCCGGGCAAGCTTGCCGTCGTCTACTCCACGAGCCGCGAGGCTCAGGAGTACCGGCGCTTCCTCGAGTTCCTCCAGAGCCGGGGTTACTTCGACCCCGGGATCGAAGAGCTGGATCTCGAGGACCTGCAGGGCATCTACGGGCTCAAGGCCCTGCGGGTGGACATCGCACGACCCTCCCAGGAGGCGATGCCGGCTCGGTTGGCGCCCGCGGAAGTTAGACGGCTGGCGAGGACCTGACCTAGCCCGACTACATCATCCGCGCTACGAGGTTCTTGCCTTGATCCTCGCTGAGCCCTAACGGGCGACGAGCCAGCGGGACGCCGTCGGCCGTCACGGGCTCGAGCGCGTCCAGCGTCGGCCTCTCGTTCTTCAGGAAGAGTCCGATGTAGATCTCGTCGCCCCAGAGCATCGCCTTCTCGCACGCCGCCTTCCAGTCACCCGGGTCGTGGCCTTCGTCCTCCAGCTTCTTGATCCGAGGCTTGAAGAACGCGAAGTCGTTGTCGAGGTTGAACGTCACGCACGGGCTGAAGATGTCGATCAGGGCGAAGCCTTTGTGCTGAATCCCGTTCTTGATCAGCTCGGTGAGGTGCTTGATGTCGGCGCTGTAACCGCGCGCCACGTAGCTGGCGCCGTTCATGACGGCCGACGTGAGGGGGTTGATCGGCAGCTCTACGTTGCCGTGCGGCGTGCTCTTGGTCTTCATGTCGAGACGGCTCGTGGGTGATACCTGTCCGGTGGTCAGGCCGTAAATCTGGTTGTTCATCACGAGATAGGTGAGATCGACGTTGCGGCGGGCAGTGTGCATCAGGTGGTTCCCACCGATGCCGTACCCGTCGCCGTCCCCGCCGGTCACGATGACGTTGAGATCGTGATTCCCCATCTTGGCGCCCGTCGCGACGGGCAGAGATCTCCCGTGGAGGGTGTGCATGCCATAGGAGTTGAAGTAGCCCGGCAGATTCGAAGAGCAGCCTATGCCGCTCACGGTGAGGATCTCGTGAGGTGCGAGGCCGAGCTCGAAGCACGCTCGCTGAAGGGAGTTGAGGACGCCGAAATCTCCGCAGCCTTTGCACCAGTCGGGGGCGATCTTGCCTTTGAACTCACGCGCGCTCGACGGAGCGCTCGTCGGTAGCGCGCCGATCATCTCATCGACTGCATACGTCATAGCATCATCTCCTGGGTCGGCACGTAGACGGCCGTCTCTGACTGCATGAGCTCGAGTACGCCCTCGACCACGTGGTGGGGCATGAACGGCTCGCCGTCGTACTTGCGGATGTGGCCGTGCGCCGCGAAGCCGGTCTCACTGCGTAGGTAGCGAGCGAACTGCCCCGAATAATTGTTCTCGACGATGATGACGCGCTTCGCGTTCGCCAGGATCTGACCCACCTGCTCCGAGTGGAAGGGGACGATCCACGTGATGGCCAATTGGTTCACGCGTACGCCCCGGCTCTCGAGGTCTGCGACCGCCTCGCGGATCACGCCGTAGGTCGATCCGAAGCCGAGCAGCGTGACCTCGGCGTCCTGCGGTCCCTCGAGCTCGGGTGGCGGCACATCCTTGGCGACATTCTCGAACTTGCGTGCGCGCTTCTCGACCATCTTCCGGCGCTTGAACGGGTTGGTGAACTCATCACTGATGAGGACCCCGTCCTCGTCGTGCTCGTCGGTCGCTACGACGTGGGCGAACCCTTCGGTCCCCGGTAGCACCCTGGGCGAGATTCCGCTTTCGGTGTTCAGGTAGCGACGGTAGTCGCCGTTCGGGGACGGGTCGAGGAGCAGCGCGCCGCGATCGATCTCGGGTTGCAGATCGAGGACGTCAGGGTCGACGCTGAAGGTCCCCTCGGAAATGAGCAAGTCGGAGATGAGGAGGCCCGGACATTGCGCGCGATCGACGAGATTGAACAGCACCGGCATCGTATTGAAGGCGTCCAAGGCATCCTTGGGCGCCACGATGAAGCGCTCGAAGTCACCCTGGCTGGCCCCCAGGGCCTGCCACAGGTCCCCTTGCTCGGTCTTGGTTGGCACCCCAGTGGAAGGTCCCGCGCGCTGCACGTTGATGAACACCGCCGGGATCTCCATCATCGCCGCGCTTCCTACCGCCTCGGTCATCAGCGCGAAGCCACCACCAGAGGTTGCGCACATCGCCCGGCACCCGGAGTGGGCCGCTCCGATCGTCATGTTCGCCACGCCGACCTCGTCCTCCACTTGCCGGACCATGATGCCGAGCTCGCGGGCATAGCGCGCCATCCAGTGCAGGACTCCGGTCGATGGGCTCATCGGATACGCCGCGTAGAACTTGACCCCGGCGACGGCGCCACCCATGGCGATCGCGTCGTTCCCGGTCCACACGGCCAAGGGCTTGGTACCCTCCGGCAGGCCTGACGCCAGGGGCTCGAAGTTCGCCAGCGAATGTTCGAAACCCGCGCGGGCGAATGTCACATTGTCGTCGACGACCTTCGCCCCCTTTCTGCGGAACTGAAGCTCCAAGGTCTGTTCCAGCACGGAGAACTCGAGACCGAGGAGGTGTGCCATCGCCCCGAGCGAGACCGTATTGTGTACGATCTTGTTGCGGTTCTCCTGGGTGAGCTCGGCCATCGGCAGTGGGCACAGCTGCACGCCGTCCGCAGCGTCGCCGGGCTCGATGCTGCCGCCGTCGAAGAGGACGAAGGAGCCTGCACCCATTAGCCGCAGATGGCGCTCCATCGTGTCCTGGTTGAGGCAAAGCAGGAGGTCCAGACCGTTACCGTGGGTGTGCAACTGCCGATCGGCGATGCGGACCGTGAGCAGGATGTGCCCGCCGCGGATGATCGACTGGAAGGAGTTGTAGGCGTAAAGGTGCAAACCACGACGGACGAAGATGCGCGCCAGGATGTTACCGGGCGTCGCGATCCCCTGACCGGCGGCTCCTCCGATGGCGATGCTGAAGTCGAGACTGTTATGGCTCATGGACCGGCTCGTTTCATTCGGAGCGCTCGAGGCGAAAGTTGAAATGTTGCAACGCTGGTAATACCGGGTGTCGCGCGTACGCGTCAAGCGGGATGCGACCGTGGCCGACCGCGGCTATCCCCGCGAACCGTGCGGCTTCAGCGGGGTTGCGACCGCGTGAGTCCAATCGCGGACACCTGCTCTGGCTGCCGTTGCAGAAGGAACGTGGCGTCATAGCGAAGAACGAGACCACACTCCGAATCCAGGACGTCGAGCGGGCCACGCACCGAGAGCAACCCACTACCGCTGTCGAGGGCGCCCGAGTAGCTCGCCGTCCAGCCGGGACACCCGCCGGCGAGAACGAAGCTGACGAACGGGTCGGGGCCGGCCTCGACCTCGCCGCTGAAGTCCCCCGAGCCTTCGACGTCGATGACGGTGTGCCCGTCCGAGAGCCCACCGGCGAGAGTGTAACCACCCCAGATGTCGCCCTTCGACTGGGTGAGGTCGAGGTTGAAGTCTACCAGGATCGTGATGGCGCCCTCGAAGCCGAGAAAATCGCCCACGTACATGCCATCGATGCTCTCGAAGATGGGCTCGGGCTCGGCGGGTGCATTGCAGCCGAAGCAGGTCGACAGGAGCGCGGCCAGCACTCGACGGTTTGGGCCGACCCTTGCCATGGAGCCACCCTTTGCCGATGCCGGCGGGCCGCGTGAAGCCAAACGGGGGGACACACCGATCCCGGGCTCGAGGAGGTACCTGGGGGCGCTGGTATTGTGCAGATTGCTCGCGGTCTCACCCCGGACGCAAGGGTCTGGACCGGCCGGCGCTGGAACCGCGGACCCGACCCGGGCGTAATCCCGGCGGACAACCTGTGCGGCGGACAACCCTCCGCGGCCGGGCCACCGTCTCATCGGGGGCTCGAAGAACCCATCGCGGAGCGCTGCGTCCGAAGGGAGGGCCATGCACGCCGACATCGAAGTCATCCAGGAGAGGATCCAGCAGGACGGCAGATTCGTAGACAGGCTGGTGGACGAGGTCGGGCGCGTCATCGTAGGTCAAAAGATGATGGTCGAGAGGCTTCTCATTGGACTGTTGGCCGACGGCCACGTCCTGATGGAGGGCGTCCCAGGCCTCGCGAAGACGATGGCCGTCAAGACGCTTGCCCGTGCGATCAGCACGCGCTTCCAACGCATCCAGTTCACGCCGGACCTACTGCCGGCCGACCTCGTCGGGACGCTCGTTTATGACCCCAAGGACCAGGACTTCAAGACCAAGAAGGGTCCGATCTTCGCGAACATGGTTCTGGCCGACGAGATCAACCGGTCGCCCGCGAAGGTGCAGTCGGCGCTCCTCGAAGCCATGCAGGAAAGGCAGGTGACGATCGGCGAGAACACCTTCAAGCTCGAGGAGCCGTTTCTCGTCCTTGCCACCCAGAACCCCATCGAGCAGGAGGGAACCTACCTGCTCCCCGAAGCGCAGATCGACCGTTTCATGCTCAAGCTCGCGGTGGACTATCCCAACCGTGAGGAAGAGCTGGAGATCCTGCGGCGGATGTCCGGAGGGGCGCCGCCCGATGTGGCACAGGTCGTCGGAGCGGAGGAGATCCTGCGCGCACGCAAGTCCGTCGACCTGATCTACGTGGACTCCAAGGTCGAGGGATATATCGTCGACCTCGTGTTCGCCACCCGGAATCCGCGGGCCAGCGGGCTCGATGAACTGGAGGACCTCATCGCGTTCGGGGCATCTCCTCGCGCCTCTATCAACCTGGCCAGAGCCGCGAAGGCCCATGCGTTTCTTCGTCGCCGGGGATTCGTCACGCCCGAGGACGTGCGCGCGATCGGTATGGACGTGCTTCGTCACCGCGTGCTGCTGACGTATGAGGCGGAGGCCGAGGAGGTCACGAGCGAAGCCGTGATCGCGAGGATCCTCGACTTTGTCGAGGTTCCCTGACACAGACCCCTCGAGGGCCATGATTCCGCGCGAGATCCTGAAGAAGGTCCGCTATCTGGAGATCTCGACCCGTGGCCTCGTCAACGAGGTCGTGGGTGGCGAGTACCACTCCGTCTTCAAAGGGAGGGGCATCAGCTTCGCCGAAGTCCGTGAGTACTCCTACGGCGATGACGTACGTACGATCGACTGGAACGTCACCGCGCGGACCGGCCACCCCTACGTCAAGGTTTTCGAGGAGGAGCGGGAGCTCACCGTCATGCTCGTCGTCGACGCCAGCGCTTCCGGAGAGTTTGGCTCGCGCGAGCGGATGAAGGGGGAGCTGGCAATCGAGCTGTGCGCGCTGATGGCTTTCAGCGCCATCAAGAATCAGGACAAGGTGGGCCTGATCATCTTCTCGGACCGGATGGAGAAGTTCGTCCCGCCGCGGAAGGGGCGGCGCCACGTCCTCCGCGTCCTCCGCGAGCTGTTCTATCACCGGCCCAAGGGCCGGGGCACCGACATCGCAGTCGCCTTGGAGTACCTGTCGCACGTGCTGAAGCGGCGGGCCGTCGTGTTCCTCGTCTCGGACTTTCTCGCGGACGGGTTCCAGAAGCCCCTGGCCGTGGCTGGACGTCGCCACGACCTCGTGGCGGTCCGCGTCTCCGACCGGCGAGAAGAGGAGCTTCCACCGATCGGTCTGGTGGAGTTCGAGGATCCCGAGACCGGCGAGCACGTCGTCGTCAACACCTCCGATCGCCGTTTTCGAGAGCAGTACCGGGAGGTCACCCGGATCGATCGTGAGTCACTGGAGCGCACCCTCCGACGGAGCGGCGTCGACCTCGTGGACGTGCGCACCGGCGAGCCCTACATGAAGCCGCTCATGCGGTTTTTTCGCCAGCGCGCGCGGAGGTTTCGGTGACAGCCGGGTCGTTGGGTGCCATCCTGGCGGCTTCGTCCCTCGCGGCTGCTACGGTCCTGCCCGTTCCGGCCGAGAACGTCGCGGCCAACTCAGCCGCTCGGGTGCCCGTCTCGCGCCAGACCGCGCCGCGGTCGGCGCCGCAGCCCAGAATGTCGGTCGCGGCCGACAGGAACACCGTGGCGGTGGGAGACCCGATCACACTCACGATCGCGGTCGAGCACGCGCCCGGCTCCGTGGTCGCTTGGCCCGATTCCCTGGACCTGGCGCCGTTCGAGGTTTTCGAGGCGGAGGCGCTCCCTGCGTCCGGTGAAGGTGACCGACAACCGAGCCGGCTGCGCTTGAAGTTGGCCGCGTTCGAGCTCGGTGAGCTCGTCGTGCCCGGCGTGCGCGTCACGGTCGTCGACCCGAGCGGTGCGAGGGTCGAGCTCGTGAGCGACGAATACCGCGTGAGCGTCGTCTCCGTGGGACTCGACGAGGGGGGAGACATCCGCGACATCAGGGGCCCGCTCTCGATCCCGTTGGGCATCACGGTCGTGCTCGCCTGGGTCGTCCTGCTCGCAGCAGCGGCCTGGATTGCGTGGTTCCTGTGGCGGCGTCGCGGCAGGTCGGCCAAGCCGCGGGCTGCGCCGGAGGTGCCGCCGCCCCCTGCTCACGAGGTCGCGTACACAGCGCTGGCCCACCTAGAGGCCTCGGGGCTCCTCGAGCGCGGGGAGGTCCAAGCGTACCACATCGCGGTTTCGGCGATCGTCAGAACGTACGTCGAAGCTCGCTTCGGCGTCCCGGCGCTCGAGATGACCACCGGTGAGGTGCTGGATGGGCTGGCGGGCCTCCACGGTGGCCAGACGGACGCCGACCTCCGCCGCTTCCTCGAGCGCGCCGACCTGGTGAAGTTCGCCAAGCTCCGGCCGCCGCCGGAGGCCAGCCGCGAGATGGTAGTGCTGGCGCGGGGCTTCGTCGACCGCACCCGCGCACGTAGCGACGAGAGGAGCGCCGAAGACCTGCGAACGCCCACCCCAGAGGGGGCCGAGCAAGCCACGAGCACGCTGGCCGATGCTGGTGCTGAAGGCGCATCCGCCCCGGCGACGGCGAGCGCGGAGGGGGCCTGATGCTACGGTTCGAGGACCCGCTCTACCTGATTGTCCTTCTGGCTCTCCCCGTCCTCACTCTCTGGTATTGGCGGCGGAGGCGAAGGGGCGGGGCAATTCGCTTTCCGAGGGTCGGCGTGCTCAGACGCGCGGGTGGCCGCGGCCGCACCCGGCATCTTCTGTTCGCGCTGCGGATCCTCGCGCTCGCAGCCTTGATGACGGCTTTCGCGCGACCACAATCGGGTATCACCGACGAGCGCGTGACGACGGAAGGGATCGACATCGTGCTGGCGCTGGACGTTTCGAGCTCGATGCTCGCCGAGGACCTGGACCCGAACCGCTTGGAAGCGGCCAAGGAGGTGGCGGAGAGCTTCGTGCGCGGCAGAAGCAGCGACCGCATCGGCCTCGTGATCTTCGCCGGGGCCGCGTACACGCAGGCTCCCCTCACGCTGGACTACGGCGTCGTCATCGGGCTGCTCGACGAGCTGGAGGTGGGGATGGTCGAAGACGGTACTGCGGTCGGCATGGGCCTGGCGACGGCGCTCAAACGCCTGGAGAGAAGCGATGCCTCCTCCAAGGTCGTCGTGCTCCTGACCGACGGCCGCAACAACCGTGGTGAGATCGGGCCGGTCACCGCGGCCCAGATGGCGGCGGCACTGGGGGCGAAGGTCTACACGATCGGCGCCGGAACGCGAGGCACGGCCCGGGTCCCGGTAGACGGGCCGTTCGGCCGTCGGTACGCCTCCGTGCCCGTGGACGTCGACGAGCCCACCCTGAGGGAGGTCGCAGAGACGACCGGGGGCCGCTACTTCCGGGCCACGGACCGGGAAAGCCTGCAGGAGATCTGGGGGCAAATCGACGAGCTCGAGCGGACGGAGATCGAAGTGGAGAACTTCACGCAGTACGGGGAGCTGTTCCACTGGCCATTGGCAGCCGGCCTTCTGCTGCTCGTCGTCGAGCTCGGGCTCGCACAAACCGTGTTGCGCACGCTGCCGTAGAGAGAGAGCGAGAGAAAGAGAAGTGTTCCGGTTCGCGACGATCGAGGCGCTCTATGGCTTGGCCCTGATCCCTGCTGTGGTGATTCTGCTTCTTTTGGGGCTCAGGGCGCGGCAGCGCGCGTTGGCGCTTTTCGGCGATCAGCCTCTCGTGGCCGCGCTGAGCGAAACCGTGAGCCGCCGGCGTCGCGTGATCAAAGTGCTACTCGTCGTCGCCGCGCTACCCCTGCTGATCCTGGCGCTCGCGCGGCCTCAGTTCGGCTCACGGGTGGAGACCGTGAGGATGGAAGGCCGCGACGTGATCGTCGCTCTCGACGTGTCCGCCTCGATGCTGGCTGAGGACGTCCCACCAAGCCGTCTGGCACGGGCGCGTCTGGAGATATCGCGCCTCATCCGGGGCCTCGACGGCGATCGCATCGGGCTCGTAGCCTTCGCGGGCGCGGCCTTCTTGCAGGGCCCGCTGACCGTCGACTACGGCGCGGCCCTACTCTTCCTGAACGCCATGGACACCGATCTGATCCCCGTCCAAGGCACGAACCTGGGCAACGCGCTCGACGTCGCGCTCGGTGCCTTCGAGGAAGGATCCACCGGGGACCAGCGGGTCTTGGTGATCGTGACGGACGGAGAGGATCACGAGGGCGAGATCGACGCCGCTACGGCCCGCGCCACCGAGATGGATGTGACCATCCATGCGGTGGGCATAGGGTCTCCGGAAGGCGTGCCGATCCCCGCGTACGACGGTGCAGGACGCCGCGCCGGGTTCCTGCGCGACGACGAAGGCGCGGTCGTCACGACACGGCTGGACGAGGCCACGCTTCGGTCCGTCGCGGGGGCGACCGGCGGCAGGTACGTGCCCGCTTACGGCGGTTCCGGAGCTTTGCAGGAGCTGGTGGACGAGATCGCCTCGGGCTCGGGGCGCGAGCTCGACAGCCGTCGCGTCACACAGTTCGAGGAGCAATTCCAGGTGTTCCTCGGCCTCGCCATCGGGTTCCTGCTCCTGGAGGCCTTTCTGCCGGACAGGCGCGAGCTGAGAGAGGCCTGGAGCGGGAGGTTCCGATGAAGCCGAGATGCCCATCGGCGACGGATGGGTCGCGGCCCCGTGCCACCGTCCTGAATCGCCGCATCATTTCTGCGATGCGACGACTGGCCCTCACCTTGGCCATCGCCGCGGGCCTGTCGTCGCCCATGTCCGCCCAGGCCGGTCGGTCGGAGGTGGCCGAGGGAAACCGGCTTTATGAGCAGGGGCAGTTCGAGGAAGCGTACGAGCGGTATCTGGAGGCGCTCCGGGAGGCGCCCGGCTCTCCGGCGATCCGCTTCGATCAGGGCAACGCCCTCTACCGGACCGAGGACTACCAACGAGCTGCCGAGGCGTACGAGGATGCCATCGAGACAGGAGATCCGTCCGTGGCGGCCGCGGCCTGGTACAACCTGGGCAACGCCCTCTACCGGGCGCAGCAACTGCAAGGGAGCCTCGAATCCTACAAGTCGGCGCTGCGTCTCGATCCGAGCGACATCGACGCAAAGCATAACTTGGAGCGCGCATTCGAGCAGATGCAGCAACAGGAGCAACAACAACAGCAGCCGCAAGACGGCGAGAGCGGTGAACAGGACCAGACCGAGCAGCCGGAGGAAGGCCAAAGCGAGGATCGGCAGGAGAGCCAGCAAGGGCAGCAGCCCGGGGACGAGCCGGACCCCGAGGCTCCTCCCGATGGAGGCGAAGAGAACGAGCCGCAGGAGCAGGGCTCGCCCGACCCACCAGACGAAGAGGAAGGCGGCCAGCAGCCTCCCCCGGGTGGGATGAGCCGGGAGGAAGCCGAGCGCCTGCTCCAGGCGATCCAGGAGGACGCCGGAGACGTGAATCGAAAGCCGCCGCAGCCTGTCCTGGGGCGCATCCCGCGGAGGGTGTGGTGAGAGCGAAACCACCCTGGTGCGTGACCGCGGCTCTGGTAGCGTCAGTCCTCGTCGCGTGGCTGGCCCCGGGCGCTGCGCCCGCCTACGGCCAGCAATTACGGGCCCGGGCATACCTCGATGCCAACCCCGTGGCGCTCAACCAGCCCTTCACCCTGTCCGTGGAGATCTCGGGCGCTCAGGGGCTCGACGAACAGCCCACTCCCCCGTCCCTCGACGAGTTCGCGCGGCTGCTCGGCAGCAACACTTCCACGTCCATGCAAATCGTGAACGGCCGCTCGAGCGTGACCTACACCGTCCAGTTCCGCTACCTCGCCACGGTGGAGGGCGCGTTCGAGATTCCGTCCGTCGGAGTCCGCGCGGGTGGCCAGGAGTTACGCACCAATCCGATCCCGGTCACGGTGAGCACCGGTGGTGACGGTCGGGCTACCACGCCCGGGCCCGCAGGCTTGGCGTCGGAGGATCTCTTCCTCGTGGCGCAGCCGAGCAAGCGTAGCATTTACGAGAACGAAGGCCTGGTGGTTGAGTACCGGCTCTTTATGAGGGTCTCCGTCGAGTCGGTGAACCTGCTCTCGCTGCCCGGCACCGAGGGCTTCTGGGTCGAGGAGATGCCACTGGACGGACAGCCGATTACCGAATCGGCCACCAGGAACGGGGTCCAATACACGACTGCGGTGATTCGCAGGGTCGCGCTCTTCCCCACCGGATCCGGTTCTCGGACGCTGGAGCCGCTCACGATCGAGGCCGCCGTCCGGCTCCGCCGCGGCGGCGGACTCTTCGACGACTTCTTCGGCCGGGGGCTCCTGTCGAGTCTCGAGCCCGTCAGAGCCAGCTCCGCGCCCGTCGAGATCGAGGTCCGACCTCTTCCGCCCGGCCGGCCCGCGACGTTCACGGGGCTGGTTGGATCGCTCGAGGCGTCCGCGTCCGTGGACCGCGCCGAAGTGGACGCGGGTGACGCATTGACGCTCACCGTACGGCTCAGCGGCGAGGGAAACCTCAGGGTGGTCCCGGCGCCCGAGCTGGAGCTGCCGGGGGACTTCGAGACTTTCGAGCCGGAGGTGAGCGAGAGCATCAGCCGGGGCGGGGGGACGGTGCGCGGAACGAGGACGTTCGAATACGTGATCATTCCCCGGGCACCGGGCTCGCGTTCGATACCCGGGCTGGATCTCGCCTACTTCGACGTGACCACCGCTCGGTACGCTCACGCCACCACGGACCCGATCGCCCTGCAGGTGACGGGTCAGGCGCCCTCGGGGCTGGGAGGCGGAGTCCGGAGCGGGGTCGAGACTTTGCGAGAGGACATCCGTTTCATTCGGCTTGGCAATGCGGCGCTCCGGCCGGCGGGTCGGAGCCTGTTCGGCGCTCCCCGGTTCTGGATCGTCGCGCTGCTGCCGTTGCTGGCGGCCGTTGGCGCCCTCGGCGCACGTATCCATCGTGACCGGCTCGAGGGCGACGTTGCCTACGCGCGGCGCAGGCGTGCCCGGCAGCGAGCCCGGAAGCGGTTACGCCGCGCCCGTGCCTTGGCGGGTGAGGATGACGGCCAAGCCTTCTACGCGGAGGCCTCCCGGGCGCTGCGCGGTTTTCTCGCGGACAAGCTCAACACGTCCGAGGCCGGGCTCATGACCGATCAGGCACGCGGGGAGCTCGAGCGCAGCAACGTGGACCAGGGGGTAGTCGAGGGGTACGTGGCCGCCATCCTGCGTTGCGATCAGCAGCGCTTCGCTCCGGACGACGGCCGGAGAGATGAGCGGGGCGAGTTCCTCTCTCACGCCGAGGCGCTCATGGCTTCTCTCGATCAGGAGATGCGAGGGTGAGGGTACGCGGTTGGGTCGTGGTCCTACTTGCCTCGCTCCCGGTGGCGCCGTGCGCCGCGCAGGCCCAACAGGAGCTGTTCGCAGAGGGGAACCGACTCTACCAGACGGGCGATTACGCGTCGGCGCTCGACGCCTACCTCCGGGTCTACGATGCGGGATTCGAGAGCGGCGCTCTCTTCTACAACGTCGGCAACGCGTACTTCAAGGAAGGGGACCACGCGCGGGCAATCCTCTTCTACGAGCGAGCCGCCAGGCTGCTTCCATCGGACGAGGACGTGCGCGCCAACTTGCGACTGGCTCGCGCGTCGACGCGCGACGACGTCACCCCGCTCCCCAGATTCTGGCTGCTCGACGTCGTGCAGTGGTGGGTCGATCTGGTCCCGAGTCCCCTGCTCGAGTGGCTCGTCTCGCTGTTCTGGCTGGTGACGGGTGGCGGAGTCGTCGTCCGCCTCCTGGTGGGCGGCGAGGGGGTGCGGCGTCGCTCGGTCCGTGTGGCGCTCCTCACGGGGACCCTCGCGATCGTCCTCGGAGTCAATCTCGGCGCCCGAGAGCTGGGGCTCCTTCGTCCCGAAGAGGCCGTCATCATCGCGGCGGAGGTGAGCGTCCGCAGCGCACCCTCGGACGACCCGAACCTTACGCTTTTCAGCCTGCACGAAGGAACGAAGGTCCGACTCGATCGGACCTCGGAGGGCTGGGCCGAGGTCGTGCTCGAGGATGGGCGGGTCGGGTGGATCCCCGAAGACGCGCTGGAGACCATCTAGTGTCCCGTAACCAAAGTCCTTAGCCCATTCGGCGGCACCCCGCATCCAGCGACTCGTCGTTGGAACTCCTTGTCGTAGCCACAGCTACGCCGCGTCGCTCCGCCTCGATTCGCAGGCGCGGGAACCGCCTCGGTGGGCCAGAGACTTCGGCAACGGAACACTAGCGCGCCGGCGCCGAATCCCTTGGGCCCTTCGGGCGGCCCCGCTCGACGGGTCGCGACCCGGCTCGGTCCCATCTACGTCGTCGCTCGGCGATGACTACGCACATTGACGTATCCGATCCGCCCGCTCCCGGCGACATCATGGACGAGGCCCCTCGTACCCGGGAGTACGGCCATGGCCGTCCGAACAAGATCCGCTGTCTTGGCTTTCACCATTCTTGCAGCCACCGCGACGTCGCTGACGGCGCAGGGCCGTCCCTCGCGAGCCGATGTCCGCGTCGCCGGGCCATCGGAGGTGCAAGAGATCACCCTCGAGGACGGCTCGGAGCTCATCGGGCGCGTCGTGGAGGTCGGCCCCGTCGTGACCATCGAGCTCGTGTCCGGAGTCGAGGTCGCCGTACCCAGATCGCGCATCGTGGAGTTACGGACCGCACGGGGACAGGTCGTCGACGGCCGATTCCGGAGAACCGATCCCAACCGCACACGGCTCTTCTTCGGTCCCACGGGGCGCAACCTAGAGAGAGGCAGCGGCTACGTGGCGATGTACGAGGTGGTCATGCCGTTCGTGGCGGTCGCCCCTTCCGGTCGCGTGTTGCTCGCGGGAGGCACGCCTCTCTTCTTCGGGGACGGCAGCCCGCGGCTCGTATGGCTCGCCCCGAAGGTGCAATTGATCCGTCAAGAGACGTTCCAACTGGCAGTGGGTGCGCTCGCGTTCTGGGTACTGGGTGAGGAGGGCAGCGCCGGGATCGCATACGCCGTCGGGACCAAAGGAACACCGGACCGTGCCCTGAGCGTTGGCGTTGGATACGGGTGGGTGGACGGCAGCCTCGCGGATCGTCCCGCGATCATGTTGGGGGGCGAGGTCCGTGCTTCTAATCGTGTCAAATTGATCACCGAGAACTACGTGATTCCGATGGACGACGAGTCGGTGGTGCTGCTGGCTCTCGGCCCGCGCTTCATCGGTAGCGGACTCACCGCCGATCTGGGGCTGGCCGTCGCGGTAGCCGACGGCGAGACCTTCGGCTTCCCGCTCGTGAACTTCGTCTGGAACTTCTGAAAGACCGAAGGGCGGGCCGTCGACGGGAGCGTCCGGGTCGCGGCCGTGTATCTTACGGTCATGCCCAGAGGAGTGAGTTCGTTCCCGATCGCGCTCGCTGTGCTGTTTTTCGGGTGCGCGAGCGGTCCGGCTGGTACCACACCGCGTGAGACGCAGCCGTCAGTCGAGGCTCCCACAGGAGTCTCGGCGCAGCTGGACTCCGTGGCAGTCACACCACCGAGCACGCCGCCGGCAGGGCAGCCGGAACCGCTCGACTCCACCCTAGACGCGGTCGTGCAGCCGGGCTCGGAGCAGGCTGTGGCGTCGGAAGCGCTCGACTCGGCCACAGCCTCAGCGGGGGTCTCGGCGCAGTCCCCCGGCGCGCCCCCGGCGAACACGACGGACATCGAGCAGATCGAGCCCGACGCTGTAGCCCACCCCGATCGAGACTCGGACCGCGCCCCACCCGGGAACGCCCCGGTCCAGCTTCCGGACGTCGACGTTCCGCCGCCCCCGGCACCCGTGACCGCCGACCCCTCCGCGCCCCTCGCGGTCGCGGTGGACGCGCTGTTGGATGCTCCCCCGATGGACCAGGTGAGCTTCGGTGTCCTCGCGGTGGAGGCGGGCACGGGAGAAGTCCTCTACGCGCGAAACGCGCACCGGAAGTTCATCCCTGCGTCAAACCAGAAGCTGCTCGTGGCCGCAGCCGGGCTTTCGCTGCTGGGCCCGGATTACCGCTACGAAACCGCCCTATGGGCGAGCGGACCCGTCCGCAACGGCGCCATCGAAGGCGACCTCGTGCTCGTCGGCACGGGAGACCCGTCGCTTTCCGCCCGATCCTGGGAATCGGGCGAAGCCGCCCTCGAAAACTTGGCCGGTCGGCTCCGCGAGGCGGGCGTTAGGCGGGTGCGCGGGGCGTTGGTCGTCGACGCGTCGGCTTGGGACTCCACGAGCGTCGCGCCCACGCGGGAGGTCGAGGATCTTCGATGGGAGCAGGCCGCGACCGGAGGCGTCTTCGCCATCGACGAGGGGGAAGTGACCGCGCGCGTGACGGCGTCGTCGGAAGAAGGTGAGCTCGCTGGAGTCTCTTGGCGCCCGCTGGGTACGGATGACTTCGTCGTGTCGCGCGTATTGACTTCGTCGCTCGATGCCCGCACCGACCTGGACCCGTACTATCTGCCCGAGTCGCGACGCATCGAGCTCCTGGGCCACATAAGGGTCGGCCGGACGGCTCGAGTCACGTTTGCGCAGCGCGATCCGGTACGGCAGGCCACGGCGGCCCTAGTGCGCGCTCTCGCGGGAGCGGAGATCGAGGCCGACCAGGGATCGAGAGTGGTCTGGGAACGCGACGAGCTGTTGAGGGGCGGATGCTCGACGGGCTCCGTCCCGACGTGCGGCGGCGCCCAGCGGCTGGCATCCCTGCGCTCGCCACCCATGCATGAGCTCGTGACGGGAATCCTGGGCCCCAGCCAGAACTGGATGGCGGAGCAGCTGCTGCTCACACTCGGAGCGGAGAGGGGAGAGGGCGGAAGCTGGCCGGACGGGACCGAGGTCCTGACTACCTTTCTCGCGCAGGACGTTGGTGTGGCCCGGCTGGACGTCGCACCCCGCGACGCGTCCGGAATGTCGTTCTACAACCTCGTGACCCCCCGCGCGCTCGTTCAGGTCCTGCAGTACATGGCGCGAGGGCAGAACGCCGCAGCTTTCCGGTCCGCGCTCGCAGAGCCCGGCGTGGACGGTGCAACGCTCTCGAACCGGCTCTCCGGGCTCGAAGGCAGGGTCTTCGCCAAGACGGGCTCGATCTCCAACGTAAATGCCCTGTCGGGCTACGTGGTCCGTAGCGACGGCTCGGAGGTCGTCTTCTCGATCTTGTCCAATGGATCGGGGCTTCCGTACTCGCGGGTGCGCCGCGCGCTCGACGGGCTCGTGAGGGTGCTGGCGCGTTGAGGGCCCCCGGGGATTGAGCCGGAGGCGCATTCCCCTGAGACATTGGGCAGGTGCGATGCTCGTGTTGTCCACGATCCCGGCGACGAGCGTGGCTCAGGTAGAAGTCGTCGGGGCTTTCCACGGCTACGAGTGGGGGACGACCGTGGACTCCATCTCCGAGATCGCGGGGACCGAGCCCGTAGGGGAGAAGCAGGGGCTGATCATCCATTCGGCGCAGGTGGAGTTCCTCGGGAGACCGGCGCTCGCCGGCTTCTACTTCCACCCGGAGTCGGCCGAGCTGCTCGAAGGGGCCTACGTCATCGCGCTCCGCGAGGTGGAGTGTGAGTCGGAGTGGGCCCGGTTCACGGCCGCGCTCTCCTACGAGTTTCCATCGCTCGACCGGACGGACGACCTTCCGACCCGTGACGACCCGGTGTACGACTCCGACTGTGAGTACTTTCTGTTCAACGACCACCTTCTCACCTGGAGGACGGAGTTCAGGAACACCGATCCACCGGGGGACATGGTGTTCATGTGGCTGCGCTCCGTGACCCGCATCCCCAGGGTCACCGTCGTCTATAGCGGGGCGCGTGCACGGGCCTGGCTGGCGAATCGCGCCGGCGCGGGTCGCCGAGACAGGTAGTCGAGCCGCCGCCGCAGCACGCAGCCGAGACCCGAGAGGACACCAGCACATGGATTACGTGAAGCTCGGCACTACGGGCATGGACGTTTCGCGCATCTGCCTCGGGTGCATGACCTATGGCGTTCCCGAGCGAGGCAAGCATTCCTGGACGCTCGACGAGGAGGCCAGTCGACCCCTGATACGGCGGGCGGTCGAGCTCGGAGTGAACTTCTTCGACACCTCCAACAGCTACTCCGACGGCACCAGCGAAGAGATCACGGGGCGCGCTCTGCGCGACTTCGCGCGCCGCGACGAGGTCGTCCTCGCCACGAAGGTGTTCTTCCCGACGAGAGGCGGCCCCAACAGCCGGGGGCTGTCCCGGAAGGCGATTATGAGCGAGATCGACGACAGCCTGGTGCGGCTCGGCGTCGACTACATCGATCTCTATCAGATCCACCGCTGGGATTACCACACGCCGATCGAGGAAACGCTGGAAGCGCTTCACGACGTCGTAAAGGCGGGTAAGGCGCGCTACATCGGTGCTTCCTCGATGCACGCATGGCAGTTCTGCAAGGCGCTCCACGTCTCGGACCTGGGCGGCTGGACTCGGTTCGCGACCATGCAGAACCATTACAACCTCCTCTACCGTGAGGAGGAGCGTGAGATGCTTCCGCTTTGCGAGACCGAGGGCGTGGGCGTGATTCCATGGAGCCCCCTGGCACGGGGCCGACTCACTCGGGGGTGGGGCGAGGACACGAAGCGCACTGAGACCGACGAGTTCGGAAGGACGCTCTATGCCGGCGGGGACGAGGCCGATCACCGCATCGTGGAGGCCGTGACGCAAGTCGCCGCGGCGCGTGGGATCTCGCGTGCGCAAGTCGCGCTGGCGTGGCTCCTCAGAAAGCCTGCCGTAGCCGCACCCATCGTCGGCGCTGCGGAGCAGCACCACCTGGATGACGCCATGGCTGCCCTCGACATCGAGCTCACGGACGAAGAGGTCGGCATGCTGGAGCGCCCTTACGTGGCCCGCGCGGTCGCAGGCTTCGTCCGATCGGCACGCTCTCCGGACGCAGTGAGAACTCGGACACGGCGGTGAGGCACACCCCGCCCGCAACGCGTTCCGGGGGTTCGTCGTAGGGTGCCCGGGACACACCGCAACGTCCGTCGGCTTCAGCGTGTGCTTGATTGCGGTGCTCCGCCGTTCACGAGGGTGGCATCAGTACGCTCACGGTCTGGAAGGGGAAACACCATGAGGAAGGGTACAGTGATCGCGTGGACGTCGGTCGTGGGCACCGCGCTCATGATTCCGCTGAATCTCTGGGGCCAGCAGCCGCAGGGCCCCCAGCTCACGATTAAGGATCCGTACGAGGTCGGGCGTGCGCTACCGCCGCTCGACTCGGGACAGACGCTCGTGTCGATGACCCTCGAGGAGGCGACCGCGAGAGCGCTCGAGAGGAACCTCGACATCCAGAGCGTGCGGCTCAGCCCGTTGATTCAGCGCTATGCGCTGGAGGTGGCGCGCGCCGTATTCACGCCCACGCTGCGCGCCACCTACGGGTACGACAACTCCTCGAGGGCGTCCACGAGTCAGCTCGACGGTGGCAGCCGCATCGCGAGCGTCCGACAGACCTTCAACACCTCTCTCTCCCAGACCGTGCCGTGGTACGGGGGAGAGCTGAGCGCGAACTTCAACAACGGGCGCACCGTCACGGACAACTCCTTCGCGACCCTGAACCCGAGCTACAGCTCGTCGGTCAGCCTCAGCTACACGCAGCCACTCCTGGCCGGGTTCAGCACCGACAACGAGCGGACCGCCGTACGGACGCAGGAGATTCAGAGCCAGATCACCGACATCCAGGTGCTGACGCGTATCGCGAACATCACCAACCAGGTTCGGGTGGCCTACTGGGGACTCCGTGCCACCATCGAGCAGATCGAGATCCAGCGCCGCAACCTGGCCCAGGCAGAGCAGTTGCTTGCCGACAACCGCGTCAGGGTCCAGCTCGGCCGTATGGCGGATATCCAGATCTTTCAGGCCGAGGCGCAGGTGGCGAGCTCCGAGCAG
This sequence comes from Longimicrobiales bacterium, assembly GCA_965249195.1. Lineage (GTDB taxonomy): Bacteria > Gemmatimonadota > Gemmatimonadetes > Longimicrobiales > Gaopeijiaceae > CBDFLM01. The sequence goes on from CBDFLM010000014.1 coordinate 569,550, forward strand.
TCCTTGCTCAATGCCGAAATTCAGTGGCAGAACCAGGAGCTCGCCCTCAAGAGACTGCTCGTGAACGGTGCGACCGATCCGCTGCTAGGAGAGACCCTCAACCCGACCGACCTCCCTACGCTGGTCGAGCAGGTCCCCGACATCGACGCGGCGATCGAGATCGCTCTGCGCGAGCGCACCGACATCCGCCAACAGCGGGAGGAACAGCGCGTCGCCGATCTCAACCTCGATGTTACCAAGCAGGAGTCCCGTCCCGACCTGGCACTGACGGCGTCCTATGCCCTCCAGGGTGTAGGCGGCGACCTGTTCGAGCGCGGTGAGCTCGGAGGTGATCCGGTCCTGGTTCAGGAGGGCGGATATTTCGACGGCCTCAGCTCGATAGCGGACTTCGAGACACCGACATGGAGCGTGACGCTCAGCGCGAGCTATCCGGTGGGTATGAGGGCCGGCAGGGCGAGCTTCGAGCGCGCCGAGCTCCAGCTCCGCCAGGCGGAACTCGCACTCAGGGGCCAAGAGCTCGCCATCGTCACCGAGGTGACCAACGCCGGGCTCACCGTCAACAACACCTACCTGCAGGTCGAGGCGGCAACGAGGAGCCGGCTGGCGGCGGAGCGCAGTCTGGAGGCGGAGGTGGCGAGGTTCGGCGTGGGCGTGGCCACCAACTTCGAGGTCGTAGCCGCACAGGACGCCCTGACGTCGGCGCGACTCTCCGAGCTGAGGGCGATCATCGACCACGTCAACGCACTGGCCGAGTTCGAGCGGGTGCAGCGCGTGGGCGGATGAACTATCGTCCCTCACGGGGCGCCACTTGGATCGGCCAACACCCACGCGGCCGGGACCGAGCGAGGAGGTCGATGGGTCCAGGACGCGAGACTTCACCGACTCCGAGATCGACAGGCACGATACCCTCGTCGACGAGGGTTGGAAGCTCGTGGAGGGCCAGCTGCTGATTCACGGGAACCCACCGGTGGGCAAGCCCGGGTTCCTCGTTCGTAGAAGGTTGCAGAAAGCCATCGGGTGCTTCGAGGAGGCGCTGGAGATCAACCCCGAGGGATGGCAGTCGATGTGGGCGCTGGGGAATATCCACCAGCGGCTTCAAAACGACGCGCTGGCGCTGAACTGGTTCCGCCGGGCATACGAGCTCAACCCCGAACAGCCCGACGTCTGTCGTGAGGCCGCGCAGGCGGCAATGAACCGAGGGAATGCGGAGGACGCAGTGAGGTATTGCAAGACGGCCGTCCGGCTCGCGCCCGAGGACCACGGTCTCAAGGCCAATCTCGCGCTCGCTCTCCTGTTGAGCGGAGAGTACGACGAGGCTCTCGACGCTGGGGGGCAGGCCGTCAAGGGCGCACCCGAGGACCGAATTTCACACCAGGTGCTGAGGCTGATCAGCGAGGTGAAGGCCGGGTCGCGTCCGCGTCCGCGCACGCTGCGCGAGCTCGAAGAATCGATGTAACTTGCGGTGCCGCTGAGAGCTGCGGATCCTATAGCGATTCCTCGCGTGCTGCCGACGCGCGACCCGGACGCTTCAACGGACCGCCGGCCAGGCGTGAGGATGGTCGACCCGGGGGAGGCACTCTGATGAGACGAACGACCAGGACCGTCAGCACGCTTGTTCGCCCGTTGGTGCTCATCCTCCCGGCGCTGCTCGTCGCCTGCGCGACCACCTCCACGGGCGGGCTGAGCCAGTACCGGCGGGACTTCGGGCGCCTCTTGCTTCCGACGCTCGAGCACGGCCGAAGCCTCGTCTGGTCACGACACGACTACCGGGTCCGCCAGGAGATGGTCTCTTCGACGTCGTTCTACTACGAGTCCGAGTGGAGGTCGATCGCCCTAACGGGCCTCCTTGCCTCGGAGGTCGACCAGGCGCGAATTCGCATCACTCTCCGGGGACGGCGCGTCGCGCACGAGGGACGCACGGCCGAGAGCGTGTTTCGGGTCGAGATGGAGGGGGAGATGGAGGTCTACGGTGGCGAAGTGGACAACTGGCGCCCAGCCGAGGTCACGGCCGAGGCTGTCGGCGAGATCGCCGAGATCGCCGAGGACCTTGCGCTCGAGGTGCGCGCGGGCGTCCGATGAGCCGCGCCTCGTCGCCGGGAGCACGATAGCGTCAATGCCACGTGACGTCCTGACCTCGATCGAGTCCGAGTACCGGCGCTACAAGGCGCTCGGCGAGCGAGCCATGGAGCAGCTCGAGACGGAGCAGCTCTGCACCAGTTCCGCGCACGGGGCGTCCGTGGCCACCCTCGTCTGGCACATCGCCGGGAATCTCAAGTCCCGATTCACCGACTTCCTCACGTCCGACGGTGAAAAGCCCTGGCGGAACCGCGAGTCCGAGTTCGAGGAGCGCCTGGCGACCCTCGAGGAGCTCATGGCGAAGTGGGAGGACGGCTGGAGCGCCCTGTTCGAGGCCCTCGCCGGTCTCGGCGACGAGGATTTGTCGCGGCAGGTCACGATCCGAGAGGAGCCGAGGAGCGTGATCGCCGCGCTGCACCGCTCCCTGGCCCACACGAGCTCCCACGTCGGACAGATCATCTACGTGGCGAAGATGCTGAAAGGAGAGGAGTGGACGTACCTGAGCATTCCGCCGGGGGGCTCTCGTGCGCCGCGCGATTAGCGCGTGCAGGCGCCTCGCCACCGCGGCGCGGGCGCCCCTGGCGGCCTCCATTGCCGTGTCCGTCTGCGTGCTGAGCACGGGCTGCGCCACCCTCCAGCAGCTCGCGGCCCTGAGGCCTGTCGATTTCTCCCTCGACCGCGTCTCGAACGTTCGGCTCGCCGGGATCGACGTGGCCGCCATCGACTCCTTCGATGACATCGGGCTCGTCGACGCCGCCCGGCTCGCCGCCGCCGTGACGCGAAGCGACCTCCCGCTGGAGATGCGGCTCCACATCCTGGCAGAAAACCCGGCGGACAATCCGACCGAGGCTCGTCTCGTCCGCTTGGATTGGACGCTGCTCCTTCAGGACCGCGCGACCGTCAGCGGAGTCTTCGCCGACGAGGTGCTACTGCCCCCCGGGGAGCCGCGCGACGTACCGGTAGTCGTGACCCTGAACCTGGTGGAATTCTTCGAAGGAAGTGCTCAGGACCTCGTGGAGCTGGTGCTCTCCGTCACCGGCCAGGGCGGAGAGCCCAAGGAGGTGACGCTGCGGGCGACACCCGTCGTCGAAACGCCGCTTGGCCCGATACGGTACCCGCAGCCCATCACGATCCTCAGCCGGACCGTCGGCAATTAGCCGATAGAGAGCCAGAGCGGCGGTGCGGGGTCAAGCTGGGTCGACGCTCACGAGAGGGTGGGGGCCGTTCCGCTGGGTCGACGATCGCTGCCGAGACGACGCGCGGAAAGCGCTCTCGGCCATGAGGCCGCTGTATCACCCCACCAGTGGCGCGTCACAATTCACGAACCCTATGCGCTCCTCATGTGAAGCAGGCAAGTCGGCGACCCTCGCACAGGACCCGACGGATGTGGTCATTCGCGACATCCATGGGAGCCCACCCCACTCAGGGTGGGTCTCGCTCCATCGAATGGTCGGCCGGTCGATGACCGGGCCGAGGGCCACGACGAACTTCTGCGCGCGCCGGCTTCGCGTTGTCATCGCGGCCCTCGCATTGTGCTGGCCGGTCGCCGGAAATGGGCAGGTCGCGGTCGGCTCCGATTCCTCGTCGCCGGCCTATGTAGGCCAACCCGAGGGCTATCCGGATCTCGAGGTGCGTCGCGACCTGGCCTTGTCCCTGACGGGAGCCGGCCTCCTGCTGAGCGGAGGCTTGCTGCCGGTCGATGTCGTCGCCGTACCGCCCCAGGGATTGGATCCGGGGAGCATCTCCTGGGGGATGGATCGGGGCGTCGTGGGCAACCGAAGCCCCGGGGCGGGCACCGCGAGCGACTGGACACGCAACGCGGCTGTGGCGCTGCCGCTCATCTTGAGCCTGGCCAGCGCGGCCCCTGGAGAGCGCTGGCGGGGCGTCGGCCGTCACAGCATCGTGTACGTCGAGACGTTCCTCGTGTCCCAGGGGCTGACGCTCTTGGGCAAGAAGACGCTGGGCCGCGCACGCCCCTATGCGTATCTATCGCTGGAGCAACGTCCCGAGGACCCCGCCTATGGCGTCTCGCGGGCGCGGACGTTTCGCTCGATGCCCTCCGGGCACTCCTCGTCCGCGTGGACAGGAGCCGCGATGGGCATGACCGAGCACCTGCTTCGTCGTTGGATCGAGCGGGGAGGCATCGGCCTCCTGGGAGGCGCGCTGGCAGGCGCTACTTCGGCGCTGCGGGTCGCGTCCGGCCAGCACTTCCCAACGGACGTCCTCGCAGGCGCCGGCATCGGCGTCACAGCCGGGGTGATAGTCCCACTCCTTCACCGCGGCGATCTGCCGCTCCCTCCCACCAGAGCCTGGCTGCAGGTCGGGAGCGGTGCCCTCGCGGGCAGCGTGCTAGGAATCCTCTTGGCTCAGGGATTCTGAGAGGAGCTACGACTCCAGGAGTCCATTCCCAGCGAGGAAGGCCGTCAACGAAGCCACGATCGCGGGCCACTCGCGCGCGCAGTCGTTGTGCGCACAGCCGAGGTCGATGATTTGCAAGCCCTCACGCGAGGCGGCGAGCGTCTCGGCGTGCGAGTAGGCGATCACGTCGTCTGCAGGACCGTGCAGCAAGAGCACGGGACCGGAGAAGCCCGCCACCGCCCTCCGGTTGTCGAAGCGGTCCCGGACCAAAAAGCCCGGCACCAGGCTCTCGCGCGCGATCGCGACCGCGGAGCTGAAGGTGGACGCGAGCACCAGCGCCCGCACGGGGCGGTCCATGGCCAGGTCGCAGGCGACGCCACCGCCCATTGATCTTCCGAACGTCACGATGCGGGCGCCGTCGACGTCGTCCCGCCCTGCGAGCCAGTCGAACGCCAGAGTGAAGGTCTCTCGCAAGGTGTCGCGAGACGGCCTGCCCTCGGGGTGACCATACCCGGGAAACTCTGCGATCAGCGCATTGAGACCCGCCGCGGCTAGGCTGCTCATCTCGCTCTGCCAGTCCTCGATGAGCTCGCCGTTGCCGTGCGCGAAGAGGATCGTCGGCCGCGGGATGCCCGCGCCGTCGCTGAAGAACCAGGCTTCGACCCGTCCGAAAGACGCGTCGAGCCACACCTGGGTGACGCCCGCCGGAGTGCTGGGCGTCGCGCGGGGAGAATCGCGGAAGGCTCCGGGGAAGGCGAGCCGGCGCTGAACGGCGAAGATCAGCACCAAGTACCCGAGCAGAGCCAATGCGAGCACCCGTCCGACGACGAAGGGTCCGCGGACCCACTTGACTCGCGCCCGGGGTTGGCTCATGCGTGGAGAATGCCGGAGCCCGATTCCGCGAGCAACCGGTTGGGTCATGCCCAGGGGGCGCACCCGCTGCGGTCCCGTCCATGTCATAGCCTTCACCGGAGCGATCCCATGAGACGCGCAGTCCGCATCCGTCCAACGGCCTCGGCGCTGCTCCTCGCGGCCTGCGGGTTCGGCGACATCGTGGACTCTCAGCTCGACAGCCGGGCGCCCGACGTGGTCGGCAGCGGCTTCGAGCAAGTGGGCGCCCCGGTGAAGGGATCGACGGACGAGGGCGAGAATTTCGTTTTCGAGGTGCCGCTCGAAACAGGCGCTTCTTACAAGCTGGTCGGTGTGTGCGACGCGAGCTGTTCGGACGTCGATCTCGTGCTGGAGAATTCTGCGGGTACGGTACTCGACTCCGATTACCTGCTGGACGACATCCCCTTGGTGCAACTCACCCCGTCCACGAGCGACTCCTGCCGCGTGGTCGTGGCCATGGCCTCCTGCAGCTCGGATCCGTGCGGGTGGGGCGTCGCGGTCTACCGCGGTGGGGACGCGCTCACGACCGCCACGAGCGGCGTGAAGGGGTCGGAGGGACGCCTCGCTCCGGGCGATCTGCAGCATGGCGGTCCGCACGAGCGGTGAGGCGACGGCGCTCGCGGGGGCGCTGCGCCGGGCTACGAGCTCTCTGGATCCGAACCTCCCGCTCTACTGGTTGAGGCCGATGAGCGAGGCGATCGAGGAGACCACCTTCCTCTACACGATCTTCGGGTCCCTATTCGCCATCTTCGGCTTTTCGTCGCTGTTCCTGGCTGCCGTGGGCCTGTACGGCGTCATCGATTTCTCGGTCTCGAGCCGGATGCGCGAGATGGGGCTCCGCATGGCGCTCGGAGCGGAGGGCGGCAACGTGGTCGGACTCGTCATGAAGCGGGTGCTCCGCCAGATCGTCCCCGGCGTCGCCATCGGGCTCGGCATCGGCGCAGCGCTGGGAAGGCCACTCGCCGCCACCCTCTTCGGCGTCGAGGCCTGGGACCCGCTCGTCTACGGGACGATCGTAAGCACGCTCGTACTCACCGGAGTGCTCGCCGCGCTGATCCCGGTGACGCGCGCGGTGAGGGTGGACCCCGTCATCGCGCTGCGGGCTTGAGGGCCTGATCACAGGTTGCGTGGCCGCACGCCCAGGCCTATTGCATGCCAGGCGTGAGTCTGCAGGAGTCGCGGCCCCCATGAAGGAATCGCACGATGCGCATCCCTACTAGTGCCAGGATCGTCCGCAGTGGACGCCTCCCTCTCGTCGCCACGGCTACAGTCACGCTGCTCGCGGGAGGGGCTGGTTCCGGCGTCGCGCAGGTCGGGGGGCCGCCGCAACAGCCGCCGGCTGAGGAGGAGGAGCGGTACCGCCCGGAGAACCTGCGGCTAGACCGTATCCTGGGAGGCGTTCCACTCACCCCCGCCGACACACTGGCGCAGCATATCGTCGCCCGGTTGGACTTCGACAGTTACAAGGACATTCTCCTCGGCCTCACCCAGTTCGGTGACCGCGAGCAGGGCACGGAGCGCAACGCCATGGCCGTCGATTGGATTGAGGCCCAGTTCCGCAGCTGGGGCTACGAGACGGGCCGGATCCACTACGAGTACACGGGCAGCGGCGACCCGCCCCCGGCGCCCGAGCCCCGCGAGGAGGTCTACGCGACCAAGGTCGGCAGCACCGTCCCGCAAGAGATGTACATCATCGGCGCCCACATGGACGGACGCGGCGCGGGAGAGGCCGCCAACGACGACGGGTCCGGGACGGCGCTCGTGATGGAGATCGCCCGCGCGCTCGCAGGCTCGGAGGTGGTGACGGAGCGCAGCGTTCGCTTCGCCCTGTGGAACAATGAAGAGACCGGGCTCGACGGATCCGAGGCGTACGTCGAGCAGCGCGCGCCGCTCCAGGGCATCGAGGAGCCCTCCGGGTCCGGGCGCTATCCCGAGCCCACGTGGGTGGGGATGATCCAGCACGACATGATGATGTGGGACCACGGCAATCCAGTGACATTCGACCAAGCGCTCGACGCGGACGTGGACATCGAGTTCCAGCTCAACTCAGAGATGGCGAGCGAGTCCGCTGCCCTGGCGCTCGAGTTGCTGAACGCCAACCGCAAGTTCGCGACGGACTTCCCGGCGGTGATGAGCAACGCCATGAGCAACACCGACTCCACACCGTTCATGGACTTCGTAGCCTCGGTGAGCCTGCGCGAGAACCGCCGCCTCTACGAGACGGGCAACGGCGCCAACCCGCATTGGCACCAGCCCACCGACCTCTTCGTGACCTTCGACGACGCGGACTTCCGACTCGGCTTCAACGCCGCGCAAACCACGCTCGGGGCGCTCGCCAAGCTCACGGGAGCACGCATCCAAGGGCGCTAGCGAGGCAGCGCCTCCGAACGCACGCGGGACGCGTGCCTGGGAGCATGGACCAATTCGAGCAGCGCATCCTTGCAATCCTGCTGGATGGGGATCATCCCGCGCTGCACGTGCTACGCCAACAGCTCGGCCGTGCGCGCGTCCTCAGCCGCGACTTCACGGGATCGGGATGCTTCACGACCTTCGAGGTGGAAGCCGGCGTCGAGCTCACCGATCCTCCCAGCTTTCGTCTCCGAGACGTCTGGTTCCGACTCTCGGGATGCGAGAACGAGGGGGCGGTGATTCTGTTCGTGGACAACGGCCGCCTCGAAGCTCTCGAAGTCCACAATTGGAGCGACGACTGGCCGGACGCCGTCCGAATCGAAGATGCGGGCTACCTGAAGACGAGCACCGAGGTCGAGCCCGAGGAGGCGGTGGGGCTGGAGCTCGCACCCGCCGAGGAGCGCGACAGCTTCTGCCTGCAGTTTCAAATCACACGCCGCTGGGAAACCGGATCCGGCTAGCCTCTCCGACCGCTCGCCACTACGGCGCGTCGAGCTTTCGGAGCCTGTTGCGCGTCAGGATGTAGCTGTTCAGGCCCGCGTGCGGCTCGTAGACGATGAGCAACGCCCCGTGCTCACCGAGTCGGCCCGGGCTCGCTTCGCAATAGGCCACCAACCGCCGCGCCAGCTCCCACTGCTCATCGGCCGCCCCCCCCTGCCACGCCTCCCTCGTCAGGAGCGCGTTGAACGGCAGGACAGGGACGTCGTCTTCGAGCAACGCGATGGTCGCGATGGCCACGAGCACGTTGTGTGGAAAGTTGTAGTGCACGGCCACAGGAGAGAAAGAGTTGGGCGAGGGGCGATGGCGGGCGAAGTCCTCGAGCAGGGAGTCCCTGTGCTGGCGGAGTAGTCCGCGTAGCTCCGAGTGCTCGGCCTCGTGCGGCGACAGCGCGGCGGGTACCGCATCCAAAAAAGCCCACGGGTCGGCGGTGAGCCCGTTCAGCAGATCCTCGACCGCCGGCTCACGTGCCGCTTGGTCCGCGCCCGCGCTGCGCAGACGCACGTACTTGCGCATCAACACGCTCAGGGCGAACAAGAGCCACGGGTAATCCCCCACGTTGTCCGCCCGCATGCGGACGAGGTCGCGATGGTAGAGCACCTCGAACCCCCATCGAAGGTGAGGGCCGAGAATCGCCGCCACCGCATGGGCAAAGCGCTCCGGGTGCCCTTCTTCCAAGGTCCGCACCTTTTCGAGCAGCCGGTCGTAGGCGTGCTCGTCCGGATGAAAATGGGAGACGGCCAGGAAGAGAAGCGAGTGGGGGTCCGCAACGAGAGGCCGGCCGCTGCCGTCGGGCCCGTTCAGCCGATCGAGCAGCTCCCCGACGTGGTCGATGCACTGGCTCGCATCCTCTTCTTCCCAGGCCCTCATCGCGACCAGCGCGAGAATGTGGAGCAGATAGTAGTCGAGCAGCAGCGCGAGCGACTCCCGTTCGACCTCCCTCCCCGTCCGCTCCCGGGAGAAGTAGTCGAGCATGAGGACGGGGATGTTTTCCTCGCTGAACCGGTGACGGCCGAAGTCCCACGCGTGCAGGACATGAAATCCCTCCGCCCGCGCTCGCCGATCGAAGACCCGAACGATCGCGCTCAGATCGAGGCGACCAGATTCGGTGTGCAAGACATGGGAGCTCAACGAGCCGCGCAAATGCCGCAAGGCATCATCGAAGCTGCCGCGACCGAGCGCGTCGGCGACGATGCCCCGGCGCGTCCCGCCACTCAGGATCCCCTCGAGCACGGTGCAGGCGTGCCAGAAACTCACCGGCGAGCTTCGCTTAGAGGTGTGTCGCGCCATCGTCGCGCTTCAGTTCGGAGTACTCGAGAGGCCGGTCGCTTCGGTCGATTGGTCGAGCCGGGCGCGAATTCATAACCAACTGGAAGGTGCCGCCGCCAGCGCGCCCGCGGCCGCGTAGAGGGTCGCTTCTCCGTCTACGCCACCCACGTCGGTCCCGGTGCGTGGGCCCTGTCCTACCTGGTGGAGGAGTGAGTATGGTCGTCGCCATGCGAAGCTTGGGACGAAGCGAGCGGGGATGAGGGGCGGACCTCGGTTCATTGTGATTGCGGCGCTGCTCGGAGCCCCGGTGGTGGGCGCCTCGCTGGCCGCGCCGACGGCGACCGGAGGTCAGGAGCCCGGCTATCAGGCACCGGCGAATTGGAAGCAGGGCGTCGAGTACCGCATCGAAGCGCGCTTGGACGAGGCAGAGCAGACGCTCCACGCGAGGGCGCGCCTGCGCTACCGGAACGACTCTCCCGACACGCTTCGCGCTTTCTACCTCCAGCTGCACCTGAATGCGTTCCGGCCCAACTCGGCGTGGGCCACCCGCGACCTCGCGTTCGGCGTCACGACCTTCCAGGATTTGGATCTCGACGAGCACGCATTCGAACGGATACGCGAGCTCACCGTGAACGAACGAGTGGTGCTGCTGCGCTTCCCCTACGCACCCGACTCCACCGTCGTCGGCTTCGACCTCCGCGACCCATTGCCGCCGGGGGGATCGCTCGAAATCGACTACACGTGGGACGCCCGCCCCTCGAGTGTGCCGCGGCGTCAGGGCCGACGCGGACGCCAATACGACTTTGCGCAGTGGTACCCGCGGGTGGTCGTCTACGACGACGAGGGATGGCGCCTCCACCCCCTCTACCGATCCGGCGAGTTCTACGGCGAGTTCGCGACCTACGACGTCACCGTCGAGCTCCGTGCGGAGCAGGTCATCGGGGCAACCGGCGTAGCGGTAGCCGGAGACCCTGGTTGGGAGGGGGCGGCGGCGCTGGGGACCGGCCCCATCGATCTGCAACGGGAGTGGTACGGGAGCCAGCGGGGACCACCTTGTGTCGATCGCGGCGGCGGCAGGGTGTGTGGGGTCCCTTCGGCTCAGCGGCTGCGTGCGGAGGAGGCGCTAGGTCTGCTGGCGGCCGAACCGCCCGCCGGCTGGAAGCGGGTCCGGTTCTACGCAGAAGACGTGCACCATTTCGCCTGGTCGACGAGCCCCGACTACACCTATGAGCAGGGATCTCACGGAGACGTAGCGGTACGTGTGCTCTACCGGCCCGGCGACGAGGAAAGCTGGGGCGGCGGCGTCGCCGTGCGCCGCACCGTCACGGCGCTCCAATGGCTCGACAGCATCTTCGGCGCCTACCCCTACCCTCAGGTCACCAATCTGCATCGCATCGAGGCCGGTGGAACCGAGTTCCCGATGCTCGTCATGAACGGCTCCGCGTCGCAGGGGCTCATACTCCACGAGGTCGCTCACATCTACGCACACGGCGTTCTCGCCAACAACGAGTGGTACGAAGGCTGGCTGGACGAAGGGCTGAGCTCGTTCCTGACGGACTGGTGGTTGGAGGGGAACGGCGCGGAGGGTGACATACGTCTGGGCGACAAGCTCGCCACGCTGCAGCTGGAGATCCTGGGGCGCACTGAGCCCGTCGTGCTCGCCGCGGAGGACTACAGTTCGCACGACGTGTACAACCGGATGGTCTACACGAAGGCATCGCTCATCTTCTGGATGCTGCGCGAGATGATCGGGGAGCAGACGCTCACGCGCGTCTTTCGCGAGTATTACGAGCGCCATCGGTTCCGCCACGTCGACTCACAGGACTTCCAGCGTGTGGCCGAAGAGGTGACCGGAACCGACCTGGACTGGTTCTTCGGGCCCTGGCTGCATGGCACGGGGCTGGTCGATTACGCGCTCGAAGGCGTCTCGGTGGGAACCATGCAGGCGGGGACCTCTCGCGTCACCGTCGACGTCGCTCGGCGCGGCGACCTCGTCATGCCGGTGCCAATCCGACTCACCGGCCCCTTGGGTGAGGTGAAGGATACCGTGCTCGGCGGGTCCGGCGCGCGCGGAGCTGGACCCGGACGGGACCATCCTCGACTGGAACGTCGGTAACAACGCCTGGTCGAAGAGCCCCTTCGCCGACCCCGCGCTGGACGCGCGACTCGACCAACCCTTTGCGCCGTTGGCACCGGAATGGCGTCGCATTCCGGTAGCGCTTTTCCCGCTGGCGTGGTGGAACGAGGCCGGCGGGCTCGTCGGCGGGCTGCAAGTCCGCTCCCAGCGCCTCGGCCTCATGCACGACTTGCTCGTGAGGGTCGGCTTGCCGGCCGCTCCCGTCCTCGAGCAAGGGGAGCGCTCGCCGGGAATCGACCCGGGCAGCGTATACGCCCGTATTGCGGACCCGCTCGTCGGCGACCTCCCTCGCTTCGGCACCACCGCCGACTTCTTCATCGGCGAGGGCCGTGGCTTCGTGGGGTGGAGCCATGCGCGAAGGCGCGCCTCCCGGACTCCGTACGGACCCTCTCCCCTCGCGCGCGGCGGCGTCGCCGAGTCCGAACCTACGCTGCGCGTGTTCGGCGGCCTGCATTGGGTCTACGACGACCGCTATCTGGTGGAAGGACGTTGGACGCCTGGACAGAAGATGGGCTTCGAGGGCGGGCTCGCAGCAAGCGTGGCGCGGTCCGGCGATGCCGTTCGCGTGAACGGATCGGTATCCGCCGGTTTCGACAGTGACGACCGGCGCTGGGTGCGGGCCACGGCCGCTTTCAAAGGCTCGGTGAGTCCGTCGGAGAGCTTCGAGCTGAGGACGCGGCTCTTCGGCGGCATCGCCATCGGCCCGGACCCGGACCCCGGATCACAATGGGACGGCCGCTTCGTCCCGCGCGAACGCCTGTTCTTCTTGGCGGGAGGCGGGCCGTTCGAGGCCTACTCGAATCCATGGGTTCGAAGTCACGGGGCGCCCTTGGCGGAAGGGGGATGGGTAGCCGGCGGGGGTGAGCTGAGGGGGTTTCACCCAGGGGTCGCGCTGGCGGAGCTGGCGGCCGCTACGGCCACCGCTCTCGGACCCCGAATCGCCCTGCCTCTGGGCAACCGAACATGGTCCGCGCGTCCCGTCGCGTTTGCCGGGGTCACCGTTGGCGGGCCCCTTCAGCTCGAGGGCCATCCCACCGTACTCGAGCTGCCGGAGCCGGCGGAGCGCGCGGACTCCAACCTCTATTGGAGCGCGGGCGCCGGGATCGAGGTCGGTGTATCCGGTTCACCCTTCCGGATCGAGCTGGCCGTTCCGTTCGCTACGTCTCGACCAGAGCTCGCGGCGATGGGCCGCGACGAGAAGATGGCCCTCCGCTGGTCGGTGGGAGTGTCGGGCACCCCACGCGAGTGATCTAGTGTGGTGATGCCTCAGCGATCGGTCTCCGCCAGCCAGCGTTGGAGGATGTAGCGGTTCCCCACCAGGGGCTCGTCCAGGATCCGGTCCGCCAACTCCGCCCGGTTGGGCCCTCGCTGCGAGACGTACAGGTAGTAGAGGCCCCTGGACTTGAGGATCACCGAGCGGCTCAGGCCGGGATCCGGGCGCTCCGGAACGTCGAACTCGATGTCGGCCACGGCGCCCCTAACGGTCGCGTAATATCGCTCGTCTGCCGCCGCCAGGAGGGCGCCGAGGTCGCGGCCGCGCTCGTCGCGGGCGACGGAGGGCGAAATCTCCTTCGCACTCGTCGCCACGGGCTCCCCGATGTCCAAACCGACCCAGTCGATCGCCCAGAGGCCCGTCGCGGATTCGAGCTTCACGACGACTTCGTCGCCGGGCTCGTCGGGCAGCTCGACAGGGACGATCTGGGTCTTGCCGATCGCCGGCCCGACGGCCAGCAGGGCATCCTCCAAGACCCACTGTCCATTCCGCTGGATCGAGACGTGCAACGTCCCCTCGCGGGCGACCCATCCGCGCAAGCGTCGACGCAGATCGCTCTCTCGCGCCACGCGCTGATACCAGGCGAGCAGATCTCCGCCCTGCAACTCGAGGAGCGTCTGCAAAGCGAAGGGAGCCAGCTCGGTGTTGCGGGCGCGCACCGCGAGCCGCGCCGAGCGGGCGCCTGGTGGCCGCGCGAACGAGAGCACCAGCCCCTCGCGCAGGGCGCCGTCGTGGAACTCGGCGTTCGCGAGCGCGCTACCCCGCCAGAACACGTCGTCCGCGACGCTCACGTCCGCCACGACGTCTCTTCCCCGAGTGTCGCGGGCCGTTCGTGGCGGCTGCGGATCGCTGATGGCGTGGACGACCCCGGCCCGATCCGGGATCACCTGGGTGCCGGGCGGATGGTCGACCACCACGAGCTTCAGCTCGTCGGTGTACTGCGTCTCCGGGCGTTCGTTGGTCAAGCGGATGCGGTAGCGCCCGTCGACGTCGCGCAGGTGCTCGAGGTTGTCGTAGTCGGTGCGGTCGAGGCCCTGGGCGATCGCTCCGGCGAAGGTCTCGGAGTCGAACCGGTAGCGCTCACCGTCGAAGGAGTACACGAAGGGACACGACTCCGGCTCTACGGGCGATTGGGTCATCGCGATGAGCACACCCACGGCGGTCCCGGCTCCCAATATCGTCAGGGCGGTGCCGGCCGTGTTGGCCTCGCGGACCTCGACGAAGGCGATGCTGTCGAGCAGAACCTCGATCTCGCCCTGCTCGGCGCGGCCGATTACGCCGGTCGCGAGGAACTGGAACGACTCGAGCTCGTGGCGAACGCCGGAGTGGGTGACGACGACGACCCGCTCGGCACCCTGGAGCGCGCCCCAATCCTCACGGCCCAGTTGCCGCGTCGTCGAGCAGCCGGTCACGACGAGCACGGCGGCGAGAATGCCGGACGTAAAGGGGCGCGCACGACCCGATCTCCGCCTCTCGCTCATCGGGTCCCCACCCCCTGACGCTCGGCTCGGATCAGCTCGAGAGCCTCCCAGCGGTCGATCTCGCGCATTTCCTGGCCCGCGATCGCTCCGAGGGTTCCGCCCCAGGCGAGACCGGAAAGCACCGCGACCGCTGCCAGCGCCTCGTCCCTGGGTGAGCAACCAGGTCCCAAGATCTCGAACGGGCATACCGACACTGCGATCAACCCACCGATCAACCCTCCGACAACCCCTCCGAGCAACCCTCCCACCACCCCCCCCCCCCGGCGCCGGCTCCGCGCATGCGTGTCGCGATCTCCGCTCCGGTGATGGGGCTCCCCAGGTGATCGAGGGCCTGCAAAGGGTCGCCCTCCTGGAAGCGCGTGGGCCCGGCCACCAGCGCGTCGATGGGCGCACCCGGCGGGCTCGGCGTCTTCACCGTGAGAGCGCGGTCTGCGGCCCAACCTAGCACGCTCGGAGTCATCACCTCGGGTGCGCCGTGCGCGACCCCGTGGCCGGAGGTGATAGCAGCCGTTGCTGGGACCGCCAGGTCTGCGACGGCCAGGTCAGGGGGAGTCCCTTGCTGCTGCGCCCTCCCGGCGACTGGTGCCAGGGCGAAGGACGCCAGCAGCGCCACACGATTCAGATGCCGTGCTCTCATCGTGCACACCTTCCCCTCGAGTCGTTCGGCCCCTCGAGGTCCCGGAGCCGCCCGCGATAGAGCCTCCCGGGGTCCCGCGCGCCCGTCTTCCGTATCGCCGATTCGAGGCCCCGACGCCCTTCTGCCCGCTGTGAGCGAAAGGCTCAGCTCTCGTCGAAGACTTTTGCCCGTCACCCGGTGCCCGATATCATAAGCTCCACCGCCTTTCCACGCCTGTCGCCAGCGGAAACCAACGTGCAGCTGATTTGCGGCTTACTTCCATGTCGGCCCGAGCCGGCTCTTGCGTTCGCCGTCTCCCGACCCGGGATCGCCGCGATGACGCGGGGTTCGCCCTGTGCTGTCCGTGGGGTAGTGCGCACGGCGCGGGGTTGAGGTGAGCGCAGCGGGAGGTGACGCACCGCAGGTCCGTCCTGCCAGAGACTTCCGCTTCCGAGTCCCAACGAGCGCGGAAGTGGAAGCACGTTTGAAGGCTCTCGTCGAGGACCGCGAGAGCCCCGCCGAGGTGGCGGCTTGGGCGTGGGAGTTCATCCGTTACGACGACCCCGAGCTGTACCCCCCGGTGGACGATCCGGTGGTGTGGAAGGCGCTGGACAGGCTCGCGGGTGCCGACCTATCCGCCTCCCCAGACGAGCTGCTCCACGGCGTCGAGGACTTCGAGCAGTGGCTCCGCGAGCTGCAGCGTTCGACGCCACCGGTGCCCTAGACTTCGTTCTGCTCCCGGACGACAGGGCCGGAACGGGTCGGCCGCTTGGAGACACTAACCGTGAGGTCCGTCTTGCGGCCTGGGGCGAGGGCGTCGCATCCTGACCGGCCATGGAGATCTACGTCAGCACCGACGTCGAGACCGACGGCCCCTGGCTCGAGGAGCTCCCGGGCCGACCCGTGTGATCGAGGCCGTCCTCTTCGATCTCGACGGCACCCTCTTCGATCGCCGCAGCAGCTTCCGCGGTTTCGTTCGCAATCAAATGGGTCGCCTTCCAGCGCTTTTCACCGACGTCGACGCCCGCGACTATCTGGCCACCCTCGAGCGGCTCGATCGAAACGGCTACGCGCCGAAGGCCGAGGTGTTCGAGGCCGCAGCGTCGGAGTTTTCCCTCCCTGCGGGTGCCTCGCGGACGCTCCTCGACGACTTCGAGCAGAACTTCCCCGATACGCTCACACCGATGAAGGGGATGGTCGAGACGCTCGAGACCCTTCGCGCGCTTGGGCTGCGAACCGGACTCATCACGAACGGTCGGGTCATGATGCAAACCCGAAAGATCGACGGTCTCGGTCTGCGGCCCCTCCTGCACCTCATCGTGATCTCCGAGGCGCTCGGCCTCCGCAAACCGCACCCCGGGATCTTCGAGCATGCAGTGGACGCGCTCGCGGTCGCGCCACACGAAGCGGTCTACGTTGGAGACAACCCGGATGCGGACGTCGCAGGGTCTAGAGACGTCGGAATGATCTCAGTCTGGTTTCGTGACCCGTTTTACGAGCTGCCCACCGACGCCCACTTCGTCATCGACGAGCTCACGGAGCTCGCCGGGATCATCGGCGAGAACAAGTCGGCGTCACCTACCAATCCCAGGTCGCATCGACCGCCTTGACCGCGAGCCCCAGCGCCTCGTACTCGCGCGTTCTCCGGTCCCGGGCAGAGGCCGCTGGCGAACGATGGCTCATCACGACGATGACGAGCTCGCGCGACGGGATGATGTAGGTGCGCTGGTCACCCGCCCCGGAGGCGTTGTAGGCATCCGCAGGTAGGCTGGGTATACGGCCGCCGCGGCCCGTCTCGTCGGGGGTGTTCAACCAGAAGAGGCCCCCGTAGTAGGGCTCGTCCCACGCCGGGGCGGGGGTGCTGACGAAGTCGACGAACTCCTCGGGCAGCAGGCGCTCGCCGTTCCAAACACCTCTCTGCAGATACAGCAGGCCCAGACGCGCCCAGTGCCGGGCCGTTCCGAAGTTGTAGCCGGTGAGAAGGAAGTTGCCGTACGGGTCGGTCTCCATCGTGAACCGACGCACGCCGATCTGGTCGAAGAGCGCCCGCTGCGGCCACGTAAGGTACTCCTCACCCAGCTCGTTCTCGACGGCGCGTCGCACGATGTAGCCCAACGTCCAGGGGTCGGAGTTGCGGTAGCGCCCGACCGTGTTGGGCGGGTACTCGGCGTCGCGGCTCACCGTGAACTCGAACGCGTCGATGGGGGCCACGTACCCGAGGCGATGGTCCACCTGGCCAGCAACGAAGGACGCGGCCATCTGCTCCGGGGTCGCGTCCGTATTGCTGAAGCGCAGGCCGCTCGACATACGCAGGAGGTCGGCGATGCGGATCTCGCCGCGCGGGTCTTCCGGGGAGTTCTGCCATTCGGGCACCGGTGCGCGCTGCCACAGATCGAGGTGGCCCATCTGGATCAGCCGCCCGATGAACGTGGCGGTCATGCTCTTCCCCATCGACCAGCTCTCGAGCTGCATGTCCTGGTGGGCTCCCGAGCCGTATTCCTCGGCGACGATCCGGCCGCGGTGCACGACGAGAAAAGCCGCGCGACGATCCTCCGGATTCGAGAAGAACGTGCCGACGGCCCGTTCGAGGAGATCTCCGCTCACATTGTCGGGAAGCGGCTCGTGCGGAAGCGCGTCGCCCATGGGCCAGGGCGTCGAGGCCGCATCGGGCAAGGCGCTGACCACCTTGCGTCGCGTGAAAAAGACGTCGTCGCTGTGCTGCGGCAGGTTCACGCACCCCTGGTCGCCGAAGTGCCGAGCTCGGGCCAAGATGCCGTCGTAGGAAGCGGTCACGATGCGACGCTCCTCGTCCACCACGAACCCGAGGCGCCCGCTCTCGTAATCGCGTACCTGCTCCTCGGTCCAGAGCACGCTGTTATAGAGCGCTTCCTTCCTGTCCCGTCCGGACACCCAGATGCTCGAGCAATAGCGCTTCGCGGGTCCCGTAATTGTCAGTCGGATCGGCGGCCGAGGAGACGATTGCGCCCAGGCGCTCTCGACGCCGCTGGCGGAGAGCCCGACGAGCGCGATCAGGATGGAAGAAGCGACGTGTCTCGTGATGCTCTCTTGGCGGTAAAGTGAACCTCGCCGGCCGAAGATTGGCGGGGTAGCCGGCAGGCGCTCATCCGCCGCTGTGAAGCGAGGCGACGCCGGTCGGCAAGCCGTAGAGCGTACTCACCTCCTGCGGTGTGAGCGGCCGGCTGAAGAGCGCGAGCTCGTCGTACAAACCGATGTAGTTCACCCCGAGGCGGATCGCGGCTCGCTCCATGTCCCAGGTGAACGGCTCTGCGATCCCCTCCACGGTCTTGGGCTGCCGCACCCCGTTCAAGTAGAGGTTCGCTGTCCCGCCGCCTTCGCTCCCCAGCTGCGAGAACGTGATGACCACGTGTGTCCATTCCCCCCCGGCGAAGGGAGGTCCGTCTACCGCGATCAGTCGCTCGAGAAAGAAGGGGAACTCGTTCGCAGAAAGGTTCTCGGGGTTCCACACCTCGAGATCGCCGAAAACGCCCAGCCGGAACTGGCGCGGGTTGACGCCCGTGAAATCGACCCAGATGGCGGCGTCGTTGTACGCCACGTCCGTGATCTGGATGGGATCGGTGAACCCGGGCGCGAGATCCTCGGCAGGGTCGACGCTGAGCCACAAGGACACCGTGCCCGACCAGCCCGATTGTGCGAAGGCCACGTTGTCCGGGGCTCGATAAAAGAGGGCGCCCTCGTTCTTCGTGCGGAACTCGAGTCCATCCCCGAACCGTCCGGCGCCCTCGACGATCTCGATGTCGGGGCTACCGATCCCCGGCAACGCCTCTTCCTGCGCCTGGTAGGACGGAGCGGCATAGAGAGTCGCGTCGCCGAGGGCGTAGTCCGCGTCCGGACCCGCGTCGAAAGAGGCGTGGAATGTCAAGGCCGCCGCGATCGCGGCCGTCCCGTCGTCTCCCGGCGTGGCAGTGGCTTCGTCGTCCTCGGCCACCTGGGCGCATCCCATCGCGGCGACCAAGACGATGGCTGATCCTACACGTGCCCACGGATGTGCGCCTCTCATGTTCCCACCTCTGGCTACGGGTTTCACTCTTTTCGCTCCCACGTGGCTCGGCCATGGCATCCCCTCCACCAGGGTGCGGCGCCTTGGCGTGCTGGACGGCCTTGCGGATAGAATCTCCGGTGACGTCCGAAGCCTGGCAAGCTATGCTTGATATTGCGCCCAGCCATCCTCGACTCCACCGTCGAGCGTAATTTCAACATACCGGAGGACGCCGAATGGGGGTCGTTTCAGTGAACGTTGGCCTTCCTCGGGACGTCCTCTGGCGTGGAAGAGCCGTCACCACGGGCATATTCAAGTCACCCGTCGAAGGTTCTGTCAGGATGAGCACGCTCAATCTGGAGGGGGACGGACAAGCTGACCTGACCGTTCACGGGGGGACTAGCAAGGCCGTCTATGTATATCCCGCGGAGCACTATGATTTCTGGCGCGGTGAATTGCCTGATATGAAATTGTCATGGGGGCACTTCGGTGAGAATCTCACCACTCGAGGGCTGCTGGAAGACGCCGTGCACATCGGCGACGTGTTTCGCATAGGCTCGGCACTCACGAGGGTCACCGAACCGCGAATGCCCTGCTTCAAGCTCGGCATTCGATTCGGGCGGGCCGATATGGTGAAGCTCTTCCTCGCCGCCAGACGCACTGGTTTCTACCTCGCGGTCCTCGAAGAGGGTGCGGTCGAGGCGGGCGATTCGTTCGTCCGCGTCGAGCGCAGTGAGCACGGCGTGCGTGTCGCAGACATTACCCGACTTTATGCGGTCGACAGGGAGGATTGGGCGACCATGCGTCGGGTTATCGAGGTAGAGACGTTGCCCGAGAACTGGCGAGGCTACTTCCAGAATCGGCTCGAGAGGGCGTAGTCATCGTCGACGGATGATCAGAAATCCTTCCGGTCATGGCTGGATGCCCTGACGGCTCCGTAATCAGGAGAGAGAACGATGAGCGAGCAGAGATATTACGCGGTGAGAATGCTCTGGGTTCACGACCAGGAGACTTGGGAGAAGTATCAGGAGATGGCGAGGCCGATACTCGCTCGCCACGACGTCCGGGTGGAACAGTGGCTCATGACGGACGGGATCGTCGGCGAGGGAATCGACAGACCTGATCTGATCGTGGTGACTTCCTATTCCAGCGAGGAGGCTTTCGCGGCGTTCGAAGGCGATCCCGATTTCAGGATGGCGTCCGCTCTTCGGGACCAAGGCGCCAAGTTGGTGACCGTCACCGCCCACTCGGGTCTGCCACCTCGCGAATGAACCCGCGCCCGGAATCGGGCACGAGGGGGCTCGGATGGCCGCCGCGACTCGGGTTCTGCGAAGGTTCTGCGGCATCATAGCCATGTCCTGTGAGGCTCAACCCAGCCAGGCCCGAGGACCGTGCTTCAGGGCCGTAAGGTGTTGTACGCCGAGACCACGCGCCCCGGAACGCCGAAGACATGGCAACACGTGCGCCCCAACTCCGGTAGCGGGGAACAGACCGACGTCGTTGGCTTCCGTCCTGGCGTGGACACCACGCTCGTCGGACTTGTAGTTAGCGACGGGTTCGCCGCGAGTCACCCGGCATTGTCGCCCGACAATCGTTGGTTGGCGTACAGCTCCGATGAGTCGGGCCGCAACGAGGTGTACGTGCGCCCCTTCCCCAACGTTGACTCCACCAGGGTAACGGTCTCGACGGACGGGGGAATCGGTCCGTTGTGGGCGCACAACGGGCGTGAGCTCTTCTACGTTGACGCAAACCGAGCGCTTGTGGCCGCTCAGTTCGACACAGTCTCGGGTCAGGTGCTAGAGCGGCAGACGCTGTTCACCATACCGGCTGGATATGCCGTCCGGCCGGGTCAGAACTTCTACGACGTCGCGTTGGACGACCAGCGGTTTCTAATGGTTCGCGATTACGCCGGCGATGCCGAGACCGAGGATGCCCAGCAGATCATCCTCGTCCAGAGCTTCTTCGAGGAGCTGAAGGAGCGGGTGGGGGGCTGACAGTCAGTGATTTCGGCGGGGCGTGCGGGATTGTGCCACATTTTGTGCCGTAGCGAGCGTATCGAATGGAACTAAGAAGCAAACGGGGCCTCCCGACCGAAGCCAGGAAGCCCCTGTTTGAGCCATTTCTTACCTATGGGTACCGCATCCCGGAAGAGACTCGGCTGAACTTAAAATCCCCAGGGAGACTCCGGGTCCGGACCAGAAACGCCTCCACCATCCTGTTTCTTCGATGGACACGCTGTCGAGGCGCGCCCTCAGTAGGTAGATCATGGAGAGGGGATCACACTCGACGCGCGTTTGGCCTAGATTCGCTTCGTCGCATGTGTCGAGCCAGCACAGTGAATGGAATGCGAGGAGCGCCCCTATGTTCAGCGAGCTGCAGAAGAGAAAGCTGACGCGGTACTTTCGGGTGTACGACATGAACAACGATGGTCGGGTGGCAGCGTCTGACTTCGAGCGCGTGGTCGAGAACCTGCGGGCTCTGCACGATCTCGACGTCGAGTCGGCCAGGTTCGCGGAGATTCGGGACGGTTTCATGAGCCGCTGGGACAACATGCGCTGGTGGGCCGACCGCGACAGCGACGGCTCTCTCGATCTGGTAGAGTGGCTCCGGTATTGGGACGAGTTGCTGTCGAGAAAACAACGTTACGAAGACGAGGTCGCGGCTCTGCTCAAGAGGGTGTTCTCGCTCTTCGATACCGACGATGACGGCGTGATCGGGCCCGGCGAATTCGCCTCCTTCTATGACGTGTACGGACTCGACAGCTCCTTGGCGAGCGAGGTCTTTGAGCGGCTGGATGCCAACGGCGACGGTGTGATCAGCCGGGAGGAGCTGGAAACCATCAGCGAACAGTTCTTCCTCGAGCGAAGCGACGCGGAAGCACGCGGCAACCACCTTTCCGGGCCGTACTGAGCGACCAGGTAGGCCGCACGCGGGACAGTCATCGGTGCTCCGCATGGGTGATTTTGGAGCGCGCGCCTCTCAAGGGCTAGGAAAAGCGGCGCGGAGTCCCTAGGGCTCGAACTGTGCCGCAATTGTCCTCGGCCAGGTAGACGGTTGCCATGCCGCCCTCGCCGAGCTCACGCTCGATCTTGTAGCGGCCTTCGAGGGCGGCGTTCAGGCGGGCGGCGGGGTCTTCGGACATGTCAGCCGCCCACCTGCTCCTTCAGCTCCTCGAAGAAGTTCTCCACCACGATGACCTCGGTGGCGGTCTCATCGGCCTCACCTCCGTAGGGACGGACCATCAAGAATCGCTCATCGTCCGGGGTGATGTCGTTGCCGGCCCGAAGCAAGCAACCCCGCGGCACCGTGAACAGCGTCTCCAGCCCAACGGCCTGGAACCCCGAGTCCGTTTCGATCTGGGCTGCCATCACGTCACGGGTGTCTGAGTTCCGGAAGAACAGCTCTCGCCCGCTGTGCGCCCACAACGGCATCATGCCCCCTTCCGTCGATACCTGCCACTTACCCGACTCCACATCCGGGAACGGACGCACGAACACTTCGAACCCGCCCGTCTCGTCCGAGGTGTACGCCAACCACCGTCCGCCCGGTGAAATGGCTGGGTCTTGCTCCGCGAACTCCTGCGTCGCCAAAAGCGGCAGGGGCACGCTGTCCACCCCCGGACGTAAAGCCAGGATGTCGCGAGCGCCCACGGACTGACCGATATTCGGGTTCGCGGCCGTGCGGACCACAATCCACTCTCCGTCCGGGCTCCGGAAGGCGTCAGCGAGACGGCTCTCGCTGTCGAACACCAGCTCCGCTTCTCCCGTCCCGTCCGTCCGCCTGGACCAGACATCCAAGTCCCCCGCTCGATCCGACAGGAACGTCACCGACTCCCCGTCGGGCGCCCACCGGGGCATGCGGTCGTGGCCCTCGTCGAGCGTCACGCGCGAGCGGGGACCGCCGTTCAGCTCCTTGATCCAGATGTCGTAGCCGGCGTCGGTGATCTCCCTCACCGCGATGCGCGTTCCGTCCGGCGAGAGGCTCCAGCCAGGGTTGTTAGTACCCGGATAGAACGACCAACCGGGATCGACGGGCGTCGCTTCACCCGAGCGCGTGACCCATACGAACTCAGACAGATCCCCACTCGCGCTCCCGGCCCTATAGACCAGCGTCCCTGACTGCGACACGCTGTAAGAGCGATGGTGCCGAAATTCGGGTCGGGTAAGAGCCCTTCCACCACCGCCTCCGCCGGTCCCGTGAGCTCTGCCGTCGCTTCGTCGATGGGTGCCGCCATGAGCGTGCCGTCCCGCGTTCCAAACAGCACGTGACCCGTGGAAGCGTAGCGGGGCGAGCTTCCCGGAGTCAGCGGTCTTCTCTCGCCCGTTTCCAAGTCGATCGCCCAAATCTCGGCGTCCTGTCCGCTGATCGCGTGCCACACCTGGAACACCGCCGCCTTGCCACCGGGCAGGACGCGAAGGAAGTCGTGGAGCGTCTCTCCCTCGGCTCGCTCGGTGACGACCTCGGCCCCACCTCCCGTCTCCGGTACGCGGCTGATTCCCAGCTCGGGATTCCGGAAGTACACGGTGCCGTCGGGCGTCCAGTCGCTGACCCAGACCGCAGACTCGGCGAGCGTGCGCATCGGGCCACCTTCCAGAGCCACGACTCGGAGCGGCCCCGGTAACCCCGTGACAAACGCCACCTCTCGTCCGTCGGGGGAGAGGCTGAACCTACCGTGTGCCCCTAGTGTCCCTTCGGTTCCAGGTACGGGTGTCGCGTCGAGGTTCTCCCAACGCCTGACCCACAGTTGCCGATCTGTGCCCGACGTGCCCGGTCCCACGTAGACCAACGCAGAACCATCGGCCGTGAGCTCCAGAAAGGGAGGGCGTCCAACGGGAGCCTGCCCGTCCTGGAACGGCGACCCGAATCGGGCGACCGGCGCGGGCGCCTCGGGGCGCAGGAGCGACCAGCCGAAGGCGAGCGCGAGGGCCGCCGCGACACCGGTCATGGCGAACGTCAGCCGCTTCCATGGACCCGAGGCGACGGCCACGGCGACAGCTTCGGGCTCCACCGCTCCATGCCGGAAGCCAGCATCGCCCAGAGCCTGCGCGAAGTCCTGTGCGCCCGTGAAGCGATCCGCAGGCAGCTTCTCCAGCGCCTTGCGGATCGCCGCGTCCACGTTGGGTGGGACCGTCGCACGGGCCGCGTGCGGAGCCGTGGGTACGTCCGTCAGGATCTTGGCGAGTACGGCTTGGGCACTCGGACCCGTATGTGGCGGCTCCCCCACCAGCATCTCGTAGAGCACGCAGCCAAGGCTGTACACGTCGCTCGCCCGGCTCACCTCCCGGTCCGCAGCGGCCTGCTCCGGGCTCATGTAGTACGGAGTGCCGACGGAGAGCCCGGTTTCGGTGAGCCTTCCACCGCCCGCGACGCTCACCGCCAACGCGATGCCGAAGTCGGCGATCAATGGCCTCCCGTTACGCATCAAGATGTTGGCGGGCTTGATGTCCCGGTGGATGACTCCCTGCTCGTGGGCCGTATGGAGCGCATCGGCCACTTCGCTGACGATCTTGACCGCCTCGTCGACCGGAAGCTGCTTTTCACGGTCCAGCCGCTCCCTGAGCGACTCACCCTCCACGTGCGGCATGACGTAGAAGAGAAGCTTGTCAGCCTCACCGGAATCAAAGAGCGGCAGGATGTTGGGATGCTGGAGGGTCGCGGTGACCTTGATCTCGCCCAGAAACCGTTCGGCACCGACGATGGCACCCAGTTCCGGCTTCAGGACCTTGAGTGCCACCTTGCGGTCGTGCTTCAGGTCCTCGGCCAGGTAGACGGTCGCCATCCCGCCTTCGCCGAGCGTGCGCTCGATGCGGTAGCGGCCTTCGAGGGCGGCGTTCAGGCGGGCGGTAGTGTCAGCCATGGAGCCAACATCCGGCGGCTAGGGTGCGAAGGCAAGGAGGCTGGCAGCCATGCCTCCCCCGATAGCCAGCGGAAGCTGAGTGCCTCTTCGAAGTCTTCCGGCGGCATGACAGCTTGTAGGAAGGGGGTGAGTTCGAGCTCTGGAAGGAGCAGATCGGCGCCCTTCCGATGGACGCGTAGCACGGGCCTCGAAGACGACCGGGAGAATCGCACCGCCGCATCACTCTGCTGGCTGCAGCGGAGGCTCGATGAAACTGATACGTGACGGCCGCTCTACAGCCCCAGCCAGTAGTTCACCTTGATGATGAAGCGGCTGTGAGCCGGGGCGCCCCAGAGGGCGTCGAGATCCCGCCCGAAGTCGAAGTTTCCCAGCTTGGCGTCGCCCTCCTGCTGGCGCTGCCAAGCGAAGAAGATGGTCGAGCCGGGGCGGTACTCCCACCGCAGGACGGCGTTGCCGATCAGGGAGCGCACGTTGAAGTCGCGGTCCCTGAACGTGTAGTCCGGCGTCGCGTCGCCGTCGAGGTCCACGTGCTGCATCCCCTCGGCGTCCCGGCAGATCGCCCCGCCAGAGCACACCGTGACCCCGCCCACGCCCACCGGGTCTCCCTCCGGGAACGTGAGGAAGTCGAACGTCCCCGTCTGGGCGAGCTGCCGGTAGCGTACGTAGTCGCCCGATGAGAGGAGCGGCTCGGTGTAGATCTGCAGCGAGAGGTTCGGCGAGAGTGCGTAGCTGACACGGGCCGAGACGGAAACGGTCTTCCGCTCGAGCTCCCCGAAGAAGTAGCGTCGGCCGTGGGTGGGCTCATACGACAGGGTAGAGGTGGAGGTCACGTACTGGGCGGCGTCGGACCGAATGGAGAACTGGGGGCGTACCTCGAGTTGCAGCTGGGGTACCGGGCGCAAGTTCAAGTTAGCGTTGATCGACAGCTCGTCGCCGCTGTCGCGCGCGCCTCGCGAGAAACGCATGCCGGCGTTCAGGACGTAGTTCAGGCGACGGTCGGTATTGTAGCGGAGCCCGAGGCCCATCCTTCCGGGTCGGAGCATCACGGGACCCCCGCGGGTCGCGGTGCGGTCGTATCTGTCCGGCTGCCACGAAAGGTTCAACCCCCCCCGTGGTAACTGAGGAGCGTGAAGTTGGCGTCCAGGTTGAACCACCCGTCGGCGTATGCCCGCCGCCACGAGTCCCAGGATCCCACGTCGTCGAGCGCCTCGTGGCTGAAGTTGTTGAACGTGAAGAAGTTGAGGTTGTAGTCCCTGAAGATCCGACCCGGCAGAATTTGCAGGTAGCCCACCCGGAAGCCGGCGTCCAGCCGCTCCCGGCTCCCGCTGAAGCCCAGGTCGTTGATCTCGAAGCCCTTCGTCAGCTCCCCGAACCAGACGCTGCCCGTCCAGTTGGTTTGCTGACGATCGAACTGGAGCCGCCACTCGAGACCGCTCAGCGAGATCGCCGAGCTGTCGACCCGAGCCCGCGTTCCGTCCGGACGCTGGAAGTAATGGTTGCTCGCCCGCTGCACCCCCACGAGAGCCCCGGGGCTTCCCCGGATGTGACTGCCCGCGACGACACCGTGGAGTCGCCAGATGCGGTCGGACGACATGTGCTCGAATCGCACACCGGCGCTGTAGGCCTGATCGACCAGATCGTCGAACGCGTCGTCGGCCGGCAGGCCCCGATGGAGGGCGGTTACGATCCCGCTCACCTGCGATCTTCCCTCGTTGAAGTCCTGGCGTGCCGTCGCCACCGCGAACTCAGTGCGCGGCTCCGCAGGGAAGGTTGCCTCGCCCTCTTCGTTCAACAGCGCCCTACCCGTCTCGGACTGGGTCAGCGCGGTCAGAACGCCGACGGAGAGCCCTCCTTCCGTCCGGCCCGTGAGCTTGGTCGCTCCCAGGATCGTCGTGGCGTCGGGAATCTCGGCGAAGTCTGCGTCGTCGGGCGCGTCGTGGTGCGGTGCCCGGCCGATCCTACGACTGTAGAAGAGCTGGTTGCGGAAGCCCGACAACCTGAAGTCGAAGACCTGAGCGTCCTCGACGAAGAACGGTCGCCGCTCCTCGAAGAAGGACTCGAAGGCAGTGAGATTGATCACGGCCGGATCTGCCTCTACTTGTCCGAAATCCGGGTTCACCGTTGCGTCCAATGTGAACGACGAGCCCAGCCCGAGACGGAAGTCCGCACCGGCTCGCGCACGCGTGGCGCTCCCGTCGAAGAAAGGGTCGCCCGGCTCCGAGGGGCCGCGGTAGAGGCTGCTGAGGACGTACGGTCTGGCCTCGATGCGCCGTATGTTCCCCGGAAGCGAGATGTTCTCGAGCGCACCGAACTGACTCACGGACAAGAAGCCGCGGGAACCTCGCCCCCTGCGGAGGCGACTTTGGAGCGCGAAGTGGCTCAGCTCTTTGGAGGTCACCCGCCTTCGATGCACGTTGAAGCCCCAGGTCTGAGGGGCGCCTGTGGAGTGGAACCAAAGCTGGGAGAGAGGAAGCCGGATCTCCGCCGTCCACCCCAGCGAGTCGTGCTGCACGGCCGACTCCCATACGGCGTCCCAGAAACGGTCCATCTGGGTGTCGTCGGTAACGTAGACGTCCTGCTGCACGCCCGCGGTGTTGACCCGGAAGCTATAGCCGTTGCGGCGGGTGAGGCCGGGATCGAGCGACACGCCGAACCAATCGAAGAACGGGCCTCCTTCGTCACGCCTGTTGAGGATCGACGTGATCGTCTCGGGATCGTCCCACATGCGGGCGGCGACGTAGATGGCGTCGTCGTCAATCAGAACCCGGACATGAGTGTCGTAGGAGGCGGGTGCCCCTTCCTCCGGTTCGCTCTGCACGAAGCCGGGGATGAGCGGGGCGGCGTCCCAGGCCGGCTCGTCGATGAAGCCGTCGATGTCGACTTCCCCCGTGAGGGTCCCGGCGCGGGCGATCGCCGCCGCAGGATCGGCCGATCCCGTCGCCGCGCCGCCAGCGTTCGAAGAGGTGGGCTGGGCTTCGGCTACTCCCGTCACCAGGAGAGACGTGAACAGTGCGCTCAGAAGGGACAGCCGGAGGCCCGGCGCGATGCTACGAACGGGAATGCCGTCGATCTCCTCACGCTGGATGACCGGCTCACCCGCACCGCTGGCCCCGACAACAGGTACCCGGCTGATGCCCCCTGAGCTATCACGGCGCACTCAGGCGCGATCACTCGGCCTGTTCGCCGCTCGGACGCCATCCTGATGTTTGAAGCTCTCTTACGACTGGAATGCTGCACGGCCCGCTCGAACACAAGCGCAGCCTACCCACCCCTTGACTATTGCACTACAAACTTGATGGCACGCGGCGACCTTCCGGAAAACCCATCGGTTCAAACTACTTGGATCGGTCCCGCCGAATGACTACCCATGCCACCAGTCCGAGGACAGCAATCATGAGGTTCACCGTGACGAAAGAGAAGCTGTCCCAACCGTAGTTGAAGGTTCCTGATAGGGGAGAAAGAAAAGTGGTGGCTCCGGGGGTCCCGGGCCGATAGGCTCGGGTAGGCAAAAACCCCAACACGGAGCCACCACGATGAAGAGAACGTACGAGGTAAGGGATCGGGCGGACAAGCGCGCGATCAGGGAGTTCCTGAAGCGGGAGGGGCAGTTTCTGCTTCCGATGCTTGAGTTCGTGGAGCAGACGGAGGTCGTGATCGACGAAGTCATCCAGGTGATGGGACGAGCGACGATCGAAGCGGTGCTGGAGATGAGCGCCGAGGGTGTGGCAGGCGTGAAGCAGGCAGGTCGGTCACGAGCGGAAGACGACACGGTGTGGTATGGCCGGCAGGGTGGTGTGGTTTACCTGTCGGACCGGAAGGTGCGTGTGGAGCGGCCACGGCTCAGGCGCCGGGGCGCCGGGGAGGGTGGCGAGGTCGAGGTGCCGGCGTACGCAGCGATGCGGAGACCGGGCGCTGTGGCGGATCGGATGCTCGAGGTCCTGATGGCGGGGGTGAGCACGCGCAAGTACGGCCGTGTGATCGGTGAGATGGCCGACACGGTCGGGGTGAGCAAGTCGGCGGTGAGCCGTGAGACGGTCGAGGCCTCGGAGCGCGTGCTGAAGGAGCTGATGGAGCGCCGGCTGGATGCGTGGGACCTGCTGGTGATCTACCTGGACGGGATCCAGATGGGCTCGCACCACGTGCTTGCTGCGGTAGGCGTGGACTCAGACGGAAAGAAGCACGTGCTGGGCGTGAGGGAAGGAGCGAGTGAGAACGCCGAGGTGACCAGCGCGCTCCTAGAGGATCTGGTCGAGCGCGGCCTGGACCCGGGCAGGCGGCGGCTGTTCGTGATCGATGGCTCGAAAGCGCTCAGGAAGGCGATCGAGAAGGTGTTCGGCCAACGTCACCCCATCCAGCGCTGCCGCAACCACAAGCTCCGCAACGTGCTGGGTCATCTGCCGAAGGATCAGCATCCTCAGGTGAAGGCGGCGTTCCGGGCGGCGATGAAGCTGGACGCGAAGCAGGGCGAGCAGAAGCTCGAGCAGCTCGCCCGATGGCTCGAGCGCGACCACCCCTCGGCCTCGGCCAGCCTACGCGAAGGCCTCAGCGAGATGTTCACGATCAACCGGCTCGGCCTCCCGCCGCGGCTGAGGAAGTGCCTGGGCTCGACCAACCTGATCGACAGCACCCACTCGGGCGTAAGACAGAAGACCCGCAGGGTGACCAACTGGAAGAACGGAGCGATGGCCTTGCGCTGGGCTGCGGCCTCGTTCGTGGAGACCGAGAAGAGCTACCGGAGGATCATCGGCTACGACCAGCTCTGGATGCTCAGGGCCCACCTCGACGACCATGAACCGGTTGCCGAAATGAGAAAGGCAGGCTAACAAGGAGACTCTCCGGAGCCACCACCTTCAACTGTCAGCGGGACACCATCACGAAAGATGCCATCACCTTCTGGAGATAACTGGGGTCCGCGGTGAACAGGTCCGCGGGAGACCACGTCGATCCAGTCTTGGTCGGAGTGACGGGGGTCACTAGAGCGATGAGAAGGGCCGTCCCTTCCGTTAATAGGACGGCCACGAGCCAGTCGGGCAGTCCGCTACGTGAGTCGTCCAGCTCGGGCTTGCTCATCTCGTCCGAGTAACCTTGACCAGGGGTATCGACCAGGGGCGGCGGTCGCTGTCAAACGTCTCGCGATTCTGCTGCACGGCTCGCCCGATGACGAAGGATGCATTGAAGTGACCCCCGGAACCTGATCCAGTTATTGTGGGACTCCTTGAGCAGGAGGAGTCATGCAAAAGAGGCGGTTTCGGGAAGAGCAAATCATCGGGATTCTGCAAGAAGTGGAAGCTGGAGCGACGATCCGTGAGATGTGTCGCAGGCACGGGATCGCGGAGACGACGTACTATCGGTGGCGCACGAAGTACGGTGGTATGGACGTGAACGAGGCGCGACGCCTCAAGCAGGTCGAGGAGGAGAACCGACGGCTGAAGCGGATCGTGGCCGACCAGGCCTTGAATCTTCAGATCCTGAAGGACTTGTTGGGAAACGGATCGTGACGGCCCGGGAACGGCGCCAGGTCGTCGAGCAGGTGCAAGCCGTGCGAGAGGTTTCAGAACGCAGAGCGATCCGGTACACGGGTTTTCCACGCTCTACGATGCGATATCGCAGCACTCGCGATCCCCAGGAGCTTCTACGAGCTCGCATCGTAGAGTTGGCGCAGGAGCGGCCACGCTGGGGCTACCGGATGATCCACGTGATGCTTCGACGAGAAGGCCGGCTGGTGAACAGGAAACGAGTTCAACGACTCTACAGGGAGGAAGGGCTCGCGGTGCGTTCGAAGGGAAGGAAACGTAGGAGCCAGGCCCCTCGACCGATCCGAGAGGCGTTGAGCGGCCCGAACGAGCGGTGGAGCATGGACTTCGTCTCTGGCACGCTGAGCAACGGCCGCCAATTTCGGTGCCTGACGATCATGGACGAATTCAGTCGCGAGTGCCTGGCGATTCACATCGCGCATTCGATTCCGGCCGCCGGGGTCATCGAGGTGATGGAGTGCCTCAAAGAGTCCAGAGGGTTGCCCGAAGTGATCATCACGGACAACGGCTCCGAGTTCCGCAGCCGTGCGTTCGATTCATGGGCCTACGCTCGAGGCGTGAAGCTCGATTTTATTCAACCGGGCAAGCCCGTCCAGAACGGCTTCATCGAGAGCTTCAACGGAACACTCCGGGGCGAGTGCTTGAACCTGCACTGGTTCCTCTCGATCCACGACGCGAAACGTTCGATCGAGCAATGGAGAGCTGACTACAACGAAGTTCGTCCCCATAGCTCCTTGGGCTTTCTGACTCCCGAGGAGTTTATGGATATTCATTCACCCAGCGAAGAGAACCTCGCTCCCAAAAATATCTCGGAAGTCCCATGATTTTTGGATCAACTTCGGGGGTCACTTCAGGTCGGCCTTTCCTCATCCGGCAAGCAGACGCCAGAGAGGCTGCAATGCGTGCAGAGGTTGCGGTTCTCGGCTACCGGTGGGCGCCTTGAGGACGCGCTGAGCCTCCGCGCCTCGGCGATGGCTTTCCGCACGTCGTTACGGAGGTCATCTGTAACGGCTACGTGAACCCAGGCACTATCGCGTGCGTAGTGGATGCGTGCATGCCGAACGGAGGTCTTCCGAAGGTCCTCCAGAAGCATGGCATAGGCGCCGACCTGTAGTACGTCAGACGGCCACCCAGCGAGTCCGGCTTCGGTTCGTCTAGCCCTGCCACGCTTAACCTCGACAGGGATCAGATCCTCCTTCTCCGACCGAATGAAATCGACGCGCCCTTGGAGTCCCAAGCGGGCCGAAACGACGTGCATCGAATCTTTGTGCTTGCGCTCAAGTGAGGCATGGACTTCACGGCCCGCGTAGACGCGGGCGTTGGCCACTCGCTGCCCTTCGACATTCTCGAGATAGAATAGGCGAGGGCAGTAGGCGAGCGCGTGAAGAGCCATCACGGGCACCAGTTCGACGGAATCTGCCGGTGGATTTGAGCGGAGCCCCTGGACCCCACTTCCTTCCCCCTCAACCTCCTGGCGTGAGGCGGACATAGTCTTCCTCGTTGAACGCGCGCTCCACAAGGCTGAATCGTCGAAGCCTGGTTGCGGACGGGTCTTCATAATCGACCCAGATGGGGAGGGTGAGCGACCCAGCGTCATGCGGGTGGAGCGAGACGCCTAGTGGTGGAGCAGTACGGCAGACTGCGATCTCGTCCACCAAGAACGTGCTCTCGCCTAGCGATAGTGCGCCGTACCGGTCCACGCCCTCAGGATGCTCTAGAGCGTCCCTGACGGAGCTCGAGAGGTCATGTACCGCATCGCCTTGCCTTACTGCGATCCACGCTTCGAGTCCGAGGATCACCTCTTGGTAGTCGGGTCGGTAGCTGGCTATTCCGTGGTGCCGACCGCCGACCGGGTCGCGCCGGAGCTTCCGAAGCACGCGCGACGACTCACGGACACGGTCCACCATGATCGCGATCCCAGTTCCTCGGTAGTCGGAGTGCGCTCCATCCGTGACACCACAAAGCGAAAGCAGCATTCCGAACACCGTGGCGGGCGGCGGGACCGGATATGTGTCCTGGTAGTCCCTCGACAGATGCGGACGAAACGAGACGATCGGAACGGACGCCCTGACGACAAACGCGTCCATCCCTACAGTCCCAGGTCGCGCCGCAGTCTTGCCTCGGCTTCGTGAAAAGCATCCTTCACGCCCTCGGTGCAGGTGACGCCCGAGGCAGCGAGACTATCCCGCAGCGTAAGAGCTGCGGGACCCCCGACCACGACTTCGCTGCCATCGATGTCCCCCGAGCGAATGCGCGACAGGAGCGAATCGGCGGTGATCGTACCAAGCTCATCCTGCTCAAAGCAGTACATGAGCCGAGGAGCCGGGTCGTGCGTCCAGCGCAGCACAATTGCGTCGGGCGAGAAATCGTAGAGATAGCGGCTGTGGTTACCTGCCACCCGGTGAAGGTCGCGAATACTCTCCAGCGCATCGATGGCGCGCGTGCAATCCTCCAGGAAGCTGTCCCAACCGTAGTTGAAGGTTCCTGATAGGGGAGAAAGCAAAGTGGTGGCTCCGGGGGTCCCGGGCCGATAGGCTCGGGTAGGCAAAAACCCCAACACGGAGCCACCACGATGAAGAGAACGTACGAGGTAAGGGATCGGGCGGACAAGCGCGCGATCAGGGAGTTCCTGAAGCGGGAGGGGCAGTTTCTGCTTCCGATGCTTGAGCTCGTGGAGCAGACGGAGGTCGTGATCGACGAAGTCATCCAGGTGATGGGACGAGCGACGATCGAAGCGGTGCTGGAGATGAGCGCCGAGGGTGTGGCAGGCGTGAAGCAGGCAGGTCGGTCACGAGCGGAAGACGACACGGTGTGGTATGGCCGGCAGGGTGGTGTGGTTTACCTGTCGGACCGGAAGGTGCGTGTGGAGCGGCCACGGCTCAGGCGCCGGGGCGCCGGGGAGGGTGGCGAGGTCGAGGTGCCGGCGTACGCAGCGATGCGGAGACCGGGCGCCGTGGCGGATCGGATGCTCGAGGTCCTGATGGCGGGGGTGAGCACGCGGAAGTACGGCCGTGTGATCGGTGAGATGGCCGACACGGTCGGGGTGAGCAAGTCGGCGGTGAGCCGTGAGACGGTCGAGGCCTCGGAGCGCGTGCTGAAGGAGCTGATGGAGCGCCGGCTGGATGCGTGGGACCTGCTGGTGATCTACCTGGACGGGATCCAGATGGGCTCGCACCACGTGCTTGCTGCGGTAGGCGTGGACTCAGACGGAAAGAAGCACGTGCTGGGCGTGAGGGAAGGAGCGAGTGAGAACGCCGAGGTGACCAGCGCGCTCCTAGAGGATCTGGTCGAGCGCGGCCTGGACCCGGGCAGGCGGCGGCTGTTCGTGATCGATGGCTCGAAAGCGCTCAGGAAGGCGATCGAGAAGGTGTTCGGCCAACGTCACCCCATCCAGCGCTGCCGCAACCACAAGCTCCGCAACGTGCTGGGTCATCTGCCGAAGGATCAGCATCCTCAGGTGAAGGCGGCGTTCCGGGCGGCGATGAAGCTGGACGCGAAGCAGGGCGAGCAGAAGCTCGAGCAGCTCGCCCGATGGCTCGAGCGCGACCACCCCTCGGCCTCGGCTAGCCTACGCGAAGGCCTCAGCGAGATGTTCACGATCAACCGGCTCGGCCTCCCGCCGCGGCTGAGGAAGTGCCTGGGCTCGACCAACCTGATCGACAGCACCCACTCGGGC
>CBDFLM010000015.1:0-1342072 GCA_965249195.1 Longimicrobiales bacterium
GCCCGAGTGGGTGCTGTCGATCAGGTTGGTCGAGCCCAGGCACTTCCTCAGCCGCGGCGGGAGGCCGAGCCGGTTGATCGTGAACATCTCGCTGAGGCCTTCGCGTAGGCTAGCCGAGGCCGAGGGGTGGTCGCGCTCGAGCCATCGGGCGAGCTGCTCGAGCTTCTGCTCGCCCTGCTTCGCGTCCAGCTTCATCGCCGCCCGGAACGCCGCCTTCACCTGAGGATGCTGATCCTTCGGCAGATGACCCAGCACGTTGCGGAGCTTGTGGTTGCGGCAGCGCTGGATGGGGTGACGTTGGCCGAACACCTTCTCGATCGCCTTCCTGAGCGCTTTCGAGCCATCGATCACGAACAGCCGCCGCCTGCCCGGGTCCAGGCCGCGCTCGACCAGATCCTCTAGGAGCGCGCTGGTCACCTCGGCGTTCTCACTCGCTCCTTCCCTCACGCCCAGCACGTGCTTCTTTCCGTCTGAGTCCACGCCTACCGCAGCAAGCACGTGGTGCGAGCCCATCTGGATCCCGTCCAGGTAGATCACCAGCAGGTCCCACGCATCCAGCCGGCGCTCCATCAGCTCCTTCAGCACGCGCTCCGAGGCCTCGACCGTCTCACGGCTCACCGCCGACTTGCTCACCCCGACCGTGTCGGCCATCTCACCGATCACACGGCCGTACTTCCGCGTGCTCACCCCCGCTATCAGGACCTCGAGCATCCGATCCGCCACAGCGCCCGGTCTCCGCATCGCTGCGTACGCCGGCACCTCGACCTCGCCACCCTCCCCGGCGCCCCGGCGCCTGAGCCGTGGCCGCTCCACACGCACCTTCCGGTCCGACAGGTAAACCACACCACCCTGCCGGCCATACCACACCGTGTCGTCTTCCGCTCGTGACCGACCTGCCTGCTTCACGCCTGCCACACCCTCGGCGCTCATCTCCAGCACCGCTTCGATCGTCGCTCGTCCCATCACCTGGATGACTTCGTCGATCACGACCTCCGTCTGCTCCACGAACTCAAGCATCGGAAGCAGAAACTGCCCCTCCCGCTTCAGGAACTCCCTGATCGCGCGCTTGTCCGCCCGATCCCTTACCTCGTACGTTCTCTTCATCGTGGTGGCTCCGTGTTGGGGTTTTTGCCTACCCGAGCCTATCGGCCCGGGACCCCCGGAGCCACCACTTTTCTTTCTCCCCTATCAGGAACCTTCAACTACGGTTGGGACAGCTTCCACGGGAGGCACGGGAGCCAGTTTGTTCGGCGGAACACTTGAGGCCAAAATCACGGCAAGAAAACACGTAAGTCAAACTGGGACTGCACGATCTGCCGCTCTTGCCGTTGGAGCATTTCCGATTCTAACGTCCCGAAATAGCGGGGTTCGCATTGAATGGCGGGAATCCGGGTGGCATCCGGTTCGCTACGGGACGCCCACCAACGACATCCGGTCCACCTGGGTCAAGAACGTAGGATGACGATGCGCACGCTACTGGCAGTTCTCATGGCGGCCCTGGCCGCCGCAACAGTGTCCGCACAGGGCAGGAACCTGCACTTCGGCGCCACCGTCGCGTCGATGCACTACTACGCATTGGAGAAAACAAGGTTCGGCGTCTATGGAGGCGTGTCGTTCGATGTGCTCGACCACCTTCGCATCGGCGCCTTCTACGTCCAGAAGGGAAGGGACTGTTGCCGCGTGCACTCGATCGAGGTGCCCGTGCTCTACAAGCGCAGGCTCACCGAGGCCTCCTACCTCGTAATGGGCCCGGCACTCAGCTACGGCGACTACCCGGACATTGGTGCGATGGTCGGCCTGGGCGTACGAGCGCAAGACCGCCCCATCGGCGCAGAGGTGGCATTCGTCTATGGCCTGGTGCCCGATTCCAATGCAAACGTGCACGGTAGCGAGCCCGGCCACCGTGTGCTCAGGATCGGCTTGGAGATTCCGCTGAGATAAACACGGTCGCCGCAGCCCCGGGTTTCCCGGATTGCCCCTCCCGGGGTTGCGGCGATCGGGTTGGACACCGCCCGAAGCCGAAGGCACCTGCAGTCGTCCAGAGCAACCGCACCCCCAGGGGCTACTCTCAGGCGGTTACCCTAGAATTGCATTGTAGCTGGTTCTCTCTGTTCCATCAGCGCGAAAGCGTCAATGCGGTCAGCTTTCATGGCATCACCTCCTTTCGGGATCAGTCGCCGCTCCGGCTACGGGGGTAAATGGACAGCCCGGCATCGCTAGCCTCCATCCCACCGCCGACTGCGCGTCGCGAGGCCCGTTGAACGGGTTCCACGGAGCGCTGGCGGGGGTGCTCCGCCACCGCATTGGCGGCGGCCGCCGCCCGGTCTCGGACACGTCGGCGACGGGCTTGTCGGCCGCCGCTAAGGGGGGAGAGCCAGCCTACTCCGTGTAGTACACTGGGGCTGGCGAGGGGTGGCGCCACCCCCCCCTTCAATCCCCCCCGGAATGCCCGCGCTCCGGCCGCGTCAGTTAGCGACGGCGGCCCGATGGCCGTGGCTGAGCGCCGCCTGTCACTGCAACCACCCGCGTGCCGCCAGCCGAGCACACCACCTGGCGGGCCAACGGCCGCGCCAAGCTGTTGAAGGACCTCCGCCGACCTTCGAGGGGTCGCTCGATTCCCCGTTGACATGGGGCGAAGAAATCGACGAGCTTGCATTGCGAATCGTGATCGTCGCGCCTTTCGGATACTCAGACGACCACCGCTACGGCGAGAAGAAAAGCCATGGAAGCAGGGAGCAGTTGGGGCACGTGGAGTTGCCCGTACGAGGATTGCTCGCTGTGCGGGTTGAAGTGACCCCCGAAGTTGATCCAAAAATCATGGGACTTCCGAGATATTTTTGGGAGCGAGGTTCTCTTCGCTCGGTGAATGAATATCCATAAACTCCTCGGGAGTCGGAAAGCCCAAGGAGCTATGGGGACGAACTTCGATGGTGTCCCGCTGACAGTTGAAGGTGGTGGCTCCGGAGAGTCTCCTTGTTAGCCTGCCTTTCTCATTTCGGCAACCGGTTCATGGTCGTCGAGGTGGGCCCTGAGCATCCAGAGCTGGTCGTAGCCGATGATCCTCCGGTAGCTCTTCTCGGTCTCCACGAACGAGGCCGCAGCCCAGCGCAAGGCCATCGCTCCGTTCTTCCAGTTGGTCACCCTGCGGGTCTTCTGTCTTACGCCCGAGTGGGTGCTGTCGATCAGGTTGGTCGAGCCCAGGCACTTCCTCAGCCGCGGCGGGAGGCCGAGCCGGTTGATCGTGAACATCTCGCTGAGGCCTTCGCGTAGGCTGGCCGAGGCCGAGGGGTGGTCGCGCTCGAGCCATCGGGCGAGCTGCTCGAGCTTCTGCTCGCCCTGCTTCGCGTCCAGCTTCATCGCCGCCCGGAACGCCGCCTTCACCTGAGGATGCTGATCCTTCGGCAGATGACCCAGCACGTTGCGGAGCTTGTGGTTGCGGCAGCGCTGGATGGGGTGACGTTGGCCGAACACCTTCTCGATCGCCTTCCTGAGCGCTTTCGAGCCATCGATCACGAACAGCCGCCGCCTGCCCGGGTCCAGGCCGCGCTCGACCAGATCCTCTAGGAGCGCGCTGGTCACCTCGGCGTTCTCACTCGCTCCTTCCCTCACGCCCAGCACGTGCTTCTTTCCGTCTGAGTCCACGCCTACCGCAGCAAGCACGTGGTGCGAGCCCATCTGGATCCCGTCCAGGTAGATCACCAGGAGGTCCCACGCATCCAGCCGGCGCTCCATCAGCTCCTTCAGCACGCGCTCCGAGGCCTCGACCGTCTCACGGCTCACCGCCGACTTGCTCACCCCGACCGTGTCGGCCATCTCACCGATCACACGGCCGTACTTCCGCGTGCTCACCCCCGCCATCAGGACCTCGAGCATCCGATCCGCCACAGCGCCCGGTCTCCGCATCGCTGCGTACGCCGGCACCTCGACCTCGCCACCCTCCCCGGCGCCCCGGCGCCTGAGCCGTGGCCGCTCCACACGCACCTTCCGGTCCGACAGGTAAACCACACCACCCTGCCGGCCATACCACACCGTGTCGTCTTCCGCTCGTGACCGACCTGCCTGCTTCACGCCTGCCACACCCTCGGCGCTCATCTCCAGCACCGCTTCGATCGTCGCTCGTCCCATCACCTGGATGACTTCGTCGATCACGACCTCCGTCTGCTCCACGAACTCAAGCATCGGAAGCAGAAACTGCCCCTCCCGCTTCAGGAACTCCCTGATCGCGCGCTTGTCCGCCCGATCCCTTACCTCGTACGTTCTCTTCATCGTGGTGGCTCCGTGTTGGGGTTTTTGCCTACCCGAGCCTATCGGCCCGGGACCCCCGGAGCCACCACTTTTCTTTCTCCCCTATCAGGAACCTTCAACTACGGTTGGGACAGCTTCATCGCGTCGGCCCAGAGGCGCCAGTAGAGCTGGGGGTACATCTCGATCTCGTAGAAGGTGCTTCCCTCCAGCCGTGTGCGGCCACCCGGTAGTGGCGTCAGTCTGAACTCGCCTCGGCGGGTGCGGAAGTATCCGTCGAGGTGGGGCGGATGAACGCCGCTATAGGGACTCCACTCTTGCAGGGGCGGAGGCTGCTGAATGACGTCGAAGGCGAGACGCCGCCCCTCTTCCCACGCGGTGATCGGCTCTACGAACGCGCCGGTGGAGAACTCGCAGCGGCGGAGCGCCCCGACGCCTGCGCCCTCGATGACGGCCCGGACCGGGTAGGCGATTCCGAGCCGGAAGACGACGGCGGGAGGTGCGTTGACCTCGCTGAAGCCCACGACGTGGCTCCAAACCTCGGCTGCCGATGCGTCGATCTCGATCGCGGTCACGACCTCCCGGAGGCTCGGATCGCGCTCGACCCCCGGCACCGCAGGGAGCAGCAACAGTGGGAGCACGACCAAAGCCGCCGTTCCGGGTCGCAGGGGCTCGGCCTGGTGAATGGCGAGAACGCGACCAAGGAGGCCCCCGAGCAAGGCCACGGGGGCCGCGAGCGGCAGGGCCATGAGCAGGCAGACCAGGCCCTCGAGGGCGAGGAGCAGTACCGCACCGGCTCCGACGAGGAGCGCGAGGACCACCACCAAGCTCGTCTCGCGGAGCGTCTTGATACCGCGATCGTTGTGTAGGTATCCCGTGACGGCACCTACGACGAAGGGAGCGCCCAGAAATACCGTGCTCCCGTAACCGCCCAGGAGATCGACGCGAAGCACGGTCCCGAGCACGATCAGAGCGCCGATTGCCACGCCGAGGAGGGCGCTACGCGCGGGGCCGTCGGCGACGTCCACGTCGGACGCGGTTGCATCTCGCGAACTGCCTGGAACCAAGCACAGCGTCAGCATGGTCATGTAATTGACCAACGGGACGAAGAAGAGCAGGCAGATCCACGGCGAGATACCGGCATCGAGCGTGCGCCGGAGCGTGAGCGCAACGCCGATCCAAAGAAACGGCAGTGTCCAGACCACGAACCCCCACGCCAGCAGGGGCGGGCCGCTGAGCAGCTCCTGGCGGTCCATGAAGAACGGAGAGAGGTATTGCCAAGGCGGCCACGCGACGCCGAAGAGCATCCACACCATGCCGGCGTCGACAGCGTACTTGAAGCCCATGAGCCCGAGTCCGTGGCGCGCGTAGGCACCCCGACCCACCGGCTCGCTGAGGTTGAACCAAAACCGCATGGTGCGCATGAGCCGTCCTCCTCTCAGAGCGCCGCTCGCCGTCATTTTGGAGCCCTCCTTCGGATCCCTAAAAGGCCCGGCGAGGTCGGCAGCAGATTCCCGCGGATCCGTTCACCGGGACGGATGCTCGGCCGACCAGGGGTCGGACGCAAGCTCGCCGCCGTTGTGACCGGCGGGCGCCTCGGGTACGTTCGACGGCCCGAGCGAGCGCCCCCCCCCGGCGCCGCGAGCGCCCCTTCGATCGGCGAGCCGGCACAGGATCCGTGGAGGACCCCAAACATATCGCAGCGCCCCGCGGCGTCGCCGGCGCGAGGGAGCTCGCCGCTGCCCTTCTCCTGTTCGGCCCACTCTTGGTGTGTCTGGCCATGGGTGTCACCGGTCGCGATCTGTATCTAGAGCCGCCCTGGCTGAACGTGTTGGCACACGGCCTGCTCTTGCTGGTCGTTCCTGCATTGTGGTCCGCCGCCTTTCTCGGCATTCCCGTAGACGTCGAAGGTCCCGGCGAGCGGCTGGTCGAGGCGAATCCCCTACACGCTTGGGATCGAACGTGGTGGCGTGGCGCGGTGGCGCTGCCGCCGCTCTTCCTCGGGCTCGCTGCTTTGGCCGGAGGCACGAGGAACGTGATGCTGGCGCCGGAAACCCTCTCGATCTCGGGGTGGAGGGCACTTCTGGTGATGGTTGCTGTCTTCGTCCTGCTCGTCTTCTACGGTACCGTGCTGGTGCAGAAGCGCCCCATCAGCCTCTCGAGCTGGGGATTGCTCATCGGTAACGCGCGCGCAGTCGGCTGGGCCGAGATGGAGCGCGCCGCTCCCCTGCCGGGGGGGGGTTCGACATTTACGTGCATCGTGTCCGGTGGGGCCCGTTCGTCTCGCTCGAGCTGGACCCGGACGCGCGCCAGCGCCTGGCCTCGGCCCTCGACTCTAATGGCGTACCCATGGAGCCCGGAAGGGCGCCCGGTGAGCGGGCGATGGCCGGGTTGGCTTTGGCCGAAGCCATTGCGCTCGGCGGAGGAGGAATCGGAGCATGGCGGTTGGGCGTAGACCCTTTGCTGGTCGTGGTGATCACGTTCGTGCTGGGGGTCTGGTCGATGGGTAGGACGGAACGGATGCGGGGGCTGAGAGGCCCGAAGAGAGGCGGGGCAGGACCGGTCGTGTTCGAGCTGCCGGACGACTCGAAGGGAAGGGACCGATGAGCGAGAGACTGACGTTCGTGGCTTCCGCGTCCTCCGGCCAGGTCTCGGCGATCTTCGAACGCCCGACAGATGCCGAGGTGGTGCTCGTACTCGCTCATGGGGCGGGGGCCGGGATGGAACATCCGTTCTTGGTGGGGCTCGCGAAGAGGCTAGCCGAGCGGAGTGTGGCGACACTCCGATACCAGTTCCCATACATGGAGGGCGGAAAGCGGCGGACGGACCCGCCCGGGATCGCCGTATCCACGGTGCGTGCGGCGGTTGACGCGGCGAAGGCCACGGCGCCCGACTTGCAGCTGTTCGCCGGTGGCAAGTCGTTCGGGGGCCGAATGACGTCCACTGCCGCCGCTGAGACCCTCGAGGGTGTGCTGGGGCTGGTTTTCTTCGGATTCCCGCTCCATGCGCCCGGCAAGCCGGGAACCGAGCGTGCGGCACATCTTTCATCGTTGGGCCTGCCGATGCTGTTCCTTCAGGGCTCACGCGACGCATTCGCACGGCTCGAGCTGCTCAGGCCCGTTCTCTCCGAGCTCGGCAGCATGGCCGAGCTGCACTTGATCGAGGACGCCGACCATGGCTTCCGCGTGCCGAAGCGGACTGGTCGCAGTGGGGAGGATGTCCTCGAAGAGCTCGCGTCCGAGGCGGCCGGGTGGATGAATCGGATTCGGGCAGGCTGAGTCGCGACCTGGCGGGCGCATCGAGACGGTGTGGGCGCCCCTTGGCAAGACCGATCCGGCGACACCGCGCTCGGTACCGGCTCCAGCCGTCTGCGAGTACCTTGGAAAATCGTGCCGAGCGAGCGAGGCGGTCACTTCCGGGGTCGTCCCGACATGAGCACGGCTGGAAATGGCGGCGCCCGGGTGTCGGGTGCATCCAGGCTTCCAATGAGGAGGCAGAGCCCATGAAGACGGAGCAGGTATACTGGAGCGAGGTGGAGGGCTGGAGCACCGCGCCGTCGGAGCTGCAGGGCTCCGCCGACCTCGTGCTCGTCTTCGGGGGCACCGAGGCGCGCTGTGAGCTGCACAACCAGACCATGACCATCACGACGTTCTCCGAGGTCTGAGTGGCTCACCCCGTCCGACATAGCTTACTGACACGGCAGCTGAAGATCGTCTTCGGCGAGGATCCGCCTCCCACCGGGCTCGAGCCGCTTCTGGTGATCGGCGGCGAAGCCTATCATCAGGACGACGACGACCGCCTGATGCTGGAGCGGTCGTTGGACTTGAGCTCGGAGGAGCTGTTCGAGGCGAATTAGGAGTTGCGGGCGCTCTTCAGCGCCCTTCCCGACCTAGTGCTACGGACTGCTGCGGACGGCACCATCTTGGACGTCAAGTCGGGGCACGTCGACGACCTCTATGTCGACGCGGAAGACCTCGTGGGTAAGCGCCTACAAGATGGGCCCATGCGCCTGGGCGAAACCGATCCTCACGCCGCGATCGAGGAAGTTCTCACGAGCGGAGAGATGAGTACCTTCGAGTACGATCTCGACGTTCGCGGAACGCGAAAGCATTACGAGGCCCGGATTCTGCCGTTTCTCGCGGACCAGATCATCGTGGTCATTCGTGACGTCACCGACCGGAACAAGGCGGTGGAGGTGCTCTCGCGATGGTGTCCCGCTGACAGTTGAAGGTGGTGGCTCCGGAGAGTCTCCTTGTTAGCCTGCCTTTCTCATTTCGGCAACCGGTTCATGGTCGTCGAGGTGGGCCCTGAGCATCCAGAGCTGGTCGTAGCCGATGATCCTCCGGTAGCTCTTCTCGGTCTCCACGAACGAGGCCGCAGCCCAGCGCAAGGCCATCGCTCCGTTCTTCCAGTTGGTCACCCTGCGGGTCTTCTGTCTTACGCCCGAGTGGGTGCTGTCGATCAGGTTGGTCGAGCCCAGGCACTTCCTCAGCCGCGGCGGGAGGCCGAGCCGGTTGATCGTGAACATCTCGCTGAGGCCTTCGCGTAGGCTAGCCGAGGCCGAGGGGTGGTCGCGCTCGAGCCATCGGGCGAGCTGCTCGAGCTTCTGCTCGCCCTGCTTCGCGTCCAGCTTCATCGCCGCCCGGAACGCCGCCTTCACCTGAGGATGCTGATCCTTCGGCAGATGACCCAGCACGTTGCGGAGCTTGTGGTTGCGGCAGCGCTGGATGGGGTGACGTTGGCCGAACACCTTCTCGATCGCCTTCCTGAGCGCTTTCGAGCCATCGATCACGAACAGCCGCCGCCTGCCCGGGTCCAGGCCGCGCTCGACCAGATCCTCTAGGAGCGCGCTGGTCACCTCGGCGTTCTCACTCGCTCCTTCCCTCACGCCCAGCACGTGCTTCTTTCCGTCTGAGTCCACGCCTACCGCAGCAAGCACGTGGTGCGAGCCCATCTGGATCCCGTCCAGGTAGATCACCAGGAGGTCCCACGCATCCAGCCGGCGCTCCATCAGCTCCTTCAGCACGCGCTCCGAGGCCTCGACCGTCTCACGGCTCACCGCCGACTTGCTCACCCCGACCGTGTCGGCCATCTCACCGATCACACGGCCGTACTTGCGCGTGCTCACCCCCGCCATCAGGACCTCGAGCATCCGATCCGCCACAGCGCCCGGTCTCCGCATCGCTGCGTACGCCGGCACCTCGACCTCGCCACCCTCCCCGGCGCCCCGGCGCCTGAGCCGTGGCCGCTCCACACGCACCTTCCGGTCCGACAGGTAAACCACACCACCCTGCCGGCCATACCACACCGTGTCGTCTTCCGCTCGTGACCGACCTGCCTGCTTCACGCCTGCCACACCCTCGGCGCTCATCTCCAGCACCGCTTCGATCGTCGCTCGTCCCATCACCTGGATGACTTCGTCGATCACGACCTCCGTCTGCTCCACGAGCTCAAGCATCGGAAGCAGAAACTGCCCCTCCCGCTTCAGGAACTCCCTGATCGCGCGCTTGTCCGCCCGATCCCTTACCTCGTACGTTCTCTTCATCGTGGTGGCTCCGTGTTGGGGTTTTTGCCTACCCGAGCCTATCGGCCCGGGACCCCCGGAGCCACCACTTTGCTTTCTCCCCTATCAGGAACCTTCAACTACGGTTGGGACAGCTTCGCTCTCGCAGGCGAAGGCGCTGCTGGAGACGAGGGTGGCGGAGCGGACGCTGGAGCTGAGTCGCGCGAACGAGCTACTCAGGTCGGAGATCGCCGAGCGAAAGGAGGCGGAAGAGCGCAGACGCCGGCTCGAGGCCAAACTGCTGCAGGCCCAGAAGCTGGAGAGCCTCGGTGTCCTCGCCGGTGGGATTGCTCACGACTTCAACAACCTGCTCATGGTCGTGCTGGGCAACACGACGCTCGCCCTCGAGGAGCTTCCTCCCGACAGCCAGATACGGGTGCTGCCCAGGAGGTGGAGGAGGCTGCGAGGGTCGCCGCCTCGCTGACCGGCCAGATGCTCGCGTACTCCGG
This sequence comes from Longimicrobiales bacterium, assembly GCA_965249195.1. Lineage (GTDB taxonomy): Bacteria > Gemmatimonadota > Gemmatimonadetes > Longimicrobiales > Gaopeijiaceae > CBDFLM01. The sequence continues at coordinate 10,255 of CBDFLM010000015.1, forward strand.
AAGAGGCCGCTTCGTCGTAGAGAGCCTCGACGTCTCGGGCGTCGCCCAGAAGATGGCTCGGCTCCTCGACGCGTCGATCAGCAAGGATGTGAAGCTCGTCTACGAGCTCTCACCCGACTTGCCGTCCGTCGAGGGTGACAATGCTCAACTGGGTCAAGTGATCATGAACCTGATCACGAACGCATCCGAAGCGACGGGCGAAGCGGGAGGTCGAGTGACGATCCGCACGGGCGCGCTCTGGGTGGACGCCGACTACCTCGGCCGGTGCCTGTTCTCCGAAGACCGCGAGGAGGGCTTCTACGTCTTCGTCGAGGTTTCCGACGACGGCGTGGGGATGGATGAGGACACCGTGGCCAAGATCTTCGACCCCTTCTTTTCTACCAAGTTCACGGGACGCGGCCTCGGCTTGGCCACTGTGCTCGGGATCGTGAAAGGTCATGGAGGCACGATTCGCGTCGTGAGCGCTCCAACGGTGGGGACGAGCATGACGGTGCTGCTACCAAGCGCGGAAACCGCCTCAGTGGATGGGTCGGCAGGGCGCGATTCCGCCGCCTCGTCCAAACGCGGGACGGTGCTGGTGGTGGACGACGACAACGCGGTGCGACGCGTGATCTGTTCGTCCCTCCGGAGCCATGACTACCGCGTTCTCGAAGCAGATGACGGCCGGGCTGGTCTGGGCGTTTTCAAACGGAACGCCGAGGGGATCGTATGCGTCGTTCTCGACATGACGATGCCGGTCATGGACGGGCGGGAGACGTACGCGCGGATTCGCGATGTCTCGTCGACCGTTCCCGTGCTGCTCATCAGTGGCTACGCGCGGGAGGATGCGGCGAAGGCCATAGAGGACAGCGCCCTCCTCGAGTTCCTCCAGAAGCCTTTCTCAGCGGGGGAGCTCCTCGCCAAGATCGAAGAACTCCGAAATGTTGCTCAGGGCATGGCCGCTCGGAGCCCGGGCTGAGCCGAAACCGCCGATCGTCAGCCCGCTTTTTCCAGGTCGCCTACGCCCGCCCACTGCATCCGTTCACGCTGGTCTCCATGTGGGGGCGCCGGCGGCTCACCACTGTTGCCATTCGCAGCATCCACGCGGATGTTGAGCGGCGCCATCCACCTGGAACCAACCTCCCCTCGGAGCTCCGACATGCGTGGTGAACAGCGTGCATGCAGCGCACTAGGTCCGCAGGCCTGCCTCCAGGACGTTGCGACGCCAGAGTTGCCACTCCTCTCGGTCCGCGGGTGGGCGCGAGTCGCTCTGTTTACGGCCTTGCTGCCGGCGCTGACCGGTTGCGCCGCCGGCAGTGGAGGGGGGTCGGCCTCGGGCGACGCGCCCGAGCCTGCAGTGGCCGCGGTGGCCCCGGGTGCAGGCGTCATGCCGGTGGGTGGGGCCGGGCTTCCGGCGGTTGGCATGGAGAGGCCCGGCGGCAACCGGCTCGCCGCCATGCTGGAGCCCCCCGAGGCCGCCGTCCGAGCGGCGGGGGACACCGAGCTGAACGGCCGGGAGCTCGGAACGATGTGGACGTTCGAGAACGCGCCGGTCGACCAGTGGCGTGAGCGCTACGGCTTCGACGCGACCCCGGAATGGCTCGAACACGTGCGCCTCGCGTCGGTTCGCTTCGGCGAGATCTGCTCGGCCTCCTTCGTTTCGGCGACGGGCCTGGTCATGACCAACCACCACTGCGCCCGCGACTGCATCGAGGCCGTGTCCACCGCCCAGATCGACTACGTGGTCGAGGGCTTCCAGGCGGCCGAACTCTCCGACGAGCTCCAGTGTCCGGACCTGTACTTGGACCAGCTCGTCGAGATCGAGGACGTGACGCCGCGCGTACGGAGCGCCGCGCCGCCCGCCGCCGGGAGCCGAGAGTTGGCCGAGGCCCAGGGCGCGGAGGCCCGCCGCATCGAGGAGGAGTGCGCGCAGCGCTCGGGCAACGAATGCCAGGTGGTCCCGCTCTTTCAGGGCGGTCAGTTCCAGCTCTACACCTACCAGCGCTACGCCCCCGTGAAGCTCGTCTTCGCACCGGAGCTGCAGGCGGGCTTCTTCGGTGGCGATCCGGACAACTTCACCTACCCGCGGTACAACCTCGACGTAGCGTTCGTGCGAGCGTACGAGCCCGATGGCGCCACGCCGGCCGAGACCCCCCATTTCTTCGCCTGGGACCCCGACGGGGCCGACGAGGACGAGCTGGTCTTCATCACCGGCAACCCGGGCTCGACGAGCCGGCTGATCACCGTCACGCAGCTCATGTACGAGCGCAGCTACCGGCACCCGTTCATCATCGGCCTGCTGGAGGCTCAGAGGCGAATGCTCCAGACCGTGGCGGCCCAGGGCCCGCAGCAGGAGCGCGCAGTGCGTGACGACCTGTTCAGCGTCGAGAACTCGCTCAAGGCCTATTCGGGGCAACTCCGCGGCCTCCTCGATCCGGGTCTGGTGGCGACGAAGATCGTCTGGGAGGAAGAGTTCCGCGGCCGCCTGATGGAGATCGAGGCGGCGAGGCGATACGCGGACGTGTGGGCCGAGATGGCGGACATCCAAGCGCGCAAGATCGAGGCGAGTCCCGTCGTGAACGCGGCCAACAGCGGGCTCATGGGCGCACCTCAGCTCACCTATGCCGCCAGCCTCGTACGCTACCTGCAGGCGGGCGAGGGGCCCGAGGTGGAGCAGCTTGGCTTGACGGAGATCCGCGAATTCCTCGAGGAGCCGACGGACGTCCCCGAGGTCATGGCCTCGGCCCCGTTCGAGGCTCACCTCGAGATGGCGCACGCGTGGCTGCCTGCCGACCACCCGCTGCGCGAGGCCCTCTTCAGGACGGGCGAAGATCCGGCCGACGCGGCCAGCCGCCTGACGCGCGACTCCCGGATCCTCGACGTGGAGTTCCGGCGCGCCATGCTCGCCGAGGGCGCCGGCGCGCTGGATACGACGACCGATCCGCTTCTGACCGCGGTCGTCATGATGGAGGCGATCTACCCGGAAGCGCTCTCGCGTTGGCAGTCCATCGTCGCTGAGGAGAACCTTCAGAAGGGCCGCCTCGCCGAGGCGCTTTTCGCCGTCTACGGAACCGACCTTCCTCCGGACGCGACGTTCACGCTGCGAATCAGCGACGGGGTGGTTTCGCGCTACGCCTACAACGGGACGTTCGCACCGCCGAAGACCACCTATTACGGCCTCTACGCACGAGCGGCCGACTTCGATGACGCGATGCCGTGGTCGCTCCCGAGGGCCTTCGGCGAGGCGCGCGAGCGCGTGGACATGTCCACGCCTCTCAACTTCGTGTCGACCAACGATATCACGGGCGGCAACAGCGGCAGCCCGATGATCGACCGCGACACACGGGTCGTCGGCATCGCCTTCGACGGCAACGTCGAGCAGCTGCCCAACGAGTTCTTGTTCCGCACGGATGCGGGCCGCACGGTCGCGGTCCATTCGGCCGGTATTCTGGAGGCGCTCCGCAACGTCTACCAAGCAGAGTCGGTCGTTGCGGAACTGTTGGAAGGATCACGCTGAGCGTAATCGATCAGGGACGTTCCCCCTCCGCGCGTCTGCGCCGGACCTCGGTGCCTCCGAAGTAGGTCGTCGCACCCACACGCGTGTGGAGCACCCTCAGCTCGTAGTCCAGCCCGCCCACCCGCGTCGCCGCGATGACGGTGTCGGCGCTCACGTCGACATCTCCAGGCCGCGCACCGCCGACGAGGGCCTCCGACAGCACGCGTCCGTCGAGGCCGGCCGGCACACGCGCCCCGACCAGAAACAGGGCGGTCGGCGTGAGATCGATGTTCCCGCTGGGAACCTCGGAGACGACCCCTCGCTTGATGGCGGGACCGGTGGCGATGAACGTGGCATGGATGTCCCAAGGGCTGGAGCTTCCGTGGCCCGCGACCCCGGGCTCGGATACCGATCCGGGATAGCCGAACGCGTTGGCGTCGTTCGACCAGTTGGCAGAGGTCAGGATGTCCGCGGACCGGGGATGCGCCCACCCCACCGACGCGAAGGAGGCGGTGCCCGGGACGCTTCCCAGATCGCCGCCCGAGGCTGCCCGGGTAAAGACCGGTCCGATCCATTCGGTGCTTTGCAGCAGGCGAACGATCGCCTCGATTCGCTCCGACCCCCCTTCGCGCACGTGGATCGCACCGCCGGCGAGGACGACGTCTAGTGAGGACCCGGAGGCCTTGAGTCCGCCCTCCACGAGAAGCTGGTGGAGTGACGTCGATCCGGTCCGCGAAGCGAACCCGTGGTCGGAGGTGACCAGGACGTTCGTCGAGCTTCCGAGGCCGCGCTCCTGCAGACCGTCGACCAGACGGCCGATCTCGGAGTCCACCGCCCGCAGCACGTCGAGCGTCTCCGGGGCGCCGATACCGCGAGCGTGGGCGGTGCCGTCGGGTTCGGTGAGCCAGGCCGCGAGGACGTCGGCATCCGCCCGGTCCAGGCCTACACGCAGCAACGCATCCACGGCTCGAGCCACCAATCGTACGCCCGAGTCGCCTGCGGCGAGGGTCGGCGGGGGTCCCAGGGCCTCCGTGACGATCCGCCCCAGAGAGTCGGGAACGGTGAAAGCGTGGTGCACCAGGCCAGCGCCGGCCCCGCGATGGTTCATGAGCAGCGCCGACCCTGTCGATCCCGAGGACGCAGCGAAGTAGACCTTGCCCTGCGCCGCGAGGAGCTCAGCCAATGAGGCGGCCGTCAGCAGAGATCCCCCCGTTCTCGCGTCGACGAGGCGGAGGTCCTCGGCTTTTCCGGCGTCGAGCACGCGGTCCGCCGCCACTTCCGGCAGATACACGCTGTTGCCCATCTGCCCGTGCCCCGTGGGGTACCGACCGGTGAAGATCGAAGGGCCGTTGACGCGCGTCTCCGTCGGGAAGACCGCGTGGTGGGCCGCGCCGCGGACGCCCGCCTCCGCAAGCCCGTGCAGCCGCGGCATGAGGTCTTCAGTCACGTAATCCGGCCGGAGCCCGTCCACTACGAGAACGACGACCTTCGGTCCCTCCGGGGCGACCGCGGGTGCTTCGCTCGTCCACCAAACGAGCCCGAGCCAGAGCGAAAGGATCGCGAGCCCGCCCCTTCGCAGCGACCGCGACTGCGCTGACTTCACGGCGGTGGGCAAATCGGAGGAGGTGACGACCAAGGCGTCCTCTCGAAGACTGGCAGCGGAGCGAGAAATCAGCCGCCTACGGTCTCCTAGGGTCGGTCTCCGACGAGCCGAAGAGTCGGGTGCTTCGCCCACAGGTAGGTGACCATTCCGACCGCAGCCAGCACGTTTCCGATCAGGATGCTCCACCAGGTGAGCGCGCCGATGAGGAAATCCGCGGCAACCGCCAGACCTCCCATGAAGGAAGCTTCGAAGACCACGAAGAAATGCAGCGCAGCAAGCGCCATCGGGGGCTTCTGCTCGGCGGCGGCCGCGATCGCCGCGGCGACGAAGCCGGCGATGATGAGGGCGCCGAAGTGCAGAACCGAGTAGCTCGCCACGGTGAATGCGCTCGTGATCACCTGGTCCACGTTGGTGGCCCCGAGGAACAGCGTCGAGCCCAGGGCGGCCGGTGAAAAGAAGGGTCTGCCCTGGACCACATCGACCAACAGTAGCCAGGCGGCCAGCACGCCCGCGCCGATCAACCCGGCTACGAGTCCCTCGCGAACGACCGGGTAACGCGTAAGCGCCCTCCACCAGCTGAGCGAACGTGTTTCGCCGAGGCGGTAGAGTGTCGAGACGAGCCCGACGCCTGCGATGAGATTACCGAACAGCACCTCCGGCCAGCCGATCGCCTCCACCACGTTCACACCCGTGATGACGACGCTCCCGTAGAACACGAGGTCGAAGAGGGCCAGACCGAGCACCAGGCCGAACAGAACCGGCAGCGAGAGCTCGACGTAGCTCGTGACCCAAGACACCAGAATGCCCACCGCGATGAACACGCAGTAGTGGATGATCGTGTAGACGGCGAGCGGTGCGAACACCATCTCGATCCCTTCGGCGCCTAGGATCGCGTTCGCGAGGAAAGTGGGCGTTCGCAAGAGCGCCCCGCTGAACCCGTCTACGATCAGGAAGTAAAGCGCCAGCGCCGTGGCACCTACGACCCCCGAGATGATCCCGCGTGAGATCATCGAGCTTCCTGAAGTGGGCGGTCCCTCGAGGAAATCTGCTCGCGCTGGCTCCCGCTGGGCAGGAGCCTCCGCCGAAGTTGGGCCCATGGACGTCCGTTCCCGTTCGAAGAACACCTGTGTCCTCTATACCGCGCCAACCTTCGTTCCGTGCCGTGACCGCATCGAGACGCGCCCGACTGTGCGATGTCCCTGGGTTCGCGCGCAGCGAGTCGCGCGAGGCGTACCGGTGTGCACGGACGGGAGGCCGCTATCCCGGAGACGCGCTCGTGCACGTCCCACCTCTCTAGCTCAAGGCGCGTCGAGCACAGGCTCCGACTCCGTCACGGGTCCACCACTCGGACCGGCTCTGGCTGGTTCACGAGCTCCGGTCCGTCTCCCAACTGACCAAACTGGTCGAGTCCCCAGCAAAGGGCGTTGCCCAACTGGTCGATCCCGCACGTGTGGAAGTGGCCCACTGTGAGCGTAACGAATCTATGGCCACCGCTCACCGCCACCGGCTCCGCCTGATCGACCAGTTCGGCGCCGTCCCCTAGCTGGCCATCACGGTCCCAACCCCAGCAGAAGGCCCGACCTGAATCGTCCAGCCCGCACGTATGGCCGCCCGCCGTGAGCGCGACGAACGTGTGGCCCCCGCTCACCGCCACTGGCTCCGGCTGGTCCTCCTCCGGCAAGCCGTCCCCCAGCCGGCCATGACGGTCGAAGCCCCAGCAGAACGCCTGACCCGACCCGTCCAGACCGCACGTGTGGGCGCCGCCCCCCGAGACCGCGACGAACCCGAGGCTGTGGGCCACGATTCCCGGCTCCGGCTGATTCTCTTCCGGCAAGCCATCTCCCAACTGGCCAAAGTTGTCGTTACCCCAGCAGGAGACACCTCCCAAAACCGCCAGCGCGCAGACGTGAGAGCCGCCGGATGAAATGGCGCTGAAAGCGCCCAGCGGGCCATCCCCCACCGCCGTCGGCTCACTAACGTCCTCCTCCGGCAAGCCGTTCCCTACCTGCCCACGATTGTCGAGTCCCCAGCAGAAGGCCTGTCTCTGACCATCCAGCGCGCAGCTGAAATCACTGCCCACCGTGAGTGCAATGAAGGTGTGGCCCCCGCTTACGGGCACCGGCTGGGGCTGATCCAGGAATGCCGCGTCGTGCCCGAGCTGGCCAGCGTCATCACGGCCCCAGCAGAAGGCCTGACCCGACTCGTCTAATCCGCACGTGTGACTCCTCCCGGCATGTATTTCGGCCCAGACGATTCCGGCCGGATTGAAAGTCACCTGCGCGCTGGAGGTACTAAGTCCCGACGAGCCGAAGCGGTTCACGGCCCTCACGCGGAAGTAGTACGTGCCCGGCGCCAACGAGAAGAACAGGGATGTGCTCGTCGTCTCGTCCGATTGCGCGGCCCCGAAGTCCGGGTCGGTGGCCCACTCGACTACGTAGGTCGTCGCGCCCGTCACGCTGCTCCATTCGAGGGTGAAGCCCTGCGCCTCGTCGGCCTCCAACGGAACAGCTGACAGCGCCGGCACGAAGCTCCGCAGCGACACTGTGACCCGGGTCACGTTGCCTTGGGTGACCACGACGCCCTGCCTTTCCCCGAACGCCTCGACCTCGCTGCCCAACAGTGCCTCCAGGGCGACCGAGTACGTGCCGACGGGGAGGTCGATGATCTCCGTCGCGCCGGGGTTGATCGACACGTTTCTGGAGACGGGGCCTTCGTATACGATCACTCTTCCAGCGTCGAACCTCAGCGCAGCCCCCTGCTCAGTAACCACCTGAAGAGAGAGCCCCCCGCCAGATCCACGGCTGGTGTGGGGGACTCGCATCCCCACAGGACCGCGACCGCCACGAGCGCTCGCCAAAGCCGGTCTGTCACGGTCATCCTCCCGGAAGCGTGATCTCGATGCCCGTGCGCCGTACGGTGCCGTTTCCGCCGGGGACATCGCCGCCGCCGCCGCCACCGCCGCCGAGCACCAGCGCGGCGACCCCGATCGCCGCGGCCCCAGCCCCGACCCACAAAATGGGAAAACCGCCGCCGCCGGCTTGTGCCGCTTCTTCGGCCCCTTCCAACTCCTCCTGAACGGCCGAGGCAAGAAGATCCTGTGCCAGGTTGGGCGGGGTCACCTGGTCCGCCGCGGTGATCAGCCCGATGAGGGCGCCGCTCCGGTCCACGAGTGGTGCGCCGATGGCCCCGACCGGCAGTTCCGGCGTCAGCGCCACGGGCCCGGTCGGGGGTGTGATCCAGCCTGCGAGACGCGTCCGCGCCGACGTGGGGCCCGCGCACCCGGCGTGATGGACCGACCACGCGTACTGGCCGTCCACCACGCCCGTGGCGAGAGGAAGGAGCCGCGTCTGGCCGGTCTCGACCCTCAGGACCGCCAGGTCTCGCTCCGGGTCGCTGACGGCCGCGGAAGCCTCCTGCACGAGGCCGGACGAGGTCTGCACCTCGAGGGCCGCAGCCTGTTCCACGAAACTGAGCGACGTGAGCACGAGGCTCCGCTGCCGGACGAGTCCGTTCGTGCACTGCTGCTGGCCGTCCGTCGTGAAGTCGATGCGCACGAGGCTCGTCGTCACCGCGGCCTGGACGTCGGGCGGGAGAAGCGGCGGCAGCTCGAACTCGAGGACGGTCGTCGCTCCCGGTAGGATCTCCCTGGTCGTCGTCACCGTCTCGTAGCCGTCCGCCGACGCGACCATTTGGTAGGTCCCCGGCTCGAGGGCGAGAACGCCGCCGGGCTCGACCGAGTCTCGCCCATCGACGGAAACGGATAGTGGCACCGACTGAGGAGCCGACCCAACCTCGAGCAACCCGGCCGAGCCCGGGTCGAAGTCGCTCGGCCAGCGCCAGTTCGTGGTCAGGAGCCCGTCCCCCCAAGCCAGCGCCGGCCCGTACGGCCGAGATGGCCTGCTCATAGGCGTCGATCATCGAAGGCGGGAACCACGTCGGGTCCACTGGCCACGCCGCCCCGTGCCTGGCCGCCCAGCGGAGCCACACCGCAGCGCGGGAGCTCTCTTCCCGGCCGATGAGCGTGAGCGCCAAGTCGAACACCCCTACCGCCCAGAGGCTGTCGATCGGGGCGATTGCAGGGTTCACCGCGGACCCGAGAAGGGTGAGCGCGACCGAATCGCTGAATTGGGCGCGGGCCTCCTCGATGAGCGCCTCCCGGTCCTGCTGACCCGACGCCGCGCCGGCGCCGGCCAGTACGGCCACTGGAAGCATGGCACACACGATGCGTGACGTCTTCACGATTCGTTTCCCGGCTGCAGCTGTTTGGTGACGACCGTGGGTTGGCCCGACACGACGACGAAGGTGGTATCGAAGGTGACCATGTTCGGGTTCTCGAGCCTCAGCTGATGACTACCCGGTGCGAGGGACATCTCCAGGTTACGCTCGTCTCCGTCCCCGCGCTGCGATCCGTCGACGTAGACGAACGCCCACGGCCGGACGATTAACCGGAGCAGGCCGTCCTCGGGCGGGGGCTCGGGCTCCGGTTGATCAGCTACCGGTTGGGGCTGCACCGCCGCCGCCGTGCTCGGCGCGAGCGCCGCGACAGCCACAATCACGGCGACCTCCCGAGCCACGTCCGCCGAGGCTGCCAGGATCGAAGTCTCACCAGTGGACAGGGCAGTCACCCGCCCGTTGCCGTCCACCTCCGCCACGGACGCGTCGGAAGAGGTCCATGAGACGTCAGGACCTATCACCCGGGCGCCGGACTCGTCCTGCGCGTGGGCGCCGAGCACCACGCTCTGACCCGGATCCAGCAGCAGCGCACTGTCGACCGGCTGTTGGTCCGCGGCGGTGACGACGACGATCTCGGCCACTGGAGGCTCGACCGTGACCTCGATCTCCCGTACCACGTCGCCCGAGGCCACTTCGAGCCGCGCTCCGCCGCCCCCCAGCCCTACGAGAACGCCCGTCGGGTCGATGCTGGCCACCGAAGGGCTCGACGAGCTCCAGTCGACCGTCCGATCGACAGCGGTCCCCTGCTCGTCGAACACAGCGGCCTCGAGCGCGACGGTCTCTCCCAGCGTCAAGCGGAGCGCGGACCCGATCGGCTCGCCGTTGGCCGCGTTGATAACGACCACATCGGTGGCGATGCCGACCGGCGCCGCTGGTCCGATCATCGCTCGGACCAGGAACATGGTGACGACGGCCAGGGCCACGGCCACGGCAGCATGCGCAGGCCGCTCGCGTACCCAGCCGACGGCCCTCGAGGTGGCCGCAGCGATTGAACGCCCTCGGGCCGAGGCGACGGGAGGAGAATCCGCCGTCGAAGGGCGTCGAGCTGCCTCGGTAGGCACCGGTCGAGCCGTCGCGCTCGGTAGCACGCGGAGCGGCACGCGCTTCGTCACGGCCTCCGATTCGACCAACACGACCCCACGTCCTTGGGCGATGGCTTTGAAGCGTCCGCCACCGAGGACTTCCAGCACGCCGGGGTGAGCGACTTTCCAAACCACCGCCGCTTCCACGGGGCGTCCCTGTTCGTCAAGGGGGGTGGCCGCGAGCTGGACGGTGTCCTCCACGCGGATCCGGTCCGGAATTCCGGACACCGTGATTTCGGCGACCGTCACGACCGATTCGGTTGATTCCGTCACTGCCTCCGAGGCCGGCGAAATCCGCACGGCTGCGGTTGCTCCGACGCCCTCGCAGTTCGCGAGAATGCTCGCCGCCCCCTCGCGCTGGGCCGTGACCAGGCCTTCGTCGATCGTCAAGATCCTCGGGTCGCTCGAGGACCAGGAGACCGGCCGATCGTGGACCTTGCCGAGCTTGTCCAGAGGCTGCGCCGAAAGTTGCACCTGCTGGCCGGCCTCGAGCTCGACGGAGTCGGGCGTAATCGCCAGCTCGATCACCTTCGGCGCTCTCACCGCGACGGCCACCGATTCGCGCAATCCACCAGTCTCAACGCTGATCACCGCCGACCCCACCCCCACGGCAACGAGCTGTCCACTCTCGGAATCGACCTTGGCGATGGCCGGATCGGTCGATTCCCAAGTGAGGTCCGGAGCGCCCTCGCTGGAGCCCTCCTCGAAGAGCGTCGAGGCTTCGAGGACGAGCTCGTCCCCGACTTCGAGCTCTCCAGGGAGCGGCCCGATCTCCATGGACGTCGGCGTGGGCGAGGACGCCTCGGGTTGGGAGACGACCGTCGCGTCGGGACCTTTCTGATGCTCCTCGGAAGTCTCGACCGCGCTCGCGACCAGCCGTCCGAGCTCCTCGACGGCGGGATGGTCCGCGGGGACTGGCCTGAGGTCGAGGGCCTTCAGTGCGTCGCCGATACTTGGCCATCGATGGTCGGGCGGCTTGGCGAGCATCCGTTCGGCGGCGGAAGCCAGCTCGGCCGGGCAATCCGGGCGGCCGCTCAGAACCGGAGCGGGCGGCTTCGAATCGTGAGCCATGAGCACGCTGTAGAACGGACCCGTGAAGGGTGGGGCACCGGTCAGCATGGCGTACGTGACGGCGCCCAGCGAATACTGATCCGAGGCGTGCGTCACGGTGTGACCGCGGCACTGCTCGGGACTCATGAACTCGGGTGTTCCGAACACGAGACCGGTTCGCGTCAGACCGCTCGGCGCCTCCGAGACCCTGGAAATGCCGAAGTCCATTACGACCGCGAGTCCCTCGACATCGAGCATGATGTTCGAAGGTTTCACGTCTCTGTGGACGATGCCGCGGCCGGGCCGGTGCGCGTAGTCGAGCGCAGACCCGACCTGATAAAGGATCGCACGCACGACGGGGATCGGGAGCGGTCCATGGACCTTAAGCAGCCGACTCAGGGACACACCCTCGATGAAGTCCATGACGAAGTAGTGAAGGGGGCCCGCGCGGCCCACGTCGTAGACCTTGATGACAGCCTCGTGGCGGAGCGAGGCGATCGTCCGAGCCTCCCTTTCGAAACGGGCAACCACGACCTCGTCGCTGAGCCAGGTCGGGGAGAGCACTTTCACCGCAACGAGGCGCTGCAGCTGTGCGTCTCGGGCCTGATAGACGACCCCCATGCCTCCCCGGCCGAGCTCCTGAATGAACTCGTACCGCCCTCGGCAGGCCTCTTCCAAGGTGTTTGAGTGGCTCCGTGGTCCAGGCGCCGATGTCACCCATCTCAGACTCCGCGCCGTGTCGGGCCCCGCACGAACCACAGAAGACATCGCCACGCAGGATCGGCCCATTACAGCTTGCGCAACTGCGGCGCTCCCCCGGCAGGATGGTCCGTTCGGCGAGTGTGAGACGGGACTGGCCGGTCTTGGAGTCTCTGGGCCGGACCGACGTGCCGCACCAGCAGCAGAACGAGTCTTCTGAGAAGACTTCCTTGCTGCACGAGGGACAGTGCGCCGTCCGCTCCATAGACGCGGCCACTCCGGTAAGGGCGAGGGCAAGGCGCTCGGCAGCCCACCTCTCTCATCGCGACTCGAGCTCGCGAGTGGGTGGGATGCACTCCGAAGGATGCCACGCTGGCAACTTGCCACGCAAGCTTCCTACTCACTTCCCCACCACCTCGGGGTCCGGCGTGTCCCACCAAGGAGCTCGATGCCGCTACCGTTGAAAAGCGCTGCCGGGTTCGAGGAACGATCGAAGCCCCGGTTCGGCGGTGGGTGCAGCGGCCGTTCAACACCGCGCCTCGATTCCGGGTCCTCAACAGTGTCGACGCCTGTCACGATCCTCGACGAGCTGGGTCGGGTGTCCCGCGACGACCGCCAACACCTGCGCGGAACCGGCGCCACAGCGACCGTTCGAACGGAGCTCGCCCCAATCAAGTGCACACAACGTCGAGGTCGGGGGTGGGTTCGGTCAGCCCCGTTCCGCTTCACGAGCGGCATTCACCAGTGAGCACACGCCGAGCGGGGCTGGCCGGTTGCGTGCTCCTCGTGGCTGGTTGGACGCTGGCGCCCGCGGGCGGGCTGGCCCAGAGCCCATCGTCGAAGGATGAGTCGGCGGTGGACCCCCCGGCTCGGATCATCGAGCCGACCCTCACGTACGACGACGAGGGTCGCGTAACCGTGCGGGCGACGCGCCTCGAGGCGCCTCTGAGCACAGACGGGCGACTGGACGAGCCGATCTACGGCGTGGTGCCCCCGGCCGACGACTTCGTCCAGCAAGAGCCGCTCGAGGGCGAGCCGGCCACTGAGAAGACGGAGGCGTGGATCTTCTTCGACGACCGCAACATCTACGTATCCGTTCGCGCCTGGGACAGCCAACCGGAGCGGATGGTAGCAAACGAGCTGAGGCGCGACGGACAGAGAATCAACCAGGGGGCGAACATCGCCCTCGTGTTCGACACGTTCCACGACCGCCGGAACGGCTTCTATTTCCAGACCAATCCGCTCGGCGCACTGCGGGACCAGGAGGTGACGGACGAGGGAAACTCGAACCCCGACTGGAATACAGTCTGGGACGTCCAGACCGCGCGGTTCGAGCAAGGTTGGACGTTCGAGATGGCCATTCCTTTCCGGTCCCTGCGCTATCCCGGACCGGGCCCTCAGGTGTGGGGCTTCAACATGCGCCGTGTCGTGGTCTGGAAGAATGAGCGTTCCTACCTGACGCCGATGCCGGCGTCGTACGGCAACTTCGGCATCTACAGGTTCTCGGCACACGCCACTCTGGTCGGCCTCGAAACGCCCGGTAAATCGCTCAATCTGGAGGTGAAGCCCTACGCCATCTCGTCGATGACGACGAACCGGTTGGCTGCCGAGCCCTTCTCGAACCGGACGACGGGCGATCTCGGTGGCGACGTCAAGTACGGGATCACGCAGAGCCTCACGGCCGACCTCACCGTCAACACCGATTTCGCTCAGGTCGAGGCCGATGAGCAGCAAGTGAACCTCACGCGCTTCAATCTGTCGCTTCCTGAGAAGCGCGATTTCTTTTTGGAAGGGCGAGGCCTCTACGCGTTCGGTCTTGGTAGCACCGGTGCTCGAGGAGGCCGTGGCAGAGGCGGTGGCCGCGGCGGAAGCCCTGATGTTCCGGTGATGTTCTTCAGCCGCCGGATCGGCCTGAGTGAAGGGAAAGCGATACCGGTTCGCGTCGGCGCCCGCCTGACGGGAATGGCTGGCCCCTTCTCGGTCGGTGCCCTCAACGTTCAGACCGGTGACGCCCCGGACGAAAACGTGCCGGCGACCAACTTCTCGGTGCTCCGTATCAAACGGAACATCCTGAGTCGGAGCAGCATCGGCCTCATCGCCACGCACCGGACGCGCGCGATCGAGCAGGACGGCTCGAGCACGACTTGGGGCCTGGACGCCCATCTCCAGTTCCTGACGGACTGGGAGGCCATCGCCTACTACGCCGGGAGCAGGACACGTCAGGGGGCAGGGGACGACGTGAGCTATCGAGCACAGCTCGTCTACAACGGTGATCGCTACGGCTTGGAAGTCGGACACCTGATGGTCGGCGAGGCCTTCAATCCGGAAGTCGGTTTCCTGAGGCGCGAAGACTTCCGGCTGAGCTCGGTGGAGGCGCGCTTCAGCCCTCGGCTTTTATCGAACCGACTGATCCGTCGACTCGTGTCGCAGGCCAGCCTCGACTACGTGACCGCGGCGAGCGACGGTCATCTCGAGAGCCGCAACGCGGAGGGGCTGTTCCGGGCGGAGCTGGAAAATGGCGATAGCTGGTCGATCCAGTACGCCCGCCAGTACGAGTCTCTAGCAGAAGATTTCGAGATCGCAGAGGACGTCGTCATCCCGGCGGGCGGCTACGGCTTCGGGGGGCTCGATGTTACGTACGGCCTTGGCCCCCAGCGTATGGTGAACGGGCGCCTCAGCGCGGAGTACGGCAGTTTCTACGATGGAGATCGGACCGCGGTAGGCTACGGCGGCCGCATCGAGGTCAGCCCCCGCTTCTCGCTGGAGCCCAGCCTGTCGCAAAACTGGGTGGACCTCGCCGGGGGGAGCTTCACCGCGCAGCTGTTCACCACACGCGCCATCTTCACCCCGTCGCCCCGCAGCGCTCTCAGCGGCCTGCTGCAGTACAACTCCCGCAACGACTCCTGGAGCTCCAACGTACGACTCCGGTGGGAGTACTCACCCGGGAGTGAGCTGTTTTTGGTCTACAGCGACAGTCGCGACACCTCCGCTCAGGGGTTTCCAGATCTGAAGGACCGCACCCTCGCCGTGAAGGTCACGCACCTGCTGCGGTTCTGAGGCTAATCTCTGGAGCTAAGCCGTCCGAAAACCGTCGGATTCCCCACTCCACGATGGTCGGGCAAGTCGCCTGTCCGCAGGATCTTTAACTAATCTCGGCCGAGCCACGCCATCGCAGACGCCCTGGTGCCGAAGTAGGCCGTCGGATAGTCGGCCGGACCCTCCGTGTTCGGCGGAGCACCGATCGCCGGCATCGCATCGGGCATGAGAAAGGCGAACTTCGCCACGCCCGCGGCGTTGTAGCGCGGGATGATGTTCACGTCGCGCCACTCCGCGTCCAACCGGTCCATGGACATACCGAAGCGAACTGCATCGACGAGGACGTTCCTGCGGCCTCGGTGCTCCACTTCGTCGGCGAAACGCGATAGCCAGGCATTGAACTCGTCGCCTGTCATCTCGGACGTCGAGTCGAACCACCGGATCTCGATCGTATCGTGCCCCGGACGGTCGACGACCTCTCCCCATTCGTCCGAGAAGGCGATACTCGGCATGGGTCAGCCCCCCCCCAGCCATCGCCGCCATGATCTTCTCGGGCGGGGTCGCGTAGCCGAGCTGCTTCTGGATCGCTGCGATCGAGCCCAGGTGGTAGCCTTCGTGGAATGCGACGAAAGCGATCTTGTCCCGTACGCATTCCTCCGCGTGTGCTCCTCCAGCGACTGGCGCGCTGAGCAGCTCGTCGCTGGCTCCACCGAGCGCGGCCATGAAACGCTCGCTCACGGCGTGCCACTCCTGTCGCAATTCGGCGACGCCCGGGTAGTCCGCGCCGTCGCTGGCGCCTGTTGAGAAGAAGCGGTCGGCGTACGGGTTTTCCGTGCCGCCCCCGAGCAACTTCATCGCCTGGTGCCGGCAGTGCAGCAGGTGGCCGAGATGCCATGCGATCGAGGGTCCCTCTTGGCCGCGTGAACGTCGGCGCGAATCCTCGTCGGACAGGCCATCGAGGATGAGCGGGATGAGGTGATCGCTGGTGCCGAAGATGCTCATGAGGGGTGCCGCGCTGTTCGACATCTGGTTTGCTCCTGGTCGTCGTTTTCGCGATGTCCTTCACCCTTTCGACGAACGAGGGCCCGTGAAGGATACGGCTCTCCGTTTCCGGTGCGGATGCGCAGGAGCCCCACATTGAGCCCGGCGACGCGGCCCGAAAGGCTGGTCGCCGCCGGAACGGACACGCCAGGCTCGCGAACCGCTGGGAGCGGTGCGGATCCTTTCGAATCGTCGAATCGTCGTATGGTTGAGAAGACATAGTCGAAGGAGCCTGATGGTGGACAGAGACGTGCACACAGCAGCCCGGAAGGCGTTCGACGACCTCGTCAGGGAGATTCGGCCGGACCTCCATCGTTTCTCCGCGCGGATGGTAGGCTCCTCGATCGAGGGCGAAGACGTGGTCCAGGAGGTGCTGGCGAAGGCGTTCTACCAGCTCTCCGAGCTCGAGGGCGTCGAGAACCTGAGAGGATGGCTGTTCCGGTCCGCGCATAACCGGTCGGTGGACCATCTTCGGCGGGCGGATCGCCGGCACCGCGGCCTGGTCGAGGCGAACGTCAAGGCTGAGGAGGAAGTCGATCCTTTCGAGCGGCAGGAGCTGGCGGCGCTCGGACTCTCGTACTTCACGAAGCTCACGCCGATGCAAAGGAGCTGCGTCATTCTCAAAGACGTACTCGATTACTCGCTCGGCGAGGTGGCAGAGATTCTCGGTGCGAGCGTGCCCGCGGTGAAGGGTGCGTTGCACCGCGGGCGCGCCGGCCTACGCAGGGCCGTCGTCGCATCGGGTCGGGAAGATGTGCCGGCGACGCTCAGCGAAGCCGAAGCCGGAATCGTGACGCGCTATGCGGAACGGTTCAACGCGCGCGACTTCGACGGTCTCCGGGACATGTTGGCGGAGGATGTGCGGCTCGACCTGGTCGGGCGATTCCAAGCACACGGCGCGAAGCCCGTCGGACCCTACTTCAGTAACTACGCAAGGGCGGTCGATTGCACGCTCCGGGCCGCGACGTTCGAGGGTCGGCCCGCGCTGATCGCCTCCGACGGTGCGGGTGCTGCGGAGGGCTACGTCATCCTGCTCCGCTACGAGGGCGATCGGGTGACGGCCATCCGCGATTACCGGTACTCGCGTCACGTGTTCGCGGAAGGGCGGGGGGAGTGACCCGCGCGCTCGACCTCACGCGTTGCGGAGCACCCCCAGCAGGGTAATCGGTTCGCCGTCGCGCTCGTATGCGATGTTCGCGGACGTCGAGACGAAGATGACGGCGAGGTTATCGGGCGAGCCTAACCGTCAGGCCCCCCAGGGAACCGGCGCCGGCGAAGGCGGTGTAGCGTGCGTCGCCGACCGATACCTCCCAACCGCCCTCCGTGGGCTGGACGCGGTAGTAGGGGTACCGGGACCAGTCGAGGTAGTACGCCACGTCGGGCATGATGCCGACGCGGGCAGCGACTGCTTCGACCTCATCCCGGGAAGCCTCTGCGGGGCCTGAAACGAGGGGGATGAGATGGTCGGCGAACAGCATGACTCCTCCGTCCGCACCGAACCAACGGTGCCGACCGGGCACGTATCCCTCGTTCGTCCGAACCGTGACCCTCGACACGAACGGGTTACCCGGGAGGGGTGCCACCATCACGTCCACGGCGGACCCGAGGGACCCCTGGGCCACCCGAGCGACGTGGCGTGCCGCGATCCCGTCCAGGGCGACCAGCAGTACTGCATACGCTGTGACCATCGCGATGGCCGCTGCCGCGAGCCGCCGCGTGCCGGTTCGGGCAACGGGCCTTCTCCATATGCGGAGCCCGACGATCAGGCACACCCCGACGACCCATGGCACCCGTGCTGCCGGAAGCCCGAACAGCAAGAATGTCGTGGCCAGAGCAGCGAGGCCGCCCCACGCGAGGCTGCCCGCACGGCCGGGATTCGACGTGAGGAACAGGGCGCCTCCGAGGGTGAGCCAAATCCAGGGGTCGATGATGAAGAGGGCGTCGCCGTAGCTCCACCCGCCGTCGAAGGGGAGCCCCCAACGCATGCCATACGTGTTCATCCAATCCAGCGTGGGATGAGTCACCACCCCGATGGCAGACAGCGCGAGCAGCGGCCCCGCTCTCACGGGATCTGCTTCGGGGCTCCGTCGGCGTCTCACCCAGCGATCCCACGCGAGGATCGCCGCGGCTACCGCGAATGGCAGAACGAGGAGCGCGGGCCACCCGTGAGTGATCCCGCGGCGGAACGACAGGGCGAAAAACGGCCCTCGAACGTAGCTGACGACGTCGACGTCGGGCGCGTTCGCGGCGATGACCAGGGCCGCGGTGGCGAGCGGTGTCACTCGGTCGGCCCCCGCCTTGGCGATGGCCGCACCGACGAGCGTGTGCGTGAGGTTGTCCAGGGGGCATCTCCGCCTCGATTCGGGGCCGATCGTAAGGGCTTCGGCGGAGCAGCGCGAGCGGCCCTCGCCGGTTACGGCCCCCTGGGTCTCGTGCCGCTCACCGGTCCGCGGTGCCGCGGACGGGCCATGCGTCGACCACCTCTCGTCGTTCCGAAGTGCGCAGAGGCGGTCCGAGTCACCTCAGCGGAGCGGGGAAGCCCCACGACGACGTGCCCGAGCCAGGCGCCCGTTGCGAAGCCACGACACCCGTGAGTCAGTAGACATCCGACTACGGGTCCTCCCCTAGGGAAGCATAGTATCCCCTGATGCGATCGTGCATACCTTCGCGAGTGTAGACGTCCGGTCTCCGGGACGTAATGACCTCGGCGATGACGGCTGCGACCTCCTCGGCGCTCTGTGAGTCCGGGATCTCGTGGGAGCTTGGGCCGCCGTGCATGGCATTCAGCCCGAAGTCGGTCCGAACGACGCCGGGTGACACCAAGGAGAACTGGATTCCCGGGTAGGTCTCCTGGACCTCCGCTCTGAACATCGCGGTGAGGGCGTTCAGGAAGTGCTTCGCGCCACAGTACGCGGAGCGGAAGGTCGCGAAGGGCACCCGGCCCAGGAGCGACGAGATGTTGATGACATGTCCAGCCCCGCGCGACTTGAAGTGCGGCAGCACCTCCTGCATGCCGTACAGCGATGTGAGGACGTTCAACTGCATCATCTCGGCGACGTCCTGATCGGTCAGCTGGGAGGGTAGCCGCGTCATTCCCCGGCCCACGTTGTTGATGTACACGTCGATGTGGCCGAATCGGTCGATCGCCTTCTCGATGACGTCGCGCACGGCGTCCCTGCTGGACACGTCGGCGACCACCCGGAGAACGCTCTGGCCGCGCGACGCAACCTCACGAAGTGCCCCCTCGCGACGGGCCACCAGGACGAGCGCCATCGATCGGTCGGCTAGAAGTTCGGCCACTGCTGCGCCGATCCCCGCGCTTGCGCCTGTCACCACAACGACCTTTTCGCTCATCCTGGCTCCTCGGCCCTGTCACGCACCTACGTCGACCCGAGCGTCGTCCGGCACGCCCGGAATGGCCCGCTTAGTCCGGTTCGGAGGAATACAGCGCCCGCGTCGGACGACACGGACAACATCCTTACCTTAGTTTTGTGATCGAAGCCACCCTTCTCTCGACGCGGTCTTCCGCGCGCGTGCCCATGCGGCGCGCATGCGGGTGGTCGAGCGGTTACGTGTCGGGCCGGGCTCCGTCAGCGAGCGAGCCCAGCCTTTCGCGATGGCGCTGCCCACTTTTTCCCGGCATCTCCGCGTGCTGGAAGATGCGGGGGTGGTGCGCTCGACCAAGAGTGGCCGCATCCGAACCTACGAGCTCGCGCCGGAGCGCCTCGGCGCCGCGGAGGACTGGCTCGTGGTAGCGTGAGCAGATTGGAACGCGCGCCGTAGCAGGGCGGGAGGGAAGCCGCTCCAGAGAAACGCCGAGCGCTTGTCCCATCCGCAAACCCCGTCCTAACTTGCACCTTCCTTCAAGAGGGTGTTTTTGGATTTTCCTATCCGCGGCAGCGGCTTACGAGCCCGCGTCACCAGAGTTTTCCGTCGGCTCGATGCCTCGATTTCCCAAACCTAGGTGCCCCACGAGAGACGACCCATGACGTCGGCAAGCTCCATCGGTAACTCAAGGGCGTCTGATCTTCGAGGGAGGCCAGGTTCCGAGTCGCTTTTCCCACTCGCGTTGACGCCCTTCGAACGCATGATGTGGGCAGACGATCGCGACGAGTTCCCCATGGTCGCGGCGGTCGACTTGACCTTCTCCGGCGGCTTTGATCGTCCGGCGTTCGAAGCCGCCGCGCGTAACGCGGTCGCACGTCACCCCTTGCTGAGCGCGCGCATCCAGCCGAAGAAGTGGCGTTGCCCCTCGTGGGTGCTCGACGACCGCGAGCCCGGGATCGATTGGGGATCGCTCGAGACTCCACCAAATGACGATGCTTTCGGCGCAATCGACCTGACGCGTCGAGCGGGCTTGCACCTAGCGGTTCGCAACTTCGGATCGACGTTCAGCCTCCAGGTTCGGTTGCATCATGCCTGCTGCGACGGCGTCGCCATCTTTCAGTTTCTGGAGGACTTGTTGGCGGGGTATTCGAGCCTCGTGACTTCGACTGCACCGAATCTTTCGTTACGCCCCTTGCAACCTGCACTGCTGCGAACTCGCGGGCGTTTTCCGTTGGTTTCGTCGGGGCTACGAGAATGGACGAGCGACACGCGGGTCGGTCTGCGCGAAACGTGGAAGTTCACGCGGGTCGATCCGGTCGCGCTCGCTGGTCCGCGTCGAGCCGGGAAGTCGCCCGGTGGTCGGCACGGCTGCGCGGAGCTTCGAGCCGGCCCCGCTCTCCTCGCCGAATTGCGCCGCGCCGCGGCCGGACGCCACACGACGCTGAATGATCTTCTTCTGGCGACTCTTTTTCTGGCGATTCGAGATTGGAACGACGAGTACGGTCATCCGAACCCCAACGATTCGATTCGTATTTTGATGCCCTGCAACTTGCGCGGCCCCGATCACGAAGCGATGCCCGCGACGAATTACATGAGCTACGCGTTCTTGACGCGCCAAGTCAAAGACTGCGGCGAGCCCACCACGTTGCTGCCCAGCGTGAAACGAGAGACCGAGTTCATCCGCACCACGAACGCCTCACTCATGTTCATCCGCGGTTTGCACGTGGCCAGCCGCGTGCCCGGGACAATTCGGCGCATGACTCCCGAGGACCGCTGTCTGGCCACGGCTGTCCTGAGCAACATGAGCGATCCGACCCGTTCGTTCGCTGCGCCGTTCCCACGCGAACGGGGGAAGCTCGTCGTTGGCGATGCCGTGTTGGAAGAGATCCTCGCCTGGACGCCGTTGCGACCACTCACGCGGGCGGGCCTGATCATCACCACATACGCCAGTCAACTGTCCATCACCGCAAAGTGCGATCCACATGTTTTCTCGAACGCCAGTGCGGACGAGTTCCTGGCGACGTACCGCACGCGACTCGAAGCCTACCTCTGAGGACCGCCACGTCGGCGGCCGTCGTCGGAGATCAACGCATGGCTGCGCGTAATTCCGCCGAGATGGACTTCCCCCCTCTCTGCCAACGTACGTGAGACACGGAGCACGCAAAGAATTAGAGTAGGGCGAAGGCAGAGAAAACGAACATGTTGGGACTGCGAGAGAGAATGGAAGAGAATGGTAGTGCCCCTGGAACCGGGGAGGCCAAGCGAAGCGCGGCAGCTCCTGCGGACCCAGAGGTAGTAGATAGGCCGCTACGGCGGCGGTTCAGTCCGTCGTACTGAAGTGACCCCCGAAGTTGATCCAAAAATCATGGGACTTCCGAGATATTTTTGGGAGCGAGGTTCTCTTCGCTCGGTGAATGAATATCCATAAACTCCTCGGGAGTCAGAAAGCCCAAGGAGCTATGGGGACGAACTTCGTTGTAGTCAGCTCTCCATTGCTCGATCGAACGTTTCGCGTCGTGGATCGAGAGGAACCAGTGCAGGTTCAAGCACTCGCCCCGGAGTGTTCCGTTGAAGCTCTCGATGAAGCCGTTCTGGACGGGCTTGCCCGGTTGAATAAAATCGAGCTTCACGCCTCGAGCGTAGGCCCATGAATCGAACGCACGGCTGCGGAACTCGGAGCCGTTGTCCGTGATGATCACTTCGGGCAACCCTCTGGACTCTTTGAGGCACTCCATCACCTCGATGACCCCGGCGGCCGGAATCGAATGCGCGATGTGAATCGCCAGGCACTCGCGACTGAATTCGTCCATGATCGTCAGGCACCGAAATTGGCGGCCGTTGCTCAGCGTGTCAGAGACGAAGTCCATGCTCCACCGCTCGTTCGGGCCGCTCAACGCCTCTCGGATCGGTCGAGGGGCCTGGCTCCTACGTTTCCTTCCCTTCGAACGCACCGCGAGCCCTTCCTCCCTGTAGAGTCGTTGAACTCGTTTCCTGTTCACCAGCCGGCCTTCTCGTCGAAGCATCACGTGGATCATCCGGTAGCCCCAGCGTGGCCGCTCCTGCGCCAACTCTACGATGCGAGCTCGTAGAAGCTCCTGGGGATCGCGAGTGCTGCGATATCGCATCGTAGAGCGTGGAAAACCCGTGTACCGGATCGCTCTGCGTTCTGAAACCTCTCGCACGGCTTGCACCTGCTCGACGACCTGGCGCCGTTCCCGGGCCGTCACGATCCGTTTCCCAACAAGTCCTTCAGGATCTGAAGATTCAAGGCCTGGTCGGCCACGATCCGCTTCAGCCGTCGGTTCTCCTCCTCGACCTGCTTGAGGCGTCGCGCCTCGTTCACGTCCATACCACCGTACTTCGTGCGCCACCGATAGTACGTCGTCTCCGCGATCCCGTGCCTGCGACACATCTCACGGATCGTCGCTCCAGCTTCCACTTCTTGCAGAATCCCGATGATTTGCTCTTCCCGAAACCGCCTCTTTTGCATGACTCCTCCTGCTCAAGGAGTCCCACAATAACTGGATCAGGTTCCGGGGGTCACTTCAGTACAAGCTGCGGATCGTCGAAAAAGCGGACCGGTGCACCGAGCCCGGCGAGGTGGGTCAACTCCTGCGGCGAGAGGGCCTGTACTCGTCGCACCTGACGACGTGGCGCAAGGCGGCGCATAGCGGGTCGCTGAAGGCCCTGTCGAAGAAACGCGGCCGCAAGCCGGAGCGAAATCCGCTGGATGAGAAGGTACGCAAGCTGGAGCGGCGAAACGCACGGCTCGAGAATGAGCTCAGGAAGGCACACCTGATCATCGACGTGCAGGGAAAAGTTGCGGGGCTGCTGGGGATAAGCCTCGACGACGGGACAAACTCTTGAAGGCGGCCGACGAGCTGGCTAAGCACGTCGGTGTAAAACCGGCGTGCGCGGCCCTCGAGGTCTCCCGATCGACGTTGTACCGTCGTCGAGGCCCATCAACCGGGCAACAGCAGCCCCGCCCGACGCCCGCCCGGGCATTGAGCGAGACGGAACGAGGCGAGGTCTTCGACACGCTGTGTTCGGAGCGGTTCGTGGACCGCTCACCCGCCGAGGTGGTGGCCACGCTGCTCGACGAAGAGGTCTACCTGTGCAGCGAACGCACGATGTATCGTGTTCTGGCCTCCGAGGTGCCGGTTCAGGAACGCCGGGCGCAGCGCACCCATCCGGAGTACAAGAAGCCCGAGTTGATGGCCACGGCGCCGAACCAGGTGTGGTCCTGGGATATCACGCGGCTGCTCGGGCCGAAGAAGTGGAGCTATTACTACCTCTACGTCATCATGGACATCTACAGCCGCTACGTCGTGGGCTGGATGGTGGCGGACCGGGAGAACTCGGCCCTGGCCGGCCGGTTGATCCAGCAGAGCTGCCTGAAGCATGGCGTCCAGCCCCGGGTCCTGACCCTGCACTCGGATCGGGGAGCTCCAATGACGAGCCAATGCACCGCTCAACTTCTCGCTGACCTCGGCGTGACCCGCTCGTTGAGCCAGCCTCAGATGTCGGATGACAACCCGTTTTCCGAGGCTCAGTTCAAAACCTTGAAGTACCATCCCTCGTTTCCCGGACGGTTCGGGGATCAGGGCCAAGCCAAGACGTTCTGTCGATCGTTCTTCCGCTGGTACAATGCCGAGCACCGCCATGGCGGCATCTCGATGCTAACCCCCGAGCAGGTCCACTTCGGGAACGCCGATCAGGTCATTGCCGGCAGGAAATCCGTGCTCCGCGAAGCATGGGCCGCTCATCCCGAACGCTTCGTCAGAGGTGTGCCGAAGCCCAAACCGCTCCCGGAGGCCGTCTTCATCAATCCTCCCATCCCTTCCCTCACCACACAGGACATTGCTCTCTAATTAATCCCGTAGAGTGTCCCATTGTCGTTGACAGGTTCCGCCCACGCTCGATGTGCGTCCACGAACTGATCGCGCTCCAAGCCGCCCGCACGCCCCACCACGCCGCTGCGGAATTCGATGGACGCCGCCTCAGCTACGCGCAACTCGAGGAGCGCGCGAACGAGTTGGCTTGCCGCCTTCGCGAGCGGGGGGTCGGGGTCGCCACCATCGTCGGACTCGCGGCAGAACCGTCGCTGGAAATGTTGATCGGCGTTCTGGGAATCCTCAAAGCTGGCGGCGCCTACCTGCCGCTCGATCCCCACTACCCGCGGCGACGACTCGCCTACCTGCTCGAGGACGCAGCTCCCTCAACGCTCGTGACCACGGCAGCCGCTGCGCGGGCGCTGCCCCAGACCTCGCTACCGACCTTGCGATTGGACGCGCACGCGGACGAAGCCATACACGCCGCGGCGACGAAGCCGCAGTCGGGCGTCGGGCCCGCAAATCTCGCATACGTAATCTACACGTCCGGCTCGAGTGGCCAGCCCAAAGGCGTGCTGTTGGAGCATCTCGGTTTGTGCAATATGGCGGTTTG
This sequence comes from Longimicrobiales bacterium, assembly GCA_965249195.1. Classification (GTDB taxonomy): domain Bacteria; phylum Gemmatimonadota; class Gemmatimonadetes; order Longimicrobiales; family Gaopeijiaceae; genus CBDFLM01. The sequence goes on from CBDFLM010000015.1 coordinate 35,246, forward strand.
CCATGCGCGTGAGTTCGGAGTCGGTGCCCACAGTCGAGTGCTGCAGTTCGCCTCACTTTGCTTCGATGCGTCCGTTTCTGAGATTTTCATGACATTGATCAGCGGTGGGACACTTTGCCTCGCCCCGCGCAGTCGATTGTTGCCTGGCCACGAGTTGATCGACTTGTTGCGCGAGTTGCGAATCACGAACGTCCTCTTGCCGCCGTCTGTGTTGGCCGTGCTTCCCGACGCGGAATTGCCTGAGCTGGAGACGCTCATCGCTGGCGGCGAGCGCTGCACGGGCGACCTGGTTCGGCGCTGGGCCGGCGGCCGGAATTTCTTCAACGCCTACGGCCCGACGGAAACGAGCGTCACAGCGACCTTGTGGCGGTGCTCGGACGCTGATGAGCACGACCCTCCCATCGGCACGCCCCGGGCGAACGCACGGCTCTACATCTTGGATGATCAGCTTCGACCAGTGCCCGCCGGAACCGTCGGAGAGCTTCACGTGGGCGGGGTCGGCCTCGCCCGCGGGTACTTGGGTCGGCCCGAGCTGACCGCCGAAAAGTTCGTGCGCGACCCTTTCTGCGAAGGGGCCGACGCGCGGATGTACAAGACGGGCGATCTGGTCCGGCAGCGAGTTGACGGCGCGATCGAGTTCGTCGGTCGCCGCGACCGGCAGGTCAAAGTGCGCGGCTACCGTATCGAGCCCGGTGAGATCGAAGCCTGCCTCAGGCAGCACCCGACCGTGCAACAGGTGGTCGTGAATGTTTTCCAGACGCCGCAGCACCATCCGCGGCTGGCCGCTTTCGTTGTCCGCTCCTCCGATCAAGACTCCAACAGCGGTGAATTGCGAAGCTGGCTGCGCGAGAGGCTACCGCCGTACATGGTCCCGGCCTACGTCACGGAGATCGACTCCTTCCCCCTGACCGCTAGCGGCAAGATCGATCGCGCCGCGCTGCCTTCGCCGTTCGACGAGTTGCAGGCGGCCGGGCCGGGCGAGGCGACTCGAACGCCGACCGAAGCCGCTCTGGAGCGCGTCTGGTGCGAGGCTTTCGGACTCGAACGGATCGGAATCCGCGACCACTTCGTCGAGCTCGGCGGCGATTCGCTCATGAGCGTCCAGGTCGCACTGCGTGCTGAGCGCGAGGGCATTCGACTGAAGCCGCAGCAGCTCTTCGATCACCCCACCATCGCGGAACTAGCGAAGGTCTTGGAACGACTAAACCGTCCGAGTACCGGCTCGCGTGTCGTGTCGAGCACCGGCGAGGGTCAAATAGCCGACGCGTCGCCGGAGTCGGACGACCGACGCCCGCCCGGCTTCGATCTGAGCTTGTGGAGCGGTCTGCGCGCTGGCGACCTCTTGCGACTGTGGTGGCGCAACCGGTTCGCGATCGATGCGTCGCGCTTGCCTCGCGCCGCTTCGCTGCTGCCGATCGCCGTCACGAATTCGGCGTTGTCGCTGCTGCAGCGAATCCTATATCACCGCGATGTGGCCCGAACTGAGATCCGAGAGCCGCCGATCTTCGTCATCGGTCACTTTCGAACGGGGACGACGCTCCTCTACGAGCTGCTTTGTTGCGACGATCGATTCGCTTTCCCGACGAGTTACGATTGCTTCGCCGCGCCACATTTCCTCCTCACCGCTGGCTGGGTGCCGAGACTTCTGGCGTCCCATCTCCCAAAGACGCGTCCGATGGACAACATGGCGTTCGGCTTCGATCGGCCCCAGGAAGACGAATTCGCGTTGCTCTGTCTGGGCGCGCCGAGCTTGTACCAACGGATGGCCTTTCCCAACCGCCCGGCACCTCACATGGAAACGCTCACCGTGGAGGGTCTTTCCGCAAAGGATCGCCGGCGACTCACGACTGCGCTGCGTTGGTTCGTGCGGGCGCAGACCTATCGGAAAGAACGTCGGCTGGTTCTCAAGTCTCCGACCCACACCGGCCGCATATCGTGGCTGTCCGAGACCTTCCCTGGCGCCAAGTTCGTGCACATCGTTCGCGACCCGTTCACGGTGTTCGCTTCGTTGAAGCACAGCTGGCGGGTCTTGGACGAAGAGCAGGGGTTTCAACAGCCTCGATACGAATCCGACGCCATCGACGAGCTCATCCTCGCCACTTTTCAACTGATGTACGACGCTTTCGACCGTCAGCGCCCGGCGATCGAAGCCGGGCGACTCTGTGAAGTGCGCTATGAGCACTTGGTGCGCGATCCCGTCTCCCAAATGCAACGGATCTACCAGGAGCTCGACCTTCGCGGTTTCGAGGAAGCGCTTCCCAGGCTGCAAGCCCACGTCCGCGAGATCGACGGGTACGAAACTAACCGATACCAACTGCACCCAGGCATCAAGTCACAGATCGAGCGACGTTGGAAGAACTATATCGACACGTACGGATACGGGGAAAATCTGGAAACGACCGACGGCGTCGCCTAGACCGAGTCCCGCGATCCTGCTGCCCGCGCAACGCCGAGCTTGGTCCCGGCTCACTCGTGGTCGCGCCCACGGCATTCACGGAGGAAGCTCGGGAAGCCTGCTATCGCCGTCCCGATCGCCTACCCGACCGGGGAACTGCGCTACCGCTCGACCGCGCCCGTACGCATCTCGCCGAACTCCGCACGAAACCAGTCGGCGATCATTCGCTTGTCGTGCGACAGGGCCTCCGTCGAGCGTGGCAGCCGGGCGACCGACAGGTAGTTGACGTCTACGATCCTCACGTCGGCGCTCCGCACCACCTCATCACCTCGCCGGAGCGTGTAGCGGAAGTCGATGCGCGGCCACGAGCCCTCGCGCAGGATGCGCAGGTCGCGGCCGTCGCTGGTGATCAGCGGCTCGATGCGCCCGGCGAGGTCGATGTCATGCACCTCGATGTCGATGACCTCGCGGTCGTCCAGGTATTTCCGGCCCTCCTCTTCGAAGGACGTCCGGATCCCGCGCATGACCGACGCGCTCGCTTCCGAGCCACGGACGCCGCGGTCGGACGCGTCGGTGAAGGTCCTCGGATTCTCGAAGCTGACGTTGACGATCCCGCCGGACGTGGGTGGGGAGCACAACGCCAACAAACCCACGGTGATCATCTTGAACATGGTCATGTCAATCCAGCGTTCCAGTCCGAGAGCGAGTTGGTCTCATGTTATACCGGACGACGATGGGCAGGGGTCCCGACCACGCTTGCCGCGGCGAGCGCGAGCCTTTCGGCGACATCGCTCAGCTTGAGCCCGAGAGCTGGCCCTTGACACGAATTCATCGTCCATACATACTGGTCGGTATGAAAGCGCCATCACACCAGGTGAGCTGAAAAATGGCACGCCACCGGAACCCCGAGCAAACTCGCGAACGGCTCACCGACGCCGCCTTCAGCGAGATCTACGCCTCGGGCTACACGGCCGCGAGCCTGGATCGCATCCTGGATGCGGCCGGTGTCACGAAGGGCGCTCTCTATCACCACTTCGGTAGCAAGAAGGCCCTCGCCCAGGCGGTAATCGCGGAGAAGGTTCGCGCGATGGTGGTGGACTCGTGGTTGATACCACTCGCCAGCTCCGCCGATGCGATCGATGGCGTCCAGGCGTGCCTGAACGAGAGCCTCGAGCGCGTTACGCCCGACCGGGTGGCGTGCGGGTGCCCTCTCAACAATCTGGCCCAGGAGCTCTCGGCGACGGACGACGACTTCCGTGAGCAGATCAACGAGATCTACGAGCACTGGCGCGCGAGCGTCGCGGACGCGCTGGAGCGAGGCAGGAAGGCGGAGCAGGTAAGAGACGACGTTGACTCTGCGGACCTGGCCACCTTCGTGGTGGCGTCCGTGGCCGGGATCGCGGGCTTCACGAAGTCGACTCGTGACGTAAACGTGGCTCGCACCTCCATGCGGGTTCTGTGCAGTTACCTCGATACGCTCAGGGTCTCGAGCCCGGACTAGGAGTCACTCCCACCCGCAGATCTCGACCCTGGCCGTACCAAAACGACAAGAGCCCGACTCGTCGGTTTCTTGATCTCTTTCCATCCTCCAGGAAACCCAAAGATGACCCCTAAGACCAAGTCGGACCTACGGGTTGAGACGTTCGCCCGCGGTGTCATCCGCTGGCGATGGCCCATTGTGCTCCTGTCCGTTTTCGTGACGGCCGCGATCGGGAGCGGCCTTCGAGGTCTCTTCTTCGATACCGACTACGGGGCGTTCTTCGGCGAGGAGAACCCTCAGCTCAGGGCTTTCGAAGAGCTGCAGAACGTCTACACCAAAGAACGACAACGTTTTGTTCGTGGTCGAGCCCGCCGACGGTGATGCGTTCTCGACGGCTGCCCTCGTGGCGATCGAAGAGCTGACCGAAGCCGCATGGCAGCTTCCCTACGCGATCCGCGTCGACGCGGTCACGAACTTCCCAGCATACGCGTGCTGAGGTCGACGATCTGATCGTCGAGAACCTGGTCGAGGACGCGGCGAGCAAGTCGGCGGCCGAGAGGGCGGCAGCCCGTGCCGTCGCCCTGGCGGAGCCGCTTCTACTGCGTCGACTCATCAACGACGACGCCTCGGTCACCGGCGTGAACGTCACGCTGCAGCTTCCGGGCGAAGACCCGTCCGAGCCGATCGAGGTTGCCGCGGCAGCCCGCGAGCTGGCCGCCGAGGTCGGCGCGAACCACTCCGAGGTGACGATCTACATCACCGGCTTCGCGATGCTCAACAACGCGTTCCAGGAGGTCAGCATGAGCGAGCTGGCCTTCCTGATGCCGCTGATGTTCGGCGCCATGTTCCTGGTGATGATCTTCATGCTCCGCTCCGTGAGCGCGTCGGTCGCGACCATGTTGCTGGTGATGTTGTCCGTGGCGATCGCGATGGGCTTGAGTGGCTTTTTCGGCGTCGGGCTGACCCCTCCGTCTGCTCGGGCGCCGACCATCATCATGACTCTCGCGATCGCCGACAGCATCCACATCCTCGTATCGATGCTGAAGGCAATGCAGGGGGGCTCGACAAACGAGCCGCGATCGTGGAGAGCTTGCGGGTCAACATGACACCGGTCTTCCTGACCACACTCTCCACCGTGATCGGTTTTTTAAGTCTGAACTTCAGCGACGTGCCGCCCTTCAACCACCTGGGCAACATGACCGCGGCAGGGGTGACAGCCGCGTTCTTCCTGTCGGTGCTCTTTCTTCCCGCCCTCATGGCCATCCTGCCGGTCCGCGTCCCCGCGCCGAAGAAGCCCGGGTCTCACTTGACCTTTCACGATCGCCTCGCAGACCTGGTCATTGCTCGTCGCCGTCCGCTGTTGTGGGGCTCGGCGGCTCTGACGGTCCTCTTCGTCGGACTCATCCCGCAGAACGAGCTGGATGACCGCTTCGTCGAGTACTTCGATCCGAGCATTACCTTCCGGACGGACACCGACTTCACGGCGGCGAACCTCACCGGGATCTACCAGATCGAGTTCTCGCTGAGCGGCGGAGAGAGCGGGTCGATCAGCGAACCGGCCTACCTCGAACGGGTGGAGGAGTTCGCCAACTGGTACCGGGAGCAGCCCGGCGTGGCGCACGTGACCACGTTCACGGACGTGATGAAGCGGTTGAATAAGAACCTGCACGAGGACGACCCGGCGTACTACGCGCTCCCCGACAACCGTGAGTTGGCGGCGCAATATCTGCTGCTCTACGAGATGTCGCTCCCGTACGGCCTCGACCTCAACAATCAGATCAACGTCGATAAGTCCGCGACCCGCTTCACCGTCACGCTGCAGAATATCAGCGCGGTCGAGGTACGCTCACTCGTGGAGTCGGGAGAGGCGTGGCTCCGGGACAATACGCCAGCACCGACGCACGCTGTGGGGTCAGGGCCGCTGGTGATGTTCTCCTACATCTCGGGAATCAACATCCGGAGCATGCTGCTCGGCAGCACGTTGGCGCTCGTGTTGATCTCGGCGCTTATGGTCTTCGCGCTGAAGTCCGTGCGGCTGGGACTCCTGAGCTTCATACCGAATCTGATTCCGGGGGCGATCGCGTTCGGCATCTGGGGCATCGCTTCGGGCGTCGTGAACCTCGGGCTGTCGATCGTGATCGGGATGACCCTAGGAATCGTGGTCGACGATTCGATTCACTTCATGACCAAGTATCTGCGTGCGAGAAGGGAGGAGCAGCTCGAGCCCGAGGGGGCCATCCGCTACGCCTTCTCCACGGTCGGGCGAGCACTTACCGCGACATCGGTCATTCTCGTGATCGGCTTCGGCATCCTGTCGACGTCGGCCTTGGGGATGAACGCAGACATGGGGAAGATGACGGCCATCACGATCGCGCTGGCCTTGGCCGTGGACTTCCTCTTCCTACCGCCACTGCTCATGGCGATTGATCGTGTGGGCTCGAAGCAAGGAGCTCCAGTCCCTGCCCCCGCTGCGGCCCTTTGAGGTCGCGGCACCCCGACCTGAACCATACAAGACCAAGGAGCTAGAAATGATCGGGATGTTCAAAAGAGGGATCGTAGCTGCCGTCTTGGGTGCCGCAGCCACGATCGTGATGGTCGCCCCCGCGACGGCTCAGTCTGCGGACACCTCGGACGGACTGGAGATCGCGACGGAGGCCGAGCGTCGCGACACGGGCTTCGGCAATCAGACCGCTCAACTCACCATGACGCTGCGGAACCGGAACGGCGACGAGAGCTCGCGCCGTATGCGCAACATGACCCTCGAGGTCGACGGGGACGGCGATAAGACGCTCGTGATCTTCGACGAGCCCCGCGACGTGCAGGGCACGGCCTTCCTCAACTACACGCACAGAGAAGGCGCCGACGACCAGTGGCTCTACCTGCCTGCGCTTCGCCGCGTGAAGCGGATCGCCTCGAACAACAAATCCGGGCCCTTCATGGGTAGCGAATTCGCGTATGAGGACATCTCCTCCCAAGAGGTGGAGAAGTACACGTACGAGTTCGTACGGTCCGAGAACGTCGAGGGCACACCGATGCACGTGATCGAGCGTATCCCGGTCGATACCCGGTCCGGCTATACGCGCCAGATCGTATGGTACGACCAAGCGGAGTATCGGCTTCAGCGTATAGACTTCTACGACCGCAAGGACGAGCTCCTGAAGACGCTCATGTACCATGACTATGAGCCGTATCTCGACCAGTACTGGAGAGCGCAGCGCATGGAGATGGAGAACCACCAGACCGGAAAGAGCACCACGCTCGTGTGGACTGAAGACGCGTTCAGGACCGGTCTGACGGACCGTGATTTCGACCAGAGCGCCCTACGGCGCGCCCGATAACCCTTCGCAGGCCTGTGAGGATGAACACTCGGTGCGGGCGCCGCTGCGCCGTGGCCAGGTCCATCGTCGCCGTGCTGGGCGTGCTCCTCGGCGGTCCCGCTGGCGCCGCCGCGCAGGACATCCTCTCGGGCTCGCTCACGATCGAATCGCGCGCGTTCCCGAATTCCGCGCTGCTGGCGCTGCAGCACGGGAGCCTCGTCTCGTTCGCCGCCGAGCCCGAGGTGTTCTGGTCGGCGGAAAGCGGTAATCACGCCGTCACGTTCTCACCCTTCGTGCGGATCGACTCGGGCGACGGCGAACGCACGCACTTCGACGTCCGTGAGCTCTTCTGGCAGACGTACGGCGAGCGGTGGGAGCTCGCGGCGGGCCTGCTCCGGACCTTTTGGGGGGTCACCGAATCGCAGCACTTGGTCGACGTGGTCAACCAAACCGATCTGGTCGAGAACCCGGACGGCGAGGCCAAGCTCGGCCAGCCGGCCGTCCAGGCGACGTGGCTCGCGGATTGGGGAACGGTCGACGTCTTTCTCATGCCGATCTTTCGTGCACGTACGTTTCCGGGTGAGGAGGGACGGCTCCGATTCCCCGTAATCGTTCGATACCGACGCCGCGGAAGTAGAGCGTACCTTGGGCGTGGCCGCGCGCTGGTCGCACTTTCTCGGTCCCTTAGATCTGGGGGCTTCGGCCTTCAGCGGGACCAGCCGTGAGCCACGATTCCGCGCGACCGGCGCCCCCGATATGCCAACCAATCTCGTGCCCGTGTACGAGCGCGTCGTCCAGCTCGGCGTGGACGCGCAGTACATCTATGGGGGCTGGCTCTGGAAGCTGGAGGTGACGACGCGAAGTGGTCAGGGTGACCGGTTCTACGCCGCGACCGGAGGGTTCGAGTACACGCTGTCGAACATCGCGAACAAGGGGGCCGACCTCGGTCTGCTCGCCGAGTACAGCCACGATACGCGCGAGGCAAGCGGCGCCGAGGCGGGCCTTGTTTCGGTCTCCCTCTTCGACCACGATCTGTTCGTGGGGGGCCGCGTGGCCCCCAACGACGTGCAGAGCAGCGCCGTGCTGGCTGGGGCCGTGGTCGATTTGGACCTCGGCAGCGTGGCGTGGCTGATCGAGGCGAGTCGTCGCGTGGGCGATCGTTTCACGGCCGATTTCGAGGTGCGAGCCTTCGCCAACACGGACCCGGGCGACCCACTCTACAACTTTCGCCGCGACAGCTTCATCCAGCTCGGGTTCAGCTATCACTACTGAGGACGTCGACCCCCCACCCGCTCCCCCAGCCTTCCCAGCGCCTCCATCAGGTCGGGCTCCTCGGTGAGCACCGCCCGGCACGGTTCGCCCCCCTCGGCCTCCAGCCGCTCCATGCGCGGCGGCACCGTCTCGATCGTGAAGTCGGACATGGCCAGCCCCTCGCCCACCTCTTTCCACGAGAGCGGCGCCGAGACCGTCGCGCCCGGCTTGGGTCTCACGGACAGGAACGACGCCATGAGCTGGCCCTGCCGGTTCTGCAGGAAGTCGATGTAGACCTTGCCGGCGCGCCGGCTCACGACCCGCTCGACGGTGGCGATCTTCGGCAGCTCGCGCGCGGTGACCTGCGCGAGAAGCTGCCCCAGCGCGCGACACTGGTCGTAGCTCATCTGGCCGCCGAGCGGCACCATCAGGTGCAGCCCTGTCGAGCCCGAGGTCTTCACGTAGTGCGGTAACCCGACGGCCTCCATGAGCTCGTGCAGAAAGAGCGCGACCTCCACGACGTGCGCGAAGGGCGCGTCCTTGGGATCCAGGTCCAGCAAGCACCAGTCCGGGTGCTCGAGGTCGGCCACGCGGCTGTGCCAGATGTGGAGCGGAATCGTGCCGAGGTTGGCCAGATACAGCAGGCTCTCGGTGCTGTCGGCGACGAAGTAGTTGAGGGGGCGGCCCGAGCTATCGCTCCACACGGTCACCGTACGCAGCCAGTCCGGCGCCCAGTCGGGCGCGTCCTTCTGGTAGAACGACTTGCCGTCGATGCCGTCGGGAAAGCGCGTGAGCACGAGCGGCCTGTCCTCCAGGTAGGGGAGCATCCAGCGCGAGACCGCGCGGTAGTACTCGATGAGGTCGCCTTTCGTATAGCCCTCCTCGGGCCAGAACACCTTGTCGAGGTTCGTGAACGGCACGACGCGCTCGTCGCCCACCACCGGCGGCGGCTCGGGGAGCTCGTCCCCGGAGCCGAGGCCGGCCTCGCGCGTAGGCCGGCACTCCTCCGCGTTCTTGTCCGCTCTTAGCCTCAGGAAAACGGGATGGCGGAGCTGCCCGCCCCCCGTGATCTCGCGGTAACGCACCTCGACCACGAAAGCCGGCTCGACCCAGTGGTGCGCCTTTCCTTTTGGAAGTCCGACAACGCCCTCTCCGGCAGCCGTCGCGAGGTCGAGCTCACCCGCGTCGATCTCGAGCGGCTCGAGCCGACCTTGGATGCTCGTGAGCTGGTCGCTCGAGAAGCCGCTGCCCACGCTGCCCGCGTACATCAATTGGCCGTCTACGTACCAGCCGAGGTGGAGCGCGCCGAAGCCCGTGCGACCGCCTTTGGGCTCGGTCCATCCCACGACGACGAAGTCCTCGGTCTCGAGCGCGGCGATCTTGTACCAGTCCTTCGTAGGCCCCGCCCGGTAGGGACCGTCGGCCTTCTTGGCGACGATCCCCTCCAATCGCATCTCGGTGACGTGTTCGTACATCGCCTCCCCGACCTCAGCGATGTGCTCCGAGTAGCGGATCGGACCCACCGCCGGGAGCAGCCCCTGGAGCAGCTCCTTGCGGTCCACCAGCGGGAGGCCGCGCAGGTCGAGGTCGTCCACGGCGAGAAGGTCGAACGCGTAGTACGTCGCGGGCAGCTCCAGGGCCGCTCGGGCGATGTCTCCTCGCCGCTGAAGCGTCCCCCGCTTCTGTAGCCGCCCGAAGGAGGGGAGGCCTTTCTCGTCGTGGACCACGACCTCGCCGTCGAAGACGAGACCATCGTACGGGAGGCCCCGCACGGCGCGCGCCACCTCCGGGAAGGTATCGGTGAGGTCGTTTCCGTTCCGGCTGATCAAGCTCGCGGCGCCGCCATCGAGCCCAGCGAGGAGCCGATAACCGTCGTACTTGAGCTCGAAGACCCAATCCGGGTCGCTGAAGGCCTCCCGCCGGGCCGTCGCCTTCATGACCTCGACGTCGCGGGCGCGCACCTTCCGCTCCTTTGCGCCGAGCTCCGAGGCGTACGCCACGACCTGCGTGGCGCGCTCCTCGGCCTCGGGCAGCTCGTCGACCGCCAGGCCCGAGTAGATCGAGTCGTCTGGATAGACGCCGGTGCCTCCCGGGTCCACATAGCCGTCTTTCTCCTTGATCAGCAGCCAGTGGTTCTCGCCGGCCTTGGGCGTGTGCACGAGCGTCCACAGCCCCTTCACCTTGAAGCCCCAAAGCTCGAAGAGGAGCTTTCCCTTCTCGAAGCCCTCGGTGACGTCTTCCTTCGGGATCCAGATCCCTTTGTCCCAAACGATGGACGGCCCCGCGCCGTACTCGCCCTCGGGGATTACGCCCTCGAACTCCGCGTAGTCGAGCGGGTGCGGCTCCACGTGCATCGCAAGGCGCTTGTCGGCGGGGTTCGGCGACGGACCTTTGGGTACCGCCCACGACTCGAGCGCGCCGTCGTGCTCGAGGCGGAGGTCCCAGTGCAGGTTGCGGGCGTGGTGCTTGTGGATGACGAAGAGCCGGCCGGTGGCCGGGACCGAGGCCCCCCCCCCGAAAGGCTCGGGCGTCTTGCCCGCCGCGCGCTTCTCACGGTAGCGCTCGAGACGGTCTCGGGTCGTGGCCACCGGTCGCTATCCGTCTGCTAGCGTGGCGTGCAACCGCCTAATCGAGCCCCAACTAGTCGCCCCCCCGGTGCGACCCGCCGTCACCCGCGATCCGAGGGGCCTCACGGGCCCCGTCGTAGCGCCTGCACGATCTCGTCCATGCGCTGCAGGAAGTTCGAGCGGTCCTTCTTGGTGAACGGCGGGGGTCCGCCGGTCACCTCACCGAGCTCACGCACGTGCGTCATGAGGTTACGCAGCGAGAGCGCCTCGCCGATGGCTGACTCGTCGAATACCCGCCCCCGCGGGGTCAGGACGCGGGCGCCCGCCTCGACGCAGCGCGCGGCCAGCGGGATGTCCGACGTGACCACGATGTCATCCTCGGTGGCGTTCTCGGCGATCCAGTCGTCGGCGGCCTCCGGCTCACCCGGGACGACCTCGACCGCGATCAAGTCCTCGGAGGGCGTGCGGATCCAGCTGTTCGAGACGAGCACGACCTGGAGTCCGTAGCGGCGCGCGACACGATAGACCTCGTCCTTAACGGGGCACGCGTCAGCGTCGACGTAGGTGATGGTCAAGGGCAGACTCGGGGCTTCGTCTGGCGAAAGAGCTCATCCCATGTTGGAGGACAAGCTAACGCGGTGGGGCGCGGAGGCGCTTCCGGTGGGTGCGCGCCGCCGTTGGTCCACGAGACCGTTGATGCTCGCACCCCCCGGAACATATGTTCCACCTTCAGGCGTTTTCCCGAGCGGTTGTAGGTCGATGTGATCCGCCGACGACCGGGCGTCCGGCGTTTCGTCTTCATCCGACAATCCAGGATTCGAGCACATGAACGCACGCGCAATCGGGACCTCGACGATCTCCTTCGGGCTGGTCTCCCTCCCCGTGAAGCTCTACGCGACGGTTGGGTCGGGGCGACGCATCAGCTTCAACCTCGTCCACGGGGAGTGCGGCACGAGGCTCCGGCAGCAGTACATCTGCCCCAAGTGCGAGGTCGTCGTTCCCCGCGACGACATGACCAAGGGCTACGAGTTCGCCAAGGGCCAGTACGTGCTCTTCGATGACGAGGAGCTGAAGAAGATCGAGGCGCCGAAGACGGACGGGATCGAAATCACCGAGTTCGTACCGGCGGAACGGGTGGAGCCCGTCTACCAGGACAAGGCTTACTACCTCGGGCCCGACAAGGGCGGCGCGCGTGCGTACCGGCTGCTGTCTGCGGCGCTCAAGGCGATGCAGCGCGTCGCCATCGCCAAGTACGCCACGCGCGGCAAGCAGTATCTGGTCATGATCCGGCCCCACCGCGAGGGCCTCATCCTGGACCAGCTCCGTTACTCCGACGACGTGCGCTCCTTCGACGAGGTGCCGATCGACGAGGCCGAGTTGAAGGACGCCGAAATGGAGCTCGCCAAACAGCTCATCGAGCAGTCGGCCAGTGACGAGTTCGACGCGACAAAGTACTCCGACGAGGTGCGCGAGAAGATGCTCGAGCTCATCCAGATGAAGGTCGAGGGTCAGGAGATCACGGTCGCGCCGGCCGAGGAGCCGGCGACGCAGATCATCGACCTCATGAGCGCCCTCAAGCAGAGCCTCGAAGAGGGTGGCCGCAAGCCGGCCGGCCGGGCGGGGAAGAAGGCGGCGGCTGCAAAGGGCGCGGCCAAGTCGACGGGACGGAAGAAGAAGGCGGCAGAGGGCTAAGGAGCCCGTCGCCCGCTCCCGGCACCCCGCAGCGGTGTGGTCGCCTCGAGCTTCCCCTTCCGCCCGCCGGCGGCGGCGGGCATGTTTGCCCGCGACATGACCGGCTACACCACCCGCGAGGTCGCCGAGGTGCTCGGTGTCACCCCGCACCAGGTACGATCCTACGCTCGCGCCGTCCTCCTGTCCCCGTCCCGCGGTCCCGGCAACGCGTACCGCTTCAGCTTTCAGGACATCATCCTGCTCCGCGCTGCCCGCGAGCTCAGGGCCTGGAGCATCTCCGCGCAAAAGGTCGGTCGCGCGCTGCGGCGGCTCCGCGAGCAGCTTCCCGAAGGCCGGCCGCTCTCGGGCGTACGCATCGCCGCCCTCGGAGACGACGTCGTGGTGCGGGACCAGGGCGAGGTCTGGGAGCCTGAGACGGGCCAGATGAGCTTCGACTTCTCGGTCGGGGAGTTGGCCGCGAAGGTGGAGCCCTTCGCCGGTCGCATGGCGCGCGAGCGCGCGCGTGTGGAGGAAATGAGCGCTGATGACTGGTACGACCTCGGATGGGACCTGGAGGCTGTCTCGCTCTCCGAGGCCAAGGGAGCCTACCGCCGAGCCCTCGAGCTACGACCGAATCACGCGGAGGCTCACCTCAACATCGGCCGTTTGCTCCACGAAGAGGGCAAGCTCGACGAGGCGGAGACGGCGTACCGTCTCGCGCTCGACGGCTCGCCGGGGAGCGCGCTCGCGCTGTTCAACCTCGGTGTAGCGCTGGAGGACCGGGGCAGGGAAGAGGAGGCTGCGGAAGCTTACCTCGAGGCGGTGGAGCGCGACCCCCGATTAGCGAGCGCGCATTTCAACCTGGCGCGACTGTGTGAGCGACGAGGAGACGAGCGGGGAGCGTTTCGCCATCTGGCTGCGTACCGGCGGTTGGGATGAGCCGGGTGCGGTGAGGATGGATGGTTCGCGCACCGGACCCGGGTTGAGTTTGCCCCTCCCAAGCTGTTCATGCAGCTTCACCGCGCTTAGGTGTGTGCCACGCCATCAGCTTTCTAGACGAGGATTCAGATGTGAAGCGAGAGGCCATCAACCCGACCGAGTGGGGTCTGCAGTTCAGCATGAACCAGGGCGAGGTCGTCGAAGGCCTCAGCCGCTACCTGCACTGCTCCGGGCAGGTGGCCTTGGAGCCCGACCCTGACTCCGAGATGGGAATCCGGGTGGTGAATGAAGGAGACATGCGGGGTCAGATGGGGGCGGCGCTGTCCAACGTGGACGCCATCCTGGAAGGCGCGGGAATGACCCGGGCGCATATCTTGACCCTCAAGTTCTTCACGACCGACGTGGACGGTTTCCTCGAGAATTACGACGTCTACGCGGAGTGGATCGGAGCCGCAGGTACGATGCCTCCTCAAACCCTCCTCGGGGTCAGTCGCTCGGCTCTTCCCGATCTGCTCGTCGAGATCGAAGCGACCGCGGGAGCCTAGACCCGTCCCCCGTGAATCATCTGGACGAGCTGCTCGCCGAGGTCCGGGCGTGCCAGATCTGCGCGGCAGATCTCCCTCTGGGACCGCGACCGGTCCTTCAAGCACATGCCGAAGCGACCATTCTCGTCGCGGGCCAAGCTCCCGGACGTCGCGTCCACGCTTCGGGGGTCCCGTTCCAGGACCCAAGCGGGGTCCGTCTGCGGGCGTGGATGGGCGTTACGGAGGATGAGTTCTACGATCCACGCCGGATCGCCATACTGCCCATGGGGTTCTGTTTTCCCGGATCAGGAGCGTCGGGGGACAAGCCGCCGCGGCCGGAGTGCGCCCCAGCGTGGCGCGAGGCGCTGCTCGAGGAGCTGACCGGAGTCCAGCTCACCCTCGTGCTCGGCCGATACGCCCAGGCGTATCATCTGGGCCCCGCCGCACGGACCGTGACCGAGGCCGTCGCTTCCTGGCGAGAGCACTGGCCCGACAGGGTTCCACTCCCACACCCGAGCCCGCGCAATCAAGCATGGTTCAAGAAGAATTCGTGGTTCGAGGAGGACGTGCTGCCGAAGCTGCGCGAGCGCGTCCGGGAGCTGATCGGCTAGTGTGATGCGCCGAAGTCTGTGCGTTACCGAGCGTTGGCGAATAGCCACACTATTTCGGCGCCGCCACACTACGCGTAGAGGGTTCACGTTCCCTGCTGTTCGTTCAGCACTACGCCCAGGAATTGGACGACGACACGTACGGGACGTACAACTTCAACTGGGGCTACTATCTCAACAGCTTGAAGCGGCTCTGCGAAGAGGGCTCCGGCGCCCCGTTCGTCGTGAAGTCCTGACTACACGATCGCGTTCGAAGCGTGGCACTGCCGCCGGACTCCCTCGGTCGACGGAGGATCATGTCATGACCACGCACGATTCACCCAAGCTTTTCCCGCCCGCCGGGGCCGGCCTTTTCCTGCTGCTGGCCGCGTGCACCGTCACACCTCCTCAGGACCGCGATTTCGACGTCGTCGAGGCCACGATCCCCGAGATGCAGCGCGCCATGGAGGAAGGACGGATCACGAGCCGCGAGCTGGTCGAGGCCCACCTCGTTCGCATCGCCCTCTACGAGGAGCGTGTCAACGCGGCGATCGCGGTGAACTCCAACGCGCTCGTCGAGGCCGACCGGCTCGACCGCGAGCGCGCCGAGGGTCGTCTGCGCGGGCCACTCCACGGGATCCCGGTGGCGCTCAAGGACAACGTCCACACGACCGACGTGCCCACGACCGGAGGCACCCTCGCCTTCGAGGGTTTCGTCCCGCCCTACGATGCGACCCTCACCACGAACCTGCGCGAGGCCGGCGCCGTCATCCTCTCCAAGACGGTCATGACGGAGCTGGCCAACTTCATGACGAACGGGATGCCCGGTAACTACAGCGCAGTCGGAGGCTACGGGCTCAACCCATACGATCCACGTCGCGATCCCCGGGAGGGTAGCAACGACGGTCGCCCTGTCATGGGCACCGGCGGCTCCAGCTCGGGAATCGGCACCGCGTCCAGTTTCTGGGCCGCGAACGTTGGCACCGAGACCTCGGGCTCCATCCTTTCTCCCGCGAACGCGAACATGCTGGCTGGAATCAAGCCGACGGTCGGCCGGGTGAGCCGCTGGGGGGTGATCCCCATCACCGGTGACCAGGACACCGCTGGGCCCATGGCCCGCACGGTCTCCGACGCTGCGATCTTGCTCGGGGCGTTGGAGGGCGAGGCTCCGGATCCGAACGATCCGGCCACGGAGCGATGCGAACCGCCTGCGAACGGAGACTACACAGCCTTCTTGCGGGCGGACGGCTTGCGGGGCGCCCGGATTGGGATTCCGCGCGCGTACTACTACGATTCCGTCCAGGTCCCCGGGTCCGACGAGTCCCGGAGCAGGCTGTCCGAGGAGGGTATGGAGGTGATGGCCGAGGCGATCGAGATCCTGTTGCAGCAAGGAGCCACGGTCGTGGACCCGGCGGACATCCCGAGCGTGATAGACCCCGATCCCGCGAACAACCTGCTGGCCAGCGGCAGCAGCAGCGTACTCGATTACGGGATGAAGCGGGACTTCAACACCTGGATGGCGACGCTCGGAGAGTCTGCGCCGGTCAAGACGCTCACGGAGCTGCGTAGGTGGAACCTCGCTCACGAGCGTGCCGGCACGCTCAAGTACGGACAGGTGCTTCTCGACCGCTCCGACGCGCTGGATCTGGAGGATGCCCGCGCCGTGTATGAGGCCGACCGCGCGCGGGACCTGCGCCTGAACGGTGAGCACGGCATCGACGAGGTGATGACCGGGCTCGAGCTGGACGCTCTCCTGTTCCCGGGGTCGAGCGGAGCGAGCATCTCGGCCCGCCCGGGCTATCCCACGGTGGTCGTCCCCTTCGCCTTTCTGGAGGCTGAGCCCACGCCGCCGATGCCGGAAGGCTTCGAGCCGAAGCCACGCCCTTTCGGCGTGAGCTTCGCGGGGATGGCATGCAGCGAGCCGAGGCTCATCGAGCTGGCCTACGCATTCGAGCAGGCGACGATGCGGCGCGTGCCGCCGCCGGGAATGCCGTAGGCCGCCCCCGCTCAGCGACACTTGAGCGCCGCCAGCGGGACGGGGGACCGCTGCTCGTGGCCGAGCACCGAGTTGGACGTCGCCTATCACGACGCGGAGTGGGGCGTGCCCGTCCACGACGACCGTGTCCTCTTCGAGTTCCTGACGCTCGAAGGTGCTCAGGCCGGGCTCCGCTGGTCTACGATCCTGAAGAAGCGGCCGAGCTACCGGAGGGCCTTTGCCGACTTCGATCCCAGCAGGGTGGCTCGCTTCTCCCCGGCCGAGGTGGAGCGGCTCCTACGGGATCCGGGCGTGGTCCGTAACCGCCTCAAGATCGAGAGCACGGTGTCGAACGCCAGGGCGTTCCTGGAGGTCGTAGACGAGTTCGGGTCGTTCGACGCGTACGTGTGGGGGTTCGTGGACGGCAAGGCTAGACGGAACGCGTTTCGAGCGCTGAGCGAGATCCCCGCCACGACCCCCGAGTCCGACGCGCTCAGCAAGGATCTCAAGCGCCGCGGCTTCCGCTTCGTCGGATCCACGATCTGCTATGCGTTCATGCAGGCCGTAGGGATGGTGAACGATCACTTCGTCACGTGCTTCCGCTACGACGAGGTGGCGCGATCGTCGTAACGCCTCCGCCTCCCCCGCTCCGATGGCGAACGCGGATCAGCCCGGTAACCCCAGCCGTGGAACGCGTCTCCTACGGGTGAGGGGTTAGGCCAGCTCGCAGACGTGACCTTGCGCCGGGGGAAAGGCCCCCGTACTCTGGTTTGTTGAGATTGATTCTCAATTCGGTTTAATCAGAATCATTCTTCATAGCGGGAAGTCTGCCGACCGGGCGCCCATGCCATCTGTCATCCCGATTCTCAGCCTCCTCGCCGCCCTTCCCTTCACGCAGTCCCCAGAGCCCGTCCCAACCCAGATCCTCGAGAGGTCCCGGCACTTGATGGGCACCGAGCTCCGGGTGCGAATCGAAGGAAAGCCCCATGCCGAGGCGGTGCGCGCGGCCGAGGTCGTGTTCGAGGAGGTCTCGCGGGTGGAGCGGGTGCTTTCGACTTGGGATCCGGCGGCGGAGCTCAGCTGGCTGAACCGCACGGCCGTGGGCTCGCCGGCGCTCGTGAGCACGGATCTGCTCGAGTTCCTGCTGGAAGCCCGTCGGTGGGCGGCCGCCACCGGTGGAGCGTTCGAGCCGGCCGTGGGAGCGCTCGTGGACCTCTGGGATTTGCGAGGCGTCGGACGTCGTCCCAGCGCCCATGCGCTGGCGGGCGCCCTTCAGGACGTCGGGCCTGATGCGGTCGAGATCGCTGCAACGGGGATCGTGGTTCGGCGGCGCCCTTCCGCGTGGATCGACAGCGGAGCCTTCGGCAAGGGAGCGGCGCTGAGGGCGGCGGCGCGCGTGCTCCGAGACCTCGACGTCGACCGCGCGGTCCTCGACTTCGGCGGCCAGCTCAGCGTGTTGGGGCCGGCCCGAAGGGTCGCCGTGGCCCACCCGAGCCGCCGCGACCAGCCCATCCTCTCGCTCTCCTTGTCGGACGCTTCCGCCGCGACCACGTCCCAATCGGAGCGCTGGGTCGAGGTGGGCGGTGAAAGGATCGGCCACGTGCTGGATCCTCGCACGGGCCGACCCGTCCCCGCGTGGGGGAGCGTGACGGTGGTGAGCGCGGACCCGCTCGCGGCGGATGCCCTCTCGACCGCGCTATTCGTGATGGGGCCCGTCGACGGGCTCGCCTGGGCCGAGTCCCGCCACGACGTCGGCGCCCTGTTCCTTCGGGACGGCGAGGGGCGGCCGCATCCGACCTGGAACGACGCCATGGAGCGATGGCTCGGCTCCGGGAGCACGGACCCTTCCGGAGCGTCCGGTCCGGGGCCCACGCGACGCGCAGGAGTCGCGCCATGAAGGGCCGACGGACCGCGGCTTGGATGGTCCTTGCAGCGCTGGGGGCGACGTCGGGTCCGAGCGCGGCGCAGGAGAGGTCGGACAGCGCGGAGATCGCCGAGCTCAGGGTCCGGATCGACGCGCTCACGCGCGAGCTGGAGCGGCTCCAGCTGGGTGGCGACGTGGTGGTGGCGGACAGCAGCGTGCTCGGCTTCGGTCCGGCGGCCTCGCGCGTTTATCGCGTCCAACGGGGCGTATCCCTGGGCGGGTACGGGGAGGTCCTCTACGAGAACTTCGCGGCCGAGCGCCAGGACGGCTCACCTTCGGGGAGCAGCGACCGTCTGGACGCACTTCGGGCCATCGCCTACCTGGGATACAAGTTCAACGACCGGTTCCTCTTCAACTCCGAGATCGAGTTCGAGCACGCCTCCAGCAGCCGAGGCGGCTCGGTCTCCGTCGAGTTCGCCTATCTTGATTTTCTCGTGAGCGACGGGTGGGGCGTCCGGGCCGGACTTCTTCTATCTCCGATGGGCTTCATCAACGAGCTCCACGAGCCGCCGGTCTTCCTCGGTGCCCGCCGGCCGTTGACCGAGACGGTGATCATCCCGAGTACCTGGCGCACGAACGGAGTCGGTGTCTTCGGCAGCTCCGAGGCCCTCGCCTACCGCGCCTACGTCGTGACCGCGCTGGACGGGGTGGGTGGAGGCTCGTCCAGGGCGGGAGGTTTTTCCGCTTCCGGCCTGCGGGGTGGCCGCCAGAACGGAGCCCGTGAGCTCGCGGAGGATCTGGCCTTCGTCGGCCGGCTCGACTACACGGGCACGCTGGGTCTGCTCGTCGGCGCGTCCGCCTACGTCGGGCAGTCGGCCCACAACCGCCTGCTCGGCGAAGAGAAGATCGGTGGGACGACGCTGATCTGGGACGTGCACGCCGAGTACCGCGCGAAGGGCATCGACGCGCGGGTGCTCGTGGCGGGCGCCCGGGTCGGGGACGCGGCGGATCTCGACGCGCTGCGCGGGCTGGAGGGCGCCGAAAGCATCGGGGAGGCGCTGTCGGGCTGGTACGGACAACTGGGGTACGACGTCCTCCGCGGTACGGGGTCGATACACCAACTGACGCCCTACGTTATCTACGAGCGCGTGAACACCCAGGCCGAAGTGCCTGCGGGCTTCGCGGCGAATCCCGCGAACGACCAAGCGCTCTTCACCGCCGGAATCGCCTGGAAGCCGCTGCCCCAGATCGCGGCCAAGGCGGACTTTCGGCGGAACGCGAACGAGGCCCACACCGGTGTCGACCAGTTCAGCGTCGCGCTCGGATACCTCTTTTGAGAGACGGAGACGAGCGTTCGTGAGGCTGTCGAGAGGCGCACCGCCGGGAGCGGGGCCCGCCGGCCGCTTGGGTTGGGGGACCCTGCTCATTGCGTGGCTCTCGCCGGGAACGGCCGGGGGCCAGGTCTTCCTCACCCAGGACGAGGCGCTGGCGGTCGCGTTCCCTCCTCCAGCCACCGTGGAGCGGCGCACCGCGTACCTCTCGGAGCAGGAGCTCGAGCGGGCGCGCACTTTGGCAGGCGCGGACGTGAACGTCGAGGCGGCGATTGTCACCTACTACGTCGGCCGGGACGGGAGCCGCTCGGTGGGCGTCGCGTACTTCGACGCCCACCGGGTGCGCACCCTCCAAGAGGTGCTCATGATCGTCGTGACTCCCGAGGCGCAGGTCAAAAGCATCGAGGTGCTGCGCTTCTCCGAGCCGCGCGATTATCTGGCCCCGGGGGGTTGGCTCGAGCAGTTCGAGCGACGTGGGCTGGACGAGGAGCTTTCCGTTCGACGGGGCATCGTCAACATCACCGGTGCAACGCTCACGTCGAGCGCGGTGACGCGGGCGCTACGGCGCACACTCGCCCTCCATGACGTCGTCGCTCCGTTCGAAGCCGGTGAGGCGCCGTGAGCTTCTTCGAGAAGTGGCTCCTGCTCACGAGCGCGCTGGCCACGGCCGTGACGGGCCTCGTCTTCGCATGGATGCGCTACCTGATGGCTCCGACCGACCCGTGGGCGGTCATCCATCACCCGCTGGAGCCGTGGGTGCTCAAGGCCCACATTCTGGCGGCGCCCGTGCTCGTCTTCGCGGTCGGGCTGATTGCGGTGAGCCACGCCTGGAGTCACTTCCGCGCTCGCGTGCGTCCCGGACGGCGGAGCGGTCTTCTGCTGATGGCCTCGTTCGTGCCCATGGTGGTCAGCGGCTACTTGATCCAGGCCGTGACGGCAGAGCGCCTGCTAGGCCTGCTGGTGGTCGTGCACGACCTTACCGGCGTGCTCTTCGCGCTCGCGCTCGCTCTGCACGCGCGTGAGTTCGCCCGGCGGAAGGAGCCGAAACTCGCTGCTGGGCGACGCTCTGCGGAACCCGCCCCGGAGGGCACGGTGGGGCACTCCCACGTGGCCGCGAGGCGCGTTCGGAGGCGCGTACGGATGTCGCTGCTCGCACTCGTCGCCTGGGTCGTGTATCCGCTTTCCGCTCAGGGGCCGGCTGCACGAGACCCGCTCCCGGCCCGGGCGCAACTCGACGTACTCTGGACGCCGGAGGAGCCGCTGCAGGGGACGCTCTTCCGGGTCGAGGCGCGGCTCGAGGACGGGCCGGTGGCGATCGCCGCGGCGCGCTTCGCAGGCGAGCCGCTTCATTTCGAGGCCGACAGCGCCGGCGGTTGGTGGGCGGTGGCGGCGGTACCCGTGGACGCTCGGGGTCCGCTCGCGCTCGAGCTCACGCTCTCGTTCGAGGACGGGACGTCGGGGAGCGTCCGTCGTGAGGTGTCCGTCTCACCGGGAAGCTACCCGATGGAGCAGCTCAGCGTAGCGCCCGCCTACGCCGACCCGAAGCCTGCGCGCGCGATGGCCGTAGCCCGCGGCGCGCACGCCACCCCGCGCATGTGGCGGCCGGAGCGTGTGGTGCGTCCGCGGACGAGCCGTATCACCAGCCCCTTCGGGAGCGGTCGCGAGTTCAACGGCCGCATCGAGAGCCGACACATGGGGACCGACTTCGACGGGGAGGTAGGAGAGCCCGTCGTCGTCGCCGCGGATGGCGTAGTCGCCCTGGTCGACGACTTCTACCTGGGTGGTGGTGTGGTCTACGTGGACCACGGCGGCGGCGTCTCCACCGGCTATCTACACCTCTCGGCCAAGGAAGTCACGGTCGGAGACACGGTGGCGGTGGGACGGCGCATCGGGAGCGTAGGCGCCAGCGGCCGGGTCACGGGGCCACACCTGCATTGGATCGTCCGGTTCGGAAACGTCACGGTCGACCCGATGAGCTGGCTCGAGATCCTGGGCCCGTAACGGGGCTGCAGCGCTCAGACCTGGGTCAGGATCCCCCCCGGCCCGGCATTCACCACTCGCGTCGATCCGAGCATCGCCTCCTGCCGCCAACATCCGTGGATGTGCCCGCACACGGTGAGCAGTGGTTGGGTCCGCTGGATCGCTTCCAACACCGCGTGACTCCCCAGGTGACGGTCCCCGGCTACGTCTACGTGGCCGAACGGTGGGGAGTGGCTCACCAGGATACTACCCGGCGGGCACTTCACGAACAGCTCGCGAGCGGCGCCCTCTGTGAGCTCGAAGTGCCAGCCCCCGAGGGGCGCGGCACATATGGCACCGCCGATGCCCCAGAACGTGAGCCCATCGATCTGGACACCCGAGCCGTGCAAGACGTGGGCGTCCGGCCAATCGGAGCAGGCGGCCGCCAGCTCGCGGTCCGACTCGCCGTTCCCGGGCACCAGCACGACGGGCCCCGCGATGCTGGAGAGCAGCTCGACAACCTCGGACAGCCCCTGCCGCTCAACGGCGAGGTCGCCCGCGCAGACCGTCACGTCGGCTTGACGACTCAGCGCGACCATCTCATGCGCCGCGTCAAGATCGCAGTGGACGTCGCTGGAGAGCAGGAGCCTCATCGTCGACGCGCCGGCTGCCCGAAACCCGTAGCGGATCGTGTAGATGACATCGCTCGATTGTGGCGGTTGCCGAGAGGCATGGGAAGAGCCTGGTTGGTCCCGATCCAGGCGACCTGCCTTCGAGATCGATGTGCATGATCGGCTTGGTACGACGTCCTCTTCGCAAAAGGGGCGAGCCGAGCCCCTCATCCAACGAAGGGGACGAATCATGACACAGACATCGATGGCCTCCGCCCTTGCCGTCGTCGCCCTCTCGCTCCTGCTCGCGGCGGCGCCGGACGCCGCTCGTGTCGATGATCTGCAGGGAGAGGGGGGCAGCGAGCCTACCCCGACGAGAAGCGACGAGGGCCCGGCGTCGAGACACGTCTCGAGCGCCCAGCAGCGCGAGTCGGTGACGCTCACCGTACAACCAGAACTTCGGGCTCGTCCGCGAAGTGCGCTCGCTGGCGCTGGCCACGGGCCGGGTCTCCCTCCAATACGGAGACGTCGCCTCCTCAATCCAACCCGAGACCGTGCACATCCGCGCCCTCGCGGGAGGCCCCCTGCGCGTGCTCGAGCAGAACTACCAGTACGACCTGCTGAGCCCCCAGAAGCTGCTCGAGAAGTACGTGGGCCGGGCGGTGACGGTCTACCGTTGGAATCAGGAAACGGAGCGCGAGGAGGCCGTGGAGGCCACCGTGCTCAGCGTGAACCAGGGACCGGTGCTGCGCATCGGGGACGAGATCACCTTCAACTACCCCGGCCGCTTCGCCTTTCCCGAAGTGCCCGAGAACCTGATCGCCGAGCCAACGCTCGTCTGGCTCCTCGACAGCTCCGACGCCCGCCCCCGGGTCGAGGTCTCCTACCTCGCCAACGCCATCAACTGGAGGTCCGACTACGTGATGGTTCTGGATGACGACGACCGCAACGCGGGGCTCACCGGATGGGTCACGCTCACGAACCAGAGCGGGACGGACTTCCAGGACGCGACGCTGAAGCTCGTCGCCGGCGACGTGCAGAGGCTCGATGACGGCCGCATGCGGGACCAGTTGCGAGCGCTCGCGGCCGTGGGCGCTGCCGAGCAGGACGCCGCGTTCAGCGAGGAGGGGTTCTTCGAGTACCACCTCTACACGCTCGCCCGCCCGGCTACCGTGCTGAACAACGAGCAGAAGCAGGTCACGCTCCTCGAGGTGCCGGAGTTCCGGGTCGCCAAGAAGCTCATCTACTACGGCGCCAGCCACTACTACCGCAGCCAGTGGGGTGAGCCGTTCCAGAACCAGAAGGTCGGCGTTTACCTCGACTTCCAGAATCGGGAGGACGAGGGACTCGGAATGCCCCTGCCCCGAGGAACGGTGAGGGTCTACAAGCGCGACGCGTCCGGCGCGCAGCAGTTCGTGGGCGAGGACCTGATCGAGCACACGCCCCGCGACGAGCGCGTGCGGATCAAGATGGGCGAGGCGTTCGACGTGGTGGGGGATCGGCGTCAGATGGACTTCGACGTTCTCGGGTCCTGCACGATCGAGAGCGACTGGGAGATCCAGCTCCGCAACCACAAGGACGAGGACGTGCGCGTCCAGGTCGTCGAGCCGATCGGCGGCGACTGGACCATCCTCGCGTCCAGCCACACTCCGACTCGGATCGACGCCCGCACGTTTTCCTTCGACGTCCCGGTAGCCGCGCGGGACGAGTCGCGGCTGACGTACCGGGTGAGGGTGCGGTGGTGCTGAGAGGCGTGGGCTCCGCCCCTTGGCCTCCGCCTTGCGGAGGCGGGACGCCGCCGGCATGGCGAGGAACGGAATGGCGCGTCCGAGTGGTGGGTGTGGTCACGGCGCGAGACCGACTGAGACGCCCCTGGAGAGAAGCGCTCGAGTGTTCGCGAGCCAGGAGGGCTGAGGGCCGGCCGCGAGCCCGCCGGCCTCGGGATTTTCGAGTTTGTCGCGTCCGGTCCTCGGGTTTTCCCGTAAGGTGACTCCGGCGTAGGTTGGTCGATCGCCGACCGAGATTCCGTCCCGCCCGGAGCACCACCCGATGAGACCGTCTTCACCCATCCGCTTCGTTTCGTGCCTCCTTTTCGCCGCTTTCGTCGCGTCCTGCGGAGGAGGAGAGGATGGCGTCGGGGTCGACGGCAGCGTGGCCTCGGTCCAGGTGAGTCCGGGCGCGGCTACGTTGAACAGCCTGGGATCCACCACCCAGCTCTCCGCCTCCGCCACGAGCGGCAGCGGATCGGCCGTGTCGGGCACCACGTTCACCTAGGCGAGCTCGTCTATGGCCATCGCCACCGTGGACTCCAACGGGCTGGTGACGGCGGTGGCGGACGGAACGGCCACGGTGACCGTGGCGCAGGCGGCCGCCGACATCGAAATTTCGTCTCCGTCGCTGAACGTCACCGCCGGCGAGACCATCCAGCTGTCCGCGACCGTAGAGGACTCAGGCGGCTCCGCACTGCCGGCGCCGAACCTCGTGTGGTCGTCGTCCGATCCCGAAAAGGCGAGTGTGGACGACACGGGCCTGGTCACGGCCTTCCGCTCGGGGATGGTGACCATCACGGCCACGCTGAACGGCGTCAGCGGCACGTTCAACAAGACGCTTACATTCGACGCAACTCCTAAACCCATTTTCGAGGACGGGTTCGAGTCGGGTGACGTGAGCGCGTGGTCGTGCGTGCCGGCTCCTTCGGCCGGCGGCGCGGTAGCGTCAGCCGCGGCGTCGGCCGCCCTCGCGCAAGCCGCGGACCGCACCTTTACGCTGAGCGGCGGAGGCGCCTGGGTGGACGTTTCGGGCACGCTCGGGGAGGACGGCTCGGTCACCGCCGAGGGCACGGGAACCGTGGCCGGCGTGCCGGGCATCGACGTGTCGTTCTCCGGGATGCTCGACGAGCAGGCCGGCACTCTGACGGGCGAGTACTCGATGGACACCCAGAGCGTCATCAGCCCCGGTCACCCGGTCGTGTATGGGGTCGACATGACGTTCACTCCGGGGACGGACGGGTTGAACGTGGTTCAGATGGTGCCCCTTTCAGGTGTGGTACGCGACTTCGGTGGGCAGCCCGTTCCGGGCCAGGACATGTTCTGGTCGTTGTTCGCAGGGTCGACGGGCGTCTTGGTCGAGTCACAAAACCCACTCGAAGATGGGTGCTACGGCGTCACCATCCTTGACCAGAGTGGCGAGCTGGTGGCCGACGCCTTCCATGCCAGACCCTTGGGGGCCTGCGGCCACCTGGAGGACGTGCCGCCTGGGAAGATCGACGGCCAGGCCGTAAGAAGCATCGGCGTTGACTTCGTCCAGTTCTATTTCCCGACCGCCTTTCCTTCTGACGACTTCGTCTTCGCGGGCCAGATGAGCCGTGGAGACGGAACGGGGCTCTCGACTTCGATCCCAGCGACCCGCGGCAGGTGGCCGCTGTTGAAGGGAAGGACTTCGTGGGCGGTGCTGGCAAGCTCTTCCAATACGACCCCATCATTGCCGCCCTCGAGGAAACCGAATTGCCGAAGACGAGTCAGATTGGATCGTGCGTCCCGGATGCGACCACTCTCTGCCTCATGGAGAACGACCGGTTCAAAGTCGAGATCGACTGGAGTACGGGGCCGAGCGGTGGTCCAGGGCAGATACTTTCGTCCGGTGCCAACTCGGGGCTCTTCTACTTCTTCGATCCGGACAATTGGGAGATACTGGTCAGTGTGCTCAACGGGTGCCAGTTCAACGACCACTTCTGGGTGTTCGCGGCGGGAGCGACCGACCTCGGGTGGGAGCTCACGGTGGAAGACACGGTGACGGGGGAGAACAGAGTATGGGACAACCCGCTCGGAGCTCCCGCCGCCGCGATCACCGACACCCAGGCGTTCGCCACGTGTCCGTGACTTGCGGATGGAATGAGCGAGTGGCGGACGGCACGTATCGGTTCGGGCCGGGCTAGAAACCCCCGTCTTCCGGGGTCGGCTCGAACCGATACGCGCGGCCCTCCAACGTCGTCAGCCACAGCTCCCCGCCGGGTCCATCGGCGACGAGCGTGATCTCGCCGCCCTCGTAGCGGAAGCTCCGCACGAACCCGCAGTGGTCCTCCACGCGGAGCGACCCCTGCGCACGCGCGCGCCTCCGAGCACGGATGACGAGACCGGGTTGCTCGACGATCACGAGCCAGTCGTAGCCGGGTGGCAAGGC
The DNA here is from genome assembly GCA_965249195.1 of Longimicrobiales bacterium. Classification (GTDB taxonomy): domain Bacteria; phylum Gemmatimonadota; class Gemmatimonadetes; order Longimicrobiales; family Gaopeijiaceae; genus CBDFLM01. Next base: position 61,896 of record CBDFLM010000015.1, read on the forward strand.
GAGGTGCAGCGGAAACTCGAATCCGTCGGCCGTCAGCTCGCGGGGCGAGCCCTGACGGTAGCGGGCCCCTATACTGCAAGACATTGGACGTCAGGATGAACGAATCGCCGGAGCCGAGACCGATGATCAGGGGCGTTCACACGATGTTCTATTCCTCGGAACCGGAGGCCCTGCGCGCCTTTCTCAGGGACAAGCTGGGGTTTCCGCACACCGACGTCGGAGACGGCTGGCTGATCTTCGACCTGCCCGAGGCCGACATGGGCTGCCATCCCGCCGCCGAAAGCGGTGGGCAGGGAGCGCCATCCGGTACCCACGACGTGTCGTTTTATTGCGACGACCTCGAGAGGACCATGAACCAGCTCGCCGGGCGGGGCGTCGAGTTCAGCGGGGGGGGTCTCGGACGCAGGATACGGCCTCGTGACCCACTTCGAGATGCCGGGCGGCGTCCGCGTCCAACTTTACGAGCCCAAGTACTCGAAGGCTGCGGGTGTCTGAGCGGGCCCCGCCGCCGAGGATCCGCTGCGGGGAAGTCGAAGGGTGTTTGAGCTGCTGCAGTGCTCAAGTGTTCGGAGGTCATGATGGATGAGCTCTTCCGCAGGTTACGGGGCCTGGCGGGTGTCGGCGTCACCTGGGGCGTGTCCTGGGCCGCGATCGGTGCCTGCATCGGGCTCGTGATCGGGGTGGTGTCGGGCGAAGCGTCGCTGGTGACCCTCGTCTCCGAGTGGGCCGTCGGCATGGGCCTGTACGGCGTGGTCTCGGGCGTGGGGTTCGGCGGCCTGCTGTCGTTCGGGGAGGCACGACGCCGGATCCTGGACCTCTCGCTGGGTCGGGTCGCGACCTGGGGCGTGCTCGGGTCTGCCGCCGTGCCGATCTTCTTCGGCGTCCTCGGGATGTTCGCGCCGGGGACGACCGCGGTGGACGTGATCGAAGCGATGTTCGTGACCGCGTTCTTGGGCGGGTCCTTCGCGACGGGGTCGGTCGCCGTCGCGCGCAGGGCGGAGCTCGCGGCCCCCGATGATCCGATGCTGCTGCGCGGCGGGGGCCACGGTTGAACGTCGTCGTTTTCGGTGCGTCGGGTATGGTCGGCAAGGGTGTCTTGTTGGAGTGCCTGGAGGACGGCGCGGTCGCCTCGGTCCTGGTCGTGGGACGCAGCCCCTGTGGCCTGACGCATCCCAAGCTGGTGGAACGGATGCACCCGGACTTCTTCGACTACGCCGCGCTCGCGCCGGACCTGGCCGGTCGAGACGCGTGCTTCTTCTGCCTGGGCGTGTCCGCGGCGGGCATGAGTGAGCCCCAATACCACCGGCTGACCTACGAGCTGACGGTGGCCGCCGCCGAGGGCCTCGTGCGGGCGAGCCCGGGCCTGGTATTCTGCTACGTGTCCGGCGCGGGCACGGACAGCTCCGAGCGAGGGCGCTTCATGTGGGCTCGTGTGAAGGGGAAGACCGAAAACCAGCTACTCCCGATGCCTATGGAAGCCGTCATGTTCCGGCCCGGATACATCCAGCCCCTGAAGGGCGTGCGCTCCAAGACCACGCTCTACCGCGTGGTGCACCGCTTGATCGCTCCCCTCTTTCCCGTGCTCCGCCAGATCGTTCCCGGGCACGTGACGACCACCCAGGACGTCGGCAGGGCCATGCTTCGCGTCGCTCGCGAGGGCCAGCCGAAGCGGGTGTTGGAGACGCGCGACATCAACGAGTTGGCGCAGGCCGCATAGACCACGTTGAAGTACCTGGCGTACGGTTCGAATCTGTGTGTGGCGCGCCTCCTTTGTAGGACTCCGTCGGCGAGACTCGTTGGCCCCGCGCGGCTCGACGGCTACGCGCTACGCTGGCACAAGCGCAGCTTGGACGGCTCGGGAAAATGCAACGCGCAGCGCACGGCTCGCGCCGGCGATGTCGTGCGAGGCGCGGTCTTCGAGCTCCCCGCCGCCGAGAAGGCGCTTCTGGACCGCGTCGAGGGGCTCGGGGTCGGCTACCAAGTTTCGCTCGTTGAGGTCGAGACGTCCCGGGGAGCGGAGCGCGTGTGGACGTACGTCGCCATGCCGGGCTACGTCGACGACGCGCTGAAGCCGTTCCTCTGGTACCGCGATATCGTGATCGCCGGCGCTCGAGCGCTGGGCCTCGAACGCGGCTACGTAGAGGCCATGACCCGCGTCGACGCGGTGAAGGACCCCGATTCGGAGCGAGCCCGTAGCAACCTCGCGCACCTCCCCTGCCGTTCGACGTGAGCGGCGTGTCGACGTAACGATCGAGGCGCGGCAGTCCTTGCGGTGGCCTCCGAGCCGGGTCATCGTGTCGCGCCTCGAGTGAGGCGTTCTTTTTCGAACCCCAATCGGAACTGGCTCATGACGTTGTCCGAGAGGCGCCCGAGCGTCGGCCTCCGTGGCACGGTCCCCAGAACCGGTCGCGCACGAGGAGCCTGCTCGGGCGTGGTCGCCGCAGCAGTGGCGCTCGTGCTCGGGGCCGCATGCGACCGTGGGCGTGCACTCTGGGAGCCACGCACCAATGAGCTCGCGCAGCCCGCTCCGGATTCGTTCGTGGTTTCGCTCGAGACGAGCGCGGGCGAGCTGCAGATGACCCTGAACCGGCCGTTGTCACCCCTGGCTGTGGACAGGCTCTACTACCTCGCACGCCACAGCTTCTACGACGGAGCTCGATTCTATCGCGTCAACGAACAGTACGCGCAGTTCGGATACAGCGGCGTGCCGGCGCTCGACTCCCTGTGGGAGGCCATGCCGATCCCCGACGAGCCGGTGCGAGCCAGCAACGTGCGTGGATCGGTCAGCTTCGCGCGCATGGGCCCCAGGTCGAGGTCCTTCGTTCTCTTCGTCAACCTGGACGACAACGCCTTTCTCGACGCCTACGCGGGCGACGGAGTGGCCGGATTCCCTCCGGTCGGGCGGGTGAGCTCCGGAATGGAAGTCGCCGATGCGCTGTACGGCGGGTACGGAGATGCGCCGATGCTGCTGCAGGACTCCATCACTGCCCGTGGCGGCGACTTCCTTCGCTCGCGCTTTCCACGCCTCGACTCGATCATCGGCACACGCGTCGTACAGCAGTGGTAGAGCTGTCGACCAGGGCGGCGCTCCCCGACGGTCCTTGCGGGTCGTCGCGGGACGCGTTAAGAAGTCGCGGCTGGCCAACATCAGATACCTCGAACCTCCAGGAGGGTGCTCCGTGGGCGTTTCATGGACGAGGCTCGCGACCGGGCTCGGCATCGTGTGTGTGCTCGGTCTCGCCGGTGCCGGGGGTGCGGGCGCACAGCAGCAGGAAGAGCCGCCTCCGCCACCCGACGTCGCCTATCGCCAGTCGGTGATGCGGGGAATGCTTGCGCACCGGGTCGGGCTCGAGGCACTACTGGACGAGCAGGTGAGCCATTCCTCGCACATTCTCTGGCACGTGCGGGCGCTCGACCAGCTGGCCGCGATGGCGTCCGACATCTTTCCCGAAGGATCGAACGGCGACGACACCCGAGCCAAGGACGAGATCTGGCAACAGACCGACGCATTCGCGGGTCGGCTGAACGCTTTCCACGAGATCGCTCGCGGTCTTCTGAACGCAGCCGAGTCCGGGGACCTCGAAGCGGTCCGGGAGGCCTCCGACGAGCTCCGCGGCACGTGCCGCGGCTGCCACCGAGAGTTTCGCAAGCCCGCTAGTTGACGGGGCGCGTGGTCGGGGAAGGGGAGGGGCTCGTGGAGGACGCTACGCGAGAGGTCGCGACGTTGGGCGGCGGATGCTTTTGGTGCCTCGAGGCGGTCTTCGAGGAGTTGAGCGGCGTCGACGAGGTGGTGTCCGGGTACACCGGTGGCGAAACAGCCGACCCGTCCTATCGGGAGGTCTGCTCCGGAACCACCGGGCATGCCGAGGTCGTCCAGGTGCGCTTCGACCCTTCGGTGATCCCGTACGCCGAGCTGCTGAGGATCTTCTTCGCCTTGCACGATCCAACGACGCCCAACCGTCAAGGGGCGGACGTGGGCTCGCAGTATCGGTCGATCATCTTCACCCACGGGCCCGAGCAGGCTTCGGTGGCGAGAAACGTGATCGCGGAGTTGGAGTCCAGCGGAGTCTGGAAGGATCCGATCGTGACCGAGATCGCTCCACTCGCCACGTTCTACGCGGCCGAGGGATATCACCAGGGTTACTACCGCGCCAACCGCCAACAGCCGTACTGCCGGGTGACCATCGATCCCAAGGTCGCAAAGCTTAGGCGCGACTTCGCCGAGCGACTGCGAACGGGGGCCGAGTCTCGACGCTGATTCCGATCCGCGACGAGATTTGCGTCTACCCCCCTTTACAGAAAGCCTTCGATCCGTATCATCCGGGTGTCCAAATTTCGGGGCCAACCCTTACCGAGGAGGGTGCTGCTCATGCCCAAGCCCCCCGGCGCCCTCGTCGTGACGTGGCGTGACCTGGCCGCAGATGGCCATTCCTACGCTGAGATCGCACGGCGATTCACCGAGTACACTGCCGATCAGGTCCGGCATTACTGTCTCGGGAACACGGGCAAGAAACTTCCTGGTCCGATCCAGCAGCCGAATCGCTGGGGAGGCCACAACGTCTGGCTACAGGGTGAAAGCTCGCCGCACGCCGAGCTGACCATCGCGCAGGCTCTCGAGATCCTCTACGATTGGGACGAGGAGTCGAGGGACTGGGGCACCTCGGGCGCGGAGTGGGCGCGCCGGCTGGGAGTGTCCCCGAGCACCATTCACATGCTGAGGCGTGGTGAGACCTGGGAACACCTGTCTCACCGGAACCAGGGCAGGCGGAAGAAAGAAAAGGCGCGCAGGGCGGCCGAAGAGGCGGCTGCGCGTAGGAACGGCAGGGGCCGACGCCGCAAGTCGTGACCCCGCTCGAGCCGGCCTAGCAGCTCGGCTCAACGAATGCCGGAGCCCCGGACGACGCGTTCGGGGCTTCGTTTCGTTCTGGAGCCCCCCTGGGGAGCTGGACAGCATCGACCTCGCTCCCGACCTTGGCAGACGCGGGAGCCAGCGCGATGGCGCAGGCGCCGCGCCAGCCCACATGAGCAGCGGGAAGAGCGAAGTTGAACGTCACCGAACAAGGCCCGGACGTCGGACGGGCGTTTATCGAGCAGTCGCGATCATTGCTCCACGACGACCTCCTGCCACGCCTGCGGAGGGCCCTCGCCACGCTCCCGGACGAAGACTTCTGGTGGCGTCCGAACGAGGCGAGCAACAGCGTGGGCAATCTCGTCTTGCACCTCGCGGGGAACGTCCGCCAATGGGTGGTGAGCGGGGTCGGCGGCGCCGAGGACGTGCGCCGCCGCGATGAGGAGTTCTCCCGCCGCGGTGGACTCGGGTCGGAGGCCCTCGCCGCGCTCGAGCGCGCCGTCGCGGACGCCTGCGGCGTCCTCGACACGATCGAACCCGCGACGCTCTCCGCGCCCAGGACCATCCAGGGGATGGACGTCAGCGTGCTCGAGGCGATGTACCACGTCGTCGAGCACTTCTCCATGCATACGGGGCAGATCCTCTACATCACCAAGCTGCGTGTCGGAAAGGACCTGGGCTTCTGGCGTGTCGCGGACGGCTCGGCGGAGCGAGCCTGGTGATGTCCCCCCCCCAGCGTGGGGCAGAGCGCGACCCGGAGCGAGACGTTCACGCCCGAGCACGTCCGCGCGTTCGCCGAGCTGAGCGGCGACTTCAACCCCCTGCACTTCGACGAGGCGTTCGCGGAGGCTACGCGCTTCGGCCGCCTCGTCGTGCAGGGCGGCCTCACGACGGGGCTCTTGCACGCCCTCGTCGCCATGGATCTCCCCGGCCCGGGGACCGTGTTCCTGAGTCAAGACTGGAAGTTCACGGCCCCGGTGTACATCGGCGATACGGTCACCGCCCGGGCGGAGGTCCTACACGTCCAGGAGACCAAACCGGTGACTCGGCTGGGGATCACCGTCGTGCGTCAGACCGGCGAGACCGTGCTGGAGGGTGAGGCCTGGTGCTACACGTTCGCCGGCCCCCGCGACGGGTAAGAGGCGCGGATCGCCCTGATGCGGATCGGCGTGATCTCGGACACGCACGGGCTCCTGCGCCCGGAGGCCGTGGCGGCGCTCCGGGGAAGTGACCTCATCGTCCACGCTGGAGACGTCGGCGACCCGTCCGTTCTCGAGCAGCTCGAGGTCCTCGCGCCCGTCTGCGCTGTGCGCGGCAACGTGGACAGAGCTCCCTGGGCGCATCGCCTTTCCTTCACCGAGGTCGTCGAGGCCGGCGGAGCCGAGCTCTACGTGCTACACATTTTGGAGGACCTCGACCTCGACCCCGCGGCGTCGGGGTTCGCCGCAGTGGTGTACGGCCACACGCACCGGGCTTCGGTTGAACGACGTGATGGTGTGATGTACCTGAATCCGGGCGCTGCGGGCCCGGACCACGGGGGCCCGCCCCCGACGTTGGCCCGCCTACACGTCGTCGATGGCGTTCCGGAGGCGGAGATCATCCAGCTCTTGGGCGAGGAGCGGAGCTAGCCGCCACCCGCCAGTACGAGGCGCACACTCGACTTCCCGAAGAGGTCTCGGAGGGTCTCGAGCGTCTCATCGGTTGGATCGAGCGAGAGAGAGCGAGAGCGCAGCCGCGGCGCCTCGGCGCCGTTGTCCGATGCCAGCATCACCTCGATCGGCGCACTGCCTGGATGCGCCTCCACGACCGAGCGGGCGCGGGAGAACGCGTCCGCGTCGACCGCCGAGGCGAGCTCCAGGTCGATCCTGACCGCCATCCGCCCTGAACCGGGCACGTCCTCCAGCGGCGACGCTTCGGAGAGGAAGAGGGGGGGGTCCTCCTCGTCCCGTTCACGATCGCTCACCCTCCCGCGCAGCAGCACCACCGCGTCTTGAGCCAGGATATCCTTGCTCTTCTTCCAGTCGTCGCCGAATGCCAGCACCGTTGCGGTACCGTGGAAGTCTTCGACGGTGATCTTTCCCCACTGCGCTCCGTCGCGCCGCCGGATCTGCTGTGATACTCCCGTGACCACGCACGCCAGCTCGACGCTCCTGCCTGCGCTCTCCCCGAGGTTGCGTGTGTTCACCTGGCCGAACGCGTCGACGATGTGCCGAAAGCGGTCCAGAGGGTGGCCCGAGATGAAGAAGCCCAGTGCCTCCTTCTCGCGCGCCAACCGATCCTGCTCGGACCACCTCGGCACGTTCGGAAGCTGCGGATCGGTGCGCGTGAGCGCCTCGGCGTGGTCTCCACCGAACAGCGACGCCTGCCCCGCCTCTTCCTCCGCATTCCTCGCCGCCACTTCGTGATACGCGGTATCGAGTCCGGCGAGGAGCTGTGCGCGGTGTCCGAACGCGTCTAGTGCACCCGCCGCGATGAGTGCTTCGCACGCGCGCTTGTTGAGCGCGCGCAGGTCGATACGGTCCAGGAAGTCGAAGAGCGAGCTGAAGCTGCTGCCGTTCTCGCGCGCCTCGATCATCGACTTGACGGCAGACGAGCCCACGCCTCGGACTGCGCCCAATCCGAAGCGAATCTGCCGGCCGTCGATCGCGGTGAACTTCCAGCGGGACTCGTTCACGTCGGGCGGAAGAACCTCGATGGGGTGCTCCAGCCGAGGCACGTGGCGCGGCAGCTCCCTGCACTCGCCGATGTAGCGCACAACGTCGTCCGTCTTGTCCAAGACCGACGAGAGCAGCGCTGCCATATACTCCGCCGGGTAGTGGGCCTTGAGCCATGCGGTCTGGTAGGAAAGGATCGAATACGCGGCGCTGTGGGCCCTCGGGAACCCGTAGCGACCGAACGTCTCGATCTGCTGTCCGAGCTCCTCCAACATGAGCCGGTCGTGGCCCCGCTCGACGGCCCGCTCGATGAAGCGTCGCAGCTCCGATCGGATGAGCGACGGGATCTTCTTCGCCACGGCCTTGCGCACCACGTCCGCCTCGCCGAGGGTGTAGCCGGCCAGCAGGTTGGGAATGCGCATGACCTGCTCCTGGTAGACGATGATGCCGTACGTCGGCTTCAGCGCCTTCTCCAGGGAGGGGTCGAGGTAGGTGACCGACTCCTGGCCCAGCTTGCGCCGGATGTAGACGTCGGTCATGCCCGAGTCGAGCGGTCCCGGCCGAATCAGGGCGTTGCTGGCGACCAGGTCCTCGAAGCGGTCGCAGCGCATCGCCCGCAGCTTGTCTTTAGCTAGCGAAGACTCGAACTGGAACACGCCCCCCGTGCCGCCCCGTGCGAGCATGCGGTACACGTCCGAGTCGTCGAGCGGAACGTCGTCCATGCTGGGGTAGTCGTTTCCGCTCACGGGGTGCGCGAGCGATCCGACACGACGCTCCACGGCTTCGACCGCGTCGTGGATGACCGTCAGCGTCTTGAGTCCGAGGAAGTCGACCTTGAGCATCCCGGCCTCCTCCAGGCACGTCATGTCGTACTGGGTGACGACCATGGCGTCGTCGGCGTCACCATTGCTCCTGGGCTGGATGCAGACCGGGACGTACTCGTCCAGGGGGCCGGGAGCGATCACGACGCCCGCTGCGTGGACCGACGCGTGTCGGCTCAGGCCCTCGAGCGTCATCGCGTAGTCGAAGAGTTGTTTGTGGCGTTCGTCGAGCTCGTAGAGGTCGCGCACGTCCTGGAGCTCCTCGAGAGCCCTCCCGACGGTGAACGCCTGACCGGGCGCGTTGGGGATGAGCTTGGCGATGCGGTCCGTCTCCGATGGCTCGAAGCCGAGCGTGCGGCCGACGTCGCGGATCACTGCCCTCGACTTCATGGTCCCGAAGGTGATGATCTGCCCCACTGCGTCGGCGCCGTACTTCCCGCGCACGTAGTCGATGACTTCGCCGCGGCGCTCGAAGCAGAAGTCGACGTCGATGTCGGGCATCGACACGCGCTCGGGATTCAGAAAGCGCTCGAAGAGGAGATCGTGCTCCAGCGGGTCCAGGTTCGTGATCCCGAGGGCGTACGCCACCAGTGAGCCCCCGACGGAGCCACGACCCGGTCCCACAGGCACGCCCTGATCGCGAGCCCAGCGAATGAAATCCTGGACGATCAGGAAGTACCCCGCGTATCCCGTGCCGCCGATGACGCCGAGCTCGTAGTCGAGGCGCTCACGGACCTGCTCGGCCAGGGGCTCACCGTAGCGCTCAGCTGCCCCGAGCCGAGCGAGGTGATCGAGGTACTCGTTTTCGGTGCCGTGCTCGTCGGGGATGGGAAAGGCGGGGAGATGGTAGCCGCCTTCGAGCTCGAGGTTCACCTCGTCGGCGATCCGAAGCGTATTCTCCAGCACGTCCGGACGCTCCGGAAAGCGCTCCGCGATCTCGGGGCCGCTCTTTAGATAGAGGCCTCCGTCGTAGCGCATGCGGGAGCGGTCGTCACGGTCCTTGCCGAGCCCGATGCAAAGGAGGACGTCGTGAGCCTCGTGGTCCTCTGCAGTGAGAAAGTGGGCGTCGTTGGTCGCCACGACCGGGAGACCGAGCGTGTCGGCGAGCGCGAAGATCTTGCCGTTGAGCTCGGCCTGACCCGGTGTGTCGTGGGCTTGCACTTCCAGGTAGTATCGACCGTCGAATACGTTTGCGTACCACTCGGCGGCCTCGCGGGCCCCGTCGTGGTTGTCCGCCATGAGGTGTCGGGCGACCTCTCCTGCCAGACAGGCGGACGTTACGATGAGGCCGGGCGCGTGCCGGGCCAACACCTCGCGGTCGAGCCTCGGGCGGCTGTAGAAGCCCTCGGTGTAGCCGATCGACGAGAGCTTCACGAGGTTCCTGTAACCCTCGGCGTCACGAGCCAGAATCACGAGATGGTAGTACGCGCGCCCGCCCTGGCCGGGGCGGGATCGGTCGCGCCGGTCTCCGGGCGCGACGTAGGCTTCCATGCCCAGGATGGGCTTGAGTCCCTGCTTCTTCGCAGCGCGCCGGAAGGCCCATGCTCCGAAGAGACAACCGTGGTCCGTGAGGGCGAGGGCGGGCATCTCGAACTCCCTGGCTCGGCCCACCAGGTCGCGGATGCGATTGGCTCCGTCGAGGAGAGAGTACTCGGAGTGCGTGTGGAGATGAACGAAGCTCACGGACGCTCGTCGGAAACCGGTACGCTCTGGACTGGATGAACCATTATGGCTAGGAGCCAGAGGGCGATCAAACCTGGGGTTGGCGGGGTGGTGCCGGGCAACGAGTTTCGGCGTCGAGAGAGCTCGCAGCGTCGCCGACGGCCCCGCGTAGCGTGTCTCTGGGCGCTGCGCCGTGGGGGTGTCCCCGACGCCTCGAAAGGTCATGGAGCCGTGAGGTCATGAGATTCGAGTACAAGTGGAGATGGCACTTGCCGGGGTCTCCGGAGCGCCTGTGGCCGCTCGTCTCGGACACCGATCGTTTCAATCGTGAGACGGGCTTGCCCGTTTTGGAGGAGATCGAGGCGACGGGCGAGGGTCTCGAGAACGCCCGGCGCCGGCTCCGATTCCGCCGGCTCGGTTTCGTAGTGGAATGGGAAGAAACCCCTTTCGAGTGGGTCCGACCCTGGCGCTTCGGGGTGGTTCGCCGATACACCCGAGGTCCGCTCTCCGAGATGCGGGTGTTGGTCCGTCTGGAGCCCGCCGACGGCGGTACGCTGCTGCGTTACGACGTGGTCGCGTCGACCGCGAACGTCTTGGGCATCGTGGCCATCCCGATACAGATCGGGCTCCTCAGCCGCGTGCTCTTTGGCCGTGTCTTCCGCCGGTGGGCACAGCGGGCGGACGCCGATCAGCCGGCAGGTCCGCTGCCCCTCGCGGGGGTCACGCCGGCGCTGGCGCCGCTGCGCACGCGCTTGACCGCGGCGGGAGTCGAAGAACGCCTCGCTCGGGGCCTCGTGCAGTTCGTCGGACGCGGCGACCCCATGTCGCTCAACAGGATTCGCCCGTACGCACTGGCGGAGCTCTGGCAGGCGCCCCGCAGGGCCGTGCTGGAAGCGTGTATGCATGCCACCCGCGAAGGCATCCTCGAGCTACGCTGGGGGCTTCTCTGTCCCCTCTGCCGCGGTGAGAAGGACACCGTGGCCTCGCTCTCCGAGCTTCGTGCCGAGGACCGCCACTGCGACGTCTGTCTGGTGGACTTCACGGTCGACCTGGACCAATCGGTCGAGCTGTACTTCCGGCCGAACCCGCGCTATCGGGCCGTCGAATCCTCGGCTTTCTGTGTCGCCGGACCGCAAGTGACCCCGCACGTCGTCGTCCAACAGCTCGTTCCTGCCGGCGAGGAGCGCGTTCTCGAGCCGTTGCTCGAGCCGGGCCGGCACCGGCTGCGTGCCCTCGGAGTACCCGGCGGACGATCGTTCCAGGTGGAGGCGGGTCAAGCTCAGGAGTGCTCGTGGTGGCTGGAAGGGGGCGTGTGGAACGGTCACGCCGAGCCGGTGGCCGAGGCTCCCCAGGTATCGCTCCGCAACGCTGACGGCGTCGAGCGGGTGTTCGTGCTGGAGCGTCTGGCGTGGGCCGACGACGTGGTCACCGCCGCCGAGGCCACATCCCTCCAGACGTTCAGGGACGTGTTCTCGTCCGAGGTCCTGGCGCGAGGCGACTTCTTGTCCGTCCAGACCGTAGCGGTCGCGTTCACCGACCTCCGGGCCTCGACCGCGTTGTACCGGCGTCTCGGGGACGCGCCGGCGTTCGGCAAGGTGATGGGGCACTTCGAGGTTGTCGAGTGGGCGGTGGCCGCGGAGGAGGGCGCGGTGGTGAAGACCATCGGGGACGCCGTGATGGCCGTGTTCCGCTCACCCGTCCAGGCCATGCGCGCCATGGAAGCGGCTCACCTCGGAGTCGCGGCCGATGCCGAGCCTGGCGAATCGCCGCTCCGACTCAAGGCGGCCGTGCACGTGGGTCCGTGTCTGCTCGTGACGCTCAACGACCGACTCGACTACTTCGGCTCCACGGTGAACGTGGCCGCGCGGCTGTCGGAGGCCTCGACTGGAGGCGACGTCGTGTTCAGCGCTACAGTTCGCGAGGACATCAAGGTGGCGGAGTGGCTGGCCGGGCACAACCGTCCCGAGCCTTTCAGGTCCGTCATTCGTGGTCTCGAGAAGGAGATGGAGCTTTATCGCCTGGAGGTCGTGCCGTGAGCACAGACCCTGCAGGTCGACGTTTTAAGCGGGGAACGGGCCGGAGCTGTCTTCTTCTTCGTCCTCACGCACGAGGACGAGAATGGCGGCCTGAGGAACCACGAGGTAGCGTTCGCCCTGGAACGTGATCTCGACCGCAGCGCGGCGGAAGAAGATCGCGTAGTCGCCGTGCCTGGCCTGAAGCGGCATGTAGCGCGCCTCGGTGGGACTGATCTTCCAGGGCTCGTCCCCGAAGCTCGGTCGGTGCCGATACCGCGGTGCCAGGGCCCGTGGTGACGACCGTGCCTCCTTGCACCGCCTGTTTGTCGACGGCGGTGGCCGGGAGGTAGAGCCCGACCTTCGTCCGGTCCTCACCCTCCTCGGGCTGAACGAGCACGCGGTCTCCGACGACGATGAGTCGCTTGTCCGAATCGGACACGAACCCCCCAGAAGCTCTTCGGGTACGGGCGCCGTGAGCGCACCGCATCAGAAGTTATGATGGGCGGACAGCGTTGGCGCGCAAGGGGGGGGGATTGCGGGCGTGGCGCGAATCCGACCCTTCTGCTGGGGCGTCGGGCAGCTCCGTTAACGAGGCGCCGGAGCCGTGTCTCAACCCGCTCGGGCCGCGCTTCCGCAGCGGAACGAGTCGAGCAAGGTCTGGAGCTGGATCATGTACTCGTACTTCTCCCGCTGCGGCGCATAGAGCCATGCGTCGAGCAGGTAGAGCCGGTCCTGATCCGGGCACTCCACGGCACGGAAGATGAGCGGACCCGCGGCGGGCCACTCCGCCTCCGGTGGGTTCTGCCAGATGGCCTGAAGCTGATGCGCCCTCCGCCCCGCCACCTCGAGCCTGGTGTATTCAGCCTTCGACAGATCGAGCAGCTGGGCGTCCTCGTAGCTGCTCTCGACGAGCTCTTGTCGCCACTCGGCAAGTGACTCTTCGCTGATCTGCTCCGGAGCCGGGCTCAGCCACGTGACCCCGATCTGTCGGATGAGCTCGGACGGGTCGGGGTTGTCATTGCGAAAGAGAAAGCTCGAGTCGCGGTGCGCCCACCTGTACACCTCCGGAAACAGCAGGGAGAAACCGGCCTCCCGCGCCAGAGTGTCCGCCAGGGCGGTATCGCGGCCCGACATGAACATGCGGTTCTCGGCCCAACCCCGATACTGACGGTCGTAGGTCTCACCGAGCTCGGGGAGAAGCTCTGCCAGCGCCTCCGCCTTACCCGTGGCCGGCAGCAGGACGATGGTCACGAGCTGGTTCCTGGCCCACACGTCCCGGACTTGGGCGATCGCGGGCGGCTCGGGCACGGACCTGAGCTCGGCGAGGGGCGTGGCGAGCCACGGCGCGTCGGCTGATTCGATCAGCAGCAGCTGACGGAACACCTGGACGTTCGGCCACTGCTCGGCGGCCGGGTCCTGGTGCGTGACCGTGAACATTCGCTCATTGCGGACCGTCAGTATCGTCGGCTCGAGCGTGGCCCGGACGTCTTCCTCGATTTCGTCCCAGAGCCCTGTTGAGGTGACGAGGATGATGCTGTTCGCGTCACCCCATGCGCCCTGCTTGTCGCACCCAGCGAGCGGTGCGAGTAGCAACCCCATGATCAATAAGGCCGGTCGCATGCGTGCCTCCCGTCGGTTGTCGGTGAGCCGGCGCACGTCTGTTTCAGTCCATGGCCGCGGCGCCATAAGATGTTTGTCCGGGTGGAGGTCCCAGGTTCCGCGCCAGGAGCGCATCCGGATCGGCTTCGCGACCCATGAACTCCCGAAAGAGCGCTTCCGGGTCGTCGCTGTCCCCCCTCGTGAGGATGGCCTCCATGAAGGCGCGGCCGGTCTCACGGTTGAAGATGCCTTCGCGGGCGAAGCGGGTGAAGGCGTCAGCGTCGAGCACCTCCGACCACAGGTAGCTGTAGTAGGCGGCCGCATATCCTCCGCTGAAAAGATGGCCGAAGGACGTGATGATGTGGTAGTCGGCGAACTCGTCCGCGGGGCTGAAACGTCGGAAGCGTCGGCGAGCGAACTCCATCACGTCGAGCGGGCCCGCGTGGCGCGCCCGCGGTGCGAGCTCGAAATGAAGCTCCAGGTCGACGCTTCCCAGGCTCAGCTGGCGCATCTGCGCCCAGCCACCCATGAAGCGCCTGGCCGCCGTCATGCGCTGAAAGAGATCCGCCGGGAGTGCGTTACCGGTCTCGAAGTGTCGCGCGAACAGGTCCAATGCTTCCCGTTCCCAGGTCCAGTTCTCCATCAATTGGCTGGGAAGCTCGACCCAGTCCCACGCGACGTTGAGCCCGCTCCGACCACGAACCGGGACTCGTGACGTACAGTGATGGAGGAGGTGGCCGAACTCGTGGAAGATCGTCTGGACCTCCCGATGCGTGAGGAGCGCGGGCCGCTCGCCGTCCGGGGGCGTGAAGTTGCCGCACACGACCCCGAGGTGGGGCTCGAACCCCCCCTCCCCCTTGGGGCCGCCGGTAACGAGATCGTTCATCCACGCACCGGGGCGCTTTTCCTTGCGCGGAAACCAATCGGTGTAGAACGAGCCCAGCAGTGTGCCGTCTTCGGCGATCACGTCGTAGAACCACACGTCGGGATGCCAGACGGAACCGTTGGGCCGCCTCGACACCGTCAGCCCGAACACGCGGTGAACCACCTCGAAGAGGCCCGCCATGACGGACTCCAGCGGGAAGTACGGCCGCAGGAGCTCGTCGTCGAGGTCGTATCTGGAGCGCCGCAGGTGCTCGCTCACGAAGGCGACGTCCCAGGGCCGGAGACGCTCCAGCCCGAGCGCCGCCGCGTGCTGGCGGAGCTCGTCGGCGTCGCGCTCCCAGTAGGGCCGCGTGCGCTCGACCAGGTCGCGCTCGAACTCGAGCGCTCGCGCACCGGTCCGGGTCATGTGATCCTCGAGCCGGAAGTCCGGGAATCCGTCGTACCCGAGCGTCTCGGCCAGCTCCTGGCGGAGAGCCAGGATCTGCACGATGAGCGCTCGGTTGTCGTGCTCGCCCTCGCGGCAGCGTGACGTGTACGCGACGAAGATCTCTCGTCGCAGCTCGCGGTCATGCGCGTACTTGAGAATGGGCTCGACGGAGGGGTAGTCGAGCGTCAGCACCCATCCGCCGGGGAGGTCGTTCTCCGCGGCTCTCGCCCTGTAACGGGCCCTCGCCGCTTCGGGCACGCCCTCCAACCGGGCCTCGTTCTCCACGTGGAGCTCGTACGCGGCTGTGGCATCGAGGACGTTCTCGCTGAACTTCTGCTGCAGCTGCGCCAGCTCGATCTTGAGCGCCTCCAGACGCTTTCGGGACGCCTCGGGGAGGTCCGCACCGGCGCGCCGAAACTCTTGCAAGGTCTTTTTGAGATGTCGGGCTCGAAGGCCTTCCAGCGCCGCAGCCTCGTCGCACTGTTCGTAAAGCCTCAGGCGCTCCCACAGCCGGCGGTTGAGCGGGAGGCGCGCCCAGAACGCGGAAAGCTCGGGAAGCACCGCGTTGTAAGCTTCACGAAGCACCCTGGTCTCCGCCACGGAGATCAGGTGCGTCGCCGGCGCCAAGCGCTCGCCCACCCAGCGTGTGAGCTTGTCGAGGGGGTCTATCAAGCTCTCCCAAGTAGGGGCGTCGGCATCGCTGGCCAGCTCGTCGATCCCCGCCTGTCCGCGCTCGAGCACCTCCCTGACCCCTGGCTCGACGTGTCGCGCCTGGACCAGGTGGAACGGGAAAGGATCCTGGTCGGAGAGAAGTGGGTTGGCGGAGTCGTTCACTCGATGACGTCCTGGCTCGTAGTGGAACCTGGGCGAGCGTCACCGGTCGCTCGCGCCAACGGTGATCCCAGTCGCACCTCGGCACCTGCAGTGACGGTGCGGCTCAACTCCACCCGGCCCGGCTCGAGCAGCATCACCACCGTGGACCCGAGATGGAACGCCATCAGCTCCTCGCCTCGTTCCACGGCGACGGGCGGCGCATAGCGTCGCTCCGCAGGTGGGCGCTTGGTACGGTTGGTGATCCAGCGGCGGCGGCCCCCACCGCTCCACTCCTCGTCGAAGGCGACGGAGATGCGCCCAACGTTATACGCTCCGATCGCCACCAGAGCCAGACGACCCAGGGCACCGTCGCTGAAGCAGATGACGCGCTCGTTGCGTGGGAGGAGATCGTCGATGTGGGCGACCGAAGCCGCGTTTACCGGCAGCAGCCTTCCGGGAACGTGGCGGGCCAATGCGATCGTACCGGACAAGGGTGCGTGGATCCGGTGGTAGTGACGGGGCGCCAGGTACAGAGTGAGAAAGAACCCGCCCTCGTAGCGGACAGATTCCTCTTCACTCGCGAGGAGGTCATCCGCTGTGTAGCTACGTCCCTTGGCCTGGATGGCCCGCCCGGCCTGCACGATCCCGACCTGACCGATGATGCCATCGACGGGCGAGGCCAGGTCTTCCTTCTCCCCCGGCCAGCTCCTCGACCCGGGCCGCAATCTGCGCACGAAGAACGCGTTGAGCGTCGCGTAATCGTCGAGTCCTCCCAGCGCCTCGGACGCATCGATCCCGAACGAGCGCGCGAACGCCCGGAGGACGGGCCTTCGCAGGCGCCGAGGAATGGGCACGTCGGCGATGCCGCCCATGCCACGACTCAGCGTGGCTTGCGGAAGTCTTCGAAGGAGCGCTAGCACCGCCCGCCAGGCACGGCCTGGTGGGTCGGGCGTGACGGCGGGCACGGTCATGGCGGGACGTGGTACTCCCCTCCGAGCACGCGGGTCCGACGCGTCGGCGCTCGAGCGATGTTCACACCCTCACCACGCTCGCGCCCGCGGGGGAACGGCCCGTGCCGCCATCCTGACCACGGAGCCCGGGTCGTGACTCCCACCCTCACCGTCGTTTGGTCGCCTCGCTACGAGGTCGATATCGGAGCGCACGTCTTTCCCACGCTCAAGTACCGGCTCGTCCGGGACCGGGTGCTCGAGCGGGGAGTCGTCACGCCCGGGGACTTCGTCGAACCGGAGGCCGCGACGGACGAGTGCCTCCAGCGGGTCCACACCGCGACGTACCTCCGCAAGATCCGCAACGATGCATTCTCACAAGCTGAACGCCGGCAACTCGAGGTGCCTTTCTCCGCCGAGCTCGCGAACGCCATGCGGGTCTGCTGCGGGGGGACGCTCCTCACCGCGCGCCGCGCGTTGCAGGAGCGGGTCGCGGTGCACCTCGGAGGCGGCTTTCATCACGCTTTCGCCGCACACGGAGAGGGTTTCTGTCTACTCAACGACGTCGCCGCGGCGGTGGCGACGCTGCTGGCCGAGGGCTCGGTCGCATCCGTCGCCGTCGTAGACCTCGACGTACACCACGGGAACGGCACGGCGGCCATCTTCGCGAGCGACCCCCGCGTGTTCACCTTCTCGATGCATCAGGATAACAACTACCCCGCGCAGAAGCCGCCCTCGGACCGGGACGTACCCCTCGACGACTACACGCCGGACGGCCTGTACCTGGAACTCCTCGCCGAACATCTGCCGGTCGCGCTGGACGAGAGCGGAGCGGAGCTCGTCATGTACCTGGCCGGTGCCGACCCTTACGGTGAGGATCAACTGGGTGGTCTGGCGCTCACCCTGGAGGGGCTCCGCACGCGGGACCGGATGGTCTACGAGGCGTGCGCGGTGCGGAGCGTGCCGGTGGCAGTGACCCTGGCCGGCGGCTACGCGCTTCGCACGGACGATACGGTCGAGATCCACACCGCGACCGTGGAGGAGGCGTCGCGCATCCGTAAAAGGGGCTCAGGGGGCTGACGGGTGGTCCGGATCCCAGCCGGAGCGATCGAGGTCGACCCTACCGTGTCCGTCGAAGACGACGCCCTCGCTCTCCAGGAGCGCGCGCTGCAGCGCCGGCAGGCCCGGTACGCCCTTGATGGTGATCTCCCCGTTGCGGTTCACGACGCGCCACCACGGAACGTCGGTGCCAGCCGCGAGCGACGAGAGGGCGTTCCCGACGCCACGCGCGGCGCGCGGGGCTCCGAGGAGCGCGGCCACGCCGCCGTAGCTGGTCGCGCGGCCGAAGGGGATGGACCGGACCATTGCGAAGACAGTGTCGCGAAAGGGCGCCGCGCTGACGTCCCGACGCCGACCCCGACGCTGCGACCCGTAGAAGTCGGGGTCGTGCGTGCGCGAGGACGGGGGCTCGGGGGTCACTGGGGCCTCGTTCGAGGATTTGCTTCGGGGTATCTTGCCGCCGCACAGGGGGGCCTCGAGCGCCCCGCTCCTGCCGACTCTACCGCGCCCACCGGCCCGATGCCACCCATGCGATGAGCCAGGTAACCATGGCACGCGTCGTGGACGCCAAGAGCCTCCCGGTAAGGGTGGCGATTCTCGCCGTCACCCTCGCTCTGCTGTTTCTCGTCACTTTCCTCGCCCTCAACGCCACGAGCTCCCCCTTCGAGGGGAGCGGGCTGACGATGCTGGTGGGCTTCGTCCTGCTCGCGTCCAGCGTGGCGGGGCGCCTCGCGGTCAGCACGGGGCTTCCCAGGCTCACCGGCTTCCTGCTGGTCGGCATCGTGGCCGGCCCCTCGATGGTCGGCATCCTGCCTGCGTCGGCCGTGCGTGACCTGCGCTTGATCGACGACTTCGCTCTCGCGCTCATCGCCATGCTCGCGGGTGGCGAGCTGAAGGTCTCGGCCCTGCGGCCGAGGGCTCGCACGATCGTCCTCACCATGCTCCTCGTCACGGGGATGGTCTGGGTCGGCGTCGCGGCGGCCGTCCTCGCCGTACGCCCTCTCGTGCCGCCGCTCGCGGCGCTTCCGATCAGCAGTGCGCTTGGGGTCGCGCTGCTGGTGGGCATATGGGCGGCGAACTCCTCTCCCGATCTCACCGTGGCCGTCGTCGAGGAGACGGATTCAAAGGGCCCGCTCACCGACGTGATCCTCGGCACCACCATCCTCAAGGACGTGCTGGTCATCGTGCTCTTCACGCTCACGGTGGCCCTGGTCTCGCCTCTCCTGGAGCCGGGGGAGGTGTTCAGCGCCGATGTGCTGTGGCGTCTTGCTAGGGAGGTGGGGGGCGCCCTGGTCGTCGGTGGGGTATTGGGGTGGGTTTTCTCGCTTTATCTGGGGAGCGCAGGTGACGAGCCGCGCCCGCCCGCCGCAACGTTCATCTTCGCGTACGTCCTCGTGGTGCTTGCCGACCAGCTCCACCTCGAGTTGCTGCTCGCGGCAGTGGCGGCGGGCTTCGTAATCGAGAACCTCTCGCCCGCGGGCGACCGGATGATTCGCGGGATCGTATCGGTGTCCGTCGTGTTCTTCGCGTTCTTCTTCACCATCGCGGGTGCCGGACTCGACTTGCAGGCGGTGAAGACCTTTTGGCTCGCCGGTGCGCTGCTGTTCGGGGCACGCGTTTTCTTCACCTGGTTGGGAGCACGATACGGGACCAGGTGGGCGCGCGCGCCGGCCCAGATACAGGAACGCACCTGGCAAGGCCTGCTGTCCCAGGGAGGCGTGACGCTGGGCCTCCTGCTCGTCATCCAGACAGACTTTCCGGCCGTGGGCTCCTGGCTCGTATCGGTGGGGATGGCCATCGTCCTCGGCAACATCCTCCTGGGTCCGGTCCTGCTCAAGCGAGCGCTAACCGCGGGCGCTCGCCATGAAGACGCCTCAGTTGGGGAGGCATCGGCGTGAGCCCGACCGATCATCACGGCGAGCTCCCCCCGCGCGCCCCTCCGGGGCCGGGCGCGACTCACCGGGAGGCGGGGAGGTCCCGGCTTCGGTGGGTCCTACTTCTCACGGGCGCCTTTCTCGTCGTCGAGGCCGTGGGCGGTGTTCTCGCTGGATCCCTTGCGCTGCTGGCCGACGCCGGGCACATGCTCACCGACGTCGCGGCCCTGGCACTGTCGCTCGTAGCGATGGGCCTTGCACAACGGCCTGCGACGGCAAGGAAGACGTACGGGTATGTCCGGTTCGAGATTCTGGCCGCCCTCGTCAACGGCTCCGTCCTTCTCGTGCTCGCAGGGCTCATCGCCTGGGAAGCGTGGGCGCGGCTGCGGGAGCCGGTCGAGGTCGACGGACCGCTCATGCTGGCCGTCGCCGTGGTGGGGCTGCTGGTCAACGTGGCGGGCGCGTTCCTCCTGCACCGGCACGCGGGTGAGAGCCTGAACGTACGGGGCGCCTACCTGCACGTCCTTGGGGACCTTCTGGGCTCGATCGGCGCTATTCTCGCCGGCGCCGTGATCCTGGTGACCGGATGGTATCCCGCCGATCCGCTGATATCGGTGCTGATCGCGCTTCTGATCCTGAGTAGCGCCTGGCGTCTCGTTCGTGAAGCGACCGACGTTCTATTGGAAGCCGCTCCGGCCCACATCGACGTCGGCGATGTACGGGCGTTGCTCGAGGCCATCCCGGAGCTGCACGACGTACACGACCTGCACGTCTGGACGCTGACGAGCGGATACGTGGCGCTCTCCGGCCACGGCGTCATCGACGAACCAACCCACCACCGGGGTGTTCTGTCGCGGATTCAGGGGTGTGCACGAGGACTCGGTATCGATCACGTCACCTTTCAGCTCGAGCCTAGGCGGTTGTATCAGATCCCACCCGTCCAGACGGACGGCGAGGTGGGCTCGGAGTGAGCGGGTTTTGTAGCACCGCGTGGGCCCCGGAACTGGCACTCGGAGCTCGCCGGAGCTCGGTCCCCCGGGCGGCCCCGTCGAGCCCTCGCGTTACGGTTTTCGCATGGCTGCGAAGGCGCTGTTCCGGCTTTCTTGACAGGGTGGGGACCCGCCGTACCTTGGCGGCGGGGCGGGTTGCTCGTCCGCCCAAGTGCGACTCGCTCGACCCATGCGGGCGCTGGTCGACTGGAGAAGGTGGTTTCCCATTCAGGAGGTGAGCACCCATGAAGGGCCCGTCGACGTCCACCGAGGTCGACGCCTCCGGCATCGCCAGGCTCGGTCCTCGGCTAAGGACGAAGGAAGAGGAGGATTGGGGAATCGATGAGGATTGGGAGGAGGAGGAGTGGGACGACGAAGACGAAGAGGCATGGGAAGGGGAGGACGATGACGGCTGGGACGATGACGATGACGAGGACGACTCGTGGGCCGGGTGGGACGACACCCTGTCGGGCTGAGACTCCGCGCGCTCGTCCGTCTGCGTAACGGCTGAGGGAAGCCGCGGGCGCCGAAGTTAGCGGATTTGGCGCGTCGAGCTACAGCTTTGCAGACACGCTACCGGACGCGTTGCGCGGAGCGCTGCGCCGTCGCTAACGCGCCGGAGGACGCCTTGCGCACGGCCGATTTGCCCGGCACGGTGAGGCGTGACCGAACCCCGTCCCACCCCCCATGAAGAGCGCGCAGACCCCCGAAGGCTTCGCAAACACGTCGAGGCTTTGGAGGGCGAGCGCCATTGGGAGTCGTCCCCTCGCGGGCTCGCCGGGGCCACCACTTGGGTAACCAGTGAGTTGCGCCGCCTCGGCTGGGAGACTCATCAGGAGCCCTTCAGCTTTCGCGGCGGCCGCCACCAGAACGTCGTTGCGTTCCCTCCGTGGCAGGATCCGGGCGAGCCCAGAATCCTCATCGGTGCGCACATCGACACCGTGCGTGGCACACCCGGCGCTGACGACAATGCGAGCGGCGTCGCCGGCGTTCTGGAAGTCGCCCACCTCTGGGGCACGGTCACGCCGCGCCTTCCCGTGGAGCTGGCGATCTGGACGCTCGAGGAGCGACGCGGACTCACCTACAGGGTCGGGAGCCGCCGGCACATATCCGTCGCGCGCCGCGCCGGGGTACGATACATCGGCGCCCTGGTGCTGGAGATGATCGGCTACTGTACCCACGCCCCACGTAGCCAGCGCATCCCACTCCCGATCCGTTGGATGCGACTCCCGAGGACCGGAAACTTCATCGCGGCCATCGGCGACTGGCAGTCCAAGGCGCTCCTGCGACGCTTCGCGGCTGCGGCGTCCAGAGCCACGCCCCACCTACCCGTCGTCGCGCTCTCCGTACCGTTTCGAGGGTGGTCCCTGCCCGCCACGCGCCGAAGCGACAACGCTTCGTTCTGGTCGGCCGGCTACCCCGCCCTGATGATCACGGACACCGCGGACCTCCGGAACCCCAACTACCACCGACCGGGCGATACTTCGTCGACCCTGGACTACTCGTTCATGGCGGGGATCGTGGACGCCGTGGTGGCCACCGGTGACGTCGCCCCAAGAGAATGAAGGTGGCGGCGGCCATCCTTGGCAGCGGCCTCCGCGGGCGTCGGTGTTGCGCCCATCATGCTCGTGTTCCATCCCCTCCGACAAGCGTTTCCAGCTCAGCCAACAGCACCTGAAACCCTATCAGGGTCAGGCGGGGTAGTGCGTTCACCATGATACCGATGACGACGTGGGTTCGGCGCCTCCTGATCGCAAACGTGGTGATGTTCCTCGTCACCGCGTCCAGCCCCCTCCTCTATCGCGCGCTGATGTTCTTTCCCCCCCTCGTCCTCCGGCAGCCGTGGACGGCGGTCACCTATATGTTCCTGCACGCCGGGATCGGGCATCTCTTCTTCAACATGATCGGGCTCTACTTCTTCGGTCCCCGCCTCGAAGAGCGTTTGGGAGGCAGGGACTTCCTCTGGCTCTACTTCCTTTCGGGGATTTGCGGGGCGGTTCTGTCGGTGTTCTTCGCCCGCAACGCGCCCATCGTGGGGGCATCCGGTGGCGTGTACGGGGTTCTTTTGGCCTTCGCGATGATCTGGCCGCGGGAGCGCATCTACCTTTGGGCGATACTCCCCGTGGAGGCGTGGCTCCTGGCGTCGTTGCTCGTATTCGGATCGCTCTACTCGGGAATCACGGGAACGGGTTCTGGCACCGCGCACTTCGCGCATCTCGGCGGCCTCGTGTTCGCGTTCGCGTTCCTCAAGTGGAGTGACTACCGGCGGGGATCGGGTAAGCGGACGTTCCAGAAGAAGCTGAGCCAAACGCCCCAGGGAGGCACCTCCGAGCGTGCGACGGTGCGACGCTGGGCCGCGATCGACATCGACTCTCTGCACGAGCTGAATCGCGAGGAGGTGGTGTCGCTGCTCGAGCGCGTGAGGGCTCAGGGCGCGGCCAGTCTCTCGAAGGACGAGCGGAGCTTCCTCGACCGGATGGTAGCGTCCAGGGGACCTCGTTGACCCGCGACGCGGGCTCCGATGCCTGCCCCGTTCCGCGGGGCGCCCATCGCGTGGAGGAGGTCGTCCGCCGGAGCCGGTTCGTGACGACGCTCGACAGGGCCCGCGACGCCGGCGAGCCGCCCGGGACGGCTGGGCGGCCCATGCTCAACGTACTCCTCGGGGGAGGCGTCGGTGAGGTCGTGGCTGTCTGCGCCCGCTGGTTCGGCGGCGCCAAGCTGGGCAGGGGCGGTCTCGCGCGAGCCTACGCTAGCGGTGTCAAGAAGGCGCTCGAGGGATTACAGACCGAGGTATTGGTGGCGCGAGAGCTCGTGGGGCTCATCGTCCCCTACGCGGCCGTCGATCCTCTGCGGCGTGTGCTCGACGACCTGGACGCACGCACGGTGCGGGAGGAGTACGGCTCGGACGTGAGCTGGGAGCTGTCGGTGCCTTCCGCCGGCCTGGAGGCGTTGGACGAAGCGGTCGCACAGATCACGGCCGGGGAGGCGAGTGTCCGGAGGTTGGGCGGGGGTTAAACCTGCCTTCCAGCTCACCGGAACGCGTATGGTAGCGTTCCAGGTACTCTCGATGCTTTTCGCCGGTGGGGTACGACTCGTCGGCGCCGTACGGGTACCCCGACATCGCCCGGAACGGGAGCGGATGGCTGCCGGCGCCGTACGCCGTGTTCAAGTCCGCGTCCTTGACCCAGCCTTCGGAGTAGAGCAGGAAGTCGCGCCGCCACCCCGGCGACAACGGTGGGGCCGCGTCGGCGTCGAACCGTATGGTCGCCTCGTCCCCGGGGGCCAGGACCACGAAGCGGTCGTCGCCCTCCTCGAGCAGCGGCGCGACGTCCCCGTAGCGAGTGAAGGGACCGGCGAGTGGCCGCCACGGTGACTCGCCGACGACGTCCTCGTAATCGAACCAATGGGGGCCGAACCGGCCTCCGCGCCGGTAGAGCCGCGAAAAGCCGCGCTCATGCAGGTCGGCGGAGCGCGCGGAAAGGGTCGTGGTCACGAGCGAAGCCGAGGGCTCACCCACGGACACGAACGCCTCGTCCCAGTATACCTCCAGGTTCGTACGAATCCGCACGCGGCGGTCGAATTCGGGGAGTAAACCCGTGAGGTCCGTGACCATGATCTTGTTCTTCCCCGAGGGCACGCCGAGGTCGTCGATCACGGTTCGCCACCCGCCGCCCGGCTCCGCGACCTGGAGGTGGAGCGGCACGACGCCCACGGCATCCGACTGCCACATCGCGACATTGATGCTCGCGTCCGTCGGATGGACCCACCCGCGCAGAAACAGCTTGATGGCTTCTCCCGGGCGCACTTCTCCCAGGTCCAGGACCAGGTCGTGCATCTCCGTGATTCCCTGGTACGGCCCGGGCCGGAAGTCGGCCACGTAGTCGAAGTCCGCTTCGGCGAGCGCAGGGAGCGCGTCCCGCCCGAGGTGGTCGAGAGCGGCGACCGGGCGCCCTCGCTTCTCCACCTGGTAGAGCCGAAGCGCAACCGGGGCGGGCGGCACGAACCGCTCGTCGACGAAGACGTCCACGGAAGCTGGATGGTCTACGACGAGGAGCTTCAGCTCGTCGAGGTACGCGATCTCCCACAGCTCCTCGGTCACCTGCAGGACGTACTCGCCGTCCTTCGGGCGGAGCGCCTCGCCCGGAATCTTCACGTACTCCTCCGAGGGGCTAGCAGGCGCGTACGCGCGATCTGCCCCTCGACCCATGATGCCCACGGGCATCCCCAGAGCCGAGCGCCACATGAAGTCGGCGACGAACACGAATCGCTCGCCGTTCCACGTGTAGAGGAATGGGCAGGAGCCCTTCAAGGACCTGTTCCTCGACCAGGGACTGGTCGGGAAGCTGTCCCAACCGTAGTTGAAGGTTCCTGATAGGGGAGAAAGCAAAGTGGTGGCTCCGGGGGTCCCGGGCCGATAGGCTCGGGTAGGCAAAAACCCCAACACGGAGCCACCACGATGAAGAGAACGTACGAGGTAAGGGATCGGGCGGACAAGCGCGCGATCAGGGAGTTCCTGAAGCGGGAGGGGCAGTTTCTGCTTCCGATGCTTGAGCTCGTGGAGCAGACGGAGGTCGTGATCGACGAAGTCATCCAGGTGATGGGACGAGCGACGATCGAAGCGGTGCTGGAGATGAGCGCCGAGGGTGTGGCAGGCGTGAAGCAGGCAGGTCGGTCACGAGCGGAAGACGACACGGTGTGGTATGGCCGGCAGGGTGGTGTGGTTTACCTGTCGGACCGGAAGGTGCGTGTGGAGCGGCCACGGCTCAGGCGCCGGGGCGCCGGGGAGGGTGGCGAGGTCGAGGTGCCGGCGTACGCAGCGATGCGGAGACCGGGCGCTGTGGCGGATCGGATGCTCGAGGTCCTGATGGCGGGGGTGAGCACGCGCAAGTACGGCCGTGTGATCGGTGAGATGGCCGACACGGTCGGGGTGAGCAAGTCGGCGGTGAGCCGTGAGACGGTCGAGGCCTCGGAGCGCGTGCTGAAGGAGCTGATGGAGCGCCGGCTGGATGCGTGGGACCTCCTGGTGATCTACCTGGACGGGATCCAGATGGGCTCGCACCACGTGCTTGCTGCGGTAGGCGTGGACTCAGACGGAAAGAAGCACGTGCTGGGCGTGAGGGAAGGAGCGAGTGAGAACGCCGAGGTGACCAGCGCGCTCCTAGAGGATCTGGTCGAGCGCGGCCTGGACCCGGGCAGGCGGCGGCTGTTCGTGATCGATGGCTCGAAAGCGCTCAGGAAGGCGATCGAGAAGGTGTTCGGCCAACGTCACCCCATCCAGCGCTGCCGCAACCACAAGCTCCGCAACGTGCTGGGTCATCTGCCGAAGGATCAGCATCCTCAGGTGAAGGCGGCGTTCCGGGCGGCGATGAAGCTGGACGCGAAGCAGGGCGAGCAGAAGCTCGAGCAGCTCGCCCGATGGCTCGAGCGCGACCACCCCTCGGCCTCGGCCAGCCTACGCGAAGGCCTCAGCGAGATGTTCACGATCAACCGGCTCGGCCTCCCGCCGCGGCTGAGGAAGTGCCTGGGCTCGACCAACCTGATCGACAGCACCCACTCGGGCGTAAGACAGAAGACCCGCAGGGTGACCAACTGGAAGAACGGAGCGATGGCCTTGCGCTGGGCTGCGGCCTCGTTCGTGGAGACCGAGAAGAGCTACCGGAGGATCATCGGCTACGACCAGCTCTGGATGCTCAGGGCCCACCTCGACGACCATGAACCGGTTGCCGAAATGAGAAAGGCAGGCTAACAAGGAGACTCTCCGGAGCCACCACCTTCAACTGTCAGCGGGACACCATCCCTTGATGAGGGTTATAGTGGTACCCGGAGTTTCGGGGTTGATCAGCGTCAGCGTGGATCCCTGGACCGTGTACTGCAACGCTCCCGGCTCCTCCCCGGTCTCCTCGACTAGAATGTGCGTCGCGGTCGCAGTGTACGTACCCGTTTCGATGCAGTCGGGGCCAGGATTGCATTCGTCCGAAAGGTCGCCGGTTATCTCTGAGACGAAAGTGCCCACGTCGAAGATCACCTTCAACGTCATGCCTTCGGCAATGAAATCACTTCCGTCGTGCAACATACTTGTGGCTTCCCACGTCCCGACCAGAGCGAGGTCCTCGAACGGAGCAACCCTATTGAAGGTGATGGCGACCGGAGGACCATTGTCGATCGCGGTCAGCGTCAATATGGACCCAACAATCGTGTAGTCGATGGTCGTCAGGCCAGTTCCCGGGTCCTCCGGGTCGAATAGTGTAAACTGCGTCGCGGTCGCCGTGTACAGGCCCACCTGAGCACAGTCGGTCTCAGAATTGTCGCAGAGGTCCGCGAGGTCGCCCGTCACCTCGAAGAGAGAAACTCCCGAGGTAGTAAAGGTCGCCGCCCACGTCATACCTTGAGCAATGAGATCCGGCCCCCCAGCCAAGAAACTCGTCGCCTCCCACGTGCCGACCAGCACGATAGCCGGATCACAGCTCGCGCCGTCCTGGCCGTCCGCGAACACGACCCCGCCATTGGAGCGCCCGTTCACGACGGTGATGTCGTCCGAGCCCGCAGACCCTCCTTGACCTGGCGGGCTACCGTCGCCGCCGTCGCCGCCGCTCCCGGTACCGGCTAAGACGAGCACCTGGCCGCCAGCACCCACACCTGCTCCTGACCCACCGAGCCCGGCACCGCCGGAGGCTGAGCCGCCAATGCCTCCGTTCCCGCCCTGCTCCACGGGGCCCACTGAGCAACCATCGAAGCCGTTGCCGCCCACGCCGCCTGCGAAGCTGGCGTCGCCTCCGTCGCCACCTAGCCCGAGCAGCGTCCCCAACAGGTTGCGTGCTCGTGCATCGCCCGCACGACCAGCCTGCGCAACGATGCCGCCTCCCGGTCCTGTGTCCTTGCTCGCTAAGTCTCCCGCTCCTCCGCTCCCAGCCGTAGCCGACGCGAGACCACCCTGTCCTGCGTCTCCGCCCGTCATGAACACGTCGCCCGAGCCGGTCATCCCACCTCCTGCCGTGAACTGAGGGCTGGGCGTGCTCCCTGCGTTCCCGGCCGCTGCCGTCGCCGAGCCGCCCGACTGACCCGCCGCACCCTGCGAGCCGGTGGCTTGGGCCTGGCCCCCATTCCCGCCCTGGCCCAACTCAACCGTGAGTCCTCCAACCGCCACTGAGAGCGATCCACCCGCTGACACGATGAGTGTCCCCGAGTCTCCACCATCACCTGCTGAAGCCACCGCTGCGTCTCCCGGTGACGCTGCCGCCGCCGTAGCGTCGCCGCCCTTCCCGCCATCGCCCAACCTGATCGTCGTTCCGCCGTTTGCGGATGTGAAGTCGATGTTGCCCGTCGCTTCGATCCTAACCTGTCCACCCGTCCCGCCGGGACCCGCGTTCGCATTGGCATTACCTGTCGCGGGCGTCACGGTGACTGCCGCTCCCGTTCCGCCACTCTGCCCGACGATGGTCGTGCCGCCGCTGAAGGTGAGGTCGCCATCACACAGGATCTCGATCCCCGTGCCGCCTGCGCTCGAGACTCCCGCAGCGTTGCCGTGCTCGAGCTCGGTGTCCGTGACGGTGCACGCACCACCTTGGCGTGCGGCGCTCAACGCCGGTCCCGAGGCTGCCGCAGGGAAGAGGGCAGCGAGGTTGTTGATGACCTGTAGGAGCCCGGAGGACACGATCTTCCCGCCGCTCAGCTCCAGATCACCGTCACCGGCGACCTTGAGCGAGTCACCCAGCAGCGTAGGCGTGCCCACGCAACTGTTCTGTACCGTGCCCGTGATGAGCACATCCCCCAAACCCTTGATGCCCAGCTTATTGCAGTCCGACTCCAGAGTACCAGCAATCGTGACGATCCCTTCAGCGATGATATCGACATCGTCGGTGGCCGAGACCTTGACGCCGTCGGGGATGACGAAGTCGATGAACTGCTGCAGACCCGAGAGCTCGGTGTCGTCCTCAGGCTCGAAATCGACCAGGATCACCATCAACGATGACGACCCGGACACACCCTCGCTCGTGACCGAGATGTCCGCCTGGCCTTTGCCGACCGCGGTCGCGAAGCCACTCGAGTTGACGCTCACCACCGACTGGTTCGAGGAGGCGAACGACATCGAGCGACCGCTCAGGGCCGCGCCGCTGGCGTCGCGCAGCGTGACGCTCAGCTGAAGCCCGTCTCCAAACACCAGCTGGGCCTGCCCCGGCTGGACTTCCACGCTTGCCACAGGCACGGCTGGTGGACCGGGGCCGGTACCGTCGCCGCCCCCACAGGCCAGCAGGCCGAGGAGCACGAGATGATACAGCAGTCTTGATCGGTGGAGAATCACCGAGGCCGACCTTCCAAGCAGCCTAGCGGCAAGCATGTCACCTAGTCAGGGCAGGCTTCAGCGCCACCTTGAGGTCGTCGGCCACGTTGACCGTCGCCTTGCCGCCTTCACCGAGCATGCGCTCGATCTTGTAGCGGCCTTCGAGGTGTCCGCTCTGCTCCTGCTGGCATGGCTTGGCTCCTTAGTGATGATGTCCGCGGTGGTTTGGTGAGGAAATACTGGGCGCAGGGCTCTCGAGAGGCGGACGTTCTGGTCGTGCTTGTCGGCGGCCGCCCTGACCACCGTCGGCGACGCACTCTTCGAGTACGAGCTGCAGGAGCTGACATTGCCGGCGGACGGGCGTCTCGGGCAACAGCCCAGCCATCACGTCGGTCGCCGGCGCGCCCAGATACTGGCCAGGCCTGGTCCGCGACAGGCGCCACCTCTTGAACGTCTCTACCGCCCGCACGGCGGCAGCGATCGCTCGACGCTCTTCCGCCTCAGGACTGATTTTCTCATACCAGCCCTCGACCGAGAGCCTCACGGCTGGCGCTCCCAGCACATCCTCGCCCGTTTCTCGCGGTCCAGCCGCTCGCGAAGCGACTCACCCTCTACATGCGGCATCACATAGAAGAGAAGCTTGTCCGCCTCGCCGGAGTCGAAGAGCGGAAGGATGTTGGGATGCTTGTGGGTCGCCGTGACCTTGATCTCGCCCAGGAAACGCTCGGCTCCGACGATGGCACCCAGCTCGGGCTTCAGAGCCTTCAGCGCCACCTTGCGGTCGTGCTTCAAGTCCTCTGCAAGGTAGACCGTCGCCGTACCGCCTTCGCCGAGCTCGATCTTGTAGCGTCCTTCGAGGGCGGCGTTCAGGCGTGCGGTGGGGTCTTCGGCCATGGATGCCCAGGTGGCGAGGTTAGCCGCAGGACCCAGACATCATTCGCGTGCAGGCGGCGCGATGCAAGAACGTCCCGCATTTCATACAGCGCGTCAAAGGCCCGAGACGTGGTTTGGTGCTCTTTTCAGAGACTGCCGGGGCGAGGTGGTCCGTCCTCAGATCGAGCCACTCCTCCTTAGCGTTAGGCTGAGCCCCAGTGTCACGAAGCTGTGGCGTCGGGCTGCCCGAA
Organism: Longimicrobiales bacterium; assembly: GCA_965249195.1. Classification (GTDB taxonomy): domain Bacteria; phylum Gemmatimonadota; class Gemmatimonadetes; order Longimicrobiales; family Gaopeijiaceae; genus CBDFLM01. The sequence continues at coordinate 91,892 of CBDFLM010000015.1, forward strand.
AGTGAATCCTAAGCCTGACGGGCGGCTCAGGGTGCCGCTAGATTGCATCTCCTCCATCGACCCACTCAAAGTCGACGCTTAGGCAATGAGCAACACCACGAAGACGCCCGTCGAATTCACAGCCATCGCACGCGACAGGGTCCGCGAATTCATTCAGGCGAACGAGGACGCTCTCCTCGCCGTCCGAATCCAAGTCGCCAGCCCGAGCCCGCTCGATCCGCGCTACGATATCACGCTGATCGAACCTCACGAGAAGTGCCCAGAAGATCTGGTTTTCAACGACTACGGCTTCGAGTTGGTGATGGAGCCCGAGAGCGCGAAGCTTCTCGACGGCGCCCGCATCGACTGGATCGAGTCTCTAGTCGAGAGCGGGTTTAAGGTGGAGAACCCGAACCTCAGTCCGATCGGCTCGAAGCCGTTGGAGGGTCCTCTCGCCGACCGGGTGCAGGAGGTGATCGATAAATACGTGAACCCAGGGGTGGCCCAGCATGGCGGTGAGGTGACGCTGGTCGAGGTGAGGGACCACATCGTCTACCTCCAGATGAGCGGGGGCTGCCAGGGCTGCGGAATGGCGTCCGTAACCCTGAGCCAGGGGATCGAGCGAATCCTCATGGAACAGGTGCCGGAGATCGCGGGCATACAGGACGTAACCAACCACTCGGCTGGCGATAACCCCTACTTCAGCTCGGCGAAGTAGCCAGCGCACGTACGGGGACCTGCCTTGGCAAGGCTCCTTCTCCTCCTTACCCGGACGTCGTACCGAGCCGAAGCTTTTCTCGCAGCCGCTCGCCGACTCAGAGTCGATGTGACGGTGGGCTCGAATCATCAGCAGGCGCTCGCCGATCGCGCCCCCGGCACTGCTCTGGTCTTGGATGTCGCGCCCGTCAACGTCTCGGTAGACACCATCGTTCGGTACGCCTCCGACTATCTGCTGGACGGGATCGTCGCAGCCGAGGACGACTTCACACCGGTGGCGGCAGCGGCATCCGAGGCTCTCGGCCTGACGCACCATCCGCTCAACGCCGTCGGGTTCGCTCGAAACAAGGCCCTGATGCGTGAGCGGCTCGCCGCGTCGGGATTCCCAACGCCGTGGTATCGGATCGCTTCGCGGCACACCGATCCCGATGACACCGCCTCCACGGCTCGCTTCCCGTGTGTACTCAAACCGCTCTCGCTCTCGGCGAGTCGCGGCGTAATCCGGGCGAACACACCCGAGGAGTTGATCCGAGCGTGGAAACGGATTCGCAGGATCCTCGATGAGAACAACGGCACCGATCGACACGGAACTGCTCTGAACGAGATCCTGATCGAGGCTTACCTGCCCGGTCAGGAGGTGGCGCTCGAGGGGATCGTTACGGCAGGGCAACTCCAGACGCTGGCCATTCTCGACAAACCAGACCCTATGGAGGGGCCATTCTTCGAAGAGACGATGCTCGTGACGCCCTCGCGCTTTTCGCAGGAGGTGCAGGACACGATCGCGTCGCAAGTCGGACAGTGCGCCGCCATTCTCGGGCTCGATAACGGCCCCATCCATGCGGAGCTCCGCGTGGATGGCGACCGCGCGTCGGTCCTCGAGGTCGCCCCGCGCTCGATCGGTGGCCGGTGTTCGGCGATCCTCCGGTTCGCCCCAGCAGCTACACTGGAGGAGCTCATCGTTCGCCACGCGCTGGGCATGCCCATTCAGGGCTTTACACGAGAGCCGGGCGCCGCCGGGGTCATGATGCTGCCCCTTCCCGGGGCCGGGATCCTGCGCGAAGTCGCCGGCGTTGACGCGGCGTTGGAGGTGTCGGGCATCGAAGGGCTAGACATCACGATCCCGCTCGGCCAGACAGTCGTGCCGCTTCCGGAGGGCAACCGATACCTGGGGTTCCTCTTCGCCAGGGCGGACAGCCCGGATCAAGTGGAGACTGCTCTCAGGCTCGCGCACGCTCGACTCGACGTGAAGGTCGAGGCCAGCAAGGGGTAAGAACGCCGGAAATCGTTTAGCTTTCCAACCCTCTCAGGGTCGCCACAGAGCCGAACTGGCTCTCGGTCGGCTCAGCTCAACAGAACCACGCTTCAGTCAGCTGCGGCGGTCTGGCACCACGACGGCAGTATCGGGGTTGGGCTACCGTCGGCTGGCCGGGAATCGTCGCAAGCGCAAGCTCCTTGATCCGGTAGAAGGTCGTTGCCGGGTCTTCACCCGAGCTGGTTGCTTCTTCAGCGACTCGCGCGACCTGCCGTTGTAGCATGTCCACACGGGGGTCCGGATGCTGCCATGTGTACACGAAGTCCTCCTGAACCACGCTGCCCAAGTGGGGCTGGATCTCGGGGTTGTCGAGGAGCCATGAGCCCGGAGGCAGAAGGAGTCTGATGGAGTACTGTACCGGATCGAGCTGGTAGACCAAGTCATGCTCCTGTACGAAGTCGAGCAGCTCCAAATACCCCGACAGTGTTGTCCAAGGCGTGAACGGCAGCAGCGAGGGGCGAAGGGCTACGTCGGCGGCTCGGGTGATCTCCAGGGCAGTGACCACGTCGTCGCGGGTGTGACCCTTGTCGAGATACCGGAGAATACGGTCGTCCACACTCTCGACAGCGGACAGAACGAAGATGCACCCGAGCTCTGCCAGCTCCACTACCGCGTCACGATGCTGGATCAGGTGCTCGATTTTGGCTGTGAAGTCGAAGCTCAACTCCGGGTGGCGGCTACGCATCTCCCGAACGATCGCGAGCGAGTGCTTCACGGCGTTCAGGAAATCCGGGTCGCCAAAGTTGATGTGCTGCGCACCCATGCGCACAAGGTTGTCGATATCTGCGAGCACGACCTCCTGCTGAACTATGCGGAGCCTCCCCTCATAGACAGCGGGGATTGGGCAGTGCAGGCACCGGTGAGCACAACCGCGGCTGGCTTCGACATAGCCCACCAGCCGGAGCTCCCCCTCGGAGGTCCTCAGGCGGGCGTACTTCTCCAGCGGAGGTAATAGATGTCGCGCCGGTTGGAGAAACTGCTGACGAGACAGGTTGGGCGGACCGCGCACCTCCGCAAGAGAGACGCCTCCCGGACGGGGCGGTCGATTTTCGGCCAAGCGGTCGACGAGATGAGTGAGCGGCGTCTCGAATTCGCCGCCGATCACGCTGTCGGCTACGCCGTCGAGGAGGTAGCCCTCGTTAAGAGAAGCGTAGAGCCCGAAGTAGCAGATGTGGCACTGCGGATTCAATCCCCGCACCAGCTCACCGGCCTTGACGCCGAGTCGGATCGCCGTGTGCATGGGAGTCGATATCCCCACAAAGTCTGCTCGGCGGACCTTGGCCTCGTCGATAACCTCGACGGCGAGATCCAGGCATTCCACTCGATGGCGGCCTTCAGCGAGTAAGTGCGCCGCAGCGGACGCTACTCCGAACGGCTGATGCCCGAGTTCATAGCAGGAGATGAGGAGCGCGTTCATCGCCGAGGATGCCTAATCGCCGTAGACAGTGAAGGCGCCAGAGGTAGGGGCAGTCCGGTTGGCTGTTGCCTGCTGATCCCGCGGTCCGAGGCGACCTCAGAATCGCCCGATCAACAATGAGTGCATGAGGTCAGCGCTCATTTCGGGATACTGCAACAACGGGGATGCAAATCAAGATTGCTTCTTCTTCTCGGCAACGTACCCTCAAGAACTGACGATGCACAAGCGGAGGCGCTCGGGATCGACCCGCTGTATGGCCGGGGCCGGGGGCTCCAACTTTTGGCTATCCCGAGGAGCTCATGGGCGGCGTGCTGGATGAGCTGAGGCTTCACGAAGACTACGCTGCGAGTCTGGCCGTCGATCTAGAGAACTTCCGACCCCACCCGGCCACCCGTGCTTACACCGATTTCCTGCTCCGGACCGCGTGGACCGCCGAAGTCGGCGAGATCATGGCGGCGATGACGCCCTGCATGCGCCTCTATGCATACCTGGGCCAGGAGTTGGCCCTGGCGGGTCACTCACAGAATCCTTATCGGGAGTGGATCGAGACCTACTCCAGCGAAAAGTTCGAGGCCCTTGCGGCCGGGCTCGAGTCGCTGCTCGACGAGTTGGCCGAGGGTACACCAGGGGTTTCTCTGGCCTACCGCTACGCGATGCGCTGCGAGCTCGACTTCTTTTCCGCGTCCCTAGGCGAGGGGCGGTGGGCGGATGGACGTCAAGACCGCCACGGATCGTCTTCGTGAACTCGGCGTCACGCACAAGGTGATCGGTCGGGCAGTGGGTATTGCACCTTCGACGGTACGGGCTGCCCGACTCGACCCGTCAAGCGCCAACTACCGTAACCGCCGGACGGCTGGCGGGAGAAGCTCGGAGTGTTCGCTTACAACGTGGGCGACAACTACCGGACGCTCTTCCATGAGCTGGGGTATCGAGAGCAGTGAGACCCATCGTGCCGCCCGCCATGGAGCTCGTCGAGCTGGCGGAGTCGCTACGGGAGGAGGCGGGGTGATGAAGGCCAGGAGTATCTCGGCTACATCGCGGAGGTGGAGTGGGTCATCGGTTCTCGAAAGTGGAGGGAGGCATGAGCACACCGTCGATGGTTGTGGCTGGGGGCACAGGAAACGTCGGCTCGTTCATCGTTCGGGCTCTGCTGAACGCTGGCGTCCAAGTGGCTGTCCCATCGCGTTCGCAAGCCAGCTTCGACGGGCTTCACGCCCATCTGGCAGCCTCTACAGACGCAGCGGCGCTTGAACGCCTTTATTCTTTCGTAGGTGATGTCGGGAGCGAAGTCGACGCCTCTCGTCTTCACGACGAGATCGCTTCAACGCTTGGCCCGCCGAACGCCATCGTGGCCACTCTCGGCGGGTTCACCCCTGCGCCGTCACTGCTCAACGCCTCCACGACGGACCTTCACCACGTTTTACAGAGCACGCTGATCGCTCACTTCTGCACCTACCGTGCGTTCCTGCCAGGGCTCGTCAAGCGTGGCGGAACGTACGTCTCCATCAACGGCCCCCTGGGCTTCGCGCCGTGGAAAGACTCGGCGAGTGGGCTGGTGTCTATCGCTGACGCCGCCCAGCACATGCTGTTCCGCGCGCTGGCGCAGGAGCTGGAAGGCGGCGCTGTCCGGATCGTCGAGGTGGTCAACTACGCGTACATCCGTGACAAGGAGACACAGGCTGGCAGTCCGCTTCCCGGGGAGGAGGTCGGAAGCCACGTGGCGGAACTCGCGACCGGCGGTACGGACGCCGTGCACGGGGACTCGGTCCACCTGAAGTCTCCGAGCTAGGCCCTGGAGGCGGATGGCTGGCGGGTGCTCGAGGTGAGCGAGCGGCGCGAACGCCGCGACCTCCTGCGGTGCGCCGTGGACTGTGTCCCAACTGTGTCCCAGGAACCGGCGAAACCCGGCGGAAACGGGGTAGGGAGGCGGCGGAAGCCTTGGGCAAAATGGCTTAACTAGGCGAAAACCGCCGGATTCGCTACCGCGCGTTCGTTTCTGATAAGCGTGAGGTCGGAAGTTCGAGTCTTCCCAGGCCCACTCCGTAAAGCCAAGCCCCGCAACGGTTTTCCGCGGGGCTTCGTGCATCATGGAATGAGTGTGCGCCGTTTGTGCGCCGTTTCTTGCTATCCGAGGTTGACGGCGCGCGCCACGCCGGCTGCGTCGGCGCTCTGATAGAGCCGGGTGAGCGCCTGGGTGTCACCCCATCCGCCGGCCGCTGCCACGTCTACCTGCGGTAGGTGCTTCCGCTCGGTGGCCCAAAGGCGTCGATATGGATGAAAGACGCCGCCCCGGATCTTCACCAGGCCGGCGAACTGCTCCGCGCGGACCAGCCACTTGGCGGCTGTCTCGCGGCGAATGGGCCGTTCAGGAGCCGGAGTATCATTCTTCTTTCGTGGCCCCGGTGCAGCGAAGAGGGGCACGTCCCCGACCCGAGCGCTACGCCGCAGATACCTTTCGAGTTCGGCTCGAACCTTGCTGCTGATGGGTGTGATGAAGAGGTAGTCGACCTTGTCGTTCTCAGCACGCCATCAGATCGCGCCAAATGGCATGTGTTCAGCGTCGTGCTCATTCAGGCCAGCCATTGCCAGGGCCGCGATCCGGCAACGTCTACAACCGAAGAGCATCGGACCCGGCGCCGGCATTGTCAACTTAATGGGAGCTCCTCGCCGACCTGGGCCGGTGTCCGGTCTCCGCCTGGATCGCATGAGCGAGGAGCAGCAGCTCCGGTTCACCGTACAGCTTCCCAGTGAGGTGGAGTACTGTGGCTGACCTGGGGGTCGACACACCGGACGATCGCATGATGCGAGGATCGGGGTTCATCCCGCGAACAGCGGCGGTCCTCGCTCTAGAACGCGAAGCCCATGCCAGCGTACACCGCCCGGCGCCCCTGGCTCGAGGCGACCGAGACGCGGACCGTGGCGGACCGGCTCAGCGGCGCCAGCCAGATTCCGCCCCCACTGCCCGTCCGCCACTTGTTGGACGACTCACCGTCCAGATATGCGCGGCCCACGTCCGCGCATCCGAACACGCCCATGTCGATCGGGAGGATGAAAGTGAGCCGTGCCAGGAAGAGCCGAATCTCGACGCTGCCGTACAGCGTCGCGTCGCCCGCGAAGCGATCCTCGCGGAGCCCTCGGACGTTCTTGGCGCCTCCGAGGAAGGCCGCCTCGTAGTAGGGATACTCCCCGAGGAGCTTCTTCCCGCCGGCACGGGCGGCCAACGTCGGGTTGCCCCCTCTGGGCGACAGGTACCCCGCAACCTCGGCGTGCGCGAGGCCGAAAGCGTCCTCGAGGCCGGCGACGGCGGGATAGTATTCGGCGCCTCCCTGCATGCGGAAGCCCTCTGTCGGCGCGCCAGGACGGTCTCGACCGTCCCACGCTGCGTCGAACCGCAGGCCGACCTGGGTGAGCGTTGCCGTTCCGACGGGCCGCTGCTCCGCCAGTAGCGTGGCCGCCGCCGTGTCCGACGCGACTCGCTTGAGGACGGGGCCCAGGTTCGCCTCCCAGCTCTCCCCGTCTCCGAAGCTCAGAGCTGCGGCGAGGACTAGCTGTTCCTGATCGACCTTGTAGAAGGCGCTCGCCTCGTCGGCGTCCGTTTCGTTCCCCAATCCGAAGAAGTTCACGACCTCGATGCCCGAGAAGCGCCCCGCCAACTGTAAATCCGCCCCAGCAAGCAGGTGGCGTACGCGAAGCGACGACTCGATCAGTGGCTTGGAGTGCCTGAACGCCCAGCCGCCGCTGAACACGAAGCGGTAGGCGTAAGGCAGCTTGGCGAACCCGTACCGGTCGTAGCGGAAACCGACCACGGGAGCGAACCCTCGATCCGAGTCGTAGCTCAGACCGGGAAGTGGCCACGTCCGGCTCCCCCAGTCGAGATCGTAGGAGTCCTCGAACCAGGAGAACGGTCGGGAGGGCGAGGCGTTCACTCGATCGACGCGTGGACCCTCCACGACGGTCTGGTCACCGCCGTCGTAGAACTTGACGGAGGGGCCATCGAAGCTCACGAGCTCGTCGGCGCCGCCGCCGCCGACGACACGGATCGTGATCGGGGACGAGGGCGCGCCACGAACCAGGATCCTATCGTCCCCACCGCGCATGTATAGCCGTATCTCGCGGGTCTCGTCGGGGGAGAAGACGCGGTCGAAATGGGGTGTGCCCTCGGGCTCTGCCGAGTCACCGCGCCGATACACCGCCACCTGCACACCACCACCGTCCTGACCCTCGACGACGGCGATCTCGCTCTCGTCGCTCGCGCTGACGTCGGCGTAGCGGAAGACGATGTCGTAGAACTCCTCGGCGACCCGAGGCAGCTCTGCCCTGCGTCGGCGCAGCGTCGCTTCGAGCTCCGCCCCAACGATCGCGTGATGCTCGAAGGGCATGCGGGCCACGGCCTCCCGGATCACGTCGTCGGTGAAGGCCGCCGTGACCTCGCCGACCGTGGCCGCCCACGTCGACCGGTCGACGCCGACCAGGAAGCTCCGGTCGATGTCCCAGGCGTTGCGAGTGACGGCCTGTGTATTGGCGTACTCGTCGCGAAAGGGTACGAGACGGTACTCGTGCCGGCGCGCGAGCGCCTTGAGGAAGCCGTCGAACTGAACGAACGACTGATCCCGATCCCTCGGGACGGGTCGCCACAGATAGCCGCCGCCGTCCTCGAATCGGATGGTGTCCCGCTGACAGTTGAAGGTGGTGGCTCCGGAGAGTCTCCTTGTTAGCCTGCCTTTCTCATTTCGGCAACCGGTTCATGGTCGTCGAGGTGGGCCCTGAGCATCCAGAGCTGGTCGTAGCCGATGATCCTCCGGTAGCTCTTCTCGGTCTCCACGAACGAGGCCGCAGCCCAGCGCAAGGCCATCGCTCCGTTCTTCCAGTTGGTCACCCTGCGGGTCTTCTGTCTTACGCCCGAGTGGGTGCTGTCGATCAGGTTGGTCGAGCCCAGGCACTTCCTCAGCCGCGGCGGGAGGCCGAGCCGGTTGATCGTGAACATCTCGCTGAGGCCTTCGCGTAGGCTGGCCGAGGCCGAGGGGTGGTCGCGCTCGAGCCATCGGGCGAGCTGCTCGAGCTTCTGCTCGCCCTGCTTCGCGTCCAGCTTCATCGCCGCCCGGAACGCCGCCTTCACCTGAGGATGCTGATCCTTCGGCAGATGACCCAGCACGTTGCGGAGCTTGTGGTTGCGGCAGCGCTGGATGGGGTGACGTTGGCCGAACACCTTCTCGATCGCCTTCCTGAGCGCTTTCGAGCCATCGATCACGAACAGCCGCCGCCTGCCCGGGTCCAGGCCGCGCTCGACCAGATCCTCTAGGAGCGCGCTGGTCACCTCGGCGTTCTCACTCGCTCCTTCCCTCACGCCCAGCACGTGCTTCTTTCCGTCTGAGTCCACGCCTACCGCAGCAAGCACGTGGTGCGAGCCCATCTGGATCCCGTCCAGGTAGATCACCAGCAGGTCCCACGCATCCAGCCGGCGCTCCATCAGCTCCTTCAGCACGCGCTCCGAGGCCTCGACCGTCTCACGGCTCACCGCCGACTTGCTCACCCCGACCGTGTCGGCCATCTCACCGATCACACGGCCGTACTTCCGCGTGCTCACCCCCGCCATCAGGACCTCGAGCATCCGATCCGCCACAGCGCCCGGTCTCCGCATCGCTGCGTACGCCGGCACCTCGACCTCGCCACCCTCCCCAGCGCCCCGGCGCCTGAGCCGTGGCCGCTCCACACGCACCTTCCGGTCCGACAGGTAAACCACACCACCCTGCCGGCCATACCACACCGTGTCGTCTTCCGCTCGTGACCGACCTGCCTGCTTCACGCCTGCCACACCCTCGGCGCTCATCTCCAGCACCGCTTCGATCGTCGCTCGTCCCATCACCTGGATGACTTCGTCGATCACGACCTCCGTCTGCTCCACGAACTCAAGCATCGGAAGCAGAAACTGCCCCTCCCGCTTCAGGAACTCCCTGATCGCGCGCTTGTCCGCCCGATCCCTTACCTCGTACGTTCTCTTCATCGTGGTGGCTCCGTGTTGGGGTTTTTGCCTACCCGAGCCTATCGGCCCGGGACCCCCGGAGCCACCACTTTTCTTTCTCCCCTATCAGGAACCTTCAACTACGGTTGGGACAGCTTCCCGCCCCATCGATCATCCCTCAACCGCCGTTTAGGCGCAACCATCGTGTCAATGTAGCCCTGGGGGAGACACGCCCTTCTTCGCGAGCCGCAGTGCAGGTGGAGTCGCCCGGCGGAAGGACTATCTTAGGAGCCGCAGGAGGGGTGGCAGAGCGGCTAAATGCACCGGTCTTGAAAACCGGCGACCTTCGGGTCACGTGGGTTCGAATCCCACCCCCTCCGTTGTTATAGGACAACGACTTATGAAGTTTCTGGTCGAGTCACCGAGAGCCATTTTCCTCTGAATTGTGCCGCAACTGTGCCGCAACACGGCACAAAAAGAAGCGACCATCAGCCGTTGGCCCCACCCGTGATCGGTATCACCTGCCGTTCGCTGCTGGCATTCGCCCTGAGCCTCGCGAGCTTCTCGACGCCTTCCTCGGTCATCTTCTGATCGACGATAGCGTACCTGCGGTAGACGGACTCCGTCTTGTGGCCCGTGAGGCGCATGGCCGTGGAACGTGGAACTCCGGCCCGCTCCAGATTGCGGACCGCTGAGCGTCGGAGGTCGTGAAACAGCAGACCGCTGAGTCCGACCTTCTCGCACGCCGCATGCCACGACTTCCTCGGGTCCCGGAGGCCCTTGCCGCGGCGGTGAAAGACCCACGGTACGATATCACCACGCTCGCGCTCTACGGCCCTCGTGTGCTCACGCTGGGCGTCCAGGAGGTCGGCGAGGGCCGGTAGCACCCGGAACGGGAACTCACGGCCCTCATCATTCTTCGTCGTACCCGGCTCCAGCCGAACCACACCGCCGACAAAATCGACTTGGTCCCACGTGAGCCCGAGGACCTCGGCCTTTCGCCAGCTGGTTAGGTACGCGAAGAGCGTGGGGGCCCTAAGGTGGGCAGGAAGCTCTGCGAGCAGCGCTCGCAGATCGCCTTCCTCGACGAAGCCCCTTCGGACCGCCGTCACTCGCGGAACGGGGATATGGGGCACCGTTGAGAGATGCCCGGCCTGGTGGGCGAGCTTCATCGCCCGGCGCAACGCGTTGACCTCGTTTCGGATCGTACTATTGGCACGCCCCTCGTCCTTCCTGTTGGCGATGTACGCTTTCACGCGGTCCGTGGTGATGTCGAGGACGCGCGTACGGCCGAAGAAGCTACGTAGGTTCACCAGGGACGTCTCCAGCCGGTCGAGTGACTTCCTGCCGTTCACGCGGTAGTCGTCCCGGATGATGCGCCCAGATCCTCGAACATGAGCCGCTCCTCCGACGGTCCGACGAGTCGCCCGCGTCCCATCTCCTCCATTCGCTTCCGCAGCAGGGCGGTGGCGTCGCCCTTCCGGGTCGATCCGGTCGATTCGCGGTGTCGGTCCCCCCGGAACCCGTAGTCGATCCAGTACACGACGCCGCGTTTGTAGATGCGGCCTGTCCCCTTCATGGTGTCTCCTCCTCATTGAGTGCCTCTTCGAGGACGTCGGCAGCGTCGATGTAGCGGGCCCCGAGGCGTCGTAGCGCCTCGACGATGGCGCGTGACACCTCGGGGGTGGCGACTCGATGTCCGTCACGGATTAGACGGAGCAACGTCTCCGATACGCTTGTCTCCCGCGCCACGCTGCGAATCGATCCAGGCACGGTGGCCAGGACATGCCGCACGGCATCCTCACGGTCTCCCATGTTCGCAGTATGCAAACTAAGAGAGGGGTGCGCAAGGCTGATGCTCACCTACGAGCCATCCACCGTCGCAGGCCACGCTCACTGAAACGAAGCGTCCCGTTCGAGAGGCGGCGGGTAAAGGGGAACTCGTTGGCCTTCCGGTACACCCACCGGCGGTTGACCCCGAGCACGTCGGCGACCTCCTGGGCGGTCAGAAGCCGGTCACGGCCACCGTTGCGGCTCGGGGCCGGTTCGGGTGGGGCAGGGGAGCGTGTGGCGTTCAGGCGGGCCCACAAGCGCGCCCTGACCGCCTCAAGGGACCCAAGCAGGTCCGGCACGGCCTCGGGCGGCACGTTCTCAATCCGAGCGGGGTCGGCGACGAGCGTCGCGAGGTCGAGGAGGAGGTGGGGCTTCATCGCGGGTTTTAGAGCGCAGCGGCCTCGCCGGGCCGGAGCCCGGCGAGCAAATGAACCGCCATCTCGGCCTCGCGAGCGTTGTCGGGATCTCCCCCGGCCCGACGAGGAGGTCTCACTTTCTCGCCCCCCACGTACTCGCCGCCCCCACGTGTTGGATCAGAAGGGAAGGTCATCGTCCGGCGACGAGAGACCACCGGCGGCCTCGTCGCCGTCGGGCTCGTCGATCTCCGCCGGGCCATCGAGCACGAAGGCTTCGAACCGGCGATACCGGTTCCCATCCTTGTTCACACCCCAGCCGCTGAAGGCGAAGTGGACGATCTCGCCGACCTGCTGCTCGCCAATGCCCCTCAGGCCGGCGTAATGGAGGCCGAGGTTCACGTTCATGCCGCGCCGAACATCGAACTCTTCCTGGCCATCGCCGCTGCCCATGACCGCCGGCGCTCCCTCACTCGCCTGGTGTACGGCCAGACGGGCCATCCGGCCGTGCTTGCTGTCCCACAGTTCCAGAATCTTGCCTTCCACATGGGCGTACTCGTCGCCCTGCGGCCACCGCATGAAGAGCGGGCGGTTTCCGTCGCTAAGCGAGCGGGCCCTACGGTTGCGTCGAAGCTCTTCGGTCCTGTTGTTTGCGGCTGACATCGCCCCTCCTTTACTTTGAGGCTGTGTGATGGACCGGAGGGCTCGTCCCTCCGACCGAATGGGGCCGGCCGCATACCGGCCCCATTCTTCTTTCTCCCGACACCATCAGCAGGTCGTGCCCGGCGTCGGGAATTGGTGGCTTTCCCGCGAGTCAGTTCCTTGACCGCGTCGACGAAGTCGATTCGGAGCGCCCGCTCGACGAGGCGGATGCCGTCGCCGCCCTCACCGCACACGTCGCACCACCAGGCTCCCTTCTCCTCGTTTAGCCGAAGAGAGGGGTTGCGGTCATCGTGGAGGGGGCAGAGCACCGCCAACTCCTGCCCGCGCTTCGCGGGCTCCCCGCATCCGAGTCGGCGCGCCACATCCGCGACGGGAACGGCCCGCGCCATGCCAACCATCCGCTCCCATTCATGACGGTCCGGAGAAATTCGCGGGAGCCCATCGACATCTACATCGGGAGTGGACCACCGTACGGCACCGGGAACGCCACCGGCTAACAGAGTCAACACGCCTGGCGGGGGGAGGCGAACATCACGTCCGCACCGGTCACGCTTTTCCGCCCACCGCTCCGCTTCGTTCAGGCGCACGTCCACCGGAAGACCAGCGAGAATCGCGATAGCGTCCTCGGCCTCCTCAATGTCCTCCGCACGCCGACCACCCGCGGCGTAGACCTGGCACGTGACGCAGACACATCCGGGCGCCGGTTCGCCGGGGTCCAGCGGTGCGCCCCGGTGGAATAACGCCGATACCTCCAGGGCCGCATGCTCCGACAGCGGTGGATGCCAGCGCCTACCCAAGGTCATCTCCGGAGGGGACCGGCGATCCGGCGTCTACCGCCTCTTCGGCATCTCGTGACCGGGCCCTCCTCGTCGTTGCCTTGCCGCTTAGCTTCTTCCTCGCTGTTGGCGTACGAACGGCCTCTACGGACGAGGACTCGACTTGCTGATAGCCTGCCGCCTTCCACTCCTCAGCCGCGCGTCGCCAAGCGCGTACCATTTCGTCCGCGGCCTTCGTCACCGGCTGGCGACGCTCGGGTGTGTCCTCCCCTTTCTCCCACGCCAGCACAGCGTCGAAGAACGCGTCAGACGGTGCCGCCGCCAGCTCCCAGGCCCGGTCCCAACGCTCGAGCCCCTTCGGCACGATCTCGGCGATTCGACTCGTGACGCACTCGATGAGCGCCTGTCCCCGCGCGGTCACGACGCCCCCTCAGCGATCGTGCCCCACAACTCTGGAACCTCGACGGGAACCCCCTCCGATCCGATACCCCCGCCTCCGTCCGCGACATCCACGACATGCGTTGTGCGAGAGGGGTCTTCACCCGATGAGCCGTCCGCGACGCCCGCCCCGCTGTCGCGGATCTGAGATCCGCCAGAAGCCCTGTCATCATTGGACTGTCGCGCTTGTCGCGGATGTTCAGGGGGAGGGAGCGCGGGCAGGTACCTTTCCCACACGTCAGTAAGGTCCTTGCGCCGGTATCCCTTCTGCGTGCCGTCCGGTGTGCGAAGGTCTCGGGGTCTCACCTGGTACGGGTTCAGAAGTCGCGCGATGCTCCGCGGCGAGACGGGCTCACCACGTCGCCACTCACCCCAGGGCCGATCTTCTCCGAGCGCGATCAGAGCCTCGCGAAGGTGTTTCGTACGAAGCTGATCCACCCCGCGCGTGTTGAAAATCGTCCGCATGTCCGACAACAGGAGCGACCCTGCATCATCGTCCGTTGGTTCGCCAATGCCCGAGAGCGCCAGCGCAGCGCGCCGGGCCCGCTCCGGCCAGGAACCTCCAGCTGCGTCCGCGATCGCAAGCAGCGGCCGCCAGCAATCGGCCGCACGGTCGTGAAGCTGCTCGGGCACTTCTGGATCCGCGTCCCGCAGTTCGTCTGTGTAGTCGATCGACCACCGCAACGCCTGACGCCGAAGCGGCTCGAGGTCGCGGTGAATCTGATCCATACGGAGGCGTTCGACGGGCTCGGTCGCGAGCCGTCGCCGCATCCGAATCTCAATGCCGCGGTCCGCGAGAGCGCCACCCAGGTCGCCAATCAGAGCCACCGCCACGGGTGCCCACGTGCTCCACGCCCGCACTTCGAGCGTATCCTTGTCCGTCCGGATCACGCACGCCGTGACCTTAGTGTGCATCGACCGCATGATGCGCTTGAACTCTGCCCCCTCGTCACGCCCTAGTGCGTCGGCTTCGTCGATCAAGAGCGTGGGCCGCATGGCCTCGATGGCCCGGTAGATGGACGATGAACTGACGCTCGACGCAGGGAGCGCCCGACGAGCTAGTGCCGTGAGCAGCGAGAAGAGCGTGGTCTTTCCCGCGCGTGGTGTCGGAGACGTGACAGCCATCAACGGTGAGGTCTCCGCGGCATCGTGGGTGTAGCTGTGGATGATCCAGAGCCCAAGCCCCACCGCAGCGCCGACCGGGAGCACCACGAACCGCTTGAGCGCCTCGACCAGATCAGCCAGAAGTCCCGCGCCCTCCACCGGCTCGGGCCACGGCTCGGGGTCTGAGAGCGTCAGCGCTCGTCCCTGGCCCGCATCTTCGGACGCCCCGCGACGTGGTGCCGTGGTATCCCACAGAGCGGCGACACGATCGACTCCAGCCGCTTTCATGGCCTTCCGGAACTCGATGCCAACGACCTCGACGTCGACCGGGTGCGCACCCTTCGACCGCCACTCGCTCACTGCTCGCGTCGTGTTGGCGATCGCGTCTGGCGGCGGGTTCTCGCCCAACGCGTCGAGCCCGAGTTCGGAGAGGATGTCCTGTACGGACGGAGTCGAGGACGTCGACTTACTCACCGCGGGTCGCCCCCACCGTCTGACGTGGACTCCCGGATCTGATCCTCGAGCCACACGGCGAGGTCCACCAGCCGATACCGGACACGCCCGCCGACCTTGATGTAGCGGGGGCCATCCCCGCGCCACCGCATGTTCGCGAGCGTCCCTGGCCGAAGGCCGATCCGCTGTGCGGCCTCGCTCGGAGATACGGTCGTCGAGCGGGCGTCTACGTCCATCATCGTCACGGACTCCCATCGAGAGGCGACGTTGTTATCACGCCGACCATCGCGCGTGTCACCGCGACTTGCTAGGGAGTCATCGGCCTGCCACGTAACGACTTATGTCAGGTCCTACCAATTATCCCAAGGCTGGACGGGAAGGTCGAGGAACCCCAGAGCTTTTATCCCCGTGGGCCTAGATTAGGAGGCTGTTGTCGGTGCGGGGCGTCGGGGTTTCACTGCAGGACGGGGCCAGGACTAGGCCGACGTTGGTGCCGACCTACGCGTGAGGGAGAGGAGGCGGATGCGGGAGGGGTTCACCGGCCACCGCGTTTCGCTAACTCGTTCTTGAGGTCCGTGTCGATCGGCTCATCCTTGTCGGGACGAACCTCCCCGGTAGGAAACCACCAGCGAAGGACATCGGCCACTTCGTCCCGGAGGGTCTGATCGTTTGAGAGGGGCTCGCCAGGGCGGAGCGCCTGAGCGACCGTCACAACTAGCCTTCTGCGGAGGCCGAAAGGGCGGTTACCGGATTCGATGCGCTCGACCCGGCGGGTGTCGGGGTTGAACCGCCATCCGGCCTGTTGTAGTTCCCGCTCCGCGACACGCATCCGGGGCGTGAACAAATTGAGGTATCCAGCGAAGGAAAGGACGGCCCTCCTCTGAGCCTCCAGCTGCTCTTGTAGCTCCTCGGTGTGCGGGACCGCGCGGAAGGCCACGGGCGTTGGAGCGAAGGCAAGCGCCTCCGAGACACAGTCCGCACGACGCTCGAACGCCTCCGCGGTCCCGAAAAGCTGGAGGGCCGCGATGGGGCCTACGAGAGGCAGGAGATCGTTGAGGAGATCCCGCTCAGGAAACGACGCCCAGTCAATCCGGTCCGGATAGTAGACCCAGACTCGCGCCAGGGTGTCGCGGAAGTGCTCTTCGTCGGTCCATGGGATGGATCCGAACACCTTGCCTCCCCCGCCCCCCGTGATCATGACTGCCCCCTTCCTATTTGACCTGGATTCGCCCACGGCTCCGTCAGGATCAGGCGGGCGTCACTCGTCCTTCGTCTCGGCGGTCGAGATCGCCCCCGTGGGCACGGGCGTGCCGCACGTCGGGCAGTCGGCTGCACCCGAAGGGATCGGTGTCTCGCAGGACGTGCACTGTTCGGGCATGGAACCGCCGGTCGGGGACGATCGACGTTACTCTGCGGGTATGCTCAGCAGCAAGCTCGTAGGAAGCTCCAGGAGCCCGTATAAAGCCCGAAAGTGTCGAAACGGTAGCCTGGGGACCCTGTGACCCGCCTCGTGGCTCCTGGGGCCGTCTACGTGAGGCTCACTGGTTTTCCATCTCGGACGCGGATGGTGTCCCGCTGACAGTTGAAGGTGGTGGCTCCGGAGAGTCTCCTTGTTAGCCTGCCTTTCTCATTTCGGCAACCGGTTCATGGTCGTCGAGGTGGGCCCTGAGCATCCAGAGCTGGTCGTAGCCGATGATCCTCCGGTAGCTCTTCTCGGTCTCCACGAACGAGGCCGCAGCCCAGCGCAAGGCCATCGCTCCGTTCTTCCAGTTGGTCACCCTGCGGGTCTTCTGTCTTACGCCCGAGTGGGTGCTGTCGATCAGGTTGGTCGAGCCCAGGCACTTCCTCAGCCGCGGCGGGAGGCCGAGCCGGTTGATCGTGAACATCTCGCTGAGGCCTTCGCGTAGGCTGGCCGAGGCCGAGGGGTGGTCGCGCTCGAGCCATCGGGCGAGCTGCTCGAGCTTCTGCTCGCCCTGCTTCGCGTCCAGCTTCATCGCCGCCCGGAACGCCGCCTTCACCTGAGGATGCTGATCCTTCGGCAGATGACCCAGCACGTTGCGGAGCTTGTGGTTGCGGCAGCGCTGGATGGGGTGACGTTGGCCGAACACCTTCTCGATCGCCTTCCTGAGCGCTTTCGAGCCATCGATCACGAACAGCCGCCGCCTGCCCGGGTCCAGGCCGCGCTCGACCAGATCCTCTAGGAGCGCGCTGGTCACCTCGGCGTTCTCACTCGCTCCTTCCCTCACGCCCAGCACGTGCTTCTTTCCGTCTGAGTCCACGCCTACCGCAGCAAGCACGTGGTGCGAGCCCATCTGGATCCCGTCCAGGTAGATCACCAGGAGGTCCCACGCATCCAGCCGGCGCTCCATCAGCTCCTTCAGCACGCGCTCCGAGGCCTCGACCGTCTCACGGCTCACCGCCGACTTGCTCACCCCGACCGTGTCGGCCATCTCACCGATCACACGGCCGTACTTGCGCGTGCTCACCCCCGCCATCAGGACCTCGAGCATCCGATCCGCCACAGCGCCCGGTCTCCGCATCGCTGCGTACGCCGGCACCTCGACCTCGCCACCCTCCCCGGCGCCCCGGCGCCTGAGCCGTGGCCGCTCCACACGCACCTTCCGGTCCGACAGGTAAACCACACCACCCTGCCGGCCATACCACACCGTGTCGTCTTCCGCTCGTGACCGACCTGCCTGCTTCACGCCTGCCACACCCTCGGCGCTCATCTCCAGCACCGCTTCGATCGTCGCTCGTCCCATCACCTGGATGACTTCGTCGATCGCGACCTCCGTCTGCTCCACGAGCTCAAGCATCGGAAGCAGAAACTGCCCCTCCCGCTTCAGGAACTCCCTGATCGCGCGCTTGTCCGCCCGATCCCTTACCTCGTACGTTCTCTTCATCGTGGTGGCTCCGTGTTGGGGTTTTTGCCTACCCGAGCCTATCGGCCCGGGACCCCCGGAGCCACCACTTTTCTTTCTCCCCTATCAGGAACCTTCAACTACGGTTGGGACAGCTTCCGGACGCGATAGGTTCGCGGCAAGCATCACTGGCTCTCTCCTCATGCCCTTTCGGAGACCATCTCGAATCCTCCTCACATCCCGAGAGCGGATGTCGCTACCCAGGACTCGGCGGAAGCTTGAGAGTCTGGGTGGTAGAGAAGCCTGGGCCTCAGGACCGTCGCGCCAGGCTCTGCACGAGCACTTCGGTTCCTATCTTCACCCGGAGTAGCGGGCGCAGCGCGAACGCTGCGACGAGGACCGCGCCGAAAGCGCACACGAGCAGCGGACCCGTGGGAAGATCCCAGACGAACGAGCTCACGATCCCGCCCACGATGGCCAGGGCTCCCACGCCCCAGGCGATGAAGAGGGCGGTGCGGAAGCGGTCCGTGTACAGAAAGGCGACCACGGCTGGGATCACCAAGGCGCTGAAGACCAAGAGCACGCCAGCGGTTTCGACCGAGAAGCTGATGACGATCCCGAACGTCACGTAGAACAGGAAGTCCCACATCCGCAGATTATGGATGCTTTCCGGGACGAACGAGACCATCAGCAGCGGGCGCCGAAACACCCAGTGGAACGCGCCTACGACGACGTAGGCCCCCGCCATCCTGCCGATGGTCGGCCAGTCGACCCAGATCAAGGTGCCGGTCAGCGTTTCGGCGACGTGCTCGGCGCCCTCGGCGGTGAGGCCGGCCAGCAGGATCACGGCAGCCGATGCCACCACGTAGGCGATCCCGATGATCGCCTCCTGGGGCACGGGTGATTCCTCCATACGGGTCATGCTGAAGATGAATGCACCGACGAGCGTGAACCCGAATGCCGCCGCCAGCGAACCTGGACTACCCACCTCGATCCCGAACAGGAACCCGACCGTGGTGCCGAGCGCCGCGATCTGGGCGAAGGCCAGGTCGACGAAGATGACCTCGCGGGCAATCACGTGGAGCCCGAGGTAGGCGTGGATCGACAGAATCACGAGAGCCGCCACGATGGGCGGGATCATCAGATCGAGCACGGACCTTCTCCCTTTCCTTCCGGATCGGAGCCTGGTGTGGGGATGGCCGCCGCCGAACCGACGAAGCTCATGAGCCGCCGGCCCCTCCAGCGAAGGCGGCCGACAGTCCTTCCACCCACATGTCCACCACCTGGAAGTAGTCGTCCGCGCCTGCCACGCCGGGCTGCAGCGGGACCACGATCGCGCGTGCGCCCCCGCGTCTCGCGACCGCGTCAACCTTGTTCGGGTCGAAGTAGGTAGCGGCGATCAGCACGTCGAGGCCCTCGTTCTGCATCTTGTCGATGAGCTCGGCCACGTGCCGGGGGGTGGGGGAAATCCCCGGCTTGGCCTCGACGTAGTCGGCGCACGTCACCTCGAAACGATCCTCGAAGTACGCCCAGTTCTTGTGATAACAGATGATCCGCTGGCCTCGGAACGTGGAGGCGGCCTGCAGCCAGCCGCCCAGGTACGCGGTGAGCGGTTGGCCCTCGAATTCCTGGTTTTCCAGGAAGCTGAACAGACGGTGGTTGAGGGCGAGGTCCTCGAGAGTCTGACCGCCAAGCATCTCCACGAGTCGCTCGCCGAAGAGGCGCTCGTGGATGTCGCGCTCGTAACGCTCCAGGCCGGCGTCGAAAACGGCGGCCCGATCCGGGGCCACTCGCTTCAATCCGACGGTGATGTTGCGGGCGACCTGGACCGATCTCAGGGGATCGGTGGTGACGTGTGGGTTTCCGTAGATGTGGACGTCACCCTGGCTGCGGTCGGCGGTGGCGGGTATGTCCAGCAGCGTGATCCCGGTATACGCCGTGACGTAACCCGGTCCGCCCTCCATCACCGCCCCGTTGCCCGCCCGGTCCAGCAGCGTGGGTGCCCAGAGCTCGAGGTCGAGACCGGTGGTGACGAACAGCTGGGCGCGGCGGAGCTCGAGCGCGAAGCTCGGCTTGGGCCGGACGAAATGCGCGTCTTCATTGGGGTTCGCGATGGCCGTGACCTCGACCTCGGCTCTCCCGATGCGGCGTGTGATGTCGCCGTACACGGGGAGCGTCACCACGACCCGTACGGGTTCGCCTCGCGGCACGAGGCCGGGACCGGGGGCGTCGAGTGCGGCAGAGGTGCCGAGGGCCAGTCCCATCAATGCGAGTGCGTTCAGCATGGCAACGGATCTCCAACTCGTTCGGTCGTCGAGCTCAGGTCGGGTTTCGGGTCCGACGGCGCCAGAGGTGCTCCTCCCGCCATCAGTAGGTCTCGTGCCTGTGGGGGCCCAGCGCGAAGGTCACCTGGAGCCAGAAACGACCTTCTGCGTCGTCTGCCGCGCTGCGGGCGAGGTGGTCGTACTCCAGGCGGATGCGCACGTACTCGCTCTGCCACCAAGTGAGCGTAGGGGAGAGGAGCGTGGCGGTGTCCAGCGAGTCATCAGGATCTTCCACCCGGTCGAAGCGGGCTCCGATCAACCACTGCGGTGAGAGGCGGAGCTCGGCGGACGACCAGAACCCCATCGCACTCCCCGCGCCGGCCTCTTTCTCTTTCGCCTCGCCGTCTCCCTCGCTCACGTCTTGGTGAGCGAGCCCCTCGAGCAACATCGCACCCCCGCGGATTACGAGCTCCCGGTACCGAGAGCGCTCCGGTGGCCTCCACGTGAGCGCGCCCTCAACCCCGTAGAGGTTGCGGTCGAAGAACGACTCCTCGTCCTCGAAGCTGCCGTTCATCCAGCTGAGCCCCAGATCGAGGTCGGTCGCTTCGGACAGCTGCCAGAACCCGTTCAAGTGTCCAAGCACGCTGGGGCGCGTGGATTCGCCGAACAGGGCGGTGTTCGAGCTTCGAGCCACTTCGACGGTGGCGTCGTACGTGCCCACGCCGTGGATCGGTAGCAGCCAACTCAGCGAGCCGCCAGCCTGTGCCAGCGACTCCTCACCGAGGAACGCGATATGGGGAAGGGAGCGGCTCTGGAACGGAAGCGCGTGTGCGTGCCAGCGGTTCAGCGCGCCGAAGCGCTGGAAGAACTTCCCCAGCTTCAGGCTGAGTCCCGCCGGGAGGCCGACCCATTCGACCCAGCCCTCCTCGATTTCGACGCCACCCTCCTCCTCTCCCTCATGCCCCTGAGCGTCACTCTCTTCGAAGGGCTCGAGCTCCGGACCGACGGCGTGATGGGTTACGAAGATCTTGGCGCGTGAGAACGGGTCCAGAGCGGACTGGAACGAGAACTCGAACTCCCTGGGCACGAAGTTCTGGTCGTCGGCGTCGTCGGTGTCGAGGTGCGCGAATATGTCCACGTTCACGCTGATCTCGGGGTTCAGCGCCTGGAGTGAGCGCTGACGCCCCTCGAACTGAGCCACCTCGGCCGTCGGCTCTGGTTGGGCCGAGCCTTCACGAGCCGCGGCTGCCGCCAGGGCTCGGAGCTCGGCCAGCGGGTCGGCCGCTGGCTCGGCAGGGCCCGCTTCCTGGAGCTCTCGGAGAGCCTCAGCGAGACTGTCGATGCGAGCCCGAAGCCGGGCGAGCTCGAGCCGCACGGAGTCCCCGGGCTCCTGAGCCGGCAATGCAGGGGCTGTAAGCGTCACCAACGCCAAAACCGCGACCACCCCCGCACGCGTCGCGTGTCGTTCGATTTTGAGCACCACCATCCTCCTCGCCCGCTAGGGCGCTGGGACGGATCGCTGGGCCGCCGTCCCGGAGACTTCCCGGAGCGAGCGGCACGGCCTGTCCTGGCTGGGAGCCTGGGGTCAGGCGGCCGGTGGTGCGCGGGGGGGATGGGAGGCCGCGACGACCCTCGCGACCCGTCTCGCCTCGTGGGTGGGGTGGAGCTCAGCGGGTACGACCCGGGCGGAGCCGTGCCGCGGCGCGGCAGCCGCGAGCGCCTGGCTGGCTCCGACCTGCGAGCAAATCGTGTGGTCGTGCCCTCGCACGCAGGTCGAGGGGTTGTGCTCGCTCTCGAGGACGACGCGGTTTTCCTCCCCGAGGGCGTCGAGGAGCGGCACGGCGAAGGCCGAGACGGTGATGAGCGACGCGAGGAGCGACGCCAGCAGCCGTTGTGGGGGAGAGCTTCGTCTCATTCGATGCCGAGCGTAGGGTGCGACCGCGCGAGTGTCAACGACACGGCGGGGCGTACGACGCCTTCGGTATACACGGCGTTCGGCTCGTTTGTTGCGCACCCGCCGGAGCCGGATCCGACTCCTCGACCCCCTCCGTGGCCCGCTAGACGGTGTGATGAGGAGCGTCAGAGGCAGAGAGGTATCCACCACCCCCTGCTTGAGAAAGGGGGGAGCCGCGATAAGCCGCACGTCCTAGGCCAGGTACACCGTGGCCATCCGGCCTTCGCCCCGTCGGGACTCCACGACCCCTGGGCGAAGGGGCGCTCTTCGTCGAGCACCAGCACCGCTTCTCCCGTTCCGTCCGCACGCTTAGACCATACGTTCCTGTCGCCCAGGGGACCGGAGAAGTACGTCACGGTCCGACCATCGGGCGTCCAGAATGGCCTGAAATCGAGTCCTTCGTAGCGCGTGATCTGCTGTCTAACGGACTTTGGAATTCTGCTACCGGACCACGATGGGCGGTGCCTGCCGCTCGTTCGTGATTGCCGCAACCATGGTTGCGCTCGTGGTGGCGACCCCTGAGCCGCTCATGGCATAGAGCGTGGCTCGTGAGAAGGATAGTGGATCGTTCATGTCAGCCCCCCACCCGCTCCTTCAGCTCCTCCAAGATCCGAGCCCGGCTCCAACGCGCTCTCGGGAGTCGCCTCTGGTGGTCGGGTAACTCGCCGGGGCCGATCATCGCGCTGCCCCGGCCGCGTCTAGCGTCTCAGCTGCGGATACCCCGTTCCCAGCCACGAGGAAATACAGCCCGATCATCATGAGGGTGACTTGAAACTCCATGCCCAACGCGCCGATAGAGTTCCATCCGAACTGGTAGTGCACCGTGGAGATGGCGCCCAGCATGAGCACCACGAAACCGAGTCCGGCCACCCTCGTCATCCAGCTTCGTGTAACGCCGGCGAGGAGTAGGAGTACGCTGCCGACTTCTACTGTTGCGATCAGAGCGGCAACGAGTACGGGCATTCTAAGGCCCTGCGCCGCGGCATCGAGGTCAAGGAACTTCTGGACTCCGTGATACAGGAAGACGCTCGCCAAAGCGAAGCGAAGAAACCAATGCGCATGACCCCCCAATTTCGACAACGAATCCATTAGAGCCTCCTGATCTCAGTTGATGGCGTGGGATCTGACATCACGTCAGGCTGCTGATGTCCAGCCCGTCCCTGAGCCGCTCGAGGAGTTGAGTCAGGGTCCGCGCCTCCTCGCTCGTGAGGGCCTGGGCCGTCCGTCGGTTCATCTCCTCACTCGGCGGGTCCATCTCGCCTAATAGGTTCAGCCCCTCCTGCGTGATGGCGATGTCCACGCGTCGCCGGTCCTCCTCGTTCGCCTGGCGACTCACCAGCCCCCGCTTGCGAAGCTTTTCGACGAGACGGGTCGCGTTCGCGGTTCGGTTCAGCATCCGCTCTTGCACTTCGCACAGGTTGTAGGTGCGCCCACGATTGCCGCGAAGGATCCTGAGGACGTTGTACTGCTCGGGCGAGACATCGAATTCCTTGAGCTGATTCTGGAAGACCCGATTCAGCCAGTGGCTGGTGAAGTGCAAGTTCAACAGGGCTTCCGCGTGCGCGTTCGCGAACTCTGCCTGCTTGATCTCATCGGAAAGCTTCATGACTCCACCCGTTGGGTCTGTCAGGGCTTGCCAATCATCGATAACACAATTACTGTGTACTTATTTACTGAATAGTAAACTTATTCTCGTCTTGGGTCAAGCAAGGTCGGTCACGGCCTTCGAGCCCACTCAATGGAGGCTGATCATGTCTGACGGCAGACTGGTTTTGGTGACCGGGGCTACGGGGCAGCAGGGGGGATCGGTCGCACGCCGACTCCTCGAGCTTGGATTCCGCGTCCGGGGCATCACGCGCAACATCGAATCCGACGCCGCGAAGCAACTCGCGGCGATGGGCGCGGAGATGGTGCGTGCGGAGTTCACCGACGCGGAGTCCCTCAGCGAAGCGCTCGACGATGTCGATGCGGTCTTTGCGATGACCACGCCGTTCGAGGCGGGCGTCGATGCCGAGACGGCCCAGGGGGTGGCGCTCGTGGACGCGGCCGTCTCGTCAGGGGTGGACCACTTCGTCTACAGCTCCGTCGCCTCGGCGAACAAAGCCACTGGTATCCCCCACTTCGACAGCAAGTACGGGGTCGAGGAGCATCTCGCGGCGAGCGGTCTCCGCTGGACCGTCATCGCTCCGGTGTACTTCATGAGCAACCTGTTCTTCCCGGACATGCTCAACGGCCTCAAGGAGGGCACGTACGCGATCGCGCTCCCTGCGGATCTCCCGCTACAGCAGGTCGCCACCGAGGACATCGGCGCGTTTGCCGCACACGTTCTGGCCAACCCGGAGGAGTTCGTCGCGAAGAGGATCGACATAGCGGGCGACAAGCTCTCATCGCGGGAGTCGGCAGACGTGCTGGCCGGCGTCCTAGGCAGGCCGGTCTCCGTGTTCGAGGTGCCCATGGACGGGATTCGGTCCTTCAGCGAGGACCTCGCCCTCATGTACGAGTGGTTCGTCAGCACCGGATTCGTGGCCGACATCGAAGGGCTCCGCTCGGCCTATCCTCAGGTGGCCTGGACCCGCTTCACGGATTGGGCGACCCGGATCCCGGCCGCGCTCGGTTGATCGCGGCCCACCTCACCGCCCATGCCTCGCCCGCTCACGCTGAGACTTGGCGTACGCGGGGCTCGGACTCGGCCACACGCCCTCTCGGGTCCAAGACGGACCCCCACTTCCGGGTTGGCGCGCCGTTTGCATGCAGCTTCGGAAGGCCGCGCGATTCGCGGGCTGACCGGAGTCGAACCTGTCTCGGTCAGCCGTCCCCACCTGCGACGCTCACCGCCAACGCGATCCCGAAGTCGGCGATCAGCGGTCGGCCGCGACTCATCAAGATGTTGGCTGGCTTGATGTCGCGATGGATGACACCCTGCTCGTGGGCCGCATGGAGCGCATCGGCTACTTCGGTGACGATCCGCACCGCCTCATCCACCGGCAGCTGCTTTTCGCGGTCCAGGCGTTCCCTCTGGCTCTCCCCCTCGACGTGCGGCATCACTTAGAAGAGAAGCTTGTCCGCTTTACCGGAATCGAAGAGCGGCAGGATGTTGGGATGCTGGAGGGTCGCCGTGACCTTGATCTCGGCTAGGAAACGCTCGGATCCGAGCACGGCGGCCAGCTCCGGCTTCAGCGCCTTGAGCGCCACCTTCCTATCCTGCTTCAGGTCCTCGGCCAGGTAGACCGTCGCCACGATCACCGTCGCGTCGAGCCCAACGGCTACGCTCCACCTCGGGGACGTCGCCGGACGGATCGTCTGCCCTCGACCTGCCCGTGCGGATTCCGCTGTGTTCCGAGTTACCGGCCAGGCTTCCCTTTCCGGCGCCCCTGGTTCGGGTGCTCCAGGTGCTTCCAGGTCTCGCCACGCCGTAGCATGTGGATCGTGCTCGCCGAGGCCCCCAGCCGTCGAGCCCACTCCGCTCCCGGCGTTTCCCAGTTCGCCGCCGCCTCGTCCCAATCGTCCAGGATCGCTATCGCCTGCTCCCGGCTCAGCAGGACGTGCGGCCCCCTCTCACCCTGGAGCCAGATGTTGCGCCCGCCCCAGCGGTTCGGCCGCTGGAGGGGTCCTGGCAGCTTCCTGCCCGTGTTCCCTAGGCAGTAATGGCGGACCTGGTCAACGGAGTATTCGAGATGACGCCGGGCGATCTCAGCGTAGGTGAGACCCTCTTCCGCCAAATCACGCCATTTCACGATGAGAGGGGCGGGTGGACGAGGCATGTCTTCTTCCGTCGTTTCGTTGGGGTGGGAGAGCTGTTTGAGCCCGCGCCTTCCTGGGGCCTCTGTGAGGCTCAACCCTCCACCTACTCTGGCTGCGTTCAGGTGGTCGGTGGGATCAGCCTTGGAGCCAAACATTCGCGTGCAGGCTGCGTGATGCAAGCACGGAGGGCCCTATAGTAACACCAGCGGCAAGCCCCAGCATGGACCGAGGGCGTCGGCATGGAACGCGACGCCCACTCGTTAGGACCCGGCCGTTAGGGCCCCACCCCTCATCCACCCTGGACGCTCTCCCCCTTGGGCCGCCGTTCCCGCACTACGGCGACGACCACGGTGATCACGTAGCCCACGAGAACCAGAGCCGGAAGCGTCAGCGTCCCGATGAGCTTCGCACGGGGATCCGTCACATCCTCTGCCGACAACCACCTGCCCACCCATCCCCCCACCAACGTTCCGACCACCACCGCCACGACAGCTAGGCAACCCGCCGCTTCGTCCCCACCGCTCGCGATCAACATGGACAGGCCCAGGCCGACCACCAACACCGCAAGGGCCCAGGGCCAAACCGGAACCCCGAGTCGCCCCACTTCGGTCAGCCCTGGCACGGCGACGGCGAAGAAGATGCCGCCGAAGAGAAGGCCGCCAACCGCGCCGTGCCGAACGAAGCCGCTCACAGCGTGGTCTCGTTGGAATGACCTTCGGGGGGCGCTTGAAAGCGTGGGATGTGCCGGATCGGAGCCAACTCGGGCATCCGTAACGGCTCTTTCACGCTCGGGCGGACATTTGGTGCCCTCATGAGAGGGTTTGTGGGTTCAGTGTCAACATCCTCGTGGTGATTGCGGGAGGCAAGCAGGATCGCAGCATCCTCCCCGTACAGCCAGAGCCCGTCCATGACCTCCTCGTAGGGCTCCACCACAGAGGGATCAACGTCCCTTCGGCTTCCTCAGGAAGCTCGCCGAGGACACGCGCCTGGTAGACCGGCGAGCCCTCGCCCCACTCCTCGCGCCGCTCGTAGGTCCAGGTTGGGGACACGAGCCGCGACTGCTCGGCGGACGTGTGGAAGAGTCGCCAGAGCCTTCCGCCCTTACGGAACGTGTCGTAGAAGGGGCCGCTTGGGCCACCAGGTACGGACGCGAGCACGTACAGCCGGTCACCACCTACATCGGTTTGCGTGCCGTGGAGCGCCGCCACGACGTCCGCGTCCAGCCCCTTGGCCTCTGCGAGAACGAGCAGGCTCTCCGCGTGGCCTCCCTTCGACCATCGTCGAGTCGGACGCCTGGACGCCGAGCGCGAACCACTCGCGTCCGTAGCCTTTGACCTCAACGGAGTTCGCCCTGACGACGGGGATCGCCTCCTCGGCGTTCCTAACCCGCTTCTTCACCTCAGGGAGGAGATAGCGGCCCACCTGTCGCTCGAAGGCCGGAGCGAGCACGAGAACGCGAGAGAAGGGACGCGTGAGCAGCCACCAGAGCAGGACTAGGATGCCATCGGCGGGGCCGAGCGCTTCCTGTCCGAGAGATCAAGGCCATCTCTCGGCGACGCTCTTGGCTGCGACCCTCATCCCCCCAGAACAAACTCGACCGGGCTCTTTCCCAAGCCGATGAGCGGTAACACCCGTCCAAGTGCAAGCGGCAGCGCGCCGTCGTAGACGGGGACGTAACGCCACCCAACTTCAGTGAACACATGCCACTGGATGGGCTGTCGGATGTAGGTCCGGTCGGTAGGCGCTTCGGTGTTCTCGTCAAACGAGCACGAGATCTCTTCCTCGATCACGCCGATGTCGGTCTGCCCCTCCTGATCGATGTCGCCGAGCAAGAAGGTGTGGTGGAGAGCGCTGACGCAGCCTATGTACCGGCTGCGTCCTTTGGTTACCCCGAGATCCAGCCGGCCGGGATGCAGTTCGCCCGTCTTGTTGTCGAGCAGAAGAAACACGTCGCGGCCGGCCGCCGCCTGGAGCGAGCCTTCCCGCTGGATGGAGTACGAGGAGAGATGCAGGCCCGTCCACCCTTCCGCCACCGAAAAGGCCGTCACCGGCGCATCGTAGGCGAAGGAAGAGACCACGCTGCCCTCTTCGTCCTCGACCTCAGCGGACGGCCTGAGCCACTCGTGGGGGACCGGGACGGGTCCGCGACCCTCTCTGTGAAGTTCAAAACCGTCCTGCGTTTGCTCGAGCGTGAAGCTGGTTGTGTCGATCTCGATGCGTATATCCTGGCAGGCAATCGGCAGCGCGCGCGTGACAAGGGCGAGCAGAAACAACGGAAACAAGCGGACGCTGGGCATCGTGGGCTCCGTGGTTTCGCGTGCGACTCTCAGTCTCGTCGTGTTGACCGAATCGGCCAACCCGTCACCCTGCATGGACCATGGCCAGGTGGGATGGACGTCCCCTCCGCCGCGCGGTCCAGTGTTCTACTTCACGCCCGTGCGAGTGGTCCAGAACTTCTTCGAGGAGCTGAAGGAGCGGGGTGACCCACGGCGATCCTCACCCCGGCTTTGTGGAGCAGCAGCCCATCTCGTATCGTTCCTGGTGACGGCCAGCCGGAACCGTCCCTGCCTCTGGACGTTCCGCTGGCGGGTGCCTCAGAGAAGCGGAGGGTTGCCCGAATGAAGAGCAGAACCTGGCGCGCTTCGATCGCGTTGGCGGCTGTGGCCCTCTGTGTGGGCTGCGCGTCAGCGGGATCGGGAGGCACGCGCGGCGCCGGCAACGTGCTCACCTACGAGGACCTGATCGAGGTCCGCGAGACCGACCTCTACCGCGCGATCGAGCGCCTCCAGCCGCGCTGGCTGAGGCCGCGTGGCCAGAACCTCACCGGGAGCCTGGTGGTGACGCTCTTCGTCGACGGCTCGCCGAGGGGGAACGTCCAAGACATGCGCGGGATGCGGGTCACGGACGTCGGGGAGGTCACGTACCTGAGTGCGAGCGAGGCGACCTTCCGGTTCGGCACGCTCGCCGGCTCCGGCGGGACGATCGCGATCCGTTCGCGTCGCTGAGGAAGCGGTCGTAAGAGGCTGCGCGGCATCGCGGCCGGGGCAGGGTGAATGCGCGGCCAGCCTAGATCCTATCCTTTGACGCTGTCCACCGGAAAACTCGTGCGGTGACCTGCCCGCAAACCCGGGATCGAGACCGACGGTTCCAAACCTCCGCTGGACGCCGGCGACAGGCAGGCCCCCCCGCCGCGACGGCTGTCTTGCTGCCGGAGCTCATCGCGCCTACATCGTTCTTTCCTCGATCTCTTTCCTGGAGGTGCCCATGAGACACGTGATGCCGCTATTGGGCGCACTTGTGCTCCTCACGCTTCTGGCATCCCCTGCACAGGCTCAGGAGCAAGCGACGGGCACGCACATCGTGGTCCGGTATTTCAAGTGTAACCCGACGGGTGTGGCCATCAGGATGTTCCAGCGCACCCGGCACGTGGCCCAGGAGATGGTCGATGAGGGCAAGTTCGTCGACTATGGCATCCTGAGCCACAACTGGGGAGATGAGTGGAACGTCGTCGACTACACGGTCGTGGACGGCATCGCCGAGTACTTCGCGAATTTCAGCGAGTGGACTCGACGCGTGGGTGAGGCCGTCGATGCCATGGAGATCCCCGAGGACGAGCCTAGTTTCAGCGAGGTCTGCACCGAGCACAAGGACAATATCTATAGCATCGTCGATCCGCCGTCCGGCGGGTGATCACCGCGTACCGTCGTCCGCGACGCGCGCCATGCGCATGGCCGTGACCGCCATGAGGCGTCTGTTGGGATGAGCCGGCTTGGGATCGGCGGTCGACGACGGTCCAGCCGCCGGGCAGGGATCGGCGATATCGACGCGGTTTAACCCTCTAGTAGCGCACGCAGGGATACACGAGCCAGTTCAGCTGCGCGCCGTCCAACCTGCCGCCGGCCGGCACGACGGCGATGGCGAGGACATCCGATCCCAGCTGTCGCGCCTGCCTCTGCGCCGGACCCTCGACGATGCTCAGCGGACGCATGTCGGTGAATCTTTGGGCCTCCTGCCGAACGCTCTCCGGCTCGGCGAGCCGAATCCCACCCTCGGCTCGCCGACTTCCCACGGGGACGATGCCTCCGTCGGCGCAGATCCCCGAAGACGGCAGCGCGACCTCACGGCCTGGATCGAGGCGCATCGGGCTCGAGGCACAACTGCCGAGTCGCTCGCCTTCGGCGCTCACGACCGTCACCTCTGCCGGCCCCTCGTCCCCGCCGTCGTAGCGCAACCTCAGAGCGCGCTTCAGGTGGGACTCGACCTCCGCGACCGGCCCAGATGCCTCCTCAGCCCCACGAAGGACGACGCTCAAGGAGCTCTCCGAGCCGCCCTGAGCGAGGACGGACGGAGGCATCCAAACGGCGGCCATCGCTAGCGCTGCGCATAGAATCGCAGGTCCGCGGGCGTAGTCTTGTCGCATTGCGTCATCTCTCGTCCGAAGGCGGCGGGCCGCGCGAAGCCTGGGCGGATCCGGTCGAAGAGGCTCGCAGGATGCTCCTCGGCGTGACGCGCAAGACCGACGGGGTATTGGCCGATCCCGAGGCGGCCGTTCGTATCGCGGCTTTCACCCCGAATTACTGCGAGCTCCGGATCCACTTCTGGGTGGACACCGAGCGTGGACCGGGACTCGCGGAGGTGCGTTCGCGCGTGATGGCGGCGTGTCTTCGAGCCCTTCGGGACGGAGGCTTCACACTGAGCTCGGACGTGTCCACCGCGGTGTCCATGTCGCGCGTCGTCGTGGCCGTCGAGGACGATGCATCGGACGGTGGGGAGCACGTCACTGAACGTTAGACGACTCATCCGCCTGTTGCCCGGATTCGCTCTTTGCGCGCCCACGACGGCCTCGTCCCAGATGGCCGGGAGTCTGCAGCGCGTCCTGGAGCTGCCGGCGTCGACCCGAGCGATGGCGCTCGGTGACGCCTACATGATGAACGCGGGGCATGCGGACGCGCTCTTCTACCACCCGGCCTTGCTCACGAGCGCGGGCGGATTCGGTCTCGAGGTTCAGCTCTGGGGCGACGAGTCGAGTTCGGCGCTGAGCACCAGCGCCGCGATGTCGGCCGCGCTGCAGTGGCTCGGAGGCGGCGTCGGCCTGGGCTTGCTCTCCCTTCAGTACGGTGCATCTAGACCGGGAACGGCCACCGCACCCGCTGTTCAGGATCACCTCTTTCAGGCCGGCGCGTACCCGGTGTCGGAGCGAGTCGCCGTCGTGGGGTACGCGCGGGAGCTCTTCGGGATCGGGTTCGGGGTCGCAGCCAAGTTCGTCGATCAACGTGTGGACGTGGTCCACGAGAGCACGTGGATGGTCGACTTGGGCGCCGCCACCGAGGTGGGCCCGCTCACCGTCGGTCTGACCGTGCGCGACTTGGGGGAGGACCCGGTCGTCGCCGAGGCGGACGCTCAGCCCCGCGTCGTGCTCGGGGCCGGAAGCTACGGCCGTCCGCTGGGCATCTTCGACGTGGGTCTGAGCGCTACCGCCACATGGTCGGAGGACCGCACGACCGCTGCGGGCGGGTTGGAGGTCGGCTACTGGCCGATCCGCGGGAGGACGTTCATCGCCCGCCTGGGCTTGCAGGATCCGCCTGATGGCTCGGGTATGAGCCCGTTCAGCGTGGGCCTCGCCTTTTGGGGGGACAACGTCACCGTCGAATGGGCCTTCCGCCCCTATGAGGGCCGGGAGAGCGCGGGCACGCACCGCTTCGGACTGAGGTGGCGCTAGCCGGCCCGGCCGTGCCACGTCGTGGCGGTGATTTCTCGAACCCCTAGGAGAGCGTCCCGGGACCGAGACGCCCCCCTATGGACCGTCGACCCTCGCGCTCAAGAAAGCAGCCGGCAGGTTGCTGAACCCGATCTGATCGATCACGACCTCTCCGGCATGAACCCGGTCGAAGACGAAGCGCACCGCGCCCAAACGACGCAGGTCGAGCAGCTCGTTGCGGGACGCGAAATCGCCCAGGGGGATCGAGTAGGTCTGCTGAATCAGCTCGTACGGACTGCGGAACCGAGTCGCCTCCTGGTCGGCACGGCGCAGCACGTACGTCTCCAGGGGCCTGCGGATGGCACCATAGTCGCTGAGCGTGACCCGGGCGGTGCGGCCCGAGGTGTCCTCCACTTCAATGCTGAGATCGACGTCCAGCTTCTCCTGATCGTCGTCGTCGCCGCTCCCGCGGCCTTCGCCCCCTTCGGATCTGGCTGCGCCTTCGTTCTCCATCGCATCGGAAGCCGGATCGCCACGCAGCTCCGGTACGTCGTTCGTAGGCCCGAGCATGAAATCGAGCGTGCTGCCGGCCGTGAGCGACCATTCGCCCACGAGTCCCGCCGGAAGCCCCACCGTGAAGCGTGCGGCGGGCCCGTGCCGGGTCGTGTCAGCGCCGGCGATCCTGTTGTTCCAGCCCAACGTCACGGCCTGGTTTGCTTGAGAGGCCGACGTATTCGAACGGTTGCTCGAGCGCAGCTGGAGCTCTGATTCCTTCCAGGTCGCAACCGAGTCGGCCCGCAGCCAAACGCCCTTTTCCGTGCCGGACGTCAGGTCGATGTCTTCCTCGAAGGTCGCTAGCGCACGAAACTCGCTCGTCTCGAAGCGGGTGATGTACATGGTTCGGGGCAGCCACTGCCCGATCACCCGGTGATCCCGGAAGATCGGCAGATAGCGCTCGTCGCCCTTGGTGACCACCTCGAGGAAGGCGGAGACGTAGATCTCGGCGAAGCGGCGTTGGTCCTCCGCGGAGATCAACCCCCGCAAGTCGAGCGAGCGAGCGCTTCGGGGTCCGTTGTCGTGGCCGCCCCAAACCGTGTTCCACTGTCCGTGGTTGGCGCGGTATACGTAGATCGCGGATTTGAAGTTGAAGTCGTCCCGATCGTTGAACTCGAGGCGATCGTAGATGCGCAGGCCGTGGAAGCTGGTGACGTCGCCGTCGTGAGACCCGTGGAAGGTGAGGTAGCTCAAGTCGTGCGGGACGACCGGCCGACCGGTCGGCAGGTACTGCCCGTCGGCGGGCGCGATCGAGATGATGCCCCGGAGGTCGAAGCCGAAGTCGAACCGTAGTGAGGCGTCGTCCGGATAGTGGGTCAGCTCGTTGAACGCGGCAGCGTGCGCGACGGCCTCGCCGCCGCGCGAGTGCCCGATGAGCACGATGTTGCCCATGTCCACCTTGCCCTCGAAGGGATTGCCCGGTTCCTCGTCGAATCCCTCGAAGAGCTGAACGTGCTTGAGCAGGAACCACCCCCGGCCGTCGTTCTCGTCACGGATGCCACCGTTGATGAAGTTCTCGTCGACGCTCGCCAGGATGTATCCACGGCTCGCCAGGAGCTCGCCCAGATAGTCGTAACCCGGGTCGGAAAAGTCGCGCATGTTGTGGTTTCCGTGGACCACCAGAACCAGCGGAAAAGGACCGTCGCCGTCGGGATACCAGACACGGGCGTTCAGGGGCATCTCGCGGGGCGTGAAGCCCCAGTAGTCGTTTCGCTCCGAGGCGTTATCACCGAGGTCCACCAGTTTGGAGGCGTCGACCGGCTCGGTCGTGATCGAGACGGAGTCGCGATACTCCGCCCTGTTCTCGTCCGTGCCGGAGCCGTAGTAGAGGGTGAGCACGGGGAAGGGGCCCCGCTGGCCGGGATCGGGCGTCTGCAACGCCTGCCGGGAAAGCACCACGTCCGCGTCCAGGGGCGTCAACCTGAGAGCGTGCGTGCACGCGCACATGAGGACCGCCGCGGCCGCCGCAAGGACCTTCATAGGGGCATCCATGGGTTCACTCTACCGGACGGCCGTCTCCTCTGGCAATCGCCGTGAGGCTGACGCGACCACGGTGTCCCGCCTTCAGGCATGAAGAGCGGGCTCGTCACCGGCTTCTCCCCGTGCTGGACCCTCATGGGGACCGACCTGTACAATCCCCATTCGCGACATGGCCATCTGATCCAGGAGGTCGTCTGCGATGGCTAACTACCTGGTTGAAGCGGTCGTCAAGGAGTCGCGCCTGGAGGAGCTCGCGGAGCGACTCCGGCGAGACGAGTTCCGCCCTATGCGCCCCTTCGGTGGGTCGCTAACCGTAGCCCTACGGGGAGCACGCAGGCGCCCGGATGGAAGCGCGGTTTGGGAGGAAGAGGATTACTGCTCACCGGCTCTGGCCCAGGAACGAGCGGCGGTGCTCGACGATTACTTCGACGACCTACGCGTCATCGCCGTCAGGAGAGACGAGGGCTGGGATCTCATCCGTGATCTACCCGCGCTCTTCCCCGACCTCGCGGGGTAGCGCTCTTCACGAGCAGCCCGACAAGAAGCGCACGCCTACGTCGGGCGATGGCCGGCGTCTACGCACTCGCATTGAGGACACACCATGAATGATGAAGGACTGATCACCATTCGCAGCAAATTCTCCGTCGGCGAGACCATCGACCGGCTCGCCCAGGTTGCCGAGTCGAAGGGACTGAAAGTGTTCGCGAGGATTGACCACGGAGCGGGTGCCGAGCGCGCGGGCTTCGAGTTGCGGCCGACCCAGCTGGTAATCTTCGGGAATCCGAAGGGCGGAACTCCCCTGATCCAAGCGCGGCAGACGGCGGGGATCGACCTGCCCCTGAAGGCTCTTGCATGGGAGGATGGCGGTGGGGACGTCTGGCTCACCTACAACGACGCCCGTTGGCTCGCGAGGCGACACGACATCGGAGAGAGCACCGAAACTTCGGTCGCCGGAATCGAATCCGGCCTGGCGGCGCTATGTGGGGCGGCGGCCGGGGGAGCGGCCTGAAGTAGATCGCGGCTCGCGGCGCTCTTTAGTGCCGCGGCCGGTTTTTGTGGATCGAGGTCCGCTCGGTGCTGGCCTACGGACGCGCGGTGAAGATCTCGGCCGCGGGCTGAAAATGCCGCCAGGCGAACCAGAAGGAGACATAGGCCTCTTTCAGCGGTAGCAGTCGCCGGCCGGAGAGGGGACCGTCCACCGCCACCCCTGCGAGGTCCCACGCGCTCTCGGTCTCGATGTCCACGAACCGTCCCTCACGCACCTCGAACGTGAGAGGCTGCTCGTCGATCGACGCGCGATATGTCAGCGCGTTCTGGCCGTGGGCTCCTTCGAAGAACACCACGTAGGGCCCGGTCTCCGGTAGCTCGTCGTTGACCGCCACCGTGGAACCGAGCGCCGAAAGCTCCACGAAGGGGTAGGCTATTCCGCCCCCCGCCGCCCGAGGAATGCCCAGCACGCGCTCCTTGATGGGCCTGGTGCGGTCGACCGTCATCTCCCAGAGGAACTCTTCGTTGGTGATCCTGTCGTAGGTCCCGTAGGGATAGGTACGGTACGGAAGCTCGTGGATCGTTTGGCTGCTGACGACCGTGGTCCAGGGATAGAGCTCCTTCCAGCGGGCCCAGCTCATTTCCTGGACGGGTACTAAGGCGGGGCTCGCGTCGAGGAATCCGCCGCACTTCCCGCTAACGCTCATCTGGGGGCCGTAAAGCTGACCCGTACCGCGGTCGTACATCACCAGGTTGTTCGCGAACAAGAGTCCGGAGACGCCGAAATCGACGACTTTGCCGTCGACCTCCGACTCCCACGCCAGCCCCGAGCCGGTGAGCGGGCAGAAGCTGATCGTGACCCGCGCGCCATCGAAGAACACGTCGTTCACGATCTCGTGGTACCAGAGGATGTTGTGGGGATACGCCCGAGCGTCGCCGTTGACGAGCACGCCGAGGACCCGGTCGGAATCACGCAGGTAGGCGGCCCCCGTCGCGTCGGAGGCGACCGTATCGGGAGTGTTCAGAGCTGGGATCCCGTCCGCGACGACGCCGCCCGAGGCCAGAAGCTCGCTCGGAATCGCGCAGATCGACTCGCCCTCGGCGAGGAGGCCACCGCCCGGGCTCGTCGGGTCCGTGCTGGATCCGGGGGGGCCACAGCCCAAGACGAGCGCCGTGGCGAACGTCACCACGAGGATCGCGCGCGCTCGAGCGGGAGCGTAGCTGTCCCGTCCGTGCCCGATCGAGGGGCGCGGTCCGCTCATCTCGGGTCGCTCTGCTGAAACCACGACGCTCTTCGATCCTTTCTCGCGAGGTTCGATCGCTCTCATGACATCAACACGGGGGCAGCAACCACGGTTCCGTCCGCGACGACTCCGGGCTGCGACGTGACCCGCTGCGGACCTACTCGAAGGGCTTACGAGCTCGGGGAGAGCCGGCGCACGCCTGGCGGTCATGGCCGAGATACGGACTCGGTCGAAGGCCGCCGCCGATACCCCGGGACCGGTCTGCGGCCCCAGGGCAGCGTCATCCGCTAGTGATCGGCGTGCCGAGCCCCTTGAACCTTCCGGATCGCCTGGACGGCGGCCAGCACCTTCATCCGATTCGCCCTCTCGCCATGCTCGATGGTGCGCCACACGGGAAGAATCGAGGCGCCGTTGATGGTGGTCCTGCCGGCGGGCACCCGGTCCGCGATGCGGGCATACACCGGATCGATCGCGGCCAGGGTGGCCTCGACCCGATAAGAGCTGTGGATCCCGTCCGAATTCATGACCTGGTCGATCCCCCACCCGCTCAGCTCTTCGTCGACCTCGGTGTGGACCGCGTAGTACTCCCCGATGTGGGTCATGCGCGCCTCGATACCGTCTTGCGCCCACTGCTCGTTCACCTCGGCCGCCACTTCGGTGAGGGGCACGCGGTCGCCGCCGTTGTCACCGATCGTCACGATGTCGCGAAAGCCGGACTGCATGAGCGCGTACGCGAAGTCCGTGACTGCGGACTTGAAGGTCTCCCTCCGTACCGACAAGGTCCCCGGTCGCGGCTGACCGGCGCTGGGCGCGGAGAAATCACGCTCCGGGTCGCCGCCCGGATTGAAGGGTAGCACCGGCGCCACGAGGGCGTTGCCGAGCGCCTTCGCGATGGCTTCGGCGTCGTGCTGCGCGAGCAGAAAGTGCTTCCCGTTCACGACGTGGGGTCCGTTCTCCTCCGTGCCGCCCACGGCGATAATGGCCGTCGTCGTGCCGGACGCGATCGCGTCGCGGACCTCCATCCACGTCATCTGGTGGATCCACACGGTCTCGTGCACGGAGATGGGCCTCGGAGCGTCCAGCGCGCTCTCCGGGGTCGCGTAGTTTCCCTGGGCGGCGGCCGCCAACGGCGCCACCAGAAGCATCAGGGCAAAGGCCAGTCTCTTCATGAGGTCCTCCAATATGCTTTCGTAGGCCGGGTGGGTGATCCCGTGAAGGTCACCGCATTCGCATCGAAGTCTCATGGCCCGCCTACCGCTCCGAGGTGCGCTGTTCCGCGACATTTCGAATGGCCTGAACGGCGGCGAGCACCTTCATCTCCTGCATCCTCTGCCCGTGCTCGATCGTGCGCGCCATCGGCACGATGCTGACGCCGTTTATGCTGGTCCGGCCCGTCGCGATGCGCTCTTCGACACGGACGTTCGCCGGGTCGATCTCCATCAGGGTCGCTTCGACCCGGTAGCTGCTGTGGATCCCGTCGGCTTCGCCCTCGAGCTGGTGGACTCCCCAGTTCGCCAGCTCGTCGTCGATCACCCGGTGCTGAGCGTAATACTCGGGGATGTGCGTCATCCTGGCGGCGTGGCCCTGACTCGTCCACCGCGCGTTCGCCTCGGCCGCAACCTCGGTGAGCGGCACCCTGTCGCCCCCGTTGTCGCCGATCGTCACAACGTTCAGGAACCCACTCTGCCTCAGCGCATCGGCGATATCGGTCACGGCTGCCTTGAAGGTCGCGGTGCGCACGCCGAGCGTACCGGGACGCGGGAGCTCAGCCTCGACGTAGGTTCTCTGCTCGAGATCGCCGCCCGGATTGAACGGGAGCACGGGAGCCACGAGCGCGTCGCCCAGTCGCCTCGCGATGGCCTCCACGTCCGCGTGTACGATGGTGAAGTGCTTGCCGTTGATGACGTGCGGGCCGTTCTGCTCGGTGCCGCCGACCGCGATGATTGCGGTCGTCTTGCCGGAGGCGATGGCGTCGCGGACCTCCATCCACGTCATCTCGTGTATCCAGACAGTCTCGTGCATCGGGATCGGCCTGGGCGCGTCCGGCTCCGACTGCGCCGCGGCGGTCGCCGGCGCAAGAAGGAGGACCGAGAGCGGTATGAACCTGTTCATGGCTCCCTCCTTGAATGGTTGGCGCCTGGCCGTCACGGATGGACGACCCGGCGCTTGCGAGTCCAACTATCAGATTCCTAGTAGGTCGCGCTTCGGGGTCCGATCTCCACGAGGCCGACGCGGTTGGAGCTTGTTTGGTGGATGAGGAGGTTGCCGTCTCTCGTCACCCACATGTTGCGGATGATGCCGAACCCGGAAGGGATCGCCCAGCTCTGGAACTCCTCCGTCTCCGGGTCGAATCGCACGAGCGCATCCGGCCTCATCCCCGACTCGTTGTACCAGATGATGTCGTCCACCACGGCGAACCCGTACGGATGCGAGTCCGGGCCGCTCGGCGAAGGCCACTCCTTGATCTCGCCCGTCGCCGGGTCGAGCCGGCCGATGCGGCCCTGCGTGGAGTTGCCGTACCAGATCATGTCGTCGCTGGTGATCCCGAGGCGGCGGATGCGCGAGTCCGCATGCGGCACCTCGTAATAGCGGATGTCCAACGTCTCCGGGTCGACGGCTCCGAGCTTGTTGGTGCCGTTGTAGGCGACCCAGACGGTGCTCTTCGAGTCGATCTGGATCCCGTAAGGCCGCGGCTCAGTCGGGACCTCGTCCACCTCACCGGTCTCAGGATCGAGGCGGCCCAACATGCCAGCCTGCTGAGCGGTGAAGTAGAGCATGCCGTTGGGGTGGAAGATGGCCGTATGGGGATCGCGGGCCTCGGTCGCGTACTCTGTGATCGCGCCCGTCCGAGGGTCGAGCTTGCCGATCGTGGCGTTGCTGTTCCCGGTGTACCAGATGTTGCCGTCCCCGTCGGGGAGGATGCTGTGCGGGCGCGCGTCCTCGGGGAGGAGGTACTCCTCCATCTCGCCGGTAGCGACGTCGATCCGCCCCGCGAGGCTCGCCCACATCCCGGTCCACCAGATGGAGCCGTCCGGCGCTTCGACTGGGTCGCGTGAACGCTGGCCCAGCGTTGGGACGGTCCACTCCGTGATCCTGATTGTCTCGGACCCGGGCATCAGAACGGGACGCCGGCCGGGTCTCTCGGGGAAGTGAGAGGCCAGATACGCCGCCGCGCGAGTCGCCTGGGCGTCCGGGAGCTTGACCATCGTGCTGAACAGCTCCCGCCACTGCTCCGCATCGTACCCCGCCGAGCTCACGATCTGTCTGACTCCGTGGCACCGGGTGCACGCGGCTTCGACCACCTCCTTGCCCTCTCCCGCGGGCAGAGTGGGTTGGCTCTGCTGGGCCGATGCCGGAGCCGTGAACGACACGAACGTGACAAGGATCGATGCAAGGAACAGTCGGTCGCGCATGACCTCCTCCTTCTCACTCGGGCAGGACGGCTGGACGCGCCGCGGCTGCGCTCAACTGAAGGGCTCGTGCGCGGCTTCGCAATACGTCCCGGAGAGGCGTCCTGCGCCCGGCCTGATCCCCAGGCGATCACGCAGTGCCTTGGCAATCGTGATCTGGCCCCGCTCACCCACACGAGATCAGCGAATCCTCACGTACCGGCCGGAGGGCCCGCTCACCGTCTGGACCGAGGAGCTGATCGCGGTGGAGAACTTCCTGGAGGAGCTGAGGGGCGGGCGGTGGGCTGAGAACGCGCCGCGCTGTTGCACGCCGCGGCCCGCACGCGGATGTTTGCGAATCTGCCCAACGTGGGTCCGGGTCGTCAGGGAGTCTGGGCACTGCGCGCACGTCTTGGGCGATACCAAGAGCCGGTAAGCAGCGACGGAGAAATCATGCGTCGACACAGAAATCCCATCGTCCTCACGGCGGCGCTCGCCGCGCTCGCGCTCACCCCGCAGCCGCAGGAAGCCCCCCCGATCCTGGGCTTTTCGGCCTCGGCGGCGGCCGAGCAGCACGCGCTGGAGGCGCGCTTCGACTCCTCGCTGGACCCCGGGCGCCTACGGTCCCGCATGGAGCACCTCACCCAGAGGCCCTTCTACACGGGCTCTCCCTACAACCGGGAGATGTCGCTGTGGATCGCCGATCAGTTCCGGGAGTGGGGTTTCGAGGTCGAGATCGAAGAGTTCCAGGTACTGTTTCCAACGCCGACCATACGGGAGCTGGAGCTGCTCACCCCGTCGCGCTACACCGCACGGCTGCGTGAGCCGGCCCTCGACGAAGACCGTGCCTCGCAGATCGAGGAGGACCGGCTCCCGACCTACAACGCGTATTCCGCCGACGGCGACGTCACGGGCGAGCTGGTCTACGTGAACTACGGGATTCCCGGCGACTACGAGGAGCTCGAGCGCCGGGGAATCGACGTCGAAGGCAAGATCGTGATCGCCCGCTACGGCGGGTCGTGGCGGGGCATAAAGGTGAAGGTCGCGGCAGAGCACGGCGCGATCGGAGCCATCATCTACTCCGATCCATCCGACGACGGCTACGGGGCCGGTGACGTCTACCCCGGGGGTGGATACCGCATGGAGCACGGCGTGCAGCGCGGCTCGGTACTGGACATGCCGCTATACCCCGGAGACCCGCTCACGCCCGGGGTCGGCGCGACGGCCGACGCGGAGCGCCTCACCGTCGAGGAGGCACCGACCGTCATGAAGATCCCCGTGCTGCCGATCTCGTACGGCGACGCGCTTCCCCTGCTGGGAGCGATCGAGGGACCCGTTGTGCCAGCTTCGTGGCAGGGCGGGCTGCCGATCACCTACCACGTCGGTCCCGGTCCGGCCACGGTGCGGCTGCACGTCGAGTTCGACTGGGATCTCGCGCCCGCGTACGACGTGATCGCGCGGGTCGAGGGCGCGGAGTACCCCGACCAGTGGGTCGTGCGCGGGAACCACCGCGACGGTTGGGCGCTGGGCGCGGCCGACCCGATCAGCGGCCTGGTGGCGCTCATGGAGGAGGCGCGTGCCTTGGGCGAGCTGATGGCCACCGGCTGGCGGCCGAAGCGGACCATCGTCTACGCAGCCTGGGACGCCGAAGAGCCTGCGCTCCTGGGGTCTACGGAGTGGGCGGAGCACCACCGGCAGGAGCTGCAGGAAAAGGCCGCCCTCTACATCAACACCGACGGGAACCGGCGCGGCTTTCTCTCCTTGGGCGGCTCGCACAGCCTCGAGCGATTCATGACGCAGGTCGCCCGCGACGTGACCGACCCGCAGACGGGCGCGAGCGTGGAGGAGCGGTTGCGCGCCCGTCTCGGAGTGCAGGGTGAAGCGGAGGACGCAGGTCGCACCGACCTGAGGCTCTCTCCCCTTGGTTCGGGCTCGGACTACACCCCGTTCCTGCAGCACCTGGGGATCGCCACCCTCAACCTGAGCTTCAGCGGCGAGGGTGGGGGCGGCTCGTATCATTCACAGTTCGACTCCTTCGAGCACTACACGCGTTTCATCGATCCCACGTTCGAGTACGGGGTCGCGCTCGCGAAGGTCGCCGGCCGTGCGACACTCCGGTTCTCCCAGGCAGAGGTGCTTCCCCACTACTTCTCGGGACTCGTCGACAACGTCACGACCTACCTGGACGAGGTTACGGAGCTCGCAGCCGACCTTCGCGCCAATACCGAACGGCACAACCGTCTCGTCCGGGACAGGGCCTACGTGCTGGCCGCCGACCCGACCGAGACGCACGTGCCGCCGCCCGAGAAGGAGGCGGTCCCGCACTTCAACTTCGCACCGCTGCAGAACGCGATCGATGAGCTACGGCTGGAGTCCAAGGCGTTCGACGAGCGGCTGGAGTCGTTCCAGGCGAGCGGGCTCACCTCGAACCAGAGGGAAGCCCTGAACCGCCGCCTCATGGGCGTGGAGCAGCTGCTCACAGACGAGCGCGGGCTCCCGAAACGGCCCTGGTTCCGTCATCAGATCTACGCGCCGGGGTTCTACACGGGGTACGGAGTGAAGACGCTGCCAGGCGTGCGCGAGGCGATCGAGGAGCGGGAGTTCGAGCTCGTGGAGGAGCAGGTCGGGCGCGTGGCCGCCGCGATCGAGCGGGTCGCCGAGGCGCTTGCGGAGGCGACCGGGATTCTGGGGTTGCCGGTCAGCTGAGGGGAGGGCCGGAGCGCTAACCGTCCGCTCCTTGACACCTCTCCGACTCGGGCTCCATCCTCCCCGGAGTAGCCCGAGTGCGAACACCGGAGCTCTCGCCTCTCTGCACGGGGCGATCGAGCCGATGGATTTGGGCTTCCCCTCACAACTCCGCAGCAGGGGGTCACACGCCATGATCAGACCAAGATTCGC
The DNA here is from genome assembly GCA_965249195.1 of Longimicrobiales bacterium. GTDB lineage: Bacteria > Gemmatimonadota > Gemmatimonadetes > Longimicrobiales > Gaopeijiaceae > CBDFLM01. The sequence goes on from CBDFLM010000015.1 coordinate 133,966, forward strand.
GAGTCTCGTCGTCGCTCTCGGGCTGGTCGCCCCGGCCCGAGCGGGAGCGCAGGACGGGAAGGAGATGGTCGCGAGCTTCATCGACGACCACGCGACCACGTACGGCGAGATCGCCCAGGAGATCTGGGACCTGGCCGAGGTCGGATACCTCGAGACCGAGAGCTCCGCGCTGCTCGCCGGGATGTTGTCGGAAGCCGGGTTCACGATCGAGTCCGGTATCGCCGCCATCCCGACCGCCTTCGTGGCGAGTTGGAGCAGCGGCGCGGGCCCGGTCATCGGCATCCTGGCCGAGTTCGACGCGCTCCCAGGAATCACGCAGGACCGTAATCCGGAGCGCGCGCCGATCCAGAGCAAACCCGCGGGACACGCCTGCGGCCATCACCCCTTCGGGACCGGCTCCGTGGCGGCCGCGCTCGCCACCAAAAACTGGATGGAGTCGACGGGTCAGACGGGTGAGATCCGCCTCTATGGAACGCCCGCCGAAGAGGGTGGGGCGGGCAAGGTATACATGGTCCGCACGGGTCTGTTCGACGACGTCGACGTGGTTCTTCACTGGCACGCGGACGCCGCTAACAGGGCGAACGTGAGGAGCTCGCTCGCGAACAAGTCGGCGAAGTTCCGCTTCACGGGCCTCTCGGCCCATGCCGCAGCGGCCCCTCACGTCGGGCGCTCGGCCTTGGACGGTGTGGAAGCGATGAATTACATGGTAAACATGATGCGGGAGCACGTGCCGCAGGAAACGCGGATCCACTACGTGATCACGAGCGGCGGTGCGGCCCCCAACGTAGTGCCGGACTTCTCCGAGGTGTACTACTACGTGCGCCATCCCGACCCGGAGCAGGTCCGCTCGATCTTCGAGCGGGTCGTCGGGGCGGCCGAGGGCGCCGCGCGGGGGACCGGAACCGAGATGGAGTACGAGGTGATTCACGGCCTCTACAACCTGCTGCCCAACCTCGCCCTACAGGAGGCGATCCACGACAACCTCAGCCGCGTCGGTGGTGTCCACTACGACGCCGAGGAGCGCCGCTTCGCCGAGATTCTGCGCCGCGCGCTACCTGCTTCGTCGCCACCGATCGAGTCGGCCGCCGAGGTGCAACCGTGGGTGACCCAGGGGGGCGGCGGAGGCTCGGCCGACGTCGCGGACGTGAGCTGGGCCGTGCCGACGGGCGAAGTGCGGACGGCGACGTGGGTCCCGGGGACGTCGTCTCACTCCTGGCAGGCTGTCGCGGCGGGAGGCACGTCGATCGGCGAGAAGGGCATGATCAACGCGGCAAAGACGCTCGCGATGACCGCGGTGGACCTTCTGACGGATCCCGACCTCGTGGAGCGCGTCAAGGTGGAGCACCGCGGGCGCATCCCCGAGGGGTGGGTCTACCATCCGCTGCTCGACTATCGCCTGCCGGCGCGGGCCGGGAGTGACTAACGAGGTAGCTGAGCCGCAGCGGGGAAGTCACGACCCGGATCCGCGGGGCTCGCACGAGGCAGTCGATCGCGGCTTCCTCGTGCGGTTCCCCGCGATCGGCGTTTCAGCTGAAAGCACGTGTGCCCTCCTCCAGCAGGGAGGTCAGCTTTCCGTTGGGACGCGAGGCGGGCTAGACGGGACCACGGCAAAGGAGAATCAGATGAACCGGAGTTCGTCAGGTGAAGGCCTGAATCGCAACGTAATTGGACCGAGGCCGCAAGGCCTTCGCGTCCTCCTCGTAATCGCCGTAACGGCGCTCTCTCCGGGAGTGCTCGGCGCCCAGGCCGACTTCGACGACGTTGTGATCCAGGCCGACCATGTGGCCGGAGGCGTCTATTATCTCGAGGGTCGGGGCGGCAACATCGGCGTCTCGATCGGCGTGGACGGCGTCGTCATGATCGACGATCAGTTCGCGCCGCTCACGGACCGGATCGTCGCGGCTATAGAAGAGATCTCCGAGGCCGAGATCCGCTTCGTCATCAACACCCACATCCACGGCGACCACACGGGAGGCAACGAAAACCTGGGTGAGATGGGGGTCTTGATCCTGGCCCGGGACGAGGTGCGCGTTCGCCTGGCGGAGACCGTCCCGAAGGGGGCTCTTCCAATTCTCACGTACAGCGACGCGATCACCATTCACCTGAACGGCGAGGAGGTCCACGCCTTCCCCGTGCCCCCCGCGCACACCGATGGGGACCCCTTCATCCACTTCCGGCGGTCTGACGTCATCCATGCGGGTGACGTGTTCCGCACGACCGGCTTTCCGTACATCGACCTCGGCAACGGGGGCTCGCTGGATGGGACCATCGCCGCGCTCGGGAGGCTCATCGGCACGGCGGGGCCGGACACCAGGATCATCCCGGGCCACGGCGACGTCTCGACCCGAGAGGACGTAATGGAGTTCCGCGACATGATCCTCGACGTCAAGGTTCGGGTCGCTGCTCTCGTCGCCGAAGGGATGAGCTACGACGAGGTCGCGGCTGCGAACCCGACGGCTCCCTATGACGCCAAGTGGGGCGACCCGGAGCGCTTCATGAGGGGGGCTACGCCGAGGTGGGTGGGATGAATTGACCGAAGTCTTCCCCCCGCTGCTCGGGCCCGACGGCGTCTACCGTCTCGTACCCGAAAGCGAGGAAGAGGCCGAGCTTCTCGCTGACGAGCGGGTTCGCATCGCGCTGGCGGTCGGTGAGCCGCGTCGGGGGCACCCAGAAGGCGTGTTGGGCCTGCACGTACAGCGTCAGTGGGAGTACATCGAGCGCAGCAGCCTTCCGGGTCGACGGGAGCAGCGGCTCATCGCCCTCCTGCACGACCTCGGGAAGAACCTGCTCGCCGACGGCGGTCGAGCAGGGGAGGGCTCGGTCCGCATCGGCCACGCGGAGCGGTCCGCCCGCTTCGCCGAGAAGGTCGGACTGGAGCCGGCGATCGCGGAGATCATCCGCCTGCATGACGAGAACTGGTACGCCTTCCAGCGGTGGCGAAAATCCGGAGAGCTCGATCATCGCGCGCTGGCCGACAGCTACGAGGGTGTGGATCTCGCCGTGCTCGTGCCGTTCAAGTACGCAGACAACTGCGACCGCGAGCTGTTCCCGGTGTTCTGGTTCGAGCACCGGTTGGTCGAGGCGGGCTCGTACGAGCGCCCCTACTACTTGCAGAACCCTGCAGTCATCGCCGAAAACAACATCGTGCGGGCCACGACACGACCGTACTGAGCGGCCAGCCCACGGTCGGGGCCCACGGGTGGCCCATCTGGCCCATGATCGCGCGACGCGGGACTGTGAGATCCTGTGTCCTGCGCGTGCACGACCAGGCCTCGGGGCTTCTTGCGTCTTTCTCGACCGGAGGAGGATGTTGTCGGCCGACGGACCCAGCGTGAAGCGGCCGCGCTCGAGAGCCGCACGAACTGGCTGGAGAAGCGGACGTGCCCTACGCGGCGAGGCGTCACATCCTGGGCGCGGCTGCCCTTCGGAGCCGTGGGCTCCTCGGCGAGGCCGAAGGGCTCTGCCGGAAGGCCCTGGAGCTCCAGGAGGAGGCTCTGGGGCCGCGAGATCCTGCTGTCGCAGCTACCCTCGTGAAGCTGGCTTCGGTGTGCCGCGACCAGGACCGATTGACCGAGGCCGAGGCCGTCCTCGTCCGCGCCGTCTCGATCGCGGAACAGCACCACGATCCCAAGTCCCCTCGGTCCATCCTCTCTACGCTCGCGCGATACCTGCTTCTACTCGGTTGGGTCTTGCAGGAGCAGGGAAGATGGGAGGACGCCGAGGAACACCTACGGCGGGCGGGCGGGACCGAGGGTCTCTTTCTGCTGGCGAAGGGTTGCTACGCACAGGGTCTGGATGAAGGCGGCGGGTCGGGGCAGCGGAGGCTCGAGGAGGCCGAGCATCTCTACCGGCACTGTCTCCGCCGTACGCGGCTTCCCGAGCCGCTCCCCCCCCCCCACCCGGGTGAGCCGCATCTGCTGGAAGGCTTGAGCGAAGCACTCCATGCGAGGGGGCGATATCGAGAGGCGGAGGCGGTGCACCGGCGGGCGAACGAAGTACGCTTTTCGCTCGGGCCGGATCCGAAACCCTATCCATGGCTATGGCATGCAGAATGGTCCGTTGGAGAATGACGACGCTTCCTTGCTGCATTATGTGGCTGATTGCATTGACTATAGACATGAGACAAAGCGCTATAACGACGCTGATTACAAGGACTTCACTCGTGTTTCGTAGAGAGAGCGGGACGTAGCAGGCCTTCGCTCACCTCGTCATGCGAAAACCCACGAGCGCGTGCAGACGAGGGACCGGCTTGGCGGAGGCGTCGAGGTAGTCCTGATCGGTCAGATTCAATAGGTCCACGTACACCGCTCCTCCGGGGACGTCCGCGGAGAGCCTCAGATCTACCTGGTGGTACGCATCCTGGTCCACCCGCTTCGCGTGCAGTCCACGAACGGCGAGTACGATCCGCTGCCCGAGTCGTCTGGAAGCGGCGACGGTCAAGCGCCGCGATTCGGGTTGGAGGGCGCGTTGGAGAAGAAGCCCGCCTCGCCCCTTGCATCCAGCCCAAGGAGCGAGCCGCCAATCGATAGCCTGGCTCCGCCAACGTCCTCGAGCTCAAGATCGAGCTCCAGCCCGGTGAAGTCGGCCTCGTTGACGTTTCTGGTCACCCACTTCACTTCGTCACCCGATCCATCCGGCTTCGCCCAGTCGATGAGGGCCTCCGTTTGGTTGCGGAACACCGTCACCGCGACCTGGGCGCCGGGACCCGGCTCCAGGGCGAGCCCGGCCTCGTAGCTCCAGGTCTGCTCCGGATCCACCTGGGCAGAAGCCTGGTGGAAGGGGTCCGTGTAGTGGCGCTCGGTCCAAGTAGGCGCTCGGAAGGAGCGGGCTACGGACGCCTTCAGGCGCACCCCGCTCCTCAGGTCGTACGCCGCAGAGACCGACGGAGATACGAACTCCCCGTACCTCTCGTGCGTGTCGCCACGGACCCCGATCGTCATGGTCGAGGCTGCGCCGGCACTCATCACCAGTTCGGTGAAGAGCGCGCCGCGAGTCTCCGAACGAGCGCCGAGGTTGCTGCTCTCGAGCTCGTCCAGCCACCCTTCGACTCCGACGGCCAGAGAAAGCGGTCCGTCGCGAGCGCGACGCCTGAGGAAGATCTCCCCGCCGAGCTGGGTCGCTTTGTGCGCATTCCGCCCCGAGTCGGGGTCGTCGCGGAAAAATACGAACAGGTCGTCGTGGTCCCGGTACGAGAGGCGCGCGTCGATCACCGTCTGCCGCGACGCGGCGGACGCCCACCCGGCGGTCGCACGGCCGGTGCGCGTCTCCTCGTAGGCCGGGATCGGCGCGTAGAAGTCCGCGGCGCCGAAGTCGCGCGCGGCGTAACCGGCGGAGACCGTTAAGGAGCCTCCTCCGACCGGCGCGTCGAGCACGCCGTTGAGGAGGCTGTTTTCGTAATCCGTGCCGGGCCGGTCCCCGTCTGAGGACGCCCACTCCTGAGCGACCGAGATGGTGCCGGCTCCAATCAGGGCGTCCTGTGTGGAGGAGATCCGCCAGGTGGAGAAGGACCCTGCTTCGATCCTCGCCCCCACGGCGAACCCGTCTTCTCCCGCGTCCTTCGATGAGGCGCCGCCGGAGCCCCGCGTGACGACGTTCACCACGCCGCCCACCGCGTCCGCGCCGAAGAGTGCCGAGGCTGGACCTCGCAGCACCTCGATCCGCTCGACCCGGTCGAGGGGCACGGTCACGTCCAGATCGAAGTGTCCCGTTTGGACGTCGCTCACGCGGACGCCGTCGACGAGCACGAGGACCTGCTCGATACCGGCGCCACGCAGCGAGATGTCGGCCTGCGCACCGCCCCGCTGTTGGACATCGACTCCATTCATCCAGCGAAGAGCGTCAGCCACCGACCGCGCGGGGAGCACGTCGAGCTCGGCGCGCGTGAGGACCGCTACGGTTCGGGTCCGCGCCGAGAGGGCGGGGGACACCCGCGAGGAGACCATCACGTCGAGGGTGTCCAGCCGCATGGGCTCTTGGGCCGCGAGGTCCACCGCGGCGAAAGCCGCTGCCACGGCCAGAACCGGGAAGCGTCGAGGACCCATCAACCCCAGGGAGAAGGTGTGACTGACGAGAGCTTACTTTCGTCGCCGGCGCCCAGTGCGTCCCTTCGTCCGGACCAGGGGACTCGAGCAACGCCGGGCTCGTGACGGGCCGCATTCTAGGACGCGAATGCGGCGGCAGTAACCTCGGCCGGGTGCGTGTGGCACACGTCGGGACGACCCGCCGTCACCGCTCATCGGGCGACGAGCGCGCGATGGCGTCGTCTCAGGTCAAGCGGTAGCGGCGGTCCTGCGGTGCCGAAGCGGGATCTCGCACTGCCCGCGCCCCTCTCCTATTGGGGAGCTGCACAGAGGCAGACCCCGGTACGCTAGAGCGGTACGACCCCGGCATAGGGGACCCCGGTCAAGTACGCTAGATCGCGACTCCAGGTCGTCAGATCGTCGAGGGAAAAGTCGCCGAGCCGGGTGTGGCCGCACGCGCGGGCCAAGACCTTCATGAGCTCGACGGTCGAGGTGAGGTAGTTGGTCAGCCGCTGAGCAGATTCGTCCACGACCAGACGAGCTCTCAGGTGCTCCTTCTGGGTCGCGATCCCGACGGGGCAGTTGTTCGTATGGCAGGCCCTCATGCCGAGGCAGCCGACCGCTTGGATGGCCGAGTTGGCCACGGCGACGGCGTCCGCTCCCAGAGCCATCGCTTTGAGGAAGTCCGCCTCGGTCCGAAGGCCACCGGTGATGAACAGGGTCACACCGATCGCACGCGAGGCGTCCAAGTGACGGCGGGCGCGTGCGAGCGCCGCCATGGTCGGAACCGAGATGTTGTCCTTGAAGATCTCCGGCGCGGCACCCGTGGCTCCTCCGCGGCCGTCCAGGATCACGTAATCGACTCCCACCTCCAGGGCGAAGTCGAGGTCGCGCTCGATATGCTGGGCCGAAAGCTTGAAGCCCACGGGGATCCCGCCGGAGACGTCACGGACCTGCTCGGCGACCTCCCGGAAGTCGTCGGCCGTGACGAGGTCGGGGAAGCGCGACGGGCTGATCGCCGGCCGGCCCGGCGGGAGGCCCCGCACCTCCGCGATTTTCCCAGACACCTTGTTGCCCGGTAGATGCCCACCCGTGCCGGTCTTGGCCCCTTGGCCTCCTTTGAAGTGGAACGCTTGTACGTTCTTTACCTTCTCTAGACTCCAGCCGAAGCGGGCCGAGGCCAGCTCGTAGAAGTATCGGCGGTTGCTCTCTTGCTCTTGGGGGAGCATTCCACCCTCTCCAGAGCAGATTCCGGTACCTACGGCGTCGGCTCCCTTCGCCAGTGCGAGCTTCGCCTCCAGGCTCAAAGCACCGAAGCTCATGTCACTGACGATGATCGGAATGTCCAAACGGAGCGGCTTCTCGGCCTGGGGGCCGACCACGACCGCCGAGTCCACGTGGGCGTCGTCGGCGAGAGGGCGGCTGGCGAGCTGTCCGGTCAGGATTTGGAGCTCGGACCAGCGCGGGAGCTCCGCCAGGGGCACGCCCATCGCGGACACGGGTCCGTGGTGGCCGACGTTCTCCAATCCGTTACGGGCCAGCTCTTGTATGTGCTTGTTGTAGGGCTCCTCGGGCGTCCCGTGCACGTCGGCGTAGAGGCCGAGGTACTCGTCACGCCGGTACGGCTGAGGGTTGGCGCGGGCCCACTCGGCGACCTCTTCCTCGTCGATCCACACCGTGTCGGCCTCGGCGTCGATCCACGTCTCGAACCGTCGGAGCGCCTCGTCGTTGTTGTACTCGCTGACCCCGGTGTCATATCGGTAGTCCCATCCGTGGACGCCACAGATCAGGTTCGGCCCTTCCACGCGACCGTCGGCCAGAAGAGCCCCTCGATGCAAACATCGTCCGAAGAGCACGGAGACCTCGTCATCGTGGCGGATGACGACCAGGTCGACGCCGGCGACGAGCGCGTACGCCGGGCGGCGGTCGGTGAGTTCGCTCCACGTCGCAACTGCCATGCGACGGACGCTGGAGACAGGCAAGTTCATGGTCGCTCCGTTGTGGGGGTTGGTCCGGGCACCGCGACCTGATCATCCCCGCCGGACGCGAGCGGTTCCCTCGGAAAGCTTCGGAACGCGGCGGGAAGTAGGCGAGCCAGAAGCAGCGCGAAGAACACGAGAGCCAAGCCCCCGGTCGCCGAGAAAACGATGCCGTTGGACGCCGCTAGCCATTTGGGAGGCACGTACGCCTCGCCCGGCGCGAGCACTGCCCTCCCGAGGGCCGTCACAGAACCCGACAAATGGAGCCAGAGGACGAGCGCGGCCACGGCCACGTTGACGCCGATGAGCGCCCACCGGGCGTCTCGTCCATGCAACGAATCGGCCGCGGGACCGCCGTCACGGGCCTCGAGGTACTCTCCCAGGATCCAGATCGCAGCGCCGATCAAGATCATCGTGTCGATTCCGATCGTGGCGCCCATGGCGTGCCCCGTGACCACGTAGGTGCCGTGGACCAGCGCGTTCAGAGGCGGAATCGAGATCAGAACGGCAGTTAGCAGAATCGCCACGGTCCATGCCTTGGCGGCGGCGAAGAAGCCGCGAGCCGCGCTGAATGGGCCGTGCCGCCGGGTGCGCACGAGCTGCCACAGGTCCAGCACCGCACGTGTCAGGACGATGATCTCCGTCATGCTCACGACGAAGGAGATCCATTTCACCACCGCGCTCTGAGGCAGATGATAGGTGTGGTGAGCGAAGTTCGTGAAGGAGTTGAGGAGCCCCACGCCCAGCAGCGCGTAGGCGGTCCTGGAATAGCCGTAGCTGGGATCCCGAGAGATTCGCTCACCGATGTATAAGACGGCACCGTAGACGAAGAGGTTGAACGAGCCGACCAGCGTTCCAGTGGCCTTCCACTGAACACGGAGATCGTGAACGGGGTCGGAAAACACCGAGGGAAGTAGGTAGGCGTGCTGCTCCACGAAGGTGTAGATGAACAGGAGCGTGCCTACGCTCCACATGGTCACGTAAACGGGCCTGAACCAGAACCCTGGCCCGACGACGCGGAAGAAATTCCAGGCGTAGCAGAGCCATCCCAGAAGGATGAGCTCAGAGAAGACGGGGTGGAAGCCGAGATACTCCCGTCCGGATCCGTAACCTGCCAGGAGCGTCCAGAGGATCCCTACGCCCGCGAGAGCCCACGCCGCCACCTGGATGCGAAGCCTCCAGCGCTCTCCGGGGTCGACACGGCCGCCGATGTCCTGGAGGTAGCGGTGGACGACGGTCATGCCCCCCAGGTACAGCCAGGCTCCTGCGAACGCCGTGTGAAGCGGCCGCAGATGCCTCAGGTCGAGTCCGACCTCGAGGAAGAAGGGCGCCAGCGCAGGCACCGAGTAGAGCGCTCCCAACAGCCCGAACACCAGCGTGACTGCTAGGGCAACGAGAGCGCCCCGCAAGAAGGTGAGCGTTGCGTACTGTCGCACCCGATCGGCGTCGGGGAACGGTTTCCATCCTGCGGCACTGCCCGCTCCGGCCGAAGCATCGACGGACGTGTACGAGCTGATGGTCACCGGGATCGGGTAGCCGGCTTCGCGCCTCATGGGAACTCCCACCACGGCAAAGCGGACCACCGCAGCGGCCGTGGCGCCGCAAGCGCTTCTGCGTGTGAGCGAAGCTCTCCCCGGTTCCGGTGGAGCCAGTCGAAGTAGGCGACGGCGGCGACTCTCTCATCGGCAGAGAGCCCCGTCGGTGGCATGCCCGAGCCCGGCCGTCCGAGCTCTAGAACACTCGCGATCTCGTCCGACGAAAGACGCCCCGCGACCAGAGATAGGTCGGGGGCGCCCACGGCGGACCGCTCGAAGGGGACGTGACACTGGCTACAGGGTCGGCTCTGAAGCGCGAAGAAGCCGTCGGCCTCCGGCGATCCAGCGATCAGGCGCTCGCGAGCGGCGGATGCGAAGGCCGAATCCGGTCCGCGCCCCGCATCACCCATTCGTAGTTGTCCGCGCCCCAGGTCCGGGCGGTCGATCTCGTGCAGAAACGCCGTCAGGTCGGCGATCTCCACCGCTGACATCCCGAGCGCCGGCATCTGGCCGCTCCCGACGGTCAGGAGCGACCGGAGGCGTGTCTGGTCGACGCGGCTCGCGGCGTTGGTCAGGTCGGGGCCGAGAAAGCCGCCCTGGCCGTAAATCTGGTGGCAAACCTGACAGGCCCTGGCATGATAGAGTGCGCGGCCGCTGCGCGCGGATTCCGAGAGCGGCTCCTGCCTTCGGTCACCGTAGACGAGCGCGGTCTGAATGCCGAACCCGGCCACGAGGACCGCGAGGAGGCGCTTCTTGCCGGATGGAGAGAACATCGGAGCGATGAATAAAACGCCCCGGTCGGGGGCGGACAAGGAGCCCCGGCTGGTTCGTTCCTACACAGCGGCGGATACCGGCTCGAGAGCCGGAACGCGCGTGGCCTCGAGCGGGATCCGCACGACGAAGGTCGCTCCTCGCGGCTTGCGGTTGCGAGCTTCGAGCGTGCCCCCCCAAGAGCTCGCCAGCCGTCGCGAGATGGCGAGTCCGAGGCCGGTCCCTTCGCCGGGTGGCTTGGTCGTCGTGAAAGGCTTGAAGAGATCTTCCATGAGATCCTCGGGCACGCCCGGGCCGTCGTCGCGGACCGCGATCTCGACCTGACCCTCGTGCTCGCGGCAGGAGAGGAGCACGGTTCCCCCGGTGTCCTTCACCGCATACACGGCGTTCGCGACCAGATTGAGGATGATCTGCTCGAGCTTCGACGCACTGACCTTTAGCCGTCCCTCCCACTCGATCTGCCCCTCCAGTCGCACGCTCTTCCCGACGCTCATCTGCTGCACGCGGATGATCCGTTTGAGGAGGTCGTGTACGGCAAACGCGGCCTCGGGGCCCCGAGGCCGCGAGAAGCCCAGGAGCTCGGCGTAGGACATGATGACCGCGAGGGGGTTGTTCGGCTCGTGGGCGACGCCGGCCAACGCCTCCCCCAGCGTCGCCAGCTTGGACTGGCGCGTGATCTCCTGCTCCTGGAGGACCTCCATGGTGCGGTCGGCGACGAGCACGTGGTGCCCACGCTCGTCCGCTCCGCGCACCGCCGCCAAGAACAAGTGCGCGGTGCGACGACCCTCCGAACCGGGCAGTTCGAGGGTCCCACTCCAGCCGCCGAGCCGATCGAGCTCCTCGATGGATCCGAAGTCGGAAGTCGGCAGCAGGTCGGCGAACGACGTGCCGACCAGTTCGCCGGGACGGAACCCCAGGATCTCCCTCGCCGCGGGGTTGGCGTCGACGACGCGCCCCCGCTTCGAGAAGCGCAGGACGCCCATTCGAACCTCGTCGAAGAGGAGCTGATAGCGCGCCGTCACGCCCCGCGCGTAGAGCGCGAATCCAAACACCAGGAGGTTGGTCCCGAGGAGCGCGACTGTGAGCGCCAGCGCCGTCTCGATGTTCGCCGGCGAGCCGTAACCAGCGCCGAAAACCAGCTCGCCCCCGAAGGTCAGGGCCGTGCTGAGAGCCAGGCTGGCCAGGCCTCCCGTCCGTCCGTACTGGAAGGTCAGAAAGGCGACCGGAAGGACGTGCACCCACCACAGGAGGTGAGAAGGGACGCCTACCAGCGGGATGAGGAGGGGGTGCGTGGCGGGGATCAGGAAGAGCAACGCGACCGTCACCGGCGATTGCCGGGAGCGGTAGTGGTCTACGAACATGCCTCCTCCGTCGTTCCCGTGGTGTGACAGGCAATACTCGACGGACGGGTCGGCGGTGACCGGAGAGCATCGGGGGCAGGGGCCGCCATACACGTCTTCCGTGAACGCCGAATCCACGGGCTAGGGCGAAGGGTTCCCCTTGGGGCCATGCAGATTCACCGATGTCGCGGTGTCCGTACCGCCTGTTTATTTTGCCGGGGCCCGAGACGTCCCCTTCGATGCTCGTGGGCAGGGGGCCGATCCCGATGCCTCGGCCCGTGCCCGAGCCGGCCAGGAGTCCTCCCATGTCGCCACGTGACAGCGCGCTTCTTCCGCCGGGCAGGAGGCGCCCGACCGACGTCTCAGGACCGCACCGGTGAACGCCGGCGTGGCGCTCTGCCGGGCTTACCTGCAGCTCAACGGATACTTCACTCAAGCCGAGCTACCGGTCATACAGGCTGCCGGCGAGGGCTCGTACAGGGAGGTGACCGACCTCGACCTCCTCGGGGTCCGGTTCCCAAGAGCGGCGACGGTCGTCCCAGGGGTGCTCCTCGACGCCGAGCCGCTCCGACTGGACGTCGATCCTCGGCTCGAGCTGCCCGAGACCGAGATCGACGTCATCATCGCCGAGGTCAAGGAAGGCGCTCCGCGAATGAACGAGGCCATGCGCTCGGGAGCGGTGCTACGGGCTGCGCTGCACCGGGTCGGGTGCGCCCCGCCCGAGGCGATGGGGCGCGTCGTAGGGGACCTTCAACACGGGGGGGGTCTCGCACCTTCGTAGCCGCGAGTCTGGGATCCCTTGCCGCGTCCGGCTCATGGCGTTTGGAGACGGCCAGAGCTCCCGCCGTAGGACCTACACGGTATTCTCGATGCGGCACGTCAAGGAGTTCGTGGCCTCCTATCTCGATCACCATCACGACGTGCTGCAACCTGCCGATCTGAGCGACCCGGTGCTCGGGCTGTTGCACCTGCTGCGAAAGCTGAGTTGAGCGAGGGGCTTAGGGGGGGCGGTGTTGGACCGGAATCGGCCCGCAGGTAGATTCCGCGCATAGTCGACAACGCCCCCCAGGAGGAGCACGTGAGCAGGTGGACCCGCAGGACGACGGTCCCCGTGGACGTCGGCGGGGTCACGGTCGGCGGAAGCGCTCCGGTGGTGGTCCAGTCGATGACCAACACCGACACGGCCGACGTGGAGGCGACCGCGGCTCAGGTCGTGGAGCTCGCGGAGGCCGGGAGCGAGCTGGTGCGCGTCACCGTCAATCACGACGGTGCTGCACGAGCCCTCCCCGAAGTCGCCCGGCGGGTGTACGACGCGGGCGTCAGCGTCCCCATCGTCGGCGACTTCCACTACAACGGGCACCTTCTGCTGACGAACCACCCGGACTGTGCGAAGGCGTTGGCCAAGTACCGTATAAACCCAGGAAACGTAGGGACCAAGCGCCGCGACTCGAACTTCCAGGCTATCGTTCGCGTGGCTCTGGAGAACGACAAGTGCGTGCGTATCGGTGTGAACTGGGGCTCCCTCGATCAGCGCCTGCTCACCGAGTTGATGGACGAAAACGCTCTGCGAGAGGATCCGTTGGAGGCGGGGGACGTAGTGCTGGAGGCCATGGTCGAGAGCGCCCTACGCTCGGCCGAGCTGGCTGAGGAGACGGGGCTCGCGCACGACCACATCGTCATCTCGGCCAAGGTGTCGTCTCCCCCCGACCTGATCAGCGTGTACCGCAAGTTGGCTGATCGCTGCGAATACCCCCTGCATCTGGGTCTCACCGAGGCCGGGATGGGCGTCAAGGGGATCGTCGCGACGGCCACGGCCCTCGCTCCGCTGCTGCTGGAGGGGATCGGCGATACGATTCGCGTGTCCCTCACGCCTCGCCCGCAGGGCGACCGGGCCGAAGAGGTCCGCGTGGCGCAGCAGATCCTGCAGTCCCTCGGTATTCGCAGTTTCCGGCCCCAGGTCACGGCGTGTCCCGGTTGTGGGCGCACGACATCGACGTTCTTCCAGGAAATGGCGGAACAGATCGAGAAGCACATCCGAGAGCGCATGCCGACCTGGCGGGAGCTCTACCCGGGGGTCGAGGACCTGGATGTGGCCGTGATGGGCTGCGTGGTAAACGGACCGGGCGAGTCGAAGCACGCGAACCTGGGGATCTCGCTTCCAGGCACGTTCGAGGAGCCGAAGGCGCCCGTCTACGTGGACGGGCAACACCACACGACCCTCAAGGGCGAGGGCCTCGTCGGGGAGTTCAAGGCCATCCTCGAGGAGTACGTTAGCACGCGCTACGGATCAGCCGAGCGAACGGTCGCGGCGGCAGGGAGAGACTCGGCCTAAGGCGCGGCGGAGCCACTCACATTCGGTGAGGGGCTTCACCTCCAGGGGAACCGTCCTGAAGCTCCATGGCTGGGCGCGCGGCGCCGCCTAGCTTGAACACCCCATGACCTCTCCGCCGCGCATTCTGAGCATCACCACCGTTCTCGTCGTTCTCGTCGTCCTCGGGTTCAGCGTCTGGTGGCGCCGGGAGCCGAGGACGATGGCCAGGCTTTCGCAACCGGGATCACGGCCGAGGTCGAGGTCGGATCGCAGTTATTGGCCGAGACCTCGCAGCCGGTGACCGGAGCGGCGGTCGTCCGTGACACGCTCTGGATCACGGTGGGTGCGGGCGGGCAGGCCGAGGCCATCGCCCGCGCGAGGCTCAAGGCGCAGGTTACGGGCGTCCTACAGGAGCGCCCGGCTCGGGATAACGGGACCGTCGCGGCCGGCGAGATGGTGCTCCGGCTCGACACCGTCGAGCTCGCCCTTCAGGTGGCCAGCGCGGAAGCCCAGCTGGCTCAAGCTGAGAACGACTTCGAGGCGCGCGTGCTCTTCGACGAAGAGGAGCCCGATCCCGAGACCCGTAGGTCGCGTGAGGCGGCCGCTTTCGTCGCGAGCGGTCGGGCCGAGGCCGAGGTGCAGCTGAGGCGGCGGATCCTCGGTCTGGAGCGAGCGACCGTGCGAGCTCCGTTCGACGGACGCGTCGCCGACCTCGTCGTGGTCGTCGGACAACACCTGAGCGCCGGGGCCGACCTGATGACGGTCGTGGATCTCGACCCGATCAAGGTCGAGGCCGAGGTACTCGAAGCTGACATCGGCATGCTGCGCGAAGGCCGTCGCGCGATGGTCAGCTTCGCGGCGCTCCCCGGTGAGCGGTTCACGGGCCGCATCGAGAGCATCAACCCGCTCGTGGACCCGGAACGGCGCACGGGTAGGGTTGCGATCCACCTGTCGAACCCTGAGCACCGCATCAAGCCGGGCATGTACGCGCACGTTCGGCTAGACGCCGAGGCCGTCCCGGATCGCATCCTCGTTCCTCGTGCGGCCGTCCTCGAGCGTGGCGAGGGAAGGCGACGCAAGATGCTTTTCGTCTACCAGGGAGACGAAACGCGGGGAGTGGCGAGGTGGGAATACGTCGTCACCGGTCGAGAGAACGAACGGTTCGTCGAGATCGTCCCCTCCGAGGAAACGAATCCCGTCCAGCCAGGCTGGATTGTGCTCGTCGACGGCCACCATTACCTCGCACACGCCGCGCCCGTCCGGCTGGTCGCGGATCTCTTCGCCGAGAGCGGGAGGCAAGGGGGGTGAGCGCCGCGCGCCAGGTAGCGCCGGCGGTGACGCTGATCGGGATGGCGAGCGCGTGCTTGGCCGCGGATGGTACCAGCGCTCAGGGGCCCGACACACTGGTCCTGACGCTCGACAGCGCCTACGCGATCGCAGAGAAAAACAACCCCCGCTACCGCCAGGCCATTGCCGCTCTGGACCTGAACGCCGTCGAGACGCGCAACGCCTGGGTGAACGAAATACTGCCCCACGCGAGTGTGGACCTTCTCAGCACGGCATACACCGGGAACGTCAGCCGGCGGGCGAGGGACAACTTCGGCAACCCGATCGAGAATCCGGCGGCGGAGTGGGTCCACTTCTCCAACACGCGTCAGAGCCTCGGACTTCGGTGGACGCTACAGGGTAGGAACCTCGCCAACGCGCTCGTTCGGCAACGCACACAGAACCGACAGAGGACGGCCCGAGCGGAGGCCGCCCTGCAAGGCGTCCGGTTCTCGGTGCGCAGACAGTTCTTCGAGGTCCTGGAGCGCCGTGAGCTGTTGGCCGAGGAGCGCGCGCTCGCGCAAGAGAGCCGCCACGACGTGGAGCTCTCGCGGCGTCTGTACAGGTTGGCTCGCAGAAGCCGTGTCGACGTGCTCGACGCCGAGCTCGAGGTGCAGAACCAGGGCCTCGACATCCAGCGCATGGCGGCGAGCTATGAGCAGGCCAAGCTCGGACTTCGCCAGATCCTCGGTCGCGACGCCCTGCCGCCCATCCGTCTCGTCGCGGTGCCCGCGCCGGTCTTCGATCCCACGTGGCTGGCGGACGACGCTCTGGTCGAGGGGGGGGGCTCGGGGCGAGCGCCACGGTGCGGCAGGCGGACCGGGACCTGGACATGGCCAGACTTCAGGTCTCGGAGCAGAGAAACGCATGGTGGCCGAGTGTCGATCTCGGGTTCAACCTCGCCCGCCATGCGCAGAGGGGCGAAGCCGGGGCGTTCTTCGATCTGACCTTCGACGAAGAGCTGGACTCGAGCTTCTACGTTCGGATCGGCTTGCCGTTCTTCAACGATTACTTCCGGAATCGGGCGGCCATACAGGGCGCTGAGGTAAGCCTATCGGACAGCCGCGAAGCGCTTCGTGCACAGCGCCTCGAGGTGGCGCGCGACGTCCGCTCCGCGCTTCTCGACCTGCGCAATGAGTACGAGAGCCTGCGCCTCGCGCTGCACGCGCTCGACATCGCGCGAGAGGCGCTCCGGCTCGCTCGGGAGGAGTATCGCATCGGCACGCGGACGTTCGAGGGCCTACGCCAGTCCACCCGTGCCGAGGCGGCCCAACGTCGCAAGCTCATCCAGGCCCGCTACGGCTTCGTCGACGCGCTGCTCGTTCTCGAGGGGGCCGTCGGGGCGCCGGTAGCGGTCCCTGCGCCGGCTCCGACGGACGAGGTTGGCGGCGCGGCGCGTTGAGCGCGTCCATCGCGCGGATCTCGAGCCGGCGCCCCGTCGCGGTCGCCATGCTCTTCGCGACGGTGATTCTCCTGGGCAGCATCTCCTTTCGCCGGTTACCCATCGACCTGCTTCCCGATGTCAGCTACCCGCAGCTCGTGGTTCTCACCTCTTATCCCGACGTCGCGCCTCAAGAGATCGAACGGCTGATTACTCGACGGATCGAAGCGGAGGGCGCTGCCGTTCCGGGCGTGGAGCGAGTGATGTCGATGTCGCGAGAGGGCGTGAGTCTCGTGACTCTGCGTTTCCGGTGGGGCACCGACATGGACTTCGCGATGCTCCACCTGCGCGAGTCCATGGACAACCTGCGCCATTTGCTTCCCGAGACCGCAGCTCGTCCTCGGATCCAGCGCCTGGATCCGCGATCCGCGCCGGTCCTCACGCTCTCCGTGGCGGGTGGCGGCGATCTCTTTCAGACCAAGGAACTCGCCCAGACCGTCTTTCGTCGACGCCTGGAGCAGCTCGACGGCGTCGCCAGGGCTGTCGTCACCGGCGGTCTCGACCGCGAGATCCAGGTCGAGGTCGCCCCCGAGCTGCTGGACGTATACGGGCTCTCACTGACGGACGTGTCCCACGCGTTGGCCGCCGCCAACGTGAGAGGTGGGAGCGGCACCGTCGTGCAGGGTCGATACCGCTACCCATTGAGGACGTTGGGCGAGATCACCTCCGTCGGCGAGATCGGGGACGTCACTGTCGGCCGCTCCTCGCGCGGAGCTGCGCTGGCCCGCTCGTCGCAGCCAGGCGTCGGCTCCCGGCTGATCCGTCTGCGC
Source organism: Longimicrobiales bacterium (assembly GCA_965249195.1). Lineage (GTDB taxonomy): Bacteria > Gemmatimonadota > Gemmatimonadetes > Longimicrobiales > Gaopeijiaceae > CBDFLM01. Next base: position 151,459 of record CBDFLM010000015.1, read on the forward strand.
GACATCGCCCAGATCGTGGACGGCTTCGCAGAGCGACAGAGCATCGTCCGCTACGGCGGCCGGGAGGCGGTAGGAATCCTGGTCTTCAAGGAATCGGGCGCCAACACCGTGGCCGTAGCCGAATCGGTCGATGGTGTGGTCGAGCAGCTCTCGCTCGAGTACCCCGACATCACCGTCCACGTGGCGGAGAGCGAGGCACCGTTCGTCGTCGAGTCCGTGAGCAGTGTCGTGCAGGCCTTGGTGTTCGGGGGGCTGCTGGCGGTCCTGGTGCTCCTACTCTTCCTTCGCGACTCGCGCTACCCGCTGGTGATCGCGTCCGCCATTCCGATCAGCGTAGTTGCCACGTTCGCGCTCATGGAGCTCGCGGGCGTGAGCCTCAACGTCATGAGCCTCGGCGGTCTTGCACTCGGCGTCGGGATGCTCGTCGACAACTCCATCGTAGTCTTGGAGAACATCTTCCGGCACCACGAGGGCGGGCTCCGCTGGCTGGAGGCAGCCGCCAAGGGCGCCGAAGAGGTTCAAGGCGCCATTACCGCGTCGACGCTCACGACCATCAGCGTCTTCGGTCCGATCATCTACGTCGAGGGCCTGGCCGGCGAGCTCTTCGGCGACCTTTCGTTGGCTGTGGCTTTCTCCCTCCTGGTGTCTCTCGTGGTGGCCCTCACGCTGCTTCCAGCGGCCGCGGGTCGCTTCGGTGCCGGCGGCGAGCGGACGGCCGGCGCCAGCCCCGGCCGTGGGTTGCACCACGCTCTCGGCCCTCTGCTCCGCACGTTCGACCGCACGTTTTCGGTCTGCGCCGCTCACTACCACCGAGCCTTGGAGTGGGCGCTCGACCACCGCGGGGGGGGGGGGGTCCTGGGAGCTGCCACCGGCGCGTTGGCCGCCGCGCTTCTCGTGGGTCTCTCTCTACCTCGTGACCTGCTCCCGGATGTGGATCAGGGCACCTTCGAAGTGAGAATGACCCCTCCCGAAGGAATCGGGCTGGAGGTCACCGCGCAGATTTCGAGCGAGATCGACACGATTCTGCTGGAGGGCCCGGGTGTGGCGGCTTTGTTCAGCCAGGTCGGTCGCCAGGTTCACGCGTACGCGCGGGCCGAGGGGGAGAGCGGGCCGACGACCGCCGTCTTCCAGGTACGCGTAGAGGACGGTCATCGGACGCACGATGTCGTCGAGCGGCTGAGGCCGGTCACGGAGCGTTTCTCGTTGGCCACTATGTCGTTCGAAACGGGTCGGTCCACGGCGTTGGGCTCGATGCTCGCCGGGGACGAGGCCGATGTGTCCGTCCGGATCCGAGGAGACGATCTGGACGCCATGTACGGGCGTGCCATCGACGTGCGGGACCGGCTGATCGGCCTCCCCGAGCTGGGAAACGTCCGTGTCGGCACCAGACCGGGCAGGCCCGAGATCCATGTCGAGGTGCTCCCGGAGGTGGCGGCTCGCTACGATCTGGAACCACGCACGATCGCCGACGCGGTGGACGCTGCAACGCGCGGCGACCTCGCGACAGGGCTCGTCGATTTCGACCGCAAGATCGGGGTGATCGTACGTTACCCTCGGGATCTGGGACGCGAGCTGCGAACGCTCGAGACGCTGAAGGTAGCAGGCGTCCCGTTGCGAGAGTTCGTTCGGGTCCAGCGGACGAGCGGGCCACGGGAGGTCTACCGCGAGGGTCAGGCTCGGGTCATTCCGGTGTACGCCGACGTCCATGACGGCGGGCTCGACCAAGCCATCGAGCGGATTCGGGCGTCGATCGACGATCTGCGGCCGGTGGCAGGGCTCCGCATGGACGTAGCTGGTGAGGGCGACGAGATGAAGCGGTCGTTTCGCGGCCTCTCATTCGCTTTCGCCCTCGGGCTCGCCCTCGTGTACATGATCCTCGCCGCCCAGTTCGAGTCCTTCGTGCATCCGCTCACGGTTCTGGTGCCGGTGCCGCTGGCGCTGGTCGGCGCCGTGCTGGCGCTCCTCTTCACGGGACAGGGGATGAACACGATGGGTCTCATCGGCGGCGTCATCCTCGTTGGCATCGTTGTGAACGACGCCATCGTGAAGGTCGACTTCATCAATCGAGCGCGGGCTGCCGGCCAGCCGGTGCGCGACGCCATCCTGGAGGCGGGGCGGGTGCGGCTGCGTCCCATCCTCATGACCACGGTGACGACCGTGCTGGGGCTGCTCCCCATGGCGTTCGGCCTCGGGCGCGGGGCCGACCTCCGAGCACCGCTGGCGATCACCGTCATCGGGGGCCTGATCGTGTCGACGGTACTGACGCTGATCGTGGTGCCCGTGGTCTACTCCTTCGTCGAGGGAGCGCGCCCGGCGTCTCGTGGCGGGGAGTCGAACGAGCCCGCTCCGTTGCCGTCCTCCCTCCGGCGCGGCGCTGCATGATCCGAGCGAGCCTGAGACGTCCGGTGGCGGTGAGCACCAGCTACGCCGTGGTGGTCCTGCTGGGTGGGTTTGCCTGGAAGAACCTTCCGATCGAGCTGCTTCCCGACGCGAAGCTCCCCCGGCTCACCGTTTCGGCGACATGGCGCGGATCGTCTCCGGAGACCGTGGAGGCGTTTCTCACCGCACCCATGGAGGGGACGATCCGCCAGCTCAGGGGCGTCGAGAACGTGATTTCCAACTCCACCGAGGAGCGGGCGGCCATCCAGGTCGTGCTCGCCCGGGACACCGACACGGATTTTGCGCGCCTCGAGCTCAAAGAGAGGCTGTCGACGCTGGAGGAGGAACTTCCCGCCGACGTAGGTCCCATCGAGGTCGAACCATACATCCCCGACGAGTTCCTCGAGCATCACTCGCCGTTCCTCTCCTACCGCTTCATCGGTCCGTACGCGTCGGAGGCCCTCTTCAGGCACGCCGACGAGGTTGTGAGGCCTGAGCTCGAAAGGCTGGAAGGAGTCGGCCAGGTACGGCTGACCGGCGACACGAGGCGGGTTGTGGAGATCCGTATCGACGAAGAAAGACTCGCGGCCTTCGGCGATGGTGTCCCGCTGACAGTTGAAGGTGGTGGCTCCGGAGAGTCTCCTTGTTAGCCTGCCTTTCTCATTTCGGCAACCGGTTCATGGTCGTCGAGGTGGGCCCTGAGCATCCAGAGCTGGTCGTAGCCGATGATCCTCCGGTAGCTCTTCTCGGTCTCCACGAACGAGGCCGCAGCCCAGCGCAAGGCCATCGCTCCGTTCTTCCAGTTGGTCACCCTGCGGGTCTTCTGTCTTACGCCCGAGTGGGTGCTGTCGATCAGGTTGGTCGAGCCCAGGCACTTCCTCAGCCGCGGCGGGAGGCCGAGCCGGTTGATCGTGAACATCTCGCTGAGGCCTTCGCGTAGGCTAGCCGAGGCCGAGGGGTGGTCGCGCTCGAGCCATCGGGCGAGCTGCTCGAGCTTCTGCTCGCCCTGCTTCGCGTCCAGCTTCATCGCCGCCCGGAACGCCGCCTTCACCTGAGGATGCTGATCCTTCGGCAGATGACCCAGCACGTTGCGGAGCTTGTGGTTGCGGCAGCGCTGGATGGGGTGACGTTGGCCGAACACCTTCTCGATCGCCTTCCTGAGCGCTTTCGAGCCATCGATCACGAACAGCCGCCGCCTGCCCGGGTCCAGGCCGCGCTCGACCAGATCCTCTAGGAGCGCGCTGGTCACCTCGGCGTTCTCACTCGCTCCTTCCCTCACGCCCAGCACGTGCTTCTTTCCGTCTGAGTCCACGCCTACCGCAGCAAGCACGTGGTGCGAGCCCATCTGGATCCCGTCCAGGTAGATCACCAGCAGGTCCCACGCATCCAGCCGGCGCTCCATCAGCTCCTTCAGCACGCGCTCCGAGGCCTCGACCGTCTCACGGCTCACCGCCGACTTGCTCACCCCGACCGTGTCGGCCATCTCACCGATCACACGGCCGTACTTGCGCGTGCTCACCCCCGCCATCAGGACCTCGAGCATCCGATCCGCCACAGCGCCCGGTCTCCGCATCGCTGCGTACGCCGGCACCTCGACCTCGCCACCCTCCCCGGCGCCCCGGCGCCTGAGCCGTGGCCGCTCCACACGCACCTTCCGGTCCGACAGGTAAACCACACCACCCTGCCGGCCATACCACACCGTGTCGTCTTCCGCTCGTGACCGACCTGCCTGCTTCACGCCTGCCACACCCTCGGCGCTCATCTCCAGCACCGCTTCGATCGTCGCTCGTCCCATCACCTGGATGACTTCGTCGATCACGACCTCCGTCTGCTCCACGAGCTCAAGCATCGGAAGCAGAAACTGCCCCTCCCGCTTCAGGAACTCCCTGATCGCGCGCTTGTCCGCCCGATCCCTTACCTCGTACGTTCTCTTCATCGTGGTGGCTCCGTGTTGGGGTTTTTGCCTACCCGAGCCTATCGGCCCGGGACCCCCGGAGCCACCACTTTTCTTTCTCCCCTATCAGGAACCTTCAACTACCGTTGGGACAGCTTCGAAGCGGGCGAACGAGATCCTACGCAAGGCATCGGCGTATTTCGCACAGGCGGAGCTCGACCGCTGACCCCGCTGATGGTGGCGTTCATCGACGACCATAAGGCCGAGTACGGAGTCGAGCCGATCTGCCGGGTGCTGCCGATCGCTCCGTCGACCTACTACTGGCACAAGGCCAGAGAGGCCGACCCCTCGCTACGCTCGGCTCGGGCGCAGCGCGACGAGCTGCTACGTCCTCTGGTCCGCAGGGTCTGGGACCAGAACTTCCAGGTTTACGGTGCGGAGCAGGTCTGGACGCAGCTGAACCGGGAAGGCATCCGGGTCGCCCGCTGCACGGTGGCCCGTCTGATGACCGAACTGGGGCTGAGAGGGGTGGTGCGAGGCCGCAGCTTCAAGGTGACGACGCATGCGGCCGACGGCACCGAGCGCCCGCTGGACCTGGTGGACCGCGACTTCACGGCGTCGCGTCCCAACGAGCTGTGGGTGTCGGATCTGACATACGTACGGACCGGGCGCACGTTCGCCTACGTGGCGTTCATCATCGATGCGTTCGCTCGGCGGATCGTCGGCTGGCAGATCTCGAGCTCGTTGAGGAGCGACCTGGCCCTGGATGCCCTGGAGCAGGCGATCAGCGAGCGGCTGGGAGACGAGGGCGAGCGCCCAGTTCATCACTCGAACCGCGGCGTTCAATATCTGTCTATTCGCTACACTGAGCGGCTCGCGCTCGCCGGCATCGAGCCCTCGGTCGGGAGCCGCGGCGACTCCTACGACAACGCGCTGGCCGAGACGATCATCGGGCTCTACAAGACCGAGCTCGTCTACCACCACGGTCCGTGGTCCCGGCTCGAAGACATCGAGCTCGCCACCCTCGAGTGGGTCTGGTGGTTCAACAACCACCGCCTGCTCAAGCCGATCGGCCTTGTCCCACCGGCCGAGTTCGAGGAGGTCTACTACCGTGAACTGCACACTCCAGCAAAGCTGGAGACACTCAAATCAATCGGTCTCCGATGATCCCGGGGCGGTTCACACCCTGACGGCACGCGTCGCACAGCGTACCTGGTCTGGAACGTTCTCGGGCTTGCTGACATCCTCTTTGTCGTAGCCGTTGCGACCCGACTAGCCTTGGCGGACCCAACATCTTTCGCGCCGATGCTCCGCCTCCCGCTTAGCCTGTTGATCACGTTCGTAGTACCGCTCGTCATCGCGACGCACATCTGGCCCTTTCGGCGGCTGGGGAAGGCTGAGGACAGGGCCTGAGTCTCCTAACACGACCTATGAAAAGGCGGGGCCTCCCAAGGGGTCTGGAGTTGACCCGGCAACTCCATCCTCTTCCGCCGTGCCGAGCCCAGACTGAGTGCCCCCTTCGCTACTGCGCTTCCGCTCGCGTCAATGCCCCGGAACTCCGGTCGAGAATGAAGGCGTCCCAGTCTCGACGGGTCAGGCTTTCTGCCTCGCGGTCCCACCCGAAGTAACGGCAGAACAAGTCCGCACACCGACGGTATGGTTCTGCTGCCGCTCGCTAACCGGGGTTACGCCCAGAACTGGGAGATGATTGGGGCCCTTGACGAGATCCTGGGAGCTGCGGGCGTCCTGCGGCGCCGCGCCAGCCCGAGAAAGGGCAGCGCCACGGCCTGGATCGCCGCGCCGTGATGATGGCCGCGTTCACATAGTCCGGTTGGCCGGAGCGTTCCCGACGGTTATCGAAGCGGCCGCGGACTCTTGCGTTGGGTGATTGGGCCGGAAACCTTACCGGGTCCTCTCACCCGGAGAGCCGTATGGTCCCGCTGCTAGATCTGTGGCTGCCCATTCTCTTGTCCACCGTAGCGGTGTTCATCTTGAGTTTTCTCGTATGGACGGCGCCCCCCCACCACAAGTCCGACTTCAAGAAACTCCCCGACGAAGACGGCGTGATCAACGCCATGCGGGAACGGCCTCCCGAGCCTGGCGCTTACATGTTGCCGCGTGCCTGGACACACGCCGAGGTGCAGAATCCTGAAATCGTAAAAAAACTGACCCAAGGTCCGGTCGGGCTCATCACCATCGTACCGTCCGGCATTCCGACGGTGAGCTCGATGGGCAAGAAGTTTGTACAGCTTTTCGTCTTCTATTTAGTGTTGTGTGTGCTGGTGGCGTATGTGACGGGGACGACGTTCGCCACCGACGCCGCCGCGATGGATGTGTTCCGCATCTCAGCGACCGTAGCCACGATGGGACACGGCACCGGGGTCGTCACGGCCGCCGTGTATTTCGGAACTCCGTGGAGCAACACGTGGAAACACGTGATCGACGCCGTGATCTACGGCCTTACTACCGGCGCGATTTTCGCCGCGCTGTGGCCGTAGATGCGCGCAAATGCTCAGACCAAACCTGCTTACTACGTCCATCGGCAGCTCGCAGCGGAGACGAGTGGAATGGCAAGCTATCTTCACCCGATATGCACGGACCGTGAGCTCGAAAGAACCGAATCCATGGACTGATCCGCTCGGGGGTCACACCTAGCTCTGCCTCCGGTTCAGGGGAGCGCGACAACGCTCGAGGAGGTGAGTTCGCAGCCTGAGGAAGGACCAGAACCCTGTAGTTCGGGTCTGAGAAAACGGGCTCCCCACCCGCTCGGGGATGTGTTTGAAGGAAGCTGGAGCGCGTCCCGTGCTGCGTCAGGGCCCGTCTCTGCACCACCCGGAGATTTCTAGATGAAGAGCCACTTCTTACGAATGCCGCACGACAGCCCGGGATAAGAGTCTAGCCCAGCTCCAGCACGACGCTGTCGATCAGGCGCGCGTCGCCAATCACTGCGGCGAGGGATAGAAGTGTGCCAGGTCTGGCCTCCATGAGGTCCTCGAGTGTATCTGGATCGGCGACGCTCACATATTCGAGATCGGCTCGCGGCTCCTTCCCTACGATCTCACGGACTATTGCCCTCAATACCGCGGCGTCACATTCCCCCCTTTCCCACCGTTCGCGGGCCTCGGAAAGAGCTGCGTACAGGACAGTCGCTGCTTTCCGCTCCTCTGTGGACAGGTATTCATTCCGCGAGCTAAGCGCGAGACCATCCTTGGCCCGCACAGTCGGCACGATCTGGTGGTCGATCTCCATCAGTAGATCCCGAGAAAGCTGGCGTATGATGACGTTCTGCTGTGCATCCTTCGCTCCCCACACAGCGATGTCCGGCCTGACGACCGTCAGAATCTTGGTCACAACCGTTGCCACGGCCTTGAAGTGCCCCGGCCGGTACTCCCCCTCGAGAATGGAGCCTATGGGTCCAGGGTCGACCTCCGTCGCATAGCCCAAAGGATACATCTCCTTCACGGACGGCTTGAAGACAACGTCCACCCCATGGGCCTCGAAAATGGCGAGGTCACGCTCCGTATCGCGCGGATATCGGTTTAGATCAGCCGAATCGTCAAACTGGGTGGGATTCAAAAAAAGGGACGCGACCAACGACTTGCCGAGTCTGCGGGCACGCTCCAGAAGCGCCTCGTGACCGCGGTGCACTCCGCCCAAGGCAGCCATCATCGAGACAGGAGATTCCAGCAGAGCGCGTGCGCCGTGCATCTCCCGTACGGTCTCTACGACCCGCAAATCTTCAGCCCTCTATAGCGCGATCCAGCCTCGTGACCTTGCTCGATTCTGTCTCTTCACCCAGTGAGGGCGGCCTCTTGGCGTGAACCGTCTCCGCCTCTGTCGGGAAGCTTCTGTCCCTGACCTGGGCCGCATAGGTCTCGAGCGCCGCCCGTATAACACCCCCGGCCTCAGCGAACTTCTTCGCGTGGCGCGGCATGAAGTCCAACGAAAGCCCCAGGATGTCGTGCCACACCTGCACTTGCCCGTCGCAAGCGATGCCCGATCCGATGCCAATCGTCGGGATGGAGAGTCGCGCGGTTACTTCCTCGGCGAGTTCCACCGGGATCAGCTCGAGCACGATCGAAAACACTCCGACATCTTCTAGCCGTAACGCGTCCTCGATGAGATCCTTCGCGGACGACGCAGAAGTCCCCTGCACTCGGTAGCCACCGAGCTTGTGAACAGACTGCGGGGTCAACCCGAGGTGCCCCATCACCGCGAAGCCGACGCTGTCGAGGGCCCTCACTTTCTCCACGACAGGCGCCCCCCCCTCCAGCTTCACCGCCTGAGCTCCACCCTCCTTCACGAGGCGTCCCGCGTTTCTTATGGCCCCCTCCTGACTGACTTGATAGCTCATGAAAGGCATGTCGGCCACCACGAGTGCTTCTGGGGCGCCGCGGACGACGGCCGCAGTCGCTCGAACCACGTCTTCGACCGTCACGGGCAGCGTATTCTCATAACCCAGCATGGTCTGACCCATGCTGTCCCCCACAAGAATCATTGGGATCCCGGTCTGGGCTACGAGTCGCGCGGCCGTGTAGTCGTAGGCAGTAACCATCGGGATGGGTTCGCCCGAGGCTTTCATTCGTCGGATGTCGCGGGTCGTTGTCCTACGCACGGCCGAAGTCTCCAGTCCGGGGTCAGCGGCGACACCAAATGTGCGTGTGATCACTCCAGCGAAGCCAGAGTTGCCCTGAGAAGTTGCTCGATCTCCGCACGCCTCTCCTGAGCAATGCCGCCCTGCTCGGCAGCGATCGGAAGCTGGGCCAGTGCCAGAGCCGCGTAGCCCCGCAGGACATCCCGCCCAGCCTTTGCCGTCGCCTGCAAATGCCTCTGAACGACGTCGAGATCCCCCCTCACGTAGGGACCCGTAATGCCTTCGGGGATCCCCATCGATCCGATCTGCGCAGCCGTCGACTCGAGCAACGGTGCTAACGCCTGCAGCGCCGTGCTACGTGTCTGCCCGAGTTCACCCCACAGATCCGCCGCTAACCCGACGAGGCCGCCGACGAGGCCACAGGCCATGACGGCTGAAGCATGGTACGCGCTGCGCCCTTCCTCGGACAGCGCAATAGGTGTCCCTCCAAGATCCTGCGCCAGCTGCTCCAGCCACTGACGCAGACGTGGGTCACTTGCCTCGACGCCGAAGGTGATGCCGCGGAACCGGTCCTGCCCGAACTCGTTCGGGAACGTTTGCAGCGGGTGAATGCTGCCCGTAACAGCTCCATGGTTCAGAGCATTGTTCAGAGCCGACACGGAGGCGGCTCCCGAACAGTGAAGGACGGCCTGCCCGGGCCGGAAGACGATCGCATTCGCGAGTTCCTCGATCGCTGAATCACTCGACGTCACGAACACGACCCGAGTAGCGTCCGCAACTGCCTGAGCATCGTCCGTGGCCGTCGCTCCCTCAAGACGGTCCGCAACCGACTCTGCTACGGGTAGTTTACGTCGGCTAACCATCTTGACCGAGTAGCCCGCAGCGTCCATCGCCACGACAAGGCTGGCACCCAGCCGCCCCGCAGCAACGACGCCTATCGCTACGCTACGATCGAGATTCATCCGATATGGCCCCAAACTAGCGGGTGCGACCTCAGAAAGTAGTAATTGTAATGGATCTCGATTGCCACAGACCCCGTGGGTTTCTAACCCCTCGCCTGATGTCAAGCAGGAAGTCGCCGATTCGATTCCGGCTGGCTGCACTAGATTAATATCAATGGACCTGACCCGCATCGACGAGGGACTGCGGCTCCTCATCCTGGCGAGCATCGACCAGCCCCTCTCCCGCCCGAACGGGGTCAAGTCCCGATCTGTGTGCAAAAGCCCGGAGCCTCTTTCAGTGCGGTGCGGGGAAGTAGTTAGAACTGACTCGTGCCCCCGAAGCCTCTCGCGGCCCTCCCACCGCGTCGGCCAGAGACCAACGTCTCAGGTGATGAGCTCGACTCCGCCTTCCACGAGGATCACCCCCGATCTCTCCCATATCTACAACCCGAACACGTCAGACCCACTCTTCAAGACCCCCAAGGATTACTTCACACCAAGAACAACCTCTGACCTAATCTCTCGACGGGGAAACCACCCAGGGAAGATTACTCATAATTTCCAACACCTCCTTCTTTCTGTTATAAGACTTCAGTCTCATGAAGTGTCCGAAATCCTGCCCGAGTGACCAGCCCCCAAGAGTGGTACCACCTACTGAGTTAGTCCGACCGCCTGCTGGAGCCCGGGGAGAGGGCCTCGGAGTCTTGGGAGATTGAGGAAAGCCGGCTCAGGCCGGATCGCCTCCGGGGCCGGCGGCTGATAGGCCAGAGAGCTATGCGGTCGGATGGTATTGTACTCCCGCCGCCACTGTTCGATGAGCACCTTCGCCTCCTCCAACGAATAGAAGATCTCGCGCTTCAGCACCTCGTCGCCGAGCGTTCCGTTGAAGCTCTCGTTGTAGCCTTTCTCCCACGGGCTACCCGGCTCGATGAACAACGTCTTCACGCCCAGCTGCTTCAGCCATAAGCGAACCACCCTCGCCGTGAACTCCGGGCCGTTGTCGGAGCGGATATTCGCCGGTGGACCGTGCTCGGCAAAGAGCTCGCTCAGCGTCTCCAAGAGATCGTCGGATTGAAGCCTGCGAGCCACCACGATCGCCAAGCACTCGCGGCTGTACTCATCGAGCACCGTCAGCATCTTCAGCCGCCGCCCGTCGTGGGTCCGGTCCGCCACGAAGTCATAGGCCCAGACGTGGTGCCGGTACAAGGGCCGGAGCCGGATGCACGAGCCGTCCGTCAACCACAGACGGCCCCGCCTGGGCTGCTTCTTCGGCGTGGAGTCCAGGGAGGTGTTCCGTTACTCGCTGCAGGACCTGTTCCCGGCGCATCCGCTTTGGTTACCCTTTTTGTCGGGGCGCCTCGCCCGGAGGCGCGTCGGCCGCGCGGAGGACGACTCTTGAGGCTTCAGGTAGCCGAGACGCCGATCGCACAAGTCGTGGACTCCTTGGCTGGTGGGACCGGCCGCGGGATTTCGTTCCTCGCGGCCTCCAGTGAAGAGCTCCTTTCGAACGCTCTCCTTAGCCTCCTCGTCATCCTCATTCTCGTTCTGGCCCGCCGGGTTCTCATTCGTGCCATGGACCGATGGGTAGGCGACCCCGTCGCCCGCTACCGCTGGACGAAGTCTTCGGCCTACCTGACGTCCGCCCTGGCTGTTGGGGCGATCCTTCTGATCTGGTTCGAGGCGGTGCGACCCCTCGGTACGTTCTTGGGTCTCCTCGCCGCCGGCCTGGCCATCGCGTTACGGGACCCTGTGGCCAACTTCGCAGGGTGGGCCTTTATCCTCTGGCGCCGGCCCTTCGACGTCGGAGTGAACCGCCCCGGGATTGTCGGAGACCCCAACCCTTGAGAGGATGGGGTCATGACAAAGGCGAAGAAGTATTCCGTGGAGACGCGGGAGAGAGCCGTTCGGCTGGTCTTCGATCACGAGTTGGAGCACGCGTCGCAGTGGGCGGCGATCGTGTCGATCGCAGGCAAGATCGGCTGTACGCCGGAGACGCTTCGGAGTTGGGTACGGAGGGCTGAACGCGATAGCGGGAAGCGGCCAGGGCTGAGGACGGACGAGCGTCAGCGGCTCAAGGACCTGGAGCGTGAGGTTCGGGAGCTGAAGCGGGCGAACGAGATCCTACGCAAGGCATCGGCGTATTTCGCACAGGCGGAGCTCGACCGCTGACCCCGCTGATGGTGGCGTTCATCGACGACCATAAGGCCGAGTACGGAGTCGAGCCGATCTGCCGGGTGCTGCCGATCGCTCCGTCGACCTACTACTGGCACAAGGCCAGAGAGGCCGACCCCTCGCTACGCTCGGCTCGGGCGCAGCGCGACGAGCTGCTACGTCCTCTGGTCCGCAGGGTCTGGGACCAGAACTTCCAGGTTTACGGTGCGGAGCAGGTCTGGACGCAGCTGAACCGGGAAGGCATCCGGGTCGCCCGCTGCACGGTGGCCCGTCTGATGACCGAACTGGGGCTGAGAGGGGTGGTGCGAGGCCGCAGCTTCAAGGTGACGACGCATGCGGCCGACGGCACCGAGCGCCCGCTGGACCTGGTGGACCGCGACTTCACGGCGTCGCGTCCCAACGAGCTGTGGGTGTCGGATCTGACATACGTACGGACCGGGCGCACGTTCGCCTACGTGGCGTTCATCATCGATGCGTTCGCTCGGCGGATCGTCGGCTGGCAGATCTCGAGCTCGTTGAGGAGCGACCTGGCCCTGGATGCCCTGGAGCAGGCGATCAGCGAGCGGCTGGGAGACGAGGGCGAGCGCCCAGTTCATCACTCGAACCGCGGCGTTCAATATCTGTCTATTCGCTACACTGAGCGGCTCGCGCTCGCCGGCATCGAGCCCTCGGTCGGGAGCCGCGGCGACTCCTACGACAACGCGCTGGCCGAGACGATCATCGGGCTCTACAAGACCGAGCTCGTCTACCACCACGGTCCGTGGTCCCGGCTCGAAGACATCGAGCTCGCCACCCTCGAGTGGGTCTGGTGGTTCAACAACCACCGCCTGCTCAAGCCGATCGGCCTTGTCCCACCGGCCGAGTTCGAGGAGGTCTACTACCGTGAACTGCACACTCCAGCAAAGCTGGAGACACTCAAATCAATCGGTCTCCGATGATCCCGGGGCGGTTCACACCTGCGGGTTGGCGCGCACCGGCGTACTCCTTCGAGGGACACACAGCGCCGTTGGGCCTTCGATTCTACGACGGGAAGACGTTCCCCGAACGCTACCGAGGTGCGGTCTTCGTGGCCGAGCACGGTACGGAGGCTTCCACCCGGGCGCGTCCCGACCAAGTCGACGGAGACCGCATATCGGTGATCTTCCTGGACCAGGAGGGACGAGTCAGCAGCTGCGAGGTCTTCGCGGACGGCTTCTTCAGCGGGTCCAACGCGCGTTACACGCGTAGGCCGGTCGATCTGCTGGTGCTCCACGACGGATCGCTGCTGGTCACCGACGACCGGGCCGACATGATCTACCGGATCAGCTACGAGCCGTAGTCGCAGGCGCGCAGCCGGACTCGGGACACTCGAGCGATCATCGGAAGGATCGGTGGCCTCGGTCCAGCCGTGTCAGTCACGCAGGGCCTTCGGAGCGGAGAGGATCTCGGCGTATAGGACCGCACGCTCCATCTCGGAGTAGCGTTCGAGCCGCGGTATGAGCAATCCGCCTCGCGAGGCACCCTTGCTCCTTCCGTCCGCATCCGACGCTCCCAAGGCCGCGGGCGCGGTCTCGGCAGGCGCCGAGACGTCGATGACGGCCCTCCCCTGCTCAATGCGCTCCGGCGGCCTCGGCACTCCATCGTGGGGGCGCGCCTCGGCGACCTTCCGCGGCTCGGTGGTGGCCGGGACCGCGGCCTCCTCCGCGTACGCGTCCTGCTCGCCAGGGGGCTCCTGCGGCGTCCGCGAAGTGCCCGAGGGTCTCGGGAAGCCGAGCCCCTCCAGCAGGTCCCCCAGATCGCCCCAATCAGGGGCCTCTGCCGGCGGCTCCGTGGGCTCGCTGGGCGCTTCCTCCTGGCGTCGGGCACGGGTCAGCTGGCTCAGTACCGCGTAGAGAATGAAGCCAATGACGAGGACGTTGCCTAGATCCATGAATCGATCCCCTGCTCTACGCTATCGCTGCCGCGCAGCGGACGAACGGGGCGCGGTGCATCAACCCTCAGGCGCTGCCCGAGGTGTCATCGCCGCCCGCGATGGACTCTCGCATCTGCGTATCGGCACCGACGTTGCGATACTTCATATAGTCCATGACTCCGAGATTGCCCACGCGAAACGCCTCCGCCATCGCACGCGGCACCTCGGCCTGCGCCCGCACCAGCTCGGCCCGCATCTCCTCGACTCGCGCCCTGTTCTCCTGCTCCAACGCCACCGCCATCGCACGCCGCTCTTCGGCCTTCGCCTGGGCGATCCTTTTGTCCGCCTCCGCCTGGTCGGTCTGGAGCTCCGCCCCGATGTTCTTGCCCACATCCACGTCCGCGATGTCGATGGACAGAATCTCGAACGCGGTTCCGGAGTCCAGCCCCTTGGCGAGTACCGTCTTGGAGATCTTGTCGGGGTTCTCAAGCACCGCCTTGTGCGATTCCGCCGATCCAATCGTGCTCACGATGCCCTCCCCGACACGCGCTAGAATCGTTTCCTCACCGGCGCCGCCGACCAGACGGTTGAGGTTCGCGCGAACGGTGACGCGGGCCACTGCGGTCAGCTGAATCCCATCCTTGGCCATCGCCGCCACGCTCGGCGTCTGGATCACCTTGGGGTTGACCGACATCTGCACGGCGTCGAGCACGTCGCGGCCCGCCAGATCGATCGCCGCCGCCTGCTTGAACGGGAGCTCGATGTTCGCCTTGTCCGCGGAGATGAGCGAGAGGACCACCTTCTGGACATTGCCACCGGCCAGATAGTGCGCTTCCAACTCGTCAGTGTCCAGCTTGAGGCCCGCCTTGGTAGCGCTGATGAGCGGCAGGATGATGCCCCCTGGGGCAACCTTCCTGAACCGCATGCCGATCAGGCTGGCGAGCTTGACCTTGACGCCCGAAGCGTACGCCGTGACCCAAAGCCCGACCGGCACGGCCCACACGAGGAAAAGAAAAGCGACCGCACCGATCCCAACCAGAACAGCTGAGCCTACAGCAATACCTTCCATGTCGCGCGTCCCCCCCAAATTCGGTGTGTCTCCGCTTCGCAGGCGCTAGGCGGTGCTGCTGCGCTCGCCACCGGCCGGGAGCTCGTCAGGCTCCTCGTGTGGCGCTTCCCGCACCACGTGACGGTAGCTCTCCGCGTGGATAACCTCGATTCTCGTTCCCTTCTCGATCCAAGGACCCTCGGTGACCACGTCGAGGCGCTCTTCGTCCACCATCGCAGTCCCAGATGGGCGAAGGTCGGTCACGGCCACCCCGATCCGGCCCACTAAGTCCATTCGCTCGGGAGCGGACAGGTATCCGGTCTCGCTACTCGTCTCGCTCCGAAGGAAGAGGCCGGCGAGGCCTCGAGCTCGGCTGTGCGGTAGGTGCCGGAACAGCGCGTATGCGAGCACGGCGACGAGGAGGATCGAGACCGAGATCACGCCCGTAGTGCCGATGAGATCCGCGGAAGTCGGAAAACGGCCCAGCATGCTCAGGTAGGCGGCGCCCAAGACCGCGATGCTCCCCAAGACGCCCGCGACTCCGAAGCCCGGAACCACGAACACCTCCATCAGAACCAGCACCGCACCAGCGCCAAGGAGGAGCAGCTCCTCGATGCCCGCCAGACTGACGATCACACGCGCCCCGAAGAACGCGCCCAAGCAAACCAGGCCAACCGATCCCGCCAGGCCGAACGTGGGAGTGCGGATCTCGATCATCAGTCCGAGGAATCCGAGGCTGAGCAGAAGCGGCGCCACCACCGGATCGCTGAGGAACCGAACGATCCGCTCCGCCCAGTTCGGCTGCGGATCGAGCGTATCGGCCGCGCCGAGCCCTACCGCGGCGAGCAGCGCCGTGTAGTCCTCCACTTGGGCAGTCGCTACGCCGAGCTCGATCGCCTCGTCGGTGGTGAGCGTGAGCAGCTTTCCGGCGAGCACGACCCCCTCGAGCTCGACCTCCTCGTCCACCATCGCCTCGCCGATGCGGGGATCGAAGCCCCTCTCCTCTGCCAGAGCACGGAACTCGGACCGCATGGCGCTAACCATCTTCTCGGAGGCCTTCTGGCCCTCGCCAGTGACCGGCGTCGCCGCGCCAATCGTCGAGCCTGGTCGCATGTAGAGCGCGTCAGCGGACAGCGCGATCATCGCCCCCGCAGAGAGCGCCCGGCGGTTCACATAAGCGTAGACCGGAAGCCCCGCATCACGCACCGCGTCGATGATCTCCCAGGCGGCGTCCACGCGCCCGCCGGGGGTGTCGAGATCGAGAACGACGGCAGCCGCACCGGCATCTGCAGCCTCACGCAGCCCACGCTTCAAGTAGGGAGCCAGACCCATCTCGATCGTTCCGGTCACCTGAAGGCGATAGACCTTAGGCCTATCGTCGGACTGACCCACGAGCGCGCCTACGCAGATAAGGAGCGCCAGCGTGGCGACCCGGGTGCTACTGAAGGAAAGACTGCGGCGGCGCATGCTTCAAGCTACCGCTCAGCGGAGAGCGCTCCAAACCGACGTTGTGCGTGCTCCGGCCGGCGAGCGACCCTTTCCGAAACGTCCATTGCCTGCGAGGCATGCCGCGAAGACCGCGCCGGGGAGCATGTGTAGCAATTTGGAGGGCCGCGTTTATCGGTTCGAGCCGGGGCCGGAAGACGGGGGCCTCTAACCCTCCAGCCCAGCGGCCCACATCACGCCTCCGAGCAAGTGTTCGGCGAACAGCGGCTCGGAGTAGCTTTCCTCGGTGTGCCCCCCGGCGGTGTACCACGCCCGCCCGCCGTCGTATTCGTGGTACCAAGCGATCGGGTGGTCCGGGCCCATGTGCCCACCCTCGTACGTCTCCTCGCGCAAGGTGAGGAGCACCTGCACCGACCCCCTGGGGTTCTCGTTGAAGTTGTACCACTCGTCTCGACGCAGCCATTCGGCCGGCAGATGGCGGGTTGATACATGTGTCGCGTCCTCGACTACGATCGCTGCGTCCTGGATGGGCGGGTGCCCCAAGAAGTAGGCGCCCACGAGCTCTCCGTACCACGCCCAACCGTACTCGGTGTCGGTCGCGGAGTGCACCCCCACGTAACCACCGCCAGCGCGAATGTATTCCTGGAACGCCGTCTCTTGTGTCTCGTTCAGCACGTCCGCGGAGGTATTGAGGAACACGACGACGGCGTAGCCGCTGAGATTGTCGCTCGCGAACTCCCCCGGGTCCTCGGTGACGTCGACGCCGAAGCCTTCGGCCTCCCCGAGCTCACGAAACAGACTCTGACCGCTCTCGATGGAGGTGTGCCGGAAACCGGTGGTCCTGGAGAAGACGAGGATGCGAAACGCGTCGTCTCCGTCCGGGACTGTGGGGTCGGAGGAGGCACATCCGCCCGTGACGAACGATAGGCCCAGCAACAGAGCGGCCGTGGTCATGACGCGGGCAAACACTCGAGGACTTCTCTCCGAGGCCAGTTAAGTCGATCTCGCCGTGAATACCCACGACTCGACCGCGCGATTCCGTTGGCCAGGACGCTGCCCCCGTCCAGCCACTGCGAGACGAGGCCGAAAAGCGGTGTGTCGAAGTTGGCCGGCACCGTCGCATCGACTAACCGACCCATTCGAACACGATCAGGAGCGGCCGGTGGTCCGACGCGACGCGTTCATCCACGACTCTCGTTTCGAGCACGCGCCAGCTTTCCGCCGGCCGAAAGAGCACATAGTCTCCGCGTGGTCCCCGACGGCGGCGCGGCGAAGGAGAGGCAAAAGAGGAGGCGGGATTGGTCCAGTGCGCCTCGAACACCTGCATGACCTCATTGTCGGGCCTGGCGTTGAAGTCCCCCGCGAGAATACTCGGCCGCCGCTCCTCAGTGACCAGCAGTTCGTTTAGATACAATGCCTGGTCCAATCGATCTGGCGAGCGCCGCCCCGAGTCGAGGTGCGTGCTGGTGAACTGCAGCAAGGGACCCTCGATTCCCGCTCGTACACCAACGGTCAACGCCGTGCGCGGCTCGCGCTCCGGAGAGGCCGGCAGTGGACGGTTGTCCGGGGCCTCGAGAGGCCAGCGTGACATCACGGCCACCCCGTAGCCTCCACCCGAATGGTTCAAGGCCCAGCCGAACTCGGCGTGCATGTCCATTCGTCGGGCGAGCTCGGCGAGCTGATCCACGCCACCCGACCTCTCGGTGAGATGATCCACTTCCTGGAGAGCGATGATGTCGGGCTCTACGCTCTTCATCACAACCGCGATCCGCGCAAGATCTAGCTGGCCGTCCCTCCCTTCGCCGTGACGAATGTTGTAGGTCAGCACACGAATGGTGACGGGCGCCGGCACGTGGTCGCTCGCCCCGACCACGGACAGCAGCAAGACGGCCAAAAGCGTCGCGGAAGCGAGTTTCAAAACCCTCTGGGCTCGATGGATGAACGCGGTCTTCCTCTACAGGGGGGTCGACGTTTCCGTTGCGCAGCCTTCTAGCGGGCACCGGGGTCCACGCGGCGGCTTGCTGACAAACGCAAACTACCGTCGCGGGTCCGGCGGCGACAACGACGCAGCGCCCCAGCAGCGATCGACGTGCCAACACGGCGCGCGGCGCCGGGTTACGCCAGATGGCGATGGGCTTGGGCAGCCGAGCGACGAACGCGCAACTTTTTTGGAAACAGATTCGACGTAACTTTTGACCTCTCTACACCGGTGTCACTCGCCGCGCGTAGCAACTGCAGTTCGTCAGCACCAGGTCAGCCCTGATGATTCGTCACTTCGGCATCGCACTACTCCTTCCGGTCATCGCGACCTGCCAAACCAGTGCGGCGGGTCCCGAAACGGAAGAGCAACTTCCGAACCTTGTGGCAACTCGCCTGATTTCAGGGCTGACATTTCCGATCGCTGTGTCAGCTCCAGATGACGACTCGCGGCTCCTCGTGGCCGAGCTGACTGGCCTCGTCCATGTCTTGCGAAGTGACCAGCTGCAGACCCCCGCCGTCCTCGATCTCCGCGACGTGGTGTCATCCCTATCCGATCAAGGCCGTGGTCTACTTAGCCTGGCATTTCCCCCTGACTTCGCCGCTCGTCCGTTCATGTTCGTCAGCTACACGATGACGGACCCAAACGATGTGAATACCACAACCTCGGTCATATCTCGCTTCGCGGTCTCGGGCGACCAAGCGGTTACATCCAGTGAGGTGGTCGCATTTCAGCTTGACCAGACCCTGGGCGACCACAACGCGGGCCACCTGCTCTTCGGCACGGATGGGTTCCTCTACATCACCCTCGGCGACGGAGGTTCGGGCGCAGCACGCGGAGAAGCACAGGCTCCCAACCACTTCGGGACGGTCCTGCGCATCGATGTTTCAGACCTCCCTTACTCGATCCCGCTGGACAACCCGTTCGTTGGGCACGAAGCCATCCCGCCGGAAGTATGGGTGAGCGGCCTAAGGAACCCGTGGCGGATGGGGATCGACCGACTCACCGGAGACGCTTGGATCGCCGACGTGGGCGAAGGGGCCTACGAAGAGATCAATCTCGTCGAAGCTGCGTCGGGAGGCGGACAGAACTTCGGATGGGCCATCATGGAGGGGGCTGAGTGCTTTGGCGGCGTCCCCGGCTGTGACCAGTCGGGGCTCACGCTGCCCATCCTCTCCTATCCTCATGACGAGGGCTGCTCCGTCATCGGGGGAACGGTGTATCGGGGCTCGCTGCTGCCAGGCCTAGACGGCCAGTACTTCTTCGCCGACTTCTGCGATGCGTGGATTCGGTCAGTACCGGTGGAAGATCCTCATGCGCCCCCTCACGAGTGGACGTCGCAGATCAATCCGATGAATGAACACCCGATCTCGTTTGGCACGGATGGTTTGGGCGAGCTCTACTACACGACGATCGAGGGTTCTGTCTGGAGGATCGAAGAAGGCAACTGAAGGTCGGAGCGACGAGCGGTGCCTCGCCTCTAGATTCTCGCTTGGACCGTGTAGAGCTGGTGATAGCGCCCTTTGCGCGCGATGAGGTCGTCGTGGCGGCCACGCTCGACGATGCGACCGTCCTCGATCACCAGGATGAGATCCGCTCGCTGGATGGTCGAGAGCCGGTGCGCGATCACGAACGTCGTGCGGCCCTGGAGCAGCTCGGCGAGACTCTTCTGGATGAGTAGCTCGCTCTCCGTGTCGAGGCTCGACGTCGCCTCGTCCAGGGCCAGAATGCGCGGTTTCGCGAGGATCGCGCGAGCGATCGTCACTCGCTGGCGCTGCCCCCCCGACAGCTTCACGCCACGCTCGCCGATCACTGTTTCGAGACCGGCGGGAAAGCGGTCGGTGAACTCCGTGACGTACCCCTGCTCAGCGGCGACGCGGACGTCCTCGTCGTCGGCGTCGGGGCGCGCGAACAGCAAATTCGCTCGAATGGTTCCGTCGAACAGAAAGTCATCCTGAAGCACGAGGCCGAGCTGAGACCGATAGGACGCGAGCTTCACGTCGCGAAGATCGACGCCGTCGACGGTCACGCGCCCCGAGTCGGGCTCGAGGAACGATGCGGCCAACCCCGCGAGCGTCGACTTGCCGGACCCCGAGCTCCCCACGAGCGCGACCACGGTACCCGGTTCGGCCTCGAAGTCGATGTCGCGCAGGATCGGCTTGTCCTCCTCGTAGGAGAAGCTCACGTCCTCGAAGCGCACGCGACCCTCGATGGGTGGCATGTCGACCGTACGGCGTGGATCGTCGTCCTCTTGGGGCCACGACAGCAACTCTGCCGTGCGGTCCAGACCGGCGAACGCCTCGGTCATCTGTGTGCCGATGTTGGCCATCTGGAGAACCGGAGCTATGAGGAAGCCCAGGAACAAGGTGAACGAGAAGAGCTCGCCCAGCGTGAGGTTGCCCTCCAGGATCAAGCGGCCACCGTAGCCCATGACCAGCACGCCCGCGAAACCCATGAAAAACGTGCCCAGGCTGGTCACGGCGCTCGAAGTGGTCAGCGTGGTCTTGACGTTGTCGAAGATGCGAAGCACGCCGGCGTGGAAGACCTCGCTCTCCTTCTCGACCGCGTGGAACCCCTTGATCACGCGGATCCCGCCCAGCGCCTCTGTGAGCCGGCCCGTGACTTCGGCGCGAATGCGGCCGCGCTCGCGGAAGGCGGGCCGGAGCTTGCTGAACGCCTTGGTGGAGACGAACGCGAAGCCCAGCAGTGGGCCCAGTGCCAGCAGCGTCATGATGGGGTCGATCCGCACCAGGAACACCAGCGCGACGATGGCGGTCACGGTGCCGCCAACCAGCTGGACCAGACCCGTGCCGACCAGGTTACGGACGCCCTCCACGTCGTCCATGATGCGCGAAACGAGCTCGCCCGACTTGGTGTTGTCGAAGAGTCGCACGGGGAGCTGCAGGACGTGCCTCTGCACCTGGGAGCGCAGGTTGGCGATCATGTGCTGGGCCTCCACGCTCAGCAGCAGCGTGAGCGAGAACGATGTCCCCGCTTGCACCACGACCGCGAGCCCCACCCAGCTGAGCAGCTTGAACAGGAGCGCGACGTCACCGTTGGCGATGACATCGTCGACCAGGTAGCGGGTAGACGCGGGCAGAACCAGCCCGCTCAGGCGATTGAGGAGGATGAGCACCAGTCCGAGCCCGACGAGATTTCGCCGCGGCCAGATGATCTCCTCGAACGCGTGCCGAAGACTCGCGCCCGAAACGCTCTTGTGACGGGCCATGTAGGCTCCGGGGTCGGGGAAGGGGTCGCATTACCCGCGGAGAACGGTGCGGGTGCCGCGCAGCTGAGTGCGTGAGAAGTACCGCCTCTGGAGTTTGGTGCCTCCGTTCAGGGCGCCGGACTTCCTGCTGCCGGTCGGTAATGATCGCTAGGTCGACGACCGGTGCCACGGCGCTCCCTCCGCCGTACCTTGCGATCAACGGACGTTCGGCCATGGACCGATCCAGATTCAAATTGATTCTTGGACCTTCGACTTCGTTGCGGGCGCTCCCGGCCTGACCACACGATGCGCATGAACCCTCCAGGCACGGGATCGGGGCGCGAACGCGGCGGTGCGGGAGCGCATCGTCCATCGACATCGCGCGTTTCGACCTCAGGCGCTTCGCCGCAGATGAGCTCATCAGCGCCGCCTACGGCACGAACCGGGTCTGAGCCATGAACACGGGACGAATCCGCGTCGCCATCGACACAGGGGGCACCTTTACGGACCTCGTCCTGTTCGAAACCGAGACTGGCAGGATGGTCTTCCACAAGATCGCCAGCACTCCTGACGATCCGGGCCGATCCCTCGTGCGCGGCATCCAGGAAGTCGTGGAGCAAGCACGGGTCGGTGACGGCAGCACCGTGGAGATCGAGCTCCTCGTCCACGGCACGACCGTGGCCACCAACACGGTCCTGCAACGCCGTGGCGCCAGGGCGGCCATGATCACGACGGCCGGTTTCCGCGACGTGCTGCACATCCAGCGTCAGGACCGGCCCCATATGTACGACCTGCGCAGCCGGCGCGCAGAACCTCTGGTCCCGCGTTCACGGCGTTTCGAGCTGCGTGAGCGCATCCTCTACGACGGCACGGTCGAGATTCCACTCGATACAGGGCAACTACATGAGGTGATCGCCGAGCTCAAACGACAGAACGTCGAGGCCGTAGCAGTGGGATTGCTACACAGCCATCTGTACGCGGCGAACGAGCAGGCCGTCGGCGAGGCGCTGGCGCGAGAGCTGCCCGAGGCGACCGTGTGCCTTTCGCATGAGCTGGTGCAGGAGGAAGGCGAGTACGAGCGTTTCAGCACCTGCGCGATGAACGCCTTCGTGCAACCGGTCATGGCCAGCTACCTCAAGCGCGTCGAGGACGGTCTGTCGAAGGCTGGATTCGACGCGCCATTGTTCGTGATGAAATCGAACGGTGGGGTCATGTCGGCCAAGGCAGCGGCCAGGCACAGCGTCCACACGATTCTGTCGGGGCCGGCGGGGGGCGTCGTCGCCGGCGCGGCGATTGCCCAGGGTCTCGAGCATGGGAAGAACATGATCACGGCCGACATGGGAGGCACCAGCTTCGACGTCGCCGTCATCCACGAGGGGCAGATCGAATTCGCTCGCACGGCGGAGATGGCTGGCCTCGCGATCAAAGTGCCCATGCTGGACATCCACACCGTGGGCGCCGGTGGCGGCAGCATCGGTTGGGTCGATCCGGGAAGTTCGTTGCGCGTGGGCCCGCACTCGGCCGGAGCAGACCCGGGGCCTGCCTGCTACGGCCGCGGAGGCGACAAACCGACAGTCACCGACGCCAATCTGGTGCTCGGGCGTCTGTCCCACGCTACGCTGCTGGGTGGTGGTATGGAAGTCGACGTCGAGGCCTCGCGGCGGGTGATCGCCGACGAGCTGGCCGGTCCCCTCGGCCTGTCGATCGAAGCCGCGGCGGAGGGGGTGATACGCGTTGTCGTGGCGACGATGACGGCGGCGATTCGCAAACTGACGGTCGAGCGCGGCTACGACCCGCGCACTTTCACCCTTTGTCCGTTCGGCGGCGCTGGCCCTTTGCATGGAGCTGAGATCGCGCGCGAGATGAACCTAGAACAGGTCCTGGTGCCGCTGGCGCCGGGAGTGACCTCGGCCGTGGGGCTACTGATGTCGCACCTGCGCGAAGACAACGTGCGCACGCAGGTGGCGCTGCTATCCGAGTCCTCACCGGATCAGATCCTCGGTGTCATCGAGGAACTGGAGGCTGCAGCGCGCACGAGGCTCGCCTTTGCCGCTACCGAATACGGACTGCAGACGACTATCCAGCTGGGGATGCGTTACCTGGGACAGGGGTTCGATCTGGCGGTCGAGATTCCCGCCGGCCGACCCGATCTCGAATCCCTGTGCGCCGATTTTCACTCCACCCACGAACGTATGTACGGTTTCTCGCGCGAAGACCAGCCGGTCGAGCTCGTGAATATCTGGGTTTCGGTGGAAGCCGACCTGGGTGCAGTCCGCCTGCCCGAGGTGGCCGCAGAGGGCGTCGTGGCTGAGCCGGTAGCGCAGCGGCCAGTCGTTTTCGAGGGCCGGCATGTCGACACGCCGGTGTTTCGTCGGGGGGACCTGCGTGCCGGCAGTGCGGTGCAGGGTCCGGCCATCGTCGAGCAGCTCGATTCTACCACCGTGATCTGGCCCGGTCAGGCCGCCACCGTCGACCGCCTGGGCCAGCTTCTTCTGGGAGCCGTATAGTAATGAGCATCGATCCCATCCGCCTCGAGATCATGCGCAACCGCTGGAAGGGTATCGCCGAAGAGATGTGCGCGGCGCTCGTGCGCACGAGCTATTCCACCAATATAAAAGACCGCCGCGATTGTTCGGCTGCCATCGCCCTGCCTACTGGGGAGGTCCTGGCCCAAGCAGAAGTAGGCACGCCGCTGCACCTGGGGATCATGCCGGCCGTCATCTCCTCGGTCTTGCGGGAGTTTCCTGTAGAGGAAATGCGTCCGGGCGATGTCTACGCGACCAACCTGCCTTATCCAGAGGGACCCGGTCATCTGCCCGACCTGTCTCTGGTGTCCGCCGTGTTTCACGAGGGCGAACCGATGGCGTTGGCCGCCTCGACGGCCCACCACGTCGACATGGGCGGCTTCGCCCCGGGCAGCATGCCTTTCGGGGTGACCGAGATCTACCAGGAAGGGTTACAGATTCCGCCGCTGCGCATGTTCGCGGGAGGTGAGCTCGACGAGGTGTTGTACGGATTCATCAACCAGAACGTGCGCACGCGACACGAATTGCGCGGTGACTTGATGGCCCAGTACGCTTGCGCCCAGATCGGCCAGTACCGCATCGACGAACTGATGCAGCGAGAGGACCCAGCTGAAGTTTTCGCCTACATGGAGGCGATCCTCGACTATGCGGAGCGCCGGATGCGGGCGGCCATTTCCACCTTGCCCGATGGCACCTACTGCTTCGAGGACTATCTCGATGACGACGGCGTCATCGACGAGCCGGTGAAGATCGCCGCGGCGCTTACCATAGACGAGGACGAGTTGCGCGCCGACTTCACGGGCACGAGCAAGCAAGTTCTGGGACCGATGAACGCCCGTCTTTCAGCGGCCAAGGCCTGCGTCTACTTCGCAGCCAAGGCGGTCCTCGATCCGGACCTGCCGACGAATGCCGGCGCCTATCGCCCCATCGACGTGTTCGCTCCCGAAGGCACGATCCTGCAGGCGACTTATCCGGCAGCGATCGGCAACGCCAACATCCTCACCGATCAGCGTGTCGTCGACGTGCTTCTGGGCGCGTTTTACCAGATCGTGCCGCATAGGGTCTGTGCCGCGTGCAGCGGCGAGATGAACCTGCTAAACATCGGCGGCATCGACCCGCGCAACGGCGAGTACTACAACTACGTCGAGACTTACGCTGGTGGGCAGGGAGCCATGCACGATCTGGACGGGTCGGACGGCATACACACGCACCTGACCAACACCCGCAACGCCCCCGTCGAAACAATAGAGCGCACCTATCCCCTGCAGGTCGTGCGCTACGGGTTGGTCCCGGACACGTGTGGGCACGGCCGGCGGCGGGGAGGATGCGGCATGATGCGGGAGCTGAAGTGCCTGGGAGAGCGGACGACGATTACGATCGGCGCCGACCGCCGTAAATTCACCCCGTGGGGCCTGGAAAAGGGACAGAACGCCGCAGGCGCCCATTGCTGGATCACCTCTCCCGACGGCAGCAAGCGGGAGCTGCCCACCAAAGTGCACACCGTGCTGAAGCAGGGGGATCAGATCTACACGCAAACACCCGGTGGCGGGGGATGGGGCGACCCGTCCGAGCGGGATCGAGCCGCTGTCGAGCGGGATGTCGAAGATGAACTGATTACAGCGGAGAGTGCGGCACAGGCTTACGGCAGGTAGAGTCTCTTGAATTGTGTAAAAGGTGGGGCGCCATGCCAAACGGTGGATCCGACAACTGCAACAGCTGCTGGTTCAATGAAAGAAACGAGGGACGATCCGGGTACCCGAGGGAAGTGCACCACGGGTCGATCCGCTGCATCCTCAGGGACGTCGAAATCACGAATACTCACTGGACCTACTGCTCCAACCACCCCAGTTCCAACCCGAACCGTCATGAGCTCCTGGTCGGCCCGGTCGACAAGCATGATGGCGTGAGCGGGCGAAGGATCCCGCTTTACGCATCGCCAGATACTCCAGAGATTCGCGACGGACTCCTCCATCTTCTCAGCGGGATGTCTGGAGACCGGCGAGCCCTAGGTGTAGAACTGACCGCCATCAAACAACTTGGGCAGTGGAAGGAACCGAAGGCGGTCGACGGCCTTCGCCGGGTGCTCACCTTCGAAGACGACCGCGGCGCCGAGTTGGCCTATGCGCTGATCTCCCTGGCCTTGATCCTAGGGGAAGGGGCCGAGAGGGGCCTCGAGCTCCACCTCGACCGAGTGCGGTCAAAGCTGCTAGCCATGAATCGTAGCGTGGACGCCGAAATGGCCAAGCTCGCAAGTGACCTGTTGTCAGCCTGATATGGCCGGGGCAAAGCCGCAGCAAGAGCGGAGTAGGGGGCCTGCGCGTCGATCCCGATGGCTCCACCCCCGGTCTCACGCTCGAGATCAATCCGGTACCGGAATCAATCGGCATCGGCGGGCGCGGGGGGCGCAAAATCGCTCGAAGGGCCGTCTCGGGCAGCAATTGACAGCAGGCGGCGAGAGAGGCCGAAGCGAAGAAGCCCTGACCACATCTAAGTGCAGTCAGGGCAACATTTTCCAAAAAGTGGGCCTGGGAAGACTCGAACTTCCGACCTCACGCCCGCTGTGCGCCCAGAGCGGGCCAAGCCCTCCTGCCGTCGAGACAAGCACCATGGTCGAGTCCACATTGGGAAACGGACGCACGAACACCTCGTAGCTGCCCGTCTCGTTGGAAACGTACGCCAGCCAGCGTCCGTCAGGTGACAGCGCCGGTGCGCCCTCGGCGAACTCCGAGGTCGCAACCAAAGGCATGGCGGCGCTGTCCACGCCCGGACGGAACGCCAGGATGTCGCGCAGGCCGATACCCAGTTCCGCGGTCGCCGCAGCGCGCATCACGAGCCACTGGCCGTCGGGACTCCACGACCCTTGGGCGAGGCCGCGCTCGTCGTCAAGCACCAGCACCGCTTCTGCCGTTCCGTCCGCACGCTTGGACCACACATTCCCTTCGTTTGTTGCGCCCGAGAAATACGTCACGTTCTGACCATCGGGCGACCGCGAGGGCCTCGTATCTCGCCCCTCGTCGAACTTGAGCCGCTCCACCGGACCGTCGGGCAGGTGCTTGATCCAGATGTCCTCGTTACCCTCGACCACGGCGACGAGCGCCACCCGTGTTCCGTCCGGCGAGAGCCTCCACCCGCTGCCCCCTCCACCGGGCATGAACGACCACCCTGGATCGACCGGCGTCGCCTGGCCGGAGCGCGTGACCCAGACGAATTCGTTCCCACCGCTGGCTCCTGCAGCCCCAGTCTGATACACGAGCGTCCCGTCGTTCGACAGCGCGAGGTGCACCGAGCCACGGGCGCGTACCGCTACCCCCTCGGCCAGCGCCACGGGGTCTCCCGCGTCCTTCGTGAGAACTCTCCGAAAATCGTGCACCCGAGCTTCCACTCTTGCTCCCGGCTTCCGGGTCGAGGCGGGTGGGATCGGTCGATCCGTGGCGCGCCTCCGGAACTGGATCTCGCCGAGCTTCTGAAGCCGCCGGGACAGGGTCGTGTGATCAGGAATCGGGAGATCCAACTCGAGCAACTGGGCCAGCGAACGGAGGAAGCCCTCGGTCTGACGAAGCGGAAGATCAGGTAGCCAAACCCGGAGCCATGCACCAACGCCACTCGAACCCCGAAGCCCGAGAATGGAAATGAATCCGTCTGGCGTGTTCGTAGATTCTCTCCTACTCTAAACGTCTGTTTGGATACGTTGCCCCCCTTCGATCACCGGTTGGCGCTATGGCTCGGGACCTCCAGACCCTCCATGGCCTGCTCAGGCGGTCGTCCTTCACCTGCCGAGGCGCTTCCAGCCGGTCCCTTTTCTGGCTGCTCGCCACCGCCCTCACCGCTGTACCGTCGGCGGCCCAGGTGAAGCCCCAGCTCGTTCCGCCTCCACCTCCAACGCTGGACTCGGTCACGGTCGTCCCCGCGGAGGGGTACGGCGCGAGCGCCCTCTACCGTGCCCTGAGCGGGAGCGGGCACCGCAACCTGTGGACGACCCCGATCCGGGTCCCGATCGCCGACCTGAGCGCGCTCGGCGGTGGGGGTCTGATTCCCATTGAGCTCGGTGGAGGCACGACGACCCAGACGCTCCACCTCCGCGGGGCCGACGGCCGCAGGTACGTCCTCCGGTCGGTGGACAAGACCCCGCGGGAGCTACTGGACGACCTGGAGGGCACACCGGCGGGCGCAATCATTCAGGACCAGATGAGTTCGTTCCATCCGTCCGGCGCACTGGTCGTGGCACGGCTCATGGAGGCCGTTGGGGTTCTGCACCCGAACCCCGAGCTGGTGGTCGTTCCGGACGACCCCCGTCTGGGCGAGTTCCGCGATCAGTTCGCCGGGATGCTCGTGCTCTTCGAGGAGCGTCCCGACGACCTTCCCGAAGGCCAAGCGGGGTTCGCAGGCTCCACCCGCATCGTCCAGACCGACGACCTCTTCGACGAGCTGGAGGAGGATCCGGCAAACCGGATCGAGCTCCGGGAGCTTCTGCGGGCCCGTCTCGTGGACATCTTCGTCGGCGATCGCGACCGGAGCGTGAACAATCACCTCTGGGCTCGATTCGAGAAGCTGTCCCAACCGTAGTTGAAGGTTCCTGATAGGGGAGAAAGAAAAGTGGTGGCTCCGGGGGTCCCGGGCCGATAGGCTCGGGTAGGCAAAAACCCCAACACGGAGCCACCACGATGAAGAGAACGTACGAGGTAAGGGATCGGGCGGACAAGCGCGCGATCAGGGAGTTCCTGAAGCGGGAGGGGCAGTTTCTGCTTCCGATGCTTGAGCTCGTGGAGCAGACGGAGGTCGTGATCGACGAAGTCATCCAGGTGATGGGACGAGCGACGATCGAAGCGGTGCTGGAGATGAGCGCCGAGGGTGTGGCAGGCGTGAAGCAGGCAGGTCGGTCACGAGCGGAAGACGACACGGTGTGGTATGGCCGGCAGGGTGGTGTGGTTTACCTGTCGGACCGGAAGGTGCGTGTGGAGCGGCCACGGCTCAGGCGCCGGGGCGCCGGGGAGGGTGGCGAGGTCGAGGTGCCGGCGTACGCAGCGATGCGGAGACCGGGCGCTGTGGCGGATCGGATGCTCGAGGTCCTGATGGCGGGGGTGAGCACGCGCAAGTACGGCCGTGTGATCGGTGAGATGGCCGACACGGTCGGGGTGAGCAAGTCGGCGGTGAGCCGTGAGACGGTCGAGGCCTCGGAGCGCGTGCTGAAGGAGCTGATGGAGCGCCGGCTGGATGCGTGGGACCTGCTGGTGATCTACCTGGACGGGATCCAGATGGGCTCGCACCACGTGCTTGCTGCGGTAGGCGTGGACTCAGACGGAAAGAAGCACGTGCTGGGCGTGAGGGAAGGAGCGAGTGAGAACGCCGAGGTGACCAGCGCGCTCCTAGAGGATCTGGTCGAGCGCGGCCTGGACCCGGGCAGGCGGCGGCTGTTCGTGATCGATGGCTCGAAAGCGCTCAGGAAGGCGATCGAGAAGGTGTTCGGCCAACGTCACCCCATCCAGCGCTGCCGCAACCACAAGCTCCGCAACGTGCTGGGTCATCTGCCGAAGGATCAGCATCCTCAGGTGAAGGCGGCGTTCCGGGCGGCGATGAAGCTGGACGCGAAGCAGGGCGAGCAGAAGCTCGAGCAGCTCGCCCGATGGCTCGAGCGCGACCACCCCTCGGCCTCGGCTAGCCTACGCGAAGGCCTCAGCGAGATGTTCACGATCAACCGGCTCGGCCTCCCGCCGCGGCTGAGGAAGTGCCTGGGCTCGACCAACCTGATCGACAGCACCCACTCGGGCGTAAGACAGAAGACCCGCAGGGTGACCAACTGGAAGAACGGAGCGATGGCCTTGCGCTGGGCTGCGGCCTCGTTCGTGGAGACCGAGAAGAGCTACCGGAGGATCATCGGCTACGACCAGCTCTGGATGCTCAGGGCCCACCTCGACGACCATGAACCGGTTGCCGAAATGAGAAAGGCAGGCTAACAAGGAGACTCTCCGGAGCCACCACCTTCAACTGTCAGCGGGACACCATCCTTGGACCACACGGTCCTGTCGTTCACGACACCCGAGAAGTACGTCACGGTCTGACCATCGGGCGTCCAGAACGGCCTGATGTCACTCGCCTCCTCGAACGTGAGCCGCTCGAGTGGACCGTCGGGCAGGTGCTTGATACGAATGTCCTCGTTCCCGTCGACCCTACTGCTGAACACCACCCGCGTTCCGTCCGGCGAGAGCCTCCACCCGTACCCGGCCAGCTCGAACGTGAACCCAGGATCGACCGGCGTCGCCTGGCCCGAGCGCGTCACCCATACGAACTCGTCCCCACCGCCCCCGCTCCCGGGCACGTAGACCAGGCTCCCCGTCTGGGACAGCGCGAATTGCGACGCCGAGCTGTTCTCGACGCGGACCCCCTCCACCAGGGCGACCGACGGACCGGTTACCTCCAGGCGCTTAAGGTCGAAGGGCGCAGCCATCAGCGTGCCGTCGGCTGTCGCGTAGACGACGTGGCCGGACGCCGCGTAGCGCGCCATCGTGCCCTGGAAGAGCTCACGCACCTCGCCACCCTCCGGCCCCACCACCGCGATCCGGCTCTGCTCCGTGCTACCCCCAAAGACGGTGAGTAGCAGACCGCGCCCGTCGGGCAACGCATCCGGGAGCCTCTGGCCTCCGTCCGACGGCGAAGTCACCGCTTCCGGCTCGCCGCCGGTCGCGGGCACGCGGTGGATGACTCCACCAATGCCGAAGTAGATCATCCCGTCCGAGCCCCACGCGGACGATCTTCCCGCCTGCCCCTCAGCCACGACCGCGAACGGTGGCCCACCGCTGAGCGAGACCGTCTTCTTGCTTCTCCTCGCCTCGCTGAACACCACGGACAGGCCGTCGGGTGACAGCACAGGGCCAAGGGCACCCTCAGTGCCGGGGATCGGATCGGGCTCCAGGTCGTCGAGCGCGCGTTGCCATAACTGCGTGCCCCCGTCGGGGGCCGCGCCCACGTACACCAGCCGCGAGCCGTCGGGAGACAACGCGATGTCCACGCCGATGTTGGAGACGTTCGCGAGGCCCCGGTCCTCGCCGAGCGTCACCTGGAAGCGCGCGACCGGATGCGGCACGGGGTGGGGCGCACGAGCGCCCAGCCCAACGCTCCCGCGAATAGAACGGTCGTGGCCGTCATGGCGACCGAGAGGCGGTTCCACGGACCCAGAACGGCCACGGCGACAGCTTCGACCTCTTCCTCGCCGTGTTGGAAGCCCCGATCCGTGAGCGCCTTCGCGAACTCCTGCGCCCCAGTGAACCTGTCCGCTGGCAGCTTCTCCAGCGCCTTGCGGATCGCAGCGTCCACGTTGGCGGGGACGGTCGCTCGGGCCGCGTGCGGAGCGGTGGGTACGTCCGTCAGAATCTTCGCCAGCACCGCCTGTGCACTCGGACCCGTATGGGGTGGCTCACCCACCAGCATCTCGTAGAGCACGCACGCCAGCGAGTACACATCGCTCGCGGGGCTCACTTCCCGGTCCGCCGCAGCCTGCTCCGGGGACATGTAGTACGGAGTGCCGACGCTGAGCCTGGTCTCGGTCAGCCTTCCACCACCGGCGACGCTGACAGCCGGACTTGCTCACCAGCCACGCGTGGGCCAACGCCCGCTGAGTTTCAGGCTCTTCGGGGGTACCAGTCCCAGCGGCCCAGCGGCAATTCCACGGACCCGTCGCCGCGGGGCTTCGCCATCAGCACTTGCGCCACTCCCTTGAGGTCGGTCTCGAAGCCGACCGCGGCGCCGGCGAACACGAGGCGCCACGCGCGCCATGTGGCCTCGCCCACCTCTGCACCGGTCTCGTCGTGATGTTCCTCGAGCGCGGCGATCCAACGTCGGAGCGTCAGCGCGTAATGCTCGCGCAGCTCCTCGACATCGCGGATGTCGAACCCAGCTTGTGCGGCGAAGGCCAGGCTCTCCGCGAGGGGGATGAGCTCGTGGTCTGGGAAGACGTAGCGGCTCGCTAGGGTCGGTCCCCCGTTGCGGCCGCCGCGCGGGCTCGCCGTGATCGCGTGGTGTAGATAGCTGCCGCCGGGACGGAGCAGGCGGAAGATCCGCGCGAAGTACTCGGGTGCCCGAACCCTCCCGACGTGCTCGAACATGCCCACGCTGGCCACGCGGTCGAAAATGCCCTCGTCGTCCAGCGTCCGGTAGTCGCGCACCTCCACACGACATCGTTCGTCCAAGCTCGCCTCCCGGATCCGCCGCCTCGCCAGCTCCGCCTGACGCTCGCTAACGGTGATCCCCAGGGCGACGGCCCCGTACTCGCGGGCGGCGTGCATGATCAGCGCGCCCCAGCCGCAGCCGATGTCCAGCAGTCGATCGCCTTCCCGCAGCCGGAGCTTCCGACAGATCAGGTCCAGCTTACGCAGCTGAGCGGTATCCAGGTCCTCGTCGGAGTCCCTGAACACGGCGCAGCTGTAGATCATGCGACTGTCCAAGAAGAGCTCGTAGAACCGGTTCGACAGGTCGTAATGATGGGTCACCGCGGCACGATCGCGCTCGACCGAGTGGAGCTTCCCGGTAAGGTTGGCTCGGTGCGGCGCGGCCGCGGGCTCTCGCGGCGCTTCGCCGCGTGGCAGCCTCAACAGCCGCAGCCCTAGCCGGAGTCGATCCCGCAGCGTGCGACGGCGCTCGACGAGGACCCGTCCCACGCCCGCCGCGGCGAGGATGTCCCCCTCGATCGAAACATCACCGAACAGATGGGCTTCCGCCAGCGCGGCCTCGCTGCGGGCCCGGAGCAGCCGCCTCAACGTACCCGGTCGCTCGAACACCAACGTGAACGCCGGATCCCCGGCGCCTTCCGTCGTCCAGCAGCTTCCGTCCCACAGCCGGATCGCGAAGTCCGGCGGACCGATGCCGGAAAAGAGCTCCCGCACCACGTCGAGCGTGGCGGACGTAGCCTCGCCTCCGGTGCCGCCCCGGGACTCGAGCTGCCGGACGGAGCTCACACGATCACCTCTGTAGGAGCCGGGGCAGGGCGTCGCGCGGACTCATCACCTCCTGCCTTGCGCGTCGGGCGCAGGTGCAAAGGAGGGGGCGTCGTGGCGACGGGTCCGTGGACGTGCAGCGGTGCCGGTCCGACCGGTATCCCCGAGGAGCCTGAGGTCGATCTGCCGCGGCGACGGGACCTGAACATTCCACACCCAGCCCAGCCGCTCGAGCAGCCGGATCAGCGGCCAACCCGGGTCGAACTCGCGACGAAGGTGCGCGAACCGGGCCGAACGCGGGAACGCGTGGTGGTTGTTGTGCAGCCCCTCGCCCAGCCCCAGGAACCCCAGCACGGGGATGTTGCCGCTGTGGTCGGGAGTTGGAAAGCTGCGGTAGCCGAACATATGACACACCGAGTTGATGCTCCAGGTGACGTGATGCATGAGGAAGACCCGCACCAAGCCCCCCCAGAGGAAGCCGGTTAGCGCACCCGCCCACGAGAGCGTGATCAGCCCGCCAAGCACCGCCGGCAGCATCAACCCGAGCCCTGCCCACAACAGGAAAAGCCGATCGACCCGCCGCAGCGTGGGGTCAACCGTGAGGTCATCGATGAATCGGTACAAGTCCTCAGGCGCGCGATCGAACGCCCAGCCGATGTGCGCGTGGAGCAGTCCCCTGGCTCGGTTCAGGAAGCCATCGCCGAAGAGCCACGGGCTGTGCGGATCCTCGTGCGTATCGCTGTGCCGGTGGTGGTGCCGGTGCAGCGCCACCCAGAAGAACAGCCGGCCCTCGATCGCCATGGACCCGAGGATCGCGAGCGCGACGCGCACGCCTTTCGCGGCCTCGAACGCCCGGTGCGTGAAGTGGCGGTGGTAGCCGAGCCCGATCCCGACCAAGGTGAGCGAATAGAAGACCACGAGCAGCGCGAGGTCCACTAGCGAGACCGCGCGATTCCAAGCAAAAATCAGCGCCAGCAAGAACGCTATTAGCGGCGTCAGCACCCCGAGCCAGACCCACGCCTGGTCACGTTTCCGAGCAGGGTAACGCGCAGGTGGCACGTGCTCCACGATTCTATGTCCTTGCTTGCGAGTTGGGTCGATTTTTTGTGGAGTCGCCCCGACCCACACGCTCATGTCTGCTATAGGTAAGCCGGGTCACGCATATCCCATGGGGTTTCCAGCTGAGGGGGTGCTCTTCCGGGGCGTGGAGCGATACTTCCGAGGTCGTGCCCTTGGGGCCTCGTGGTCCACGAGTTGGGAACGCACCCGGCGACGCTGGGCTGGATCAGTTTCGCACCATAGGCGTCCACATCGGGAGGAGCAAGCCGAGGCGGCGGCGCCTCCAGGAGGACGAAGGAGCTGCGAAACGTGCCGCGCGTCAGAGGCAGAGAGGTAGCTCGCGCTACCCCGCCCGCGAGGCGCCACGCTACCCATCGGATCGATACGCGGAAGGTCCAGCGTTAGTGTCGGGGTCGAGGTCGCCTTCGACACGAAGCGCCGACATCCCTGCAAAAACGTATGAGCTGACCTGCAACGTGGAGAACAAATGCAAGAGCATTTTCACAGATCGCGAACGTGTACCGGGACGCCAGGACCACCGATCTCGCGCCGATAGGGTTTATCAGCGATCAGCTGGGTTCAACGGGCGACATCGTCGCTGCTGACGTCGGATGTGGTGGGGGGCGGTATGACGAACTTCTGTTCCGCGCGTTGGGAGAGAGATTGTTCCTGCACTGCGCGGACCCCTCCCCCGCGATGCTTGGTGAACTGGACATCCATTTTACAGATCTCGGCATCAAGGACTTTGAGACACACGAGGCCCTCGCGGACGACCTGCCATTCGCCAGCGCCAGCCTGGATTGCGTCTTTACCTTTAACGCCTGTCACCACTTCGATCTTGCCGGCTTCTTCGCTGATGCGCACCGCACCCTGAAGCCCGGTAGCAGACTGTTCATGTACACCCGGACCCGCACGCAGAACGCTCAGAGTATGTGGGGTGTCCACTTTCCGTCGTTCTCTGAAAAGGAAACGCGACTGTACGAGGTGGACCAAGTAACCAGCGCCCTCAGAACGTTCCGGTACGATCGTGAAGAGGGACTCGATCACCTGGTCGATCTGGCGCGCATACCTCACTACTCCACCTTCAGCCTGTACAGCGACGACGAGTTTGAGACCGCGTTGGACCGATTCGCCTGCAACGTGGCAGCCAGTCATGAGGACCCGGAAAACGTCACATGGTGCGACGAGAACACCATGTACGTGATTACCCGGACGAACTGACGCGGGGTCTTCTAACCCACGAGGGTCGCGTCACGAGGCGAGGGAACCCGATGGAGCGTGAGTGGACAGAATCCACGCGCGAACGAGCGACCCACCTCGCCCGAAGTGCCCACCTGCCGGTGCAGCTCCCGTCCTCACTCTGCCGACGGCTCCTCCACGCGCTCGCCCCCGCTCCCGATTCCCGGGGCCCGCTGTGCGGTCTCGCCGAGTTGCGGGCGCTTCGACTCCTCGAGGAGTAGCTCCGTGGCTTTCTCGCCGTCTTCGTCTCCGGCCGTCGGGAGCTCCTTCGAAAAGCCTTCTCTCGCGACGCCGGTCACTTTCTCGGTGATCCCCCGGAAGATGTCCACCGGGATCGGGAAGAGGGTTGTGGAGTTGTTCTCGGCTGCGATCTCGACGGCCGTCTGGAGGAACCGTAGCTGGAGCGCGGCCGGGTGACGCGAAATAATCTCTGCGGCCTGCGCCAGGCGGTGAGAGGCTTGGAACTCGCCCTCGGCACTGATCACTTTCGCGCGGCGCTCGCGCTCGGCCTCGGCCTGCTTCGCCATCACGCGCTTCATCTGCTGGGGGAGGTCGATGTCCTTGATCTCGACGCTCGTGACCTCGATTCCCCAAGGATCGGTCCCCTGGTCGATGATTTCGCGGATCACGTCGTTGATGCGCTCGCGCTCCGCCAAGAGCTGGTCCAGCTCGGACTGCCCGATGACGCTCCGGAGCGTCGTCTGTGCCAGCTGGCTGGTGGCGAAGTGGAAGTCCTCGATCTCGACGACGGCCTTCGCCGGGTCGGACACGCGGAAGTAGACGACCGCGTTCACCGTGACGCTCACGTTGTCCTTCGTGATGGTGTCCTGGGGCGGGATGTCCAAGGCGATGATGCGGAGGTCCATCTTCTGCATCCGCTCGATCCCGAAGGGAACCATGAAGATCAGTCCGGGGCCCTTGGCGCGCACCAGCTTGCCGAGCCTGAAGACGACACCGCGCTCGTACTCGTAGAGGATGCGGAGGCTTGTTAGCAGCCCTACGCCACCCAAAACCGATACGGCGATCAGGATCAATGAAGGGTCCATGGTCGGACTGCTCCTTGGGTCATCGGCGTGGATCTCGACCACGCGGACGGGCGATCTTTCAGCCACCTACCAGCACCACGAGCGTGGCACCGCCGTGGCGCGAGCGCAAGCCGCTCCGTGGAGCCTCCCGAGCCCTGACGCAGACGGATGCGACAGGGTACCGCGACCAACGCCGTAATTCGCTCACCTAAAATAACTTAGGGCCATTATGCACCCGACGCCCGTGTATCTTGACAGGGGTCGACAGGCGCCTATATTCTCCTGACGAGGCGGTTAGCGGTCACTCTCGGTGACTGCTGACCGCCCTGTCTCTGGCATGACATCGTGGACCCACACCAGGAGGAGGCAAGGGGTATGGCTACGTCTACCGCCACCAAGATCCAACCTCTCGCGGACCGCGTCGTGGTGAAGCCTCTCGAGGAAACCGAGCAGATGCGCGGAGGGCTACACATCCCTGACACCGCCAAGGAGAAGCCCCAGCAGGGCGAGATCGTCGCGGTGGGGCCGGGCAAGGTGAACGACGACGGAAACCGCATCGGACCAGAGGTTGGAGTCGGCGACAAGGTGCTCTACGGGAAGTACAGCGGCTCCGAGGTGAGGTTGGACGGAGAGGAGTACCTTATTCTCCGCGAGTCGGACGTACTCGCTATCATCTAAGTGAATTTGCGTCAGACCTTTCTTGGGAAGTGACGTCTGAATCGCGCGACCCGCACATGAGGAGACGAAGCCGTGGCAGCGAAGGAGCTCCATTTCGACATTGAGGCGCGCAACGGCCTCAAAGCCGGCATCGACAAGCTCGCCCAGGCCGTGAAGGTCACGCTCGGGCCCAAGGGCCGCAACGTGGTGATCGACCGTAGCTTCGGCTCGCCGACCGTGACCAAGGACGGCGTCTCGGTAGCCAAGGAGATCGAACTCGAGGACCCGGTCGAGAACATGGGCGCACAGATGGTCAAGGAGGTGGCCACCAAGACCTCCGACGACGCCGGAGACGGCACTACGACGGCCACGGTCCTGGCGCAGGCGATCTTCGTTGAGGGCCTCAAGAACGTCACGGCAGGGACGAACCCCACGGGAATCCGCCGCGGCATCGACAAGGCGGTGGATCGCGTGGTGGAGGAGCTGGAGAAGCTCTCGATGGAGACCAAGGGCAAGAAGGAGATCGCCCAGGTCGGCGCCATCAGCGCCAACAACAACCAAGAGGTCGGTGAGCTGATCGCCGACGCGATGGAGAAGGTCGGCAAGGACGGCGTCATCACGGTCGAGGAGGCCAAGGGCCTCGAGACCACGCTCGAGACGGTCGAGGGGATGCAGTTCGACCGGGGCTACCTGTCGCCCTACTTCGTCACCGACCCCGAGAGGATGGAGGCCGTGCTCGAGGAGCCGATGATCCTCATCCACGATAAGAAGGTGTCGTCGATGAAGGATCTGCTGCCGATCCTCGAGAAGGTCGCGCAGTTGGACAAGCCGCTCCTGATCATCGCCGAGGACGTGGAGGGAGAGGCACTGGCGACCCTCGTGGTGAACAAGCTGCGCGGCACGCTGAAGGTCTGCTCGGTCAAGGCCCCGGGCTTCGGGGACCGGCGCAAGCAGATGCTCCAGGACATCGCGGTCCTCACCGGAGGTCAAGTCGTCTCCGAGGAGGTCGGCTTCAAGCTCGAGAACGCCGTGGTGGGCGATCTGGGACAGGCCAAGCGCATCGTCATCGACAAGGACAACACGACGGTCGTCGACGGCGCCGGTGAGAAGGAGCAGATCCAGGGCCGCATCGAGGAGATCAAGGTCGCGATCGACAAGTCGACCTCAGACTACGACAGTGAGAAGCTCCAGGAGCGCCTCGCGAAGCTGTCCGGCGGCGTGGCCGTGATCAACGTCGGAGCGGCGACCGAGACCGAGATGAAGGAGAAGAAGGCTCTGGTGGAGGACGCCCTGCACGCCACCCGAGCAGCCGTCGAGGAGGGCATCGTCCCCGGCGGGGGGGTGGCGTTTATCCGCGCGCAGAAGGCGCTGGCGAAGATGAAGGTGGACCGCGCCGATGAGCAGGTGGGCGTCGACATCCTCCTCAAGGCGCTGGAGTTCCCGCTCCGCTTCATCGCGCAAAACGCGGGCGCCGAGGGCGCCATCGTCGTCGAGAAGGTCCGGAGCAACAAGAACGCCAGGTTCGGCTACAACGCTCAGACCGACACGTACGAGAACCTGGTGGAGGCCGGTGTCATCGATCCCACCAAGGTCGTGCGGACGACGCTCCAGAACGCGGCTTCCATCGCGGGCCTGCTCCTAACCACCGAAGCGGTCGTGGTCGAGGGGCCAGAAGAAGAGAAGGGCGGAGGCATGCCGCCCGACGGCGGGATGGGAGGGATGTACTAGGCGCCCACGAAGCGTACCTCCGGAAAACCGTGGACACCCTGGGTCTCCATGTCCGGCTCTTTGGTTCGGGGTCGCGAAGCACGACGGGATTCCACTGAACTTCGACCCTGCGCAGGTGAGCGGGGTCGCCGTGCGGTGGGGATGACGGGTAGCTCATTTCGCGACTGTGAAAGTGGAGCGCCGTCTGGTCGCACCTCGTGCGCCGCCGGAACTGGAAAGGTGCCGCGGTCCCTCGCGCGCGCGAAAAAAAAGGTTCTGATGCGGCATTGCGTGCGTGACGCTGCCTAGCGGTCTTTGATATCCGCGGGTCGATTCTGAAGAGCCCCATCCCCCCCCCCTCCGCTTGGCTCGCAAGGTGGCCGCGCGACGTCGCACAGTCCCGAGGTGCAGGTCCTCCGCGTCGATGATCGGCACGTCGCGATTACGCTGCACGCCGAGCGCGCTCATGTCGCGCGCCCATACTTCCGTTCGATCCGCGCGCCCACCTCAAGCGTCGGCTCGCAATCACACGACCCGTCGCTCCACCGAGCACATTCGTCAGCGTGACGTACTTCAACGTGGCAAACGCCCATCGATACTTCGGTTTCGTGGAGTAATCGCGAGAGCGCTTCTAGGTAGTTCGGTTGGCCCTTCATGACGTGGTTGTCCCGGTCAGCATGTCCCGCCTGCCCCGACCGCTCCCTACCTTATAGGGTAGGGAAGCGGGACAGGGTAAGACCGGGGCGACGTAAGTCCCTGTGGGACATAGGCGGACAGGGTCCGGCAGGTCTCGGGACAGAAAAGTGCCGGACAGGGTCGGGACAGGGTCGAAATCGCCATCACGCGGCCTCCGTAGAAAGCTGCTCGGAGGGCATATACAGCGACATCTTGCCCGACCCTCGGTCCTCGATCGCGCCACGTTCAAGCAGTTGATCAATCGCAGCATCTACCGTGCTCGCGCGCCCACCAACGGCCTTACGGGTGGCGGTTCGGCTGGCCTGGCCCGGGTTCGCTTCAACGAACAACAGCACGCGCGCGTCGATCGACAGCTCGTTTCCGCCGGCCATCTCATACCGGCCGTCACGGAGCGCGACGGCGAACGGCTCGACAGGCCACCGGCCACGTCCACGCAACCGTCGTACGGTCAAATCGTCGCCCGACGTCGGGACCACTAGCTCGAGTAGCGCGTCGGCTGCCGCTGCGATCTCTGTTGATCCGCGATACTGGCCGTCCGAGCGTCGCACGTGGTAAAGAACGACAACAGCAACGTCATGGTCACGCGCGAGGGCGACGAGCGGCCGCACCACCGACGCCCACCCAGCGGCGTCGCCATCGTCGGGGACGGTGCCGAGAGTGACGCGCGCGTACTCTTGAAGGGAGTCGACGACGATGAGGTCGGCCGGGTGTTCGGAGAGCAACTCGCGCGTGCGGGTGAGCAGGTCGGGCGGGGCGAGAACCACGAGGTGGATGCGTTCAGGGTCGGCACCCAGCTCGGAGAACCGA
This sequence comes from Longimicrobiales bacterium, assembly GCA_965249195.1. Lineage (GTDB taxonomy): Bacteria > Gemmatimonadota > Gemmatimonadetes > Longimicrobiales > Gaopeijiaceae > CBDFLM01. The sequence goes on from CBDFLM010000015.1 coordinate 191,649, forward strand.
CGCACCGAGTCACCCACGGCCTCCTCGAGACCGAGCACGACAGCGCGCCGATGCTGGGTGACGGTCGTACCGTCGAGAAACCGGTGCCCACGAGAGACGGCAGCTGTTGCGTGGGCAAGTAGCGTTGACTTCCCAGACTTGTCGGGGCCTGCGAGCACGACCAGTCGTCCACGATATGCCAGCCTGGGCACAACGCATCGTGGCGGCTGAAGCAGCTCCGGCCGCTCCATCAACTCCGCTAGGGTCGCGAACGCGGGACCAGCGTCGCTTTCGTCCACGACGTTGGTCTGCCCGAGCGGTACTTCGTCGAGCTCAACCATGGCTTCACGGAGTGCCCCATCGTCACGACCTAGCGATCCGTAGAAGTTGGTGACGTCGGAGCCTTTCGGCATCGTGGCGGGCAGCTCCCGCACATCCACTTCGAGGCCGGCCTCCAGAAGCTCCCTGGCGTGAGCGCCCTGGCGTCCCGGGTCGTCTTGTCGTAGACGACGCTCACCGCGCGCCGATCCCGGCCGCCACCAGAGCCGCCACGCCAGCCTCCGGCACTGAGCTGGCACCAGCTGTGAAGCTCACCGCGTTCAGGCCGGCCTGCTGGGCGATCCACACATCGGGTTCGCCCTCGACGAGCCACGTGTGCAAAGCGCCTTCGGGTAGCCTGTCGAGGCCATACACGTCGGCGGTTCCGTCCCGCGGCTTGCGCGGGGCCCATTTGCACTTGTTCGTGTCCGACGTCGGCTCGAAAAGCTTGAGCTTGGCACCGGTCCCGATCGGGATACGCCATGCTTGCGCCTGGAGGTCGGGCACGATGCCAAACGCCTCGATGGTCTCGTGCCGCAGGCCGCGGTTGTGAAGCAACCTGTCCGCGTCGTCCCGGGTGAGGCGGCCGTTGCCGTAGGTCGGTGAAGCACCTCCGCCCGCGAACAGCTCTGAGACGGACATGTTGATGGCCGCGACGATCGCCTCGGTGCTGCAACCAGCGAAACGATGGACGAGCGCCCGCCCATCGTGGCCGTGGCTGACCGACAGGCTCGGCCCCTTGTCGTCGTGAGCCGGGCAGCGCGCGGTCCATTGGTGTGAGCCCGTCGCCGTCACCTTGTGGAGACGCGACAGAAGGGTCTGAACCGGATTGGTCGCGCTCACGAGCCGTTACGGGTGTTAAATGCGCCGCCCGTTGCCATTTTGCCATCCGTAACAGACGACGCGTCGTCTACAGATTCACTAGCCGTAACGCGGTGACGGTAAGCCCGCTGGCGACAGGGCGATGAGCAGTACTTCGCGTCCCGTCGCGTCCCGTCGAACTCCTGCTCACACCCGACGCACGTCTTCTGTCGAGCACGCGCCCGAAGCCATTTCGCTCGGGCTGAAGCCGACCGCGAACGACAGCGCCCTGAGCAGAATCTCCGCGAGCGGACCCGACCTGTGCAGAACGCGGTGTGCCGCCCGCAATATTCGCAGGGGCGGAATCGGTATGAGGGCACCATCGGCGCGCAGTCGGTGCAGACGACGACCGCGACCGTGGACCACCCACCGAACGGCGTGCGACCGCCGCTCTCCATCGTGTGAACAACGGGTTCGTCCGATTGAGGGCTGCGCCCACAACTACCGCACACATCGGCGGTCTCCACGGACTGGTACCGCAACATCCGACGCTCGAGCTTCGCGTCGTCCACGGTCGGGGCCATGCCGGAGATGCGCGCCTCGATCTCGGCCAGCGCCCCGGCCGTCACGACGCAGCCCCTAGGATCGCCGCGACGTGCTCATCGGCATTGAACCGATCACGATCATGATCGGCCCGACCCCGCCGCGGTAGATCAGCCCGACGAATCCGGGGGGGCCCCTTCCGACCGGCGTTCGGCACCGCACCGGAGGCCACGAGTTCGCGGATGCGCCGCTTTGAGTAGCCACTCTCACTCGCGGCCCGCTCCAGAGTCAGTTGCTCGGCGGCCGCCGACTCGATCGCCTCCTCGAGTTCCTCGGCGTGAACCTCACACACACGAGCGAGATCGTCGCGGGCGTACCGGCTGCGCACGATCTCGGCCTCGTCTCGCCAGCTCTGTGCGAGGTCGGCCAAACTCACGTCCGCTCCGGTGGGCGAGAGAGATCACGCCGTGCGGCCTCCAAGGCCACCCGCCGGATGTACGACGTGACGTACTCGCCTCGCTCCACGGCTGCTGCCTCAATGCGGAGTCGCTCGTCGGCCCGGAATCGGATCGGAAGCGTCCCGCGCGGTTCTGGCCTTCTCATCTCCAGCTCCCTTCAAGGGTCCTACCGTAATACCCGGAGCGGAGATTGTGCGTTGCGGTCGTAATGCGTATCTTTACCTGCGATGGGTAAACAACAATTCTCCTTGAGTAGTGTCGGCGGGCGCCTCCGGTTCGCTTTGGATCAGACCGGGGAGACGAGGCACGGCGTGATGATCGCGCTGTCGGAGGAGGAGCGGGCAAAGAGTGGTTTGGATTCGCTGCCAAAGGTGAACAGAGAGGCGATCTACTATCAGTATTTCCTCGATGAGGGGGGGGTCGCCCCACCACTCGAAACTCTCGAGGCGATCGCGGAAGTCTTAAACGCGCGCCCCGCGTGGATCGCGTTCGGGTCCGGGCCGATGTCGAGCCGCGCCATCGCCGATCCGCTGCGTGAGCTGTACCTCGTCGACGGAGCTAAGTCTCGTGGCTTCACCGGCGAACACATCGCGCCTGAAGACCGGAAGGCCGCACGGAAGGGGTTTCGCGCAGCCTTCAACAAGATGAGAGGTGAAGCACGGCTTGAACCGTTTGTGGACACCGTTCACGTCGTGTTCGCCAATTATCTCGCGAGATGGATGCAACGGCGAAGGGACGAGGAGAGCTACCCCACCGGCCGCATTTCTGAAACTGCGAAATGGCGGGGGAAGAAAGCGGCTGAGCAGCTCGATGGGGTGATCCAGCTCGCGCGGCGGCACGGCCTTCGAGACAACAACTACGGTCGTCCCGAGAGCACGGCGGCGATGATCAGGGCACTCGGCGAAAAGATGACCAAAGAGAACCCACGGAGCGGATGATGGCGAAGCCGGACAAGACGTCGGACAAGAAGCACTGGAGCAAGACAATAGAGGACGCCGGCGTCGAGGTGCGCCTTTACAAGCGCCCGATATCCTCGGCCATCTGGTATAGCATCATCGACGAGGACGGCCGCAAGGTTCGCCGGAGCCTGAAAACCAAAGACCGCAAGCTCGCGGAGGACCGCGCGAGGGACATCGCGAAAGGCATCGCCGAAGCTCGCCTCACTGGCCGTAACATCGGCCGCCAACTCACCGTGGGCCGCCTGTTTGCGGCGTACCGCCGTCACCGGATGCCGAGACTCAAGCCCTATCGCCAGCAGTATGCCAAGACGTACATGGCGATGTTCTCGGCCGCCTGGGGTGACCACCTTCTGGTGGCCGACGTGGACCAGACGCGCGTTGACGAGTACGTGGGGATACGCAGATCCCTCGAGGTCGTGCCGCCGGCCTTCAAGCGCGACGCCGACGGCAATCTGCGACGCGGTGGCCGGGCACCAACGCCGCCTCGCGACGGCACTCTCGCGTCGGACTTCTCATGGCTGTCGTCGGTATTCAACTGGGCGCGGAAGCGGAAGGTGGGCGGTCGGCGGATGCTCGATGACAACCCCCTGCACGACATCACCACTCCCCGCGAACAGAACGTTCGCAGACCAGTCGCGCGTCACGAGCGGTTCGTCGCCACGATGGAGCATGTGGACACGGTGGACGCGGCGGGGCGCCTCCGGTGCATCCTCTCGTTGGCTCGATTCACCGGCAGGCGTGAGAGCGCGATATGCAGACTCAACGCCTCCGACCTGCTCCTGTCGGAACGCCGCATCCTCGTGGCGCTCGCGGAGGCGGGCATGGACGAGAGCCTCGTTCAGTACATGCCGGACGGTGCGATCCGCTGGCGCGACGAAGAGGATAAGATGGGGCTCCTCTTCGTGAGCCCGATCAGCGCGCGTGCCCGGTCGGCCGTCGAGTCCTACCTGCAGCAGAACCCTCGTGTAGGCGACGTGCCCCTCTTCCCTTCCTCCCGCAAGCCCGATCAGCCGATCAGCCGATCAGCCGTCACACCGCCGCCAAGTGGCTCCTACGGGCCGAGGAGCTTGCTGGGCTGCCCAAGCTGGTCCGGGGCACGTTCCACCCGTATCGCAGGCTATGGGCCAACGAACGGAAGGGACTCTCTGACGTGGACGTCGCGCACGCTGCGGGCTGGAAGGACACGCGCGCGATGAAACTCGCATATCAGAGGGCGGATCCGGCCACCGTGCTCCAGGTCGTGCGTTTCGGAAGCGGCTCCTGAGACACAGTTCGGACACAGTGGCAGGAAACAAGAAAGCGCCGCAGAGCTTGCAAACCCTGCGGCGCTTCGCCTTTCCGAGAGCGGGAAACCGGACTCGAACCGGCGACCCCCACCTTGGCAAGGTGGTGCTCTACCAACTGAGCTATTCCCGCGATTTGGTGGAATGAGAAGCTAGGCTCGCGGCCCCGGGAGTGTCAAGGCACGAGAAGGGGTTTTTCGTTATGTTTGTTAGCCTTTCGCGCTCCTCGCCATGTCCTGAAGCACCCCTGAGATCGCCCGTTTCCTCCATGCCCCCACCCCCTTTCCAGGACCCACGTCCGGCCCGACGGCGGTCCTCATCGGGTACGCTGCGAGCCGTGCTCGGCACCGCCCTTTTCACGGCGATCACGCCACCGCTGAGTGGTCAGCAGATCGTGGGACCGGTCCTCGACGGGGGACGGATTCGGCTCAGCCTTTCACCCGTCTTCACGTCGTGGACCGACCGTTTCGGCACGCGCGCAGGGACGGGCGGTACGGCGGACGAGACCGAGCCCCTCGGATTCGACCTGTCGGATGAGACCGGGGCCCGTCTCTTCCCCGGCATCTCCGACCTGGAAGAGTCGGTCAGGACGCTCATCGGTGACCCGAGTTACCGCGCCGTTCTCGGGAAGAGCGCCGCCACGGTCAGCGCGAGCCGCACCCGTGTGCCCTTCGGCCTCGACGTAGGCGTCACCGACTGGCTCACCGTGGGCGCGACCGTGCCCATCGTGAAGAACCGTACCGAGGTCGCATTCGCGTTTCGGGCCGACGAGGGGGTCGCCAATCTGGGAGTAAGCCCCGCCATTTCCCGGTCGGTGGACCTCGTGTCGTTTACAGACCAGTTCCAAGCCGGCGTAAGCGCGGCCGAGGCCAGGGCGAGCGAGGTCTGCACCGCCGCTCCGAGCTCCCCCGAGTGCTCGGCCGCGCAGTCGCTGGCCGAAGAGGGCGCCTCCTTCCTCGGCGGACTGATGTCGGCCTTCGCGTCCTCGCCGTTTTTCCCGCTCGCCGACTCACCCGCTGGGCAGTCTCTCAGCCAGCGCTTCGAGGCCTTCAACGAGGCACTGACGACCCAGGGGCTTGCTCCCGTGCCGCCGCCGCTCTTCGCCACGGCGAGAGTGACGCAGGACGAGTTCCAGGAGCTGCTTTCCGATGGCGCCGTGGGAATCAATACGGCTCCGCTTCAGGACCGTCTCGGTAATTGGCAGCTCGGTGACGTGGAGCTCCACGCTGCGGTCCGGCTCCTTAGCGGCGTGGGGTCGGATTCTGCGGGTGGGGGCCTCCGTTACGACCTGGGCGCAGGGATCCTCGTCAGGCTCGGGACGGGCGTCGAGGACGACCCCGACGTCTTCTTCGATCTCCCGGCCGGGGACGGTCAGACCGACGTGCAGGGTCGCCTTTTCGCCAACGTCCAGCGTGATCGTCTGGGCTTATGGCTGGACGTGGGCTACGCCGTGCAGGGGGGCCGGACGCTCATTCGTCGCGTTGCTCCACCCGACCTCGTCCTCGCTCCGCAGATCAACCGAACCTTGGTGCGTTGGGAACCAGGAGGACGACTGTACTTCGATGTCGCTCCGCGCTACCACCTCGCGGACGCCCTCGCGTTCACCTTCTCATACAGGCTACAGCGCAAGGCCGGCGATGCCTACTCGAGGGTGTCGGAGTTGCCGGACCTGGAGGACACGTCGCCCCTCCCTTCGCCGCCCTTCTTCGCGGAAGTGAGTCTGCTCGAGGCCGAGACCGAGCAGACCCTTCACGAGGTCGGAGGCGGGATCGTGTTCTCGACCGCTTCGGCTCTGCGTGGAGGTGTCACGTCGCTCCCGATCGAGGTCCGTTTCGGCTTGGGATGGGGTGTCGCCGGTTCGGGCGGGCAGACGCCGAAAGGACTTCGCGCCAGCCTCGACCTGAGCCTGTCCCCGCGGCTGTGGGGGGGAGGCCGGGGATCAGGCCCCGGCTAGGAGCTCGCGTGCGTGCTCCTGGCTCGTCTCCGACTCGGGGTCTCCACCCAACATCCGAGCGATCTCGGTGACTCTCCCCTCCCCTTCGAGCGTATTCACCGACGTCGAAGCGAGGCCCTCCTCCTCATCTACGCCCTTCTCGACCAGGAGGTGGGCGTGGGCGCGCGCCGCGATCTGCGGCAGATGCGTGATCACGAATACTTGGTGTCGCCCCGCGACCGACCGCAATTGGTCACCGACTGCGCCCGCCACCACCCCGCCGATGCCCGCGTCGATCTCGTCGAACACGAGCGTCGGGATCTCGTCGACGTCAGCGAGCACGGACTTGAGAGCGAGCATCACGCGACTGAGCTCGCCACCGCTCGCGATACGCGCGAGCTGCAGCGGATCGAACCCCGGATTGACGGAGACGCGAAATTCCACCGTTTCGGACCCGGAGGGACCGGTGTCGTCGAGATACCCCAGCCGAACTTCCAGGCGCGCTTCCGGCATGCCCAGGTCAGGGAAAAGAGCGATCACGTCCTCCGCGATTCGCCGGGACGCGTCGGCACGCAGGGACCGCAGCCGGCTGGCGGCCTCCTTCAGGACCCCCTCGCGCTCGGCGAGCTTGTCCTGCACCTCTTGCGTTCCGAACGCGCCAGCCTCCAGCTCGTCGACCTCGGCCTGGATGCTCTGTTTGTTCTCCAGGACGTCCGAGATCTCCGGTCCGTACTTCCGCTTGATGCGGAACAGGGTGTCCTGGCGCTCGCGGATGGCCTCCAGCCGTTCGGGACTGGCCTCGGTGTCGGAGGCGTAGTCCCCGATGCGGCGGGCGAGCTCGGCGACCTGGTGGTAGAGCGCGTCGAGTGTGCCGGCAACGTCGCTCAGAGCAGGATCGAACCCGGCGAGCCGCTCCGCCAGCGCCTTGATCTCGCTCAAGCGGTCCGATACCGCCGTTTCCTCTCCGTAGAGCGCGTCGTACACGCGGCTGGCTCCCTCGAGAAGCTCCTGGGCGTGCCCGAGGCGCTCGGCCTCTTCGGCCAGCTCCTCCTCCTCCCCGAGCCGGACGCCCGCGTCCTCGATCTCCACCATCTGGAAGCATAGGCGGTCCGCGCGGGCCTGCAGCTCTTCCCGGCGCTCCTCTCGCCCTGCCAGCTCCTTGCGCAGAACCGCAACTTCGAGATAGAGCTCCTTGACCTCCTCACAGAGCCGCGTTGCGTCCGCATAGCGATCCAGAATCGCTCGCTGCTCTTCCCGACGCAGTAGACTCTGGTGCTCGTGCTGACCGTGGAGATCGACGAGCGCCGACCCGAGCTCACTGACGACGCTGGCCGTCGAGAGAACTCCGTTGACCCATGCCCGGTTGCGCCCTTCAGCCTGTATCTCGCGTCGGATCACGAGCGCGCCGCCGTCGCCCTCCAATCCCAGCTCCTCGAGCCGCTCGAGAAGGCGAGTGTGGCCGCTCACATCGAACGAGGCCTCGATGAACGCTCTTTCCGAGCCAGTTCGCACTACGTCGGATGAGGCCCTGTCTCCCAAAACGAGAGAGAGCGCCCCGACGATGATGGACTTGCCCGCACCGGTCTCGCCGGTGAGCACGTTCAGACCCGAACCCAAGGTGAGGGTGAGATCGTCGATGACCGCGTAGTCCTGGATCCGCAGCTCTGTCAGCATCTCGAATGATATTTCATATGCGGGGCGCGGTTCAATGGCCGGGAGATTCGTGGAGCGTCATGCGATCCTTCTCACCGGGACGGGCTGCCCAGTTCAGTTTGCGCCGCAATGTGGAGAAGAAGCTCTGTCCGTAGAAGCGGACGAAAGAGACGGCGACCTCGCTCTTGTCGACGACGACCGTGCCGTCTACGGGCACCATGCGACCCTCCCGACCGTCCATGGTCAGAACGAACCCCTCCGATGGGTCCAGTCCGCGAACCGTCACTCTCTCTTCGGCGGGAATGACCAGCGGTCGCACCGCGAGCGTGTGGGGACAGATCGGCGTGACCACCGTGCACTCCATCCTCGGAACGATGATGGGGCCGCCCGCCGACAGCGAGTAGGCGGTCGAGCCCGTGGGAGTCGAAAGGATCACCCCATCTCCTGTGAAGCTCCCGACCTCGTCCTCGGCCCCTTGAGCACCCACGGCGAGGGCGATGCGGGTCACCCTCGCCATCCCCGACTGGTGCAACACGAAGTCGTTCAGCGCACGCGCCTCGGCAACTTGTGCTCCACCCTCGTCCAACACCGCGGCCCTCAGCATGAAACGGCGGTCCAGAACGTAATCTCCCGCAATCAGTCTCTCCAGCGCTGGCTCGACCTCGTTCTCGTCCGCAGCGGTGAGAAACCCCAGTCGGCCCAGATTCACCCCCAGGATCGGCGCCTTGTCACCGACGATGTGACTCGCTCGCAGCAGCGTACCGTCGCCACCGAGAACCACGACCACATCGGGCACTCGCTCCCCCAGCTCGAGGGCGGGGAGGCCGTCCGGCACGAGGTCGTCGACGGCTTCCTCGAAAAGGACGTCGATGCCATGCTCGTCTGCGAGCTCGTGGACGTGCGAGATCGCAGCCGTAAGGCGCGGGTGGTTCCCTCTGGCCAGGATGCCGAGGCGCCCGACGGGCCGCACGCCGTCCGCGCCGGGACCAGCGGTCAAGCCGTCTCCCGCGCAGTCCGATGAAGTCCCCTTCGTCCCACGATGCCCCTTGCCACGGCCGTGATTCCGTCCGCGTCCAGACCAATCTCGGCCAAGAGCTCCTTTCGAGGCCCGTGCTCGATGAACCGGTCCGGAATCCCCATTGCCTCCACTGCCACCGATCGCTCACCTGCGAAGGAGGTGATCTCGTGAGCCATGAACGCGCCGAAACCGTTGACTACGGTGCCCTCTTCGACCATCAGGAAAGCTTCGTGGCTCGCGACGATGCGCTCGAACACTTCCCGATCGTACGGTTTGAGGAAACGGCAGTTCACGACGCTCACCTCGGTGCCTTCAGCTGAGAGCCGCTGCGCGGCTGCCACCGCGGGCAACACCATCGTGCCGACTGCCAGGATGGCGAGACCGCTTCCCTTGCGCACGACCTCCCAGGTCCCGAACGGCACCGCGGGAACGTCAGCCATCGGTGGGACCTCGGCGGGGACGGCGTCGCGCGGCCACCGGATCGCGAATGGCCCATCGAGATGGTCGACCCCGGTTCTCAGCAGCCCGAGCATTTCGACGCCGTCCATGGGCGCCGTCACCGTCATGCCCGGCACGGCAAGCATGTACGCCAGGTCGAAGGCTCCGTGGTGGGTCGGACCGTCTTCGCCGGCCACACCGGCTCGATCGAGGCAGAACACGACCGGAAGGTCTTGAAGGGCCACGTCGTGTACGATCGAGTCGAAGGCACGTTGCAGGAACGTCGAGTAGATGGCCACGACCGGGCGCACGCCCTCGGTGGCCAGCCCGGCCGCGAAGGTCACGCCATGCGCCTCGGCGATGCCGACGTCGAAGAAGCGGTCCGGGTGGGTGTCCCAGAAGATAGTGGTGCTCGTCCCGTCGGGCATCGCGGCAGTGATTGCGACGATCTTGTCGTTCTCGCTCGCCAGATCCGTGAGACCGCGACCGAAAACCTTCTGGTAGCGCGGTAGCCCCGCCTTCCGCTTTGCCACTGTGCCGGTGATCTTGTCGAACGGTGAGGCCGCGTGCCACGTCCAGGGGTCTTCTTCGGCCAGGTGGAATCCCTTGCCCTTCTGCGACAGCAGGTGCACGAGGATGGGACCATTCATCTCCCGAACCCGGGAGAACGTGCCTACGAGCGCGTCCAGGTCGTGGCCGTCCACCGGCCCCACGTAGCGGAAACCCAGAGCCTCGAAGATCATGCCCGGCGTGAGCAGATGCTTGACGCTTTCCTCCAAACGCCCGGCGACCTCTTCCATGAGCCCGCCGACCGACCCCGGAGCCCACTGGAGGATCTCCTTGATGGCGTCGCGCACCTTGTTGTAGGCTGGATTGGTGATCGCACGGGTGAGGTACTTGTTCATCGCTCCTACGCCGGGAGCGATCGACATGTCGTTGTCGTTCAGCGCGACGATGAAGTTCCGGTCCGTGTGACCGGCGTTGTTCAACGCTTCGTATGCGAGCCCACAACCCATGGCACCGTCCCCGATGACCGCGACGACGTTGAAGTCATCGCCGTTGAGATCCCGTGCGGTGGCCATGCCCCAAGCTGCCGAGATCGACGTGGCCGCGTGGCCCGCGCCGAAGGCGTCGTACTCCGACTCCGCGCGCCGTAGGAACGGCGCGAGACCATCCTTGCTTCGGATGGTCTCGAAACGGTCGTTGCGCCCGGTGAGAATCTTGTGGATGTACGCCTGATGGCCCGTGTCCCACACGAGCCGGTCCCGAGGAGTGTCAAACACGTAGTGGAGCGCGACGGTGAGCTCGACGACGCCCAGGCTCCCGCCGAAATGACCGCCTTTCTGCGATACGACGTCGATGTGCCGACCACGTAGCTCTTCTGCGAGGGGCCGAAGAACTTCGGGGGGGAGCCGTCTCAGGTCGGCGGGGACCCGCACTCCGTCGAGTATCGACACGCGCTCAGTCAACCTTCCTGGTATTCGTGCCCAACATCGGCGCGGGGTGCCCGCAACCAACAACACGGCAGAAACATAGCGGCCTCACCTCTCACGTTCCACGACGTATCGAGAGAGCGCGCTTAACGCTGGCTCCGTGAGTCCCACACGCGCCAACGCGTCCTGTGCTCGTTGGACCTGGGTTCGAGCGCGCCGACGAGCCTCCTCGAGCCCGTACAATGCGACGTACGTAGACTTACCGAGCAACGCGTCGCTCGGGTTCTTACCAAGGGCACGGGCGGTCGCCGTGGCGTCGAGCACGTCATCGGTGATCTGAAATGCGAGCCCGACCGAGCGCCCGTAGACGTCCAGGGCCGCCACGAGCTGACCGCCGGCCCCGGCCGCGAGCGCCCCCATCCGCAGCGAGGCCGCCAGAAGCGCGCCCGTCTTGAGGCGGTGAAGGAGGTCGAGTGCGTCCGCGTCGAGGGTCTGATCCTCGCCCGCCAGGTCGAGCGCCTGACCACCGACCATCCCTCCGGCGCCGGCCGCTTGGCAAAGCTCCCGCGCCACGCTGCGAGCTTTCGCGTCGCCCAGCCCGAGCGCTGCGCACGCCTCCAGCGCGTGGGCGACCGCTACCGGAATCAACCCGGCTGCGGCGATCGTGGTCGCGCGAACTCCGTGGGCGCGGTGCGTCGCCGGCCGTCCGCGACGTAGCTCGGCGTCGTCCATGCAGGGAAGGTCATCGTGCATGAGAGAGTACGCGTGGATGAGCTCCAGGGAAGCAGCCAAGTCGTAGCACGCCGGGCCTACCTCGCCTCCGCACGCGCGATATGCAGTCACGCAGAGGATAGGCCGCAGCCGCTTACCACCTCCGAGGACGCCATGCCGTGCGGCTTCGAAGGGTTCACCCCGAAAATCGGGCTCCAGGCGCTCTAACGCCCGTTCGAGAGCGGCTTCGACACGGCGTCGCTCGACCGCCAGATACCCTCGCAGGTCGAATTCCCCCGGAGCCTCGGAAGCCGCGGACGTCTGCGGCGAGGCCCGTCTCTCGGAGGGGCTCACTCGACCTCGGCGTCCAAGCGACGGGTGGGTGAATCATTCTCATCCTCGCGATCGTCGCTCAACAATTCCTCGACGCGAAGCTCGGCGCGAGCCAAGATCCGTTCGGAGATGCGGAGATGTCCGACGCCTTCCTCGAATAGCTCCAGAGCGCGCTCGAGATCGACTTCGTCCGCCTCCAAAGAGGCCACGATTTCCTCGAGTCTGCGCAGACGCGCCTCCAACGTCGACGGGTCCGCCACTCCCTCATGAGGCTCGCCCTCCACGAGTCCCCCGTCATCGGGGACCGAAGCCTCGGCGTTCATCTCAGGCCCGCTCCGGCGTAGGCGGACCGTCGTTCCGAGCGCCCTCGGAGCGGCATTCGACTCGGCCGTCCACGACACGTAGTGCAAATGGAATGCTCGGCTTGAAGTCGGCGACGCGGCGGAGGACGTGACCGTCCGCGTCTTGCGCCACCGAGTATCCTCTCCGAAGCGTGGCCAGCGGGGACAGGGCCTCGAGCTTGCCGGTAGTCATCTCGAGTCGACCTCTGGAGTTACGCAGGGCGGAACGAACCGCTGTCGTGAGCGCCGTGTCGCTCGCCAGGGCGGCGGCTCTTCGGGGCCGGATGACGGTGGTCATCGCCGCTCCCAGGGCCTCCGAGGTCCGCAAGCGACGCGCTGCACGCCTCGATACGCTGGCGCCGAGGGCGCTCCCGAGGCGCGGCTCGATCTTGCGGAGAGCCTCCAGAAGCGCGTCGCGATCGGGCACCGCAAGTGCGGCTGCGGCCGATGGGGTCGACGCGCGCGCGTCCGCGACGAGGTCGGCGATGGTGACGTCGGTCTCGTGCCCCACGGCGGAGATCACCGGGACCGGAGAAGCGGCGATCGCACGGGCGACGGGCTCCTCGTTGAACGCCCAGCGATCCTCGATCGAGCCACCTCCTCGCCCCACGATCACGACGTCGACGGCGAGGCGACGCGTGAGCACATGCAGGGCGTTCGCCACCTCGAGGGCGGCCCCCTCGCCCTGCACCCTGGTATTTCGGATCACGACCCGCACCCAAGGAGCACGACGGCTCAACACGCTGAGGATGTCTCGCAGGGCCGCGCCAGCGACGGACGTGACCACACCCACGACGACGGGAAACCCCGGCAGGGGCCTCTTTCGCTCCGGGTCGAGCAGGCCCTCCGCCTCCAGTCGACCCCGCAGGCGCTCGAATGCGAGCTGCCACAGCCCCTCCGCGCCCGCGCCCTCGAGCCGTTTGACCACGAGCTGATACGCACCTCGTGACTCGTACAGCGTCAGTGCGCCGAAGGCGCGCACTTCCATGCCGTCCTCAGCATCGGTCGGGAGACGCTCCGCCTCGGTGCGCCACATCACACAGCGAAGCTGCGCCCGTTCGTCCTTGAGCGTGAAGTAACAGTGACCCGAAGGCGCGCGAGTCCAGCCGCCGACCTCGCCCGAGACCCACAGCGGGCGCAGGGAACCCTCCAAGAGACGGCGTACGGCGCGATTCACCTGCGACACCGTCCAAAGCTCCGGATCGGGCCTCTTCGATACCACCTCCGTCTGCACCGGAGCAGAGAAGAGGTCCAGCTCCAAGGGCCGAGCCTGGTCCGACGAATCCCTGGTGGCGCTCACGCCACCCGCTCGTCCGCAAGCGCTTCGGCAGCATCGACGGTGTTGGACATCAGCATGGCACGAGTCATCGGTCCCACCCCGCCCGGGACCGGCGTGATCGCCGACGCAACCTGCGCCACCTCCTCGAAAACCACGTCCCCGACCAGACGGTATCCGTTCTTGCTCTCCGCGTCGTCGATCCGGTTGACACCTACGTCGATGACTACCGCGCCGGGCGTGACCATGCCCGCAGTGACCAAGCCGGCGCGACCGACGGCGACGATCAGGATGTCGGCCAACCGCGTGAGCGCGCCCAGATCGGCCGTGCGTGAATGAGTAACCGTCACCGTCGCGTTCCCGCCTGGACCTCTCCGCAGGAGCAGGGATGCCATGGGCCGTCCGACGATGTTGGAACGGCCCACCACGACGCAGTGCTTGCCGGCAGGATCGTGTCCGGAGCGGAGGAGCATCTGCACGATACCACCCGGCGTGCAGGGAGCCCGCACGTCGAGCGCGCCCGTTGCGAGGCGGCCAACGTTGATCGGATGGAAGCCGTCTACGTCCTTTGCCGGAGCGATGGCACTCAGCACCCTCGACTCATCGAGATGCGGCGGCAGGGGAAGCTGGACGAGGATGGCGTGGATCCCGGGGTCTGCGTTGAGGCCCGCCAGCAGACCGAGGAGCTCCTCCTGCGAAGTCTCGGCGGACAAGGTAATCTGCCGTGAGTGCAGCCCTAGCTCCTTGGCGTCACGGTTCTTCATCCCGACATAGACGTGGCTGGCGGCGTCGTCTCCCACGAGAACCGTGGCGAGTCCCGGTTTCACACCGCGCTCCTTCAGATCCTGTATGCGCCCTAGGAGCTCGGCCCGGATCTGCGCCGCAATTTTCTCGCCCGAGATGATGCTCGCCGCCATACGATTCCTCTTCTTTCCACCTACTCGTCTCGACCTCAGCGGGCGAAGTCCACGGCCCGCGTCTCCCGCACGACGACGACCTTGATCTGTCCAGGGTACTGAAGCTCAGCTTCTATTCGCCGTGCGACCGCCTCCGAGATCTGCGCCATCTCAGCGTCGGACACTTTCTCCAGCTCGACCATCACGCGCAGCTCACGGCCCGCCTGGATCGCGAAACAGCGTTCGACCTCTGGGTGCTCCTTGGCGATCTCCTCCAGCTTCTCCAGCCGTTTCACGTAGCCCTCGAACATCTCCCGCCTCGCCCCGGGGCGCGAACCGCTGATGGCGTCGGCCGCGGTTACCAGAAACGTCTCCGCGAAGCGATGCGGCTCCTCATCGTGGTGCGCCTTGATGGCGTTGAGGACGATTTCCGATTCGCCGTGCTTCTTGCAAAGGCGGTGGCCGAGCTCGACGTGCGTCCCTTCTTGTTCATGGGTAAGCCCCTTCCCGACGTCGTGCAGAAGACCAGCGCGCTTGGTGATCTGAGCATCGAGACCCATCTCCGAAGCCATGCTCGAAGCGAGCATCGCGACCTCCTTGGCGTGTTGCAGCTGGTTCTGACCGTAGGATGTGCGAAACTGCAGGCGACCGAGCGTCTTGACGATCTCCGGATGGACGTTGTGGACCCCCAGCTCGTAGAGCACCTCCTCCGCGGCCTCCGTCATGGAATGCTCGACCTCCTTGCCGGCCTTCTCCACCATCTCCTCGATGCGACCGGGATGAATGCGCCCGTCTTCGATGAGCCTCTGCAGTGAGAGCCGAGCCACTTCGCGACGCACCGGGTCGAACCCGGAGAGCACGACGGCTTCCGGTGTGTCGTCGATGATGACGTCGATACCCGTGGCTTGCTCGAACGCACGGATGTTGCGGCCCTCCCGCCCGATAATCCGACCCTTCATCTCGTCGGACGGAAGCTGAACGACCGAAACGGTCATCTCCGCCGTCTGCTCGGCGGCCATTCTCTGTATGGCCAGGGCGACGATCTTCTTTCCCTCGCGCTCGGCCGTGCGCTGCGCCTCATCCTTGAGCTCGCGCACCGTGTTGGCCGCTTCCGCCCGGGCTTCCTCCAGGAGATCGTCGACCAGCGTCTTGCGGGCCTCCTGGGCGCTCATGCCCGCCAGCGCCTCGAGCTTGGCGCGCGCCTGATCCTCGCTCCGACCTAGTTCGCGAACGCGCTCATCCAGCTCTCGCGCCTCGCGCTCCAACTGCCGTGCTCGCTCCTCCTGGCTCGTTTCCCTCTCGTTGAGGCGGTCGAACTTGCGATCCAGCGACTCGGTTCGCTCGAGGAGCCGGCGCTCCAGGCCCTCGACCTCTTCGCGGCGGCGGCTCTCGTCGGCCTCCCAGACCTCGCGCAGCCTGATGACCTCGCTCTTCCCCTCGAGCTCGGCCGCGCGCCTCAGATTCTCCGCCTCGCCCCTGGCCCGGTCGAGAATCCGGGACGCTTGATCCTGGCCGGCCAGTCGCTCGCGCTCCCGGCTCACCACCTCCAAGCGGCGTGCGACGAACAGCCCGACGAGCGCGCCGAGAACGATGCCGACAACCGCCGCCAGTATGACGACCAGCGGGGAGTCCATGTATCCACTCCGGGATTGGGCGCCGAAGCGCCCAAAGGTAGGCGAATTTCAGAAATTGCTCCCGACCACTCAGCCGGGAGGGTTCGGTGAAATCGTTGTAAGGATAGGCTTTAGAAGCAGAAAGGCGCAAGCCGGAGATCAGTTGGACGGGTCGCCCTCGACGCGCTCGGCGTCCTCGGTGGATCCCTCGCCCAATGCCTCTTCCAGCTGACCCGAGAGCGCGCGTGCCACGGATGCCGCGTCGGAACGGGCGCTGTCGAGGTCCTCCTGCGCCTGGAAGTAGTCGTCGGTGATCGAGAGCGCGGCCAGGATCGCTACTTTGTGGCCCTCCATCAGCCCCGCGCGAGATCGAATCTCCTGGATGCGTTCGTCCACGAAACGTGCGCAACGTCGAGTATACTCGGGCTCCGCGCTGGCCCGAATGGTGTGCTCCTCCCCAGCGATCCGGACCGTGACCGCGCTTTTCGTATCGCTCATTGGCTAGAGGCCTGTTGAAGAACCAGGGCGAGCCCTCACCGCTGCTGCTCCAGGAAGCGGACCTTTGCAAGCAGCTTTTCGACGCCGTCCCGCCCCAGCTCCAGGCGCCGCCGCATGTCGGCGTTCTCGACCTCCAAGACCTCGAGGCGGCCCAACACCTGACTGGGTCTGAGCTCACCCGAGCTCATCCGGCGGAGCAGGTCGTCGAGCTCCTTGGCTCGCCTCTCGGCGAGCTCGACACGCGACTCCAGGTCCTCGACGTGGGCGACCATGCGCTCCACCGCCAACCGCAGTCGCCGGAAATCGTCCGCGTTGGTGGACATCGCGCTACCCGCGGACCCCGACGCCGTGCTCATCCAGAAGGCTCCGCGTTAGCCGCGAGACGACGCCGTCCACCTCGGCGTCCGTGAGGGTTCTCTCGTGCGATTGGAAGCGCAGCCGGTAAGCCAGCGAGCGGTGACCGACCGGCACGCCAGGGCCCCGGTAGACGTCGAAAAGGCGCACCTCACTGAGGAGCTCACCCCCGTTCGCGGCGAGGACGTCCGCGATGCGGGCAGCGGGAACCGCAGACGGCACCAGGAGCGCGAGGTCACGGTCGACCGCCGGGAACTGAGGGAGCGCCAGGAACGACGGGTCCGGAGTGGACGGGTCGCGAGGCAAACGGAGCTCGAAGCCAAAAACCGGACCCGCCCAAGGCGGAGCCTTCACGGCCCGCGACGCGACCCGTCCCGCCCAGCCGACCACGGCCTCGTCCGGGCCAAGAACGGCGAACCCTTCTTCGGGCTCGATGATGCTGTCGTCGGGTGCCCCCGGGCGAACCTCCACCGCCATCCCAACACGTCCGACGACCTCCTCCAGTAGCCCCTTGAGGTCCCACAGATCGACGGGCCTATCGTGGTCGGACCAGTGTCCAGGATCGCGGTTGCCGGTGAGCACGCACGCGAGGTGCGGCTCTTCGGGGGGAAGCTCACCGTCGCCGGCACTTCCGAAGGAGGTCGCCATCTCGAACAGTCTCACGTCTCCCTGCCCTCGCGCAAAATTCCGTTCCACGCTGCGCACGAGCGAAGGTAGCACCGCGCTCCGCAGGTAGGACTCCTCGCTGGACACCGGGTTCTGAACGGCCACTTCGCCCTCTCCCTCCGGGACGAACGCTGGGGTCTGCGCCTCGAAGAATCCCCGCTCCGAGAGCATGTGCCGAAGCTCGTCCTCCAGCTTGAATAGCGCGTGGTCGGGTACGGTGCTCGGCCGGTAAGCGCGTAGCTCCGAAGGGAAGTCGTCGTAGCCGTGGGCTCGGGCGATCTCCTCGACGAGGTCGATCTCCCGGGTCACATCGTAGCTCCTGTAGCCTGGCACCGCCACGAGCAATACAGGCTCGCGCTGCGCGTTCGAAACGCCGAACCCGAGGGGTGCGAGGAGCTCGCGAACCTGATCGGCCGTGAACGAGACACCGAGAACCCGACCCACCCGCGAGAGCCGCAGGGTGACAGAGAATGGCTCCCACGGCCGGGGATTGCAGTCGGCCACCTCGTGAGAAACTTCGCCCCCCGCGACGGCAACGATGATCTCGAGCGCGCGGCGGGTGGCCCGCTCGAGTCCTGCGGGATCAATACCGCGCTCGAACCTGTAGCTCGCGTCGGTCGAAAGGTTGAGCGCCGTCCTCGTGGCCCGAATCGTCCGTGGCTCGAAAAAGGCGCATTCCAGGAGCACATCGGTCGTTTCCTCATCGACCTCGCACTCCGATCCACCCATCACGCCAGCGATGGCGACCGGCCTCTCGAGATCGCAGATCATGAGCATCTCCGATGTCAGCTGGCGCTCCTCGCCGTCCAACGTGCGGAATCGGCTCTCCCCTTCGGCCGGCCGTCGGACGACGATTCCCTCTCCGCGGAGGCGTCCGAGGTCGAATGCATGCAGGGGCTGCCCGAGCTCCAACAGCACGTAGTTCGTCGCGTCCACCACGTTGTTGATGGCACGCGCGCCCGCCGCCTCGAGCCTGGCCCTCAGCCACGCTGGAGAGGGCCCGACTCGAACACCTCGAACCACCGCCCCCAAGTAGCGGTGGCAAAGCTCCGGCTCGTCGATCTCGACGGATACGCCCGAGGCCTCTACCCGGCGCGGCTCGGAGCACAGCTCGAGACTGATCGTCCGGGCCCCGGGTACGGGAGGAAGCTCCAGCACCGGGTCTCCCGCTTCGGCCAACTCCCGTGCCACCCCCAAATGGGAAAGTAGGTCGCCCCGGTTGGCGGTGACCTCGACGTCGAGCCGCCAGTCGTCGAGGCCGAGCACGTCGACCAGCGGCGCCCCGGCGGGAGCGTCGGCGGGGAGCTCGAGGAGGCCCGAGTGGTCCGAGCCCAGGCCGAGCTCGAGCGCAGAGCAGAGCACGCCCACCGACTCCTGGCCACGGATCTCGACCTTGCGAATCCTCGTACCGTCCGGGAGGGCCACGCCCTCCGGCGCAAACGGGTAGAGCGAGCCCGCTCGCACATTTTGAGCTCCGCACACCACTCGCGCCCGGAGCGCCCCCGCCTCGACGTCGCAGATCGAAAGCGAGTCGGCCGTGGGATGCGGCTGGACCGTCGTGACGCGCCCCACCAGTACGTCCTCCAGGCCCGCCCCCAGATGGACCTCGTTCTCCACCGGAGCGCCCCGCTCGGCAAGGCGCTCCGACACCGCCTGGGCATCGAGCTTCGCGCCGACGATCGCGCTGAGCCAATCGAGCGACACGTTCACGCCGGACCTCGCCCAGCGGGCGCGAACTGACTCAGGAACCGGACGTCGTTTTCGAAGAACAGCCTGAGATCCGGGACGCCGTACTTGAGCATCGCGATGCGTCCGGGGCCCATGCCGAACGCGAAGCCAGTGTATTTCTCGGAATCGTAGCCTACATTATCGAGAACGGCGGGGTCTACCATGCCGGCTCCCATGATCTCCAGCCACGACGTTTCGCGGCGCGCACCGTCGGCATCCCTCAGGACGCGCTTCACGTCGACCTCCGCACTGGGCTCGGTGAACGGGAAGAAGGACGGGCGAAAGCGCACGCGGGTCTCTTCCCCCCACATGCGTCGGGCAAATTCGGCGAGGGTGGCCTTGAAGTCCACGAAGGTGATTCCCTCGTCGACGACCAGGCCCTCGACCTGCAGGAAGACGGGCGTATGCGTGGCGTCGTATGTGTCACGTCGGTAGACCCAGCCCGGAGCGATGATCCGGATCGGTGGCCGGTGCGCCTCCATCGTACGGATCTGGACCGGGGAGGTGTGACTTCTCAGCAACGTCGAGCCGTCCAGATAAAGCGTGTCCTGCTCGTCGGCAGCCGGATGGTCGAGCGGCGTGTTCAGGGCGACGAAGTTGTACCACTCCGTTTCAGCCTCGGGGCCACGCGCCCTCGTGAAACCGAGGTCGCGGAAGATGCCCCATATCTCTTCCATGACGCGGCTCACGGGATGGATCGCTCCGGTCCAACGCCGTCGGCTGGGAAGCGTCAGATCGGCTTTGGGCGCGCCCGCTCGTGGCTTCGATGCAAGCTCCTCCTTCCTGACCTCGAGGGTTTGCTGGAGCACGTGCTTCAGCCGATTGGCCTCAGCGCCCACGGACGGGCGCTCATCGGCGGGAAGCGCGCCCAGGCGGCGCAACACCCGCGAGATGAGACCGTCCTTGCGCCCGAGATACTCGATCCGGACAGCGTCGAGTGTGGAAGCGTCGGTCGCCGCTTGAAATGCCGCGACTCCCTCCTGCTCGAGGCGAGCTAGCTCGTCTATGAGCGACGGTTGCGGATCCATGAACGTACCTTTCGCGAAAGGGGCCCGCGAAGCGCGCTTCGCGAAGCCCCCTTCATTGCCGTTCTAAGGGCCCGTGGAGAACTCAGCCGGCCTCGGCCAGTCCGGCCTTGGCCGTTTCAGCCAGGGCGGCGAATGCTTCGGGATCCCGCACGGCCAGGTCCGCCATTGCCTTGCGGTCCAGCTTCACTCCCGAGCGGTGCAGCCCGTTGATGAACCGGGAGTATGAGAGACCGTGCTCCCTCGCAGCGGCATTGATACGGGTGATCCAGAGGCGTCGAAAGTTCCGCTTCTTCTTTCTGCGGTCCCGATAAGCGTGCTCCCAGCCCTTTTCGACCGCATCCTTCGCGGTCCGGTACAGGTTCTTGCGACCGCCGAAGTAGCCCTTGGCGGCCTTGAGGATCTTCTTCTTGCGCTTGTTCCGCGCAGCCGCAGATGTCGAACGGGGCATGACCGGCCTCCCTCAGGAACCGTATGGAAGGAGCCGCTTCATGCGCTTCTCATCGGCCCTCGAGATCAGATCCGAGGCTCGCAGACGTCGTTTCCGCTTGCGTGACTTCTTCGTGAGAATGTGACTGTGATTGGCCTTCCATCGTTTCAGGCGGCCCTTCGCAGTACGCTTGAGGCGTTTTGCAGCCCCTCGGTGCGTCTTCATCTTGGGCATATCGGAGCTCTCGTCTTATCGCGGCTTCAGGGGAGCCAGGACCATCGACATCTGCCGGCCCTCGAAGGAAGGCCTCGTTTCGACCTTGGCGATGTCCTTGAGGTCCTCCGTGACTCGCTCGAGCACGCCGCGTCCAATCTCCGGATGGGTCACCTGGCGACCCCTGAACATCATGGTCAGCTTGACTTTGTTGCCCTCCTCCAGGAACCGGCGCGCGTGTCTGGTCTTGAACTCGTAGTCGTGGTCCTCGATCCCCGGCCGGAACTTCACCTCCTTCACGTGGATCGTGTGCTGCTTCTTCCTTGCCTCTCTCGCCGCGCGGGCCTCCTCGTACTTGTACTTCCCGTAGTCCATCATGCGTACGACC
This sequence comes from Longimicrobiales bacterium, assembly GCA_965249195.1. Lineage (GTDB taxonomy): Bacteria > Gemmatimonadota > Gemmatimonadetes > Longimicrobiales > Gaopeijiaceae > CBDFLM01. The sequence goes on from CBDFLM010000015.1 coordinate 212,937, forward strand.
GGCGGACGGCTCTCCGGCGCTACTTCGACCAGGTCGAGCCCCTTTTCGGCCGCCCGTTGCCGAGCTTCGTCGAGTGAAACGATGCCGACCTGACCTCCGTCCTCATCCACCAATCGGATCGGACTGATCCGAATCTGGTCGTTGACGCGGACCCTCTTCTCGCTTATGGCCTTCTACCTCCTCCTCGCTCGATTCCTCCCCGGCCACACGAAAAAGGCCCGGAAGCGTACTCCCGGGCCCGTGCAGAGGCCAATGCCGGGGCCTCACCCCCGACGGCGACCTTCGGACCCGGCGGCACCGTCCAGCGCTCCAACAACGCGCTCGGGAGCCGAGGGGTGGGGCCCTCGGTGGGGGCCCACTTCAGCTTGTCTTGTCAACAGCCCGGTGTATTGCCACGGCCGAGGACCGTACAAGATGTTGCTGCCCCGCCCCCCCGTCAATGAGGACGCGAGCACACGATCGCGGGCCTTCGACGTCTCGGCACCGCCCGCACATCGTCAGGCGAGTGCTCGTGTCTCGATCTCCTCGGTCACCCGCGCAATGAACGCATCGCGGCTCATGGACATCTGCTTCCGCGGTGCGCCTCGGCGTCGGACCGCCACGGTGCCTGCCTCCGCCTCGCGCTCGCCCACGACCGCCATGTACGGCACCTTTTGGGTTTCCGCATCCCGGATTCGGTGCGATAGCGTTTCGCGCGAGTCCACGACCGCTCGAACACCTCGCTCCCTCAACTGTAGCTCGACCTCGCGGGCGCTCCCTTCCCAGCGCTCCGAGACGGGGAGCACGCGGACCTGTTCGGGGGCCAGCCACACCGGGAATGCCCCGGCGTAGTGCTCGACCAAACCTCCGATGAAGCGCTCCATGGAACCGAGGAGTGTGCGGTGGATGACCACGACGCGGTGCCGGCGGTTGTCGGTGCCCACGTATTCGAGCTCGAAGCGCTCGGGCATGAGGAAGTCCAACTGGAGCGTCGGTCCCTGCCACTCCCTGCCGAGTGCATCGACCAGCAGCACGTCGACCTTGGGGCCGTAGAACGCGCCTCCCCCCTCGTCCATCTCGTAGTCGAGCCCGCGACGCTCGAGCACTCGACGCAGGGTCTCCGTCGCCGAGTCATAGACAACGGGGTCGCCGATGGCCTTCTCCGGCCTGCTAGAGAGGGCCGTTCGGTATTCGTAGCCGAACACCCCGAGCAAGTAGTCGACGAGGTCCAAGAGCCGGTCGTACTCGTCCGCGATCTGGTCCTCTCGAACGAAGATGTGCGCATCGTCCTGTGTAAACGCTCGCACTCGGAGCATGCCGTGGAGCGTGCCGGAGCGCTCGTAACGGTAACACGTCCCGAGCTCTGAAAATCGCAGCGGCAAGTCTCGATAAGACCGCGTGCGCGTCTTGTAGATCATGAAGTGATGAGGGCAATTCATCGGCTTCATGCGGAAACGCTGACCGTCGTCGTCCATCGGCGGAAACATGTTCTCCTCGAACACCTCCAGGTGACCAGAGATGCGATAGAGCTCCTCGTGGGCCGCGTGGGGCGTGTAGACGAGATCATACCCGTGATCGAGGAGCGTCGACTTGAGGAACTCCTCGACAGTATGGCGAACCATGCCTCCCTTGGGGTGCCATAGCACGAACCCCCGACCCACCTCCTCTTGCAGCGAGAAGAGGTCCAGCTCCCGGCCAAGAACGCGGTGGTCACGACGCCGCGCCTCCTCCAGCCGGTGAAGGTGCTCCTCCATGTCCGCGGCGCTGAATAAGGCCGTACCGTAGATGCGCTGAAGCATTTGCCGACGCTCATCACCTCTCCAATACGCGCCTGCGGCACTGAGGAGCTTGTAGTGTGCCAAACGGCCCGTGCTCGGGACGTGAGGGCCCCGACACAGGTCGAGAAACGGCCCGTTTCGGTAGACCGTGATGACCTCGCCTTCGGGAAACTCGTCGAGGCGCTCCAGCTTCAGGTGATCGTCCGAGAACAGTTCCCTGGCTTGCTCGGCGGTGACGACGGTCCGCTCGAACGGCTGATCGGCCTCGACGACCTCCCTCATCTTGGCCTCGAATGCCTCCAGGTCGTCGGGCGTGAACGGCGCCTCGACCTCGAAATCGTAATAGAATCCCTCGTCGATAGCGGGCCCAAAACCGATCGCCGCTCCCGGACGGATCTCGCGGACGGCAGTGGCGAGCACATGGGCCGCGGAGTGGCGGAGCACCGGCAGCGCCTCCTCGTCCTTCGCGGTCAGGATGCGCACCGCGGCGTCTTCCTCCAGCGGGTACATCAGGTCGCACGTCTCTCCCGCGACGACGCCCGCGAGCGCCGCCCTTGCAAGGGCGGGTCCGATGGCCGCGGCGACGTCGCCGAGCGTGGATCCGTGCGGGAGCTCCAGGACGCTGCCGTCCGGAAGGGTGATGTGGATCAGTTCATTGGGCATGGCTTCTCGATCTCGATGGCTCAGATGGCGGGGATCACGTTTTCCCCGAAAGCGGCGCACGCAAAAAAAGGCGCGCGGCCCCCTTGTCCTGGGGCCGCGCGCCTCGCTCGGTCCGCTCCGGCTAACCGACGCGCCTGACCCCTCGACGGGTGGTGCCGTCGGTGGTCGTGGTCGTCATGGTGCCGGCGGTGCCAAAGCGGCTCATCTCATCCTCACGTGCTCGCTCGATTGCTCGAACGGTAGAATCAGCGCCGCGCAAGGTCAATGGCTCCAGAGCTCGAAGGCCCGGCCACGTCGAAAGTGGCCGGGCCTTCGTGCCGAGCGACGGTGCCGTCTACGTCACACTCGCGCCCGATACCAGCGTCGCCGCCGGCTCAGTACATTCCTCCCATTCCGCCCCCCGGCATTCCGGGCGCATCGGCCTTCTCGTCCTCTGGCCTCTCCACGACCACGGCCTCGGTGGTGAGCATCAGCCCCGCGATGGAGGCGGCGTTCTGAAGAGCGGTGCGCACGACCTTGGTCGGGTCGATGACGCCCGCCTCGACCAGGTCCTCGTAGGTGTCGGTCTGGGCGTTGTACCCGAAGTTCTTCTTCTTGCTCGACCGTACCTTTTCGACCACGATCGACCCCTCGGCGCCGGCGTTCTGTGAGATCTGACGCAGCGGGTACTCGAGGGATTTGAGAAGGATGGCGACGCCCACCCGCTCGTCTTCCCGGTCGACCTTGAAGTTGGCGAGCGCGGCCTGCGCGCGCAGAAGCGCCACGCCCCCGCCTGGGACGATGCCCTCCTCGACGGCTGCTCTCGTGGCGTGCAGGGCGTCCTCCACGAGGGCCTTCTTCTCCTTCATCTCGGTCTCGGTCGCGGCCCCGACGTTGATCACCGCGACGCCACCGGACAGCTTCGCGAGCCGCTCCTGGAGCTTCTCGCGGTCGTAGTCGGACGTCGACTTGTCGATCGCGACTTTGAGCTCGTCGATGCGGCCCCTGATCTTCTCCTTCTCGCCCGACCCGTCGACGAGCGTCGTGTTGTCCTTGTCGACGACGATGCGCTTCGCCTGGCCCAGATCACCCACGACCGCGTTCTCGAGCTTGAAGCCGACCTCCTCCGACACGACCTGCCCGCCGGTGAGGACCGCGATGTCCTCGAGCATCTGCTTGCGGCGGTCTCCGAACCCGGGCGCCTTCACTGCGCACACCTTCAGGGTGCCGCGGAGCTTGTTCACGACCAGCGTCGCGAGCGCCTCGCCTTCCACGTCCTCGGCGATGATCAGGAGCGGCTTGCCCAGCTGCGCGACCTTCTCGAGGATGGGGAGGAGGTCCTTCATCGACGACACCTTCTTGTCGTGGATGAGAATCATCGCATCCTCGAGAACGACCTCCATCCTCTCGGGATCGGTGACGAAGTAAGGCGACAGGTAGCCGCGGTCGAACTGCATGCCCTCGACTGTCTCGAGCGTGGTCTCCAGGCCCCGGGCCTCCTCGACCGTGATGACTCCGTCCTTGCCGACCTTCTCCATCGCGTCCGCGATCAGGTCGCCGACCTCGTGGTTGTTGTTGGCGCTGATGGAGCCGACCTGGGCGATCTCCTTCTTGCCTTTCGTCGCCATCGAAACGGACTCGAGCTGCTGGACGACCTGCTCGACCGCCTTGTCGATACCGCGGCGGATCCCCATCGGGTTGGTGCCGGCGGTGACGTTCTTAAGCCCCTGTCCGAAAATGGTCTGTGCGAGCAACGTCGCTGTGGTCGTCCCGTCACCGGCGACGTCGGACGTCTTGGTGGCGACCTCCTTCACCATCTGCGCGCCCATGTTCTCGACCGGATCCTCCAGCTCGATCTCCTTGGCCACCGAGACCCCATCCTTCGTCACGGTGGGCGAGCCGAACTTTCGGTCGATGACCACGTTGCGGCCCTTCGGGCCGAGCGTGACCATCACGGCGTGGGCGAGCTTGTCGACACCGGCCTTGAGACGGTTGCGCGCCTCAACGTCGAAATCGAGCTCCTTTGCTGCCATAGCTTTGTCTCCTGGTATTCGAGTTTGAGCCCTTCGTGCGCTACTGCTTGAGAACGCTCGAAGACGCTAATTCACTTGAAGATCGCGAGCACGTCGGATTCCCGCAGAATCAGGTATTCCTCCCCATCCAACCGGACCTCCGTCCCGCTGTACTTCCCGTAGAGCACCTTGTCGCCCACTTCGACCTCGGGCTCGATGCGGTTGCCCTCGTCGTTCACCTTCCCCGGTCCGATCGCCACGATTTCTCCCTGCTGGGGCTTTTCCTTGGCCGTGTCGGGGATGTACAGCCCCCCACGCATGCTCTCGGTGTCCTCCAGGGGCTTCACGACGACACGGTCCGCGAGAGGCTGAATCTTTGTCGCGGCAGAAGTGGCCATACCCGTTTGCCTCCTACGAATGGGTCCATGATGTCACCCGACGAGATGTCGTTGGCAGTCCTCATTGGTGAGTGCCAACGGCGTCGGGCAAGCAATTTAAGGGAGACCCCCCTGCCGGGTCAAGCGCATTGATGGAGATGTCTGCGAATTGTGTAAGTAACTTTTAGTGAACAGTTTGCTTAATATGATCGCAACTAATTTATCATGTCCTCGCGCGAGGTACGTGGGCTGCGGCCTCGGAGTGGGCCGCGCTGGCGTCCGTCCGACTGGAGCGCCTCGTCTGCGAGACTTAACTTTGTCGCGATGCCAACCCTCAATGAACTCCTACATGCCGCCAGTCGAACATTTGCGATCGGGATCGATCTGCTCCCCGTTCCCCTGCGGGATCAGGTGGAAGTCGCGTACTTGCTCTTGCGCGTCTCCGACTTTCTGGAAGACAACATCTCGATGGAGCCCGCCAGAAAGGTCGAGCTCCTCAAGCTCTGGGCCGGCATCATGGACGGCCACGATCCGGTCGAGGCCTTAGCGAGGGAGGTGCGAGAGAACCGTGAAGAAACCCCCGACGCGCTGGTAGCCCGCAACCTCGAGCAGATCGAGGCGGCGTTTCGCACCCTGCCCGAGGGACCACGCGCGATCGTGGGTCGCCACGTGCGAGACTCGACATTGGGCATGGCGCGTTGGGCCGAGAGAGGTCCTGATATCGCGAAGGAATCGGACCTCGACGACTACATGCACGAGGTGGCCGGCCGTGTGGGGTGGCTCCTCACCGAGCTCTTTGCGACCTACGTTCCTTCGGTGTACCGACGGCGGGATCAAATGATGATGCTCGGCCGCGAGTTCGGCCTCGCGCTCCAGACGGTCAACGTGATTCGCGGCCTGCACTCGGACTGGGAACGGGGCTGGGTGTTCGTACCGATAAGCTTCGTGGCGGAGCATCGCACACTTACGCCGCATGACCTCTTCGCGGACGGCTCACCGTCACGGATGGAAGCTCAGGTCTTGGAGCGGCTGGTCGAGAAGGCTAAAGGGCATCTCGAGGCAGCAGAGCGTTACATTCGGCTCATACCGCGATCTCGCCACGGCATCCGGCTCTTCTGCCTCCTTCCCTACTTCTTCGCGGTGAGGACCCTGGCCGTGAGTCGGAGCAACCCTCTCGTGTTCGAGCAGGAGACGAAGATCACGCGCGCCGACGTCAAGCGTATCGTACGCGACAGCCGTTTCATGGCGTGGTCGAACCGCTGGATCGACTGGTACGCCCGAAAACTTTGGATCGCGGCGCCACGAACCCTCTGAGCCCTAGGGCGTCACGCTGCGTCACCCCCCCCCCCCCCCGTGTTCGGCCAGCAGTAACCCCGCGATCGCGAGCCCGTAGAGCGTCAGGGAAGGTTCGATGTGCTCCACCGTGACCAAGTGGGGCCCCACGACCTCGGCAAAGCCACCCGTGGCCACGACGTAGGGAGCCGACCGGCCCCATTCCTCGGTGATCCGGCGGACGAGTCCGTCCACACCGTCGACGACCGAGTAGAAGATGCCGCTCTGTACGCACGTTTCGGTGCGCCGCCCGATACAGCGCGCAGGCGGGAGGAGCTCAACGGGCGGAAGTTTCGCGGTGCGGCGGACGAGCCAGTCGAGCCCAGCCCAAACTCCCGGTGCGATCACGCCCCCCATGAAGACACCGTCCGCGGTAATGAGGTCGAACGTGGTGGCGGTTCCTAGATCCACGGCCAGCGTGTCCCGCTCATAGAGCGTCGTCGCCGCCAGGGTGTTGGCGATGCGATCCGCTCCGACGGTCCGCGGCTCTTCGACGTCCAGAGTGATGGACAGAGGGGAGTCGTGCTCGATCACGTGAACGGTGAGTCCCAGTGAATCGCGCAGCGTCCGCCGGAGCACGTCCGTAGCCGCCGGGACGACGGAACCGACTACCGCGCGCGACAGCGAATCGAGGGCGACGCCCTCCTCTCGAAGCAGAGCCTTGAGCAGGTGTGCGTACTCGTCTTCGGTGCGTGGTACCTGGGTGCTGAGGCGCCAGCGGGCGACGAGCTCGCTTCGTGCCTCGATGAGACCCGCGACCGTCTCCGTATTTCCTACGTCTACGACGAGCTGCATGCTCTCTCCACGGCTCGAAACCTCAGCCAGACTCCTGACGCCCGGTGTTGGACGAGGTCACCACTACGCTCCCGGCCACGACGGCCACGGGCTCACGCCCCTCGACTTGCAACAGAAGATGGCCCGCCTCATCGATCCCCGCCGCGACACCGCGCAGCTCGTTCACTTCTATCTCGCGTCCGCGGAGGCAATCTCGCGCCCTGATCTCTTCGAGGGGGTTCCCGTGCGGCCGCTTCGCGAAAAGCGCGCGGACCTCCCCTATCAGAGCCCCTGCCAAATCACCGCGGGACGGCACCCCCCCGGGCGCATTGGCCAATGTAGCGGCTTGCCCTGCTACGTCGGCGGGGAAGTCCGAGAGCTGCGCGGCCACGTTGATACCCACTCCCCCGACGACCATCCCTCCGCCGTCGCTCTCACAGAGCACGCCCGCGAGTTTTCTTCCGTCCATCAGAACGTCGTTGGGCCACTTAAGACATAGCGAGAGGCCGCCGCTGACGCGTTCCACAGCGCGACACAGCGCGAGTCCGAGGTAGAGCGGCGCGAGTCGGTATACCGATGCCTCCGGGAGTCGGAGCAAAACACTGAGCCAAAGGCCCTGGCCGGCAGGGGAGATCCACCGACGACCTCCCCTGCCCCGCCCGGTGGTCTGTTCATCGGCCAAGACAACCGTAAAGGCTGGCGCACCGTCGCGTGCCAGGGAGCGTAGCCGGTCGTTCGTGGAGCCGAGCTGGCTCCAGGCCTCGAGCCGGGACAGGCCCCATAGCTTCTCCCAGACGCGCACGGGCTCACCCTCCCAATGCGAGAGCCCCGCGTCGATGGGGGCGGTCGGTCCGAACCCGCTCAACTCTCGACCCGCAGCGTCAAGTCGGCGGCTGGCGCGGAGTGTGTGAGGGCGCCCACGCTAATCCAGTCGACACCCGTCTCTGCCACCGCCCGGACGGTCCCGAGAGACACGTTCCCCGACGCTTCGAGCTCCGGACGTCGCTCCCCGAGCTCGTGGCAGCAGCGAACAGCTTTTCGTAGGGTCTCGAGATCCATGTTGTCCAGCAGTAGGCGATCCACACCCGAGCCCAGCGCCAGCTCCAGCTCGTTCAGCGTGCTCACCTCCACCACTACGGGGCGGGGGAGCGCACCGGCGGCCTCGATGAGCGACAGCGCGCGGCTGAAGCCGCCAGCTGCAGCGACGTGGTTGTCCTTCAAGAGAACCAGGTCGTCGAGAGCCATGCGATGATTCGTTCCGCCACCTGCTCGGACGGCGGCCTTCTCCAGCGCGCGCCACCCGGGTGTCGTCTTGCGGGTGTCGAGAATGCGGGAGCCCGTCCCCCGCACCGCCTCGACGTAAGCTCGCGTAAGGGTTGCGATGCCGCTGAGATGGGCCATGAAGTTGAGGGCGGTCCGTTCCGCCGTGAGGACGGGAGCCAGTCGCCCAGCGACTCGCAGCACCGCGTCCCCTGGATCTGCCTCGGCGCCCTCACCGACGAGGCGCTCGACCGTCAGTTCCTCGTCGGCGATCCGAAAGCACATCGCGGCGGGCTCGACACCGGCTACGACCAGTTTCTGTTTGGCCAGGACGACCGCACGCCCTCGCGCATCCGGATCGACGGTGCACTGAGTGGTCACGTCTCCCCTGCCGACGTCCTCGGCCAGCGCCCTCCGAACGAGTGCGTCGAGCGCGGGCGGCGTCATCGCAGCACCAGGTACGTGAGAAGTAACGTGCCCAACCCCCAGCAGTACCAGCCGAATCCGTGGAACGACCCTTTAGAAAGGGTGACCAGGAAGACGCGGATCGCCACGACGCCCGACAACGCGGCGGTCGCTCCCCCCACGACTAGAGAGGCGGCAGCCACCGACCAACCACCGGATGCGATTTCGGGGAGCTGCAGCACGGCGGCGCCAGAGATCGCCGGCACCGACATGAGGAAGCTGAACGCCGCGGCTTCGCGAGCCTCCAGTCCGAGCCAGAGGCCCATGACGACGGTGGCTCCGGAGCGAGAAATGCCCGGTGTCAGGGCAACCGCTTGAGAGACCCCGATGAGCAGTGCCCGGCGGGCATCGACAGGGCTCGGCTCGGGGTTGCGACGCAATGCGGCCCTCGTGCTCAACAAAAACGTTCCCGTGACCAGAAACGCTACTCCCGGAACCCAAGGGTTCTCGAACAGTGACTCGACCCAATCGCCGAAGACGAGCCCGACCACAGCCGCGGGAAGCGTTGCCAGAGCGATCAGACCGACGTACACCCAGGCCTCGCGTTTCCCCCTCACCGTCCCGGAGACGAGTTGTGCGATTCGGCGACGGTACACCAGGAGAACGGATAATAGGGTGGCGACGTGCACAGCGACCTCGAACACGACGCCGGGCAGCTCGACCCCGAGGAGGAGCTGACCCACGACGAGGTGGCCGGAGCTGGACACCGGCAAGAACTCGGTGGCACCCTGAACGAGGCCGAGAATCAGGCTGTCCCAAAGGCTCAATCGAGCGCACCCCGGCCCTGGTCTCGACCGTCCCGGATCACGCTACGGTAAAGGCGCTCGTAGGCGCCCACGATCTGATGGGCGGAGAACCTGCTCTCGGCTGTCGCGCGAGCCGCCTCACTGGCTTCCTGCCATCGCACGTCGTCGGCCAAGAACTCGATCGCCCTTTCGGCCATCTCGTCGACTGCGCCGACGGGATGCAGACGCCCCCCCTCGGACCCGTCCAGCACCTCGGGGAGCCCTCCGACGCTGGTCGCCACGACCGGCACGCCACAAGAGAGCGCTTCCAACGCCGCGAGGCCGAACGACTCTGACTCGGAAGTCAGGAGAAACAAGTCGGCACACGATAACAGCTCGTGGACGGACGCGTACTTACCGAGGAAGACGACGTCGTCGCCGATCCCCATGGCGGATGCGCGCGCCTGTGCCCGGGGACGATCCGGGCCGTCGCCCACCATCACGAGCCGTGACGGAACCCGACGAGAGACCCGGGCGAAGACCTCGATCACGTCCTCGACGCGCTTCACCGGCCGGAAGTTCGAGACATGCATCAAGATCTTCTCGCCCCCGGGGGCCAGCGCAGCCCGACGGCACGGCCATCGGTCCCGGTTGTAGAGCTCGGTGTTGACGAAGTTCGGAATGACCTCGATCCGCTCCGGCTGGACACCGAAATCGCGAACGGTCTCGTCGCGCAGGTATCGCGACACTGCGGTCAGCGCCTGCGATCGAAGGATCGAGAAGCGCGTGATGGAGTGGAACGAGGGGTGGAGTCCGACCAAGGTGATGTCCGTGCCGTGGAGGGTCGTGACCACCGGCAAGTCACGTTCGGGCGCGAGCATCTCGCGCGCGATCCACGCCGACGTGGCATGCGGAATCGCGTAATGGACATGGACCAGATCGAGGCCGTGGGTCTTGGCTACGTCGTGAATTCCCACGGCCAGCGCCAGGGAGTAGAGGCTGTGCTCGAGGAGGGGGTAGTCCGTCATCTCCACCTCGTGGAAAAACACACGCTCCCGGAACTGGACGAGTCGGAACGGCTGCGCGTACGAAATGAAGTGGACCTCATGCCCGCGCTCTGCCAACACGAGCCCGAGCTCGGTGGCCATGGCGCCCGATCCTCCGTACGTGGGATAGCACGTGATGCCGACCTTCATCGTTTGCCGTGCCTCCTCTCCAAGGCCTCTCTCCAGCCGTGCACGACCGTCTCCACCTGAGCATCGAGCGGGCGCATGCCGTCGACCCGGATCACGTCCTCTCCAGCGAGCTGATTCCTGAACCAGGTGAGCTGGCGGCGGGCGTACTGGCGTGTCCTGCGCTGGATCTCGGCCACGGCCTCCTCAAGGGTCGAGTCCCCTCGGAGGTGCCGCAGGACCTCCTTGTACCCCGTTCCTGTCATCCCGGGCGCGTCGGGGCCGACCCCGGACTCGACGAGACCCCAAACCTCCGCCACGAGCCCATCGTCCACCATCCGCTCCACCCGCGCGTCGATGCGCCGGTCGAGCTCGGAACGAGGCACGTCCAGAAGGAACGTCTTGGCCCGCAACACCTCTCCGGAACGGCCAGCGTTGGCGTGCCACCATGAGAGCGGACGCCCAGTCAGGAGCGTGACTTCGAGGGTGCGCGAGAGTCGCTGCGGTCCCCCCTCGGCGGCCACGGCAGCGCGATCTGGATCGAGTACTCGCACCCATCGCTCGAGTTTCGCGCTTGGCATCCGCTCGAGGTGCCGACGCAGCGCGTCGCGCCGCCCCGCGTCGAGGGCCGACTCTCGGAACATGGGGCGCGTGAGCGCGCGCAGGAAGAGCCCGGTGCCGCCGACCAGCAGCGGTGTGTGGCCCCGAGCGCGGGCGTCATCCATCCAGGCCCTCGCGTCGCGCGCGAAGCGACCCGCACTATACGTCTCGTTGGGCTCCACGATGTCCAGCCCGTGGTGGCGTACACGCGCCCGCGCACCGGGAGAGGCCTTCGCCGTTCCGATGTCCATCCCACGGTACACCTGGCGGGAGTCCATGGAGACGATCTCCCCGCCGAGGCGGAGCGCGACCTCGATCGACAGCGTGGTCTTCCCCGAGGTCGTGGCACCCACGATCGCCAAGAAGGCGGGAGGATCGGGGTCGGGGCCGTCAGTAAGACCGTTCGCGCGATCGTAGGTCGTGATGGCGCCGGCCGAGGACGCCTTCACCGGCCGAACTTTCGCTCGAGCTCCCCTTTGGAGAGCCGCACGATGGTGGGGCGCCCGTGCACGTCGTGGTAGGGCAGCTCGGTGGCGAAAAGCGCGTCCAGGAGCTCTCGCATCTCCGTTTCGGTCAGCCGCTGCCCTGCCTTTATGGCCCCCTTACACGCAAATGTCATTGCGATCTTCTCGTGTTGGTTCTTGGCTGCGCTGACCAGCGCCGATCCGAGGGTGAGCTCTGCGATCATCTCCCGAAAGCAGCGCTCGGCGTCGAAGTAGGGATGTGGATCAGGCACTGCGTTCACGATCACGGTATCACCCCCGAAACCTTCGATTTCGAAGCCCGCCCGACTCAAGAGACCGTCGAGCTCCTCGATCCGGCGGCACTCTTCCCGGGTCAGTCTCAACGTGAGCGGAAAGAGCAGCCGCTGCGAGGTTTGTCCACCCTCAGCGAATGCAGACATGAGCCGCGCGAAAAGCACGCGCTCGTGGGCCGAGTGCTGGTCGATGATGAGAAGACCGTCGCGGGATTCGGCGAAGACGTACGTACGGTGGACCTGCCACAGACCGAGCGCCGCCGGCTCACCTGTGTCGAGCCCACTCGCAGACGCCGCTCCGTGCGGCCCCTCACTCGGGTCCTGTTGCTGAAGACCAGCGACAAAGAGGGCAGTCTGGGGGTCCTGCGCGGCTGCGTCGGAGTCATGCCGAGCAGAGGGGCGCTCCCGGACGCTCATGACGGGGGCACGGATCTGGGCGTCGAAGGATGCTCCGCTTGCCTCCCCGGCGAGTGCGTCGACCACTGCGGCCTCGAGCAGCGCTTCGACCGACGCACGGTCACGGAACCGGACCTCCGTCTTCGACGGATGAACGTTCACGTCCACCGATCCCTTCGGTGCTTCCAGGTAGAGGAACATCCAGGGCCGGGCGCGCTCGGGGATCGTGGTCCTATATCCGCGGTGCGCGCTGCGGATCAGCGGGGCGTCACGGAACGGGCGACCCCCGACGTAGAGGTAGGCGCGACGTAGGCCAGGACGCGCTGCGTCGGGGCGTTGCACGAGGCCCAGGACCTCGAGTCCGTCCGAGACGTGCTCCAGCGGGACCAGAGCGCTGGCCGCGTCCTCACCCCAGATTGCCGCGATCCTCGAAACGACGTCTCCGGTCCTGGGAAGCTCCAGGCGCGTCTCTCCATCCGAGATCAGCGTGAAACCCACGGAGGGGTGGGAAAGGGACAGCGTCACGACGGCTTCCGATATCGCCCGTGACTCCGCGGCAACAGCCTTCAAGAACTTCGCTCGCGCTGGCGCGTTGAAGAACAGGTTGTGCACCGTCACTGTCGTCCCGCGCTGGCGGGCAAAGTCTTCGATGCCGACGATTCCACTGGGGTTGACCCTCACCGCGGTGCCTGCTTCGCTCTCGATGTCCCGCGTCTCGAGCGACAGGCGTGATACGGCCGCGATCGATGGGAGCGCCTCCCCCCGAAACCCGAAGCTGCGGACGCCACCGAGGTCTTCGGCACGCTCGATCTTGCTGGTAGCGTGCCGATCCAGGGACAACAGCGCATCCTCCCGACCCATCCCGACGCCATCGTCGGCGACTCGAATGAGCGTCTTGCCGCCGCGCTCGACGCTGACCTCGACTCGGGTTGCCCGTGCGTCGAGGGCGTTTTCTACCAGCTCCTTGACGACGGAAGCCGGACGCTCGACCACCTCGCCGGCGGCGATCTGGTTGGCCACGCGATCCGGGAGTACACGAATTCGGCGCGCCACCGTCAGTCACCGAGCCCGAAGAAGCGCACGGCGTTTTCCGTCGTATAGCGAGCCACCTCCTCGAAGCTGTCTCCGCGCTGCTGTGCTACCGCCTCGGCGACGCGAACCACGTACGAAGGCTCGTTTCGCTTGCCGCGATGAGGAACGGGTGCCAGGTACGGCGCGTCCGTCTCGATCATGACCCGGTCTCGTGGAATGGCACGTACGAGATCCGCCGCCCCGAAGCGGGGGAAGGTGACGATTCCGGTAAGCGAGACGTGCCAGGAGGCCCGGAGCGTCGCCTCGAGCAGCTTCCGACCACCGGTGAAGCAGTGCAGCACGCCAGCCACTCCCGATGGTAGGGCGTCCAGCACCGCCGCGGTGTCGTCGTCTGCTGCGCGGGAGTGGACCACGAGTGGAAGCCCCAGTGCGTGAGCCAGCTCGACGTGGGCGTCGAACACCCGTCGCTGGAGGGCGCGGGGGGCGTTGTCGTAGTAGTAATCAAGCCCGCACTCGCCCAGCGCAACGACCCGGTCGTCCGCAGCGAGCTCACGAACCCGCTGCAGCGCAGCCGCCGTGCCTTTCTCCGCTTCGTGCGGGTGGATGCCGACGGTGGCCCAGACGCTGCGACCGTCTGCTACCCGCTCCAGCGCGTCGGCGGCGTCCTCGGCGTCGGATGTCGTGCACACGAGGCGGTCCACTCCCATCTCGGCTGCCCGAGAGACGACTTCGCCGAGATCTTCGCGAAATGCGTCGGCAGTGAGATGGCAGTGGGTGTCGACGAGCGTCGCCATCGGCAGCGGGTGGTGATGGTCGGGGCGAAGATCTGATAGCCGGCCCAGGCGCTACCCTCGGGACCGCTCAGGCAGTCGCCGGGCTTCTGCGGGCCTTCCCGTCTTGCTTCCTACGCCTTCCGAACCTCCGCTGGATTTCGAGCAGCGCCGGCGCGGCCACGAATATCGAGGAGTAGGTCCCGACGACGACGCCCAGGATGAGCACGAGCGAGAAGCCCCGGATCACCGCAGGACCGAGAATGAGCAGGGCCGAGAGGACCACGAGCGTCGTGACGGAGGTGAGCACGGTCCGTGGCAGAGTTTCGTTGATCGACCTGTTGATCAGATCGGTGGGGTCCTCCTTGCGGACTCCCTTCTTGCCGAGGTTCTCCCGGATACGATCGAAGACCACGATGGTGTCGTTGAGCGAGTACCCCACGATCGTCAGGATCGCCGCCACGGTCGCGAGCGCGATCTCGACACGGAACAACGCCAGAAATCCGAGCGTGACGAGGATGTCGTGCAGCGTAGCGATCACAGCCGCAACTCCAAAACGCAGCTCGAAGCGGATGGCCAGATAGACCATGGTCAGCAGAAACGAGAACAGGATGGCGAAGGCGGCCCTCTGCTGGAGCTCCGCACCGATCTTCGGGCCGACCAGCTCGGTTCGGTCGACCCGGAAGACGTCCGCGCCAAACGCGGAGGTCAATTGGCGCTCCACGTCCGCCCTGATCTCGTCGATGCTCGCGCTTTCGGTCAGGGGGATGCGGATGACGAACTCGTTCTCCTGGTCGAAGCGCGTGATCTCGGGAGCCTGTGCTCCTCCGAGCGCCTCGCGCACCTGACCCGCCGTCGTAGGCTCGGTGAACCCGACCTGGACCAGTGAGCCGCCCGTGAAGTCCACGCCGTAATTCTGCCACGATCCGATGGCGACCACGTTGATGGTCATCGCGCCGATCCCCGTCAGGATGATGAGCGCCGAAACGACGTACGCGGCTCTCCGCTTTTCGATGAACCTGTAGCGAGCCTCACTGAAAACCCTCATCGCCGGGTCAGATGCTGATGGGGTCGGACGCCGTCTTCCGGGTCAGGTAGACCAGGAAGAACGTGCGCGTGACGTACAGTGCCGAGAAGAAGGACATGACGATGCCGATCGAAAGCGTGACTGCGAAGCCACGGACGGGTCCAGTGCCGAACTGGAACAGGATGAGTGCGGTGATGAGCGTCGTGATGTTCGCGTCGACAATGGCCGACAGCGCATGACCGAAACCCTCGTCCACTGCGGTGCGCGTGGCTCGCCCCGCTGCGAGCTCCTCGCGGACCCTCTCGAAGATCAGCACGTTGGCGTCTACGGCCATCCCGACCGAGAGGATCAGCCCCGCGATCCCGGGCAGGGTGAGCGTGGCATTGAGGCCCGCCAGACCGCCCAGGACGAGCACGACGTAGACAGTGAGCGCGAGCACCGCCAGAAGCCCGGCAACGCGGTAGTATCCGACCATGATGGTGACGACCACGATCAGGCCAACGATACCGGCCAGCTCGCCCTGGTCGATCGAGTCCTGTCCGAGCGAGGGGCCTACCGTGCGCTCCTCCATGATCTCGAGCGGAGCGGGGAGGGCGCCTGCACGCAGGACGAGCGCCAGGTCCCGGGCCTCCTCGAGGGGCGCGTTCCCCATATCGATCTGTCCGCGCGATCCGATTCGGTCGCGAACCACCGGAGCGCTGATCACTTCGTCGTCGAGAAGGATTGCCAGGTGGTTCCCCACGTTTTGGCTCGTGAAGCGCTCGAAATCGCGACCACCTGCGCGGTTCAGCTCGAACTGGACCTGGGCCTGGTTGAATTGGGGGTCTCGAGCCGCGAGGGCGTCCTCCAGCGCCTCCCCCGTCATGAACGCCTCCTCCTCCAGGACGTACAGCCGACGGTACGTCCGGGCTCCCAAGCCCACCACGTCCTCGCCCCAGTGGAGCTGGACGCCACGCGGAAGTGCCCGCTGCGCTTCGGGTAGGGCCAGAAAGCGCTCGACGTCTTCAACCACCTCGGTGGCGACCAGGAACGTCCCCTCCACGTCGCCCTGGCTGAGCAGTCCCGTCAGCGGGCGGAGCTCCGCCTCCTGGGCGACCGCATCGTCGAGGCCCGCGCGGTCCGCCGGCTCGGCGAGGGTATCGGCAACCATCGTGTCGGCCCCACCACCGAACAGCAGTTGCTCGAGGTCGGTGGCCGGGGCCTCGGCGTCGTGCCCCATGGCGCGGATCTCCTCCTCGCCCAGAGCGACTGCGATGGCCCGGTCGACCCGTGGCAGCGCTTGCTGCACATCCAGCGTCGGGAGCACCAGCTTGAACTGAAGGAACGCGGCCTGAGAGACGATGTCCCTTGCGCGCTGCTGGTCGCTGATGCCGGCGAGCTCGACGATGAGCCGGTCCTGGCCGACCTTCTGGATCAGCGGCTCCTCGACGCCCAGCTCGTCGATGCGGCTGCGTACCACCCGCAACGCGCGGTCGACGGCATCGGCCTTGGCATCCATCGTCATCGTGCCATCGGGGTCGTCGACCTCGAGCACCAGGTGCATCCCGCCCTGAAGGTCGAGTCCGAGCTTCAGACCCTCGCTGTAGAGTTGCCAACCCGCGATGGCGAGCGCCACGACGATCGTGATGATGCGGCCACGGATGGTCTTGAACATGAAGTCCTACGTGTCGGGACGCGGTCGGCGGATAGCCTACAGCGAACAGCCCGGAAAGGTTTCACATGGTGCCGCCGGTGTCAAACCGGCGTGGAGCGAAGACCACGGGGGCCCTGGTGTGCACGGACAGAGGGTCAGATGAGCGCCCTACGGAGCACGGCCCGAACACGCGCGAGGAATCGGTCGGCGTCCATTTCCTTCGTGAGATAGTCGTCGGCGCCGGCTTCGAGAAGCTCTGCCTCGAGCTTGTTCGAACCCGAACCAGTACGGATGAGGACCGGCAACGCCATGGTTTCGACGGACCCACGGATCTTCTGCAGGAGCTCACGACCGTCCATCCCGGGCATGCCTAAATCCAGGATGAGAAGCGAGTAGATCGCATCCGCGTCGAGCCTGTCGGCGGCCTCATGACCATCGGCCGCCTCCTCGATCACGAAGTCCTCCTTCTCGAGAAGCGTCCGCATCATGAGTCGGGCCTCCTGGTCGTCGTCCACCAGGAGGATGCGGGGCGGTCCGATTTCGGCCTGCTGCTGGTCGTCGTCCACCGTCATGCCAAGAACCCGCTCCACTTCGACCAGCGTCGTCTTCCCCTGGGCCACCCACTCCAGCGCAACCTGGTGCATCGTGCGCATCCCGCCCTGCGTGGCGACCCGCTGCAACGTCGCCTACCCCTTGCGCTGCTCCACTGCGTGCTGGAAACGCGGTCCTACCGTCAGCACCTCGACGACGGGGAGCCGGCCACGATAGCCGGTGAATCCGCAGTCGGCGCACCCGACGGCCCGCACGACCGGCTCCATGCCGTGGTTCTCGGTCAATCGGCGCTCGTCGGGCGTCAGCACGCCCCGAACCGGCTCCGCGCAGGAGGAGCGTACACGCCTGAGCAGGCGCTGAGCGACGGCCCCCTTCATGACCGCGGAGATCGTCATGTACGGAAGCCCGAGGTCGGCGAGACGCGATACCGCGCTCACGGCGTCGTTGGCGTGCACGGTCGTGAGGACGAGGTGTCCGGTCATGGCCGCTTGCGCGGCCGTATCGGCCGTCTCCTTGTCGCGGATCTCCCCCACGAGGATCACGTCGGGGTCCTGGCGCAGGATGGCGCGCAGCGTCGACGTAAAGGTCACACCCTGCTTGGTCTCGATCTGTGTCTGCGTGATGGCGGGAAGATCGTACTCGATCGGGTCCTCGACGGTCATGATGTTGACCTTGCCGTCGGCGAGCTCGCGCAGCCCTCCGTACAACGTCGTGGTCTTGCCAGAGCCGGTGGGGCCGGTCACAACCAACACGCCCTCGCGGTTGGAGAGGAGCTGCCGCATCCGCTCAAGCTCGAGCGCGGGGAGGTCGAGGTCGTCGAGCGTCAGAGCCGCGCTCGAATCGAGGATCCGAATCACGCACTTCTCGGCTCCGGCCGCAGGCAAGGTGGAGATGCGTAGGTCGTACGCCGAGTTTTTGACCCGCACCCGTGCCTTGCCATCCTGCGGCCTCAGGCGGTCTGCGATGTCCAGCTTCGCCAGGATCTTGATGCGGCTGATGATCCGGTTCATGGCCGGCATCGGCAGATCCATGTGCTTGCGCAACACGCCGTCGACGCGGTAGCGGACCGCGCCAATCTTCCGGCCGGGCTCGATGTGGATGTCGCTGGCCTGCTGGGCGATCCCGTCGCGGATGATCAAGTTGGTGAGCTTCGCGACCGGGGTCGCTTGGCGTCCTCCTCGGTGACAGCCTCGGGTCCCATCTCCTCGACGAGCTGGACGACGTCGAGACTCAAGTCCAGGTCGTCGCTGTCGAACGAACCGAGGATTCCCTCGACGTGGTGGCCGGGCGTGAAGCGGGCGTCCAGCTCATCACGGATCTCGCCGGGCGTGGCGACCTGGAACACCGTCGTCCGGCCGGTACTGAAGCCGAGGGCGCGCTCAGCTTCGACGTCAGTCGGGTCGCACGTCGCCACGTAGATGTGGCGGTCGTCCTCCAGCAGGGGGTAGATGTGGTGCTTGCGTGCCATCCCCTCCGGGATGACGAGGGCGGCGTTGGGGTCGGCGTTCGCAAGGTCGGCCACGTCGAGCCGGAAATACTCGGCGACCAGCTCGGCGAGACGGGCCTCCACGAGTCCATAGGAGCGAGTTACGGCCGCCCATGCGTCGGGGCTGCTCACCTGGGGCGAGACCTCGACGTCCTCGGCCGCGGAGAGTCCAGCACGCTCGACGATACGCACCAGCCAGTGCACCGCCGTCCGCCGCCGGGCGGTCCCCTGACCGCTCCCCGGGGCCGTCATCGGCTCACCGTCCTGCGCCTCGATCGCTTGTGCTCGTACATGACTTCTTCCGCCTCGCGCAGGAGGTGTTCGACGGGCACTCGGATCGTTGCGTCGTCACGCACGACGCCAATACTGAGCGACAACTGGTAAGGCTCCCTATTTGAGCCATTGAACTCGGCTACGTGCGTCTTGAGGCGTTCTACCAGCGCCCGGGCGTCCTCGCCCGACGCCTCGAGCGCCATCACGACGAATTCGTCGTCTCCCATTCTCGCAATGACGTCCGATCGACGGAAGGTGGCGCGAAGAATCTCCGCGACCTTCATGAGAGCCCTGTCCCCGCTCGGAAGCCCGAGACTGTCGTTTATGGTTTTCAAACGGTCGATGTCGAGGTAGACCAGCGTGACCCCGCGCTTGGATCGCCGCGCCAGTTTCAGGTACTGCTCTGCCAGGTCGGTGAACGCACGACGATTGTACAGGCCCGTCAGATCGTCAATGAGGGAGAGCGAGCTCATTGCCGTGAGGAATCGATGCCGCTCGACGGCGTAGCGCAGGGACCGCAAGACCAACCCGGACGATACGTCCGGTTTCGCGATCGCATCCTGCGCGCCCGCCTGGACCGCGCTCATCGCCAAAGCATCTTCGTCGCGCTCCACCAGGACCACGATCGGCACATCCGGCGCGAACGCGTGTGTGCGCTCGAATGTACTCATTCCATGGCTGTCGGGAAGCGCCAAGTCGAGGAGCACCACATCGATCCCGCCCTTCGACAGCCTCTTCGGCGCTTGTCTCAACTCCGCGGCCGCTTCGATCTCCAACTCATGGCTGCCACTCACGCCCAGGGCTCGTCTCACGCTCGAACGCTCGCCAGCCGTTTCCTCGACGAGAAGAACCGTCAGAGACCTCAGCGTGAGCTCCGCGCCTTGGACCATGCACCACCTTGAGGGTGGGGTAGGTCAAAAGGTGAAACTAACGCCGGTGAGAGGGAGGCGCTACACTTTTACTGCCCACTCGCGGGGTCGAAACGGGGGGGACGGGGGGGGCTCGGAGTGCCCGGTTCAGGCGTACTAAGACGGCTTCACTCGGGCGACATCCGTCGGTTTCTCGAGCGGACGTAGCGGGCAACCCCGGCCCAGTCCATGGTGGCGGGGAAACAACCGAAATACGCCTCCACACGCTGCGTCGGTGCGCCCTCGGACTGTCGGGTGCGCACCTCTCGGTCGAATGTAAGAGCGGCCGCCGCCGCGTCCTCGTCCCGGTCCAGGGCCTCGAGCACCCGGCCCTCGACAGCCTTGAGCCGTCGTACAGCTCGCGCCGTCGTCCCGTGACGTTTTCGTGCAAGCCGAAGTGCGTGACCCCCATGCGCTCCGGCTCCAGCCAGGCCAGATCGACGAGCGTGCGGAGCCACGCCTCGATGTCGAGAGAAGGCGCAGGGGTGGGCGCGTGCGTCGCCGCACCCGGGGCGAGGACGATCCCCAGCGCGTCGCCGGCGAGGAGGGTCCCGGTACGCTCGTCGAGGTAGGCGAGATGGTGGGCGATGTGGCCGGGCGAGTGGAAGGCTCTCAGACCTGGCATGGGCCCTCGCTCGCCCGGTTCCCAGGCCCGAATCTGCCCTGCCGTCACGGGCAATACCTCGCCCCACAGCCGGTCGTGTGCGTCGCCGAACGTGCGGCGGGTGCTGGCAACCAGGCGGACCGGATCTACGATGTGAGGCGCGCCGTCACGGTGAAGATGGACGAGCACGCCCGGCAGCCGCGAGGCGAGGTGCCCCGTCGCGCCCGCATGGTCGAGGTGGACGTGCGTGAGAAGGATGTGACGGACGTCCGTGAGCGAGATTCCATGCCCGCCGAGCGCGCGTTCGAGGGTCGGGAGGGTCGTGGAAGGACCAGGATCGACGATCGCGACCTCGTCTCCGACGACGACGTACGTGCACATGACGCCTGGACTGCCCAGGTGCTCGAGGTCGAGCACCAAGAGCTCGCTCTCGCTCACCCGCCGTGGTCTCGGCCGCTGCTCAGCGTTCCGCGAGTGGGACGAAGTCGCGGGGCTCGGGGCCCTCGAACACCTGGCGTGGCCGAGCGATCTTCTGCTCCCCGTCATTCAGCATTTCCTCCCACTGAGCGAGCCAGCCCACCGTTCGAGGAATCGCGAAGAGCACGGGAAACATCTGCACGGGAAAGCCCATGGCTTGGTAGATGATGCCGGAGTAGAAGTCCACGTTGGGATAGAGATTGCGCTCGATGAAATACTCCTCGTTGAGCGCAATCCGCTCGAGCTCGAGCGCGATGTCCAGCAGCGGGTTTCGCCCCGTCACCTTGAAGACCTCGTCCGCCGTACGCTTGATGATGCTGGCTCGCGGGTCGTACGCCTTGTAGACGCGGTGCCCGAAGCCCATCAGTCGCTCCTCTTTGTTCTTCACGCGCTCCAAGAAGGCGGGAATGTTGTCGACGCTGCCGATGCGCCCGAGCATCCGCAGCACGGCCTCGTTCGCGCCCCCGTGGAGCGGACCCCAGAGCGCCGCCATGGCCCCTGCCAAAGACGAGTAGGGGTCGGGGCGGGAGCTGCCGATGACGCGCATCGCAGTGGCGGAGCAGTTCTGCTCGTGGTCGGCGTGCAGGATGAACAGCACGTCCAGTGCACGTTCCAGGATCGGGTTCGGGCGGTACTCCTTGACCCCGAGCCTGAAGAGCATGTTCAGGAAGTTCGCCGTGTAGCTCAGCTCGTTTTCGGGATACACGTACGGAAGCCCGTGATGGTGCCGATACGTGAACGCGGCCAAGGTCGGCATCTTCGCGACTGCGCGGACGGTCTGCGCCCGCCGAACTGCCGGGTCGTCGATGTCATGGGCGTCGGGATAGAACGTTGAGAGAGCCGCCACGGAGCTGATCAGCATTCCCATGGCATGGGCGTCGTAACGAAAGCCACCCAGCAGCTTGAGAATGTTCTCGTGCACGTACGTGTGGTACGTGATCTCGTGCACGAAGTCGTCGAGCGCCTGCTGGGAGGGCAGTTCCCCTTCGAGAATCAGGTAGGCCACCTCCAGGAAGCTGGCGCGATCTGCCAACTGTTCGATCGGATATCCACGGTACTGGAGCACGCCCTTCGCGCCGTCGATGTAGGTGACGGAGCTCGTGGTCGATGCCGTGTTCGTAAAAGCCGGGTCGTAGGACATCATGCCGAAATCCGACTCTTCGACCTTGATCTGTCTGAGGTCCATCGCCCGGATGACGTTGCCGGCGTGGATCGCGATCTCGTATTGCCGCTCAGTGCGGTTGTCGGTGATGGTGAGCGTGTCCTTCCCCCCGTTTCCTTGGGCTGCCATCGCGCGCTCCGTGTGTGATCCGTGGGATCGAGTGACGAGACTCTCGCCGGCTGGACGCACGCATCCGCGACCGCGTCGTACGTCCCTGCCCCACCTGGCCTCCACGAGGTGCGCGAACGCGCGGGAGACCGGGAAAAAGCGCCGTAACTTAGGGGGATTATATACCTAACTTGATTCCTTTCTTCGTGACGGCCTCGCTATTCGCGATCCTCGTCTCCACCTCCTCGGGGCGATGCCTGTGTAGCGCCTTCGCCACCTGTTCCGGTGTCGCGCCCTTGTAGTCCGCCTTCAAGCCCTTCTTGTACGGCTTCCGCTTCTCGGTCATTTGGCCGTTTCCTCGTGGCAGATTGATTGAACCAGACAAGGGTGCAGAAGCGCCCGCAGGGGACCCGAAGGGGTTGACACGGGCTTCAGGATGTACTAAACGAACTTGGCTTCGGACAGCACCTTTCAAGCCCGTAGGTGTATTGGCTGTTGTTGCCCACCTCCCAAAAGGAGCGAACCGTGCTTGCCCCAGAGAACGACGCACTATCGTTGGAATACAAGCTGGATTATGGGTGCGCCACTTATGGACCTGTCTGGTGTGAATAATCGCTTCCGCATAGGCGGGGTCTTTAGTGGCCGCCTTGAGGAACAGAGAGGCGACCTCCTCTTGGCCGAAGGAGGCCCTGTCGTGGATGGCGGCGATCTTCGCTGATCAGACTCCACGCTGTCGAGGCGCTCCCGTAGTAGCTTCTCCTCAAAGCGCGTCGGTTGTTTAACATCGAAGCCTACGCCATGGAACATGAAGGTAGCGTTAGGCACCGCATAGCGCTCAGCTCCCGCCAGAAACACCACGTTACCGTTTCGTTGTGGGTGATGAGCAACGGCATTTCTCGTAGGACGTTGTAGATCGTAATTCCGTTGAGGACCGCACCCCCCGGAGTTGAGAGCGAACGGTGTCGGCACCCTTGTTGGCTAGGTCCGCACAAGAGTAACGCCCAGTTGTCTTTTGGCTTACCTCAGAAGAAAAGGAGAGATAGGTGACACGAGCTACTTCGCCGGCGTCAGGATACGAGGTCCCGTACATGAGCCGCTTGCCGACCATCCGCGACAACATGGTAGCGATCGTGTCCAGCGACCGGATGTTGTGACGGCCCGCGAACTCGTTCACGTAGCGCTGTAGGTGCTTCGCACTCAGCTTGTGGAACGTGCCCTTGTGCGCCCGCTTGAGCATGCTCCAGAAGCTCTCCACCCCGTTCGTGTGGGCTTGGCCCCTGACGTACTCGCTGACCGAGTGCTTCACCGCCTCGCGGTTCTCCAGGCCATCGTAGGCGCTCGCATCGTCCGTGTAGACCTTCGCGCCCTTGGCCGCGTGAGTCTTCACGAAGCCCTGTAGGGTCTTCTTGTCCGTGCCCTCGACCACCCGAGCCGCTACCTGTCCCGTGGCCCGATCCTTCGCGCCCACAACCGCAGTCTTGCCCACCGTGCCGCGCCCGGCCTTCAGCTTCTTGGACTCGTGCTTGTTCTTTTCCCGGCCGCCGAAATAGGTCTCGTCCACTTCCACCGGCCCCGCGAAGACCACAGGGCCTTCCGCCTGGAACGCTTCGCGGATGCGCTGCTGCATGAACCAAGCGGTCTTCTGCGTGACGCCTAGGTCCCTGTGCAGCTTCATCGACGCAACACCCTTAAGGCTCGTCACGTCCAAGTAGATCGCGTAGACCCACTTGCGAACAGGGAGCGGAGAACCCGCCATAACCGTTCCGGTCTTCACGCGCCCTGACCTTGCGTCTCGGACAGCTCATCGCGGACCACGCCTGCTCGGTTTCGGGGCCGCGGTCGCGCTCTTCATTCGCTCCGGACTCGGGCTAACTTAGGGGGTGTGGTCCTTCCGTACTAGGGGCGGCCGCCGAAGCCGGTGGTGTCCAAGACATGGGCGTCGCGTGGCGCGCAGGGGTGGTAGCCTCGATCGCGTTTCGCAACGTCGAAGGCGCCGACCGCAACGCAGCCGGCCGTAGCGTTGCGTCCATCCGCACATGGTAGCGAGTGTGCCCAGCCGTCCGGTGTCGAAGAGCGAGGCGAGTAGGGGCCGGTCAGGGAACTCTCAGGTGTAGTAGGTGGTTTCCGGCATCTCAGACGACGGAATCTCCGTGCCCGCGAGCGACACTCCGACCCGTGAGCACACGTCGGCGCCGAAACCCCTCGCCCTGACCTTGCGTCTCGGACAGCTCATCGCGGGCCTGCTCGGTTTCGGGGCCGCGGTCGCGCTCTTCATTCGCTCCGGACTCGGGCTCGGTCCGTGGGACGCCTTCCATTACGGACTCCACGTTGCATGACGGTCGGGACCGCGAGCATCCTGGCTGGCGCGGTGATCCTCGTGATCACGAGTGCGATGCGCCTCGTGCCCGGGGACGATCCTGAACATGGTCCTGATCGGGGTCTTCCTCGACCTGCTCCTGATCGTGATTCCGCCGGGGCCGAACGTCGTCGTGTCGGCCGCTTACTTGGGAGCCGCGATTCTCCTGATTGGGCTGGCGTCGGGCATGTACATCGGGGCCGGGTTCGGGCACGGCCCACGTGACGGGCTCATGGTGGCGCTGACCTTGCGCACCGGATGGCCCGTGCGTCGCATCCGCACCGCGATCGAGGCGACCGCGCTCGCGCTCGGCTGGCTCATGGGCGGGACGGTAGGCATCGGCACGGCCGTGATCCTGCTTACGATCGGCCCGTCCGTGCAGTGGGGGCTCAAGTTGTTCGGTGCGCTGCCCGATCAGGAGCTGGAGCGCCATCCGGCACGGTTCGGCGGGTCGCTCAGCCGTTCAGCTGAAGCGGCGCTCGCACGGGCTCACGGAGTCGACTGAGGACCTCGGGCGCTTGTGCCCAGGCCATGCTCAGCCCCCCACCCGCTCCCTCAGCTCCTCGAAGAAGTTCTCGACGACGATGACCTGGGTAGCAGGCCCCTCGGCGTCGCCTTCGTGGAGGCGGGCCATCAGAAACCGCTGGTCGTCTGACGTGACGTCGTAGAAGTTAGCACCCGCGAATACGCTGTATCCCGGTGGAATCGTGAACAACGTCTCCTGCGCCCGCACCTGACCCGCAACCGGATCGAACTCCGCGGCCACCAGCCCACGCTCCTCGTCCATGAAGAACAGCTCTCGCCCACTGTGCGCCCACAGCGGCCCGAGTCCCCCATTCGTCGAGACCCGCACCCTCGTCGAGCCCACGTCGGGAAAGGGGCGGACGAACACCTCGCGGCGGCCCGTCTCGTCAGAGCTGTAGGCCAGCCAGCGACCGTCCGGCGAGAAGGCAGGCTCACCCTCGGCGAACTCCGCTGTCGCCACGAGCGGCACCGCAACGCTGTCCACGCCCGGCCGGAAAGCCAGGATGTCGCGCAGTCCCAGACCCGTGGCCGCCGTAGCCGCCGCGCGCAGCACCAACCACTCGCCGTCGGGGCTCCACGACCCCTGAGAGAAGCTGCGCTCGTCGTCGAGCACGAGCTGCCGCTCTCCGGTCCCGTCCGCACGCCTGGAACGCACGGTCCGGTCGTCTGACGCGGGACCTGAAAAGTACGTCACGGACTGACCGTCGGGCGTCCAAAACGGTCTGTAGTCGAAGTCCTCCACGAACGTGAGTCGCTCCACCGGACCGTCGGGCAGGTGCTTGATCCAGACGTCCCCGTCTAGGTCGTTGAACGCCACCCGCGTTCCGTCCGGCGAGAGCCTCCAGCCGTAGTTCCCGCCGCCGGGCACGAAGGTGAACCCGTCATCGACAGGCGTCGCCTGGCCCGAGCGCGTTACCCATACGAGTTCGCTCCCACCGACCAGCGCGCTCCCGGCCTGATACACGAGCGTGCCGTCGTCCGACAGCGCGAGGTGCACCGACCCGAACGGGCGCACCCCTATACCCTCGGCCAGCGCCACTGCCGGTCCCGTGAGCTGCATGGCATCCTGGTCGAACGGAGCCGCCAGGAGCGTGCCGTCTGCCGTCGGGTAGACCAGATGCCCGGACGCCGCGTAGCGGGCGAACACGCCGCGCACGAGCACCTCGTGCTCCCCGGTCTCCAAATCCGCCACTGCGATGTCGTACTGGCTGTCGTCGGCATAGGGCTGGTGGGTCACCGTGAACAGCACCCCGCGACCGTTGGGGAGCGCCTGCGGCCAGTTGTGACCTGTCTCGCTCTGCGCGGTATCGAGCACCGTGAACTGCTCTACCTCGCCGCTCGTCTCCGGCACGCGACCGATAGCACCGCCGGACGCAACGTCGGCATCGACGTAGATGTAGCCGTCGGGTCCCCATGCGAGCGCCGCAGCTCCGACGACGCTCTCCGCAATCGCCAATGGCGGCCCTCCGGCCAGCGAGACCGCGCTGACCGACCCACCCCCAGTCCGATAGAAGGCCACCCTCTGGCCGTCGGGCGAGAAGACGGGGTTGATGACGCCGTCACCCACGGTGCCCACGATGGGCGTCGCCTGGAGCTGATCACGTCGGCGTAGCCAAAGCTGCGGGCCCTGCTCGCCCTGAGCCACGTAGACTATCTGCGCGCCGTCGGGTGAGACAGCGAGGCTCGAGCCGAAGCCGTCACCCCGCTGGGTGACGGGTAACCCCCTGCTGTAGCGGCTGACGGGCCTGGGTGGCTCCGGGGCTGCGGGACGCAGGAGCGACCAGCCGAGGGTGAGGGTTGCAAGCACCGCCACGCTCCAGCCTACGACCGAGACCCGGTTCCACGGCCCTGAGGCGACCACGCCGACTGCTTCGGTAGCCGACTCCCGGTGCCGGAACCCAGCATCGGCCAGCGCCTTCGCAAAGTCTTGAGCCCCCGTGAATCGGTCCGCGGGAAGCTTCTCCAGCGCCCTCCGGATGGCCGCGTCCACGTTCGCGGGGATGGACGACCTCCGCTTCGTTGCCGATACCGCCTCGCCTGCGATGATTTGACCCAGCACGGCCTTCGCGGTCCTGCCCAGGTAGGGTGGGTCTCCCACGAGCATCTCGTAGAGCACGCACGCCAATGCGTAGATGTCGCTCGGAGGTCCTGCCTCCTGGTCGCCCGTCGCCTGCTCCGGGCTCATGTAGTAGGGCGTCCCCACGCTGAGGCCGGTCTCCGTGATCCTCGTGCCGCCTGCTGCCGTCATGGCCAACGCGATGCCGAAATCCGCCACGACAGGGTCGCCGTCCTGGAGCAGGATATTGGCGGGCTTGATGTCGCGGTGAATGACGCCCCGCTCGTGCGCGTGCTGGAGCGCGCCAGCGACCTTGGTCGCGATGGCTACCGCCTCGTTCACCGGGAGCTGAGCCTCGCGCTCCAGACGCTCGCGTAGCGATTCGCCCTCCACGTGCGGCATCACGTAGAAGAGAAGCTTATCCGCTTCGCCCGAGTCGAACAGCGGCAGAATGTGAGGGTGCTGGAGGTTCGCCGTGACCTTGATCTCGGACAGGAACCGTTCGGCGCCGAGCACGGCGGCGAGCTCGGGCTTCAAGACCTTGAGCGCCACCTTGCGGTCGTGCTTCAGGTCGTCTGCCAGGTAGACGGTCGCCATGCCGCCTTCGCCGAGCATACGCTCGATGCGGTAGCGGCCTTCCAGGGCGGCGTTCAGGCGGCCGGTGAGATCAGCCATTCAGCACGAGATCCGGCGGTCAGGGTGCTATGCCATGGCTCCTGGCCGAGACAAACCGCCAGGACCCTCCAGTGCCGGGGGCGGGACTCGAACCCGCAAGGGACTGCTCCCGGGCGATTTTGAGTCGCCTGCGTCTGCCAATTCCGCCACCCCGGCAAGCTTTTGTTCTACAACGTGTTCCGTGCTGTGACCTCTAGTTGTGAAGCTGTCCCAACCGTAGTTGAAGGTTCCTGATAGGGGAGAAAGAAAAGTGGTGGCTCCGGGGGGTCCCGGGCCGATAGGCTCGGGTAGGCAAAAACCCCAACACGGAGCCACCACGATGAAGAGAACGTACGAGGTAAGGGATCGGGCGGACAAGCGCGCGATCAGGGAGTTCCTGAAGCGGGAGGGGCAGTTTCTGCTTCCGATGCTTGAGTTCGTGGAGCAGACGGAGGTCGTGATCGACGAAGTCATCCAGGTGATGGGACGAGCGACGATCGAAGCGGTGCTGGAGATGAGCGCCGAGGGTGTGGCAGGCGTGAAGCAGGCAGGTCGGTCACGAGCGGAAGACGACACGGTGTGGTATGGCCGGCAGGGTGGTGTGGTTTACCTGTCGGACCGGAAGGTGCGTGTGGAGCGGCCACGGCTCAGGCGCCGGGGCGCCGGGGAGGGTGGCGAGGTCGAGGTGCCGGCGTACGCAGCGATGCGGAGACCGGGCGCTGTGGCGGATCGGATGCTCGAGGTCCTGATGGCGGGGGTGAGCACGCGCAAGTACGGCCGTGTGATCGGTGAGATGGCCGACACGGTCGGGGTGAGCAAGTCGGCGGTGAGCCGTGAGACGGTCGAGGCCTCGGAGCGCGTGCTGAAGGAGCTGATGGAGCGCCGGCTGGATGCGTGGGACCTGCTGGTGATCTACCTGGACGGGATCCAGATGGGCTCGCACCACGTGCTTGCTGCGGTAGGCGTGGACTCAGACGGAAAGAAGCACGTGCTGGGCGTGAGGGAAGGAGCGAGTGAGAACGCCGAGGTGACCAGCGCGCTCCTAGAGGATCTGGTCGAGCGCGGCCTGGACCCGGGCAGGCGGCGGCTGTTCGTGATCGATGGCTCGAAAGCGCTCAGGAAGGCGATCGAGAAGGTGTTCGGCCAACGTCACCCCATCCAGCGCTGCCGCAACCACAAGCTCCGCAACGTGCTGGGTCATCTGCCGAAGGATCAGCATCCTCAGGTGAAGGCGGCGTTCCGGGCGGCGATGAAGCTGGACGCGAAGCAGGGCGAGCAGAAGCTCGAGCAGCTCGCCCGATGGCTCGAGCGCGACCACCCCTCGGCCTCGGCTAGCCTACGCGAAGGCCTCAGCGAGATGTTCACGATCAACCGGCTCGGCCTCCCGCCGCGGCTGAGGAAGTGCCTGGGCTCGACCAACCTGATCGACAGCACCCACTCGGGCGTAAGACAGAAGACCCGCAGGGTGACCAACTGGAAGAACGGAGCGATGGCCTTGCGCTGGGCTGCGGCCTCGTTCGTGGAGACCGAGAAGAGCTACCGGAGGATCATCGGCTACGACCAGCTCTGGATGCTCAGGGCCCACCTCGACGACCATGAACCGGTTGCCGAAATGAGAAAGGCAGGCTAACAAGGAGACTCTCCGGAGCCACCACCTTCAACTGTCAGCGGGACACCATCGTGAATGCGGCCCCGGGAAGGCCGAGAGTCACCTGCTTTCACCAATCTCGGGCGGTCGGAACGGCACGTATCTCACCAGCCGCGCCCGAGTGACCTCACCCGCGTAGATGTTTCCCGCGAAGTCCACGCCGAGGAACTCGATTCCCGCGCCGACGTCGACGTCGTGCTGGGGAATGAAGTGCGTGACCCACGCCTGCTCGGTCTTCAGGTCTCCGATGCGGATCCCCTTCTCCCACCCGAAGTTGCTGCGCCAGGGGTCGGGCGGCCCGGTCCGCAACTGACCCGACAGGCCATCGCCCGCGTAAAGGATGTCGTTGCGGTGGATGAAGAGCCCACTGGGCTTGCCGTAGTGCGTCCAGATGTAGAGCAGCTCGCCGTCCTGGTCGAAGACCTGGATGCGGCTGTTGCCGCGGTCGGCGACGAGAACCCGGTCCTGGGAATCGATCTTGATGTCGTGCGCATCGCTGAACCGACTCGGCTCCCGGCTCTCCGAGCCGACACCGCCGCCGACCGCGAGCACGAACGCCCCGGCGCTCGTGAATTTGACGATACGGTTGTTCCCGCCCCTGTGCCCATCCGAGACCCAGATGTCTCCGTTGGAGGCGATCGCGACGCCCGACGGTCCATTGAAGTGACCTTCGTCGTCTCCCCAGACCGCGACTTCGCCCAACCGCATCACCACCTCCCAGGCCGTCCGGTGACAGTGCGGTAGGATGTTCGGATGCTGGAGAGTCGCGGTGACCCTGATCGGCCACGTCTTCATGTTCGGGATGGACGACCACCTCACCTCTCCCTACACGACGGGCTACGGGGGCACCGCCATCGAGAGCCTCTATCCCTCCAGCACGGACATGTTCAGGAAGGCCAAGGCCCAGGGGGCGACCACGGGGTACGTGCATTCCTCCTACGACGGAGATCCACTCGAGGGGAACCTGGGCGGCGCGAAGGGCTTCATCGTCGACGCCGCGCTGGCCACGGCCGACGCCGTCGAGTGGTCGAGACCCCAGGACGGCTACCCGCCCCTTTACGCGGTCTGGAGCAACCGGCTACGGGCCTCGGCGGTCGGGGGAGAGGACTCCATCTCGAACCTTCAGGCGACGCCGCTCCTGGGCTCCATCCGCACCTACGTGCGCACCCGGGACGGCAGCCTCACCATGGACGGCTGGTTCGAGGGCCTGCGCAACGGAAACGCCTTCGTGTCCAGCGGGCCACTGGTCGACGTGACCGTAAACGGCCGCAGTCCAGGGCAGGTACTGCCGCTACCCACGGGTGGGGGTGAGGTGACGGTGGCGATCCGTGCGTGGGGCATCGTACCCATGCGCCGGGCCTTCGTGGTCGTGAACGGCGAGATCGTGGAGGAGATCCCCTTCACGGGCGACCTCATGTCCCTGGATACGGAGCGGACGGTCCGGGTGGACCGGGGAAGCTGGGTCCACGTCCGCGTAGAGGGGGGTGGGCAGGACCGGTTCCCCCTGGACACGCGCTACCCGCTGGCGCTGACCAACCCGGTGTGGATCACGGTGGGCGGGTCGCCGGTCCGGAGCCGCAGCGCCGCCGACTACGCCCTCCGCTGGATCGACAAGCTGCAGGAGATGGCCGACGAGTGGCCGGGTTGGCGTTCGGAGGCCGAGAAGGCCCACGTTTACGCACACGTCTGAGGACGCGCGCGAGGTGTACCGGGCGCGTGCGCGGGAGGCGGCACCAGGCACCTGAAGGCCACGCGGCGCCCCCGTGAGCGTACAGCCCGATCCGGTCCGGGAAAGGACCAGGTCGGGCTTTTGGGCGAGCGGCACCGGAGGTTGGAGCGCGTCAATGTTCAGTGGCATCCCTAACGAGGCGTGAAGACATCGAGGGCAGCATTCTTGCCCGGTCCGGGGCTCGGCGGCCCGACTCCGCTACGCCACGATGCCCAGAGGGATGTAGAGACCGCGCCCGAAGTCGTACCGGTGCGTGGCATTCTTCCGAGTTCCCTGAGCGTGAGCTCTTCGACGGGAGGCTCTTGGGACCGCCGGACGCCCGACCCGGTCCTTGCGTCCCGCACCCTAGCCGCCGGTGTACTCCGAAGACCAGCCCGACCCGCTCCCGGTGACACATGGGTGACAAACCGGGGGGTCGGGTGGGGTCAGCGGGGGCGCCCTTGGGCGCGAAAACCCTTGTGTGGTGTGGATCGGGCGAACTGCGCGGACCCCGCCGGACTTTTTTGAGTCGCCTGCGTCTCCCAATTCCGCCACCCCGGCGCGGTGGCCAATCTACAAGCCCGTCACCAGCGCGGGATAGCCGGCTCGAAGCCGCGGGCAACCGAGTCCGGCCCACTCGTTCCTCGAAACCCCCCCCTTGCAGCGGGGTTTACCCACCTAGCCGGACTACGCGCCGACAGCCCTCCACGCCGCCCGAGGAACGACCGTGGCCGAGACGCTCCAGGACCCCTTCGACGCCCTGCGTACGCTCGGGCTTTCCGAGGGCGCGACTCAGTACTACAGCCTGCAAAAGCTCGAGGAGTACGGCATCGTCGAGCTCGACCGGCTCCCCTTCTCTATCCGCGTCCTGCTGGAGAACACGCTGCGGCACGCGGGCGGGGGCTACGTGAGCGAGCGGGACGTCCACGACGTGGCGGCCTGGAGCCCTACCAACGCGGGCGCCGACGTCCCCTTCATGCCGGCGCGCGTCGTGCTGCAGGACTTCACCGGCGTGCCGGCGGTCGTGGACCTCGCGGCGATGCGCGACGGGCTTCGCGCCCTGGGCGGCGACCCCGCGCGCATCAACCCCGTGGTCCCGGTCGACCTCGTGATCGACCACTCCGTACAAGTGGACTACGCCGGGATTCGCGAGGCCTACCGGCTGAACGTCGAGCGTGAGTTCGAACGGAACGGCGAGCGGTACGCGCTGCTGCGATGGGCGCAGGAGGCGTTCGAGAACTTCAGTGTCGTGCCTCCCGGCACAGGCATCGTCCATCAGGTCAATCTCGAGTACCTCGCGAGCGTCGTGCACCGGCGCCGGGAGGGCGATGGCTGGGTCGCATATCCCGACACGCTCGTGGGTACGGACTCGCACACGACCATGATCAATGGACTGGGGGTCGTCGGTTGGGGCGTCGGTGGGATCGAAGCGGAAGCGGTGGTACTGGGCCAGCCGTATTACATGCTCCTCCCCGAGGTGGTCGGGATGAAGCTCACCGGCTCCCTGCCCGAGGGAGCCACCGCGACCGACTTGGTCCTGCGCGTGACGGAGTTGCTGCGTGCGCACGGCGTGGTCGGGCGCTTCGTCGAGTACTACGGGGCCGGACTCAGCAACCTTTCGCTACCGGACAAAGCCACCCTGGCCAACATGAGCCCCGAATACGGCGCCACGATCGGGTTTTTTCCGGTCGACGCCGAGACGCTCCGCTACCTTTCCGGCACCGCCCGTAGCCCCGCCTTGGTGGAGCGCGTGGAGCGCTACTGCCGAGCGCAGCGTCTATTCCGAACCGACGAGACGCCCGATCCCGAATTCACGTCTTCGTTGGAGTTGGACCTCTACACGGTCGAGCCGAGCGTAGCCGGGCCCAAGCGGCCGCAGGACCGGATCCGACTCGCTGATGTGCGGACCTCGTTCGATGGCTCTCTACCTTCGCTGTTGCCGGCCGGATTCGCCCTCCCGGACCGGGCAGACTCCGAAGCCACGATCGAGGCGCAGGATCGCACGGCGGAGCAGTGGGCGGGCGAGAGTGGCAACGAGCCGGTGCCGGCGGGCGCTGGGGTGGCCGCCGAGGGCGCGCGCGCATCCACCGCCGGGGGCGAGGCTCCCTCCGCGGTGGCTCCCAGTCCCCGCAGAGAAGGCCGCTGGGCTGAGGTCGAGTGCAAGGGCGAGCGGGTCGAGGTCGGGGACGGCACCATCGTCATCGCGGCCATCACGAGCTGCACCAACACTTCGAATCCGTCGGTCATGGTGGGAGCCGGTATCGTAGCGCGTAGGGCGGTCGAGCTCGGCCTGTCGGTACCCCCTTGGGTGAAGACCAGTATGGCGCCGGGATCGAAGGTCGTCACCGACTATCTCCAGAACTCGGGGCTTCTACAGGATTTGGAGGCGCTCGGCTTCGGCGTCGTGGGTTACGGCTGCACGACATGCATCGGCAACTCAGGACCCCTCCCGGAGGAGATTTCGAGCGTAATTCAAGAGAAAGGCCTGGTGGTTTCGTCAATCCTTTCCGGCAACCGAAACTTCGAGGCGCGCATACACCCCCTCGTCCGGGCGAACTATCTGGCGTCGCCCATGCTCGTGGTTGCCTTCGCCTTGGCCGGTCGCATCGACATCGACCTCTACAACGAGCCTCTCGGCCACGGATCGGACGGAACGCCGGTGTTCCTGGCCGATATCTGGCCGACGCAACAGGAAGTCCGGGACACCGTCACCGCGTCGCTCGAACCGCGCATGTACGAGGAGCGCTACGGCGAGGTGTTCGAAGGGGACGACCTGTGGCGTGACCTGCCGCTTCCCGAAGAGTCCAGCCTCTACGAGTGGGACCCATCCTCCACCTACATTAAGAACCCACCGTTCTTCCAGGGCATGGGAATCGATCTCCCACAGGTCGGCGATCTGGAGGGAGCCAGCGTTCTGGCGCTCCTCGGACCGAGCGTGACGACGGACCATATCTCCCCGGCGGGAGCCATTCCCAAGAACGAGCCGGCGGGCCGGTATCTGATCGAGAAGGGCGTTCGACCGGTCGACTTCAACACCTTCGGCTCCCGGCGCGGCAACCACGAGGTCATGATGCGGGGCACGTTCGGGAACGTGCGCATCCGCAACCTCCTGCTCGAGGACAAGGAGGGCGGCTACACCGTCCATTTTCCGACCGGCGAGGTGGTGCCCATCTACGAAGCGGCCATGCGCTACATCGAGGCCGGAACGCCCCTCATCGTCATAGCCGGCGGTGAATACGGCGCCGGCTCCTCACGCGACTGGGCCGCGAAGGGGACCCTGCTTCTGGGGGTCAGCGCCGTGATCGCCGAGAGCTATGAGCGTATCCATCGCTCGAACTTGGTCGGGATGGGTGTGCTTCCGCTCCAGTTCGAGGACGGTGAAGGCCAGGAAAGCCTGGGACTCGATGGCACCGAGACGTTCGACATCAGCGGCATCGCCGATGGGCTGGAGCCAGGCGAACGAGTCGAGGTCGTAGCGCGCAGAACCGACGGTACGGCAACGACTTTCAGCGCCCGCGTGCGGCTCGACTCCGACGTCGATGTCGACTACTACCGCAACGGCGGGATTCTCCACACGGTGCTCAGAAAGATCGGGCGCGGCGAAATGTAGCTCGCGACCCTCAGCGGGGCTGGATACCGAGCGTCAGCGGGGCGAGATTCCCAGCAACTGACATGCGTAGTAGGCGCGCTGAATCGCACGCGCGTAGTCGCCCTCGTGCATGGCGATGCGCGCACCCCTCAGGAGGTGCTCCCCCCGCTCGACGTCCTCTGGATCCATCCCGGAAGCCACGAGCGATGCGCTCGCCACCCCCAGCTCGTCAAGCCGGGTTTCGGCCATCGCAAGCAGGTGGCGGCCAACCCCTTCCGGTCCGGCTTCTCTGAGGAGATCTGCACTGCGGAGCGCCTTTACGAGGGCCTGGGCCGACCGACCGGCCTCCAGGTCGGTCAACGCGCCCCGGTATGCCGTGCCCGCGTGGCCCAGCTGATCCAGAACCCGCTCGCCCAGCCTGTCCGTCGCTACGAGCTCGGCTGCCTCCACAGCCAACCCGACGGCGCCCACGATCGCTTCCAGGCGCGACTCCTCGCCTCCTCCGAAGGCCTCGCTGAGTGGGCCCGCGATCTCTTCATACGCGGCCTCACGCAGCTCCCAGCCATTGGCGCGGCCCAGCTCCCACGAAGCCTCCCAAAGAAGCACGGCTCCTCCCAGTTCGTCGCCAAGATCAGCCTCGCCGACGAGCACCGGGACGTCCTGCAGCGCGACCCCGGTCAGGAGGGCCCGGCCGGTGTCCTCCGCTACCACGACGGATGTGGGGTCCAGGTCGGCATCGGCGCACGCCGACACGCCTGTCCCCGCGAGGAGACAGACGCAAAGCCGCTTGGCGTCCCGGACAATGCTGATCGTCACACTGATTTCCGGACGGAGGAACTCACTCAAGCTAGTGCCGGCCGTTGGTCAACTGCAATGGTCGTGCCCGGGCTTCGCTCGACGCTGCGCCGGCCGGAGGCTAGTCTGCGCGGAAGCGGGCGCCGGCGCGACCAGCGCGTTCGCCACCAACCATCGCCTGCTCCCGTCACAGGAGACCAAAGCCTTGGCCGACGCCCCCAGCCGTCTCGATGAGCTGCGCCGGCGGATCCATGACGTGGACCGGGAGCTCATCAGGCTCGTGGGCGAACGCCGCCAGCTGGTGCTGGAGGTAGGCAAGGAGAAGGATTCCCAGGGCCTTCCCGTGCTGGACCCGGGCCAAGAGGCTCGCGTCGTCCGCCGCGCGGCGGAGCTGGCGCGAGACCTAGGCGTCGATGAGGAGCTCACCCGTGACGTAATATGGCGCATCATGGCCTCGGCGCGAGAGGCGCAGGAGGGTGAGCAGTGGGGACCCCGTGGGAAGCCTCCTCAGACGCCGTCCAGCGAGAGTCAGGGAGGACCCGAGCCGGCCTGAAGCTGCGTCCCGCGGCACACCCACGCTCGTCAGTCGTCAGCCGCGACCCGCCACCAGTTTCCGAGCACCGCCACCACGTCGGGGATCGATCCTACGGGCACGCGGAGCCCGTAGGAGGCCCCCGGAGGCGTGATTCCGCGGACGAGATGAGGGTTCAGGCCGCTCAGCACCGTCCGTTCGGTGTCGAGCCTCTCCGCGAGCACGCTCAGGGGGGTGCCGG
Source organism: Longimicrobiales bacterium (assembly GCA_965249195.1). Lineage (GTDB taxonomy): Bacteria > Gemmatimonadota > Gemmatimonadetes > Longimicrobiales > Gaopeijiaceae > CBDFLM01. The sequence goes on from CBDFLM010000015.1 coordinate 249,342, forward strand.
CCGGCACCCAGACCCGATCGAAGATGTACGGTTGGAGGGGATCGACGCTTCCCAAGCCAAAGCCACGGGAACGGCGCGCCAACGCGGTGGCGGCAAGGATCTTGGGCACGTAATCGCGCGTCTCGGGGGGCAGGTGCTCGATGATTTCCCAATAGAGATCGGCGTCACCCGCCGCGCGCACGCCGTGCCTCTGGAGGGCTCGATCCACCCGCGCCGGTCCTGCGTTGTAAGCCGCCGCTGCGAGGGGCCACGAACCGTATCGCAAGTGCAGCCAAGCCAGGTAGTCCAATGCCGCATCCGTGGCTCGAAGCGGGTCCCGACGCTCGTCCACCCAGCGGTCGACCCGAAGTCCGTACTCCACCGCCGTTGGGCGCATGAACTGCCACATGCCGCCTGCTCCCACGGGCGACGTCGCACCTACCGAGAAGCCGGATTCGATCATGGCCAGATAGAGCAACTCCTCGGGCATGCCCCGCTCCGCCAGCTTCCGGCGTATGATCGGCCCGAAAAGGCCCCGGCGCGCCAAGAAGACCTCGAAAGTAGGACGCTGATCGGTAAGAAAGCGGCGCATCCATCTGTCGACGCGCTCGTTCACCTCCACTGGAAAACGCTGGACCACGGCCTCGTCGACCTCCGCGACGGCCTGCGGCCTCGCCACTTGCCCTGTTTTGGCGTTCATGTGCGTAGCGAACGCGCCCAGCACGCCGGCCGCGACGAGCAGGCTCGCCCGGCCGGTGAGCACGCGGGCCGACAGCTTCCTCGGCGTCTCCGAAGGCCGCTGACAACGCGGCCGCTTCATGTACGCTTGCATCGTCTGCTCCTGGGGTCCTTTCCCCGGTTGGACACCACGACGACCACGTCGGGATGCACCGATCCTGCGGGTGTTGGGGATGGGGATGGACGCGCGAAGGTCCGCCTACCGCGAGTGCGGCAAGCGGACCGGGCTGCGTCTGGGCCGTTCAGTCCGTTGGGTAGACGGACACGGCCTTACGACGGCGAACAGTCTCGAACTTCACGACGCCGTCGACGGTCGAGAAGAGCGTGTCGTCCCGGCCGCGCATCACGTTGCGCCCCGGGTGAAAAGGCGTACCGCGTTGACGAACCAAAATGCTCCCGGCGGTGACGAACTGGCCGCCGAACCGCTTCACCCCGAGGCGTTGGGGGTTGCTGTCTCGGCCGTTCCTGCTCGAACCGACTCCCTTCTTATGTGCCATCTGGTCTCCTTCAACCGGCTCCGTCCCCAGCCTCCTAGAGGACCACGTCTTCGACGCGGATCTCGGTGAACTTCTGCCGGTGTCCTTGCTTTCGCCGGTAACCCTTGCGGCGCTTACGTTTGAATACGATGATCTTCGCGCCCTTGCGATGGGCGACCACCTCCGCCTTCACGCTGGCGCCGTCCACGAGGGGCGCTCCGACGGTGACGGCGTCGCCGTCGGAAGCGAGCAGGACCTCGCTGAACGTAACCGTGTCGCCTGGCTCGGCCTCCAGCGTCGGAACCCGTAGACGCCGTCCTGGTTCGGCCCGGAACTGCTTGCCTCCGGTCCTGAATACTGCGTACATGCCGTGTTCCATGGGACGATGATCTTATCCAGACGGGAGCATGTAAGTCTCGCCGGTGCGGATGCGGAGGTCAACCTCACCGCGCCCGGTGGGAATCTAACTCGTTGTATACTTGTGAGTTACGTCTGTTGCGGACCGGCCCGAGAGCAGGCGGAATTCGTCGGGTCGCATCAAGGGATCGTCGCGCAACTCTAGCTTCACGCGCGTGGCCCGGCTCATTCGATCGAGGAAATCGGGCTCGTTCTCGAGTACATGAAGCGCCACTTCGGGGTGGACGCGCAGCACCAGCTGCCGCTCTTCCTGGACGGCACCGGCGCGTCGGAGGCCGCGCTCGAGCCGCCGCACCATGCTGGATGGCGTGTAGACGCGCCCCCGCCCGCCGCAGTGGTCGCAGTCTTCGGTGAGCGCCTGATTCAGGGAAGGCCTCACGCGCTGGCGTGTCATCTCCACCAGCCCGAGTCCGGAGACCTCGAAGGCTCGGGTCCGAGCCCGATCACGTCCCAGGTAGCTGCGGAGATCGTGCAGGATGCGATCCCGGTTCTGCTGGGATTCCATGTCGATGAAGTCCACGACGATGATGCCGCCGATGTCCCGAAGTCGGAGCTGTTTCGCGATTTCCTTGGCGGCCTCCAGGTTGGTCCGCAAGATGGTGTTTTCGGGGTCTTTCCGACCCGTATCACGGCCCGTGTTCACATCGATCGAGACCAAGGCCTCGGTGGGCTCGATCACGATGTGTCCGCCCGAGGAGAGGTCTACCTTCGGGCCGAACGCCCGCTGGATCTCGTCCTCGATTCCGTGCTCGTCGAACAGCGGGACCGGTCCCGAATGGAAGTGGATCCTCTCCATCAATTCTGGGGCGACACCAGAGACGTAAGACTTGACCCCGGCGAGGATCTCCCTCGAATCGACCATGATCGAGTCGAACTTGTCGCTGAAGAGGTCGCGCATCACGCCGCCGATCAGCTTCATCTCCTCGCGCACGAGGAGAGGGGCTCTCCCCGATTGCACGCGCTTCTGGATCTTCGTCCAGTTCGCGCGCAGGCTCTTCAGCTCACGGCGGATGGTTTCCTCGGTCACCTCCTCACCTACTGTGCGCACGATGAGCCCGCCGGCGTCGTCGGGGAGAATCTGCTTCGCCATCTGGCGGAGACGGCTCCGCTCCTCGCGGTCTTCGATCTTGCGGCTCACGCCGACGTGGTTGGAGAAGGGCGTGTAGACGAGAAAGCGACCGGGCAGGCTGACCTGCGCAGTGAGACGAGGTCCTTTCGTCCCGATTGGCTCCTTGGTGACCTGGACGAGAACTTCCTGCCCTTTCTGGAGCTGGTCCTGGATGGGCGGGTACTTGCGGCCACGGCCCCCACCCTTGTTGCCGCCCTGATTTCCGCCGTTCTCGTCCGCACCGTCTGTTTCGACGTCGCTTCCGTCGTCGAGATCAGACGCGTGGAGGAAGCCCGCCTTATCGCTCCCGATGTCGACGAACGCAGCCTGGATGCCCGGCAGGACGGCCTCGACACGCCCGAGATAGACGTCGCCGACCATGCGCCCCTGATCGGGACGGTCGAACATCAGCTCGACGAGCTCTCCGTCCTCAAGAATCGCCACCCGTGACTCGTGCGGGGTGGCGCTTACAATTATCTCGCGCTGCAAGAAACGCCGCTCCAGTGCCGTGCGAGCTCCTCGAGACCCCCCAAGGCGCCGACGCCCCAGATCCCCTCCGCCGATAGGTTCGGGCAGAGCGAAGCATGGCGGCTCCGGACACGAGGAGTGCCCTGCGAAGCCCATCTCTGTTTTTGTGCCCCCACCTTCCCGGGAAGGGGGCTCGACTATGTCGCCCCGCCGAGCGTCTCTTCAAGCATGAGACGCCCGATCACGAGGCGTTGAATCTCGTTCGTTCCTTCGCCGATTTCGCAGGCCTTCGCGTCCCGCATCATGCGCTCGGCCGCGTACTCGTCGGTGTATCCGTCCGGACCGAGTACCCGCATCGCCGCCAATGTCGCCCTCGTGGCCATCTCCGAGCAGTATAGTTTAGCCATGGAGGCCGCCTTCCCGAACGGCAGGCGCCGGTCCTTCAGCCACGCTGCGTGATAGGTGAGGTGACGGCCAGCCTCGATCTCCGTGGCCATGTCCGCGAGCCGAAACCGTGTCAGCTGCGACTCCGACATCTCTCCCGCCAAGCGCTTCCGCACCCCGTCATGTCGAAGCACCAGGTCCAGGGCCCCCTGGGCCAGGCCGAGTGAGAGAGCCGCGATGCCGATCCTGCCAGCCTGCAGCGTCTCCATGAAGTTCGAGAAGCCCTCTCCCTCCGCACCCAGTCGATTCTCCTCGGGAACGAAGGCGTCCTCGAGGAGCAGCTCCCGAGTGTCGGACGCCCGCCACCCCATCTTTTCCTCCTTCGCCCCCGCGCTCACCCCGTCCACGAACTCGAGCTCGTCACTGTGACCCACCCCCACCTCCCGCGATCGCTCGAGGTCGCAGGTCGGCTTGGTCACCACGAAGGAAGTGATACCCCGCGACCCCTTCGTTGGATCGGTGACGGCCGTCACATTGAAGATCTCGCCCACACCTGCGTGTGTGATGAAGGCCTTGGCGCCGTTGAGCCGGTAGCCCCCCTCCACCTTCTCTGCTCGGGTTCGGGTCCCGGCCGCGTCCGAGCCTGCCCCCGCCTCCGTGAGCCCGAAACCGCCTAGCACCGCCCCGCGAGCGAGCGGCCTGACCCATCTTTCCCTTTGGCGCGCGCTGCCGAAGGACAGAATCGGCGACGTGCCGAGCGTCGTGTGTGCCGACACCGTGATGGCGTGCGTCGCGTCGTGCTTCGCCAGCTCCTCGACAACCAGAACGTAGCTCAGATAATCGCGACCCAGTCCGCCGAGCTCCTCAGGAACGGGGACACCGAGAAGGCCCAGATTCGCCATCCGGGCGACGGTTTCCCAGGGGAACTCGCCGGCGTGGTCCAAATGGCGCGCGACCGGGTCGATCTCGTCCCGTGCGAACCCTGCTACGAGCTCCTGCAACTCGATGTGCTCGCTGGACAGGTAACGGTCCATGCGCTTCCTGGACGAGTACGTTTCGGACCCGCCTGAAGTTATTCGAAGCCCAGCACCCCAGAAAGTGTCGTGCTTCAGCTCAGACCGAGGTTTGGCCCAGGATCACGGAACCGCGACCCCTGAGGCAGCGGTCACACGCCGCGCAGTTCACGGCCGTTCCCCGTTCACCGAAGTAGTAAAGAAGTGCGCGGCGGCGGCAGCCCCTTCCCGAGGCGTAGCGCGCGACGGCTCTGAGCTTTGCCAGGGCAGCCCGCCTCAGACGCGCCGCGCTTTCCAGGTTTCGGTCGCGCCTCACGATGGCCAGCGTCAACGCTGGACCCGTCGAGTCTGAGGTGCAGGAACGGACGCGCTCGCGGCGTCGCCATCCCCCACGCGAGGCCTCCGTCGGGCGGTCGACCCCTGCGCTCGCCCGGACCACTCCACACCTCGTCAGAGCCGCGACCGCACCCAAGGCCCGTTCGTCGCTCCATCCCCGTCCGAGCTCGCCTACCAGATCGTAGAGGTCAATGACACCTCCACCGTGTGGGGTGAGCAGCCGCTCGAGCACCGTGAGGACCCTTTTCAGCGCTCTTCGAGTGGGGCGGGAGCGATCGATGAAACCGCGCTGGAGCTTGGCGTCGCTACGGCGAACGAGCGCGACGCACGACGCGTTCTCACCGTCCCTACCCGCCCGGCCCGCCTCCTGATAGTACGCCTCGAGGGTGCCCGGAAGCTGCCAGTGCACGACCCGTCGCACGTTTGCCTTGTCGACGCCCATACCGAAGGCGTTGGTCGCCACCACCACTCGGCTGCGTCCGTTCATGAATGCATCTTGGACACGCGTGCGTTCTTCGGCCCCGAGCCCTGCGTGGTAAGCCTCGACCCGAAGACCCAGCGCCGCCAGCCGGTGCCGTGTAGACTCTACGGTGCGGCGCGTGGGCGCGTAAACGATGACAGGGCCCGCGACCGGTCGTACGAGTTGCTGGAGCGCCACGCGCCTCTCGCCCTCGTCGCCTACGCTCACGATGTGGAACGAAAGGTTGGGCCGGTCGAAGCTCCCCACGACCCGCTCGGGATCGACGAGGCCCAGGCGTTCTACGATCTCTTCGCGGACGGCGGGGGTGGCCGTAGCCGTGAGCGCCACGAACGGGCAGCGGACCGTCGACCGGATCTCACCGATGCGGAGGTAGGAGGGTCGAAAATCGTGTCCCCACTCGGAGATACAGTGAGCCTCGTCCACCGCCACGAGCGATACGTCGACGCCGGCGAGGGCGTGTCGAAAAGCGCTCGACCATAATCTCTCAGGGGCCACGAGCAGAAGCTGGATTCGACCGGCCCGGGCCATCTGTAGGACTCGACGGCGCTGCTGACCGGTCTGCGTAGAGCTCAGGACCGCTGCCTCCAGTCCGACGCTTCGGGCACGACCCACTTGGTCTTGCATGAGCGAAATGAGCGGGCTGACGACGAGCGTGAGGCCCGGAAGCAGATGCGCGGGCACCTGGTAGCAGATCGATTTGCCCCCGCCCGTGGGGAGGATCCCCAGCGCGTCGCGACCGGCTAGGGGGGCTCTGATCAGCCTCTCTTGCCCAGGCCGAAAGCCGGGGTGGCCGAAGTGACGCCGGAGTACGTCTCGGGGATCCACGCGCGAAAGTGCGAGACCCTCCGGGGCACCGCGATGGCGCTACGAGTCCGGCTCCGCGTCGCTGGCGGAGGGCAGGAACCTGACCGACAGGCCGACGGCGAGCACGACGATGGCGACCCAGACGATCCACATGGCTCGGTAGTACATGCCGACGATCGCAAGGATGGCCCCGGTGCCGAAGAGTCGTATGCGCCACTCGAGGTGACGTACGGGCCGATCATTGCTGCGGTCGATTAGCACTTTCACGCAGCCCTACGAGCCGCGACCCTCACGCTTCCTCACGTCCGGTCCTGGAGGAAGCGGCGTACTCCCGCCCTACACGCATCGGTCGAGCGAGCGAGCGCGTTGACCTCGGCCCCTCTCCTCATGCCCTCCTCGAAGCCCATGTCGTCGAGGCCGTACAACAAGCTCTTGGTCAGGGCGACAGCGGTGGCGGGCCGCGACGCGAGCTCGCGCGCGTATTCAGACACGTCTTCGGCGAAGCTCGCGTCCGGTAAAATCCGATTGACGAGCCCGATTCTCTCCGCTTCTCGGGCGCTCACTTGCTCCCCCCGCGTCACGAGCTCGAAGGCGCGGGCCTCGCCGACCTTGCGCGTGAGGATCACCGAAACCAGTGCTGGCACAAAGCCGAGCCGTACCTCGGGATAGCCGAGCCGAGCATCCTCGCGGGCCAGCACGATGTCGCACGCCGTGGCGAGCCCGGCCCCTCCCCCGAGCGCTCTGCCGTGCACGGCGGCGATCACGGGAACGGGGTGGTGGCGCAGAGCCAGGAACAGCTTTCCCAGACGGTGGGCGTCCTCGAGGTTGTCCTCCGGGCTCTTCGCGACCATCGCCGCCAACTCCTGCAGGTCGGCGCCCGAGCAGAAGTCGCGTCCGGCCCCCTGCAGGAGCACGACCCGCACGCCGGAGTCCCTGGAGGACGCGTCGAGCGCCCCGCGCAGTGCGTCCACTAGCTCCGCGTTGAGCGCGTTGCGCTGTGCAGGGCGGTTCATGAGGAGCGTGGCGATGCCGTCCGAGACGGAGCTACTCAGAACGTCGCTCATCGAATGCTGAAGTTGGGGGGTACTCTGCCTCGGCCGCGGGCACGCGCTGCGACGGCTTCGGGGACCTCGATCTCGAGCCTGAGCAGGGCGGTGCTCAGGACCTTTCCCTGTGCGTCGTTCATGAGGGACACCGTCCCGCCACCGTCGAGGGCACCGTGCAGCACGAAGTTGAGCGCGTGGAGGTTGGGCAGCTCGAAGCGCTCGACCTTCCCTGTAAGCATGTCACCGAAATGGGCTTTCACTCGCTCCGCTGTGAGACGCTCTCGAAGTAGATCGTAGTCCGTGGGATCGTACGCGATGACGCCGACATTGGCGACGTCGCCCTTGTCGCCGGAGCGTGCGTGCGCGAGATGCAAAAGCCGGATCGAAGCACTCATGGGCGCACCACCTACAGCTCGAAACCGCAGCGCAGGCCCCCGCTCGAAGCAGGCGCGAGGGTCACGAACCGATCTCTACGACCCGCACCCTCACGAACGGCTCCACAGCGTCGCGCGGCAAGAGCGCGGGCCAGAACGCCATGACCTCCTGGACCTTTGGGCGTCCCCCTGCGAAACCCGTCACCGAGGGGGGTCCGGCGAGAACGAGCGGCGCGATCTGCCGCGTGAAACGTTCTACGGCTGATCGCTGGCTCGAGCGCACGCCGACTCGCAACTGCACCTCGGGGATGTCCGGCGGTGGCTCTCCGACCAGGATCCCGTGCGTCGAGTCCCAACCTACGAGCTCCGATCGGACGGCGTCGAAGCGAAGCCCGGCTCGGTCGAGCCGCTCGAGCAGTATGCGGCTCGCGGAGCGCGCTTTGGCGGCAGCGTCGGGCCACGCGTAGGTCAGCGTGCCCACTGCCCTCCACCCGCGCGAGTACGCCACGCTGACCTTCAGATAATCCGGCGGTCGGTGGCCGCGCGCACCGGAGACCTGGACCCGGTCCTGACCGGTCTCTTCGAGCCGGACCGAGGTGAAGTCGGCAACCGCGTCCGGTGTGGGATAAGCGGACGGATCCCCGATCTCGTAGACGATCTGCTCGCTTACCGTGGCCGAGGTGACGCGTCCTCCGGTCCCCTGGTGCTTGGTCACGACGAACGAGCCGTCGGATCTCGCCTCGATGATCGGGAACCCAACGTCGGCCAGGTCCGGGATCGTCCACCAGTCAGCGAGGCAGTTTCCGCCCGTGCATTGGGCGCCGCACTCGTTGATGTGCCCGGCGACTACGCCGGCCGCGATCAGGTCGTGAGCGTCCCATGCCCACCCCAACTCGTGGATCATGGGTGCGTACGTGAGCGCGGCGTCGACGCAACGGCCGGTCACGACGACGTCCGCGCCACGCCGCAAGGCTTCGACGATCGGACGGCCCCCGAGGTAGACGTTGGCGGCGGCCACGTCGTCCAGAATCGACGTGATCGGCTCGCCGGTGTCCATGTTGGCCAGCGTCCGCCCGTCGTCGACCAGAGACGGGAGCCGATGGAGGACGTCGTCTCCTTCGACGATCCCGACGCGCGCGCGACGGGGAGGGCCGCGATTCTCCACCGCAGCCAGCAACGACTCCACGCAACCCCTGGGGCTCACCCCACCCGCGTTGGCGACGACCTTCACACCCTTTGCCAAGCACTCGGGGAGGATGCGGCTCATGAGATCTACGAAGTCGCGCGCGTACCCAGCTGACGGGTCCCCCGACCGCTGCTTCTGCATGATGGACATCGTGACCTCGGCAAGGTAGTCCATGACGAGGTAGTCGATGGGGCCTCGCTGAAGCTGCCGCACCGGCGCCTCGGGATCGTCCCCCCAGAAGCCCTGGCCACCGGCGACGCGAAGCGGGGCCCGCTCATCCATGGATCGGCCCCACGCACCCTGTGAGGTTCCACCTGGGGGGCAGCCCCTCGGCCGCCCACCCCTCGAGGCCCCTCACACCACCCCCGCGGGGAGCTGAAACGCCCCCAGATGTGGGCCGGGATTGTTGAGCGACGCCCTCAGCAAGAAGCCGAGGGCCGGGCGCAGCTCCTCGGGCAAGACAACGGCGTCGACGAACCCTCTCGCGGCTGCGAATCTCGCGTCGAGCTGTCGTTCGTAGTCCTCCCGCACCTCGTCCATTCTGGTCGTGAGGTCTTCATCGGCCACCTGACCGCTCAGCTTGAGCTCGTCGAGTTCCCGGCCGAACAAGGCCCAGATGGCGCTCTCGCCTTCCATGACCCCCATGCGGCCCGTCGGCAGAGAGAGGATGAAATCTGGATCGAATCCCTGACCGGCCATCGCGTAGTAGCCTGCGCCGGAGGCGTGATTGAGCGTCAGAACCAGCCTGGGGACGGTCGCCGTCGCCATCGCCTCGACGAATTCGGCCCCGGCTCGGATGATGCCCGAGCGCTCAGCGTCCGGTCCCACCATGAATCCGCTGACGTCCTGCACGAAGAAAACGGGGATTCGTCGCCGGTTCATGGCCTCGATGAAGTAGGCGACCTTCCGGGCGCTTTCCGTATACACGATGCCGCCGAATCGAGGGGGACCCGGACGCCCATCCTTCACGACCTTCCGACTGTTGGCGATGACACCGACACCAATTCCCTCCACGGCGCCCCATCCGCATATCATCTCGGCGGCGTGGTCCGGCTGAAACTCGTCGAGCGCGCCTTTGTCGAGGAGGGTCTCGAGCACGGCGTACGCGTCGTAGGGATGGCGATGATCGTCGGGCACGAGCTCATAGAGATCGCCAGGCGGCCTTCCCGGAGGAGCGGCGGCTCCGCGGGGAGGCGGCGACCGGTTGCCATCGGGCAGCTCCCTGACGAGCGCCCGCAAATGCCTCAGACACGATTCGTCGTCCTCCGCCTCGTAGTGCGCCACTCCGCTCACCTTCGTATGCAACTTTGAGCCTCCGAGCTCCTCCGAACTCACGCTCTGTCCGGTCGCACCCTTCACGAGGTTCGGTCCCCCGAGGCCCATGAACGACGTCCCCTTCACCATGACGATCACGTCGGAGAGAGCTGGCAGATAGGCGCCGCCCGCGATGCAGGGCCCCATGACGGCCGCGAGCTGGGGAATCCCCAGATAGCGCCGCATGATGGAGTTATAGTAGAAGAGTCGGGCCGCCCCGTACTGGCCGGGAAACACGCCTCCCTGATACGGAAGGTTCACTCCCGCCGAGTCCACCAGGTAGATGATCGGGATGCGACAGCGCATCGCGATCTCCTGGGCTCGCAGCATCTTCTTGACGGTTTCGGGCCACCACGATCCCGCCTTCACCGTCGCGTCGTTGGCCACCGCGACGGCCTCCCGCCCCTCCACTCGCCCGACGACCGTAACCACGCCTGCCGACGGCGCTTGGCCATCGTAGAGGTCGTGGGCGACGAGGAGACCGATCTCCACGCTGGGCTCGCCCTCGTCCAGCAGCAGAGCGATTCGCTCACGGGCTGTGAGCTTTCCCCGGTCGTGCTGACGTCGGACGCGCTCCGGACCGCCACCCGCCCGTAGCGCCTGCCTGACTTCGATCAGCTCGTCTGCGAGGGCACGGAGCCGCGTCACGATGGTCTCACCCTTGCCAGTTCGTGACCCGGAGTCGGCCTCGCTTCAACCATTCGGACCCCGGTCCTCGCGTGACCGGTGCCACGAGCGGATGTAGTCCACTGCCTCCGATGTGGACGTTCCCGGGCCGAAGAGTCGGCCGACACCCATGGCCGAGAGCGCCTGTACGTCTTCGTGGGGGATGATGCCCCCTCCGGTCAGGAGGACACCCTCCGCGCCCGCCTCGTCGAGGAGCTCCTTCACCCGGGGGAAAAGCGTCATGTGAGCCCCCGAAAGGATCGACATCGCCACCACGTCGACGTCCTCTTGCACTGCGGCGCTGACGATCATATCGGGGGTCTGATGAAGCCCGGTGTAGATCACCTCGAAGCCCGCGTCTCGAAACGCGCTCGCGATGACCTTGGCCCCGCGATCGTGTCCGTCGAGCCCCGGCTTCGCGACCAAGACGCGAACTCTCCGACTCCCAGGCATCAGCGATCCATCAAAAAAACACCGGCTCCTCGTACGCACCGAAGACCCTCTCCATCGCGTGCCTGATCTCGAACAGCGTACAGTAGCTGTGCGCGCACCGCAAAAGCCGGGGGACCAGGTTCTCCCTCCCGTGGGCGGCGTCTTCCAGGCCTCGTAGCGCTTCGCTGACCCGCTCGGCGTCGCGCGTTGCGCGCAGCCGGGCCATGCCCTCGCACCGCCCTCGCTCGAGCGCCGGGTCGATCCTGAGCACGTCGATCTCCACGGCGTCCGATCCATCGGTGAAGTCGTTGACGCCGACGACGACGCGGCGCCCAGCCTCGATCTCTTCCTGCTGGAGCGCGGCCGACTGAGCAATCTCGCGCTGGAACCACCCGCTCTCGATGCCCGGCACGACCCCCCCCAACTCATCGATACGAGCGAACATCTCCGCCGCCTCTTCCTCGATCGCGTCTGTCAACGCCTCGACGTAGTAGGACCCGCCGAGGGGGTCGATCACGTTGGCCACTCCGGTCTCGTGCGCGAGGACCTGCTGCGTGCGGAGGGCGATGCGGACGGCCCTCTCGGTAGGGAGGGCAAGCGTCTCGTCCATCGAGTTCGTATGCAGCGATTGGGCGCCCCCCAATACCGCGGCGAGGGCCTGATAGGCGACCCGTGCGACGTTGTTCTCCGGCTGCTGTGCGGTGAGGGTGACCCCGGCCGTCTGAGCGTGCGTGCGCAGCCGCCACGCTTCCGGAAGCGTCGCGCCGTACTTCTCGCGCATGGCCCGCGCCCAGATGCGGCGGGCCGCCCTGAGCTTCGCGACCTCCTCGAAGAAGTCGTTATGCACGTCGAAGAAGAACGACAACCGTGGTGCGAAACGATTGACGTCGAGACCACGCTCGATGCCACGCTCCACGTACTCGAACCCATTGCGTAGCGTGAACGCGAGCTCCTGAGCCGCGGTTGCGCCGGCTTCACGAATGTGGTAACCCGAGATCGAAATGGGGTTGTAGCGGGGCGCTTGTTCACTCGCCCACTCGAACATGTCGACGATGATCCTCAGCGCCGGCTCCGGTGGGTAGATCCACGCGTGTTGTGCCTGGTACTCCTTGAGAATGTCGTTCTGGACGGTCCCACGAATGTTCTCCGCAGGGACCCCCTGCTTCTCGGCCGCTGCCACGTAGAACGCGAATAGGATCGCCGCTGGGCCGTTGATCGTCATCGAGACCGAGACGCTGTCGAGCGGAATTCCCTCGAACAGCGCCTCCATGTCCGCCAGCGAGGATATCGCTACGCCGCAAACGCCTACTTCGCCCAAAGCGCGAGGGTGGTCGGAGTCGTATCCCATCAGGGTGGGGAAGTCGAACGCGACGGAAAGACCAGTCTGGCCATGACCGAGGAGGTATTTGTATCGAGCGTTGGTCTGCTCAGCGGTCCCGAAGCCTGCGAACTGGCGCTTCGTCCAGAGGCGGGTCCGGTACATGGTGTGGTATGGACCGCGCGTGAAGGGGTACTCGCCGGGAAGCCCGAGCACAGCTTCGTACGGCTCCGCTCCCTCACGATCGAGGGGTGTGTAGAGGGGCGCGACCTCCCGGCCGGAAACGGTCGTGAACAGCGCCTCGCGCAATTCGTACGCGGCGTAACGCTCCCGCCAGACTGCGAGCTCCCCGCGCAGCCGCTCGAGCTCTGCCTCCTGCTTGGCGAGATTCACTTTGGTGTCGGGGCCAGAACGAGTCCCCCGCTCCAGGATCGACATGGGTCACTCCTCGGCGCGCCCGGGAGGCGGCTCCGGCCCCCTCTCCGGCTCGGGCTTTTCGGGGAGGGGATTCTCGCGACGCCAGACGGACATCAACACCCCGTCGCAGGGGGGGCGGTTCCGCCCCGGTACACGGCGTCGAGCACGCTCCGGGCGATCGAGTAGGGTGTGTCGTCTCCATCGGCGATCCGGCGCAGCCCCTCCGTGAGGCGCGACCTGACGACCTCATCGGACCAGATGAGTCGACCCATCTCCCGTTCAACGACGTCGCGGGTACGTCGCTCGGCGCGAGCGCGACGACGCTCCTCAAGCTCGCCGCTCGCGACCAGGAATGCCCGGTGCCGCCCGATTAGGTCCAGTAGCTCGGAGAGCCCCGCTCCGCTCCGTGCGACGGTGGGCACGACCGGCACGGACCACGTGGCTGCGTCGGCTGGCTCGGGCGCGAACGAGGTGGTGGGCCGGCCCCGGCGCCGTGCGGCTGCTGCTGCGAGGTCGATGCCGTGGTGCGCTGGAACGTCACGGAGCGTTCGACCGGCGCGTAGCTGGATCGAAGTGAGGATCTCCCGCACGAGGCGATCCGCCCCTGGCCGATCCGCCTTGTTGACGACGAAGATGTCCGCGATCTCCATCAGGCCGGCCTTCATCGCCTGTATGCCGTCTCCCGACTCGGGCACCAGGACGACGATCACCGTGTCCGTCGCGCCGGTGATCTCCAACTCCGTCTGACCCACGCCCACGCTCTCGAGCAGAACGCGAGGCAGCCCGAACGCGTCCATCAGATCGACGACCTCGAGCGTCGTTGTGGCGAGCCCTCCAAGGGAGCCGCGCGTCGCCATGGAACGAATGAAGATCCCGGGGTCGGTCGCGAGATCGTTCATCCGGATGCGGTCCCCCAGGAGCGCGCCACCGGTGAACCGCGAGCTGGGGTCGACTGCCACCACGCCCACCTTCCGGTCCTCATCCCGGTAGAACTTCGCCAGAGCCGCCACCAAAGTGGACTTCCCTGCACCCGGCGGTCCCGTGAAGCCAACCCGCCAGGCCCTCGGACCCGCAGCGAGAAGGACGTGCAGTAGCTCCTGGAAGCCAGGGCGCTCGTCTTCGACGACGCTGATCGCTCGGGCCAATGCGATGGGGCGGCCGTCGCGGAAGCCCTGGGCGAGCTCTGCGAGGGCGTCGCTCAACCCACCCACGACCCGACGTTCCCGCAAGCACTCGATCCGCGGCCGATACTTCTGCGGCGCACGGGCGTCAGCGGCTCCACGAGCCGGGTCTGATGCCGCGCGCGTGTCTGAGGGGGTTCTCCAGGAGGTGCGTCGGGATGAAGAACACCAGGACGAACATCAGGAGCGACGCGAGGAGTCCTCCCGCGAGAAGCCACCAGCTCCGGAGGGCTATGAACAGGATCGACGTGATGACGGCAGTAGCGGTGGCGAAGATGGAAAGAAGCAACCTACGCGCCTGCAGATGCAGGAAGCGCTCCTGCGATTGGATGTCTCGAGGATGCACGCGAACCCGGAGCTCCTCTCGCTCGGCCCGGCCGATGAGATCGCGTAGGGAACGAACCGCCGTCTGAGCTTCGTCGATTACGTTCTTCGCGACCGCAACAGGTTCGCGCCCCGTCGCCTGCGCCAGCTCCCCGCGGTACCCGCGGATTACCCCACGAACGAACAACAGACCGTCGAAGTTGGCATCGTAGCGGAAGCCGATCCCCTCCAACAGCGCCGCCGCGCGAAAAAAGTAAACCAGCTCCGGCGGTAACATCAGCGGCCACGTGTAGAACGTGTCGAAGATCTGCTGCACGAGCTCCTGGATACGCTGTCGACTCGTGCTCTGGACCTTCTCCAGGATCCTGAGGATCTCGATGGCCGCCTCGCGGATCTGACCACGCGAGACCTCGGGGCTGATCATGCCCAGGCGGTACATCCCGTTGATGATCCCGTCGAGGTCCTCGCGACCGACCGCGACTGCGACCCCGAGGATCGCGTCCCGGGTCCAGCGGGGGACCTCCATGACCATGCCCCAGTCCAGCAGGATGATGGTACCGTCCTCCTCGACGAGGATATTCCCCGGATGGGGGTCGGCGTGCAGGAAACCGTCGAGCATCATCATCCGCAGATACATGCCCGTGAGCCTCTCCATCACGAGCTGCGAAGAGAGCTCGCCCGACTCGAAGAGCGCGTGGAGACGATCAACCTTCGTGCCCCGGCAGTACTCCATCACCAGAACGCGCTGTCTCGTATACTCCTCGAACACGTGAGGCGCACGTACGTGGCGTTCGCCCTTGAAGCTCTCCTGAAAGCGGCGGAGGTGCCTCGCCTCCTCCCGAAAGTCCATCTCCACCCGCACCTTGTGGGAGAACTCGCGAATGACGTTCGTCAAGGCCTGGATCTGGTGTGTGGGGAAGAGGATGTTGAGCCAAAATAGCAGACGGAACGAGATGTCGAGGTCCAGCGCAACCGTCTCCTCTACGCCGGGCCGCAGGACCTTCACGACGACCTCCCTCCCGCCAATCTTCGCTTTGTGGACCTGGCCGAGGCTCGCCGCCGCCACGGGCTCGCGTTCGAACTCGGCGAGAACCTCTCCGATTTGCGCGCCCAGCTCGGATTCGAGGACTGCCAAGATCTCGTCGGCCGGGTGAGCCGGCACCTGATCCTGCAGCGTCCCGATCAGGCTCAGGTACGGTTCAGGGAGGATATCCGCGCGGGCCGAGAGGAGCTGAGCCAGCTTGATGAACGTTGGTCCGAGCGCGGCGAGTGTGGCCACGAGGCGCTGAGCGCGCTTCTCGTGTTGTGCGTCGCTGCGGGCGATGGGCCGGCCAAGAACGATCCAACGCCGGCGATCCCGCAGAAATGCCAGCGCGAACGGCACCAGGCGGGCGGCGATCGAGAGACTGCGGACGAGACGTTTCAAGTTCGCTCACGTAAGGAGGAGCGCGGCGAGCCCAAGGAGGATGAAAAAGCCGAACAGGTCCGTGAGCGTCGTGACAAACACCGAGGAAGCCACGGCCGGGTCGATCCCGGCGCGATCGAGCACGGTAGGGATGATAGAGCCGAACGTGCCAGCGAGCAGAATCGTCCCCCACATGGCGCCGAGGACGACCCATGGCAGTTGGCTGGGAAGATCAGGGTCGACTTTCACGGCGACCCAGGCGACCGCGAACGCCATGAGTCCGAGCGCGGCGCCGTTGACGAGGGCGACGACCGCCTCCTTGCCAACCGCCTCGCGCTTACGCTCCAAGGGCCCGACGCCGACCGCGATCCGGCGCACGGTCACGGCAAGCGCTTGGGTCCCCGAGTTTCCTCCCATCCCCGCCACGATGGGCATGATCGCCGCCAGATACCAGATCCGGTCGACGGTCTCGGCGAACACAATGACCACGGAGGCCGCCACCGAAGCCGTAAAGAGGTTGAGGCAGAGCCATGGCAGTCGGGACCGAACCGCCTCCCGCCAGTCCCCACCGATCTCCTCTTCCTCGGGGACGCCGGCGAGCCGCAGAATGTCCTCGGTCTGCTCCGCCTCGAGGACATCGATCACGTCGTCGAAGGTGATCCTGCCCAGAAGGAGGTCTTCGTCGTCGACGACCGGAACACTGACGAGATTGTAGTGGGAGAGGATACGGCCGACTTCTTCTTGGTCCAGATCGGGGAGGACGGTGGCAAGGGGCGGGTCGACCAGCTCCGACACGAGCTGCGAGCGCTCCGCCATGATCAGCGAGGCGAGCGGTACCGTGCCGAGGAGGTGCCTCTGCTCGTCGATCACGAAGATGCTGTAGAAATCCTCGACCTCGCGACCCTGCCTGCGAGCTTCCTCGATCGCCGCATCCGCCGTGAGATCCCCGCGGACCGCTACCAGGTCGGTGGTCATGAGACCGCCGGCGGTCTCCTCGCCGTATCGCAGAAGGCCGCGGATGTCGGCCGCTTCCTCCGTCGGCATCGTTTCGAGGATTCGCTGGCGGGCCTCGGGATCGAGCTCCGCGAGCAGGTCCGCGGCGTCGTCGTCCTCCAGTTCCTGAAGCAACTGACCGCTCTTGTCCGGTGACAGGGCCGCGAGCAAAAGCCCGCGCAACCGGCCCTCCATCTCGGCCAGCGCCTCCGACGCGACATCGGTGGGAAGGGCCCGCACGAGGGCGACCCGTGCATCGCCCTCGACCACCTCGATGATATCGGCCACGTCCGACGGGTGGAGATCTCGCAAGACCGCACCGAGCGCCGCGATATCGCGTGACTCTATCAGGCCTTCGAGCCGCTCCTTCACAGCGGCGATGTCAGAGGGTGGCTTGGCGCTCATGCCGGTGAGAATCCCTTCCCGGAGGCTGCCTGGGAGAGAGTGTCGATGGTGCCCGTGACCGGATCGGGGCTGGAAGATCCTCAGGCAGGGGGGGCGCCGCAAGCGCGAATGAGGTGGCGAGTCGCGCAGAGAGCCCGCTCAGTCAAGGCGGGACAGGACGTCCTTCACGAGACGTTCCTGGAGCAAATACATCTCGCTTCCCTCGCGGCGAGCCGCCGCACGTGGATGGTCCATGCCGAGCACGTGTAACGTCCCGTGCATGACGAGACGTACGAACTCCTCGCGGAGCGCGACCCCGAGGGCTCGGGCCTGGCGATCAGCCTGTTCGTACCCTACGTAGATGTCACCGAGCAAGGGCTGTCCGTCATCGTGCAGTGCGAAAGCAATGACGTCGGTCGGGCCGGTTTGGCTCAAATAGTCCACGTTCAATCGTGTGATGAACCCGTCGTCCACGAGCGCCACCGAGACCTCGCCTTCGGTCGCGCCGCGGGCGTGGCACGCGGCCCGGATCGCGCACTCCAACGCGGCGACGGGGACATCGACGCGCCCGGCGACGTCCACCAAGGTCTCGATCACCGAGGAGGCCGGGCGCCTACGAGGTCCTTGGCTCCGTTGCTGGAGCCCGGGCATCTTTTTGCAGGCGGTCCTCTCTACGCCTCCGCCTCGAAGATTCGTCCCCTGTCCCGGGCGCCTCGGTGAGGTGTCTGGTGCTCGGGTAGTCGATGCGGTGGTGGTAGATGCCGCTCAGGACCTTGACGAACTGTTCTTTGATCTGGCGAACCTCCTGAAGGGTCACGGGGGCCTCGTCGAGCTGTCCGTCGGCGATCTTCGCGTCCACGATGTTCTCGATGAGTCCACGGATCCGTTCCGGAGTGGGGTCCTGGAGCACCCTCGTCGCCGATTCGACCGAGTCGGCCAGCATTGCGATGGTCGTTTCCCTGGATTGCGGCTTCGGTCCCGGGTAGGTGTAGTCCGCCGGATCGAGCTGGTCCTCTCCGTACTCCGCCTTGGCCTTCTCCCAGAAGTAGCTGATGCGCTGTGTCCCGTGGTGCTCCGGGACGAACGCCGCGACTACCTCCGGAACCTTCGCCTCGCGGGCAAGGCGCAGCCCTTCCACGACGTGCTCCCGCACGATCGCCGCGGATACGTCGGGCTTCAGGTGGTCGTGAGGATTTCGTCCTTGTGGCTGATTCTCTACGAAGTAATGGGGCTTGAGCATCTTCCCTACATCGTGGTAATACAGGCCCACCCGACACAGGAGACCATGAGCTCCAATGGCCGCAGCCGCGCTCTCGGCGAGGTTGGCCACGTTGATCGTATGTGCATAGGTGCCCGGGGCCTCCATCGACAACCGCTTGAGGAGCGAGCGGTTGGGATCGGCCCACTCCAAGAGGGTTTGATCCGTCGTGATGCCGGTGAAAAGCTCGAACACGGGCACGAAGCCCATGGCCAGGATCGCGCTGAGCGTCGCGTTGCTCGTAGTAGCGACGATGTTGAGCGCGAGCGCGGACGCCTCCCATCCGCCCCGCAGGGCGATTGCCAACAGCATTCCGGCGTATGCCGCACTGATGATGGCGATGAACAGCCACGTCTGGGCGCGCCGTCGAACGGCTCTCACGCTGAGCGCAGCGGCTCCACCACCCACCAGAACTGTGGCGACCACGTCTAAGGAGCGGAACGGGAGCTGAACCCCCGTGGTGACGGCGAGCACGGCGACGATCACGAGCGCCAGGCGGCCGTCCCACAGCACGGCCACGGTCAGCGCGACAAACGCGATCGGAAGGAGCTGCGAGGGGAGTTGGTTGCCCGCGAGCACCGCCGCTACGGCGAAGTAAACGGCCGCCAGCGAAGCGATGAGGACAGTCCACCGAATGTTCGCGTAGACCTCACGGCAGAAGAAGAAAACGAGGAGCCCAAGGATCGCGAGCAGAAGCAAGTTCATGAACGCAGACCCGAGGAAGGCCCGGACATCCCACCTCCCCTCCTCCAGCAACCCCATGGCCTCCAGCTGCGCGTTGTGGGCGGCGATCATCTCCAGCTCCGCAGGGCCGATGCGGCCGTACTGTCTCACGATCGCTTGATTCTGAGCTACGTCTCCCTTCGTGGAGGGGACGGCGCGAGCAGCCGCGTCCCGGTCCATCTCGGTGGCCGTGAGATTCAGCTCGAAGGAGTACTCGAGGTGCTGGATCAGGATCAGGCGAAGCAGTTCCTGGAGCGCGAGCGGTCCGTCGGGGGGGAGGCGGCGGACCGCTTCCGACACGAACGTCGTCGTCGTGAGCAGATCGCCTCGGTCTACCGAATACTCCGACCCGTCGCGCGGTCGCACGGTCACGACCGCAGTGGCGACGCCGAGCAGCTCGGCCGGGTCTGCCACACCGGAAGGGAGCAGCTCCCGGCTCGCCTCCACCGCCGTGGCCCGTAGGCTCTCCAGCGCTGAGGGGTCTCGCAGAACCTCCATCTGGGCCGCGGTCGCTTGGATCGAGCGCTCGTCGAGCATTCGTGCAACGGCGGCAGAGTCCTCCGAACCGAGCGCGCCACTCACGTCGTCGAAAAACCGCTCCAGCCTAACCACCATGCTGTCGACCGCAGCAGGACGGTAGTTGAATGTCGGCGGTACTGCTGCTCGTACAGCCTGGCGCTCGCGCTCGAGCTCCGCCGGTGTCTTGGGGATGGAGAACGATACCTGCGCTAGGATGTCCTCCTCCACGACCTGATCCACCGCGTAGCTGGCCAACCGCGTCCGTTGCTCGGGTGGGAAGAGCGCCGTCACGAGCCCCGCCAGCGCGAGCAGCACCAGCACCCGGGTGGAGTGGTGCAGCGCACCATTCCCGCCCGCGCTAGCGTGGACCGCGGAGGCAGTGCGCGTCTGCGTGCGAACGTCCTCGGACTGCACGCTCAAGGGGCCGGCTCTCCCTCAGCCTCGGCGTAGGCGCGGATGATGTGCTTTACGAGGCGATGTCTGATCACGTCCATGGCATCGAGATAGATCAGGGCGATGCCATCCACGCGCGCCAGAATAAGCTCGACTTGGAGCAGCCCCGAGTCCGCACGATCGGGGAGGTCGATCTGGGTCTTGTCACCCGTGATCACCACCTGTGAGTTGAGTCCCAGCCGCGTGAGAAACATCTTCATCTGCGCGGTCGTCGCGTTCTGCGCCTCGTCCAGGATCACGAAGGCGTCAGAGCGGGTCCGCCCCCTCATGTACGCCAGGGGCGCGATCTCGATCGTGCCGTCCTCGAGCGCGTCGTAGAGCGGCCTCAGGTACGGGTCGACCTTCTCCTGGAGGTCTCCGGGAAGAAAGCCCAGGTTCTCGCCGGCCTCGACGGCGGGCCTGGCAAGAATGATGCGTCTGACCCGCTTGCGGTGTAGCGCGTTCACCGCCTGGGCCACCGCGAGATAGGTCTTTCCGGTACCGGCGGGACCGATCGAGATCACGATGTCGTGGGTCGCGATGGCCTCGAGGTATCGATGCTGCCCCTCCGACTTCGGTGAGATGACCTTTCGCGAGCCCGGCAGGGCGATCCTGCGTTCGTCGCCAGGGGCCACCACACCTCCCTCCCCGAAGGCCTCGTAGCCCTCGGCAAAGCGGGAAATGTCGTTGGTGTCGAATGGCACCCGAAGCTGTGCGAGCTCCACGAGATGGCGCACGACAGGGGCCGCGCGCTCCACCCCCGCCAGATCACCGGACAGAATGACATGATCGCCGCGTAATACGACGCGAATCCCGAAGAGATTGACGAGCTCCTGCAGACGCCGGTCGTTGACACCCGCCAGAAGGAGATGATCCGCTCCCTCTGCGTCTACCCTATGCTCGACGATCGTACCCTGTCCGTTGGCCATTCTGGCTCCCAAGCGGTGCCCAGCTAAAGAGGCCTCAACCGAAGTCCGAGTTCCTCCAGCCCGTCGTCATCCAAGGGCGCCGGAGCCCCCTCGTAGAGCGCGCGCGCGGCCGTCGTCTTCGGAAAAGCGATTACGTCGCGTAGGCTCGCTGCGTTGCAGAATCGTTGTACGATGCGGTCGACCCCAAGGGCGATGCCGCCGTGTGGAGGAGCTCCGTTTTCGAGTGCCTCCAGCAGGAAGCCGAACTTGCGGCCGATCTGCTCGTCCGTCAGTCCCAGGATCCTGAGCACGCGTCGTTGCAGCTGGGCCTCGTGGATCCTCAGGCTACCCGAGCCGAGCTCGGTTCCGTTATACACCAAATCGTACGCGAGTCCCCGCGCCGCGGTGGGATCGAGATCGAGGCGATCGAGATCTTCCGGGTGCGGCTGCACGAACGGATGATGGCCGGGAGCGACCTGCCCTCTTTCGCCTTCGAACAACGGGAAGTCGGTGACCCAGAGCCACGCGTGGGCCGTCGAAGGGGGCATGTCGAGCGCTTCGATCACCGCAGCGCGGGCCGCGTCGAGTGCTGGTGAAGTCACCGAGTCGGCTCCGACCGCAATGAGTGCGAGTCCGCCTTCCGGTAGTCCTAGCCCATTGAGCTCCGCTTCGCCGACGAACCGGGCGAGCGACCCGGATACGCTCCCGTCGACGCGCTTCATCCACAGCAGTCCGGGCGCGCCAGTGGCTTTTGCGGCGGCCTCCACGGCCTCGATTCGCCTTCGCGACAGCGAACCTCCGTTCTCGACGAGCAGGCCCCGAATCCGACCGTCCGCTTCGAGCGCCGACCTCACGACAGCGAAGTCGATCCTCCTGAGCACTTCGGTCCAGTCCTGGATCTCGAGGCTCCAACGCAGATCCGGGCGGTCGGAGCCGAAGCGGTCCATGGCCTGGCGCCAGGTCAAGCGCGCGAACGGCACGTGCGCCTCGATGTCGGCTATTCCAGCGAGGCGCGCGATGAGCCCTTCCATCCAGCGGAGAATGTCGTCCACGTCGATGAAGGAGGCTTCCACGTCGATCTGCGTGAACTCGGGCTGTCGGTCGGCCCTCAGGTCCTCGTCCCTGAAGCAACGGGCGATCTGGTAATAGCGGTCGAAACCGGCCACCATGAGGACCTGCTTGTAGATCTGGGGGCTCTGGGGAAGAGCGTAGAACTCGCCCGGATGGACCCGACTCGGGACAAGGTAGTCTCTCGCCCCTTCGGGCGTCGGCTTCGTGAGGATCGGCGTTTCCACCTCGACGAATCCCAGCGAATCGAGATGATTCCGGGCGGCGAGTATCAGTCGATGGCGGAGGTCGAGGGCCTCCTGCATTTCGGGGCTTCTCAGGTCCAGCACGCGGTGGCGCAAACGGAGCTCTTCGGACGGCGGGGCCTCGTCCGGAGCCCGGTACACCGGGATCGCCGGAGTCCGCGATCGGCTCACCCTGCGGAGCTCTCTTGCCCTCAGCTCGAGGGCCCCGGTGGCCAGGTCGGGATTGGGCTCGGGGCGTAGCGTCACCTCTCCAACGACGGCGACCACGTCCTCCTGACCGAGCTCGTGAGCAACCTCGAGGGAGGTGGCCTCCGTCCAATCGGGACCCAGCGAGACCTGCACAATCCCGGCTCGATCCCGGAGGTCGATGAAAACCAGACCACCGAGGTCTCGGCGCCGATGCACCCAACCCGAAAGACGCAGAAGTGACCCCACGTCCGCGGAGGAGACGTCTCCCGCTCGCCGGTCACGCAGCGCGGTCCTCCACATCTCGTTCACCGGAGCGCCCCCACCTTGGATCACGACGCAGATCGGGCGGAAGGAGCGCGCTCAGCCCGTCGCAGAATCCTGGACGACTGCAGCACCAGGAGGCCCGTCAGAACCCCCGCCGCATCGGCGAGAAAGTCGAGGGCCGAGGGGACTCGTTGGGGGACGAATCCCTGATGCCATTCGTCGCCGAGACCGTAGAGGATGCCGATGAGCAGAAGGGCCACCGTAGGCACCCGATTGCCGCTCCGCACCTGACCCCACGCGAGCGCGGCCCCAAGAACCGAGTACAGGATGAAGTGGCCCAACCCCTGCGCGAACGGGGGTAGCCCCGCTCCTGGAGGATCGGAGACGCTGCTCAACAAAAACAGGACCACCGACCACCAAAGGGCGGGGCCCCAAGCGATGATGCTCCGAATCAATTTTCGGCCGCAGGCTTCAAGCGCTCTCGTCCGGGTCGGCATGAGATTGGCCGCGCCGGTGCGGGTGGCACAGCCCCAGCAGCGACGGGCAGATCCTGCGCGAAAATAAGCCTCGGCGCGAGCCCTTACAAGCGAACACGAACGCTTAGGAGGCCCCTTTGCGGTGAACGAGGGTACGCACGGTCGATGCGACTCGTGAACCTCTTGGGTCTCGTACCCGATAAGCTCAACCAGGAGCTGACCGGCTTCTTCACCCCTCGCGGCAAGCCCGCGTACCGGGTGGGCCAGGTGACCCGGTGGATCGTGAGGGGAGCTCGATCATTCGACGAGATGACCGACCTTCCCACCGAGGAGCGGGGCCTTCTCCGCGAGCGCTACACGGTGAGGGAGCCCCACCCGCTCAGGATCGAGCGGTCCGCGGACGGAACCGCGAAGCACCTATGGCGGCTCAAGGATGGCGAGCTGGTGGAGTCGGTGCTCATCCCTACCGTCGACAGGCTCACGCTCTGCCTCTCGTCTCAGGCAGGATGCGCACTGAAGTGTACGTTCTGCGGAACCGGCTGGGCGGGGTTCCGACGGCAGCTCGACGCGGGCGAAATCGTCTCGCAATATCGCGCGAGCCGCCGTTGGGCGACCGAAAACGAACTCGGCCCCATCACCAACGTCGTGTTCATGGGCATGGGCGAACCGCTTGCCAACCGCGATGCGGTATTCGACACGCTCACGATCCTGAACCGCACCTACGAGGTCGGAGCCCGACGCATCACCGTTTCCACGGTCGGCGTAGTGCCCGGCATTCTCGAGCTCGCCGAGCGCCCGGAGCAGTTCCGGCTGGCCCTCTCATTGCACGCGACCGACTCCCGACTCCGGGAGCGGCTGATCCCGCTGGAAAGGCGGTGGCCGCTTCCCGAGGTCGTAAGCGCATTGCGGGCCTTCGACGCCAGCGGGGGGAAACGGATCACGTTCGAGTACACGCTGATCAGGGACATCAACGATGATCCCGATCTCGCCTCGGATCTGGCCAGCCTCGCGTACGAGCTCCGCGCGTTCGTGAACCTCATCCCATACAATCCGATCCCGTTCCAGGACTGGCGACCGATCCCCCCGGAACGAATCGAGCATTTCCGCCGGGTTCTCGACGACCACGGCGTGAAGGTGGCAGTACGGGAACCACGAGGACGTGACATCGAAGCCGCCTGCGGCCAGCTGAGAGCGGACGCGCTCGTCCGGCTGGAAAGCCCTCGGTAGGATCTAACGGCCGCGGGCAGAGGCCTCGTGCCCTTCCTTGGCCGGCTCCCGGACGTCAGCGGCGCACCGAGCCCCTTATCGGATGAGGTCGCCGATACGCCGCCAGTAAACTTCGGTCAGGAACGGGAGCGGACCGTAGGATGCCTTGTTGTAGCTGAAGTAGATGAACACGGCACGCCCCTCTAACCGCCAACCCTCCAACAACCCCCAGTACCGCGAGTCGAGGCTCTGTTCGCGATTGTCGCCAAGCATCAGGTAGCGATCGTCCGGAATGATCAAAGGCCCCCAGTTGTCCCTCATGGGCCGGTAACTCGTCCGATCCACGCCCGGCGCGACGTACTCGCCCTGCCATGCCATCCACGGATGGGACTCGTCCGGATGCTCCGCGTGCTTGACGTAGGGCTCGTCGAGCATCTCACCGTTTAGATAGACCACTCGGTTTCGCATCTCGATCGTGTCGCCGGGCATCCCGACGAGCCTCTTCACGAGCTTGAGATCCTCTTCGTGGGGCGGGTCGAAGACCAGCACGTCGAACCTGCGGGGCTTGGAATAGCCGGGGATGCGGAACGGCGTGAACGGGATGGGCGACCCGATCGCTACCCGGTTCACGACGAGGAAGTCGCCGGCCAGAAGCGTATCCTCCATGGAGCCAGACGTGATGACGAACGTCTGGACGAGGAAGGTTCGCAGGATGATGAAGATCACGGCGGCCACCGCCAGTGACTTCGCCCATTCGGCTGCTGCGCCTCCCTTTCTCGGATCGCTGGCCTCGCCCGAGCCCTCGCGGCCTTGCTCCTTCTCGTCCTGCCGGTCCTTCCCGGGAGCGCCCCTTCGCCTGCGCTTGCTTCTCGCCATGCAGCCCCGTCTATCCTTGTTCGCCGGTATCGGCCGCCGCCTTGGGCGAGCCGTGACTCGAGCTGTCGCGGCGAAAGAACCGCCGCACGTCCCACCACGCGGGATCCGCCGTCTCCACGCGCTCGACTGGAGGCGACCACTCCTGGCCGAGCCATACGGTCACGTCCAGATAGAGGTTCGAATCCGGCTCGATGCGCACGTCGCGGATCCCGAGCCGGTCGGCCACGTCCCTGGCCAGGTCGACCCGCCCGTTTCGATCCAACACCACGCTCGCGTCCTGCGAGAACGTTCCCGCATTTCCGTAATACACCACGTCATACCCACCGTCCCTCAGCCGGTCGGTCGCGGCGCGGGCCATGCCCGTTTGACCGCCTCCATTGAGCACCTCCACGCGTACGCGCTCGGTGGGTCGAGTGGGTCCTACTGGAGCGGGCTCTGCTGGGACGTCCCACCATTGTGACAGCGCCGACCCCAAGAAGGCGCCTGCAACGAGCACGGTGACAACCAGCGTCAGTGCGCGGAGCCACTGGCCCAAGCGTCACCTCCTACCGTCGAGTTCCAGAATGCGACCGTCTCGGGCCGAAGCCGTCGCCGCCGCCGCACCAAGTGGAGCACCCTGGCCTGCACGACCTCGGCCACGACCGTATCAAGCTCGTCCGGCATACGCTCGATGAGCGAGGCACGCCACCTCTTTCGCAGCGAGCGGCCCGGCTCGAGGAAGTCCGCAGCGTACAGCGCGAGACCCGCATGGCCCAGCGTGGGATGCCCCAAGGTATGGTACCGAACGGCGTGAACGAGCTCTTCGTCGTCGACGCCATCCGCCGAGAGCAGAGCCGCGGCCGCGGGACCGTGGAGGATCGAGTCCGGAAGGTCGTGCCACTCCGGCCCCGCCATTTCCTTGAGCCTGTCGGCGGGCACCCCCTTGAGGCAATCGTGCAAGTATCGGAGGGACCGCCATCGCAACCGATCGGTCTTCCCCAGGTCCGATGCTTCGGACCATCTCTCGAGGAGTGAGGCGACCCTGGCCATGTGCTTCAGTCGCTTCGCATTAGCGCTCGCCCATGAAGGCAAAGTCCCGCCTGCCGCGGCGACGATCACCGGATGCAGCGAAGACGCCACGGCTGGATCGCTCAATCTCACCTCTTCCCCGAGAATTCTCGCGCGAAGGTAGAAATCGCTCCAGGCCGCGTCAAACCTCGGTCCCTGAGCGCCGGGGAAGGGCCCGGGCCTGTACGCGAGCGCGTGCCGACTCCATCTTCGAGTCGGTCGCTTCCCTCATGGTGCCACGAACAAGAGGCGCTCCGAGAGGCATTCAGCCCCCCGGCTCGAACCGACCGACCATTCCCCGAGCACGACGCATGGCCGTCTTTTGGGACTCGCTCCTCGTCGCCTCCGTCGCCGCCGAGCTTCGCACTCGACTCGAGGGGGGGCGCGTCCGTGCGCTCCATTTCGATTCGAAGCGGCGCCGCGCCCTCATGTTCTTCAGCGAGGGCACGCTCGCGCTGGCGCTCCACCCCGCGGAGGGTGGCATCATCCTGGGAAAGCCCACCGAGCCCCCGGTGGGATCGCGCCGGGTCGCGTGGCGGCTGAGCAAAATCGAAGCGCCCCCTGACGATCGGCTGATCATACTGCACTTCACCCGCGTGCGAGGCCGCGCCGACCCCGCGTTTCTAGCAGTCGAGCTCATGTCGAATCAGTGGAACGCGGCGCTGGCCCGGGGTCCACGTCGGACGGTGGCCGCGGTGTTGAAGGATCGCGCAGGACGACGTCCCGTCCGTGTGGGACTCGAGTACCATCGACCTCCAGCCTCGATGCGTGAAGGGAGGGACGGCGCGCTGACGGAGCAGCGCTGGTTGGAGTTGCTGTCGCCTCACGAGCCCGCAGACCGACGTCGCGTACTCCTGGAACGCGTCGCATGGTCGTCCAAGCTGAATGCGCCGGCCCTCCTCGGGCGGGCGAGCCGCGAACACGGGCGCGAGGCCCGCCGGGATCTCGCGGGCGGATATCGCCTCTGGAGAGAGCTACTGGCGGCGAGCCGGACCCCCTCTCCCGCTCTGTTGAGACTGGACGGTGATTGGCAGCCCTATCCGGCGCCGCTACCGGGCGTCGAAGTCCAGCCGCAGCCCGACCTGCTCACCGCATTCGAGAGAGCGGCCGCGCCCGGTGGGTCACCGGAAGAGGCGGTGGTACCGGTGTCCTGGCTGGAGGCTGCCGAGAAGCACTTGGGCAGAGCTCTGAAGCGGGTGCGCAGCCTGCAGAGCGAGTTGGATGAGGCGGAGGATCCCGATGCGCTCAGCGCCGTCGGGGACCTGCTGCTCTCCCGTCTCGCCGAGATCCCGAAGGGAGAGGCGCGAGTGGGGCTCGAGGGATTCGACGGATCCCGGGTGGACGTGGCCATCGACCCGTCCCTACATCCTCACGAGAACGCCGACCGGTATTACTCGCGAGCAGCGCGGGCTCGCCGAGCTCGACAACGATTGCCCGCCTTGATCGCCGAGGCCGAAGCCGCCGCAGGGCGCGCGCAAAGATTCCTCACCCGTATCCGCTCGGGAGATGTCGAGCGATCCGACCTGGAGCAGGAGTTTCCCGAGCTTCGTGCGCTCTCGCCGGGCACCGGGGTCCCGCTTCCTTATCGCGTCTTCCACAGTAGCGGGGGACTCGAGATCAGGGTTGGGAGAGGCGCGAAGGCGAACGATGAGCTGACCTTCCATCACAGCCGTCCCGACGACGTGTGGTTGCACGCCCGGCACGCGAGCGGCGCGCACGTGATCCTGCGGTGGGCGAAGGAGGAGTCGCCCCCGGCCAGGGACCTCGAAGAGGCGGCAGTCCTCGCAGCCCGAAACTCTCGAGCGCGCACATCCACCTACGTGCCCGTCGACTGGACACGCCGTAAATACGTACGCAAGCCACGCAAATCAGCGCCGGGCATCGTGGTGGTCGGTCGGGCACGGACGCTCTTCGTGTCGCCCGACGACGACGAAGGGGGTTGAGGGCGGCAAAGGGTCGCCGTCAACGTTCGTCCATTGCGTCGCGTAGGGATGCGACGAAGCGGCAAGCGCCCTCGACTCCCCGCTCTTGCAGGCAGCGGATGAGCGCGCTGCCGACCACGACGCCGTCCGCGACCGATGCCACCGCAGAGGCCTGCTCGGGTGTGGAGATGCCGAAGCCCACCGCGACTGGAAGCTCCACGAGGCCCTTCACCGCAGCCACCTCCTCGGCCAGCCCCGGGGGCACCGCGTCGCGGGCCCCCGTCACGCCGGTGCGGGAGATGTAGTAAAGGAACCCACTGCCGCCGCGAGCGATTCGAGCAACCCGCTCTCGAGGCGTCGTGGGTGCGACGAGCCGGATGAGATCGAGACCGGAGCGTCGGACGGTTCGCTCGGACTCGTCGTCTGCTCCCTCGGGGAGATCGGTCAAGAGCACGCCCTGTGCTCCGGCATCACGAGCGTCTCTCGTGAAGGCGGCCAAGCCGTAGCGAAGCACCGGGTTGAGGTAAGTGAAAATCACGACCGGGGTGGTGGCGGCATTGCGGAACCGACTCACCGCCTCGAGCACACCGCGCACGGTCATACCGTTTTGCAGCGCCACGAAGGATGATCTCTGGATGGTGGGGCCATCGGCGAGCGGATCGCTGAAGGGGACGCCGAGCTCGATCACGTCGGCCCCGGAGTCGGCTAGACCCCGGAGCACCTGCTCGGTCGTCTCCGGGTCCGGAAAGCCGGCCGTGACGTACGGCACCAGCGCGGCCCGCCCCTCCGACCTCAGCTCGTCGAAGCGAGCCCTGATCGGGCTCAGAGGCATCGCGATCGGATGGCCCGGGCTCCGGGGGCGACGCAGGTCAGGTTAGGTAATCCGAGACGTTGATCCCGTAGCGCTGCGGATCGGTCGTCTTGATGATCTGCTTCACCGGCTGGCTCGTAGCCGGGTCGACCTCGGCTAGATCGACGACCTCCGGACGGGCCTTCGGGTTTCCCATCGAGTCGGATATCACCTTTACCTTCGGGCGATTGAGCTTCTCGGGGTCGGGGTTGACCCCGGAGACGACCGCCAGCTCCAGGGTGTCCAGAATGACCAGCGTGCCTATTGGATAGACCCCCGTGGCGTTGATGAACGCCTTGACGAGCAACGGGTCGAAACCGCGCTTCGGATTGTCACGCATCTCTTTCAGCACCGCATCGGGAGGCCAGGGCTTGTACTGGTAGCTGCGAACTGACGTGCCCGCATCAAACCCATCCGCTACGGCCACGATTCGCGAGAACAGTGCCGGGTTGCGAGGACGCCGGTTGGACGGGTAACCGCTCACGTCGATCTTCATGTGATGCTCGTACGCCATGAGCATCTGGCGATAGGGGACGTCGGCGAAGCCGGCCATGTCGAACAACAGGAGCAGGCCTTCGGTCGGATGCTCCCGGAGCTGCGCCCACTCCTCGTCCGTCAACTTGTCGGTCTTGTTGATGACCTCGGCGTCCACCCGCATCTTGCCGATGTCGTGCAGCAGTCCACCCATGCCGAGCTCGTAGAGCTGGAGCTTGCTGAGGCCGATTCGCTGTCCAAGGACCACGCTGAAGATGCACACGTTGAGATGGTGTCCCGCTGACAGTTGAAGGTGGTGGCTCCGGAGAGTCTCCTTGTTAGCCTGCCTTTCTCATTTCGGCAACCGGTTCATGGTCGTCGAGGTGGGCCCTGAGCATCCAGAGCTGGTCGTAGCCGATGATCCTCCGGTAGCTCTTCTCGGTCTCCACGAACGAGGCCGCAGCCCAGCGCAAGGCCATCGCTCCGTTCTTCCAGTTGGTCACCCTGCGGGTCTTCTGTCTTACGCCCGAGTGGGTGCTGTCGATCAGGTTGGTCGAGCCCAGGCACTTCCTCAGCCGCGGCGGGAGGCCGAGCCGGTTGATCGTGAACATCTCGCTGAGGCCTTCGCGTAGGCTAGCCGAGGCCGAGGGGTGGTCGCGCTCGAGCCATCGGGCGAGCTGCTCGAGCTTCTGCTCGCCCTGCTTCGCGTCCAGCTTCATCGCCGCCCGGAACGCCGCCTTCACCTGAGGATGCTGATCCTTCGGCAGATGACCCAGCACGTTGCGGAGCTTGTGGTTGCGGCAGCGCTGGATGGGGTGACGTTGGCCGAACACCTTCTCGATCGCCTTCCTGAGCGCTTTCGAGCCATCGATCACGAACAGCCGCCGCCTGCCCGGGTCCAGGCCGCGCTCGACCAGATCCTCTAGGAGCGCGCTGGTCACCTCGGCGTTCTCACTCGCTCCTTCCCTCACGCCCAGCACGTGCTTCTTTCCGTCTGAGTCCACGCCTACCGCAGCAAGCACGTGGTGCGAGCCCATCTGGATCCCGTCCAGGTAGATCACCAGCAGGTCCCACGCATCCAGCCGGCGCTCCATCAGCTCCTTCAGCACGCGCTCCGAGGCCTCGACCGTCTCACGGCTCACCGCCGACTTGCTCACCCCGACCGTGTCGGCCATCTCACCGATCACACGGCCGTACTTGCGCGTGCTCACCCCCGCCATCAGGACCTCGAGCATCCGATCCGCCACAGCGCCCGGTCTCCGCATCGCTGCGTACGCCGGCACCTCGACCTCGCCACCCTCCCCGGCGCCCCGGCGCCTGAGCCGTGGCCGCTCCACACGCACCTTCCGGTCCGACAGGTAAACCACACCACCCTGCCGGCCATACCACACCGTGTCGTCTTCCGCTCGTGACCGACCTGCCTGCTTCACGCCTGCCACACCCTCGGCGCTCATCTCCAGCACCGCTTCGATCGTCGCTCGTCCCATCACCTGGATGACTTCGTCGATCACGACCTCCGTCTGCTCCACGAACTCAAGCATCGGAAGCAGAAACTGCCCCTCCCGCTTCAGGAACTCCCTGATCGCGCGCTTGTCCGCCCGATCCCTTACCTCGTACGTTCTCTTCATCGTGGTGGCTCCGTGTTGGGGTTTTTGCCTACCCGAGCCTATCGGCCCGGGACCCCCGGAGCCACCACTTTTCTTTCTCCCCTATCAGGAACCTTCAACTACGGTTGGGACAGCTTCCTCGTTGATGCAGTGCGTGAACGTGTAGTCGTCGAAGTCACGCAGGGTGGTCATCGTCACCATCGAAGGCTCGTTGGCGAGCACCTGATCCACGATGTTCTGCACCGCGCGCTTGACCTTGCGGGCGTTCACAGCGCGGCCGAGCCGCACATCTTGTAGTACGTCCTTCGCCACCTTCACGGACTGGACGTATGTGCGCTTCGCCGCAACCAGTGCCTCCTCCTCCTCCAGCTCCTGATCGGCGAGATCCTTCTCAGGGCGGATTTCGATGTGCTCCACGGGAGCGCCCGCGAGGCGGTCCGCGAATGCCCCGAAGGGATCGTCTCCCTGCGCGACGCGCAGAAGGAGGGCCAGAAACGGAGCCCACTCGTCCTCCTCCACGCCCGCGGACACCTGCACCGACCCGATAGCGTGCTCGCCGAGCACCTTGGCGACGCCTCCGAAGGTGGAGAAGTTGGTGAGGTCGAGTCGGAGTCGGACGTCGTTGAGGAAGAAGAAATCTCCCACCACTCGGAGCTCGACCTCGCCCTCCCCCGCTGCTATGCTCGAGACGACGGAGTGCAGCTCGCGCAGCGCCTGCTGGACCGCATCGTTCTCCACGGGATAGAGCTTCAGGGCACGGAGAGCGCCGTAGAAGGCCGTCAGCATGCGCTGCCCGTGGCCTTGAAGTATCCTCCCACCGACCTGACTCATGATTCCATGTCACCACCGGCGCGCAAAGCACGATTCACGGCGGAGCGGATCACGGGATCGCTTTCCTCCCTGGCGACGAGCAGAGCCCTTTCTGCTTCGGGAGAGTCGATCCATCCGAGCGCGAGCGCTGCAGCGGCGCGCATCTCGGCCGGCTCCCGCCGCCCCAGCAAACCCCTTCCGTTGAGCAACTTGCTCAACAGCGGGACCGCTCCCTCGTCAGCCACGTCACCGTAGCTCTCGAAGAAGGCGACCTTCTCCGTGATGTCCGCCGCCCTGAGATTCCGACTTGTCACGATGTCGCGGAACCTCCTCGCAGCGGGCCGAAAACGCATGGCCCCCAACGCACGAGCAGCGGCGATGCGGACCTCTCGCTCCGAATCGTCCAGGGCGTCTTGAAGAATCCCAGTTACGGCAGACCCCCCGATGGCCGCGGCTGCCTCGACGGCAGCGAGTCGAACGCCCGGCTCCGGATGAGCGAGCAGGGCCGCGAGCGCCGATCCGGCATCCGCGACCTTGATGCGACCCACGACCCACGAGCCGCGCCGCGCCGGCCGCCACGACTGGATCGGGATCGGCGAGGAGCTCGACCAACGTCCCCTGGTTCTTTCGGCCGATCCCACTCACTGCTTCCCGAACGACCGGTTGTAGCTCCTTGACGACCATCACTTCCGAGGCCCTGAGGAGAGGAGCCAGCGCCGCATCACGCAGGTGACTCAGGAACGAGCCGAGAAGCTGCGGGGACGCTGCGATCGACCCGTCTTCCAGAGCGCGTACGAGCTCGTCAATCGTCTCGGGGGAACTGAGACGGTCCAGCAGACTCGTCAGGAACTCGCGCCGTTCGTCGTCCAGCACACCTGGCCGGGTCTCGAGCGCATGCAGTTCCTCGAGGACGTCCGCCGCCGCTTCGAGCGCACCACGCACCAGGAAGTTGGGGAGCAGGGTGTGGAAGATCTCGAGGACCTCGCTCTGCCGCTCCGGTTTCTCGGACTCCTCCAGCCTGTCGAGCAGGGCTGCGATGACGTCACCGCGCACGTCACGACGCATCTCTACCTCGACTTCTCGCTGTATCTGCGCCAATTCCCGGGGCGCCAGCGCGTAAAGGGTCGGGTTGAAGCTCTCGCGGTCGATGGGCGGCGGTCCTCCGGGATCCGGCTGAGCCGCAGCGCCGCTCTCCTCGCTCTCGTCCCCGTCCCCGGGCACATCGTCACCCGGTGCCTCGGCGCGCAAGACCGCTTGGAGCTGCTCCTTGTCGGGCCCGTCTCCCGGCTCCGGCGTGACCACCCCCTCAGCGAGGACATCGACGTAGGAGTAGCGGAAGTGCTGGAGATCCGCCTCCCAGAGCATCGTCAGGAGGTCGTCTCCGTCGGGACCGACGTGGCGGGCGCGATGAAGAACGCCCAAGAAGGGCTCGACCTCGTCCGCCTCGATTCCCGAGGCGAAGGTCACCTCGCGGATCCCGTCCTTGTACATGAGGAACGCCAGCGATTCGGAGCGGCTCCGATTGTCGTAGACCTCCAATCCATCCGTGATCAAACGCCATTCTTCCACGCTCACGGTTAGATGGTCGACGCTTGTCCAAAGGTGCTCGAAGCCACCGCGGAGGCTACCGAGGAAACGCTGGTAGACCGGGTTGTTCTCCTCGTACAGCTGGTACGCGCGAAGCGCTTTGCCGAGGGTCACGAAGAGTTCGCGAACCTCGATCTGCAGAGGGTCGACCTCCGGAGACTCTGCGGGCGCCGTTGGGGTCTCTTGGGGAAGGTCGTTCACTGAACCCGGGGTGTGAGCAGCGATCCGCGTCCTTCCACCCGAGCGACGTGTGCGACGTCCTTGTCTCCGCGTCCACTCAGCGAGACGAGAAGAGGGCCCCGATCTCGGTAGCGGCTTCCCTCGGCGAACAGCCATGCGAGGGCGTGCGCGGACTCCAGCGCGGGAATGATGCCCTCGAGTCGCGACATGCGGTGGAACGCCTCCAATGCCTGCTCGTCCGTGACCGAAACGTAGCGGGCTCGGCCCGATTCCTTCAGGAAGGCGTGCTCCGGGCCTACGCCCGGATAGTCGAGGCCGGCAGACACCGAATGCGCCGGTGAAACCTGCCCGTCACCATCTTGGATAAGATAACTGAACGATCCGTGTAGGACACCGGGCGAACCCGCCGCCAGGGACGCGGCGTGCCTGCCGGTGGGGATCCCCTCACCGGCAGCCTCTACACCCACCAGATCTACCATCTCGTCGGCTATGAACTCGTGAAAGATGCCCATCGCGTTCGAACCGCCTCCGACGCACGCAACGACCGCCGACGGCAGTCGTCCCTCCAACGAAAGCATCTGCTGTCGAGCCTCACGACCGATGACGGACTGGAAATCCCGTACGATGCGTGGAAACGGAGCGGGTCCAACCACGGAGCCGATGATGTAGTGTGTGTCGCGAACGTTTGTGACCCAGTCGCGGATCGCCTCGTTGGTCGCGTCCTTGAGCGTGCGTGTTCCCGACCCGACCGGTCGAACGTCGGCTCCCAACAGCTCCATGCGATACACGTTGAGCGCCTGTCTCTCGACGTCCTCCTCACCCATGTATACCACGCAGTCGAGGTCGAAGAGCGCGCACGCCGTCGCAGTGGCAACGCCGTGCTGGCCGGCGCCGGTCTCGGCGATGATTCGTCGCTTTCCCATTCGGCGCGCGAGTAGCGCCTGCCCGATCGTATTGTTGATCTTGTGCGCGCCGGTGTGGTTGAGATCCTCCCTCTTCAAGTAGAGAGGCCCAGCCCCACAAGTCTCTTCGAGACGCCTGGCTCGAGTGAGCGGAGTCGGCCGTCCTACGTAGTCCCTCAGGAGGGCCTCGAGCTCGTCCTCGAAAGATCGATCCGCGCAAGCCCTCTCGAAGGCGCGCTCCAACTCGTCGAGTGCGGCCACAAGGGTCTCGGGTACATAGCGCCCTCCGAATCGTCCGAAGCGGCGTGCGGGGCTGGACCGTGGCGTGGCTTCGGACGTCATCGTACTCCGTCTCCAGAATCAGACGAGCCCATGTGGCTTGCAGCGCCCCCCCCGGGGGGCCGAGCGCGCTTCCAGGATGAAACGTCGAATCCGGTTCGAGTCCTTCACGCCGACCCGCGACTCCACACCGGAGCTCGTGTCGACGACATCGGGGCGCAGCATCGTGACGGCCCGGGCTACGTTGTCCGGGGTGAGGCCACCGGCGACGACGAGGCTCAGATCCTGGGGCCAGCGGCTTCGAAGCTCCACGATCTCCTGCCACACGAAGCCCGCCCCGACTCCACCGCCACGGCCCGAGTGCGGCCCTTCGAGAAGCAGGCCGTCCACCGAAGTCCGGTAGAGATCGACAGCCTTCTCGACAGCCGCCGCCGACTCCGCCCGGATAGCCTTCCAGATCCTCCAGGGGCCCATGTCTCTCAGCGTCGCCACCATCCCAGGTCCCTCCCGACCGTGCAGCTGAACGATACGAACACCTGCCCGGCGGGCCGCCGCCACAACGAGCCGGGGGTCATCGTCGACGAAGACACCGACCAGCGTCCCGTCCCCACGCCCCAGATGGTCCCCGACCCAACCCGGATCGACCGTGCGCGGGAACCCCTCGGTCAACACCACTCCCAAGAAGTCCGCGCCCGCCGTGCGTGCGGCCCGCCCGTCCTCCGCACGCATGATACCGCATATCTTCACCTGCACGGTCCCTCCGGGTGCCTCACCCATTGCCGCGATCCGAGCGGCGACACCCGACCAAACGCGCAGCAGCGACCGCGGGATCCGGCTGACGCAGTAGGAACTCGCCCACGAGGACCGCGTGTACTCCGCAGCGCCCGAGGAGCGCGACCTCATCCCGGGTCCGGATGCCGCTCTCCGAGACGACGACGACACCGGGTGGTACGCTCTCGACCAGCTCGAGTGTAACGTCGATCTTGGCTTCGAACGTTCGCAAATCGCGATTGTTCACCCCGACGACGGTCGCTCCAGCAGCCAGCGCGCGCTCCAGATCGGCCTCGTCGTGAGCTTCTACGAGGGCCGACAAGTCGAGCTCCCGGGCCGCGTCGAGCAGTCCGCGAAGGCGTTCGTCATCCAGGATCCTCACGATGAGCAGCACCGCGTCGGCGCCAGCACCACGCGCTTCGGCTACTTGAACGTCGTCCAGGGTAAAGTCCTTGCGCAGGATCGGCAGCGCCACCGCGGCTCGCACATCGGCGAGGTCACCCAGGTCACCACCAAAAAAAGGCCCGTCCGTGAGCACACTGACTGCCGCGGCGCCCGCAACCTCGTAGGCTTTCGCCCACCGGGGCGGTTCCAGGTCGGGTCGTATGTCCCCGGCCCCCGGGGACCTGCGCTTCACCTCACCGATTAGAGCCACCTGTCCGGAACGTGATAGCGCACCCGCGAAATTCCGCACTGGGGGCGCGCTCCGGGCCTTCGCCCAAAGCTCGTGGGAGCTCTCTCGGAGCCGTGCCACCTCTTCGCGTTTCGCGCTCACGATCCGCCCCAGCACCTCCCCCCGGCGCAGCGACGCTTGCGTTTCGGTCAACGTTCGGGTATCCTTATTTCGGTTCTTGTTCGGGTGTTCGTTCTCACTGCGGCCGAGCGGAGGCGGTTTAATGCCACTGACCAAGCGCCAGAAGGAGATACTCGATCACATCGCCGACTTCATCGGGGATCGTGGCTATGCCCCGAGCTTCCAGGAGATCGCCGGACACTTCGGCTACTCCTCGCTGGCGACCGTGCACGAGCACCTGAGCAATCTGGAGCGGAAGGGATACATCCGGAAGTCCTATAACGAGAGCCGCTCCATCGAGCTCGTTCATACGGGCTCGGCCCAGGTCCCTTCTGTGGAGCTGCCGCTTCTGGGCAACGTTGCGGCAGGCGCGCCGATCGAAGCCGTCCGGGACCAAGAGACCCTCTCGGTACCTCCCGACATGGTCCCGCGGGGACGAGACAACTACGTCCTCCGTGTCCAGGGTGACTCGATGATCGAGGAGCAAATCCGGGATGGCGACTACATCGTCGTGAGCGCCCAAACAACTGCAGACGACGGACAGATGGTCGTCGCTTTGGTGGGGGGCGACTCGGCCACCGTGAAGAAGCTCTATCGCGAGCCGGGAGGCAAGCTTCGGCTGCAACCCGCCAACGCTACGATGAGGCCCATCGTCGAGTCCGCGCACAACGTCCGCATCCAGGGTGTCGTCGTGGGCGTCATCCGGAAGTACTGAGACGGCGGGAGGCGAAGTGGATCGAGGTCGATTCCCTGCCAGGGAGACGAGGAGGACGTTCGCAGTGGGTTGGGTGTCCGCCCGCTCGACCCGGATTCTGCTTCTGGAAGGCCGCCAGCAGCGGCCGAACAAGCGACCGATCCAGCTCTCACACGGCTGCCCCGCTCCTCAGATCCACCGCCCGTCGGTGGATGCGGCCCGTACGATTCACTGAGGGGGCGCGATCTCAGCGTTGCGTCGCGCTTCGAAGCTCCTCCAGCTTCCGGATTGCCGCACCGCTTCCGATCGATTCCTCGGCGGCCCGCACTCCGTCGGAGAGGGACCCGACCCGTCCGGAAACGTAGATGGCGGCACCGGCGTTGAGGAGGGTCGCACTCAACGCCGCGCCCGTGTCGTTACCCTCGAGCACACGCAGGATTAGACGCGCATTGTCCCCGGGGGTACCGCCGCTCAATCCGTCGACCGGGACCCGGTCGAGTCCGACGTCCTCGGGGTGGAGCGTCGACTCACGGACCTGTCCGTCGATCAGCTCGGCGATGTGCGTCGGGCCCGCGGGACTGATCTCGTCCATCCCCGGCAACCCGTGCGCCACGAAGGCGCGCAGGTGACCCAGCTCACGGAAGGCGGCCACGATCAGCGGCAAGAGCGTGGGATCGGCCACGCCCACTACCTGCCGGCGGGCGCCGGCAGGGTTGGTCAGGGGTCCGAGGATGTTCATTACCGTCGTGATCCCAAGCTCCCTCCGCACCGGTCCTACGTGTCGCATGGCCGGATGCAGAAGTGGGGCGAACATGAAGACGATGCCCACCTCGCGGAGTACGCGCGACATCTCGCCGGGCTCTAGCTCGATACCTACTCCGAGGGCCTCGAGCACGTCGGCGCTCCCGCTTCTGGAAGTGAAGGAGCGGTTCCCATGCTTTGCCATTCGGACCTGCGCACCGGCGGCGACTAGCGCCGCCGCGGTCGAGATGTTGAAGGTCGTGACGGACCCTCCACCCGTACCCGCCGTGTCCACGAGGCCATCCGGTTCCTCAGCGGCTACCGGAATCATGGCGCCTCGCAAGGCACGAACTCCGCCCGCGACCTCCTCCGGGGCGACCCCCTTGCACCGCAGTGCGACGAGGATCCCGGCCATCTGAGATGGCGCCGCCGAGCCATCCATGAAGGTCTCGAAGACCGACTCGGACTCGGCGGCGCTCAAGTCCTCCCCACGCACGATCCTCTCGATGGCATCACGCAACACGACCGAATCGTTCACGCGGGGCGGGAACTCGCGGGAAGTCGAAGGCGACATGGCCGACACGGGGATGCGGGGGTTTCGAGCCACGAGCAGGTCACGCCGGCCTGCGTCGACACAGGCCCCCGCCCCACCCAACAGCGCCCGGAGAGCGCTCGCACTTTGCTATGGTAATCGCCTCACGGGGCAAGAGCCAATTCACGTGCGCGCGAGCTTGACACCGCACAGGGGCGGTCTACCTTTCCCGCTTGTCGCCCGGGCAGGACATCCGGCTGGGGCTCACGCTCCAATACGACGGCTCCGGCTTCCACGGCTGGCAGGCGCAAGAGGACGCGCGAACCGTCCAGGGCGAGGTCGAGGCGGTCACGGAGCGCTTGACAGGGCGAAAGGTGCGGGTGCTCGCGTCGGGACGTACGGACAGCGGCGTCCACGCAAAGGGCCAAGTGGTAGCGCTCGATGTCCCACCACCTTGGACCCCGATGGAGTTTCGGCGAGCGGCCAACGCGGTGCTTCCCAGGGACATTTGGGTGAATGCGGCCCGCCAAATGCGGCCCGACTTCAATCCGAGGTATCACGCAGTCTCGCGGACGTATGTATACCGTATCGGACTCGCCGAGGATGCGTGGTCTCCCTTCTTCCGGCCCTGGTGTTGGCCCATCCGTGCTTCCTTGGAGCGGACTCTTCTCGACCGGGCGGCCGAGCAACTCGCAGGCCGGCATTCGTTCCGCGCCTTTGCGAAGACCGGGGGACCGCAGCGTAGCCAGGATTGCGAGGTCTACGGGACGCAGTGGCGGGCCTGGGACGACAAGGGCCTCGCTTACACCATCACGGCCAACCGTTACCTTCACCACATGGTCCGCTATCTGGTGGGCACGATGGTGGCAATCGCTCGCGGGGCGCGCGACCTGGAGGACATTGCTGAGCTGTTGGAACAGCCAGCGAGCGACTTGACGACCTCACCGCCTGCGCCGCCGCAGGGACTCTTCCTCGAACGGGTGAGCTACCCCGACAGCGTATGGGTCTCCGGTTCATGATTGAGCGTGGGCGTCACACAATCCTATCGGTCAGAGAGAGATGAAGATTTTCCTC
The DNA here is from genome assembly GCA_965249195.1 of Longimicrobiales bacterium. Taxonomy (GTDB): domain Bacteria; phylum Gemmatimonadota; class Gemmatimonadetes; order Longimicrobiales; family Gaopeijiaceae; genus CBDFLM01. Next base: position 289,013 of record CBDFLM010000015.1, read on the forward strand.
GATACGGCGGACCTCGCCGAGATCCGCAGGGCTGCCGAGGCCGGGCTCATCGACGGGATCACCACAAACCCTTCCCTGATGGCCAAGAGCGCGGGTGACGACGATCCCGCCAGCCACTTTCTTGCCATCTGCGAGCTCGTCGATGGGCCCGTAAGCGCCGAGGTGGTCGCGATCGACCCCGATGGTATGGTGCGGGAGGGACTACGTCTGGCGGCGATCCACGAAAACGTAGTGGTAAAGGTCCCCGTCACCGAGAACGGGCTCAGGGCGTGTCGGACACTGCGAGGCGAAGGCGTGCGTGTGAACGTGACGCTTTGCTTCCAGGCTTCCCAAGCCCTGCTCGCGGCCAAAGCGGGTGCCACCTACATCTCCCCCTTTCTGGGACGCATCGACGACGTATCAGGCGAGGGAATGGACCTCGTGCATCAGATCCGCCAGGTGTACGACAACTACGACCTCGAAACGGAGATCTTGGCCGCCTCGCTGAGGCATCCACGACACGTGGTCGAAGCCATGATGATCGGCTCAGACTGTGCGACCATGCCCCCCAAGGTGCTCTGGCAGCTACTGCGTCATCCGCTCACCGACCTCGGCCTGACGCGCTTTCTGGAAGACTGGAAAAAGCTGGGCCGGGAGATCTGAGGATCCCTACGCTGACACAGCGTCGAGGAGTGGGGAAGTGAACAGCCTGAGCGGGATCGACCCGACCCGAACCGACGTGCACCGTGTGCAAAGACTGCTGACGGCACTGGTGGCGGTGAGCCTCGCGGCGTGTGCGAATCAGGCCGAGGACGCGACCGCGGCGCTCGTGGCGGCTGGGGGAGGTAGCGTCGGCTTCGCCGCCGAGCCGCTGCACAAGACCGCCGAAGCTCTCGCCGACCTGTCTCAAGAGCTCGACGCATCTCGAAGGAACGCGATCGTTCGGGCCGCAGGTCGTGTCGCACCGGCTGTCGCGACCATCCACACGATACGAACGGAGCAGGTACGCCCTCGCTCCCTGTGGGAGAGTTTTTTCCTGTCCCCAGGCGTGCGGCGCCGCTTCTCCGGACTCGGCTCGGGATTCGTAATCGACAGCACGGGGACTGTGCTGACGAACGAGCACGTGATCCGAGGTGCTGAGCGGATCATGGTGGCGCTCCCTGACGGGCGGGCCCTCGAAGCCGAGCTCGTAGGCGCAGACGAAGTCACGGACGTGGCCGTGCTACGCGTCAAGGCCGAGCGTCTTCCAGTCGCCCCTCTGGGCACTTCGAGGGGCCTGATCATCGGCGAGTGGGCGGTGGCGATCGGCAACCCGTTCGGGAACATGTTCTCCGACACCGAGCCGACGGTGACCGCCGGCGTCATCAGCGCCGTCGGGCGTCACATCGTCCCGGGGGAGGACGATCTCGGAATCTATTTGGGGATGATCCAGACCGATGCCTCGATCAACCCTGGTAACTCGGGAGGGCCCCTCGTCAATTCGTTGGGGCAGGTAGTGGGGGTCAACAGCTCGATCTTCTCCAGGAGCGGTGGGAGCGAAGGGCTCGGCTTCGCCATTCCCATCGACCGGGCGTTGAAGGTCGCCGAAGACCTGCTGAGTCAGGGGCAGGTTCTGCGAGCCTGGCTCGGACTGGACGTCGAGGCGGTCGAAGCCGACGTATGGGGGCGCACGCGTGGCGTTCGGGTCTCACGAGTCATCGACGAGTCACCGGCCGGCCGCGCCGGAATCCGCATGGGCGCGCGGATGCTCGAGGCGGGCGGGCGTCGGCTCGCCGCACCGCTGGACTTCGAGGACGTGCTCCTCGACCTGCGCGCCGGCGATGAGCTCACTGTGCTCATCGAAGAATCGCAGGAGCCGCTGACGCTTCAGGCGGAGAGCCCACCCTCGGTTCGCGCCGAGCGAGTGGCCGCTTTGGACGAGCTGGACCTCATCACGCTCACCCCCGGCATCCGCGCAGAACGGAGAGTTGAGAGCGAGGAGGGCGCGCTCATCGCGGACATTTCTCCCGAGCTCGAGAGGCAGATAGGCTTCCACGCGGGTGACGTGATCGTCCGCATAAACAACGTGCCGATCCGAACGGCCGACGACGCGGCGCGGGTGTTCCGCGAGCTTCGAGGGCGCTCGGCTCGCCTGCGGATCTACTTCGAGCGCAACGGGTTGCTAGGTGTGCGCGACCTCATCTGGCGCGGGTGAATGGGTGAGCCGACGGTAGGTGCCCGCGAGCTCGACGGGTACACTCACCCCCTCGAGCAACGGTACGCGTCACCGGAAATGCGGGACGTCTTCTCACACCGCCGACGCTTCGGCCTCTGGCGCAGGCTCTGGGTCGCATTGGCCGAGGTACAGGCCGAGCTCGGCTTGCCCATTCGTGCCGAGGCGCTCGACCAGATGCGAGCGCAGGTGGATGCTCTCGACCTCGGCCGGGCATCCGAGTACGAGAGGCGGTTCCGGCACGATGTCATGGCACACGCGCACCTGTTCGGAGACGACGCCCCAGCGGCGCGCGGGGTGATCCACCTGGGTGCGACGAGTGCTTTCGTGTCGGACAACACGGACTTGGTCCTCCACCGCGACGCTCTCACACTCGTACGGGAGCGCATCCTGCGCTCGGTTCGCGAGCTGTCGGAGTTCGCACGCGTCCACAAAGTCGTGCCGACCCTGGCGTATACGCATTTCCAACCAGCGCAGCCAACGACTGTGGGCAAGCGCGCGACGCTTTGGATTCAGGACCTGCTCCTGGATCTGGAGGAGATCGAGCACCGTCTTGCGGGGCTCCGCTTCCGGGGGGTTCGCGGAACGACCGGCACGCAGGCGTCGTTCCTTGAGCTTTTCGACGGCGACGCACAGAAGGTGGAGCGTCTCGACGCACTCGTGAGCGAGCGTATGGGATTCACGTCCCGGTACGCGGTCACCGGCCAGACCTACCCTCGAAAGGTCGATAGCGCGGTGCTTTCGTCGTTGGCCGGTGTCGCGGTCTCCACCTCCAAGTTCGGCTACGACCTCAGGCTGCTAGCGCACCTTCGAGAGGTGGAGGAGCCGTTCGAGGAGGAACAGATCGGTTCGTCAGCCATGCCGTATAAACGCAACCCCATGCGCGCCGAACGTATCTGCGCGCTATCGCGTCACGTCATCGTCCTTGCGCAAGACGCGGCGTTCACGGCTGCGTCACAGTGGCTCGAACGGTCACTGGACGACTCCGCCAACCGGCGGCTCTCCATCCCCGACGCCTATCTGACCCTCGATGCCACCCTCGTGCTGGTCGAAAATGTCGCCTCCGGTCTCGTCGTGAATCCGGCCGTGATCCGGAACAATCTGGACGAGCACCTTCCCTTCCTGGCCACAGAGCACATCCTGATGAGGTGCGTGCTACGCGGTGGCGACCGTCAAGAGCTCCACGAGCGAATCCGGCGGCACGCGCTCGCAGCCGCCGCCGAACTCAAGGCGGGCCGAGACGCGAACCTGTTGGAGCGGATCCTGTCCGACGACGCTTTCGACGTGAGCGAGGACGAGCTCCGCGCACTCACCGACCCGGGCTCGTTCGTCGGGACAGCTCCCGAACAGGTGGACCGCTTTCTCGACGGACATGTCGAGCCTACACTGACGCGACTCGAGAAAGAGTCTCGCCCCTCGGTGTCCGCGCCGGAGGTCCGCGTTTGAGTCCGCGAGGTCCCCGTCCTGGCCACCTTTCGCTGCCCCTGTTTCGCCAGGGCAAGGTGCGTGACGTCTACGAGATCGGCGACGAGAGTCTTCTGATGGTCGCGAGTGACCGCGTCAGCGCCTTCGACGTCGTGCTTGCTCAGCCCATCCCAGGAAAGGGAGAGGTGCTCACCCAGCTCACAGCGTGGTGGCTTCATAGGCTAGAGAACCATGGCATCGAGCATCACCTGATCTCCGCCAACGCGAACGAGATCGCAGCACTGCACCCGGAGCTGGAGCCTACACGCCACCTGTGGGCGCGGCGCGCCATGCTCGTCCAGCGTACGGAGTCCATTCCCGTGGAGTGTGTGGTCAGGGCATACCTCTCCGGTTCGGCGTGGCGAGAGTATCGGGACCACCGAACGCTGGCCGGCGAGCCTCTTCCCGACGGCCTGATCGAGAGCGGCAGACTACCGGAGCCGATTTTTTCTCCGGCCACCAAAGCCGAACGAGGGCAGCACGACGAGAACGTCACGCCCGCCCAGGTGCGACTTCGGCTCGGACATGCCCTGGGCGATCGCCTCGAGGATCTGTCGTTCCGGATCTTCGAGCACGGAACCAGGACGTGCGCGGAAAGAGGGGTCGTCCTTGCCGACACCAAGTTCGAGTTCGGAATCGACGGGGTGGGGCGCCTGCTGCTGATCGACGAGGTCCTCACACCGGACTCGTCACGATTCTGGCCGAGGGAGAGCTACCGGCCCGGGGGCCCCCAGGTTTCGCTGGACAAGCAGCCGATTCGCGATTGGCTCGACGCCCTTCCCGACTGGGACAAGCTTCCTCCCGCTCCCGACCTCCCCAGCGAGGTGGTCATTGCCGCGACACGACGGTATCAGGAAGCATACCGGCGGATCAGTGGCCGGGAGCTCGACGAAGCCGAACTGCCCGCTGACGTCATGAGCGGCCCGTGAAGCCTGCGGATCCCAGGCGACTCGGATCGCACGGCGGACCGCCCGAGCCGCGTCTCCAGCGCGGCGTCATCATCCTTCCGTCCGCCTTCACGCTAGGCAATCTCTTTTTCGGCATCTACGCCATCGTGGCAGCGACGCGAGGCGAATACATCTGGGCGGCGTGGTTCATCGTGTTTGCGGGCATCCTCGACGTCCTCGACGGGAGGGTTGCACGTTTCACGCGCACGGGATCGGCCTTCGGTGCCGAGCTCGACTCGCTCGTGGACGCGATCTCGTTCGGAGTGGCCCCCGGACTCATCATGTACCAGCTCTATTTCTCGGATACGGCATGGAGCTGGACGCTCACCTTCGTCTACGTAACGGCTACCGTCGTGCGGCTCGCGCGTTTCAACGTCGAACAGGCTGGCCACGCCAAGACCAGCTTTCACGGGCTGCCGTCACCCACTGCCGGAATGACGCTGGCGACCTTCTATCCGTTCAGCCAGACGCCTTTCTTCGCCACGCACTTCGCTGAGCTTCCGTGGCCGCAGCTGATGGCGATGACCATGGTCCTTCTCGGCGTCCTGATGGTCAGCCATGTGACGTATCCGGTGGTACCCCGGATCGGAGTCAGCTCAGCGAAGGGGCTGATCAACACGGGCCTCCTTTTAGCCGGGCTTACGATCGCGATCCTCTTTCCTCGGTATTTCTTCTTCCCCTTCCTCATGGCGTACACGGCGTGGGGGCTGGTTAGGTCGGTCATCATGGGATTGCTCGACCGGCTGCCCGAGCGTGATCCACTTCTCGATGAGGAAGACGACGATCCCGACGAAGCGGGGGCCGAGGTCCGCACTCTCGATTACGGCGACGTCGCTCCGAGGCGCCGCGAGCTCCAGTCACGAAGCCAACTCTCACGCAAGGATCGACGTTGACTCGACATCGACTCGAGATCCGCGTAACGCCACGCCCCGGCATACTGGACCCTGAAGGCCAAGCGATCTACCAAGCCCTCCGATCGCTCGGGTTCGCCGGCGCGGAGACCGTACGGGTCGGTAAGCTGATTCAGGTCGAAATGAACGCCGACTCTCCCGAGACCGCCTTGGCAAACGCTGATGACATGTGTCGGAGGCTCCTGGCCAATCCCGTTACCGAGGACTACGACGTCCGCCTCGTGAATCCGAATGAAGTGCCCAGGTCCGCCGAGGGCGCGCATTCATGACCGTCGCCGTTGTCACGTTCCCGGGGTCCAACTGCGACTACGACGTCTACAAGGCGGTGCAGCTCGTTGGCGGAGATCCCTCATTTCGTTGGCACCGCCAGCGGGGGCTCGAGGACGCCGACGCAGTGGTGCTCCCCGGCGGCTTCAGCTACGGGGACTACCTGCGGGCGGGCGCGATCGCGCAATTCAGTCCTGTCATGGAGGACGTGCACGAGTTCGCCCTGTCTGGCAGACCGGTCCTCGGCATCTGCAACGGCTTCCAGATCCTCTGCGAGTCGGGTCTCCTGCCTGGCGCGCTCATGCGTAACCGGGGTCTGAAATTCGAGAGCCGTACGGTGCGCGTGCGCGTCGAGCGCGTGACGACGTGTTTCACCGGCGACTACGACGTGGGGCAGGTCCTGCGCATGCCGATCGCGCACGCCGAGGGGAACTACCGCCTCGTGTCAGATTCGCTGGAGCGACTCGAGCGAGAGGGTCGCGTGATCTTTCGCTACGTGAACACGTCTGGCGAGGCGTCCGACGAGGCCAACCCCAATGGGTCGTGTGCAAACATCGCCGGCGTGGTGAACGAGCGGGGAAACGTCATGGGCTTGATGCCACATCCGGAGCGCGCGATGGAGGGAATCCTGGGCTCCACGGATGGCTTGGGGGTCTTCACGTCGCTCGTGCGTACGCTCGCGCGCATGGAAGTGGGATGAGCAGAAGACCCGTCGAGCCGGAGCTGTCCAGGCCGAACGGGGGCCCTGCAGGACCCGCGCATGCTCCGGACGGCCAGGCGTCGACGCGCGTCGAGCCGGATGCCCTCCGCCCGCGACCCGCGAGTCCACGGCCCGGGGACCCGGACGTCACCCCCGAAGTCGTCGGCGAGCATGGGCTCTCCCCGGAGGAGTTCGCGCGAATCCGCACGATCATGGGACGGAAGCCGAGCTTCACCGAGCTCGGCGTCTTCAGCGCCATGTGGTCCGAGCACTGCGGCTACAAAAATTCCAAGCGGCTACTGCGCCTGCTCCCGACGACCGCCCCGTGGGTGATCCAGGGACCAGGAGAGAATGCCGGCGTAATCGACATCGGGGATGGCTGGGCGATCGCTTTCAAGATCGAGTCTCACAATCACCCGTCGGCCGTGGAGCCCTACCAGGGCGCGGCAACAGGCGTAGGCGGGATCTTGCGCGACATCTTCACGATGGGTGCGCGCCCGATCGCAGTGCTGGACTCTCTCCGCTTCGGGGACCTGGACTCCGGGCGCGTCCGCTACCTGTTCTCGGGAGTCGTGCGCGGGATCGGCGACTACGGAAACTGTGTAGGAATCCCCAACATCGGCGGGGAAGTCGCGTTCGACCGAGGATACGAGGGAAACCCCGTCGTAAATGCCATGTGCATCGGGCTCATGCGCGCCGACGGGCTCATTCGTGCAGAAGCGGAGGGCGTGGGAAACACGCTCATGGCAGTCGGGGCCCGCACGGGCCGCGACGGGATTCACGGAGCGACGTTCGCGAGCGAAGAACTGAGCGAGGACTCCGAGGCCAGCCGCCCGCAGGTTCAGGTGGGCGACCCGTTTACTGAAAAGCTCTTGCTGGAAGCGAGCCTCGAGCTGATCGGGAGTGGCCACATCACGGGGATCCAGGACATGGGGGCCGCCGGGCTCACGTCCAGCGCAGCCGAGATGGCCGGGCGCTCCGGCAACGGAGTCGAAATCGACGTCTCACGGGTGCCGGTACGCGAGTCCCGCATGACGCCCTACGAAATCCTGTTGTCGGAGTCCCAGGAGCGCATGCTCGTGGTCGCGCGGAAGGGCCGGGAAGACGGCGTGAAGGAGATCCTCGGGAAATGGGAGCTCGAGGCCGAGGAGATAGGCAGTGTGACCGGGGACGGCCTCTTCCGGGTGTTGGAGGAAGGTCAGGTCGTCGCCGAGATCCCGGCGCTGCCCCTCACCGACGGATGCCCGACCTATGAGCGCGCAGGCACCGAGGCCACGGGTGTCCGAGAGCAACGAGAGCGGGATCTCTCGGCCCTCGCGACGGGCGGCGGCGATCTGACGGCGACGTTGCTCCAGCTCGTAGGGTCACCCAATCTGGCGTCGAAGCACTGGATCTACCGGCAGTACGACACGACGGTCCGCACGTCCACCGTTCAGCCTCCGGGCGGCGATGCCGGGGTCGTGCGCATCCGCGGCACGCAGCGTGCCGTCGCGGCCTCGACGGACTGCAACGGCCGCTACTGTTACCTGCACCCACGGCGGGGGGCCAGGATCGCCGTCGCCGAGGCCGCCAGAAACGTGGCGTGCGTTGGAGCGATCCCGACCGCGGTGACCAACAACCTCAACTTCGGCAACCCGCTCAAGGCCCATATCTACCACCAGTTTCGAGAAGTCGTCCAGGGGATGGCCGAGGCGTGCAGGATCTTCGAAACGCCGGTCACGGGAGGCAACGTCTCGTTTTACAACGAGACCGAGGGAGATGCGATCTACCCGACGCCCGTCATCGGGATGATCGGGGTTATCGAGGACGTGGATACGGTGGTGGGCTCCGGATTCCGTCACGAGGGTGACGCGATCGTGCTGCTCGGCGAAAACACCGACGAGATGGGCGCGTCGGAGTTCCTTTACGTCAGGCACGGAATGGTGGCCGGAGAACCGCCCGCGATCGACCTCCTGGCGGAGCGCCACCTCCAGCAGGCTGTTCTGGAGATGATCCAAGCCCGCCATCTGAGCTCGGCCCATGACTGCTCGGAGGGTGGTCTCGCCACAACGCTCGTCGAGAGCTCACTGGGCGACGGGGAGTCACCGTTGGGGATCGACGTCGAGCTCCCGGACCCCCTTCCCTCACTTGCCCTGTTCTTCGGTGAGGCCCAAGGACGTATCGTCGTATCGTGCTCGCCGGAGTCAGTTTCGAGCGTCGAGGAGGTCGCTCGACGCCATGGTGTCTTCGCCCGCAGGATCGGAACCGTGGTCGGGCCCCGACAACTGTTTCGGATCAAGGCCGGCGGAGCGGGGGTAGAGGCGAACCTCGACGAGCTGGCCGCCGCGCACTTCGGCGCCCTCCCCCGCATCATGGACTCGGTCCGCGAGGACGCCGAGCCGTTGGTCGGCATTCCATGAGTCCAGAGCTCGAATCAGGACAGCGATATCCCACACGCGTCGGCGCATCGCCTGGGCCGGACGCAGGGGGCACCGACACGCGTCGGGTCCCCATTGATGTTCCATCCTCGACCCTGGACGACCGACCCCGCGAAGAGTGCGGGGTCGTAGGTGTCGCCGGCGTCCAGGGAGCGGCGGAAATGGTCTTCCTGGGACTCTACGCCCTGCAACACCGTGGACAGGAATCGGCCGGCATCGTCTCTCTGCAAAACGGCGTAGCCAGCGTTCACAAGGGACTGGGGTTAGTCGCGGACGTCTTTGACGCCGATCGCCTTAAAAAGCTTCCGGGGTCGATCGCAGTGGGACACGTACGCTACTCGACGACGGGGGGGAGCCTCGCCGAGAACGCCCAGCCCATCGTGGTCCGCTACGCCGAGGGCGCTCTTTCGATCGCCCACAACGGCAACCTCACGAACGGCCACGAGCTCCGCGACCGACTCGTGAGCGAGGGAGCGCTTTTCCAGACCTCCTCCGACTCCGAGGTCATCGTGCACCTCGTCGCGCGCTCACGGCACGACACCGTCGAGGCACAAATCGACGACGCGCTGACACATCTGGAAGGAGCCTTCTCCCTGATACTCTCGGTCGGGGAGACCCTCTACGCGGTCAGGGACGGCTACGGCTATCGCCCGCTCGTGCTCGGTCACATCGACGGCGGACACGTCGTGGCCAGTGAGACATGCGCCCTCGATATTCTCGGCGCCACCTACATTCGTGACATCGCCCCCGGCGAGGTGCTGAAGATCGACGGCGGAGTGCTGACCCGGCTGCGGTCGCTCCCTTCGACGGGAGTGCAGCAGCCATGCATCTTCGAGCTGGTGTACTTCGCCCGACCCGACTCGAGGATCTGGGGGGTGAGCGTCGACCGAGCCCGCCGCGCGTTCGGACGGCAGCTCGCACGCGAGCATCCGGTCGAGGCGGACGCGGTCATCTCGGTCCCGGACTCGGCGAATTCCGCGGCACTCGGATACGCTGAGGAGAGCGGGATCCCATTCGAACTCGGACTCCTCCGCAATCACTATGTCGGCCGCACGTTCATCATTCCCTCGCAAGCCGACCGAGACTTCGGAGCGCGGATCAAGTACAACCCGGTTCGCGAGGTGCTCGAAGGGAAGCGCGTGGTGGTTGTCGACGACTCACTCGTGCGCGGTACGACCAGCCGCAGCCTCGTCAAGTTCACCCGCGAAGCCGGCGCGGCGGAGGTACACTTTCGAGTCGCCAGTCCGCCGGTCCGCTTTCCTTGCTTCTACGGGATCGACATGCCCAGACAGCAGGAGCTGATCGGCGCACGTCTTTCGGTGGAGGAGATCCGGGAAGCGCTCGGTGTGAGCTCGCTGGGGTACCTCTCACTCGAGGGGATGCAAGAGTGCGTCGCCGAGCACGGGACGTTCTGCACTGCGTGCTTCTCAGGTGATTACAGGGCGCCTCTCGTCGACATCGAAAAGGGCTACCTACCGGAGAATCCGCACGTGCCGGTGGCCTGACCGAGCCGCCCGCTTGGACCTCGATCGTGACCGGCTTCTCCAACTTCCCAAGGCCGAGCTCCACGTCCACCTCGACGGGAGCCTTCGCGCTTCGACGATCGTGGAGCTCGCCCACGAGCAGGGGAAGCAGCTGCCGTCCCGTGACCCAGTGGAGCTCGAGCGCATCGTGCGAGCCAAGCGACACGGGAGTCTCGAGGAGTACATCGCGCGGTTCGAGCTGACCCTTTCTGTGCTGCAGACGGCCTCGGGCGTCGAACGAGTTGCGTTCGAGTTGGCGGTGGACGCCGCCAGTGAGAACATTCGGTACCTCGAGGTGCGCTTCTCACCCTTGCTCATGGCCCGTGACGGCCTCGACCCACACGAGGCGGTCGAGGCGTCGTTGCGGGGTCTGGCCCGAGCCGAGGCAGGGCACGACCTCGCCACCGGGGTCACTCTCTGTGCCCTCCGTGACATGGATCCTGTCGAGTCGATGCGGCTGGTCGAGCTCGCCATCGGCTTCCGGCATCGCGGGGTCGTCGCGGTCGACTTAGCCGGGCCCGAGGCCGGCCACCCAGCCTCCGAGCATGCAGCAGCGTTCCGCACCGCCCTGGAGAGCGGCCTTTCGGTAACGCTGCACGCCGGAGAGGCGGCAGGACCGGAATCGATCCGACAAGCGCTCCACGACTGCGGTGCCCAGCGGATCGGGCACGGGACACGACTCTTCGAAGACCGTGACCTGATGCTTGAAGTGCGCGATGCGGGGATACCGGTCGAGATCTGCCTGACGTCCAACGTGCAGACGGGGGCCACGTCATCTCTGGAGCGGCATCCTCTCCGCCTCTACTTCGACGAAGGGCTGGTCGTGTGTCTCTGCACGGACAACCGATTCGTCTCCGGTACCACGCTCACACGCGAGTACCAGCTCGCGTACAGCCTTCTAGGATTCAGCTGGGCGGAGCTCCAGGAGATCGCTCGAATGGGGTTCCGGAGTACTTTCGAGTCCTCGCTGGGAAGCTGAGCACATTTGGGCGCAGAGGGGTTGCGGGCCAGACCCCTGCGCGCGCCCCCCCTTTGAGCAGCTTGCTAGGACCGCAGGTCGGACTCGTCGAAGCTCTCGCGCCGCTCCACGGTAATGACGCCCTTAACCCGACCTACCCTCTTCACGACGCGGCGCAGGTGGTGCAGGTCGCGGACCTCCACGACGAACTCAGCGCTCATCCCACCGTCGACCACTCCCATGTCCGCATGCTGGATGTTCGTGCCGCTCTCGGTGATCGAGCGCGCGACGTCCGAGAGGAGCCCCCGGCGATCCGACCCTTTCATGAAGAGCTTCACGAAGAAACGGTCACCTTTCTCCGCCGTCCATTCGATCTCGAGGCGACGATCGGGATCCCTCGCGAGGTTGAGGACATTGGGGCAGTCCTTTCGGTGAATCGACACGCCCCGGCCTCTCGTGACATATCCGATCACGTCGTCGCCCGGCACCGGCTGACAGCACTGGGAGTACCGCACAGTGAGGTTTTCCATACCCTGGACGCGAACACCCTTGCTGGTACGAACGAGCCTCTCGGCGAGTCGTTGGAGTGCGCTCGGCGGACGTTCTAGCGGCAGGGAAGGATCGTGGTCGGGATAAAGCTGTCGTAGAACGGCAGTCGGCCCGAGGTCGCCTCGTCCTAGCGCGGCCAGCACGTGCTCGAAATCGGGCTCGGAGAGCTCCGCGGCGGCCGCCTCCAGCACCGAGTTCATAGGCTTCTCGCGCCGGAACTTGCGGACTTCGCGATCGAAGAGGTCGCGACCGATCTGGACGGCCGACTCGTACTCCTGTTTCCGGATCCACTGCCGAATCCGACCCCGCGCGCGGGCGGTCTTGACGAACGCCAGCCAATCGCGATTCGGCCATTGCTTCGCGCTGGTCAGGATCTCCACTGTGTCGCCGTTCCGTAGCTCGCGGCTTAGCGGGGCGATGCGACCGTTCACCTTGGCGCCGGCGCAGTGGAGACCGACTTCGGTGTGCACGCTGAACGCGAAGTCGATCGGCGTGGCCCCGACGGGGAGCTGTTTTACCTCTCCCTTGGGGGTGAAGACGAACATCTCTCCTTGGAAGAGGTCCATGCGCAGGAACTCCATGAACTCTTCCGGCTCCCGCGTGTCCTGTTGCCACTCGAGCACCTGTCGGAACCAGGTCAGAGCCTCGTCTACCTCGTCCCCATCGGATACGACTTCCAGATTCTCCTTGTAGCGCCAGTGCGCCGCGATGCCGTATTCTGCCGTCCTGTGCATCTCATGCGTGCGGATCTGAATCTCGTAGCGGCGACCTCCGGAGCCGAACACGGTGGTGTGAAGAGAGCGGTACATGTTGGACTTCGGCGTCGCGATGTAGTCGTGGAAGCGCTCCTGCACGGGTGTCCAGCGAGAGTGGATCACCCCGAGAGCCGCGTAGCAGCTCTGGACGGAGTCGGTGATGATTCGCATGGCCATGAGGTCGTAGATGTCCTCGTACGGCTTCTGCCTACGTGTCATCTTCCGGAAGATCGACCAGAGGTGCTTGGGTCGCCCCGTCACCTCTGACTCGATGCCGGCTGCGCTCAAGGCTTCCTCCAGCGGACGCTGCATCTCCAGGATCTGCCGTTCGCGCTCGCGCCGGCGCTGACGAATCTTCTTCGTCAGGTCCGCGTAGCCTTCCTCCTCGATGAACTTGAACGCCAGATCCTCCAGCTCCCATTTGATGGAGGCGATTCCCAGACGGTGAGCCAGCGGCCCGTAGATCTCGCGGGTCTCGAGGGCGATGCGACGCTGTTTGCCGGCCGGCAGATGCTCGAGTGTCCTCATGTTGTGCAGACGATCCGCAAGTTTTATCAGGATCACCCGCGCATCCTCGGCCATGGAGAGGAGGAGCTTCCGATAGTTTTCCACCTGCTGTTCGGTGTGGCTCCTGAAGCGGACCCGACCGATCTTCGTGACGCCGTCCACGAGGGCTGTGACCTCGGGCCCGAACCGTGCGTTCACTTCCGAGAGGGATAGAGCGGTATCCTCCACGACGTCATGGACGAGACCGGCCACGATCGTGGCCGTGTCGAGCCGCAACGACGCCAGTATGGTCGTCACCTCGACAGCGTGCGTCACGTATTCCTCGCCCGAAGCCCTGCGTTGCCCCGCATGCGCCTCGACGGCGGTCCGATAGGCGTCCACGATCGCGTGGACATCAAGACGGTCGGCGTACGCCTCCAGAGCCCGCGCCAGGGGGCGCGGGAGGCCTCGAATGGTCGTAGTCGACCGAACTGGAGTAGTTGCCTGGGCCATGGACAAGCGGGGAAGGAGCTCCAGCGCCCGGGGCCCACGGTCGCGCTTGATGGCACCCGAACCTGGAACGTGAATCGCACTGTTGGGCTGATACCCACATGTACCCGGCATGAGCCCCACCCTGGGGAATGGGCTGGCCGCGGATACTACGTCAGCTCGACTTACCCACAGTTCCACGCTTTCTGAGCCCGCCGGGGCTGCCCGGCGACTGCCAGTCGTACCCGGTCTTCTGTTCGAGACCGTCCGTCAAGATGGCTGCAACGCACCGTCTTCGGCCAACGAGGTCCACCGGCCGTCCCCCACGATCACGTGGTCCAGCACCGGGATTCCCAGGGTACGTCCGGCCTCACGGAGCTGACGCGTGACAGAACGATCCTCCGACGATGGCGTCGGATCGCCGGAGGGGTGGTTGTGGACGAGAATGAGCGCCGCGGCTCCGGTCGCTACGGCGGCCCGGAACACTTCGCGGGGATGAACCAGCGAGGCGTCGGCCGTGCCTCGGGAGACCAGAACGTCCTGCAGGAGGCGGTGGCGGGTGTCGAGCAGCAGAGCATGGAACTCCTCCTGGGCGAGGTCACGTACAGCCGGCCCCAAAAGTCGGTGGACGTCCGCCGGACCGCGTATTCGAGCGCCTCGCTCGAGGGGTGTGGCCGCGACGCGACGACCGAGCTCGAGGGCGGCGAGGAGGCGAGTGGCTGTCGCGGGCCCTACACCGGAAAGCCGCTCGAGAACTGCGCCATCGACCCGGGCCAGGCCCGACATCGAGCCCCGAGCGCAGGAGAGGACGGCGCCCGCTACGTCGAACGCCGAACCCGTTCGACCCCCGCTGCCGATCAGAGCCGCCAACAGCTCACGGTCCGACAGCGCCACGGGCCCGTGTGTCCTCATGCGCTCCCTGGGTCGGTCACGAACGGCCCATTGGCGAATCGTCATGGCGCAAATCGCTTCGGGGAACGCGAGGCAACCCTCACGACCGCACGCCGCGCCTTGTATGACGACGAATAGGTAGTTTTGTTGGGTACACAGGGTCGGTAGCCCGTCCCGCCTAGGGTCCTAGAGACCGATTGTTAGCGTGGGCGCCGTCCCTTCTAGATCGTGATGAGTCCGAACAGTTGTTGGGGCCGAGGGAGCCCGGATCTGCAAGGTAGGACGATGCACGATCATCCTCCCGAGTCTGGAGAGAGGGATGTCTGAGGCCGAGGCGTACGTAGGGATCGATGTCTCAAAGGCGGAGCTCGAGGTGGCGGTAGAAGACGAGGGGTGGACGGTCTCGAACGACGAATCTGGGATCGAAGTGCTTGTTGAGCAGCTGTGCGAGCGTCCGGTTGAGCTAGTCGTTCTGGAAGCGACCGGCGGGTACGAGATGCCGGCGGCGGCGGCACTCGCCGAAGCGGGGATCCCGGTGGTGGTAGCGAACCCGCGGCAGGTGCGCGACTTCGCACGGGCAACGGGCCAGCTCGCCAAGACGGACCGGATCGACGCGAGGGTATTGGCGCTGTTCGGCGAGCGGGTGCGGCCAGAGGTGCGGGTGCTGCCGGACGAGGACACCCAGCAGTTAACGGCCCTTCTGGCCCGTCGTCGTCAACTGCTCGAGATGATGGTCGCGGAGAAGAACCGGCTGAAGATGGCGTCCACCACGGTGGCGAAGGACATCGGCGAGCACATCGAGTGGCTCAAGCGCAAGCTGAAGTCCGTGGACTCGGAACTCGAGCGTCGCATCAAGGCGAGTCCGGTGTGGCGCGCGAAGGAGGATCTGCTGCGGAGCGTACCGGGGATCGGTCCGGTCGTCTCACGCACGCTGATCGGAGAGCTCCCCGAGCTCGGGCAGCTGAACCGGCAACAGATCGCTGCGCTTGCCGGCGTCGCCCCTCTGAACCGGGACTCGGGTACGTTGAGAGGTAAGCGAATGGTCTGGGGAGGCCGTCGTTCCGTACGCGTGGCGTTGTACATGGCGGCCCTGACCGCTAGTCAGCGTAATCCCGCGATCCGCGTCTTCTACCAGCGGCTCACAGAACGTGGCAAGCCTCCGAAAGTCGCCCTCACCGCCTGCATGCGTAAGTTGCTTGTGATCGCCAACGCTATGGTTCGAGACGGCGTATCCTGGGACCCCACCCACGCTTCAGAGCTTGAGTTCGCACACAGTTGCTGACAACGGAGCACCGTCGCTCGCCGGGTCGCAGTCGCTGCCGACGCACTACGTTGATCGGTGGGCCGGGGCCGACGAATGGGGGGACCGGACGATCCTTGCAGAGCCAACCCCGCCCGAGGTGTGGACCGAGAGCGGTCCACCGACCAGCGTCCCCCTTCAGTACGGAGGCTTCTCCGGCCGCTGTTCACCCGCTGTGATCGCAACTGGGAGCCAGTTCTGACGTGGTGGGAGCGCGCAGACCGAATAGGCCGTGAAGACGCACGGCGCGTTGTAGGCCCGATTGAAGTCGATCGTCGTCCAGCCCTCCGCGTCGGGCAGTGGAGCCCGGAGGTATCGGCTCGCCTGGTACGTCGTGCTCGTGGCGGTGGAGTCCCAGATCATCACGAAGAAAGACCTGGAGTCCTCGTTGGCGGTTGCGACGAGTCGGTGCTCTTGCCCATCGAGGCGAAAAACGAGCTCCCCGGGCGTCCGGTACTCGATCATTCCGCCAGTGACTTCCGAAACGGGAAGCCCACGTGGCTCGGGGTAAGGCTCAAAGCGGGCCGCCAGCCGCCACGACGCGTCGACCGGGAACTGGTCCGGAAGCTCGAAGGTCCCACGCTCCGGATGATCCTCGTCCCAGGTCCTGAGCCAGAGACGATCGGTGCCCGGCTCCCCGTGGATCCGCATTCCCAACGACCCCAAGGCGAGAATCGTCACGTCGTCCGAGCGATCATCGCCAAGAATGATGGGCTTGGTCAGTCGAGACGCGTTCCCTGCCTCGTCCGAGACCCCGATAGGGCTGCCGGGCGTAGGCTCCAACCGCACTTCCTGGCCGGTTCGATGCAGGGTCCCCGCCAGAGGGGGGGGAATCCGCGGCTGGCAGGACGACGTACAGAGTCGAATCGGAGCCGAACGGTGTCGATCCCTCGGGCAAAACCCAGAGTCCATCCCACAGGACCGCCCCCCCCCCCGGAGGAGTCACCAGGGCCTCGCGACGGTTCGCACGCCATTCAGCGTGCTCACGGGCGAACTGTTCGGCGGGGACACCCGTAGGCGCGGGCCACTCCTCCCCGGCACAGCCGGCAAGCACCACGATTGCCACCCCGAGGTAGACTCGATGACGGAACATGGGAAGCAACTTACGTCAAGCCACCCCACCGTGGCACTTCTTGTATTTCTTTCCGCTCCCGCAGGGACACGGAGCGTTGCGGCCTGGCTCGGCGTCGGCGGTCACGGGCTGGGCCTTGCGTTCCTCCCCGCGGTTGGTGGCGAGCCTGGCCGGATCAGGGCCGCGGGGAGCGGCCAAGACGCCGGCCGCCGGTCCCACGGGCTCTGCCCTCGCGCGGCGCGCGATACCCATTCCGTCGAGGCCAACGGCGCCCTGACCCGAGGTCGACGTCGCCGCCTCTCCGGCCAGGGCCGGGGACCGGGCTGCGACACCCGTCGACGGTGCATCGGACGGACCGCTGAAGCGCAACGCCTGCCGCGGCTGTACGCGAGGCTGCTGCACGGCTATCTGGGCTTTGAAGACGTTCTGCGACACCGTGGCGCGCAGTTCGTCCATGAAGTCCACGAACATCCCGTAGGCGTCCTGCTTGTACTCGACCAGAGGGTCCTTCTGGCCCCAGCCCCTGAATCCGATCGAAGCCTTCAGGTGGTCGAGGTCGTATAGATGGTCCTTCCACTTGTCGTCGATCGTGCTGAGCATCACGAAGCTCATCACGCGCTCGGCGTGGGGGCCAAAGGCGTCGACTTTGCGGTGGAGCGCGTCGCGGGCGACCTCGAGACAATGACGTTCGATATCCTCGGGGTCTAACTCGGGCTCGGAGTGATGTTCCTCCGGCAACTGGTCGGCGACGACGAAGAGGTCGAGGAGCAGGCGCCGACGCAGGCCGGCCAGGTCCCAATCCTCAGGGTGCTCATCGTCTGGCACGTGCTCCTCGACCAGGCGGCGAACCGTATACTCGATCATCTCCCAGATCTCGCCCTTGAGGTCCTCTCCACCCTCGAGGGCGAATAGCCTGAGATCGTAGATGACCTCGCGCTGTTGGTTCATGACGTCGTCGTAGTCCAGCAGTTTCTTGCGTGCCTCGAAGTTGTTGCCTTCGACACGCTTCTGAGCCCGCTCGATGGACTTCGTGACGAGGCCGTGGGTGATGACCTCTCCCTCCTCCGCGCCCATGCGCTCCATCGCCGAAGCGATGCGATCGGAGCCGAAGAGCCGCATGAGATCGTCTTCAAGCGACAGGAAGAACTGTGACGCGCCAGGGTCTCCCTGGCGGCCAGAGCGGCCCCTCAGCTGGCGGTCGATGCGCCGCGACTCGTGACGCTCGGAACCTACTATGTGGAGGCCGCCGTCCTCGACGAGGTAATCGTCGGGGCGGCTGTCCAACTTCTCGTCGTAGATGGTCGGATCTACCGCTTGGACCTCGTCCAGGTCGAGCCCGCGCTCCTTTACCCAGCCGAGGAGACGGTTCCCTTTCACACCGGCGCCCAGCTTGATGTCCGTCCCACGGCCTGCCATGTTCGTCGCGATCGTCACTCCGCCCGGCTGCCCGGCCTCGGCGACGATCTGGCTCTCCCGCTGGTGCTGCTTGGCGTTCAGAACGTTGTGGTCGATCCCCCTTCTCTTCAGCATTCGGGAGAGCGTCTCGGAGACCTCGACGTTGGTCGTTCCCACCAGGACGGGCAGCCCCATGCGGTTAAGTCGCTCGATCTCGTCCATGATGGCGTTGTACTTCTCTCGCTTGGTACGGAAGATGAGGTCGTCACGGTCGTCTCGAACAATGGGACGATTGGTCGGAATCACCATGACATCCAGATTGTAGATCTGGTGAAACTCGGTCTCCTCGGTCTCGGCCGTGCCCGTCATTCCAGAGAGCTTGTCGTACATGCGGAAGTAGTTCTGAATCGTGATCGTGGCGAGGGTCTGCGTCTCTCCACGGATCTCGACCCCTTCCTTTGCCTCCACGGCCTGATGGAGCCCGTCGCTCCACCTTCGGCCTGGCATCTGCCTACCCGTGAACTCATCGACGATGACGATCGAGCCGTCTTCTCCGATGATGTACTTCTCGTCCCTGTGGAAGAGTGTGTACGCCTTTAGAAGCTGATGGATGACGTGCACCCTCTGACTCTTGCCGGCGTACTCGGACTCGAGCTCTTGGATGCGCTCCCTGCGCTCATCCACGGAAAGGGATTCGTCGCGCTCGATCTCGCCCAGGTAGGCGGAGACATCCGGCACGATGAAGGCCTCGGGATCGTTGGGTGAAAGCTCGTCCAGCCCCTGGTCCGAGAGATGAACGCTGTGCCCTTTCTCGTCCATCGCGAAGTACAGCATTTCGTCGATGTCGTGGAGGCGCTTCTCACGCATGTAGTCGGCCTCCACCTTCTGCACCAGCTTCTGTAGGCCGGGGTCGTCGGCGAACAGCTTCAGCAGCCGCTTGTGCCGCGGCGTGCCGCGCCTCACCGCGAGCAGCTTCTCCCCAGCCTCGAACTCGCGATCCTCTTCGAGGTCCTTCTCGGCCTCGGCAACGAGCTGATTCGTGACACGTAGCTGTTTGGTGAAGAGACCGCGGACGAGTGAGTTGTACTGCTTGAACGGAGTGGAAGTGTCGCGACCTACCGGCCCGGAAATGATGAGGGGTGTGCGGGCCTCGTCGATCAGGATCGAGTCGACTTCGTCGATGATCGAGTAATGGTGACCGCGCTGCACACGCTGCTCGAGCGTGTGCACCATGTTGTCCCGGAGATAGTCGAAGCCGAACTCGTTGTTGGTGCCGTAGGTGATGTCTGCCCGATACGCCGAGCGCCTCTCTGGCGAGCCGGGCTCGTAGCGGTCGATGACGTCGACGTCGAGACCGACGAACGTGAAGATGGCCCCCATCCATTCGGCGTCACGTTGCGCAAGGTAGGAGTTGACAGTGACCAGATGGGCTCCCCGCCCCGCCAGCGCGTTGAGGTATAGGGGCATGGTAGCAACGAGGGTCTTTCCCTCCCCGGTCGCCATTTCCGCCACCTTGCCCCGGTGCAGCGAGATCGCGCCGACAAGCTGGACGTCATAAGGGATCATGTCCCAGACCGCGGTCGTTCCCGCAAACGACACCTCGGTTCCGCTCAGCCGCCTGCACGTCTCTTTGACCACAGCGAACGCCTCGGGAAGGAGCTCCTCCAAAACGTCCTCGATAGCCTCGAGCTGCTGCTGCTCGAGGTCCCCGATCTCCTGTGAGAGCTGAACGCGCTTGGAGCCGTCTTCGGAATGCCGCTTCTCCTCCCGCAGCGTGTCGATCTGATCTTGCAGCGGGTCCGTCCGCTGGGCGATGCGGACGCGAAACTCCTCCGTCTTCGCTTGGAGAGCGTCATCGGAGAGGCCTGAAAGACTCTCGTAGATATCGTTGATCTCGTCCACGAGAGGCTGAAACTTCTTCGCCTCGCGGTCGTGACGCGATCCGATCACCTTGTCGACCAGCGCCTTCAGCATCGCTCGCTGACGTCTCTCATCTCGTGCGCGCTCCGTTCGTAGCCAGGGTCAACGTACAGCGATTCTGCCTCGATGATCCGCCGGACCCCTTCTGGTACGAGGTAGCGAACGGACCTGCCCTCTCTCAGCCGCGTGCGTATCAAGGTCGACGAGACGTCCACACGCGTCACTGGCACGGCCTTCCACTTCACCTCGAGACCGTTCGGTGGATCAAGCGACGTCAAACCCTCCCTCGTCATGACGATCAGCTCTGCGAGCCGAGCAACCTCTTGCGGCTCCCGCCACGTCTGGAACCCCTCGAAGAGGTCGGCACCGATGACGAGGCAGAACTCCAATCTCGGATGCGTCCGGGTGAACTCGCGGAGGGTGTCGACCGTGAACGACGTCCCGCCTCGGTCCAGCTCGACGGTGCTCACATCGAAGCGGGAGTCGCCCCCTATGGCGGCCTCCAGCATCCGTAGGCGGATTGCGCCTTCGGTCGGGGGTGTACCGGGCTTGTGGGGCGGCAGCGCCGCCGGCACGAGGACCACCCGGTCGAGGTGTGCGCGCTCGAGGACGTCCTGGACGGCGACGAGATGCCCGATGTGTGGCGGATCGAAGGTGCCGCCGAGGATCCCGACCCGGGTCACGGCGGCCGGTCCTCAGCCTGAGCCGTTGCCCCGGAGCTCCTGGGCCGCGTCGGAGTCCGGGTATGAGTTGAACAGTTCGTCCCGATACTCTTCGACCAGGTCGTCGTACCCCCTCTCTTGGTAGGCACGCACCAGGCGCAGCAGCGCTCGGGGCGCCCACTCCGTGTCGCCGTACTCGGTCTTCACGATCTCCCAATAGAGAATCGCCGAGTCCAGGGCCCCCAGCTGCTCATATTGCTCAGCGTTATCGTAGTCTTTCTTGGCCAACTTGGCTCGCATGGTGTTGGCGACCTCCAGCGCGGCCTGCGCTACCTCGTGGCCTCGATAGTCCATCACCACGTTGCCGCAAACGACTTCCGCCTGCTTCGTGTACGCCTGATCCCGCTGAGTGATAGGCGACAACGCCGCATAGGACTCGCAGACGCCCAATGCAGCTTCGGGGGCCCGGGGATCGCTTCCGAACGACCTGAGAAAACGCAGGTACTCGTCCGATGCCAGCAAGTAAGTCCCCTTCTCGTAGTACGCCCGAGCCAGCAGCAGCCGTGCGTCCGCCGAGCGCTCGAACGCGGAGAAGGTGACCAGGAGCCGGTTGAGGGCCCGTTCGGCCTCGTCGTAGTCACCGTCGCCGAACGCGGTCTGGGCATGCTCGAAGATCTGGTTGGCCGTCATCCCCTGATAGGGGAGCGAGGATGCGCACGCCCCGCTGTAGAGGAGAAGCGCTGCGCCGAGGATCAAGAGAGCGCGAGAACGAAGGTATCGGTAGCGAGCGTACATCCGGGGTGGATACACTGGTCGGGAGGGCTGGTTTCGCTTGTGCCGAACGGGGCGGCTCCTGCCGGCGCCTATGAACCGTAGAACTGTCGGATGGCCGAGGCCACCTGTCGCAGCCTCGCCTCCCCCAGCTCCGGATAGACGGGAAGGGACAGCACCTCGTCGGCAAGACGCTCTGCGACAGGGAAGTCGCCGCGACCGTATCCGAGCGAAGCGAAGCACTCTTGGAGGTGAAGCGGGATGGGATAATACACGGCGCAACCTATCCCCCGCTCGCGGAGATGCGTGAGGAGATCGTCGCGTCGGACGGCGCAGATCGTGTATTGGTTGTACACATGTAGGTTGCCTGACAGCACGGCCGGTGTCGTCACCTGCGGGAGTTCAGCGAGAAGGTCCTCATAGAGCGCCGCGTTCCGCCGGCGGGCCGCCGTCCACTCGGCTAGGTAGGTGAGCTTTGCCCCGAGCACGGCCGCCTGGAGCGCATGGAGGCGACTGTTCGTGCCAACGACGTCGTGACGGTAGCGCTCGACCTCTCCGTGCACGCGGAGTTTGCGCAGCTCCTTGGCGAGTCTCGCGTCGAGGGTGGCCACTGCCCCTCCCTCCCCGAACGCCCCGAGGTTCTTGGTCGGGAAGAAGCTGATCGCCGCCGCGTCTCCTGTGCCTCCAGCCAAGCCCCCCGCTCCCGTCGCTCCCAGAGCCTGAGCCGCGTCCTCGAGCACGAAGAGGTCTCGGTCGCGAGCCCATCCGATCAGGTCCGCCATGGGTGCCATCTGGCCGAACAGGTGGACGGGGACCACGGCTCGGGTTCGACCGGTCCAGGCCTCTTGGACCGTAGATAGCGTGACGTTGAAGGTGCCTGGGTCCACGTCACAGAAGGCGGGCCGCAGTCCCGCGTTCCAGACAGCACCGGCGCTCGCGAAGAAGGTGAAAGCCGGAACCACGACTTCTGTATCGCGCGGAGCCCTGAGTGCCTTCAGAGAAAGAAGCAGGGCATCCGTCCCGCTCGCACAACCGACGACGTGGACGCCGCCCAGTCGTTCGGAGAGCGCCTGCTCGAAATCCTCGACTTCGGTCCCGAGCACGAAGCGCTGGGAGCACAAGACGCGGTTGAGAGCCTCATGGATGCTGTCCTGGATGGCTTCGAACTGCTCGGTGAGGTCAAAGAGGGGAATATCGGCTGTCTGTCCGCGGGGCCGCGTCGGAGTCACCCGCAGCTCCCTCTAAGCTCCCTGAGCCCGCCACCGAAGCGGATTAGGTCCCGGCGCTCCTGTGCCCGACGCGCGAGCGCCGAGCTGGGAGATTCGACGAACCGGACCTGCTGGAACGCCTCCTGGGCTGCGTCGCACTCGCCCAGGTCGGAGAGGAGCCCCCCCTTCTCGAACCAGGCCTCGCCCAGACTGCTGCGCGGCTCGCCGAGGTCGATTGCACGTTCGACGTGCCTCAACGCCTCTGCCAGGGCGGCCGGAGATCGTGGCGCGGCCCGCCGGATCTCCCGGGCCCTCTGGAACGAGCATCGACCGATGTTGAAGTCCACCGAGCCTCGATTGGCATCGACCGATGTTGAAGTCCACCGAGCCTCGATTGGGCGCGGATGCCAAGCGGCGGAATCGCTCGAAGAAGACCAGGGCGCTCCGGCAATCCCCACTCTCATCGTAGGCCTGGCCGATCTCGAGAACGACCTCCGGGACCGAGTCAGCCCCTTCGGACAGCGCCCGCTGATAGAGCGGGAGGGCGAGCGCGTACTCCCCACTCTGGAAGTGGTGGCGTGCGAGATCCAGGGTCAGGTCGGGAACGCTCAGCTCTGGCAGGAAGCTGCGCGCCTGCTCCATCGCAGAAGCCATCAGGAATCGGTCGTCTCGCCGCGAGGCCTCTCGCGCCAACTGGACGAGATCGGCGGCGGCCATGTCCGCGTATCGCGTATCCTTCTCGACTGCCCTCCCATACGCTTCCGAGGCCTCGTCCACACGTCCCAGCGCCAAGTAGGTGTGAGCGACCCGCGCCAGAATCCGGGGCTCCTCATCGCCCCGTCGAGCAGCCAGACGGTACTCTGCGAGCGCCTCTTCGAGGCTGTCCCGCGCAAACGCGACGTCTCCGCGGCGAACCGCATTGTCGTCCGAGCTCGCAGGAGCGCAAGCGCCGACTACCCACAGTACGATCCCGCTGGAAACGCAGGCGCGTCGGGCGTTCCTCCTCATCTCGTCAAACATGGGGACCCGGTTCTTGTCGGCTTCATCGAGCATTCCGGCTCAGTTCGATAGCTGGAGTCATTTCGTACGGAGTGGAGCGCGGAGGGTTCCCCGCAGAAACGATACGGGTATCCTAATCGAGCTCAGCGGACTGGAACCAATCCAAGAAGTAGCGGATGCCGTCCCGGAACTCGGTGGCTGGTAGATACTGGAACAGGGCGCCCGCTTTGGAGACGTCGGCGAACGTCCATTGGACGTCACCCGGTTGTGTCGGCTTTCTATCGATCGAGGGCTCGACACCCATCTCCTCGCTGAGCACACGGATCATTTCCGAGAGCGTGACCGTGCGGCTCTCACCCAGGTTGACGACCTCGAACACCCCCGGGCGCCCGTCCAGGTACCGCAGCGCGCCGGACACGCCCGAAAGGGTATCGTCTATGTACGTGTAGTCGCGTCGACTGCTCCCGTCTCCGAAAACGGGAATGGGTCTTCCCTGGGACATGAGGCGAGCGAACTTGTGGATGGCGAGGTCGGGACGCTGGCGGGGACCGTACACCGTGAAGAACCTCAGACAGATCACGCTCGACCCCTCGAGGTGGTGGAAAGCGTGGCAGAGCAGCTCTCCCGACCTCTTCGTGGCGGCGTAAGGAGAGATCGGATTGTCGACGGGGTCGTCTTCCGAAAACGGAACCTTCCGATTTTCGCCGTACACAGAAGACGATGAGGCGAACACGAAGCGGTCGATCCGCCGGTCCCGCGCCAGCTCCAGGAGACGGGCGGTCCCGTTCAGGTTCACGTCGACGTACTCGGCGGGAGCCTCGATCGATGGACGCACACCAGCCCGCGCGGCGAGGTGCACGATGGTATCGACGTCGTCCGGAACGGAAGTGACGGCCTCCGCGCTCCTAATGTCCCCGCGGATTTGCGAGAAGGCGTCGAAGTCGCGGGCCGAGGAGAGGTTCCTCTCCTTGATCGCTACGTCGTAGAAGGAATCGAAGTTGTCGAACCCGACGACCTCGTGACCGGACTCCAGCAACGTGTCAACTACGTGAGAGCCGATGAAGCCGGCTGACCCGGTGACGAGGATCGACATACGCGTTCTGTGGCTCAGTCTGGTCTGTCTCGAAGCCCGCTCACGGTTCGCTCGAGGCCAGCTTCCAGGGGGACGCTCACCCGATATCCGAGGCGCTCGGAGATTAGTTCCAGTGACGCCAGCGAGTCGCGGACGTCGCCGGGGCGAGCGGCGCCGCGGCGGGCTTCGACGTCAGCGCCGGTCAGTCGCCTTATTGCCCTCCAGAGATGCTCGACACCCGTGCTCTCTCCGCAGCCGACGTTGAACACCTCTCCAGCTACGCCGTCAGCATCCGAATGACACGCGAGCAGGTTCGCTTGCACGACGTTCTCGACGTAGGTGAAGTCCCGGGTTTGTCCGCCATCGCCGTGGATGGTTGGAGAGACCCCGGAGAGTGCGCAGTGGATGAAAGCGGCGATGACCGCGGAGTACTCGGACGTGGGATCCTGACGGGGGCCGAAGATGTTGAAGTAACGGAGCGCCACTGTTTCCAAACCGTACACCTGGTAGAAGACCCGGGTGTATTGCTCCCCGGTCAACTTCGCAACGGCGTACGGCGAGCGAGGATTGGTGTTCATTTCCTCACGCTTGGGAAGCGTCGGTGTGTCTCCGTACGCTGAGCTCGAACCGGCGTACACGAAGCGTTTCACGCCAACGTCGCGGCATGCCTCGAGAAGCACGAGTGTGCCCGTCGCGTTGGTGTCGTGGGTGGCACGAGGGTCGGAGACGCTTCGCACGACCGACGGCAGAGCTGCTTGGTGGAGCACATAATCCACCTCCTCGACCGCTCGGCGGCAGTCCTCGAGGCTGGCTACGGATCCCTCGACGACCTCGATTCGTTCCCGGAGCGGCTCGAGGCTCTCGCGACGACCCGTAGAGAAGTTGTCCAAGACCCTCACGACTCCACCGTCCTCGACCAGGCGCGCGACGATGTGTGATCCGATGAAACCGGCACCCCCAGTGACCAGGTAGCGTGAACCCGGCTCAGTCATCGGCGTCCATGGTGCGAGCTACGGCCCCCGCTTCCCGGACCAAGTCGCGAAAATAGGGAACGGTCTTCCGGAGTCCTTCTCTCAGCGTGATGGTCGGCTCCCATTGGAGGATCTCGCGAGCGACCGAGATGTCGGGCCGGCGAACACGTGGATCGTCCGCGGGAAGCGGCCTGTGCCCAAAATCAGACGTGCTGTCCGTCACTTCCAGCACGATCTCCGCCAGCTCTCGCACCGTGAACTCGTCGGGGTTCCCAACATTGACTGGATCGACGTGGTCGGACTGGTAGAGTCGCCAGATTCCCTCCACCTCGTCATCGACGTAGCAGAAGGAGCGTGTCTGGGACCCGTCTCCATACACCGTTAGGGCATCACCGCGTAGCGCCTGCACGATGAAGTTCGAGACGACCCGCCCGTCCCCCGGACGCATCCGAGGTCCGTAGGTGTTGAAGATGCGTACGATCCTGGTGTCTAGGCCGTGGTAGCGGTGGTAAGCCATCGTCATCGCTTCGGCGAAGCGCTTCGCCTCGTCGTAGGCGCCCCGGAGCCCGATCGGATTCACGTTACCCCAGTATGTCTCCGGCTGAGGGTGCACGAGCGGATCTCCATAGACCTCGGACGTGGAGGCCAGGAAGTAGCGGGCGTTCTTCACCTTGGCGATCCCAAGCGTGTTGTGGGTGCCGAGGCTGCCGACCTTGAGTGTGGGGATCGGCATCTCCAAGTAGTCGATGGGGCTAGCCGGCGAAGCGAAATGGAGCACGCCCTCCAACGGACCGTCGATTGAAAGGGGCCTGGAGATGTCATGTGTCACGAGCGCGAAGCCGTCGTGACTTCTGAGCGCCTCCACATTGCTCTGCGTCCCCGTCGCGAAGTTGTCGAGCCCGATCACCTCGTACCCTTCGCGCAAGAAACGCTCGGCGAGGTGTGATCCGAGAAACCCCGCCGCGCCCGTGAGGAGCACCCTTCTACGGTTCACGCGCCGGTTCGGGCCGTCGTAGCACCGGGGCGGCCGACCGAGTGGTATTCGAAGCCGAGCTCGCGCATCTTTCGCGGCCGAAACAGGTTTCGTCCGTCGAAGATCACGGGCTGCCCCATCAGCTCCATCATGCGCGCGAAGTCGGGCCGCCGGTAGGGAAGCCATTCGGTGTGGATGAGCAGAGCGTCGACGCCGCCCACCGCGTCGTAGGGCGTGCTCGCGTATTCGATGTCGTCGGCGAAAAGTCGCCGCGCTTCCTGCGTCGCCTCCGGATCGTGGGCCACCACCCTCGCGCCACGTCTCAGAAGCTCGCCAATCGTGACGATGCTCGGCGCTTCGCGTACATCGTCCGTCTGCGGCTTGAACGAAAGCCCCCAAACGCCCAAGCGCGTCCCCCTCAGGTCGCTGCCGAATCTTTTGACGACGAGATTGATGAGCAGACGCTTCTGCGCCTCGTTGATCACTTCGACGGCCAGCAACAGCCCTGCGTCCTCGTCCAGCTCCTCGACGGTCCGGATCAGTGCCTTCACGTCCTTGGGGAAGCATGATCCTCCGTACCCGATCCCAGGAAACAGGAAGGAGGGCCCGATGCGACCGTCGCTTCCGACCCCGAGACGTACCTGCTCCACATCCGCTCCGGTCTTTTCACACAGTCGGGCGATCAGGTTCATGAAGCTGATTCGCATCGCGAGCATTGCGTTGGCCGCGTACTTGGTCAGCTCGGCCGAGGCGTTGTCCATCAGCAGAATCTGGTGCCCGGTCCGCACGAACGGGCTGTAGAGGTCCCGCAGAACCTCCGCGGCCCCCGGATCCTCGACTCCGAGGACCACGCGATCGGGCTTCATGAAGTCGTCGACCGCTGAGCCTTCCTTCAGAAACTCGGGGTTGGAGCAGACATGCACGGAGTGATCGGTATTAGCTTCGATCGCTTGCTGTACCCGTCGTGCCGTTCCCACCGGCACCGTACTCTTGGTGATCACGATTCTCGGGCTGTCCATCGCGTCGCCAATCGAGCCGGCGACGGATAGAACGTGCTGAAGGTCGGCTGAGCCGTCTTCACCCGGAGGGGTGCCTACGGCGATGAAGATGATTTCGGACTCGCGCACCGCACGCGTGAGGTCGGTCGTGAACGCGAGACGTCCCGCCTCGAGATTATCTCGCACGAGCCGCTCGAGTCCCGGCTCGAAGATCGGAACCTCCCCCATGTTGAGGCGCGTGATCTTCTCGCCGTCGACGTCCGTAGCTATGACGTCGTTGCCTGTCTCGGCGAGGCAGGAACCGACCACGAGTCCTACGTAGCCGGTTCCGATGACAGCGATGTTCATCCGGGTACGCGGACGTGGTGGCGAATCGGAGACCCGACGGTGGGCGCCGTTCCTGGGGTTCTGAGCCGGGGGCCCTTCAGAACGGGCCTCAGGTTAACTTGTGCCGAACCATTCCGCCAGCGCAGCAGTCTGACCCGTTTCGGGGCGAGGGGGGCGCTATGATTCTGGTCACAGGAGGAGCAGGTTTCATCGGCTCCAACCTCGTCGCTTCCCTGGCTCGATCAGGTCTCCGGGTCGTGGTGTGCGACCGCCTCGGATCCGAGAGCAAATGGAGGAACCTGGCGAAGCACGAGCTCTGCGAGCTCGTGGCACCCGGGCGGCTCGATGAATACCTGGAGCGGAAGGCCGCTGACCTCGACTACGTCTTCCACCTAGGCGCCGTCTCGTCGACGCTCGAGAGCGACGCCGACCTGGTCGTGGAGACCAACCTGACCCTCTCTCAGCAGATCTGGCTTACCTGCACGGAGCAGGGTGTCCCGCTCGTCTACGCCTCGTCGGCGGCTACGTACGGTGACGGCGCCGAGGGCTTCGACGACGACGGGTCGGTCGAAGCGCTCGCGGCCCTCGGGCCTCTCAACGTCTACGGCTGGAGCAAGCACCTCTTCGACCGCTGGGTGGCGCGCGCGCTGATCGAGGGCCGACCCCACCCACCTCAGTGGGCGGGGCTGAAGTTTTTCAACGTGTATGGGCCGAACGAGTACCACAAAGGGCCGATGCGCAGCGTGGTCGCGAAGGCGTACCCGACCGCCGCGACGGGCAAGCCTGTGACCCTATTTCGTTCGGCGAACCCCGACTACCCGGACGGAGGCCAGATGAGGGATTTCGTCTATGTTCGGGACTGCGTCGACGTCATGGTGTGGCTTCGTGACCACCCGAACGTCAATGGATTGTTCAACGTCGGCACCGGCTGGGCCCGGACATGGATGGAGCTCGTGTCCACGCTCTACACCTCGGTAGGCCGTGACCTCACGGTCGCGTGGAAGGACCTGCCGGCGGAGCTGCGCGGCCGTTATCAGTACTTCACGCAGGCGCAGATGGGCAGGCTGAGGGCGGCGGGATATGATCGACCGTTTACTTCGGTCGAGGATGGGGTGAAGGATTACGTCGAGCGTTACCTGGCGACCGACGACCCGTTCCTGTAGGTGCCAGTCGTCCGTGTAAGAGCCGTCACGCTACGGCTCCTCCCGCGCACTCACGGAAGCGAGGTAGGCGCGCGCACGCCGATCGTCGGGGCGCTCTTGGGCGACGCGCTCCCATTCCCGTACTGCACCGTCGCGATCCCCTAGACGATGAAGCGCGACGCCGAGGCGCAACCGGGCCTCGGTGTAGCCGGGGTCGGTCGCAAGCACGGACATCAGCTCCTTTTTGGCTTCCTCGGCCTGCCCAGCCTGTAGCATCGCTTCTGCCAGTCGCTCGCGAACGTCCAGGTAGCGAGGTCGAACCCCCAGGGCGGAGCGGTACTGCTCGATGGCCTCCTCCGGACGATCGGCCATCGTGTACAACTCCCCCAGCTTCGCATGCGCGTTGGCGATCTGGTTTCCGACGTGTGATGGAAAAGCAACTCCGTCGCGGGTGTCGAGCTGCTGAGCCTCGAGGAAGGCGGTCTCCGCTTCATCATGCCTTCCCAACTCGTTCAACACGATGCCACGGTTGAAATGAGCCTCGGCGTAGGTCGGGGCCAGCTCGAGTGCGCGCTCGAACTCCATCAAGGCACCCTCGAGGTTACCCAGCATCGCCTTGCAGAGGCCCGCACGATTGTGGACGTCGGGGAAATTTGGATGGTCCCGGATGACCTCGTTGAAGACCTCCAGCGCGGAGAGGTAGTCGTTTCGGTCCCACGCAGCGATACCCTGCGCGATCTTCTGTCGGGGAGTCAGTTTGGTCTCAGGAGTCATGGCCGGAAGGGTAGCGTGCGGCGATCCCCGCATCAACCGAGCGCCCCGCTGGGGACGCGTCGGTCATGAGGGCCAGGTTGGCTCCGTTCCCGCCGCCGCCGGCTCCGACCGAGGCTGCCGCCTCGTGGGCCAGGACCGGCAGACAGGCGGGAAACAGGTGAACGGCACGGTCGAAGTCGTCTTCAACCAGGGCCTCCAGCAAGCTGACCACGGCCCCCGAGAACAGCTCGTCTTCGGCAGATACGACGAGCTTGACCTTGCTGACAGCGGTGTCCAACACGGTCTCGCCAGGAGCTACGAGCTCCTCGTGCAGCTTTTCCCCCGGGGGAAGCCCCGTGAACACGACATTCTCCCCGGGCCGGAAAGGCTTTCCCGAAAGCCGGAGAAGGTTCTTCGCCAAGTCGATAATGCGCACAGGTTGGCCCATCTCGAGCATCGCAACGCGACCCGCGAGGTCCGGAAGCAGGGAGGCCTGGAGAATCAGCTGCACGGCCTCTGGAATGGTCATGAAGTAGCGCGTGACCTCATCGTGGGTCACCGTCAGCGGCAATCCGTTCTCCATCTGCCAGTGGAACAATGGTATCACGCTGCCGTTGCTACCGAGGACGTTCCCAAATCGAACCGCACCATACGCGGTCTCGGGGAACCCCCTCGCAAAGTGGAGGACCACTAGCTCCGCCAAGCGTTTCGTAGCTCCCATGACGTTGACG
Source organism: Longimicrobiales bacterium (assembly GCA_965249195.1). GTDB lineage: Bacteria > Gemmatimonadota > Gemmatimonadetes > Longimicrobiales > Gaopeijiaceae > CBDFLM01. The sequence continues at coordinate 319,855 of CBDFLM010000015.1, forward strand.
GGTCGGACCGCTTTGTCGGTGGAGACCAACACGAAGCGCTCAGCGCCAAACGCGCCGGCTGACATCGCAACGTGCCACGTTCCGACGACGTTGTTGCGCACTGCCTGGCGGCTATGCGCCTCCATGAGTGGGACATGCTTGTAAGCCGCGGCGTGAAACACGCGATGGGGACTGAAGTGACCCCCGAAGTTGATCCAAAAATCATGGGACTTCCGAGATATTTTTGGGAGCGAGGTTCTCTTCGCTGGGTGAATGAATATCCATAAACTCCTCGGGAGTCAGAAAGCCCAAGGAGCTATGGGGACGAACTTCGTTGTAGTCAGCTCTCCATTGCTCGATCGAACGTTTCGCGTCGTGGATCGAGAGGAACCAGTGCAGGTTCAAGCACTCGCCCCGGAGTGTTCCGTTGAAGCTCTCGATGAAGCCGTTCTGGACGGGCTTGCCCGGTTGAATAAAATCGAGCTTCACGCCTCGAGCGTAGGCCCATGAATCGAACGCACGGCTGCGGAACTCGGAGCCGTTGTCCGTGATGATCACTTCGGGCAACCCTCTGGACTCTTTGAGGCACTCCATCACCTCGATGACCCCGGCGGCCGGAATCGAATGCGCGATGTGAATCGCCAGGCACTCGCGACTGAATTCGTCCATGATCGTCAGGCACCGAAATTGGCGGCCGTTGCTCAGCGTGCCAGAGACGAAGTCCATGCTCCACCGCTCGTTCGGGCCGCTCAACGCCTCTCGGATCGGTCGAGGGGCCTGGCTCCTACGTTTCCTTCCCTTCGAACGCACCGCGAGCCCTTCCTCCCTGTAGAGTCGTTGAACTCGTTTCCTGTTCACCAGCCGGCCTTCTCGTCGAAGCATCACGTGGATCATCCGGTAGCCCCAGCGTGGCCGCTCCTGCGCCAACTCTACGATGCGAGCTCGTAGAAGCTCCTGGGGATCGCGAGTGCTGCGATATCGCATCGTAGAGCGTGGAAAACCCGTGTACCGGATCGCTCTGCGTTCTGAAACCTCTCGCACGGCTTGCACCTGCTCGACGACCTGGCGCCGTTCCCGGGCCGTCACGATCCGTTTCCCAACAAGTCCTTCAGGATCTGAAGATTCAAGGCCTGGTCGGCCACGATCCGCTTCAGCCGTCGGTTCTCCTCCTCGACCTGCTTGAGGCGTCGCGCCTCGTTCACGTCCATACCACCGTACTTCGTGCGCCACCGATAGTACGTCGTCTCCGCGATCCCGTGCCTGCGACACATCTCACGGATCGTCGCTCCAGCTTCCACTTCTTGCAGAATCCCGATGATTTGCTCTTCCCGAAACCGCCTCTTTTGCATGACTCCTCCTGCTCAAGGAGTCCCACAATAACTGGATCAGGTTCCGGGGGTCACTTCAGGGTCATGTTCATCAGGCAGCAGTGCTGCATCTGAGACCTCACGTCGTATTTCCTGGAAACCTGCAGGGACGCCATGTACGGGAGACGGGGGCAAAGGGTGCCTATCTAGTCACCGTGGAAGACAACGAGATCGCCGAACTCGAATCTGTTCCATGCGATGTCGTGCGCTGGGCCATGCTGTCGGTGCCGCTAAATGAAGCCGAAAGCATCGGCGATGTCACCGACCGTGTTCGGGGTACCCTGGAGTCAGCCGTTGCCAATGAGGCCGACGGGCAATTGCTAGCCTGCCGCATCGTGTTCGAAGGCCGCACCGAGGTTCATGAGCGATGGTGTCCCGCTGACAGTTGAAGGTGGTAGCTCCGGAGAGTCTCCTTGTTAGCCTGCCTTTCTCATTTCGGCAACCGGTTCATGGTCGTCGAGGTGGGCCCTGAGCATCCAGAGCTGGTCGTAGCCGATGATCCTCCGGTAGCTCTTCTCGGTCTCCACGAACGAGGCCGCAGCCCAGCGCAAGGCCATCGCTCCGTTCTTCCAGTTGGTCACCCTGCGGGTCTTCTGTCTTACGCCCGAGTGGGTGCTGTCGATCAGGTTGGTCGAGCCCAGGCACTTCCTCAGCCGCGGCGGGAGGCCGAGCCGGTTGATCGTGAACATCTCGCTGAGGCCTTCGCGTAGGCTGGCCGAGGCCGAGGGGTGGTCGCGCTCGAGCCATCGGGCGAGCTGCTCGAGCTTCTGCTCGCCCTGCTTCGCGTCCAGCTTCATCGCCGCCCGGAACGCCGCCTTCACCTGAGGATGCTGATCCTTCGGCAGATGACCCAGCACGTTGCGGAGCTTGTGGTTGCGGCAGCGCTGGATGGGGTGACGTTGGCCGAACACCTTCTCGATCGCCTTCCTGAGCGCTTTCGAGCCATCGATCACGAACAGCCGCCGCCTGCCCGGGTCCAGGCCGCGCTCGACCAGATCCTCTAGGAGCGCGCTGGTCACCTCGGCGTTCTCACTCGCTCCTTCCCTCACGCCCAGCACGTGCTTCTTTCCGTCTGAGTCCACGCCTACCGCAGCAAGCACGTGGTGCGAGCCCATCTGGATCCCGTCCAGGTAGATCACCAGCAGGTCCCACGCATCCAGCCGGCGCTCCATCAGCTCCTTCAGCACGCGCTCCGAGGCCTCGACCGTCTCACGGCTCACCGCCGACTTGCTCACCCCGACCGTGTCGGCCATCTCACCGATCACACGGCCGTACTTCCGCGTGCTCACCCCCGCCATCAGGACCTCGAGCATCCGATCCGCCACAGCGCCCGGTCTCCGCATCGCTGCGTACGCCGGCACCTCGACCTCGCCACCCTCCCCGGCGCCCCGGCGCCTGAGCCGTGGCCGCTCCACACGCACCTTCCGGTCCGACAGGTAAACCACACCACCCTGCCGGCCATACCACACCGTGTCGTCTTCCGCTCGTGACCGACCTGCCTGCTTCACGCCTGCCACACCCTCGGCGCTCATCTCCAGCACCGCTTCGATCGTCGCTCGTCCCATCACCTGGATGACTTCGTCGATCACGACCTCCGTCTGCTCCACGAGCTCAAGCATCGGAAGCAGAAACTGCCCCTCCCGCTTCAGGAACTCCCTGATCGCGCGCTTGTCCGCCCGATCCCTTACCTCGTACGTTCTCTTCATCGTGGTGGCTCCGTGTTGGGGTTTTTGCCTACCCGAGCCTATCGGCCCGGGACCCCCGGAGCCACCACTTTTCTTTCTCCCCTATCAGGAACCTTCAACTACGGTTGGGACAGCTTCGTCCGCATCGGCGCGAGCGCGTACGCGCGTACCTTCGACGGGTTGCTCCTCGTCGCCCCGGTCACCGGCGAGCCTTTCGCCCTTGGCGATTTCGCTACCGGTTCGGGCTCGGCCGTGGGCGTTTCAATCGAAGCCAGCGCAGCGGGACGGCGATTCGGGTTCGTAGGAAGCTACGGGTGGCAGCGGGTGAGACTCACAGGAAGTGACGCGGCTTTCACGCCCGACTACGGTGACTCCCACCTGATCGAGGGTGGCCTGATCGTCTTCCCGTCCGCCAGCGCGTCGCTGCGACTCGGTGCTTCAGCGGGGATCGGTCGCCGAACGTCCCGGCTCGCAGAAGGCCTCGAGTGGGAAGCGTGCAACCTGGAGGACAAAGGCTGCGAGTTCAGCGGCAGCCCTCGCACCGATCCCGACGCTCTCGGAGCCGTGGAGCTCCCGAGCTACGTCCGCGTCGACGCGACACTGCGCAAGCACTGGCATCTAGAGGTTGCGGGTCGGGATGCGCTCATCGGGCTGTTCGGGTCTATGACGAACCTGCTCGGACGCTCCAACGTCCTGGCCTACACGCGCGACCCCACGACCGGTGAGCGCGTGGCCGTCTCGATGAGACCCCGGTCCCCGTTGGTGATCGGAGTCGACTGGCGCTTCTGATCGGGAGGCGAGACGTCACAAACGCACGTCGTCGCGGGCTCCTCGATCGAAAGAGCCACCCTGACACCGGACCCGATGTGATCGCTGAGACCACGGGCGCGCAGCATCCCCTTCCCCGAGTGCGCAAGCGACCCTTCACTGGCTCCGGTGAAACTCGCTCGAGCGGTGATCGCTTCGATGTCCTCTTCGCTACGCTCTTCGAGGCCCATCACGCCAAGGTCTTCCGAGTGCTCAACCGCTCCACGGGGGACCCGGAGCTGTCGGCGGACGTAACGCAGGAGGCCTTCACGAAGCTGTATCGGCGAGGATCGATGCCGGATTCTCCCGAGGCGTGGCTCATCACCGTCGCGATGAACCTGATGCGCAGCGCCCGCAGCACCCAGGAGCGGAGACGGCGCCTGCTCACACCCTCCCGTGCGCGGGCCGCGTATTCCGACCCGCCCCCATCTCCGTCAGCAGCGTCGGACGCGAGCGAGTCACGGCGCAAGATCCGCGCAGCTCTCGATCAGCTGGCCGAGCGCGAGCGACACCTGCTCCTGTTGCGGGCCGAAGGCTAGATGGTGTCCCGCTGACAGTTGAAGGTGGTGGCTCCGGAGAGTCTCCTTGTTAGCCTGCCTTTCTCATTTCGGCAACCGGTTCATGGTCGTCGAGGTGGGCCCTGAGCATCCAGAGCTGGTCGTAGCCGATGATCCTCCGGTAGCTCTTCTCGGTCTCCACGAACGAGGCCGCAGCCCAGCGCAAGGCCATCGCTCCGTTCTTCCAGTTGGTCACCCTGCGGGTCTTCTGTCTTACGCCCGAGTGGGTGCTGTCGATCAGGTTGGTCGAGCCCAGGCACTTCCTCAGCCGCGGCGGGAGGCCGAGCCGGTTGATCGTGAACATCTCGCTGAGGCCTTCGCGTAGGCTGGCCGAGGCCGAGGGGTGGTCGCGCTCGAGCCATCGGGCGAGCTGCTCGAGCTTCTGCTCGCCCTGCTTCGCGTCCAGCTTCATCGCCGCCCGGAACGCCGCCTTCACCTGAGGATGCTGATCCTTCGGCAGATGACCCAGCACGTTGCGGAGCTTGTGGTTGCGGCAGCGCTGGATGGGGTGACGTTGGCCGAACACCTTCTCGATCGCCTTCCTGAGCGCTTTCGAGCCATCGATCACGAACAGCCGCCGCCTGCCCGGGTCCAGGCCGCGCTCGACCAGATCCTCTAGGAGCGCGCTGGTCACCTCGGCGTTCTCACTCGCTCCTTCCCTCACGCCCAGCACGTGCTTCTTTCCGTCTGAGTCCACGCCTACCGCAGCAAGCACGTGGTGCGAGCCCATCTGGATCCCGTCCAGGTAGATCACCAGCAGGTCCCACGCATCCAGCCGGCGCTCCATCAGCTCCTTCAGCACGCGCTCCGAGGCCTCGACCGTCTCACGGCTCACCGCCGACTTGCTCACCCCGACCGTGTCGGCCATCTCACCGATCACACGGCCGTACTTCCGCGTGCTCACCCCCGCCATCAGGACCTCGAGCATCCGATCCGCCACAGCGCCCGGTCTCCGCATCGCTGCGTACGCCGGCACCTCGACCTCGCCACCCTCCCCGGCGCCCCGGCGCCTGAGCCGTGGCCGCTCCACACGCACCTTCCGGTCCGACAGGTAAACCACACCACCCTGCCGGCCATACCACACCGTGTCGTCTTCCGCTCGTGACCGACCTGCCTGCTTCACGCCTGCCACACCCTCGGCGCTCATCTCCAGCACCGCTTCGATCGTCGCTCGTCCCATCACCTGGATGACTTCGTCGATCACGACCTCCGTCTGCTCCACGAGCTCAAGCATCGGAAGCAGAAACTGCCCCTCCCGCTTCAGGAACTCCCTGATCGCGCGCTTGTCCGCCCGATCCCTTACCTCGTACGTTCTCTTCATCGTGGTGGCTCCGTGTTGGGGTTTTTGCCTACCCGAGCCTATCGGCCCGGGACCCCCGGAGCCACCACTTTTCTTTCTCCCCTATCAGGAACCTTCAACTACGGTTGGGACAGCTTCGAAGGCTACAGCTACCGGGACATTGCAAAGACACTGAGGCTGAAGGAGACCAGCGTCGGGAAGCTCATCGCTCGAGCCAAGAAGGCGCTCCGTGAAAGCCTCGAGGAGGGCTGGTGATGCACATAGACGACGAACGGATCGAGCACCTCCTCCACGAGGAGCTCTCCGAAGACCAGGAAAAGACGGTGCGGTCCCATCTCGCCGACTGCGCGGTATGTCGAGACCGATTCCAGAGCGGGCGTGCCGATGAACGTGAGCTGCTTGCCTCGCTCGAGCAGCTCGACGATCCGGTTCCGCAGCTGACGGCCTCCGACGTCATCGTAGCTTCTCGACGGGTGCCGCGTTCGGTGGGACTGCCCTGGGCGGCGGGAGTGGCCTTCACACTTGTCGCGGCCGGCGCAGCCTACGCCGCTCCGGGCTCTCCGGTCCGCGGATGGGTCGAAACGGTGACGGACTGGCTCGTCGTCGAGGAGGAGGCCGCCGTCCAAGACGAGCCTGCCACGCCAGAGCCCTTCGATCCGGCCGGCCTCGTCTTCGACCCCCGCCCGAACGTCATGATCGTATTCGCAGGCGCCCCGGAGGGGGACGTAGAGATCGTACTGACCGATGACGCCTCGGTGACGGTGCAAGCGCTCGGCGGCGGCGCGTCATTCACGGACGCGGGCGGAGGGCTCATAGTCGTGGACGGGGAGGGAGCGGGACCGTTCCAGATCCTACTGCCCCGCTCGGTCCCGCGATTCGAGGTTCGGGCAGGCGACCGGACTCTCTTCCTGAAGGAGGGATCGATCGTGACGACCGCGGCGGAGGAGAGCCCGAGCGGCAGCTACCGCATCCGCCTCGCTTCTTGAGCTCGACCCGAGTCCGGCCGTCCCCGACGTCCTTACGGTGGTGGTAGCACGAGCGGCCGCTAGGCCGGAGCTTCACCAGGTAGGGGGCTCTCCGGTCAGATCGGGAGACGCACGAGCATGGCCGTGCGGCCCGGCCGCGACTCGACGTCGATGTGGCCCTGATGGGTCGTGACGATACGCAGCGCGATGTCGAGACCGAGCCCTGTGCCCTCGCCCACGGTCTTGGTCGTGAAGAACGGCTCGAATACACGAGAACGCAGCTCTGGCGGGATTCCGGGACCGTCGTCCACGACCTGAACCTCGACGAACGCCTCGTTCCTCTGGGCTCGCAGCTGCAGCTCACCGCCATTCGACATGGCGTCCAGAGCGTTCTCGATCAGGAGGGTCCAGGCCTGGTTCAGCTCACCGGCGTTGGCGGGGATCGGTGGCAGCTCGTCTTCGTATTCCCGGCGTAGTCGCACTCCCTGCTCCCGGATACGACCGCCGAGCACAGACAGCGTGTGGTCGATCCCTTCCGGCACGTCGGTGGGCTCATGTGCGGTCGAGCGGTCCATGTGCGAGTAGCTCTTCACCGACGAGACCACCTCCGAGACCCGCTCCGCACACAAGTGGATCTCCTCCAGCAGGGCGTCGGTTCCAAGTCCGGTGCCGACCCACGCCACGGCGTCCCCGAGAACGCGCTGCGGAACGCGCGCCGCCAGCTCTTCCAGAGCCTCGACCGTGTACCCGAAATCCACCAGAGTCGCGGCGATCTCCCACGGCTCGGGCACGCCGTTGTTCTCTAACCAGGTCTCGACATCCTCCACCAGCAGGCTTCGATCGAGCGGTGAGAGCCCCGTCGTAGCGGAAGGGCGCGCGGCGTGCCTAAAGTGATCGATGGCTTCGATCACCTCCCCGTCCAGGCGATGTCGGACCATGGTGGAGGCCAGGGCGTCGAGGGCCTTTCTTCGGTCCTCGAGCAGTGCGGTCGCACGTCGCAGCGCGGCAGCGGGATTGTTCAGCTCGTGCGCCAAACCTGCGGAGAGGCGCCCCAGTGCCTGCATCTTCTCCCTCTGCTGCTCCAGCCGGACATCGCCCCGCACCCGGTCCGACATCTCGGCGACGAGCCGCTTGCCCATCTCCAGGCACATCCCGAGCATCTCCTGGAAGGCTTCCTTGTCGAGCCGTAAGACGCGGGAAGGCTCGGCCGCGACCGTATACCTAGGGTAGTGGGTCATGCGCGAAAACGGCAGCATTCCCGTAACCTGCCCCCGCGTGGTCGTAGCCACGAGCAGCCACTGGCCACCGACTTCCTCGAACCACCGGATGACTCCCTCTACGACCACGTACATCCACCGCGCCGGCTCACCCAGCTCGAACATGTGCTCTCCGGGGGCCAGAACGATCTCGTCTCCGCGCTCGCAGAACCACTCCAATTGAGCGCGTGGAATACCCTCGAAGGTCGGGAGTAGGCGAAGCTGCTCGGGAGTTAGCGTCATCGGCGTGCGAACTCGTTCGGGTCGGCTCAAAGTACTACGTAGGGTCAGCCTTCGACGAGTTCCGCGATCATCCGTGAGCGGGCGTGCCTGGTCCGTCTCGGAAGTGGGGGCGAATGTTTGGAAGGGGGGGGGTAGGGTGAACACACGCTTTGTCCGGGAGTTCGCGAGCCTCGCGCTCGCAGACGCGGTTCCCGTGTTTGGCGTGCTCCTGCTCGGCTGGGACGCGCACGCGGCGATGTTTCTGCTGTCGTGGGAGGTCATCGTCACGTCCGCAGTCCTCGCCTGGCTCTTCAACTACCCAGAGCGCTCGACCGCGGCGGGACTGGCCCTGGCTGTGTTGCTTTCGCCGACCGGACTCCTCATGTGGGCGGTGCTCGAGAGGACCTATGACGAAGCGAGTTTCGGCGTGATGGTCGGCGAGCTCTTCGCCCAGACCTGGGTCTCAATGGTTCTCATCGCGCTGTACGCCATAGTCAGCTGTGGCCACGCCATGGCGGACGCTCGTGATGGGGCGCCCGCGTCGAGGTCAACGACCGTATCTTGCTGAGGTGGCTCTTCAGCGTATTCCTCCCCTTCGCCGTGTTCGCCGGCGTCATCGGCGGATGGAAATCGATGGGCGCGTGGAGCCTCGCGGCCGTGCTGACTGCCAAGACGATCGTCGATCTCGCTTTCGCATGGCGCCGCCAGGGGCGGCAGCTCGCGCCAGGGTGAGCCCCGCAGCCCCTCCGAGTGACGGCAATCGGACAGGCCTCCATGCCTGATTCCCCGGCTGGGGGCATCCGCTTCGTCCCCAGCCTAGCGGGGCGTATAGCGCACGATGATCCCGGGGTTCACCTCGGTCGGGTCGTCGTCATCGCCGGAGATGACGTCCGCGCCGGCACCCACGGTCCACCGGTCGGTGAGGGTCCGAGTGACGTACGTCTCGCCGTAGCCCCACCCCAAGCCGTCGGACCACGACAGGTTCATTCCGCCGAAGGCGCTCACGATCCAGCCGCCTCCGAAGTCATAGTCCGCGAAATACCCGAGGTCGAGGCGGTCCACGAGGAGCTTGCCTCGGGTGTTCACCCTGAAGGGAACCAGGTTGAAGGAGACGCGTGCGCTCTCCCCGAGGGGCGGGCGGAACGAGACGCCGGGCCCTACGGAGTCGCGGAACCCGCTCGCGCTCAGGATCTGCAGCTGGATTCCGAGCCTCGAAGCCACGCCCCGTTCCAGGATGTTCATCGCGAAGTACGAGTCGGCGTCCCCCGACACCTGCGCGAAGCTGAACCCGGAGATTTCCCAGGGGAGCCCGTACGCGATCTTCCCCCGGACCTTGCTACCAGACAGGTGGTTCGTAGCCGTGAGCTCTACGCTGCCCTGCGAGAGAGCGGGTGTGGGCAGCCCGATCGTCGCCATGAGGAATCCTGTCAACAACGATCGTTTCATGAGGGCGAGCTTTGGGGGCCATTACCGGCGGACTCCGCTCCATCGCGATGCCAGCGCGTTCGTCGTACTTCCAAAGCAGAGACAAGGCGGACCCACCTTAGCCGCGTGACGAGTACGCCGCCAGCGAAATGAGCCCCAAACCGTACGATCTCGAGGCACGCCGTGGTCACCCTGGCTCGGGCAACAGATCCTCCTCCCAGTGCTCGGCGAGAACCGGGGTTCTGCCTTCGAGAAGCTCCACGAACGCCAGAAGGGCCCGCCGGGCATCGCCCAACGGATGGTAAAACGCATCCCAGTGCTCGCTGTCCTCCCCGTCGTGGTTGGGGATCACGAATTCGAAGTGGCACGCGTCGAGCAGCTCCCGGTACGCGCTGCCGGCGCGCTCCTCGATGTTGGCCAGATCGGCTGCCGACAGCTCGCCCTTCTGACGTCGGGTCCTACGCAGCAGCTTGCGCCGCATGACGTCCGTCACGAGCTCCTGAATCGAGACTCCCGACCCAGGGCGTTTCAGAAGCTCGATCTCCTCCTTCGAGAGCGGAGCCATGAACACGCTGAGCCGGTCGACGTCGGCCAGACGCTCGTGAGTCTGTAGCAGACGTCCCACGAAGGGATTCCCCTCGAAGAACGCGTCTCCCGACTGAAGCAAAGAGTCGAGGCCCTCGAGGTCGAGGGCCTGCAGGTCGCCTCGTACCTCCATGACCACGTAGCGGGCTCCGCGCCCGCGCAGGCCCTCGATCTGCTCCCGGGACCGGAAGTGATAGTCGACCCCGTCGACCTCGCCGGGGCGCGGACCGCGGCTGTTGTGGAGCGTGATCAGCCGAAGCCGCCGGCGCAGCTCGGGATAGAATCGGCCAAGCGCTCGTTCGAGCGGGCTCTTGCCGACGCACGAGGGGCCGGAAAGAATCACGAGCCGACCCGTCGTCTCGTTGCCCACGTTTTCCCCCTCCACCTGCACGCGCGATCACCTGGTCGGCCCGTAGCGCTGGCCAACAGTCCGCCCACGCACCTAAGATTCTCTGAGCCGCTGGTCACGGGCCACGCCTGTGGCGTGAGTCACCGTGGGCCAGCGTACCTCCTCGGACCCAGCAAGAGAGTTGCCGCCAACGATGGCCAGGCCGCAAGTCGTGCTCGTCACCGTCGCCACTCTGTGTTCCACCTCGGCACCCGTCGCGTCCGCACAGCCCCGGACCGCTTCCGTGCAGGACTCGGTCACGGTCGTGCCGGGGGAGCGTTGTGCGGCGGGCTCCCTCCACCGGCTGCTTTTCGGATCCGACTACCGCAGCGTGTGGACTACGCCGCTGCGCGTCGAGCTTCTCGATCTCGAGACCTTCGAGGGTGGGGTGACCCCGATCCGGCGCGGCGGTGGAATGCAGACGGCCTCGCTCCGCTTCGCCACCCAGGACGGCCGCCAGTTCCAGTTCCGCTCCATCGACAAGGACCCCAGCGCGATCATCCCCGAGGAGCTCCGTGAAACGCTCGTCGCCGACATCGTCCAGGATCAGATCAGCTCGGCCCATCCGGTCGGCGCGCTCGTCGTGTCCCCCATCCTCGACGCGGTCGGAGTCCTGCACGCGGAGCCGCACCTGGTGGTCCTTCCCGACGAGCCCGCGCTCGGCCCCTTCCGGGAGGAGTTCGCCAACCGCCTCGGCTTCATCGAAGAGCGCCCCGACGAGAACGACAACGACCTCGCTTCGTTCCACGGGGCCGTCGGAGTGGTCGGCACGCCGCGCATGATCGAAGGGGTCGAGGAGGACCTCGAGACCTTCGACGCACGCGCGTTTCTCGCGGCGCGACTGACCGACCTGTTTCTCGGCGACTGGGACCGACACGCCGACCAGTGGCGTTGGGCGCGGTTCGGAGAGGGACGGGAATACGCCTGGAATCCGATCCCACGCGACCGCGACCAAGCTTTCGTGCGCATGGACGGATGGCTTCTCATCCTGACCCGCCAGTACTTCCCGCAGTTCGTCAACTTCGGCTCCGACTACCCGCCCATGATCGGGCAGACCTGGAACGGTCGCGACCTCGACCGTCGCTTCCTGGCGGAGCTCGAGTGGCCCGTTTGGGATTCGGTCGCTTCGGTCATCCACGGACAGATCACCGACGAGGTCATCGACGGCGCCGTGGATCGCCTGCCGCCCGAGCTCGATCCGGAACACGGAACCGTCTTGCGCCGCCGGCTTCGGAACCGTCGGGACGGCCTCGCGGACGCCGCTCGCGGCTTCTACGAGTTGCTCGCGAGCGAGGTGGACGTCCACACGACAGACGAAGACGAGGTCGCGGAGGTGCTCCGACTGCCGGGCGGCGAGCTGGAGGTGCTCGTGCGCGCCGTGGACACGAGGTGCGGCCCCGTGGAGATCTTCAGTCGGCGCTTCGCCCCGGGCGAGACCCATGAGATCCGCCTCTTCATGCACGGCGGTGACGACTCTGTGCACGTCGAGGGCGAGGGGGGTGGAATGGGAGTGCGGGTCGTGGGCGGCCAGGGCGCGGACCGGTTCATCGATCGCGCGGGTGGCGCCCACTTTTACGACGAGGGCACCGCCAGCGTGTTCGTGCGGGCCAGCGGCACGACGGTCGACGACCGCGACTTCGACGAGCCGCCGCCTTCGCCCAGTCCCCTGGCCCGCGACTGGGGATCGCACTACCGGTTCCCGCTGATGGTGGGATTCTCCCCCGATGTCGGCCTCCTCACCGGCGCGACTCTCGAACGCTACGACTTCGGATTCCGCATGCTGCCATACGCGTCGAGTCTGCGCTTGGGCGCCGCCTGGGGGTGGAAGGCGAAAACGGTACGCGCGACGGGTGAGCTGTGGCTCCAACGAGAAAACTCCGGGCTTCACTGGATCCTCGCAGGAATCGGTTCGGGCCTGAAGATCGTGCGCTTTCACGGCTTCGGCAATACGACGGAGTTGTCGGAAGCGCGCGAGGACTACGAGGTGGAGACGCAGCAGTATGCGCTCGAGTCGAAGGTCGTGCTGCCGATTTCGAGCGGAGTGACGGTCGCGGTGGGACCCGCCGTCCAGCTCACCCGCACCGTCCAGCCGCCGGCGTTCCTCGGCTCCGATCCGCTCCCCTACGGCATGGACGGCGACTTCGGCCAGGCCGGGCTGCGCGCCGCGCTCGTCGCCGACGGCCGCAACCGCGCTCGTTCGGCGACCCGCGGAGCAATGATCGCGGTCGAAGGCGAGGTCGTGCCTGCGTTGTGGGACGTCGAGGAGACGTTCGCAATCGTCCAGGGGCATGCAACGGCCTATTTGACTCCCGGATCGGAGTTCAGACCCACGCTCGCCCTCCGCGTCGGAGCGCAGAAGACGTTCGGGGCGTACCCGTACCATGAGGCTGCCTACCTCGGAGGCGCGAGCACCGTTCGACTGGGTACGGAGCAGCGCTTCGCCGGCGACGACTCCGCGTACGGCAGCGCCGAGCTGCGCCTGAGGTTGGGACGCGCGGTCACCGTCCTGCCCGTCGATGTCGGAGTCTTCGGGCTCGCGGACGCGGGTCGAGTCTGGCTGGACGGTGAGGAATCCGACACGTGGCACACCGCTTTCGGCGTCGGCTTGTGGCTGGCATTCCTCCAGCCCGAGACCGCCTTCACACTCGCGTTCACGAGGAGCGACGTGCGCAACGGCCTCTACATAGGCGCGGGGTTCGCATATTGAGAAACGGGACGCCGGCGGCGACCCCTCCTCCGACCATTCGTTTCCTGGAGCAACCTCGACCATGATCGAAGACAACCGTCGGACGAAAGGTCCCGCGATCCTTGCTCGGGTCGCTCTCGCGCTGGCGGGAATCCTCCTTTCGCAACCACCGACGTCCGGCGTTGCGCAGGCCCGGAGCTTCCAGATCGAGGAAGCCACGATCGGGGACATCCAGGCGGCCATCATGTCGGGTGAGCTCACTTCCACCCGGATGATCGAGCTGTACCTCGAGCGCATCAAGGCCTACAACGGCACGTGCGTCGAGCAGCCCCAGGGCATTCTCGGTCAGATCTCGACGATCGAGCGCGCGGGCAAGGTCAACGCGCTGATCACGCTGAACCTGAGGCCGGCCCGCCGCACCCAATGGGGGTTCGACGATCACAAGGCCAGGAGCATGACGGACGCCGTCGACGACGACCCCGCGATTCCGGACGCGATCGAGGCGGCGGCCGAGCAGGACGCCCATTTCGCCTCGACCGGCACGCTGATCGGACCCCTGCATGGCGTCGTGCTCTCCATCAAAGACCAGTACGACACGTTCGACATGCGGACTACCGCCGGCGCCGACGCGTTCTGGGCCATCGACCGTCCCCCGCGAGATGCGACCTTCGTCCAGCGGCTTCGGGCTGCGGGCGCGATCATCCTCGCTAAGGCAAACATGGGAGAGTACGCCGCGGGAGGCGTGCCCGGGCTACGGAGCTCGTTCGGAGGGACGAACTGCAACGCATACGACACCCGGCGTGATCCCGGCGCGTCGAGCGGAGGCTCGGGCAATTCCGTCTCGGCGAACCTGGTCACATGCTCCGTCGGCGAGGAAACGGGCACTTCAGTTCGCGAGCCGGCCAAGAACAATGGCGTGGTCGGACTCGCGCCAACCCGAGAGCTGGTAAGCGCGGACGGCATGATCCAGAGGGGGATCAGGACAAGGGTCGGCCCCATCTGCCGCACGGTCGAGGATGTCGCCAGGGTGCTGGACGCCTATGCCGGTTACGACCCGAACGACGAGCTCACCGCATACAGCGTGGGGCGGAAGCCGAGCGAGCCGTACCGGAGCTTCGCCAACCAGGACCGGCTCGACGGAATCAGGATCGGTGTGGTGCGCGAGTACATGGACCGGGACCTGTTCACGATCGCGGACTCGCAGAGCATCGACATCGTCGAGCGAGCCATCGACGACCTGCGCGCCCTGGGCGCCACGATCGTCGACCCGGGACCGCAGGGCGCCCTCTTTCAGGATGCGGTCGACAAGTACGCGCCGGTCTGGCGCAACCAGCTCTTCATAGGGCAGTTCGCCGATCAGTTCCCCGAAGAGGCCGACCACGTGCCTCTGCTCGTGGACATGTACGTCGACCCCTCCACCGTGCCGCACGACTCGATCGGGAGGCCCAGCATGAGGAACCTCGGTGGCGGGGAGGGTGACGCCGGGGGAAGCCGCTACAACATGGACGTCTATCTCCGAGAGAGGGGCGACGCCAACATCCGGAGCACGACCGACCTGGTCGAAAAGGCGAATTTCTGGGAAGATTCCATCATCGAGAATCGGAAAGAGAACCTGCTGAGGTCCGATTCGGCCACGACGTTGGCGACAGCCGTCGAGCTTCAGAGCCGGTTCGCCATCCGGACGATCGTGCTGCAGACCTTTGCCGAGCTCGACCTGGACGCCGTCATCTACCCGACGGGCAACGTCCCGCCCGCCATCATCACGAACCCGGAAGAGCCCACCAAGAACAACAGATCACCGTCGATTTGGACATACATCAATCGCAACGGCTTCCCCGCGATGACGGTCCCGGCCGGTTTCACCACCCACGTCTACGATCGGGTTCGTGATCCCGAGGATCCGGACAACCCGATCTTGGTGGGTCCGGTTGCGGCCGAGCTGCCGGTCGGGATCGACTTTCTCACGCGTCCGTTCGGCGAGCCCACCCTCTTCCGGGTCGCGTCAGCCTACGAGGCGAGGACGAGGCACCGCAGGCCGCCGCCCGACTTCGGACCGCTCCGCGAGTGACGTTCGAGGTGGGGCCAACGGCACTGGCCCGACTGCTCCCGCGCCGGGCGTCGCAAGGTCAGCGACCCGGCACCATGAGGTGGGCCTCGCTCGTTCCGGCCGCCATGACCCACGCGCCACCCTGACTCCTGTTCTCGGGCAAGCCGGTGGACTCGCCCGTGGCATACGGCACGGCGATGGTCGTGTGGATTCCGGCGCTCTCCGGACTTTGGCCGCTCAGGCTGATGAACATCGATCCGTACTCGGCGTCGATCCTGGTGCCGTTCGCCTGGGCCGCGGAAACGAGTGCGGCCCGCTCTTCCGGAGTCGTGCCCTCGGCGTCGAAGCGACGATTCTGGGCGACCCTGGGCAGGTTCTCCTTGCTGGTGCACTGGGCCGCGAACGGCGCCTCGTTCGGGTCTCCGGAGCGGTCGTAGCAGACCCATGTGCTCGTCCCATCCTTGAGCGTCGTCCAGGTGAAGTCGTCGTTCCATTCGACGACGGCGGCACCTTCGGCCGCCCGTCCCGAGAGCGGCTGGAGGGCCCGCTCGATGCTTTCCGCGTTCGACTGTGCACCCGCCATAGACGGCGCTGTCAAGGCGCAGGCGAGGGCCATGATGATGCGCTTCATGGTTGGACCTCCGTTGGACAAGGTGATCTCGGACGATACGGGACTCCCAAGCGGGGGCGTTCCGTGACAGATGGTGTGATCATGCTGATCATATTATCGCATCGACGAACCAAGCGAACTGACCCGTCACTCCGGTCGCGGCCCTCGGCACCGACTGAGGCCGGAATCGTTAGGCCGGAAGCGCCGGACGAAGCCTTCAGTCGGGACTCGTGTGTCCATAACGCTCCCAGAACTGGCTGGAGAAGGTCTCGGCGGGATCGTAGAAGCGCTTGCGCTCGAAGGCATGAGCGGCGCCCGGGTATGCGCGATGCAGCTGTTCGGAGGTCGGGTACAGCTGATAGGTGAGGTAGTAGGTTCCGCCGTGCGCTATGGCAGCGTCGACGAGTCGGCGAGTGACCGCCTCGGCCCGGGCCTGTCCGTCGTCGGAGAGCTCGACGTTGCTCATGTGAACGACGGCCAGCGCGTCTTCGTCGGGCGCGTAGCCGAGCACGGGCGTCGCGTTCGCGCTCACGAACCGCACGGTGGAGCTGAGGACGTTCATCTGGCCGCTCTGGAGGATCTCGCGAAAGCGGTTCATGAACGACGCGAAGCGATCCACGGGCACGAAGAACTCCTGGATGATGTCGGCGTCGCGGCTTGCCCGGTAGTCCAGGAGCTCGAGGGGTGCCAGAGGCGGACGCATGGCGTTGTTTCGAGACATCACGCGTACGCTGCCCAGGCCGAGCTCGACCCGTTTCTGGAGGACCCAACGCAGCGACTTTGCCCAATCGAACCGCCTGGAGAGCCCGAGGAAGAACTTGTCCCGCAAGACGTGCTCTTCTTCGGTGAGCTCCAACGTGGCGGTCTGCCCGGTCGCGGCCCGTCGCCACGTAACCACGACGACTTCCCGAAGGAAGGAGTCCGGGTCCGGATCGATGGAGGGCCGCGCCAAGAAAAGGACGACATCCGCGTCGGGCCTGACCTGCTCGTCCAGATAGCGTGGGAGCTCCGTGAAATCCATCGAGATCGCGGGCTGCTCATAGAGCTCGTCGCGCGTGACCCTGAGCGTGACGTCGAGGATCACACCGTAGAGGCCATACCCGCCGATGACGAGCGAAAAGAGTTCGGCGTTCTCCTCTCGGCTGACATTCACGACACGGCCGTCCGCGAGCAGCAATCGGAAGCCGTCCACCACCTCCACGACCTGCGTCTGATCGAGGTCGCGGCCGTGGCCGTTCGCGCTGAGCGTGCCTCCAACGGTGAAGATGTTCGAGGACTGCATGACCTTCACCGCGAGGCCGTGGGGCGCGATCGCGCGCTGCACCTCGTCCCACGTAGCTCCGCTCTCCACCGTGATCGAGGGCGAGATCGTGTCGATCACGACGATGCGGTTGAAGCTCCGCATATCGAGCACGACGCCGCCCTCCGTGTACGTGTGACCACCCTGGCTGTGGCGGCTGCCGGAGATGGACACCTTGAGACCGCGCTCTCCCGCTTCGCGCACGATCGTGCGGAGCTGCCCGACGCTTCGTGCGCGGTCGACTCGCTCGACACGGGCGGGAGTCAGGCGGGCCACGTCACGTCGAACGAGTGGGTCCTCGGAGTCGAGCAGCGAGCCCCATGACACGACGAAGCTGCTGGCGTAGAGGAGGGTTAGGACAAGGAGCGCGAAGGCGGCGGCTCCCAGACGCCGCCGGCGCTTCGCGAGGAGCGAGCGGGCTCGTCCTGCCGTGTCGTTGGTGACCATCAAGGCCTCCGCTCCTTGGGCAACTCGGTCGTCTTCCTTGGTTGCGTGCTCATGCCCGTACGCATTCGGGTCTGGGCGCTTGGCGCACGCAGGGTGCTACGACCCTTTCGGCCACGCAGGGTCAGCCTACTGAAACGCCGAGAGCCGCGCACCACATGGGCCTCAGGCCAGCGCGCCATATTCGTTGCCGGCGGGCGGCCAAGCGGCTTCCGCATCTGGATTTCCGGGCGCCTCACCCTAAGTTCACCGGCAAGCATCCCGCCGGCGCAGCCACTCCGCGTCGGCCGATCCTGCACGAGGAGTCACCCATGACTGCCAGGACCGATGGCGCGATGGTGGCTCTGAGCTCGGCGGTGGCCCTCGTCGCCGTCACGTTCTATGGGTCGGCCGTTCTAGGCGCCGACTCTCGCGACCCAGCGGGACCCAGGGACTCGCTGACGTTCAGCGAGCAACAGAGATCGACGTGTTCGTCTTCGTTCCCATGGACAAGGCTGTTGAGCGCCACCCGCGTTCCGATGTGACGCGCCGATGTCGGACAGCGTCATGTCGCTCAGACGGTCCGAGCCTTCGGCCGCACGGCTGATGATGGACTCGAACCTACAGACGGATCAGACGGCCCCCGACGAGCGGCAGACGCAACGCGGACTGGGGCAGCTGCCCGGTCGCGCGTTCTGGGCCGTCGCGTTCGTCTGTCTGGCGGCTGCACGCTTCCCGTACACGGAATCCTCGAACTTCGCGGTGGACGGCGACGAGTCCATCCTCGGACTCATGGCGAAGCACATGTCCGAGGGACGCGAGTTCCCCCTGTTCTTCTACGGTCAGGCATACGGGCTTTCGCTCCTGGAGACGCTGCCCGCGGCCGCAGCCTTTCTGGTGTTCGGACCCTCTCCCGGACTTCTTCTCCCAACCCCGAGGGAGTCAGAAGCGACGGAGGTCGTGGAACCGGAGCGGTGGACCGCTTAGGTGGAGTTCCGGTTCAGCGATGGTAAGAGATCTTCCAGGGTCTCCGCCGGGGTTCGCCAACCGAGGGTCTTGCGGGGACGGCTGTTGAGAGCGGCCGCGACCGCGGCGAGGTCGTCAGCGGTAGGTTTGCTGAGATCAGTGCCTTTGGGGAAGTACTGTCTCAGCAAGCCGTTCGTGTTTTCGTTGGTGCCGCGCTGCCATGGGCTTTGTGGGTCGCAGAAGTAGACGGCCAGGCCAGTGTCGATGCGAAGCTGCGCGTGCTGAGCCATCTCTGCTCCCTGGTCCCACGTCAGAGACCGGCGGAGTTGCTCAGGCAGGGTCGTGATCGAGGAAGCGATTGCGTCCCGGACGGCTTCGGCACCGTGTCCAGCCAACGCTGGGCCGTTCTTGGTCCTGGGCTCGTCGTGTTTGTCAAGGCGGGGGAGGTGGAGCAGCATCGTGAACCGGGAGGTCCGCTCGACCAGGGTTCCGATCGCCGAACTGCCCAGCCCCAGGATAAGGTCGCCTTCCCAATGTCCGGGAACGGCACGGTCGTCTGCCTCGGCCGGTCGCTCGCTGATCATGATCTCGGGGCGAACGAACGTCTTGCCCCGTCCGCGGGTGCGAGCTCGAGGCACCCGTAGCGCGCGTCCCGTCCGAAGGCACGCGGTCAACTCCCGCCGCAGCGCACCGCGTCCCTGAACGTAGAGAGCCTGGTAAATGGCTTCGTGCGATATCCGCATGGACTCATCGTCGGGGAAGTCGAATCGTAGCCTGTTGGCGATCTGCTCAGGACTCCACGAGGCCGCCCATCGTCGGTCTTGTCGCCGCCCGCGCCGCCGCCCGGTCCAGCAGACATATGGGCCCGGCACGGCCGCTCCGTCTGGAGCCGCGATCAGGCCTCCGAGGCGATCTTGCACATACTGCCTCAGCTTCCCGTTTGCAGCGAGTTTGGCAACCTTCGGACGCTTCGCTCGCCGATCGGCATGCCATTGCGCGGTCGTGGCCCGATATTCGAGGTTTCCACCTCGTGTGGCTGCGTTCCGCCGCAGTTCGCGCGAGATCGTTGACGGTGAGCGGCCCAACTGCCGGGCGATCTCGCGCACGCCACAACCGCGAGCATGAAGAACGGCAATCTCTTCTCGCTCGACGAACGATAGGTAGCGCCCAGACAGAGCACGAAGACTGAAAGGTGGCATGCCACCACATTCGCGAAACCAGCGCGTCCCGACAGCGGGAGATACGCCGGCTGCCACCGCCGACTCGTCGCTCGAAAGACCACGAGCGACTTCTTCCCAAAACCTCTGCCGATGCTCCCGGCGTCCCACCGGGGGACGACCGGGCGAACGCATCGGCCGACGCAAAGCTCGATCCGAGCGTCGACGCCTGCTTGGCTCCATCGCCACACCTCCCTGAGGTGTTGCGACGACCCATTGAATCTACCCAGTCTAATCCCCGCACTACTCATCGTGGGTCTCCTCGCCGCCGCCCCACCGCACGGGGTCTCGACCGTCGTGGGTGTCGTCTTCGAGATCGAGGTCATGGTCAGGAGCGTCACGGATTCCAATTGGACCGGGATCGTGGCGCGCGCTCGCAGCCTCCCTGAAGCCGCGTGGGGAGAGGAGGGAGACCCCGGAAAGGCGTCCGATTGGTTGACCGTGCCGCGGGGTCGGGAGATCACGGCGACGCTCGGGTTCAAGGGCTCGGACGAGGAGCTGCAGGCCGTACTCGAGCGAGGTTTGGGCGCCACCGCCACGGTCCGGGGCACGTGCGAATCTCTCCAACTCGCCATGGTGCAGTTGCCCGGTGAGCGCGCTTGGCGCGAGGCGACGGTGGAGTACCGAGATGGGCGGGCTTTGATCGGCATCCTCACCCGTGCGGGCGTCGAATGCGGGCCCGCCCGGGCGCCCGATGCCGAGTGAGCCAGCGACGAGCGTCGCGACAACGAGGCTCGACGCCTACCGGACCCCCAGCCAGACGTCCTCGATAACGCTGACCTCCCGGGTGTGCTCCTCCCCGCCGGCGCTGAGGGTTACACGATAAAGGCCTGGGGTGGCGCGGTACGACACCTCACGACGCCCTCCTCCTCCCCCGCCCTCGCACGTCGGGCGGCTGCCGGTTCTCCGACCTGGGCCGACGGCCCTCCGATCGCTGCACAGGTCCCAGCGCACGATGTTCAGTCCCGGGTGGTTCGTCGCCTCCAGTCTGCGGAAGGCCTCGCCCGTGCCGACCCGGGTAATGGTGAGCTCGGCACCCCGACCCGCGGTCTCAACGCCAAGGTAGTAGGCGATCGCGGTGCCGGCCGGGGCGTTCTCACCTTCCCAGACCTTCCATCCGGTCACCGCACGGGACCTGGTCAGGTCGCCCTTCCACACGACGGCTTCGCGAGGCTGCATGAGGAACACGTTCTCGGCCATCACCTCCCGGGTCAACTGCTGAAGCGGCGTCACGTCGTCCATGATCCAGACGCTGCGCCCGTGCGTGGCAAGGACCAGGTCGTTGTCACGCGGATGCACCAGCACGTCATCGGCGCGAACCACGGGAAGCCCGTCCATTAGGGGTCGCCAACGCCGCCCCTCGTCGAGCGAAACGTAGAAGCCGAACTCCGTGCCAGCGTAAAGCAGGGAGGGGTTGACCGGATCCTGACGGATCGTCTTGACGCTCCCGTGTGCGGGCAGGTCCGACGAGATCGACCGCCAGGTGAGGCCATAGTCACGCGTTACGAATAAGTAGGGACGGAGGTCGTTGTGCCTATGCCCGTCCAGCGATGCGTAGGCCGTCCCCGGCTCGTGGTGTGAGGCCTCCACCCGAGACACGTAATACTCTCGCGTGCCGCCCGGTACGTTCTGCCCCACCTCGGTCCACGAGATGCCGCCGTCTCGGCTCAGCTGCACGTTCCCGTCGTCCGTGCCCACCCAGAGCAGGTCGGGAACACGTGCCGATGCGCTGATCGAGACGATCGTACCCCACTCCCGGACACCGTCGTTACGAGACAGGATGCAGGGCCCCACCCGCCGCCGGCTGCACCGCGGCTCGTCGCCCCACCGTCCCATGATGTCTCGGCTGCTCGGGTCGAGGCCCTTCGTGAGGTCCTCGCTCATGGTCCAGGTGGTCCCCCGGTCCAAGGACGCGAAGAGTCGGTTGCCGCCCGCGTAGATGACGTTGGGATTGTGTGGTGAGAGGATGAAAGGCGTGTTCCAGTTCCACCGGATGGTGAACCCGCTCCCCGTCTCGGGCACGATGTTCCCCGGCGTTCCTCCGCCGATTCCTCCAGCGCGTTCCTGCCCGGAGGGTCCCCGCGGTCGGATTCTCTCCGTTACGCCCGTCTCGAGGTCAATCCTGCGGATGTTCCCGTACTGAGACTCGGAGTAGACGACGGTCCAATCCGTACGGTCGATCGCGCTGTAGAAGCCGTCTCCGCGTCCGACCCGATACCAGTCCTCGGGGAGGATGTTATCGCTCCTGACGGAGCTCGGACCGCACCAGGTTCCGTTGTCCTGCAGCCCCGTGCACACGTAATAGGGGCGGCGCATGTCCGTCGAGGTGTGATAGGACTGGCCCACGGCCCACGTCCGTAGCGATTCCCACGTGTCGCCCTGATCCCAACTCACGTCCAGCGAGCCGTCGTTGCCGATCATGATGTGGTCGCTGTCGTTCGGGTCGATCCAGATCGCGTGATGATCCACGTGCGACTGGGTATCTACCTCGAAGAAGGTCCCGCCGCCGTCCACGGACTTGTAGATGTCCACCCCACCCGTGTACACGATGTCCGGGTCGGTCGGGTCGACCCGGATCTGGCTGAAGTACATGGGGCGCGGGTTGTGGTTGTTCAGGAACCTCCACGTGCGACCACCGTCGTCCGATCGCCAGGTGCCCGCGACCGAAGGGTCGGGCGGCTCGTCCTGCTGGTTCCGGAAGCCTCCTTGTGGGTCGTCGACAGGTGGCTCGTCGTCCGGGGCCACGTCGATCTGCGCGTAGACGACGTTCGGATGCGACCGCGAGATGCCGAGGGCGATGCGGCCCATGGTTCCCGAAGGAAGCCCGTTTCCACGGATTGGGCTCCACGTCTCCCCACCGTCGTCGGAGCGCCAGAGGCCGCTGCCCGGCCCGCCACCGACGAAGCCCCAAGGCGAGCGCCGCCGCTGGTAGGTCGCAGCGAGAAGGGTGTTCGGGTGATCAGGTTGGATGACCAGGTCGGTCACGCCCGTGTCATCGTCGACGAAGAGCGTCTTCGCCCAAGTCGTACCGCCGTCCGTGCTCTTGAAGACTCCACGCTCGCCGCTGGCTCCGAAGAGAGGCCCGACGGCGGCAACCCAGACGACTTCGGGATCGGTGGGGTGCACCACGACGCGGGCGATGCTCTGGGTCGCACGCAGTCCCACGTGGCTGAACGTCTCGCCCCCGTCCGTGCTCTTGTAGACACCGTCGCCGAAGGAAGAGCTCTGCCGGTTGTTCGCCTCACCCGTTCCGACGTATACGATCTCGGGGTTCGACTGCGACACGGAGACGTCGCCGACCGAGTGCGTCCCGTAGGTGTCGAAGACTGGTCGGAAGGTCGTGCCGTTGTTGATGGTCTTCCAGAGACCGCCCGTCGCGAACCCCACGAAAAAGGTGGACGGATCGGACTCGACCACGGCGATGTCATCGACCCGACCCCCCTGTCCCACGGGTCCGATGGACCTCCAGGTCAAGCCGCTCGAAAAGACGTCTTGCCCACCGGCTTCCCGGGGCGCGAGGGGTAGATGGAGGACCATGAAGAACAGCGCCCAACCGGGACACGCGCGTCTGCTGTCCAACCTCATGCGGGGGTGTCTCCAAGTGCGTCGGAAGTGCGAGTAGCGCCGGTCGGCCGGGACGTCGCGCGGGCTCCTACTTCAGGCTACCGGGACCGGCTCCGGCTCTCCGGGGATGGCCTCCTGGGGCCGGTCCCGTTTCGACTGTGCTCGTCCCAGTCCTACCGAGAGGAAGATCCAGACGGCCGCCAGGGGAAGGGTTCCCGCTGCGACCCAGCTGAGCGTGAGACCGAGCGCCGCGAACGACGCGTCCAGACCCGTCCCTGCAACGTCTCCCCCACGATAGAGGAAGACGTCCACGACTGTCTTCGCCTTGTACTTCTCGGAGGGTGTGAGGACGCTGAACAGGGTTTCCCTGGCCGGTCGTGAGACGGCGTAGCGCGTCGCGCGCTGGACGGCCTGAAAGATCGCCATCACGCCGTACAGGGTCCAGACCGAAAGGATCGCGAAGCCCGCGAGGGTGACGACCGGCAGGATCGCGAGCGTCCATCCCACGCCCAGCTTCTTGATGAGATGTGTGGTCACGAAGACCTGCGTAATGAGCGTCGCGAGCTGTGCTAGCGCATCGAACTGCGCGAAGCTGGCCACGGACTGGCTGAAGGTGTCGGTCGCTCCGCTGATGATGTTTGCCTGCGTGAAGTAGATCATCGTGTTGGCGATGGCCATGAATACGATCCAGACCCCGATCCCGAGCATGTACGGGGAGGTCGCTACGTCCTTGGCTCCCTCCCAAAACGTGCCACCGATAGGCTGCCGCGGCCCCGCTTCTACGTCCTGGCGTCCCAGGCCGGCTTGCGTGCCGGACGCTCGGCCGGCCGAGGCCGCGCGCTGTGAGTGCCCCGACCTCACCGCCATGCGATCGAGCAGCAGGACGACCGCGATCGCCAGCCCGAACAGGAGGGCACTGCTCAGCATCATCCCGGCGGGAAGATGGATCGATTCGGTCCGCCCGCTGATCCACGCCGTTGTCCAGCCTCCGGCGAGCGCTCCCACCGTGCCACCGATGCCGATGAAGGCGAACATGCGTTTGCCCTGGTCGACATTGAAGATGTCCACCATGAACGCCCAGAAGACACTGGTGGTGAAGAGGTTGATGACGCTGAGCCACACGAAGAACGTGTAGCCCACGCCGCGCGAGAGTGTGGACTCAGCGTCGGTGCCGATGAGACCCCCGCCTGCGGCGGCGTCCCAGAAGAGCAGGGCGGCGAAGATGACGAGGCAGGCGATGACGAAGAGGTAGGCGAGGGGAATGAACCGGCGACGGTTCGTACGCGCGACGACGCCCCCAAACACGAGAACGACGGTCAGCGAGACGATGGACGTGAGGACGAACAACCAGCGCAGCTGATCCATCCCCCCGGCGACGCCCATCGCGTCGCGGACCGGGCGGAGGAAGAAGTACCCACAGAGGATCAGGAAGAAGAACAAGGCTGAGAGTAGGGCGAGCGGGAGCTCCTCTCGCTCCATGTTCAGCATTCGCGCTACCGAGTCGGCCACTCGTCTGCTTCCCTCGCGTGCAACCCCTTTAGTCCTTGGAACAGACTACCGGTCACCCCGGACCGTTGCGAGTGCTCCGCTTCTGTCACGTTCGACATGCTGGATCTTCTGAGTTGAGCGCGCCCGACCTGTACACCGACCTCCGACCTTCAGGCGACGGCGGCCTGGGCCTGCCGCCGCCATACCGCAACGTGCCAAAGCAGCGTGCGGGTGTGGTATCGGCGCCGGAACCCGCGGCCGCCAAGCTCGTCCTCCAGGGCATCGATCGGATGCAGGTAGACCCGAAACGCGCTTTGGCGGATTCGCATGAAGAGGTTTATGAGGCGCACTCCGAAACGAATGAACAGATGCGTGCGGGGGAGCACGGCACCCCATAGCTCGCCTGCTTTCTCGGCGGAGTGGCTCACGAGCGCCGGCATGTCGGGGTAGCAGCAGACGACGCGGTCCAGAGTGACCACGCCGGCCACGTCGATCTCATCCGCCATCTCGACGAAGTCGCCGAGCAGGAATGCGGAGCGCCCGCGGTGGCCCCGCCGCTCGCTTTCGGTCCGAGCCACCGCCTGATAGGCCGCCGACGCGTCTGCGCTCACCGCGCGCGCGGCCCCTGCGTCGAGGAGCTCGTGCTGGATCGCTCCGATCCCGCCTCCGATGTCCAGCAGCGTCCGACCGCGCACGCCCTCGTCGCGGAGCGCCGTCAGCAGCAGGCTCGTGGTGCGGGATGGTCCTCGGCGTCGATAGCGCTCGAGCTCGCGCTTGGCGACCCTGTCGTCGAACCATTCGCCTGCGTCCAGGCAATGGAGACAGGTCATGGTAGGACCCTCGCTTCGGCTTCGGCCCTGACATGGGTCAGGACACGTCTGTGGATCACGTGGATGATCGCGTCGATGGTGTCCCGCTGACAGTTGAAGGTGGTGGCTCCGGAGAGTCTCCTTGTTAGCCTGCCTTTCTCATTTCGGCAACCGGTTCATGGTCGTCGAGGTGGGCCCTGAGCATCCAGAGCTGGTCGTAGCCGATGATCCTCCGGTAGCTCTTCTCGGTCTCCACGAACGAGGCCGCAGCCCAGCGCAAGGCCATCGCTCCGTTCTTCCAGTTGGTCACCCTGCGGGTCTTCTGTCTTACGCCCGAGTGGGTGCTGTCGATCAGGTTGGTCGAGCCCAGGCACTTCCTCAGCCGCGGCGGGAGGCCGAGCCGGTTGATCGTGAACATCTCGCTGAGGCCTTCGCGTAGGCTGGCCGAGGCCGAGGGGTGGTCGCGCTCGAGCCATCGGGCGAGCTGCTCGAGCTTCTGCTCGCCCTGCTTCGCGTCCAGCTTCATCGCCGCCCGGAACGCCGCCTTCACCTGAGGATGCTGATCCTTCGGCAGATGACCCAGCACGTTGCGGAGCTTGTGGTTGCGGCAGCGCTGGATGGGGTGACGTTGGCCGAACACCTTCTCGATCGCCTTCCTGAGCGCTTTCGAGCCATCGATCACGAACAGCCGCCGCCTGCCCGGGTCCAGGCCGCGCTCGACCAGATCCTCTAGGAGCGCGCTGGTCACCTCGGCGTTCTCACTCGCTCCTTCCCTCACGCCCAGCACGTGCTTCTTTCCGTCTGAGTCCACGCCTACCGCAGCAAGCACGTGGTGCGAGCCCATCTGGATCCCGTCCAGGTAGATCACCAGGAGGTCCCACGCATCCAGCCGGCGCTCCATCAGCTCCTTCAGCACGCGCTCCGAGGCCTCGACCGTCTCACGGCTCACCGCCGACTTGCTCACCCCGACCGTGTCGGCCATCTCACCGATCACACGGCCGTACTTGCGCGTGCTCACCCCCGCCATCAGGACCTCGAGCATCCGATCCGCCACAGCGCCCGGTCTCCGCATCGCTGCGTACGCCGGCACCTCGACCTCGCCACCCTCCCCGGCGCCCCGGCGCCTGAGCCGTGGCCGCTCCACACGCACCTTCCGGTCCGACAGGTAAACCACACCACCCTGCCGGCCATACCACACCGTGTCGTCTTCCGCTCGTGACCGACCTGCCTGCTTCACGCCTGCCACACCCTCGGCGCTCATCTCCAGCACCGCTTCGATCGTCGCTCGTCCCATCACCTGGATGACTTCGTCGATCACGACCTCCGTCTGCTCCACGAACTCAAGCATCGGAAGCAGAAACTGCCCCTCCCGCTTCAGGAACTCCCTGATCGCGCGCTTGTCCGCCCGATCCCTTACCTCGTACGTTCTCTTCATCGTGGTGGCTCCGTGTTGGGGTTTTTGCCTACCCGAGCCTATCGGCCCGGGACCCCCGGAGCCACCACTTTTCTTTCTCCCCTATCAGGAACCTTCAACTACGGTTGGGACAGCTTCCGGGACTGGGCTCATCCACCGTTGTCCTCACGGCGGTTTTTCCCGAGGAGATGGGGCTCGTGGCCCACAATGAGTACATCCGCCTAGGAACCGATACCGGATTCGTAGGGCTGGCACTTTTTGCGACGGCGATGTTTGCGTGGATACGTGTGGTAGTGCGTGCGGGCCTCCGCTACGACGCACGCACGCAGGAACTTGTACTCCCGGCCCTGGCGCTGATGGTCGCGTGGGCGGTCATCTCGCTCACGGACAACGCGTTCGACTACTACGGGCCGTTCACACAGTTTGCCGGGCTGTTCGTCGGCGCGAGCGTTGCGGCAGCGGCCTGGGACCGAGCAGCTCCGTGAAAGAGATGCGATTACGACGTGCAATTCTTCTGCTTCCGACGTGCATCGTACTCGGTGGACACCTCTTTGGCGCGCCAGCCGCGCTCGACGGCCAGACGAGACCCTCCGAGCGCTGTACGGCGGCCCTGCGGGCGCCCTTCTCCGGATTGAGCGCACTCGGCAACGAGCTCGTCCGAATCGCCGAGATCAGGGGGAACGTTTCCGGTCAAGGGTTGCGGGCGCTTCGAAGGGGGGCTGACGAATCCAGGATCCAGGTGTGTGATCTCGCGCTGTCCGACATCGCCGCACCGAGCAGCATGCCCGACGAGGAATCGCCGACCTGGCGCATTCTCCCAGCAACACTCCGGTCGATCACGAATAGCGCTTACCCCGTGGACCGCGCCAACGGACCCATGAGGGGTGGCAGGGGCGTTTCCCTCGGACTTTCGGCGGGTGCGGCGCTCAGGTACGGCCCGGTTACGGTGCAGGTTGCCCCATTCGTAGGGTGGGAGCAGAACCGGAATTTCGCCACGCTCGAGTCGCGGCGGAATGGATCCATCTTTTCGCACCCCTGGATCGCCGGCATCGACTGGCCACAGCGCTTTGGCACCGAATCCGCAGAGATTATCCACCCAGGGGAAACCTTCACCCGAGCGGACCTCGGGCCGATCGCGCTCGGCCTTTCCACGGAGACACTGATTTGGGGCGGTGCGCGCCGATACGCCCTACTGATCGGTGATGCAGCGCCTGGGTTCGCTCATCTGTTCTTCGGCACGAGTGAGCCGCTGAGCATCGGGATCGGAGACATCGACATTGAACTCGTGTCCGCCGCCCTGACCGAATCCGACTACTTCAACGAGGACCCGTCCGACGACAAGCGGCGGCTCACCGGATTCTTCGGAACCTTTCATCCTGGTGGAATCCGCGGCCTGACGCTCGGTGCAGGAGCTACGCTCGACACCTACGAAGACGCCGCCGAATCCGTCTTCGACCTCCTCACGAACCCACTCCAGTTCGAGGACAACCCTGCCGGAAACGGCCTCTATTCGTTCTTTTTTCGATGGGTTATGGAGGAGTCGGGCTTTGAGTTATACGCCGAATGGGCCCGGGAAGATGGCGCGCGGGACATCGAAGACTTCGTAGGAGAAATCGGCCGCGGGGCGTTCTGGACCGCTGGCTTCCAGAAAACTAACGAGAGCCAGCTCGGGTTGTTCCGCGTCGGTTTCGAGATGACCGACCTGAAATCTCGGCGGACAAGTGTGAACGCTCGGAATGGCCTCCGGTTTTACACGCACAGCCAGGTGCGCCAAGGACACACAAACGATGGGCAGCTGCTCGGGAACTGGACTGGCCCCGGGTCGGATGCACAATTCCTCGAGGTCGACCTCTTCCGGGAGACGACCCGCTTTGGTGTGTTCATGGAGCGCGTTCGAAGGGACGAGGAGACGTTCGAACGGTCGATTTCGTTTGACTATGCATTTCGAGGCCACGATTTCGAATTCGTAGGAGGCACACGCGCTTCATATGCGCGGGGCGACTGGATGATCGATGGATCGGCTTCGGTGAGCCATCGTAAGAATCGGAGTTTTATTGGCCTAGACGGCGTGAACTTCGACTTCCTGCGGGAGAACAACTTCGCGCTGGATCTGACACTCTCGTGGTGGCCGCGTTCGCTCAGGTAATGCGAAGCTTCTAGTCGGTGAGGCGCAGGCGCGCCGACGAGTGGTGCTCCGGCCTAGTTCTCGAGGCGCAGTGGCACGGCTGAATCCGCGAAGCTGCCGCTCCCAAGTTGCCCACCGGTCCCCCGCCCCCAACAGAAGGCCTCGCCCGATTCCACGAGGACACACAGGTGTGCATCTCCCAACGACAGCTGCGTGATCGATGATAAATCCACCGCAATCCGCACCGGTTCGGTCGAGTCCAATTCCAGGGCAGAATTGCTCCCCCAGCACCAGGCGTCGCCGAGACTGCTACGGCCGACCAATCCACAGCTCCACCCGTCTCCGGCGACCGAGATATCGACCGCACCGAACTCCCCCGGGAGCCTGAGCGGTGTACGGGCCGAGGAAGGTCCATCCACACCCAGTTGCCCACCAGAATTACTTCCCCAACAGGCGCATTCTCCAGCCAGCGTCACGGCACAAGAGTGATCGAATCCGGCCGCGATCCGGTGCACGGAAAAGTACGCGGGCTCGATCACCACAGGCACGAATGAGTCGGAGGCCGACGCTATGCCAAGCTGGCCGGCGGTATTGTCTCCCCAACACAATGCCATGGCTTCCGTAGAGACAGCACACGTATGCGTCATCCCGGCCGAAATGGTCAGGAACCGACGGTCAGTTTCCACGGACCGAGGAACAAGATTGGCTTCGCCGTCGGGGCGTCCGAGTTGCCCGCGATCATTTCTTCCCCAACACGACGCCCGGCCCTGCGCATCGAGCGCACAGGTATGTCCACCACCGGCAGAAACCGAAACGAACGTCCCCGAGGGCAACACTTCAATGGGGACGAACTGGTCGAGCACCGTTCCGTCTCCGACCTGTCCGAACTGATTGTCACCCCAGCACAACACCCCACCCTGGCTGGACACAGCACACGTGTGTGCCGCTCCAGCGTCGATCTGTAGAAGCGTCGCGCCCCCGGACACATCAACCGGGGACGCAGCCTCGTCGACACTCGCTGCCGTACCGAGCTGCCCCGAGCTGTTCGATCCCCAACAAAAGCCCATTCCGTCGCTCGACACACCGCAGGAGTGAAAGCCACCTGCCGTCACGTCAATCCATCGAACATCGGTCAAGTCCGGAAATAAGGGATCGGACTCGCATCCAGTAACCGCCAGTGCAAGCGCACAGCCGAGTGCCAGGCCAAGCGCCGGAAAAGGCCTCCACATGGGGTTCTTCCTACCCATCGAACCGGGCAAAGAACAAGTTGCCGGACGTAATCACCGGAACGTTCGAATTCGCTGTACCGCCATTTCCAAGCTGGCCAAGCGCGCCGAAGCCCCAGCATCGCATCGTGTCAAAAACGGTCACCGCGCATCCGTGCATCGAACCGACAAGAACCTTGGAGTAGAACGCGCCGCCACCGACCTCCACCGGCGTCGCGACAAGCATTTCAGCACCGGTTCCCAAGCGGCCGAAGGATCCCAAGCCCCAACAATGGGCGAGTTGATCGGTACCCACAGCGCAGGTATGCACGGAACCTGCGGAAACCTCAGAAACTGTAAGTCCCCCCGATACCGGGGCGGGAGAGTGATGTGCCTGCAATCCACCGTCTCCGAGTTGACCCGATGTGTTGTCACCCCAACACATAAGCGCGCCATCTGTCGCAATCGCACAGGTGTGTCCCACCCCGGCGCTGATCTTGATGAGGGCCGTCGTTGACGCAATCCGCACGGGGCTCATACGACTCTCGGTCGTGCCATCTCCGAGATGGCCATGCGTGTTGTCCCCCCAGCACCAGACGCCACCATCGCGATCGACGGCGCAGGTATGACGTGCCCCGGCACTGATCTGGACGAACTCGGGTGCCCCAACCACGGAGACCGGCGTGGACACCGTGACAGTTGTCCCGTTTCCGATTTGCCCATTGTGATTCCAGCCCCAGCACCAGGTTTGCGCGTCGCGGGCCGACAGGCCACAAGTGTGCCGAGCTCCGGCGGTGATCGCGCGGAACTGGAATGGGAAGTCGAGATCGATGGGTATCGCCGATCCGGCATCGCTTCCAACGCCGAGTTGGCCCTCGAATCCCCTCCCCCAACACGCCACCGATCCTGTGACGTCCAGCGCACAACTGTGGCCGGCGCCGCTGGAAACGGTCAGCCATTCACGATGGAAGTCCCCTGCAATGCGCGTTGGGACGCTCAGACTCATGGACTTCCCGTCGCCCAATTGCCCGCTGTTACCGCGCCCCCAGCAGTAAACTCGTGCGCCCAGCGAGATGGCACACGTGTGATCGCGAACCATCCCCACCGGCGGGGGAAGCACGGAGACCGAGGCCTTCGCAGAGCGTCTCCGTGCCGGACCGCTGGACGCAGGCGGTAGAGCATTGACTTCTGCAGTAATCGTCGCCTCACCCCGAGCCAGTGCCGTCACCAGCCCAGAATCGTCCACGGACACGACCGCCGGGGCGGAGCTGGCCCAGGTTACAGTCCGACCCGCGAGCACAGTGCCATTCCTATTGGTCAAGACGACATCGATCCTCCGCGCTTCCCCAATCGTGAGCGCGAACTCCGACGGCTGCAGGAGAATCTGGGCGACAGCTTCGCCACCGGGTGCCGTGAAAGTCCCCTCACACCCGGACAGCGCAAGCGTGATGCCCAGCGAAGTACCCAGAGCGAGAAGGGCGCTTCGGCCACGAAGGACCGTCATCGGGGCGATCGCTCCCCTGTCCAAATCATTGATCTCATGAGCAAGTTGCTGTCCATCCCCCAAGAGCGGTACCACATGCTGTGCGAGTAGACCTTACAGACATGTTCCTGAGCGCCGCCATGTGCCTTACTGGTCCCCGAATCCTAACGCTGACCTGGTCTGGAATGTCCCGTTTCGGACACCCAGCCCGATCGGCGACAGGATCTCCTCGAGGCCCGGCAGACCCTTGAGGTGGTCGTCGAGGCGAGCCGCGCCTGGGCCTGGCTCTCCGAGCCCTGTGTCGCGTGTCCTGAACACACCCCGAGAAAGCTGCGCGCCATCGCCGAGGCCCACCACAGGGGCGACCCGATCGATGCCACGTTCCTGGCACGCATGAGAATGGTCGATCTCATTCCCGAGGTCTATCCCAATGAGCGTCCCATCGGTGGCACGAGCAGCTCGACCGGCGTGGCGCACGCATCGCCACGACTCTTAAGCTCGCTCGGCCGGCCACGCTATGCTCCGCACCGCCGAGCTCTGGCCCCATGCCCCCTTCCGCGGATCGACGGCGTGAGCTCCAGGCTGCGTATGTCGCGGTCCCTGTCTGCCCTGCAGCGTCCTCGCCAAACTCCTCGTTCTGGCCTGGCGAAAAGGTAAACATATGTAGTAATAGTGCGAAAATCCGTTGACCGGCGCCGGTGCCGTGCCTATCTTCGACTCGGTTGGAAGAGTTCGCACATCCTCGCGCCCAATCGGCAAAGGCAAGCTCCTATGGTCCGGCAAGCGATCGCGTTCGTGGCGCTGGCACTTCTTCCGGCTCTGTCCCTCGCGCAGGACGTCCCCACCCATACGGTCGAGCGGGGAAACACGCTCTGGAGCCTCGCCGTGCGCTACTACGGCGACGGTTTCGAGTGGTCGAGGATCTACGAGGCCAACCGTGACCGGGTCGGCAGCCCGGAACAGCTCGTGCCAGGGACCGTTCTCAGAATCCCCGACGCTATGGGTCAGGTGACTGAGGTCGCGGTGTCGACGCCCGACCAAGCAGAGCCCACGCCCGAGGCGGCGGAGCCGACAGAGCCGGCGCCTACGCAGATGGGCCTCCGGCCCATGAGGGCGGCCCCTCCCCAGGAGCGGCCGCGCTCGATCTTCTATCGCAGCCTGCGGCCGATGGTGGGCGAAGGAACGACGCCGATCCAGGAGCTCATGCAGGTCACCGCCGACGAGCGTTACGCGGCCCCCTGGAGGCTGACCTTCGGCGAAAGCCTGGCCGCCTCCGGCACCGTCGCGGGATTAGCGGGTGGAGAGACCTTCCGCACAGCCCCGCGCAGCGCTTTGCCGGCCGATCGCGTCGCCATCGATTGGCGGGGCGCGCAGCCCGTCATCGGGGCAGGGCTACAGACCTTTCGGCGTGGTCGCATGCTCCCCGGGGAGCGCGGCACGGTGATCGTACCGTCCGGGCGACTCTTCGTGGACGAGACGGGTCCCGGGGGAATCGTGGCGAAGGTCTTGACCGAATACGACCGGGTGCTCGTCGGGGATCTGGTTCAGGTGGCTCCCCCGTTCACGCCGACGCCCGAGGCACAGATGCCGGATCCCTCCGGACCGCGTGAGGCCACCATCGTCGAGCTTGCCGACGACCACCCATTGCAGTCGTTCGGCGACCACGTTTTTCTGGACGTCGGCGGCAGCGACGGCGTGCGAGTCGGAGACGAGTACCTCGCCTTCGTGGGGAGGCCTGACGGCTCGGGAGTTGAGATCGAAGGGGCTGTGCGGGTGGTGGACGTACGCCCCTCCGAGTCGACCGCCGTGATCGTCCAAATCGGGAACCCGGTGTTCGTCGTCGGGGCTCGGCTCCGATTGGGGGTGGTAACTCCGTAGCGGCTCTCCGGGCCTGTCTGCGGCCGTGATGCACCTGGTCGCCCTTCTTCTCTATATCGCCGCGGCAGTCCTCTGGCTGCGCGCCCTCGTGGTAGGTGCCGCGGATCGAACCGCGCAGCTGCCCGGCCTGGTTGCGGCGTCCGGCGTGGCAGTCCACGTGCTCGCCATGCTGCAGTATACGACCCGTTTCGGCGAGCTCCCCCTGGTGGGCCTCGCGCCGTCCCTCTCGACCCTGTCGCTCCTCATCGGACTCGGGCTCGTAGCGACGTTGGGTCTCGGCGAAGCCGTGCGTGTCGGGATTCTGCTCCTGCCTCTGATGATCGTCCTACAGGGGTGGGCTTTGGTCTTGGGCGTCGCACCGGCCCCCGCAGAACTGGATTTCCGGGGAGCGTGGTTCGCCCTGCACGTGACGTTGGGCCTCGCCGCGGTCGGGGGAATGGCCGTGGCAGGTGCTTCGGGAGTCCTCTATCTCGTCCAGTTCCACGAGTTGAAGACCAAGCGACTCGGGCGGATATTCAGGTTCCTTCCTCCGCTCGCCACGCTGGATCGTCTGGGACGGCTCGGCGTGGTTCTTGGGTTCACGACGTTGACCGTGGCCCTCGTGCTGGGGTGGGCGTGGACCGTCCGCTTCCGGAATACGCTCGCCGGCGGCGACCCCAAGACGATATGGGGCGTATTCATGTGGGCCGTGATACTGCTGGTCCTCGCGTCGCGCTTGGGTGGTGGCCGGGTGGAACGGCGGGCGGCCTTAGCCAACGTCGTGGGGTTCGTTCTGATCGTGGCCTCCTATCTCGTGATCCGGTTTTCGGCTGGCCCCGGCGGGTTCTTCCTGTAATGCCCGTGGCTGTCGTTGGCGTCAGCCATCGAACCGCGCCGGTCGAGGTCCGCGAGCGTTTCGCGATCCCGGGAGCGGACGCCGCGGCCGCCTTGGACACCTTGAGAAGTTCAATGGCCGTCGAAGAGGCGGTGCTTCTTTCCACGTGCAACCGCACGGAATTCTACGTCTACCCGGTCGGCGAGCCGCGCGCGCTCCATGCGGTCCACGACCTGATGGCGGCGAAGGCCGGGCCACTTTCTCGGCCCGTCGCGGAGTACGTATACGAGCTCACCGACCGAGAGGCTGTGCGGCACCTCTTCCGGGTCGCAGCCGGCCTCGATTCGCTCGTCATGGGAGAGTCCGAGATTCAAGGTCAGGTCCGCGATGCCTACCGGAGCGCGGTCGAGGCCGGAAGGGAACCACCGTTCGCCGGTACGGTGCTCGCACGGCTCTTCCAGGACGCGCTTTCCGTGGGCGGGCGCGTTCGTGCCGAGACCGCGTTGGGTGAAGGTGCGGCGTCGGTAGCATCGGTGGCCGTAGCGCTCGCCGGCAAGATCTTCGGGTCCCTCGCGCCCCGACGGGTGCTGGTGCTGGGCGCTGGATCGACGGCGGAGCAGGTCGTGGATGCGTTGGGTCGGGAGGGTGTGGAGGACGTGTCCGTGGTGAGCCGCACCTACAGCAGAGCGGCGGACCTCGCGCGGCGGGTCCGAGGTAGGGCGCTCGAGCTTCGGGAGTTGTCGCAGGCGCTGAGGAGCACGGACATCGTCGTAGCGTCTACCGCTGCACCTCATCCGGTCCTGCGGCCCCTGACCTTCCGGGAGGCGTTTCCCTCTGGACCCTCGAGCCCGCTTCTCATCATCGACATCGCGATTCCACGGGATGTAGACCCCGACATCGGCCTCGAGCCCAACGTATTCCTTTACAACATCGACGACCTTCGCTTCATCATCGACGAAAACCTACACCGCCGCACACGGGCCGTGGTGAGCGCGGAGGGCATCGTCGATGAGCAGACGGAGGGGTTCGTGGCCTGGTTCGCGGGCCTCGAGGTCGTTCCCGTGATCCGCGCGCTCCGCCTCCGTGCCGAAGAGGTGCGTCGAGCGGAAGTGGATCGCGCGATGGCACGGCTGGGCCGTTTGGAAGACGATGAGCGGGAGCGCATCCACGAGCTCTCTCGCCGACTGGTCAACAAGCTGCTCCACCCGCCGAGCGTACGGCTGCGTGAAGGGGCCGCCGACGGTCGCGGGGAGGAGCTCGTCGAGGCCGCACGGTTCCTCTACGCGCTCGATGAAGCGAGCGAAATCGAGACGGACTCTCCCCCGCAGACGTCGGCCGAATCCGGCGAGGAGTCGCCCGACTCCGCTTCCGGCGGTTGAGCGCTTCGTCGGTGACGGCTGGCTCTCGGCGCGTGCTGGTCACAGGCGGCGCCGGTTTCATCGGGAGTCACGTAGCGGCGGCATACGCCTCGCTCGGTGACCGTGTTTGGATCGTGGACGACCTCTCCAGTGGGCGGCGCGAAAACGTGCCGGAGGACGTCGAGTTCGTCGAGATGGACGTCTGTAGCTCCGGAGTGGTCGACCTGTTCCGGGAGGTCCGCTTCCACATCGTGAATCATCATGCTGCGCAGATCGACGTCAGGGCATCGGTCGACGATCCGTGTGCGGACGCGCGTGTGAACGTGGTCGGACTCCTCAACCTGGCTGAGGCAGCGTTGGAGTGCGGATCGGAACGTTTCCTCTTCGTCTCCTCCGGAGGGGTCGTGTACGGAGAGGCGGCGGTCCGGCCTACCCCAGAGTCTGCTCCGAAGGCGCCCCTTTCCCCGTACGGCGTGAGCAAGCTGGCCGGGGAGCACTACCTGCATTATTACCGTGCCGTGGGTGGCCTGTCCTGCGTATCGCTACGGTACGCCAACGTTTACGGCCCGCGCCAGGACCCACATGGGGAAGCGGGTGTAATAGCCATATTCTCCAAGCGACTGTTGGAGGGCAGGCCTCTAACGATCTACGGCGACGGCGAGCAGACTCGCGACTACGTCTTCGTCGAGGACGTAGTGAAGGCCAACCTCAGGGCCACCGAGCTCTCCCTCGACGCCGGCCATGACCGCGGGGGAATCGACGCGGTGGCCTTCAACGTGGGATCAGGCGTGGGGACGAGTGTGAACCGACTCGCCTCGCTGCTCGAGCGTGTAGCGGGCGTGCGGGTCGAGCGGGATCACCGGCCGGCGAGCTCAGGCGAGCTCAGGCACAGTGCGCTGGACGCAACACGCTTGGAGCGCTTCGGATGGACCGCGGCTACGCCACTGGAGGATGGACTTCACCGTACGTTCCGAGACATCGCACGAACAGAAGGAACCGTCGTATGACTCCAGGCGCGCCCGACGGACGCCGACCGCCAACGGAACGCCCGTGACCCCGCCGCTCTATCTCCTCCAGAATCCAGCTCCGCAGACACCTTGGGATATGGTTGTCGGTGGCACCCTCCCCACGCAGATCGTTCTTGCGGTGCTTTTCGCGTTCTCGGTTGC
Organism: Longimicrobiales bacterium; assembly: GCA_965249195.1. GTDB lineage: Bacteria > Gemmatimonadota > Gemmatimonadetes > Longimicrobiales > Gaopeijiaceae > CBDFLM01. Next base: position 356,947 of record CBDFLM010000015.1, read on the forward strand.
GAGCTGGTGGATCATCTTCTGGAAGTGGAAGCAATTCAGGGAGGTGCGGCGACAGGGCGACCGTTTTCTGGAGTACGTGGAGCGCGCGCAGAGGCTCGAGGACGCTTACAAGGCGATTCTGGGCCTACCTGACTCGCCTTACGGGCGCGTCTTCCGGCAGGGTGTGAATTTTTTCAGCGAGCTGCGTCCCGGCTCCCTGCGTGAAGGCGCCCCTTTGGCTGAGGGGCTGAGCTTGACGCAGCTCGAAGCGCTGCGGCTCGTGCTCGAGAAGGAGGAGTCCGAGGAGCGCGACGAGCTCTCTCGGGGACTCACCTGGCTCGCGGTCATCGGCTCCGTCTCACCGCTGCTCGGTCTGATGGGGACGGTGATCGGCATTATGAACGTCTTCCTGGGAATCGCCGCGACCGGCTCCAGCAACCTCGCGGCCGTGGCTCCAGGGGTCGGAGCGGCGCTCATCACCACGGTCGTGGGCCTCGCCGTCGCAATCCCCGCGGTGATGGGCTACAACCACTTCGTGTCGCGGCTGAATCTGGTCTCTGGCGAGCTCGAGGGTTTCTCCAGCGAGTTCATCGGCACGCTCGCGCGCGAAGGACGCCTCTAGCCCGTGGCCCACGGCACGGGTCTCAAGCGCAGCGGGGGGCGGGGCCGCGACGACCTGACCCTCACAGCGGACATCAACGTCACGAGTCTGGTGGACGTCGCGTTCACGCTTCTCGTCATCTTCATCATCACGGCGCCGATTCTCCAGGGTGGGGTCGAAGTGGGGCTACCCAGGGCCGATGTTCAGCCAATCTCCGCCATGGAGGACTTGTTCATCGTCTCTATCACCGGCGACGGACGGATCTTCCTGGAGGAGACGGAGCTATCCCTCCAGGAGTTCGAGGACGGCATCGGCCAGCTCGTGGAGGCGGGAGAGATCGACCAGGTCTACGTGCGAGCCGACTCGGTCGCTCCCTACGGTTTGGCTTTTCGTGTGGCGGCGGCAGTGATGAACGCCGGAGTGTCGCCCGCATTCATCGGTGAGCCCCGGCGGGTCGGGCGTTGAGTCGATGAGGCGCGCGAGCGCACGCGGACGCCCGGGTCGTCGCTCCCTGCTGGGATCGGTGGCGGTGCACGCGACAGCCGTGGCAGTCGTGTGGGTCTCATCCGCGTTTCGGCCCCCGCCGATGGTCTTCGAGACGATCCAGATCGATCTGTACTCCCCACCGCCTGCCGAGGAGGCCCCCGAGCCGACGCCGGCGCCGTCCGAGGAGCTGGTGGTGGAGTCGCCGATCGAAGACAGCCCACCTCCTGAGGTAGCCGAGCCGGAGTCCCCCTCGGATACGCCACCGCCCGAGCCCGAACCGGATCGTCCTCTGCCCGAGACCGAGCCCGAGGAAGCGGAGCCGGAGCAGCCTCGGGGTCCGGAACCGGAGCCTTCCGACCTGGGTGGTGAGGACATCGAGGTCCGCATGGAGGGTCTCCGGCGTGACTATCCGCAGTACTACGAACGGATCGTCACGCAGATCGAGCGTTGCTTCCGTCCTCCACGGGGCGGGCGATGGGAGACCGTCGTCTATTTCGTCATCGAGCGGGACGGGACCGTTTCGGACCTGCGTTTTGTAAGACAGTCGGGCAACGCCTCTTTTGACTTCCAGGCCCTCGGAGCGGTCGAGTGTGCCTCGGGGCGGTTTGGCCCCCTACCTGAGGACCTCCCGATGCGAAATCTGCCCATCCAGTTCTCGTTCCGTCCCGCCGGGGCCGTCGGGGGAGACAACGGGCGGGGGGAGGAAGCTCGATGACCGCCGCGGCCCGAGCGGTAGGTCTGCGGCCGGGGTGGGGTTTCGCGGCGCTCTTGGCGGGTGCGGTCCTCGCAGTACCGGCATTCGCCGAAGCACAGCAGCGTGACTCGATTCCGGGCGTGGCGCTCGGGCTGCTCTACGAAGGTGGTCAGTTCCAGCCACCGTTGGCCGTCCAGCCCTTCAGCGGACGCTTCGGAGGCCAGGCGCTGGCCGGCCAGGTCGAGGCCATCGTCGTGCGCGATCTCCGATACAGCGACCGCTATCGCATGATGGATTCCATCCCTTCGGCGCTTATGCGGGAGGAGGCCGTCGACTACGCGCTCTGGGACCGTCTCGGCGCCGTGTGGCTCCTTACCGGTCGGGTGGAAGGCAGCGGCGAAGGGTACGTCCTGGTACTCGAGCTCCACGACGTGGTGTACGCCAGGGTCGAGGAGCGCGCGAGCTTCCGACTGCCCGACGATACCGATCGGGGGTTCCGCATGGCCGTTCACCGCGCTTCCGACGAGGTGGTGCGCTGGAGCACCGGGGAGCCTGGAATGGCCGCGAGCCGTATCGCCCTCTCCCTCCTGCGCGACGGAGCCAAGGAGCTGTACGTCGTGGACTCCGACGGTGAGAACCTGAGACGACTCACGAGCTACGGGGGGGTGGTCCACTCTCCGACGTGGTCTCCGGACGGCGGGCGCCTCGCGTTCACCTCGTACCACGACACCGGCAATCTGGAAATCTTCGAAATGGTGCTCGGCTCGGGGGCCGTGAAGAAACTGGAGGTGTTGCGCGAAGGGCTCTTCCTGACGCCTGACTACCATCCGGACGGTGAGATCATCGCGTTCGCGGTCCAGGGCGGTCGGCGCAGTGGCTTGTTCACCTACAACCTCGCACGCGGATGTTGCCTCACGAACCTGACCGAGACGGCCAGGATCGACGTTTCACCGGTCTATTCGCCCGAGGGCAGCTTCATCGCGTTCAACTCCGGACGCCTGGGTGACGCAATACCGCAGATCTACGTGATGCCGGCGGACGGGGGAGAGGCGGAGCTCCTTTCCCCCTACGAGTACGGTCGCCCGGGATACTATACATCGCCCGACTGGTCACCGTTCGGGAACCTGGTCGCGTTCCACGGTCGCCTCGGTCGATACGGAAGCTACCACATCCTGGTGGCGGAAATGGGTCGGGACGGCCGTCTGACCCAGCTGACGTGGGAGGGGAACAACGAAGATCCGACGTGGGCGCCCGACGGCCGGCACATCGCGTTCCGAGGGGAACGGAGCTGGGGCAAGGGCCTGTTCGTGGTCGACACGGTCACCGGCGCGATCCGCGCGGTCCTGTCCGGCGTGGAGTTGGGAGAGCCCGGTTGGTCTCCCGCACTGGGCCCCGAGGCCGGCCGCTGAAGAGGCGATGGCCGAGGGCCATTGCGTTAGAGCGTATCGACGGTAATTTCATGGGTGCGAGGACCCACCGGCCATGGCCGGTGGGCCCCCGCTTCGGAGCGTCCCTGGAGGGCGCGTCCCCAGCACCCCATGCCAGTCCGGAGTTGGAGCCGCAATGACAGCCCGTCGCTTTGCAGTGCCCGTCCTCGTCGCGTCCCTCTGGATCGGAGCGTGTCGGAGTGACCCACCCCCGCCACCGGAGCCAACCGGCCCCTCGGCCGATGAGCTCGCCGAGCAGCAGCGCATCCGCGACTCGATCGCGGACGCAGAGGCCACGCGACAGGATTCCATCGCCCGGGCCGAGGCTGCGGCTGCCGCGGCGGCAGAGGCGGCACGCGCGGCGCGTGCCGCCCTCGAAGAGATGGTGTTCTTCGACTACGACCAGTCCGCGGTCCGACCTGACGCGGAGCGCGTTCTCCGTGCGAAGGTCGACATCCTGCGGGCCAGCCCCGCGGTGCAGGTCCGCATCGAAGGCCACGCCGACGATCGGGGTTCAACGGAATACAACATCGCGCTTGGGCAGCGTCGCGCCGAGAGTGTCCGGGCGTTCTTCCAGAACTTCGGGCTCGAGGCGAGCAGGTTCAGCATCACCTCCTGGGGAGAGGATCGGCCGCTCGTGAACGCGAGCAGCGAAAGTGCTTGGGCACAGAACCGTCGGGGCGAGTTCATCATCACGGCCGGCGCAGATCAAATCAGAGGGGGATGACGCGTCCGCTCCCGCGGCCTCGGGGACCCATTCGGGGTGGGGTAGGTAGAGAACGGCATGGGAGCCTCTGAATGTCAGCGCACGGTGCGCGGTGCCGTGCTACTCGCCGTAGTCCTCGCTCTTGCAGCCTGCGCCACGAAGGGTGACATCCGGAGCCTCCAGCAGGAGATCCGGGACGTGGCAGATCGCCAGCAGCAGGCTCTCGTAGCGCTCCAGCGGCAGACACGGCTCACGCAGGACAGTCAGCGCGGTACCACCGACCAGCTCTTCGACATCCGTGGAACCGTAGCGGGTCAGCTGGGTCAGATCCTCGATCGTCTCGGGACGATCGCAGAGCAGGTCGGTGAGAATCAGCGCGGCATTCGCGCCCTGCGGGATCAAATCGAGTCGTTACGCCGGCTGGCTCTAGCCGGGGCGAGGCCCGTCGTCCCAGGGGCCACTTCCGAGGCCGGGACCCCTACCGGAGGAGGGTCCACGGAGGCCACCGACGAGTTGTACAACGCGGCCAACGACCAGTTCGTTCGCAACAACCTTCGAACGGCGCGCGAGGGCTTCGAGCTCTTTCTCCGGCAATACCCGTCGGACGAGCTGGCGCCGTTCGCGCAGTACAACCTGGCCGACATCCTCGTTCGGGAGAATCGCCCCCGCGAGGCGATCGAGGCTTTCGAGCGCATCCGGGAAACCCACCCTGCGGCCACCAAGGTCGCGGACGCTCTCTACCGCATCGGGGTGCTCTATATGGAGCTTGAGGAGGACGCTCTGGCCCGTCGCTACCTCGAGACCGTCGTGAACACCTACCCTGAGAGCGGGATGGCCGACCTGGCCCGTGACCGGCTCAGGGAGATCGGCGGGTAGCACCACCACCGCCGGCTGCTCGGCGATCCGCTGATGCGCTGCCCCGAATGTGACGCCGCGGAAAACCGGGTCGTAGACACGCGCACCAGCCAGGGAGGGCGGGCGGTGCGGCGCCGGCGCGAGTGTCTCGTCTGTGGAAGCCGCTTCACCACCTACGAGTCGGTCGAGCAGCGACCCACTCAGGTCCTCAAACGCGACGGGAGCTCCGAAGAATTCAGCCGGGACAAACTCCTGCGCGGCATCGTGGCCGCCTGTGCCAAAAGACCGGTGTCCGCCATCGAGATGGAGGCCGTCGTCGCTCTCATCGAGGACGCCCTCTCGAGGAAGGTCGGCGTCGAAGTCACAAGCTCGGCGCTTGGAGAGCTGGTGATGGACGCCCTACGGCCTCTCGACCGCGTGGCCTACGTTCGCTACGCGTCGGTTTACCGGAACTTCCAGGACGTGGGGGAATTCCAGGAGTTCGTGCACGAGCTGACAGCGCAACAGCGGCGCGAGCTCCAGGCGCGGAATCAGGTCGAGCTCCCCCTGAACGAGAGTGAGTAACGAAGGGGGACTCGCCCGACGCGGGCCCACCGGGGTAAACCGAGCGCGGGTTGACGAGGCCGAAGATGCGCAGGCGAAACAATCCCAGAGGTGAGATGCCCTTTCTTGACCACCTAGAGGAGTTCCGCTGGCGTGTCCTGAAGTCCCTGGGCGCGCTCCTGGTGGGCTGTCTCGTCGGCTTCCTGCTGGTGCACTACTTGAGCGTGACCGAGCTCCTGGTGGGCCCGATCCGTCCCTACTTGGAGACGCAGGGCGGACGTCTGGCGGCGTTCAGTCCTCTTACGCCGTTCTTCCTGGAGCTGAAGCTGGCGCTCATTTCCGGGGTGATTCTGGCCTTCCCGATCATCGTTTATCAGGTCTGGGCGTTCCTCTCCCCGGCCCTGGAGTCGCGAGAGCGAAGGGTCATCATCCCGGCGCTGTACATGGGACTCGTGCTGTTCAGCGTGGGTGTGGGGCTCGCCTACTCGATCCTTCCGATGAGCCTGGATTTCCTCTTCAGGTTCCAGGAGGACTACCTCAACCTCGTCATCGGCGCGGACGAGTACCTGGCGTTCGTCGTCCGGCTCCTCATCGCCTTCGGTGTTCTGTTCGAGCTGCCCGTCGTGGTGATGATTTTGACGGCGCTCGGTCTCGTCACCCCGGACTTCCTTCGGGCCAAGCGACGCCATGCCATCGTGGCGATCACCGTCGCCGCCGCGTTTCTCTCACCCGGTGACGTCGTCCTCATCACCGTTCTCATGATGGCTCCCCTCGTGCTGCTCTACGAGTTCTCGATTCTGCTCTCGAGCATGATCTACCGTGGACGCGCCGAGGAGAACCGCATCCTGCCCTCGGAGGAACCGCCCGACGGCGCGGTGGAGATGTCGTGAAGCCCTGCTGGGGTCTCGCGGCCCTCGCTCTCACGTTGTCGGTAACCGGGGCCAGCCCAGGCTCCGCGCAGCAGCCTGAATCGGTGACCCCGCGCGTCCCCCCAGACACCGTCGCGGTCAGCCCAGCCGAAGAGCTTCGCCGGATGCAGCTCGGGCGACTCGCACGGCTGTCGCGCATGCCCGGGGACGATACGCTCGGCGTCGAAGGGGCGGGTTCGCTCACTACCGCGGTCGCCGCGGTCGGGGCCACGGGCACGGCGCGACCCCCCGGTGGCGTCGTTGCGGGGGACAGCGTCATGCGGGAGCTCGTCGAATCCCTCCACGGATATCAACCGGTCCAGTACCAGGGGCGCTCGGCGCGCTTCGAGTCGGTGGACCGCAATCTGCTCCTCCACGGCGACACTCTGATGCCTGCGGGCGTCGTCTTCGAGGGCCAGCAGGTCAGGGCCGACTCGACGATCAGATTCAGCGAAGTGACTCGGAGGCTCGTGGCCACCGGTCGACCCGTGTACACACCGGTCGACGGGAGCCCCGTCGAGAGCGATCTCCTGATCGCCGACACCGAAGCGCGGGAGGCGTCGGCGTTCGGCGCCGAGACGCAATACCAGCAGGGCGGGCAGTGGAGAGTCATCGGAGACCTCCCTCGGCTGCGGTCGGACGTGATCTTCGGTTCCCACACGCGGTTTACGTCGTGCACCCTGGAGGAGCCTCACTATCACTTCGAGACCGACCAGCTGAAGATCGTCGCAGGCAACATCCTCGTGGCGCGTCCGGTCCGGCTCTACTTCGCCGACGTCCCCGTCGCATGGCTGCCGTTCATAGCTCAGAGCCTGGCGTCGGGCCGCTCGAGTGGGCTACTCACGCCCCGGTTCAGCATCAACGACATCGTGCGCTCGTCGGGGGGCTACAAGAGAAGGGTCAGCAACATCGGCTTCTACTGGGCCATGAGTGACTACACCGACGCCACGGTCGCCTTCGACTGGTTCAGCGACAACTATACGGCGCTGACCGGAAGCGTGAGGTACACTTGGCTGCGACAGTTCATGAACGGTTCGGTCAACTTCCGCCGATACTGGCCGGTGGCCGGGGGCTCGCAGTTCAGCCTCAATGCGCAGCACGCCTGGCAGGTCTCGGAGCGCACGAGCATGCGGGCTTCGGTCAATTATTCGTCTTCGTCGGCCTTCGTGCGCCAATACAGCTACGACCCTCGTGAGGTGACACAGGAAATCCGCTCCGACGGCGGATTCAACCACCGCTTCAGCTGGGGGAACTTGAGCCTGTCGGCCAATCGATCCCAGTCGTTGTCGGACGACCGGGTAAACATGACGCTTCCGTCCGCGAACCTGTCCCTTTCGACTGTGACGTTGTTCCCCGCTCCCGTCGCCCGTGCTTCCTGGTACAACAACCTGACCTGGAGCGGCGGTGTGAATTACAACCGGCGGACTCGTAGTATGGGCGACGAGCCCGCGGACGCCTTCTCGTTCGCCCGTGCCGACAACGAGAATGCAAGACTCGGCGTGAATCACAGGCTCAGCTTCGGCAGGCTCTCGCTGTCCCAATCGCTCGATCTCGACGAAAACACTTTTCTCGGCGTCCCGGACGATGCTTTCGGCGAGCCCACGGTTTCTCCGGATCCCTTTCATGCAGCCGCATTGAGGGCCGAGGGCGAAACCATGGACATTGCTCAGGCCACGCTTTCTTGGAGGACGGGCCTGTCGTATCAACAGAATCTGATCGGATCCACCACGTTGACGCCGAGCGTATCGATCTCGGGCAGTGCGCTCAGATCGGACACCTTGTCGGCGGCGCAGAGCTTCGTGGCAGCGCCCTCACGGCTCACTCTCGGCGCCGGTCTCAAGGGAGACCTCTACGGGTTCTTTCCCGGGTTCGGGCCGTTCGAGGCGGTGCGTCACAAGGTCTCCCCCAGCTTCCAGTACGATTGGGCGCCCGAGGTCGAGCCCACCGAGGTACAGCGGGAGGTCTTCGGCGCCCGGACACTTCAGCCGCGAAGCGCGCTCACGATCGGTCTGAGCCAAACTTTCGAGGCCAAGCGGCGTCCACCGGAGCCGGGAACGGGTCAGAGCGAAGCGTCCGCTCCGGGTGGTGAGGCTGCGCCCGGCGGAGCATCGGAAGGGCCCCAGCCGGACCAGCCCTCGACGGATCCCAGGGCTGATCCGCTCGTTCCCAGCCCGGAGGTCGATACCGCCCAGGCCGTTGGTGGCGATCAGGCCGCTCCCCAGGCCGGCGGCGATTCGTTGCTGATCGAGGGCGATCAGGGTCCACAGCGGCAGCAGCAGAGCCAGGTCGTAACGCTGCTTCGCCTCAGCACCAACATGATCGCCTACGACTTCGTGCAGGCTGACTCCGCCGGAGACTTCCTGCAGGGATTCACCACGACTCAGATCAGAACTCAGATCCAGTCCGATTACCTGCGAGGCCTCTCGGTCTCTTTCGCGCACGACCTGTGGAAGGACTCGACGTTCGTGAACGACGACGGGCTGGCTCTCACCGAGCGCAGTTTCTCTCCGCATCTGTCGTCACTGAACCTCGGCTTCTCGCTCTCGGGGCAATCGGCTCTCTTCCGTTGGCTGGGCCTGGGCGGCGCCCCGGACGCGCTAGAACCCGCTGCGGACTCTCGGGCGGTCCCTCTCGATGCCGAGCCAGGCGCCTTCGAAGACCCATTCGGCCCAAGGAGCGCGACCGACGAGACGGGCATCGTGCCTGGAGCCGCCACCGACACCGAGCTCCGCGACGCCCGCGCCCGACGACAGGGTCGGCAGGATTGGAGCGCGAACTTCACCTACTCTTTGATACGTCCGCGTCGCACCATGACTCCGTCGCAGAACCTGTCGATCTCACTGACCATGAGCCCGACCGAGCATTGGGACATGTCCTGGAGAACGGCTTACGACCTCGAGCGACGCCGGTTCAACGACCACATGGTCAGGCTCACGCGCGACCTGCACCGATGGCAGGCGAATTTCGATTTCATGAAGACGGCCACCGGCAACTGGACCTTCCGCTTCGAGGTCTCTCTCCTCGACAACCGCGACCTCAAGTTCGACTATCAGCAGCGGAACCTCGAGCCGCCGCGATGAGCGCTTTTTGCCGACCCGTTCAACTCTAGTGTCCCGTAACCAAAGTCCTTAGCCCATTCGGCGGCACCCCGCATCCAGCGACTCGTCGTTGGAACTCCTTGTCGTAGCCACAGCTACGCCGCGTCGCTCCGCCTCGATTCGCAGGCGCGGGAACCGCCTCGGTGGGCCAGAGACTTCGGCAACGGAACACTAGCAGGTCGCTGAGGGGCCGACGAGTCGGGGCTTGACCGGCCGCCGACATCCCACCCTGCGTCAGCGCTCTCGGGAGATGCCGTTTGTCTCACGTAGCCCCGATAGTTGTCCTCTAAAAGGGACATACGCGAGCCGGATTCGAGATTGATCTTTATGCCCTGCAACGAGTTACCGGAAGGTACGATCCGTGCTTCCCCATTCCTTCGGAGTTGCACCAATCGGAGGAGGTCGACGATGAAGCGATGGCTCGGAGTTGCGACCGCACTCGCGTTGGCGGCGACCGCAGGGTGTGACCTCGAGAACGATCCAGTCGTGATCGGGGATGCTCCAGCTGCCCCGCTGTTTCTCGAGGTCAGCTACTACGCACAAACCGTTCACGTCAGCTGGGAGCTTTCCACGCTGTGGAACGGTGAGTCGTTCCGCGTCTACTCGAAGAGAGCGTCCGATACCAACTACGTCCTCGTCGCCGAAGTAACCAACTGCTCCGCGGGGGTCTGCTCGTACCCCGACTCCAACGTGCTTCCAGGCGTCACCTACCAGTATTACGTGTCGGCCTTCGACTCTGGAACCGGCGTGGAAACGGCCACTGAGTCGGCCGTCGAGATCTCCGTGCCACACGCCGACGCGCCGCCGTCGCCAGGGTCGGTGGAGGTCATCGCGCTCGACGACGCGAACTATCTCGTCTGGAACGACGCAGCTCGCTCGGCGGCCGACTTTTCACACTATAAGGTCTTTCTGGAGTTCGAGGGGGGCAGTTTCTTGCTCGGCGAGACCGACTCCGAAGGGTTTCTCGACCGCCTCGTGCAGAACGGTCTGACCTACACGTACGTCGTCACGGCCCTGGACGATCAGGGGCACGAGAGCGCAGGGAGCGCCAGCGCCTCGGGTACGCCTCGCCCCGACTTCCACGGTGAGTGGGTCTACGATTACTTCGACGTTCCCGCGTCGTCCGGGTTCCGGTTCCAGCAGAGTGACGAGGTGACCGCGGTGGTCGACGGCGACGACCCAACCCGGCATTTCCGTCTGGAGACGGACGCGGCAGGCTGGTGGCTGGTTCCGGGCCTCAGCACCACGATTCATCAGGACGGCTTCATCACCACGGCATTGAGGTGCGGTGTAGCGGCCGACCCGACCTGCGTGGCGCTCGACGTGGCGCCGGCGGGTGGCTACGGGCCGCAGGATGTAGCGCTCTTTCCCCAGACCACCTATGTGATGCAGGTGCACGGCGACGACGGGGCCGATCATTTCGCGGCAATTCGAGTGGAGCTCCTGGGCTTCGATCAGAACGACGACGCGATCATGATCTTCGACTGGGCCTATCAACTACAGGCGGGCAACCCTCAACTGACGCCCCGCAGGATTCCACACTGTTAGAGATGCCTGGGCCGAGCCTCGAGTCCGTTGATGGCCTTGCGGGCGAGCTGCCAGTTCGCGACGGTCGACCGCGCACTCGGAACCCCATGCTCCACGGCGTTTTCGCAACTCGGTAACATGCCGAGTCGCGCTTGTGTGCGGGTGTCGCGGCGCTGTACGTTCGAGGCCATGCTGCCTGTCCTGGAGGCTGTGCCCAACTTCAGCGAGGGGCGCGATCCGGAAGTGGTCGAGGCTCTTGTGGACGCGATCACGAGAGCGGGCGCGCAGGTACTGGATTGGTCCCGGGACCCCGACCACCATCGTTGTGTCGTCACCTATCTCGGTGATACCCGGACGGTAGAGGAAGCCGCGGTCTCGGCCGCGCGGATCGCCATCGACCGCATCGACCTCAGGAAACATCGAGGCGTTCATCCCCGCGTCGGCGCGCTCGACGTGCTTCCGATCGTGCCCATGGCAGGTGCGAGCCTCGACGATGCCGTCGAGGCCGCACTGCGGACCGGTCGTCGGCTGGCCGAGGAGGGACTACCGGTCTACTTCTACGGGGCTGCAAGGGAAGGGTCGAGGACCCTGGCTGAAATCCGTCGCGGCGGCTTCGAGGCGTTGGCTGATGGCTTCCCGGTCGGCCGCGAGCCGGATATGCCCGCCTCGGGTGCCCTGCGACCCCACCCGTCGGCCGGTGTCAGCTGCGTCGGGGCACGACATCCACTCCTCGCGTGGAACGTCTACGTGGAGGGTCTCGAGCTGGTGGAGCTCGAGCGGATCGCCGCGGAGACGCGTGAAGCGGGGGGTGGATTTCGCGGCCTCAGGGCGCTCGCGCTCGAGCTACCAACGAGTCGCCGGCGCCAGATTTCCATGAATCTGGAAGACCTCCAGGTGACGTCTCCGCTCTCCGTCTTCCGTGCGATCGAGACGAATGTGAAGCAGCTAGGAGGCCGCGTCGTTGGGACCGAGGTCATCGGGATGATTCCCGATGGGCTTGTGCTTCCGGCCGCCGAGGACACATTTAAACTTCTCGGCTCGAACGCGTCGCGTCTACTCTCGGCACGACTGGCCGAGTATCTGTCGACCCGAGTGCACGTCGAAGTCCGGCGCCTCCTCGATAAGATCGAAGAGGCCGGTGCCCGGATTCCGGCGTCGGTGCGAAACGCGGCGGAGCGCCTCTCGCGGTCGTGACGGGAACGTCCACGTCAGGTTGCGGACCATGAGCATCGAAGGACTGAAGGAACGAGCGCGGCGCCATGAGCAGAAGGAGCAGTGGCGGCAGGCTCCGGAGCTCTACGAAAGGGCCATCGAGAAGCTGGCGGAGGACGAGCACCCCGATATTGGCCTATATAACCGCGTCGGTGACTTGTACGTTCGCATCGGTGACCTCTCCAAGGCCGTCGACCATTACGAGCAGGCAGCCCAGCTATACCTCGAGGCTGAGCTTCCCAACAACGCCATCGCGGTGTGCAAGAAGGTGATCCGGTACGTGCCAGACCGGCATTCCATCTACCTGCGCATAGGTCAGATTCGAGCCGGGCAGGGATTTTTCACCGACGCCCGCCAGAACTTTCTGATCTACGCCGAGCGCGTACAGGCAGAAGGAGACCTGGAAGAAGCCCTCTGTGCCCTCATGGAATTCGCCGACCTCTCCCCTGGAGATGTCGAGATCCGCATGGCTGTGGCGCAGCAGTTGGAACAGCACGAGCGTCCGCAAGAGGCCGCGGAGCAGCTGGTGGCTGCTCGCTCGGTCCTGCTCTCCGAGGCTCGCGAGGACGAGGCTGCCGCCCTCGAGGATAAGATCCTGGAGCTCGATCCCGAGGCCGACCTTGCCGCCCCAGCACCGGCACGGGCCGGAGCCGCTATGGACGAGCTGCCCGGTTTCGGCGATTCGGGAGGTCTGCGAGCGCCTGAGATGGGGAGCGTGGGAGAGGAGGAGCCCGAGGTCGAGGACTTCGAGATCACCGCCGGGCCGGCAGAAGTAGAGACCCGGTCCGAGGAGGAGGAAAGGGAGGAGGACGAAGGGGAGCCGCTTCCGACCTTTTCACACGGGGAAGGGGACGAAGAGGAGGCCGAGGCGCTTCCGACCTTTGGATACGATGCGGAGGAGGGCGAGGAGGAGAGCGAGCCGCTGCCGACTTTCGGTTTCGAGGAGGAGCCCGAGGACGAAACCGAGCCCTTACCGACGTTCGGATTCGACGAGGGGGAAGCCGAGGAGGAGGCTGAGCCGCTGCCTACGTTCGGATACGACGCGGAGGAGGCGGACGCGGAGGAGGCGGACGACGCGGACGAGCCGGAGGTTCTCACCGCTGTGGCTTTCGGCGAAAGCGCGCGGGGCGATCGCGAAGTGGAGGAGTACGTCGGCGAGGCAGACGAGATGCCGGTGATGGAAGTTGGGCTGGCGGAGTTGTCCCTCGATGATGAATCCGTGGGAGACACTAGCGCGACCGCCGCTGCGGACTCCGCGAGCGACGAGGCTCGAGAGGAGGCTCTGGAGGAAGCGGCTTCCGAGGCACGGGTCGAGAGACGGGACCTCGACCCCGCGCAACTGATCGAAGTCGGGGACATCGACGAAGCCGAGCGGTTGCTGGACGATCTCATCGAGCGTGAGCCCGACGAGCTTTCACATCGCCAGCGCCTTGTGGAGCTGGCCTATCGCCGGGGTGACCCGGCCGGGCAAGCGAAGGCGTTCCTCGGCCTGGCTCGATGCCTCGAGCGCTCTGGGGAAGCTGCGCGAGCGCAGGGGGTGTATCAGCAGGTGATCTTGCTCGACCCGGAGAACGCCGAGGCGAAGGAGTTCCTTTCGGGGACGCGTGTGGAGATGGAGCCTGAGACGGCGAGTGTCGCGTCTTCGGAAGACTACGTCGATCTCGGCTCACTGATCTTCGACGAGGAGGAAGAGGAGAAAACGACTCGGTTCAAGGTGGCGTACGAGGAGCCTACCGGAGACGAGTCGGCCGATTTTGCCCGTATGCTGAGCCAGTTCAAGGAGAAGGTGGCCGAGAACGTGGACACGGACGACGTCCGAGCGCAACACGACCTCGGTACCGCGTACAAGGAGATGGGCCTGATCGACGAGGCCATCGAGCAGTTCCAGGCCGCCCTTCGCGCTGCGCGCGACCACCTGCCCACCTACGAACTGCTTGGCCAGTGCTTCCTGGACAAGGGTCAGCCGGAGGCCGCCATAAAGACGCTCAGCCGCGCACTCGAGCTTCCCTTCGAGATCGAAGATGAGCTGCTCGGCATCTATTACTTCATCGGAAGGGCCTATGAGGCCGCGGGAAACCCGGACTCCGCGGTGGAGTTCTACGACCGCGTATTCTCTCTGGACATCAACTTCATGGACGTGACGGAGCGTCTGCGATCCCTTCGTTGACCTCGTCAGCGGCCGCCGGTCCGCCGGAGGAAACGATGTCGCCCGCCCCCTCTTCCTCCGGTTCGCAGATGCCGCCCATTACCAGAGCCGTGGCTACGCTCGAGTCCGTGCAGGCCACGGTCGGTCAGCAGCTGGACCGCGTCGCGCAGGAGATCGGTCGCGTCGTAGCCTCGGACTTCGACCTCATCGACGAGGTCGCGGAATACCTGCGTCTGATGCGCGGTAAGATGTTCCGGCCCACTCTCGTCTTGCTGGCGAACGCGATCGGGGGTAAGCCCCGGGACGAGGCCGTGACGTTTGCCGCAGCAGTCGAGCTCGTCCACCTGGCCACCCTCGTGCACGACGATGCTGTCGACCATTCTGTGCTCCGACGCGGCCAGCCCACGGTGAACGCGCTCTGGACCCACCAGATGGCGATCATCATGGGCGACTACCTCTACAGTCGCGCAGTCACCGAGCTTGCGAGCGTCGGCGTCCTCGAGGCCGTGTCGGTGCTGGGGCAGGCCGCCAACGAAATGAGCGTGGGAGAGATGAGGCAACTCACTTCCCACGACGCCCTCTCCTTTTCGGAGCAGGACTACTACCTCCTTATCGCAGCTAAAACGGCTTCCTTGATGTCCGCGGCCTGCGAGCTCGGAGCTCTCGCTGGGGCTCCCGACCACCGAGATCCACTGTCACGGTTCGGGCACCAGCTGGGCATGGCGTTCCAGATCGCGGACGACCTCTTGGACTACACGGGGATCGAGGAGGTCACGGGCAAGCCGACCGGGCAGGACCTACGCGAGCGCAAGGTGACTCTACCCCTGGTCGCGGCGCTCACGCGGGCTCCGGCTACGGAGTTGGCGGAGATTCGCCGCTTTTTCACGCTCGCCGACCCGACCGACGAGGAGATCCTCCGCCTGGTAGGGATCGTCGACGAGCTGGGTGGCCTCGCCTATGCTCGCCAGCGCGCGGCCGAATTCGCCGAGTCAGCGGAGGAGTGCCTGTCCCGAATCGAGCAGGGGGCGCCGCTACGGGCCCTTCAGGAGTCGGTGGCATGGGTGATTTCGAGGAGCAGGTGACGAGACGGAACCTCGTGGAGCCGGCGGCGGTATGCTGATCGACACACGGAGAAGGAGCTTCACGAGGGCGCTCGTCAGTCTGGCCTTGGGGTTCTTCCTCGGTGGGCTCCTGACGAAGCTGTGCGAGATGTTCCTCCCGGACAGCGCCGCTCGAACGTTCCTAACGACGTCCGTGTCCGCGTCTGTGGGACCGATCTCGGTCGATGTCGTAGCGATCGGTCTGACGCTGGGGCCCTTGATTCTCTACCTGAACGTCCTCACGCTGGTAGGCGTCTTCCTGGTCGCACTGGTGGCTCGATCCTGGATCTGAGCCGTCCATCGCGCGAAGTTCCTATGCAGAGGTGTTCTTCATCGGAGGTCTCGCGCGCTAGGTGGCCGAGGCTCCCAAGGAGGTTCCGAGATGTTTGGTGGCCTAGGGATGGGCGAGCTGATCGTCATCTTCATGGTTGTGTTGCTTCTGTTCGGGGCGAAGCGGCTTCCGGAGATCGGCTCGTCGCTGGGGAAGGGCATCCGCGAGTTCAAGAGCTCCGTTCGCGAGATCGAGCGGGAGATCAAGATCCCCGAAGAGCGTCGGGTTCCCGAGCCGCGCCCCTCACAGGAGAGTGCGCCCTCGCCCGAGGGCGTCGCACAGGAGGTCGAGAGCGATGGGCCGCGCAGGCTAGGCGGAGATGACTGAGGGGCAGGACCGCATAGGCTAAAAGAGCCCGCCGGTGGGCCTGAGAGGCTGCTCTTCGGCTGGCTGCAGCACGATCTCCCGGCGGTCGACGATATCGGCCCTCTCTCGGAGGCCCTGTAGCCAGAGGTCGAGCCGCTCCCGCTCGAGCCCGGACATCAACTGCATCGCCTGGATCGTCCTCTGATCCAGCCACTGAGTGCTATCGGCACGCGTCAGTGCAATCTGCTCGATGACGAATACGTTTGCGTCGGTGGCGATCGGGTCACTCACCTCGCCCGGACGTAGCCCGAAGGCGGCCCCGATGGCCGCGTTCTGACGGCCTAGCCCAGGAACGAAATCGTACCGGCTGAATGGCCCAGCCGCCGCAGCCTCGAGACCGTGCGCAGCCGCCACGTCCGCAAGCGAGCTCCCCGCGCGTATCTCCTCCACGAGGCCCTGGGATGCCTCGAGTCCACGGGCGATCTTCTTCCGCGCGATGAGTATCTGCTCGATGTTGCTTCTGGACTCCTCGAGGGGAAGCACGCCGGCCGGTGTAGCCGAGATGAGCTCCAGTCCATAGAAGGCGTCTGGCGTCTCGAACACGGGGCTCACGTCGCCCGGAGATGCCTCTTCGGTCGCCCAATCGGCTCCCTCGCCGGTCTGACCGACACCCGCGATGAAGGGGAAGGCCGAGTTGAGCTCGATCTCTTGGCTCTCCATACCGATCGCCGTGGCCGCGGCATCCAACCCGATTCGTTCGCTGAGGTCCTCGAGCGAGTCGGCCATCGTCAGGAGCGCGATCTCCGACTCGTCGGTGCGCTCGAACTCCACCAGAATATGACGCGCGTTCACCGAGTCCGCGGTGCGCCGGTTCACCTCGATGACGTGCAGCCCGAACTCCGTCTCGACGGGTTCCGTAATCTCCCCGAGGGGCGCCGAGAAGGCTGTCTCCTCGAATGCCGCCGTCATTCGGCCGCGAGGGAACGTACCCAGTTCGCCCCCAGAGGCGGCGCTCAGCTGGTCGGACGACTCGCGCGAGGCTACCTCGGCAAAATCGGCACCGGCCAGGATTTCCTCCCGCAGCGCCAGCGCCCGTTCCCTCGTAGCGACACTGTCGGCCGCTGTCGGCGCCTTTCGGAGCGCCACGACCTTGACCGCCGCTCGGGCCGCCACTTCGAAGTCGGACTCGTTCTCCCGGTAGTACGCACCTATCTCGTCGTCCGTGATATCCACGCTGGCGTCTTCGGTTCGCTGATAAGGGTCGAGCGCGACATAGCGTACCTGAACCGTCTCCGAACGGTCGCGCCATTGCTGCCAGAGCTCCGCATCCGTCAGGAACATTCCCGAGGTGATCTGACGGAGCAGCTTTCCTCTCGGGATGATCTCCCGATAGTACTGCTCCAGGTAGAGCAGCGTCCCTTCGTCGATCTGAGGCGACTGGATGAACGCTTGGTACTTCTCCAGGTCGAACTCACCGTCGGTCTGGAACTCAGGTGAGTTTTGGAACAGCGGTGGGGGTGCGATCCTGGCCGCCGAGAGGATCTCGTCGTCCGTGACTCGGATCCCACGCCGGTCCAGCTCCTGCCGTACGAGGATCTGGTTGACCAGCTGGTCCCATGCCGCTTGCTCGATGTCACGGTTCTGCTGTGAGGTGACGGGTTCATCCTGAGCACTGCCCACCTGATCGTAAAGGCTCCGGTAGGTGAGCATGTAATCCTCGTAGTAGACCGGTGTGCGGTCGACCCGTCCGATCTCTCCGAGGGTCCCCGCGCTTCTGCCGGTGATGTCCATGCCCCACTCGAACACCATGAGAAGCACGAACGCAAGCGCTGTGACCAGCATGATCCACTTCGTGTTCTCCCGCATTTGACGCATCATGGCCGGCGTCCCCTGGGACTTCGACGTACACCTCGCGAGCCGTCGCCGAGATTCGCGCTCCAGTCCGCGTGGTGGTCCACGCCCGGCTCGGCGGTCGACAGTGAGAGAAAAAGCTAACGCGGCCCACGAGCCCTCTCAAGCAACACCCTCGGCTCAGCCGTAAATGCACCTGGTAAGGTTTTCGTCATCCTTGGCGATGGGTGCCAGACTGTGTTCGTTGACACCTTTTGCCTGCCGTTCCTATCTTCTGAGGGTCTGGACTATTGCTCTGATCGCCGTCAAATACACTTGTTTCCGGGGAAGGCGCCAGTGGCCGAGTCGCTCGACAGGGAAATCCGCGCACTCGATGCACTGCTTGGTTCACCACGTGATCCTCAGGGCAGAGCCTTCGTGACACTGGCCGATGCCTGCCGTCGAGCGGGTGATAAAAAGCGGGCCCAGCGGCTCGTTAGCGAGGGGATTGCGGCTCATCCCGACCTGGCGAGTGGCCACGTCGTTTCCGCGTGGCTCCAGGAGGACCTCGGCAATCCGGCCGAGGCCGAGGCAGGTTACGTCAAGGTCCTAGAGCTGGACGCGGAGAACGTCGAAGCGCTGCGCGGGCTCGGAGGCTTGCTGCTTGCTCGCGGTGAGACGGCGGCCGCGGGCCCGCTAGTGACGAAGCTTCGCGCGCGCGACCCGGATGCCGCGCTCGCTCTAGCCACCGACGGCAGTGATGCGGAGCCGAGCGATCCCGAGGCTTTGGTGGATGCAGAACGAGACACCGAGGCAGAGTCGCCTGAATCCCCGGTCACCGCGGCCGAGGGGGTTGGCGACGGAGTCGCGGCCGGGACCGCCGAAATCGGCTCCGGGACCTCGGGCTCCGACGAGGGCGACATGAGCGAGGCGGCGGAGGACATGGCCGCCGTCCAGGTGGATGATGCTCCGACGACCCGGACGATGGCCGAGGTCTACGCCGGGCAGGGATTCCACGATCGGGCGATCGAGATCTACGAGAGGATTCTACTCGACAGGCCCGACGACGAAGAGGTCGCCCGGCGCCTGGACGGCCTCCGAGCAGAGCGCGACTCGGCACGCCCGCGTACGCTCGCTCCAGATTCCACCGACTCTCCGAGCACCGAGGAGCCGGTTGACCCTCCTCCCGCTCTCGAGACCGAGGCCGAGCACACCGACTCGGCTGAGCAATTGGAGGCTACTACGGGCCCGATGGAAGGGGTGCCCATCCGCGATTACTTCAGCAAGCTGCTCGAGTGGTCGCCCGAGGAGGAGGTCGCGGAGGCGCCCGGGGTCGCGGCGCCACAGTCTTCCGCAGAGCCCGCCCGCGAGCGGGCAGCCGAAACGACGGAGGGGCTGAGTCCGGACGTCATGTCGGGCGGCTCGTTGGCGTCCGACTCGGTTGCGGTGGAGTCGCTGGCGCCCGCGGTCGCTCCCATCGAGTCCCTGGCGCCCGATGCGGTAGCCGTCGAATCCCTGGCGCCCGCGGTCGTTCCGATCGAGTCGCTGGCGCCCACGGTCGTTCCCATCGAGTCCCTGGCGCCGGACGCCGACCCCGCTCGCGACAGGCAAGGTCAGTAGTGTCTTGGCTCAGAGATCCCGGCGTGAGCCCCGAGGTCTCGGAGGCGAAACCCTAGAGCCATGCGCTGCGCGCTCATACACGGCCCCAACCTTCAGTTGCTCGGACAGAGGGAGCCCGAAGTATACGGAAGGGTCACCCTCGGTCAGATCGAGGGACGCCTCGAAGATCTCGGTCAGGAGTTGGGGCTGGAGCTGGAGACGTTCCAATCGAACCACGAGGGAGCGATCCTCGATTTCATCGGCGGGGCGGTCGGTCGCGTTGACGGCTTCCTGGTCAACGCGGGTGCTTTGACCCATACGAGCATCGCGCTTCGCGACGCCCTGGTGGGTGTCGGCCTTCCTTTCGTCGAGGTCCACCTTTCCAATACCGCTGCTCGGGAAAGCTTCAGGCATCGTTCCTACCTTGCTCCGATAGCCAGTGGCGTGGTTTTTGGATTTGGGGCCGACGGCTATCTTCTAGCCCTTCGTGGGCTCGCGTCGCTTCTCCGGGCGCGGGATTAGCACCGTTAGTTCCGATACCCGGCGAGGCTTCCTTGGCCACGACAGCCGATTTCAGGAACGGTATGGTCCTCGACAGGGACGGTGACTTGTGGAGCATCACGTACTTCCAGCATGTGAAACCGGGCAAGGGTGGTGCGTTCGTGCGTACGAAGCTGAAGAACGTGCTGACCGGGGCCGTCGTCGAAAGGACCTTCCGGGCGGGTGAGAAGGTCACGGATGTCCGGCTGGAGCGCCGGCCAGTGTCCTACAGCTACAGCGATGGCCAGCTCTATCACTTCATGGACGCCAACACGTACGAGATGATTCCGTTGTCCGGTGAGATGATCGGCGAGGACCAGCTCCGTTACCTGAAGGAGAACATGGAGTGTGAGGGACTCGTGCATGACGGAACCGTACTCAGCGTGGAGCTCCCCTACTTCGTCGAGCTGGAAGTGACAGAGACGGACCCTGGACTGAAGGGGGATACGGCCCAGGGTGGAACCAAGCCGGCCACGCTGGAGACCGGAGCCTTGATTCAGGTCCCCCTCTTCGTAGAGCGGGGTGACGTGGTGAAAGTCGATCGACGCGAGGACAAGTACCTTACGCGAGTGTCGGGATGATCGACCTCGAGTTCGTCGAGCGGCTCATCCGGGCGCTCGACGAGAGCGGCCTCGATTCCATCGAAATCGATCGAGGGGGAACTCGACTCCGGCTATCGAAAACGCCTTCCGCGACCTCCGTTCCCGAGGGCGCGTCCCCCACCGTCGCCACGGAGGGTCCGCCTGCGGATTCAGGCGCGTCCACGCCGCCGGAGGATTCGGCTGCGGTCCTCGAGGACGTAGTTTCTCCCATGGTCGGCACCTTCTTTCGCTCGCCGGCCCCGGACGCACCGTCGTACGTGGAGGTCGGAAGCCGCATCAAGCCTGGTGACACGCTCTGCATCATCGAGGCCATGAAGCTCATGAACGAGCTGGAGTCCGAGATCGCTGGCACCGTCGCCGAGGTATGCGTCGACGACGCGGAGCCAGTGGAGTACGGGCAGACGTTGTTCCGCGTGGAGCCGGCTTGACCGAGGCGGCCGGGAGAACCGCGCGGGCGATTCAATAGACCCGTGTTCAAGAAGGTTCTGATCGCCAATCGCGGAGAAATCGCTCTCCGCATCAACCGTGCCTGTCACGAGCTCGGTGTACGCACGGTTGCTGTATACTCCGAGGCCGATCGCGAGTCCCTTCACGTTCGCTTCGCGGACGAGGACGTCTGCATCGGCCCGCCCCCGGCCCGCGAAAGCTACCTGAACGCTGCTCGCGTCATCGCAGCCGCGGAGGTGACGGGTGCCGAGGCGATCCATCCCGGATACGGCTTCCTGGCCGAGAACGCGGAGTTCAGCGAGATCTGCGAGCGCTCGGGCATCACGTTCGTGGGGCCTACGGCCGATCAGATCCGCGCGATGGGTGACAAGGCCCAGGCCCGCAGGACGATGCAGGAGGTGGATGTTCCGACCGTTCCCGGGTCGGAGGGCGTGGTGTTGGACCTCGAGGAAGCCACGAGCGTGGCGAACGAAGTCGGTTACCCGCTCATGATCAAGGCTTCAGCCGGGGGTGGGGGCAAGGGGATGCGCATCGCTCGCGAGCCTTCGTCGTTCGCGAAGCTCTATCAGGCTGCTCGGACCGAGGCCGACGCAGCCTTCGGCGATCCCGGCGTGTACCTCGAGCGACTGCTCGAGCGCCCGCGGCACGTCGAGTTCCAGGTGATCGGAGACCAGCACGGGCGCATCGAACACCTCGGGGAGCGCGACTGCTCCATCCAGCGTCGGCACCAGAAGCTGATCGAGGAAGCGCCTTCTCCCGCATTACACCCCGAGCTGCGAGCAGAAATAGGGGAAGCCGCCGTGCGTGCGGCCCGCTCCATCGAGTACGTCGGGGCGGGGACGGTCGAGTTTCTTCTCACCGCGGACGGGTCGTACTACTTCATCGAGATGAACACCCGAATCCAGGTAGAGCACCCCGTCACGGAGGTAACGACGGGGCTCGACCTCGTGAAGGAGCAGCTTCGTATCGCGGCGGGCGAAGCGTTGGGTGTGCCCGACAAAGGCGTACGGCATCGTGGCCATGCCATCGAGTTCCGCGTCAATGCCGAAGATCCCGAGAAGGACTTCGCTCCCTCACCCGGAGTGATCACTACGTTCCACCCGCCCGGTGGACCCGGCGTGCGACTGGACACACACGTGTACAGCGGGTATCGCGTGCCCCCGTACTACGACTCACTCCTAGCCAAGCTCGTGATCAGCGGGAACAACAGGGCCGAGGCGTTGGTCCGAGCTCGCATCGTGTTGGAGTCGTTCGTCATCGAGGGCGTCGCCACGACGCTCCCGTTTCTCGTTCGGGTAACACGAGACGAGCGCTTCATCCGCGGCGACGTCGACACGTCGTTCGTCGAGGACCTGATGTCGAGCGGTCGGGAGACCGGGAGCTCTAACTGATGCGGGTCGAAGCCTTCTTCACGGCCGCCGAAGTCGAGCCGGGGATGGCTCAGGGTGGTGTGGCGGTGGTGATCGACGTGCTACGCGCCACGAGCTCGATCGTCGAGGCGTTAGCCGCAGGGGCTCGCGCCGTGTATCCGGCTGTCAGCACAGAGGAGGCTCTCAAACTCGCGTCGTCTCTGGGGCGCGACGATACGCTCCTTTGCGGCGAGCGACGGGGACTCAAGGTCGAAGGGTTCGATCTCGGCAACTCGCCTCTCGAGTTCTCAGCGGATCGCGTCGGCGGCAAGCGTCTGGTCATGAGCACGACGAACGGGACCCGCGCCCTGCACGGCGCCAGCGGAGCCGAGCGCGTCTTGGTAGCCTCGCTCTTGAACCTCAGCGCCGTCACGGCTGCCCTCGGGGAAAGCGACGATATCGTTGTCGTGTGCGCTGGGCGGGGAGACCGCTTCGCGCTCGAGGATGCGGTCTGCGCGGGGTTGCTCCTCAACGGACTCGTAGAAGCGGACAACAAGGAGCTGCGGATCAACGACGCCGGACTTGCGGCGATGGAGCTCGCGCGCGCGCTGCCGGCGGACCCTTCCCTGCTGAGAAGCGTGCGAGCGGGACGGGCGCTCATCGAGCTGGACCTCGGCCAAGACATCGAACATTGCGCCAAGGTGGACCTGCACGAGATCGTGCCCGTCATGCGGGACCTGATGATTTGCGTCGACGATGTCTCGTAGGGCGACGAAGAAGTCGAGGCCGGGCCGAGCGCGGGCAAAGAGGTCGGAGGGGGGGCTCGCTCGTGTGCTGGGGCCGAACGAGCAGCGCGAGATCCTCGCCGTTACGCTGATTGCCCTTGCCTTCTTCGTACTGCTCTCGCTGCTGCCTACTTCGATCTTCGGGTCCTCCGCGACTCGGTGGTTTCCGTCCGGGAATCCCATGGGAGTGATTGGCCGGACTCTAAGGGCGGGGCTCGTGGCGGGGGTGGGAGGTGGCTCGATCGTATTGCCTGTCCTCCTGGCCGCGGTCGGCCTCCATCTCGGTCGTTGGATCGGTTCATCTTGGCCCATCCGCGTTGCGGCGTTCGCCGTGGGTCTCGTGATCGTTCTCCCAGCGGGGCTACACGTCCTCGCCCCCAACACCGTCTACGGAGGGTGGTGGGGTGAGAACGTCGGCCTTCGGCTGGTCGGTTTCGTCGGCACCCTCGGTGCGACCCTCGCGCTTGCGCTTGCGCTCGTGACGCTCTCGGTTGCGACACTTCGCTGGAACCCGCTGCGGACTGCAGGAGCCGGGGTGGCCCGCGGTGGCGGCTGGATCGGTGGCAAGGCGCGCACGCTCGCCACGCGGTGGAAGGAATGGCGCGCGCGCCCCGCTCCGAGCTCTCGATCCGCGCCCGAATCAGGAGGCTCGCCCCTCCTCCCCGAGCTGATCGACGACGAGATCTCGGCTCCGCCCAGCCGTGCGGCGCATCGCTCCGCTGCCGGGTCCCCTTCCGACCGGGAGCTCCCCCAGCCGACGGGGACGGAGTCCGATCTCGATCCAAGGGCCACCGGGGGTGTCGCAGATGACAGGCTTCCTCCCCTCGAGCTCCTGACCGTAGAGGAGCGGCCCGACCGACAGGACATGGAACTCGAGCTCGACCGCTTGGGGCGGGTGCTCGTGGAAAAGCTCCGGACCTTCAACGTCGAAAGTGAGCTCGGCGGACGAACGACCGGACCCATGGTAACGCAGTTCGAAGTCATCCCCGCGCCGGGAGTCAAGGTCAACCGCATCGCCAATCTGGACGCCGATCTCGCGTTGGCGATGAAGGCCCAGACGGTCCGAATCGTGGCTCCGATACCCGGCAAGGGCGCGGTAGGAGTAGAGATCCCCAACCCCGAGCCCGAGATGGTCTACCTGCGCGAGATCCTCGAGGCACGAGAATTCCAAAGTGCGGACGAGCGGCTGCCCCTCGCGCTCGGAAAGGACCTCAATGGGCGACCGTACGTCGCCAATCTTGCCAAGATGCCCCACGCGCTGATCGCGGGTGCCACGGGCTCGGGAAAGTCCGTGTGCGTCAACACCATCATCACGAGCCTCGTCTGCCGACACACCCCGAGGACGCTTCGCCTACTCATGATCGACCCGAAGATGGTCGAGCTCTCCGCCTACGCAGATCTGCCTCACCTGCGCCATCCGGTCGTGACCGATCCGCGAGATGCCGCCGGTGTGCTGAAGTGGGCCGTTTTGGAGATGGAGCGGCGCTACCAGCTGCTTTCCGCCAACGGTGTGCGCTCCATGGCGGAGTTCAACAGGCGGGTCCACCAAGGCGTCCCCCTGCGGCGGGCTCACATCGATGAGGACGACGAAGCCGACTCCGCCCGCTGGGTCTACGAGGATGGAGTCCTCCCTTACATCGTCGTCGTCGTAGACGAGCTGGCGGACCTCATGATGACCGTCCAGAGCGAGGTCGAGAGGCCGCTGACGCAGCTCGCACAGAAGGCCCGAGCCATCGGGATCCATCTCATCGTCGCTACCCAACGACCCAGCGTGAACGTGATCACCGGGCTCATCAAGGCCAACTTCCCCACCCGGATCGCCTTCCGCGTGGCATCCAAGACCGACTCACGGACGATCCTGGACCAGAACGGCGCGGAAGCTCTGTTGGGCAACGGTGACATGTTGTTTCTGCCCCCCGGAGCGGCGGAGCCAGTGCGCATCCAAGGAGCCTTCGTGTCTACTGGCGACACCGACGAGCTGCTGTCCTGGTATCGGGGACTGGAGAGCGGGGAGGAGGATGAGGACGTCGACGAAGCGGTGGCCTCCGTCGAGCCGGACATTCTCGACCAGCTACGGACGCACGAGCTCATGGAGGCGTCCTCCGTCGTCGAGGAGATCGCGGGAGACTGGGACGAGCTTTTTCGGGCCGCCGCCGAGGTCTGTATCCACCAGAGTCAGGGCTCGACCTCGCTATTGCAGCGTCGCCTCAAGATCGGCTATGGCCGTGCGGCCAGAATCGTGGATCAGCTCCATGACGCGGGGATTCTCGGAGCCCCGGACGGCTCCAAACCGCGTGAGGTCCTGGTCTCCCTTCCCGAGCTGGACGGCATCTGTGGTCCGGGCTCAGGTTGACAGCTGCGACGCGCTCCAATCCTTCGGCCCTCGTCGGCAGGAACGGCCCCTGCTAGACTGTGTATCAGCGAACCACGGCCCGGGAGTTCTTCGGGCCGGTCGCTCATGCCTCAGCGGGACATCAGCCCAGGGAACGTCCATGTCCTCCAGATCGTCCTCGCTCTCGGGGCTCGCCCTGGCGCTGGGGACATTCTGGGGGCTCGTTGGCCCGGTCTCGGGGCAGGGGCCCACCGCGTTGGAGTATCTGGAACGGTCTGCCGAACGGTACGGCCAGAGCAGCTCGTTCTGCGCCGATTTCCAACAGGAGCTTACCATTCCGCTCCTGGGAGAGTCGCGCCGCGGCAGTGGCCGCATCTGCCAGCAGCAGCCCGATCTCTTCGCGATGCGCTTCTCGGAGCCGACAGGTGACCAGGTCGTCGCCGACGGGACCTACCTCTGGGCGTACTTTCCTTCCTCGGACCCGAAGCAGGTTCTGCGGGAGCGGCTGCAGGGTAGCCCAGGGACGATCGACTTCCATCGCGAGTTCCTGGAAGATCCCGGTCGCAAGTACACGATCCAACTGGGAGGTGCGGAGCTGGTGGACGGGAGAGATGCTCGACGCATCCTGCTCCGACCGCAGACCGAGCGTGGTTACGAGGAAGCGGTTCTCTGGGTGGACGCCCAGAGCAGCCTCGTTCTCCGAGTCCGGATCATCGAGGAGAACGGCTCCGTGAGGACGCTCGAGCTTTCCGGAATCGAGCTGGATGCGGAGCCGGAGGCGGAGATGTTCCAGTTCATTCCACCTCCAGGAACGCAGGTCATCGAGCGATGAGAGGGTGCCCGACCCGTGTCGAGGATCATCGATGGCGGCGCCTGATGAGTCGGCGCGGGAAGCCATGAGCCGCGCACTTCCGGTATTTCCCGTGACTCTCAAACCGATGCGAGAGGGCGTCGATCCGTCCGTGATGGCGATGGGTGACGAGGTCGAGGCCGTGGGTCCAGAGGGGGGGACGCGGATCGCGTTGGTCACGCTCGGATGCGACAAGAACACCGTGGACTCCGAGCACATCATGGCTGCGCTCGTGGGCGAAGGGGCTCGCGTATCGAGCGAGCTCGAGGGCTCGGACGTGGTAATCGTCAACACGTGCGGCTTCATCGAGGCCGCCAAGGCACAGACCATCGAGACTATTCTCGAGGTGTGTGAGATGAAGTCGGCGGGTCAGGTCGGCGCCGTGATCGCCGTAGGGTGTATGGTGGAGCGGTACAAGAGCGAGCTCGAGAGGGAGATGCCCGAAGTCGATCTCTACCTGGGGCTCGGTGACCTGCCCGCATTGCTGCCAGCCTTACGCGAGCGCGGTCTGATCGCGCGGCGGCCGACCGTCCCGCTCATGGAACGCCCCTTGCGCGTGCTTTCGACCTCGACTCCGCACTCCTCGTTCCTGAAGATAAGCGAAGGCTGCGACCACTCGTGTGCCTTTTGCGCCATTCCGCTGATGCGTGGGCTCCATCGATCCGCACCCCTCGAGCACCTCGTCGGAGAAGCCAGAAGCCTGGGGCGGGCGGGGGTCAGGGAGCTCAACGTGGTGTCACAGGACACGACATGGTACGGGCGGGACGGGCGCCGGCGGGATCGGGACGCTCCCCTTCTCCCAGATCTGCTTCGAGCACTTCTACGCGAGACCGAAGTCGATTGGTACCGCCTCTTCTACATGTACCCGTCCGGGATCTCGAGGGAGCTCGTGGACCTCATCGCCGAGAGCTCCATCACGCGTGACAAGCCCAGGACCGTCCCGTATCTCGACATGCCGATCCAGCACGGATGCGACAGGATGCTCCAGGTCATGAAGCGGCCGGAGCGTCGCCGGAGCATCCGCGAGCGCGTGGCGTGGCTCCGGGCTGCGATTCCGGCACTGACTCTACGCACGACCGTCATCGTGGGCTTTCCGACGGAGTCCGACGAGGACTTCCGCGAGCTCCTCGACCTTCTGGAAGAGATTCGTTTCGATCGCGTCGGCGCTTTCGCTTACTCCCTGGAAGAGGGCACAGCCGCTGCCGAGATGGGCGGCCAGGTGCCGGAGTCGTTGAAGAGGGAGCGCTTGGAGGAGCTCACGGACCTGCAGCGCAGCGTTTCGCTGGAGCGCAATCTCGAGGAGGTCGGCTCCGTGCGACCGTTGATCGTTGACGAGATCGGAGAACGACTGCAGGACGGATCGGCGACGATCGTGGGACGCACCGAGGGGCAGGCCAAGGACGTCGACGGTGTGACGCGTGTGCGGCTCGGAAACGGGACACAGGTGCGCCCCGGCGACTTCCTCGACGTCCGAATCGAAGGGGCCGAGGAGCACGACCTCTTAGGGACGGTCTCTGGCGCGTGAGCAAGAATGAGGTGTCCTACGACTCGCTCTGGGCTCGAGCTCTTGGCGTGATTCCGGGCGGTGTGAACTCACCGGTGCGCTCGTTCGGGTCCGTGGGGTCTCGGCCGTTCTTCGCCGAGCGGGGCGAGGGAGCCTACCTCATCGACCGTGAGGGGAGGCGGTACATCGACTACGTCCTCTCCTGGGGACCTCTCATTCTGGGACACGCCCATCCGGCCGTGACCGCTGCCGTGTCGGAGCAACTCGAACGGGGGACGAGTTACGGCGTCGCCACGGAGTCCGAAGTAGAACTCGCCGAGCGGCTGGTGGAGCTCGTGCCGTCGCTGGAGATGGTTCGGCTCGTGAGCTCGGGCACCGAGGCGACGATGAGCGCCTTGCGCCTGGCCCGCGCGGCCACGCGCCGGTCCGGTGTCATGAAGTTCGCGGGGTGCTATCATGGCCACGCGGACCCCTTCCTGGTAGCGGCTGGAAGTGGAGTGGCGACGCTGGGGCTTCCCGATTCCCCCGGCGTGCCAGCGGAGACTGCCGGGCACACGGTGGTCGTGCCGTTCAACGATCTGGACAGGGTCGAGGACGTGATCCGGCGTCGGGGCCATGACATCGCAGCGGTGTTCGTGGAGCCCGTCATCGGCAACGCAGGGCTCATCGAGCCCGTCGATGGCTTCCTCGCAGGACTGCGGGTGCTCACTGAGCGCTGTGGAGCCCTTCTCGTATTCGATGAGGTGATGACCGGATTCCGAGTCGCGCTGGGAGGCGCACAGGCCCGCTACGGCGTGACCCCGGACATCACCACTCTGGGTAAGGTCATCGGTGGAGGACTGCCCGTGGGCGCGTTCGGGGGTCGACGTGACCTGATGAGCCTCGTGGCCCCCGCCGGCCCCGTCTACCAAGCGGGCACGCTGTCGGGAAACCCTTTGGCCACAGCCGCCGGAAACGCTCAGCTCGCCTGGCTCCAAGAGCACGATCCGTACCACGCGCTCGAAGCAACGGCGTCGAGGCTCGTCGAAGGCGTCGTGGCTCGCCTCCGCGCGGTCGGCGTCCCCGCCACCGGCAGTAACGTCGGGTCGATGTGGGGCGTGTTCTTTCGCTCGGAGCCGGTCAAGAACTTCGAAGACGCGGACGCGTCGGATTTGGCCGCGTTTCGGGCGTTCCACGCCGCGGCGCTAGAGAGAGGCGTCTTCATGGCGCCCTCCGCGTTCGAGGCCGCGTTCGTCAGCACGGAGCACGGAGAGAAAGAGGTGCGCTTGACACTCGAAGCGGTCGCCCGCGCGGCTGACGCCATGGCCGAAGGGAATACGGAGTGAGGGGAGGTCGTCTGGATCCGATGAGACTTGCGAGCAGGTGGGTCGTGTCCATGTTGGCTTTGATGCTGACCGGAGGCGCGTCGGCGGGCCGCGCAGCGGCACAAGATCTCGCGGATTTCGACTACGTGAACCTCTCCTTTCGTGGTCTCGGCCTCGAGACCGGCTACATCTGGCCGACGCGAGTCGAGCCCACCTCGACCTTCGGCATTCGCATGGATCTGGGGTATTTGGGGCCCGGGGTACGGATCGTGCCTGGGATCACGTATTGGTCGAGCCGCATGCAACTGGACGAGGTGCGCGAGTTGGAGCTCCGCGTCGAGGATCTCATCGACGCACAGTCTCCGCCGGGGACCCCCCCTGCCAGCGTCTCGCTCGGGCGCGTGGACTGGTCCGACCTGGTGTTGACGCTGGACGGCCACGTCGTGTGGAGCGTCGCTAACGGGGTGCTCACGTACCTCGGCGTCGGTCTGGGGGCTCACATCATGAACGGAGACGGAGATGCCGTTGCGAACACCTTCGTCGAGGATCTCCTCGACTCCGTAACCGCCGGTGCCAACGTGCACGGTGGCTTCGAGTACCCGGTGTCGGAGCGGTTCCGTATCTACGGGCTCTCACGCTTGGAAGTGATGGGAGACCTCCAGTATCTGGAGTTGAGGATCGGTGGTCAGTTCATGATTGGGGATCCCCTGCCCGATGAAGAGCGATGAGGGTCTGCTCCGGCGAGAGTGAGTCCGGCCCGACTCGGCGCCCACGAAGCACGGCGCACGACGGTGCGCACGCTAGTGTGGTGGCGCCGAAGTCCGCGCGTTGCCGAGTGGCGCTAGGCGCGCGAGCCGGCAAGGCGCGACGACGAGGATTAGCAGGGCGGGCACCGCCGCCAAGGGCGTTGGTCCGAGAAGGAGCAACGCGGCAGGGCGCGATGCATCGCGTGGCGAATAGCCACACGATTTCGGCGCCACCACGCTAGAGAGAGCGCGAGTGCGAGTCGGCGTCCTCGGAACCGGTGCAATCAGCCAGATCGTCTACCTTCCGATTCTTTCGGAGCGCGAAGACGTGGAGCTCCGGGTGCTATCGGACGCGGACCCCCACAAGGCGCGCACGCTGGCGGAACGCTTCGACGTTCCCCGAGTCGGCACTGAGGATGAGGTTCTGAAAGACCCCGAGCTCGACGCGGTCGTCATCGCGACGCCGAACCACCTGCATGAGCAGCAGGGGATTGCGGCCCTGGAGGCCGGCAAGCACGTGCTCGTAGAGCGCCCGCTGGCGCTCGAGGCCGAGGGTGTCGCGCGCATGCAGGAAGCGGCCGAACGGGCCCAGCGCTCCGTCGTCGTCGGTATGGCTCACCGATACCGGCCCGAGGTGTCGGCGCTCGCGTCGTTCGTGGCCAGCGGCGAGTTGGGACGCGTGTACGCGGAGCGAGGTGCCTGGCTGAACCGGAGCGCGCCGCAGCAGCGGCGCACCTGGCGGTGGCGAAGGGCCGAGGCAGGGGGCGGTGCACTCGTGGACCTGGGGGTGCCGGCGCTCGATCTTTGCCTCTGGCTCGTGGGATACCCACAGATCGCCCGTGTGAAGGCGGTCCTCATGTTCGCGGACGCGGAGGTCGAAGAGGCCGCGGTCCTCATGGTGGAGACCGTGGACGGGATGGCCCTCACGGCTGAGATGAGCTGGGGCTACTTCGCGGCCGAGGACTACCACTATGCGCGCGTAATGGGCACCGAGGGCTCGGGGTCCCTGCCACCGCTACAGATCTTCAAGCAGCTCGGTGGACGGCCACTGGACGTCACCCCCAGGCAGCCCCTCCCTCGAGGTGGAGAGGATTCGTACACGAATGCGTATCGGCGCGAGATCGACCACTTCGTGCGCGTTGTCGCGGGCCAGAGCGAGGCCCCCTTTCCAGCTGAGCAGGCGATACTCATGGAGCTGGTCCAAGCCGCGTACCGGTCCGCGGAAGAGGCCCGCGAGATCGAATTGCGGTGATTCCGTCCCCCGCGCGGTGGGCAACCGTGCTGCTGGCTGTGGCCGGCGCTGGTGCGGCCACTCCCGCGGCAGGTCAGCCCACATCGGCGCAGGCCCATCCGGGTGAAAGCGTTCAGGTCTACCTCCTCACGATGGGGCCGGGGGACTACATCTGGGAGCAGTTCGGTCACAACGCCATCTGGATCCGCGATCCCACCAGCGGCACGGATGTCGCCTACAACTGGGGCACGTTCGACTTCGCCGCCGCCGACTTCCTTCCCCGACTCGTCAAGGGGGACATGCTCTATTGGATGGTCGGGCTCCACCCCGGGCGATCTCTCGAGGAGTACCACCGCCGGGACAGAGACGTGTGGGTGCACGAGCTGAATCTGACCCCGGACCAGCGGCTGGAGCTCGTCGACCTCCTGCGGCGCACCGACACCGACCAGAATCGCTACTACAGCTACGACTACTACCTGGACAACTGCTCCACACGGATTCGTGACCTTCTCGATCAGGTGCTCGGGGGCACGATCCGCGAGCAAGTCGAACCTCTGGCGACGGGTACGACCTGGCGATGGCACGCGCGTCGCATCGTTCGCCGCAAGCCGGCCGCATACGTGGGGATGGAATTGGCCCTGGGCAATCCCGCCGACGAGTCCATCAACGCGTGGGAGGAGTCCTTCCTCCCGCTGCGGTTACTGGACCGGTTGCGCGCCGTGACGGTGCCTGACGGACAGGGCGGAAGGGCGCCGCTCCTGCTTTCGGAGCGAAGGCTCGTGGAGTCGACCCGCCCGGCTCCACCGCCAGCCCCTCCTTTCTGGCTGCCGTGGTTTCTGGCTGTCGGGCTCAGCTTGAGCGCGGTCGTATTGACCGCGGGCCGCGTCGCGGAGTCGGGACGGGGGTGGGGCCGAGTCGCGGCTTTTATGGCGGCGATCCTGTGGAACACCGTGGCCGGTCTCGGCGGAACGCTCCTCGCGGGTGCGTGGCTCTTTACTCAGCACACTTTCTGGTTCTGGAACGAAAACCTCTTCCAGGCGAACCCCCTGTCGCTCCTTCTGGTGTTGGTACTGCTCCCCGCAGCTCTTGGTCGAGACCCTCCTAGGGCGGCCTTTCCGCTCGCGGCGGCCGTCGCCGGGCTGTCTCTGCTCGGGCTGGTGCTCCAGCTTCTGCCCGTCTTCGCTCAGGTCAATGGAGAGGTCATCTCGCTAGCACTGCCCGCGCATCTCTCGGTCGTGTGGATCACCGCGCGTGCGGCACCTCGGGGGAGGTCGCGGGTCGGCACGCCCTGGGCGTGAGCGGTCTCGCCCTTCCGATCTTCTCGGGCGGGCTTCTCGTTCTCTCGTTTCCGCCGATCGCGACGTCGCTGCTCCCGTTCATCGCCCTCTCTCCCCTCGCGGTCTTCGTCGCGACCGAGCAACCCGGAGCCAAGGGCCGCCTGGCCGCGGCCAAGGGGGGACTCCTCACAGGCGGGGTCTTCTTCGGCTCGGTTCTCCATTGGATCCCGATGGCACTGGCAGACGCCCCGCTCGTGGCCGCCGGTGCTTACGTCGGCGCGGTCGCGCTTTTCGCTCATGTCATAGCCGCGGCCAGCTGGCTGCTCCATCGCCTGCTGCACGACGCTCGTATGCCACTATGGCTGGCCCTCGCCCTGACCTGGACTTCGATGGAGTGGCTGCGCGGGCATCTTCCCGGAGGGTTCGCGTTTCCGTGGCTGCCGCTCTCCGTTTCTTTGAGCGGCTTCCCGGACGCGCTGACTCTCGCCGAGCTGTCCGGCGACTCTGGCGTGACCTTCTGGCTCTGTGCGATCAACGGTCTGGTCGCCGAGACCGTCGTCGATTGGCTCGGGGATCGGGGTGCGCCGGCCGGGAAAGGGTCGGCGGTCCGTCGGCTCCGGCCGGTGGGGGTCGCCTGTGTCGTAGGGATGGCGCCGGTGGTCTGGGGCCTTTCTCGCTCGCCTTCGCCGAACCGATCGGAAGCCCTGGAGGTCGCCGTCCTCCAGACGGACGTGTCGAGGACCGAACGCGACGATCCTGTGACCGGCGCGCGCGTCGCGAGGGAGGCGATCGACCGACTCACCGCACGCTTGCCGAGCGGCTTGGATCTGGTGGTGCTGCCCGAGACGATTCTGCCCGTGGCGCTCGACGGGCCGGAGGCGATCCAGGACCTCGCATGGTTGGAGCGCCTGGCATCTCGGCTGCGGACCACTTTGCTCGTCGGGGCCTTCGCGACGCGGTCCGTCGACGGTGTGAGCGGCTCCGCCGGGACCGCGCTCGCCTTCAACTCCGCGTTCCTGGTCGCCGCCGAGGGCGTCCTCGGCCGGTACGATAAGAGGCTACTCGTGCCAGGCGTGGAGCGCGTCCCACTCGTGCCCTCGCCGGTTCTCGAAGCAATGGGCGACCCTGCTTCCCTGAGGCGCGGTAGCCCTGGACCGCTGCCCCGCGTGGGTGGGGTCACGCTGGGGCCCATGATCTGCTACGAGGCGGCCTTTGGAGACCTCGCCCGGGACCACCTCCGCCGCGGCGCAGACCTCCTCGTCAACGTCACCAACGACGCATGGTTCGGCGGGTGGGGCGTCGCGGGCTCCGTCGCGCGAGCCCAGCACGAAGCCCATCTCGTGCTCCGGGCAGTCGAAACCCGGACGACGGTGCTTCGCTCCGCGAACCTGGGCCGCGCAATGGTGGTGAGCAGCGTCGGTCGGCGTGTCGCGGAGGGCCCGGCTGGCGGTGAAGCCGCTCTTGTGGCGAGGGTCCCAAAGCAGGCCGGCGGGCCCACCCCGTTCGTGCGCTTCGGTGATCTCGTGGGACTGGGCAGTGTAGTGGCGGTGACGCTCCTTCTGTTGCTGCAGTTGTGGACGATCAGAGGCCTCCCAGCGTGGGCGCGCGGGATGAGGCGGCTTGAACGCGGTTGACGCTATCTCTATGTTTCGCTGGCTGTTCTGGCTCCCGGGCAGACAGGCGCTCGGGCGCCCTTCTCGAAGATCGAGAGAGGCCGGGCCGGGGTACCCAGCGGTGCCCCACGGCCCGTTTCAGTTTTCTGAGGTCGGTGCGCCGATTCCGCGGACGGCGCCGGCCCCCGAGGATCAGGGAGAGTAACGATGAAGCAGGATATCCATCCCGAGTACCGACCCTCGACGATCGTCTGCTCGTGCGGGAACAGGGTCCCGACGATGTCGACCCGCGAGGAGCTCCACGTCGAGATCTGTTCCGTATGTCATCCCTTCTACACCGGGAAGCAGAGGCTCGTCGACACCGCCGGCCGGGTCGAGCGGTTCAACCGAAAGTACGGCAAGAAGGGCTCCTGAAGGCTCCGAGCCGGGCGAGGGCTTGCCGTGGCGAGGCGAGACCCTCCCTGGGGGTGGTCGATTCGTTGTGAATCGCGCACACGTTCATGACGGAAGCGCTCTTCGACCCCCGTTTGCTTGAACGCCTGAAGGAGGCTCGCACGCAGTTCGAGCACGTTGCCCGCCGCCTTGGCGCGCCGGAGGTCCTCTCCGATCCCCTGCAGCTCAAGGAGCTCGGACAGCTCAGAGCGGGGCTCGAGGCTCCCGCGGCCCTCGCCGACGAGGCTGAGGTGCTCCTGCGAGAGCTGGACGGTGCGAGGCTCCTCACACACGACCCCGATGATGAGGAGTTCCGTGCTCTCGCCGAGGACGAGGTCGCGTCCCTGGAGGACCGCCTGGCCAGGCTAGACAGGGAGGCAAGGGAGCTCCTGCTGCCCCATGACCCCATGGACGACCGACCTGCCGTGGTGGAGATTCGGGCTGGCGCAGGCGGCGACGAGGCAGGCCTGTTCGCTGCCGACCTCATGCGCATGTATCACCGCTTGGCCGAACGAATGGGGTGGTCCGTCGAGATGGTGAGCCTTTCGGAGGGAATCCCGGGCAGCATCAAGGAGGCGATCTTTTCGGTGCACGGTCGTGGAGCGTACGGCAAGCTCCGGTTCGAATCCGGGGTGCACCGCGTGCAGCGTGTACCGGAGACGGAGAGCCAGGGAAGGATTCACACCTCGGCTGCTTCCGTCGCGGTGCTCCCCGAGGCGGAGGAGGTCGATGTGCAGATCGAGCCCGAGGATCTGAGGATAGACGTGTTCCGCTCCTCGGGGCCTGGCGGACAGTCAGTCAACACGACCGATTCCGCCGTGAGGATCACCCATCTGCCATCGGGTCTGGTCGTGTCCTGCCAGGACGAGAAGTCCCAACACAAGAACAAGTCCCGGGCCCTGAAGGTCCTGAGGAGCCGTCTCCTGGACCTCGAGATCGCAGAGAAGGAGGCGGAGCGGGCCCGCCAGCGCAAGACGCAGATCGGTACTGGCGACCGTTCCGCGAAGATCCGCACCTACAACTTCCCACAAAACCGCGTGACCGATCACAGGATCGGCCTGAGCATCCACGGACTCGAAGACGTTCTCGGAGGCGAGCTCGAAGAGATCATCGGTGCGCTACGGGTCACCGAGCAGGAGGAGCAGTGGGAGGATGACCGGTGAGGCACCCCCCCCTGTCGACGGCCCCGCCTCCTGTGAAGGGTAGCCGTGAATCCGATGGTTCGGGCGGCAAGCCGCGGGGTGGCGCCTGGACCGTGCTCGGCATGGTCACATGGTCCGCAGACTACCTGAGCGAGAAGGGGATTCCGGGTGCCCGCCTCGATGCGGAACTGCTGCTCGCAGAAGCACTCGGGGTGAACCGTCTCCAGCTCTACCTCCAACACGACCGCCCGCTGACGCGAGGTGAGCTCGCCACGTTCAAGCCGTATCTCCTGAGAAGGGCGAGCCGCGAGCCGCTCCAGTACGTGCTCGGAAAGACGGCGTTCCGGGAGATCGAGCTTTTGACGGATCCGAGGGCACTCATTCCGAGGCCCGAGACCGAGACCCTGGTCGAGGTCGCACTCGCTTGGGCGCGGGACCGGCCCGGCATCGTGCACACAGGGGCAGACGTCGGAACCGGATGCGGGTGCGTCGCGCTCTCGTTGGCCCGCGAGGGCCCGTTCACCCGGCTGGTCGCGACCGACGTGTCCGAGCGTGCGCTCGCGCTGGCTCGGGAGAACGTCCAGCGCAGCGGGCTCGAGAAGGTGGTGGATCTCCGGCAGGGTGATCTTACGGAACCGCTTGCCGGGGAGCACTTCGACGTCCTGGTCGCGAACCTCCCCTACGTCGCGCACGCAGAAGAGGAAGCGCTCGCCCCCGAGGTGCGGGACTGGGAGCCACGCGATGCGCTTTTCGCAGGAAGCGATGGACTCGCAGCGATCCGTTCCTTCCTCGAGCGAGCCCCGGAGGTTGTGGCGTGCGGAGGGCTGTTGGCGCTGGAGGTGGGTGCCGGCCAGGCCGCCGCCGTAGGGAAGATGATCGAGGCGAGGGGAGGATTCGGTGAGCCGAGACTTCATGATGATCTCGCCGGCCATCCGCGTGTCGTCAGCGCGGAACGGTCCGGGAGCGACGACGACCGCTTCGGCCGCCGGTCGGCCGACTGACTGAGGAGGCTGGGATGGCGGAAATCATGGACATGGCCCGAGCGTTGGGTGGGGCCCTGGCGCGCACCACGGAACACCAGACGCTGACGCGCGCGATCGCCGCCGCCGACGAGGACGCCGAGATCGCGGAGCACACGAAACTGCTCGAATCGCTCGAGGAGCGGCTGCAACGATTCCTGCGCAAGGGAAAAGAGCCGGACGAGGAGCTCCGGGCCGAGTACGAGCGGGTTGTCAGCCGCCTGCAGGCCAGCTCTTCCTACCAGCGCCTGGTAGCGTCCCAGGCTAATTTCGACAAGATCGTACAGAAGGTGAACATGCAAATCCAACAGGGCCTGCAAGACGGCGCTGGTAGCCGAATCATCCTGCCGACGTAGTGTGAGGGGCCGCCATATCGCAGGGACCGGGACGCCATTCAGGGTTCGATGCGCTGCATGGTCGTGAAACCCAGGAAGTTTAGAGAGGAGTGACTTTGAAGCCCACGCCGCACATCCCACCCGCCACCGGAAAGCTGGGAGTGATGCTCCCGGGACTGGGCGCAGTCGCTACCACGTTCGTAGCCGGCGTGGAGGCGGTGCGCCGAGGCCTCGCGCAGCCGTTCGGGAGCCTCACGCAGATGCAGACCGTGCGGCTGGGCGCACGCACGGAGGGCCGCACGCCCCTCATCAAGGACGTCGTCGACCTCGCTTCTTTGGACGACTTGGTGTTTGCCGCCTGGGATCCGATCCCCGACAACGCCTTCGACTCCGCTTCGCGGGCCGGAGTCCTCGATTCGGAACACCTGGGCGCCATACGTGACTACCTTTCTGAGATCGAGCCTATGCCGGCCGTCTTCGATACGGCATACGTGAAGAAGCTCGACGGCCCGAATGTCAAAACCGGGGTGAACAAGCGGGATCTGGCCGAGCAGCTTCGGGCCGACATCCGGACCTTCAAGGCCCGCAGCGGCGCGGATCGGCTGGTCATGATCTGGTGCGGCTCGACAGAGATTTTTCTGCGTGCCGGCCCGACCCATGGGACCCTGGAGTCGTTCGAGGCCGCCATGGAGGCCAACGACGACAGCATCGCGCCCAGCATGCTCTACGCCTATGCGGCCCTGATGGAGGGAGTGCCCTTTGCCAACGGCGCTCCGAATCTCTCCATAGACGTCCCGGCCCTCGAGCGGCTCGCCGTGGAGCGCGAAGTACCGGTCGCCGGGAAGGACTTCAAGACCGGGCAGACGCTCATGAAGACCATCCTGGCCCCCGGCCTCAAGGCGCGGATGCTGGGCCTCAGCGGCTGGTTCAGCACCAACATCCTGGGCAACCGTGATGGCGAGGTGCTCGATGACCCCGCGTCGTTCAAGACCAAAGAGGAGTCCAAGCTGGGGGTGCTCGAGCACATTCTGCAGCCGCGGCTCTATCCTGGGCTCTATGGGGACATGTACCACAAGGTACGGATCAACTACTACCCGCCGCGGGGAGACAACAAGGAGGGTTGGGACAACATCGACATCTTCGGCTGGCTGGGTTATCCGATGCAGATCAAGGTGGACTTTCTCTGCCGCGATTCGATTCTCGCCGCTCCCATCGTATTGGATCTGTGCTTATTTCTCGACCTTGCCGCTCGGACCGGCATGAGCGGGGTGCAGGAGTGGCTCTCTTTCTACTTCAAGAGCCCACATGTGCTTCCCGGCGTCTACCCTGAGCACGACCTGTTCATTCAACACTGGAAGCTAAAGAACACGCTCCGGTGGATGGCCGGTGAGGACGCGCTCACGCACCTCGGGCTGGAGTATTACGAATGAGGGGCAACGAAGAGGTCGCTGGTTACGATCGTGTTGCGGCAACGAGCCACGCTGGCTTGACCGAGTGAGTCGCGGATGCTTTGTCGCGCTCGAAGGCGTGGAGGGCGTGGGAAAGAGCACCCAGGCCGCGCTCCTGTCCGGGTGGCTGACGAACCAGGGCGTCTCACACGTGAGGGTCCGAGAGCCTGGAGGAACGCCACTCGGTGAAGCCGTTCGTGCAGTCCTGCTTGAGAGCCCAGACGATGGGGTGCCCCCCGAATCGGAGCTGATGCTCATTCTGGCCGCTCGAGCCTCACTGGTTCAGTGCGTCGTCAGGCCCGCGCTCGAGAAGGGTCACGTCGTGGTCAGCGACCGCTTCGATCTCTCGACGCTGGCTTATCAAGGATGGGGACGTGGCCTGAACATGGAGTGGGTGCGGCGCCTCAACGATTTCGCGACCGGAGGGTTGAGGCCGGACCTGTATCTGCTCTTCGACCTGCCGACCGAGGAGGGCCTCGCGCGACAAGAGGCGAGCGGCAAGGTCCACGATCGCATCGAGCGTGAAGGGTCGGCGTTTCTCGAACGCGTCCGACAGGGTTTCGCGACCCTGGCTGGTGCCGACGAGCGGGTGCGGGTGGTGCGCGCCTCCGGCTCGGCGGAGCAGGTGATGAAGCGCGTACTCGACCTGCTCGAAGCTCACGACCCGGAAACATTCGCTCGAGCTGGGACTAGTGAAGCCTGAGCGGTCAGCGCACGGGCTACGACCGAGACGGGTGCTCTGCGCACCGCCGTAGCGCAAAAGGGCGACGCGGAGAACGAGCGGCATGAGAATCGGAAGACCCATCGTGGCGCCGGCAGTGTTGCTCGCCGTGGCGGTCGTCACGGGTGGTTGGTTCCTGCAGCGCGGGGTGGAGCAAGAAGAGAACGTCTACTTCCAGGTGCGCCTGTTCCGCGAAGTCGTGGACCACATCTCCGACTACTACGTCGACGACCTGGAACAGAAGGACATCTACGGGTCGGCGATCGAAGGCATCATCAGAGGGCTCGATCCCAACACTTCCTTCATCGCCCCCCGCGAATACGAGGACTTCCGCATCCGCACGCAGGGAGGCTACGGCGGCGTGGGGCTCGAAATCATCGAGCGTGACGGATGGATCACGGTGATGAGCCCCATCCCCGGCTCTCCCGCGGCCCGGGCCGGTATTCGAGCGGGAGACCAGTTCGTGCAGATCGACGGTCGCGACGCCGCGGGGTGGAGTATCGATCAAGCCGCGGAGGCTCTTCGTGGCGAGCCAGAGAGCGAGGTGCCGGTCGCGGTCCGCCGCCCGGGCGTCGATGGTCCGATCCCGTTCACGCTGGCGCGTGCGGCCATCCAGCTTCGAGCGGTGCCCTTTTCGCTGATGCTCGAGGACGGGATCGGGTACGTCCCGCTCCAGCTTTTCCGCGAGTCTTCGTCGCAGGAAGTTAGGGCCGCCATGGACTCCCTCCGCGTCATAGGCGGCTTGCGCGCCTTGATTCTGGACATTCGCGGCAACCCCGGGGGTTTGCTGGAGGAGGGGGTCGGTGTCTCGGACTTGTTCCTGCCCCCGGGGGCGGCCGTGGTCGAGACCCGGGGCCGAGCCCGTGGTCAGAACGAGAGTCTTCGCGCCAGCGGCCCTGAGATCGCCGACGGACTGCCCTTGGTCGTTCTCATCGATGGTGCGAGCGCCAGCGCTTCCGAGATCGTAGCCGGGGCTCTTCAGGATCACGACCGGGCCCTCGTCCTCGGCATGCCCTCGTTCGGAAAGGGCTCCGTTCAGACGCTCTTCACCCTGACAGGTGGAAACGCGCTCCGCTTGACGACGGCGCGCTGGTACACACCGGTAGGTCGTTCGATCGAAAAGGTGCGAGCCGCCCCTTCGGGTGATGAGTCGCCGCAGCGCCTGAGCCTGGAAGGGCGGCCCCTCGATACGAACGAAGCGGAGGAACGGCCGTCCTTCCAGTCGATGGGAGGAAGGACGATCTCCGGGGGTGGGGGGATCATCCCCGACGTCGTGGTCTCGCGCGATACGCTCGCCGAGGTCGAGCAGCAGGCCCTACAAGGGCTCTTCCGTCGCGCCGGTACCCTGAATACGGCCCTTTTCGACTATGCGGTACGATTCGTCCAGGACAATCCGGCTCTGGAGCCTGGCTTCGAGCTGCGCGAAGAAGCCCTGGAGCGTTTCTACGTCGATCTCCTGGAGGCAGGTGTCACGGCCGAGCTCGAGGACGTCCGACCCGCAGAGCGCTACTTCCGCTATCATCTCGAACGCGAGATCGCGCTGCAGGCTTGGGGGGAGGAAGCGCAATTCCTCCAAGTGAAAGACCGCGACCGCCAGCTCTCCACGGCGGTTCAGATCCTCACGGGGGTCTCGACGCCAGCGGAAGTTCTCGGGGCAACGATCGTATCCTCGCAGACTCCGGTACCTGATCCTGCCACGGAAGGGGGCGAGCAGCCTCGCGGCTGAGCGGTCTCGGGAGGCGTCCGTCGTGCGCGGTACGTCGGCACTGGGCGTAAGCGCAGTGAGTGGGCGACTCCGAGCGCCATTCTCTCAACCTGCCCGGCCATGGATGTTCCAGGTATGCCTGCGCCCAGCGCCACCGTGCGCGTGCGGCGGGGATCGATCGTCGAGTCCGTTCACTCGGTGCACGCCGCCGCCGTCGTCGCGGACGGCCGAACGGTGGCGAGCGCAGGCGACGCGGAGATGGTCACGTTTTTTCGCTCCGCGGCCGAGACCCTGCAGGCGCTTCCTCTGGTGGAGGACGGGGTGACGGAACGGCTCGACCTGACGGAGAAGGAGTTGGCCCTGAGTTGCGTGGGGACGTGGTTGGCCGGATCGAAGCCCGCGTCTATTGGGAGCAGCGCGACGAGGAGGAAGCGTGAGTGAGGGTCTCTCCCCCCAAGACGCCGCGCTCGTGGACCTGAGCGCTGCGCTGGCGGCCGACTGGACCGACCTGGAGGGATGGCTGCGGCGCGCGGTGGGGGCAGACATAGCGCCCGAGGTGGTCGACGAGGTGCTTCTGCAATCCTATCTGTTCCTGGGATATCCCGCGTGCTTGGAGGCGTTCGCGCAATGGCGCGCGCTCGGGTTTCGTGGGTCTGCCATGTTTGGCCGCTCCGACTGGGAGGCCTGGCGCCATCGCGGCGAGCGAGTGTGCAGGCGGGTGTACGGTGGGCAGTACGGGTGCCTGAGGGACAACGTCGTCGCACTCCACCCGGAGCTCGACGAGTGGATGGTTGTCGAGGGATACGGCAAAGTGCTTGGCCGACCGGGTCTGGATCTGCGCACGAGGGAGCTTTGCGTCGTGGCACTCTTGAGCGTCTTGGGCGCGCCGAGACAACTCCGCTCCCACATGAGAGGGGCTTCTTCAGGTGGGTACGAGCCGCGCCCAGCTGGATGAAGCATTGACTCGGGCCGGACGGTTCGTGGATGCAGAGTGCAGGAACCGGACCCGCGAAATCTGGCACGAGGTGCTTGCTCGACGCGGCGAAGTCACACCCCAGGATCCACCTTCGGAAGGGGCTTGAACGTGTTCGTCGATCGGGTGGTGATCGACGTCACCGGCGGCATCGGTGGCTCCGGTGCCCAGGCGTTCCGGCGGGAAAAGGGCGTGCCCCGAGGAGGACCCGCCGGAGGCGACGGAGGGAAGGGTGGGGACGTGATCATCGAGGTCGACCCGCAGCTGAGCACCCTCCTAGACTACCGGTATCGCGCCCATTACCGAGCCGAGCGCGGTCGCCACGGAGAAGGAAACGACCGTACCGGAAGGGGCGGCGAAGATCTCCATCTTCGGGTTCCGCCCGGCACGCTGGTCAGGGACGCCGATACGGGCGCGCTCGTCGGAGAGCTTCTGGAAGGGCACCCTCACGTCGTCGTGGCCCAAGGCGGCCGTGGAGGTCGTGGGAACGCTCGCTTCGCAACCGCGACCCGGAGGGCGCCCCACCGTTGGGAACCAGGCGAGGAGGGGGAGGAGCGCCGCCTCGAGCTCGAGCTCAAGCTGATCGCGGACGTCGGGCTAGTGGGTGAACCGAACGCGGGCAAGTCGACGCTTCTGGCGGCCGTTTCTGACGCGACGCCCAAGGTCGCCAGCTACCCGTTCACGACCCTCTCTCCGAACCTCGGCGTCGTCGAGCTCACCGATTTTCGTTCGCTCGTGATTGCCGACATCCCGGGGATCATCGAGGGCGCGCACGAAGGACGTGGGCTGGGTCTCCAATTCCTGCGGCACGTGGAACGCACTCGCACCTTGGCCCTCATGATTCCAGCGGACTCCCCGGACCCCACCGCCGAGTACCAGCTTCTGCGTCAAGAGCTCGCTGGTTACTCGGACGTGCTCGGTACCAAGCCCCACTGCGTGATCGTGAGCAAGGCGGACCTACTCGAGCCGGATTGGGCGCCGCCGCAGGTCGATGCGCCGGAGGCCTGGGGCACATTCGTGGTATCCTCCGTAACGAGGAGTGGGCTTGCGGCCCTACAGAACGCGCTGTGGGAGAAGACGCGCGAAGTCGCGTCCGAGCCAGCCGAGACCGACGCGCACGGGTTCTGGGAATCGTGATGGAGAACGCGGGTGTTGGGGCGGGCGACGGTGAGCTTCTGGACGAGGCCGCCGCGCTCTTACGGCTCCAGAGGATCCGCGGGATCGGGGACGCCCGCATCGGCCGTCTCCTCGAGCGCTTCGGCAGTGGGCGCAATGCGCTCGCGGCTAAGCGCTCCGACTTCACGGCCGCCGCCGATGAGGCGGCCGAAAAGGCCCGTGGCGATGCCGTTGTGGCCCGACGCATCGAAGAGGGCCTGACTTGGTGTCGCGAGACCGGTGTGCAGGTCGCGCCACGGGGGGCGGCGAGCTATCCGTCCTCTCTGCTCGAGCTCGCCGACCCGCCCGCCGTGATCTTTCTGCGTGGGGATGCGACCCTTCTCACGCGCACGGCCGTCGCCGTCGTGGGCTCCCGACGAGCGACCAACTACGGGCGACGCGTGGCTCGGGACGTCGCGTGTGCGGTGGTGACCGCCGGAGGCGTGGTCGCGAGCGGCCTCGCACTCGGTATCGACGGTGAGGCTCATCGCGCCGCGCTGGCCGCCGGTGGCAAAACGTTCGCGGTGCTCGGCGCGGGACCGGACCGGGTGCACCCCCGCTCTCACGCTACGCTCTTTCGGGAGCTCGTGCTGGCGGGTCTCCTCGTATCGGAATTCCTCCCGGGGGAGCCGCCGTTACCGCACCACTTTCCGCGGCGTAATCGGGTCTTGGCTGCGCTCTCGCAGGCAGTCGTCGTCGTACAGGCGGCGCGGCGAAGCGGGGCACTGATCACAGCCGACCACGCGCTCGACCTGGGACGGGACGTCTTCGCGGTGCCAGGCTCGATCTACGCGAGCACGAGCCGCGGAGCTCACGAGCTGCTCGCCCAGGGGGCTCATCCGATCCTGACTCCAGAGACCGTGCTCGACTATGTTCCCGAGTTGACGCGGTCTCGCCCCGGCGCCCCGAGCCCCCCACCGCCGATGTTGGCGGGCGATGCCGGGCGTGTGTTCGAGGTCCTCGACGCGGTAGCCTGCCACGTCGACGAGATCGCCAAGCGGGCCAGGATCGAAGCCGGGCCCGCGCTGGCGGCGCTCTCCTTCCTCGAGCTGGATGGTCACGTACGGCGGGAGCCAGGGATGCACTTCGCTCGAGCAAGGGCCTCGGCATGAGCAGCGGAGTCGAAGGGCTCGTGGTCTCCCTTCCCCACACGCCGCAGGAGCGAGTACGATCGCTCTACGTCCACGCGCCGTTCTGTGCCCGGCGCTGCTCATACTGTGACTTTGCGGTCGAGGTTCGAGGCCGCCCGGACGTCGACGCGTGGATCGCTGCGTTGGCCGGTGAACTCGAGGCGCTCCGGGCCGAGGGCC
The DNA here is from genome assembly GCA_965249195.1 of Longimicrobiales bacterium. Lineage (GTDB taxonomy): Bacteria > Gemmatimonadota > Gemmatimonadetes > Longimicrobiales > Gaopeijiaceae > CBDFLM01. The sequence goes on from CBDFLM010000015.1 coordinate 401,115, forward strand.
GGTTCGAATTGGCTCGTCCGCTGCGCACGCTTTACGTGGGAGGTGGCACGCCGTCGCTCCTGGGACCGGCGGCCATGCACCGCCTCAATGCGGCCCTCGGCCACGGCCTTGTCTCGGAAGAGTCGGAGTGGACCGCCGAAGCGAATCCGGAGAGCTTCACCGAGGACGTTGCGATCCGCTGGCGGGATGCAGGTGTGAACCGGCTGAGCCTGGGCGCTCAGAGCTTTGACCCCGCAGCGCTTAGATGGATGGGAAGGTTGCATGGTCCGGAGGGTATCGCCGACGCCGTGTCTCGAGCGCGCCGGGCTGGGTTCGAGAACGTCAGCCTGGACCTCATGTTTGCGTTGCCAGGGCGCCTCGCGCGACAGTGGAGAATGGATCTCGAGTGCGCCCTCGCCCTCGAGCCGACGCATGTCAGCTTGTACGGGCTCACGATCGAACCGGGCACGCTTCTCGGGGCTGCCGTGTCCGCTGGTCGCGAGACGCCCGCCGATGAGGAACGCTATCGTGACGAGTTTCTTCAGGCTGTCGAGCGTCTTACGGCAGAGGGATACGTACACTACGAAGTCAGCAGCTTCGCTCTTCCTGGCTACCGGTCCGGGCACAACCAATCGTATTGGAGCGGCGAGCCATTCATCGGGCTCGGAAACGGCGCCCACAGCTATCTCCACCCCATGCGGAGGTGGAACCTGCGCAGTTGGGGCGAATACGAAGGTGTTGCCCGCCGAGGGCGACTTCCGGTCGCGGGGCACGAGAACCTGGACTGGGAGAGAGCGCGTCTCGAGCGTGTCTGGCTCGGTCTCCGCAGTGATCGGGGACTCTCGACCCGTGACCTGAGCCAGGGCGCGCTCCAGATGATCGAGTGCTGGGAGCGCCGCGGTCTCGCCTACGTCGAGCCCGAGGTGGTGCGGCTCACGGCGTCCGGTTGGTTGGTGATGGATCAGCTCGCTGTAGAGCTCGACGGAGCGCTAGCAGGGACGTCGGGGGAGGCCTCATCGGTCGGGTGGGCCAGTGAGGCTCGGAATCCCGCTTCTTCGGTGGGTACGTGAACCCCACAAGCGAGGATCGTGGCATGGCCGAAACAAACATCCGTGACGACACGGGCCACGAGTTGAACGAGCGAGAGCGTCAAGTTCTCGACGCGGTCGTGCGCACGTACGTGGACACGGCCGAGCCGGCGGGCAGTCGCACGGTTTCGCGTCGGTTCGACCTCGGGGTCTCAGCGTCGACGATCCGCAATACGATGAGCGATCTGGAAGAGAAGGGGTATCTCTTCCACCCGCACACGTCGGCAGGGCGAGTCCCGACTGATCAGGCATACAGGTTCTTCGTCGACCAGCTGATCCGTCCCACGGACGTCACGGAAGTCGAGCGTGGACGGCTGGCAGAGGTGTTGGATGACGTGGCCTCTTCGGCGGTGGAGCGGCTCGTTCGGCGCGCGACGCGGGCGTTGAGCATTCTGTCTCTCGAGCTCGGCTTGGCCGCGGCGCCGCGGATGGGTGACGCAGTGCTCGAGAAGTTGGAGTTGATAAAGGTGTCCTCCGACAAGGTGCTGCTGGTCGCCACCGTGAGGAGCGGCGTAATCCGGACGGTCTACGTGGACCTTCCGGCGGAGGTGCCGAAGGATACTCTCGTGACGCTTACGGTCCTGCTCAACGAGCGGCTCGCCGGCCTCACGCTTTCTGAGATCCGCCAATCGTTACCCGAGAGACTGCGGGACTCTCAGGCCGACGAAGACCCCGCCGCCGGAGAGCTCCTGAACATCTTCATGCAATCCGCTACCGAGCTCTTCGACGTGCCCCGGATGGTGAACCGCGACGTTCACATCGGTCAGACCAGCGTCCTGGCAGCTCAGCCGGAGTTCACGACGGGCGAGCGACTCAAGGGGCTCATCGAGCTCACTGAGCGCCGCGAGTTGCTCGCGGCGGTTCTCGGGAGTCGCGATCACGGCGGAGGCCTCCAGATCACGATCGGGTCTGAGAACACGCCGGCAGAGCTCGCCGACTTCACGCTTGTCACGGCCGAATACCGCGTGGGCGGCCTCATGGGGGTCATCGGTGTGATCGGTCCGACTCGCATGCCCTACGAGAAGGTGATCGCCATCGTCGACTACACGTCACGGCTCGTGACCGACGTGCTACGGTCGTGACAGGGGACGCCATGGCTGACTTCTACCAGCTCCTCGGGGTTCCCCGCGACGCGGACGGCGATCAGATCAAGAAGGCTTACAGGAAGCTCGCTCTCGAGCATCACCCCGACCGGAACCAGGGCTCGAGCGAGGCCGAGGAGCGTTTCAAGGAGGTCACACGCGCCTACGAGGTTCTACGGGACCCGGAGAAACGCTCTGCCTACGATCGCTTTGGTGAGCAGGGGCTCAGAGGCACCGGTACACCCTGGTCTAGTGGCTTCGAGTTCAATGACGCCCTCGAAGTCTTCATGCGAGATTTCGGGGGCTTCGGAGGATTCTCCGAGATCTTCGGCAGAGGCGGCGGGCGGGCCCGAGGCGCCGGTCAGCGCCAGGGTTCCGGGGTCCGGGTCCGGCTTCCTCTCGATCTCCGCGACGTCGCGCACGGCGTGACCAAGACCGTTCGCATCGCTCTGCTGGAGCCCTGCGACCGTTGTGACGGGTCCGGTGCGCAGGAAGGCAGCTCTGCGATGCCGTGTCCGACGTGTGGTGGGGCAGGCGAAGAGAGAGTCGTCCAACGATCGGTCTTCGGTCAGCTGGTTGCGGTTCAGCCCTGCCGTCGCTGCGGTGGCGAGGGGCGGGTCATCGAGCAGCCCTGCCCCACTTGCCACGGAGAGGGTCGCATTCGGGAGAAGAAGGAAGTGAAGGTCGAGGTGCCCGCCGGTGTTTCGTCGGAGAACTACATCACCCTTCGCGGCCAGGGCAGCGTAGGGCCGCGCGGCGGCCCCCGGGGCGACATCGTGGTGCTGTTGGAGGTCGAGGAGGATCGTCGTTTTACTCGCGAGGGAAACCATCTCGTGTTCGAGCTACCGGTCACCTTCGCCCAAGCGGCTCTCGGCGGCGAGGTTGACGTGCCCACCGTGGACGCGTCCGCTTCCATTTCCATGAAGATCCCCCCGGGGTGCCAGAGCGGGACCGTCCTACGTATCAGGGGAGAAGGCCTGCCGGACATCGGGGACGGGGATCGAGGTGACCTCCTGGTGCGAATCGTGGTTTGGACGCCCACCCATCTAACCGACGAACAGGAAGAGATCGTTCGCCGCCTCCGCGAGATCGAGGACCCCGCGCCGGAGCGCATCGACCCCGAGCGGGGAGGCTTCTGGTCGAAAGTGAAGGAGGTTTTCGGCGCGGGATGACGCCGAGGCGGTGGCTGGAGCTCAGCGTCGGGGGCCTTTCGGCGGAGGAGGGCGCGCACCTCGTCGAAGGGCTCCTCGCTTTGGGGGCGAGGTCAGTCTGGGAGGACGCCGGCCGCTGGATCACTCACTTCCCCGATCGCGGAGACGGGGATGCGCTCCTCGAGCGCGCCAGGCGGGTGCTCGCCGATCTCGAGGGTCTTCCCACTCTCGACATCGATACCTCGTGGCGTGACCACGAGGACTGGGCTGCGACGTGGCGCCGCGGCCTCGGCCCCCGGAGGATCGCCAACCGACTGGTCGTCACACCTACATGGGAGAGCCCGGTGACGAGGCCCGGGGACGTCGTGATCGAGCTCGACCCCGGGGTCGCGTTCGGGACTGCAGCGCATGGAACGACGCGAGGTTGTCTGCGGCTCCTCGAGCGGGCGGTGACGTCCGGATCACGCGTCTTGGATGTGGGGGCCGGATCGGGAATCCTGTCGATCGCGGCAGCCAAGCTCGGAGCTACGGAGGTCGTGGCCCTGGAAGGCGACGAGCTCGCGCTCGGGGCGCTCGCGGAGAACGTGGAGCGAAACGGCTCAGCCGATCGTGTGCGCATCCGGCCGGGTTGGAGCGACGCCCGGGCGCTTGGCTCGCTCGGGGCTTTCGACGTCGTCGCCGCCAACCTCGAGGTTGGGCGCCTCCTCCCGCTCCTCGAGGCACTGGTGCATGCGGTCGACGCACCGGGCTGGCTGGTCGCGGGCGGCATGACGGTCCAGGAGCGGACCTCGATCGAAGTCGCGCTCGGCGAGCTCGGGGTTCAGCCTCGGGCCGTGGAGATCGACGATGGATGGTGTTCCTTACTGCTTCGGCGGAGCGGCGGCGCCAAAACCTGAAGTGCGATTCCCTCGTTCCCGCCTCCCCTCGCCGGCGAGCCTCGCTCCGAAGCGCTCCATTTCCATGACCATGCCGAGCCATCGCGCGCGATCGGTCTTCGAGAACCCGTCGAGATGCCACCCGAGTACCACGACCGCAGTCCTCATCCGTCGGACTCCTGCGTGGACATGGTGGTCCTCGACTGTAGGCAACTCGGCGGGGGAGGGAACGACCCAGTGATCCTCCTCCCAGGGAAGGCGATACGCCGACCCCGTCGGCGGAGCACGGCCGGGCGTCGTCCATCGGGGCTGTTGCCGGCGGTTCGCTCCACCGCCCGAGGGTCTGGTTGCGATGACTCGAAAGTGATCCGGGTGGGTGGAGATCGTGTGGAGAAGCACGTCTTCGGTGACTGCCATGCCTGCTGCCCGAACCAGGCCGTGGAGGGTGCTGAGGGGCATGGCCGGCGAGGCCTGGCGGCAGAGGATCGCGACCGCCCGTTCGCTGATCGTTCTCACCCGGGTGCTCCGTCGTATGGATCGGGTGCCGTTGCTCGAAGCATCACACTATTGGTGTTTGTTGGGCGCGAACATGGACCATCGAGTCGGTTGCGCTCGTTTCGGATCACCGGCATGATCGGAGGGCCACCGCCATTCGTCTACTTCTGATCTCCGCCCCTTGAACGCCCCCGACTGCCTCTTCTGCCGCATCGCCAGCGGCGAGCTCGAAGCGGATCTCCTCCTGGAGCGCGAGCACCTGTTCGCGTTCCGCGATATCGCGCCCCAAGCTCCTGTGCACATCCTGATCACTCCGCGGGAGCACGTCGAGTCGCTGAACGGCCTCGAGGCACGTCATCTCGAGGTCGCAGGGCGGCTGCTCTTGTGTGCCCGCGAGCTGGCGGAGCGGGAGGGCTTGGCCGAGGGGGGCTGGCGCCTGGTGGTCAACGTGGGCCGAGACGGAGGCCAAGCGGTCGGGCACCTGCACGTCCACCTGCTCGGCGGCCGCGCCATGGACTGGCCTCCGGGATGAGAGTGGAGCACGGCATCGGGGACGCTTGCTCGCTCAGTTGGAGAGTCGTTGCTGTCCCGCACCGCGCGTTCGGGCGCCCGCAATCGCGTTGACCGTCGGGGGGGCGGTCCGGTAGCTTTTTGCGGGCAACCCCAAGACAGCGAGACCCCTGTGAGCGGCGACCTCGAGGCTCGACTCCGGGCCGACCTGAACGCGGCCCGCAAGCGCCGCGACCGATTTGGCACGCTCGTCATTTCGACCACGCTCGCGGATGTTCGCAATCGCGCGATCGAGCACGGCGGGCCCTTGACGGACGACCTTGTGCGCCAGGTCGTCGCGCGAGCGGTCAAGCAGCGCAGAGACGCTGCCGAGCAGATGCGGATGGGGCGACGTCCAGAGCTGGCTGAGGCGGAGGAAGCGGAAGCAGAGCTGCTCCTCGCGTATCTTCCCGACCCGTTGAGTGCTGATGAAGTGAGGGCGATCATCGAAGAAGCGGTCGACGACGGAGTGGTCGCGCTGGGGCCGCTAATGGGCCGGATCATGCCGAAGATCCAAGATCGTTTCGACGGGAGTGAGGCGAATCGCATCGCCCGCGAGGTGCTCGCACGATGAGACATTCAGCGCAGATCGACCGCGGCTTCGGTCTTCGGGGCGCAGACCCTCCGGTCTGCGCCTCGATTCGTAAGCGGCGGTTCCGTGTTCCGGAGCTCGTCTTATGAGCCCTCACGCCCTGGAAGTCCTCGAGCTCGCGAAGGTGTTGCAGGACGTTGCCTCATACGCGTCGAGTCCACTCGGACGGGAAGCCGTGCTCGCTCGGACGCCCTCGAAGGACGCTGATGCGGTGCGACGCGAGCTCGTACGGGTGGGGGAGGTCAGGGCCCTCCACGAAGCGGGACCGGATTGGGCACTCCCGCCGATCCCCGACGCGCGGGTGGCGCTTAGCCGGTTGGGTGTCGAGGGGGCCGTCCTGGACGGCCCCCAGCTGGCGTCAATAGGTATCCTCCTGAGATCCGGCCGGTTGCTGGCCGAACGCCTCCAGGGTCAGGGGATGGCATGCGGGTGCCTGGCAAGCCTGCACGAGCGCCTCGTTGAGGAGCCCCGGCTCGAGGGCATGGTCGAGCGCACCGTAGACACGGACGGGCAGGTCCTCGACACCGCGTCGAAGGCGCTGCAGCGCCTTCGCCCGGAGCTCGGTCGCGGGCACGGGCGCATCGTGCTCAGGTTGGAGGCGTTCGTGAGGTCGCTCCCCGAGCGTCTCGTCGTCGCCGATGCCTCTGTCTCGATCCGCGACGGACGCTACGTGGTCGCTATCCGCCGGGAGGGGAAGCGAACGGTCGGGGGGGTCGTCCGGGACGAAAGCTCCACCGGAACGACCCTGTATGTCGAGCCGCCCGTGGCCATCCAACTGATGAACGACCTCTGCGAGCTCGAGCGAGAGGAGCGCAGAGAGGTTCTTCGCGTCCTTCGCGAAGCGAGCAACTGGCTCCAGCCCATGGCACCGGCCCTAACGGGAGCGCTGGCTGCGCTTATCGACTTCGACTCTCTTTGGGCCCGTGCCCGTGCTGCGTCGGAGTGGCGTGGCGAGGCGCCGGAGGTGCTCGACCCGGGCGCGCCGGGGCTGCGAATCGTCGGAGGTGCACATCCGCTTTTGCTTTCCGCCGGGGAGGCCGTGGTCCCCTTCGACATCGACTTCGAGCGAGGCGAGAGGGCGCTGGTCGTCTCGGGGCCCAACACGGGAGGAAAGAGCGTCTTCCTCAAGGCGTTCGGTCTGCTCGCACTGCTCACGCAGAGCGGTGTGGTGCCACCCGTGCGCAAGGGCACGCGGCTCCCCATCTTCGAGCAGGTTTACGCCGACATCGGAGATGAGCAGTCCATCGCCCAGAGCCTCTCGACGTTCTCCGCACACCTGGGCAACGTGCAGGAAGTCCTCGAGTGTGCAGATGCGCACTCCCTGGTTTTGATTGACGAAATGGGAACCGGCACAGATCCCGCGGAGGGCGCGGCTCTGGCGCGTGCGGTCCTCGAAGAGGTCGTGGCGCGGGGTGCGGTGACGGTGGTCAGCTCGCACCTCGGAGCGCTCAAACACCTCGACGAACCGGGCAGCGGCATCGTCAACGCCTCGTTTCAGTTCGACGTCGATTCGGTGGAGCCAACCTACGTTCTGGTCAAGGGGCGGCCGGGCATGAGTTACGGGCTGGCCATCGCGCGCCGCCTCGGCTTTCCGGCCGAGGTGCTCGATCGGGCGGACGGGTACCGCAGCTCGGAAGAGGCCAACGTGGAGGATCTTCTCGACCGGCTGGCGCGCAAGGAGAGAGAGGCCGCCGACCTCGTGGATCGGTTGGGCCGAGAGCGCGCGGACGCCGCGCGGCTCCGGGCAGAGGTCGATGAGCGATCCCACCAGCTCGAGCGCTTCGAGCGCTCAGCCGAGCGGCGCACCCGCGACATGGCTCGCCGGATGCTCCTCGAGGCGCGGGGCGAGGTCGAGGAGGCCATTCGCGAGGTGCGCGCGGCCAGCGGCGGCGCCTTCGAGGAGGAGGCTCGCCGTGCCCGCGGTCGCGTAGAGACGGCGGCGCGGCGCCAGAAAGAGCGGACGCCGAGGGCGGAGCGGCGCACCACCGTCGGCCAGGTGGCCGTCGTGGGGCAGATGGTCCGCCTCGGCAGCGGCGGCGCGAAGGGAGTCCTGGTGGAGGTGCGGAGGGATCGCGGGCTCGTAGACGCCGACGGCGTGCGCCTCGAAGTGCCGCTGGGCGAGCTGACTCCCCTCGACGAAACGGCCCCGATCGAGAAGGGCGAGGGTGTCGCGACCACCGCCCGCCAACCGCTCCAGGACCCGCCGTCAGAGCCTTCCGGGACAGTTGATCTTCGTGGGCTGCGGGTCGACGAGGTGGAGCTCCAGCTGTCGCGCGCGCTCGACGCGATAGTGGTCGGGGACAGCCGTGAGCTCGTGGTGATCCACGGGAAGGGAACCGGTGCGGTCCGTGAGCGGGTCCATCAGCTGTTGAGAGTCGACACGCGGGTGAGAGACTTTCGTCTCGGTCGCCCGGGTGAAGGCGGTGCGGGTGTGACCGTCGTAGAGGTGCGCGCGTGAGCCCGCGCGCCGCGGACGGGACGCGTATGCGAAAGGAGTGCCGTTGATCCCGGACCAGCAGGTTGACGAAGTGCGGGCGCGTGCCGACATCGTCGACGTGATCGGCGAATTCGTGCCTCTGAAGAAGGCGGGCAAGGAGTTCAAGGCTCGCTGCCCGTTTCACGAGGAACGGACTCCGAGCTTCTACGTGGTTCCCGAGAAAGGGTTCTTCAAGTGTTTCGGGTGCGGAGAGTCGGGCGACGTCTTCGCGTTCCTCATGCGGCAATCCGGGCTGGATTTCGTGGAAGCCATCAAGCACGTCGCAGCGCGCTCGGGCGTCGAGATTCGTGAAGTCGCAGGACGGGCCCAGGAAGATCCGAACCGCCCGCTCTACGAGCTGAATGCTTTTGCGCGCGAGTTCTACGTCAAGACGCTCGCCGACGCGGACGATGGTCGCCTCGCACGCGATTATCTGGCATCGCGCGGGGTCGGCCCCGAAACGGCGGAGCGGTTCGGCTTGGGATACGCTCCGGACGATTGGCGGGCGCTACGCGAAGCGGCGGGCCATCACGGTTACGCCGACGAACAGCTCGTCTCCGTGGGGCTCGCGTCGACCAGCGAGAGCTCGCCTGAGCCCTACGACCGGTTCAGGAACCGTATCGTGTTCCCCATCGAAGACGTCGCGGGACGAACGGTGGCGTTCGGAGGCCGGGTCCTCGGGCGGGACAAGGGAGGGCCCAAGTACCTGAACTCGCCCGAGACTGGGATTTACCACAAGGGTGGGATTCTCTACGGCCTCTCCTGGGCGAAGCATGCGATCCGTCGGGAGCGTGCGGCGCTGCTGGTCGAAGGCTACATGGACGTCGTGATGCTGGCGGCCGGGGGTGTCACGAACGTTGTGGCGCCCCTCGGTACCTCGGTCACCGAGGATCAAGCGAGGTTGCTCTCGCGCTACGCCACCCGTGCTCTGCTCCTCTTCGACTCCGACCGGGCCGGATTGGAGGCGACTTTTCGCGCCGGGGACGTGCTTCTTTCTGCCGGGCTTCACCCGGCGGTCGTGACCCTTCCGCCGGGTGAGGACCCCGACACCGTCGTCCGCAAGGAAGGGCCCGCAGGAATCCGCCACTATCTCGAGCAAGCCGTGGACGTGCTCGACCGAAAGTTGGGAATTCTCGAAGAGCGTGATTTCTTCGGCTCGATCGATCGCACGAGACGCGCGATCGACAAGCTCCTTCCGACCCTTCGTGCGGTAGCCGACCCGGCCCTGCGCGACATCTATCTCGCCGAGGTGGCCGAGCGCACTGGAGTACGTCGCGAGACCCTCGAAGTGGAGATGACCCGCCGATTCTCCACGGCCAGCGGCGGTGCGCGCGTCGTCCCGAGGCGGGAAATGCAGCGTGCGCAAGGGTCCATTCCGTGGATGGGCGCGGAGCGTACGGTCCTCCTCCTGATGACCCGGAGTCACGAGTTCGTCGAGCGGGCAGCGGAACTCCTCGTGCCCGACGATTTTGCGGATCCGACGTTCCGCGCCATCTTCGAGGCGCTCCTCGAAGACCCGGGGCTGCGCGGGCCGTCCCCTTCGATGGACCGAGTGGTCACGAAGAGGCTCGAAGAGCTGCTGGCGCACCCTGAGGAATTCGCCCACGCGGGCCGGATCCTCGAGGAGTGCGTGGGCCGGCTCAAGATGGAGGCATTGAACCGGCAGGGCGAGGAGCTGGAGCGCCGGTTGAAGAGTGTCGGTGATGAGGGCGAAAGGCGGCGCCTCATCGAACGAAAGCTCCGCCTTGCCGAGCAGAGGCGAGGCATGGGGGAGGATTGGTCTCACACCGCCAGGAAGCTCAGAACCTGATGATCGAACTCGAAAGCGAAGAGGTGGAATCGGGAATGGAAGAACGGACGCACTCATCCCTCGAAGAGCTCCAGGAGCTGGACGCGACGATCGAAAAGGCGGAGGACCAGGTTGGCTCCTTCGAGCCTCAGATCGAAGAAGTGGACGAACCGGCGCTGAAGATCGAGGAGGGAGCCGGCACGACGCGTAAGCGCCTAAAGGAAATCCAGGTCGAAGAACGCCGGTTGGAGCTCTCAGCCGATGAGAAGCGGGCCCGGGCCGGGAAGCTGAAGGAGAGACTCGGCGGAGTCCGAAACGTTCGTGAGCAGGCCGCGGTCAGCGCCGAGCTCGACATGGTCCAGCGGGCGCTCGAAGGAGATGAGCAGGAAGCGCTCACGCTCCTCGACCAAATCCGAAAGCTCGAGGATCGACTCGACGAGGAAGAGTCCGCCTTGGAGGAAGCGCGTAGCGAGGTCGAGCCCAGGAGACGGGAGCTGCTGGCTGAGCGCGAAGAGGCCCAGCGAATGTTGGGCGAGCTTCGTCAGCGCCGGGAGAGTCTCGCCGAGACCATGGACCATGAACAGTTGCGCACCTACGAAGGCATCCGCGGCGGCGGTCGACGTCGGGCCGTCTCGACGCTGACTCCCGACGGCGCGTGCGGAAACTGCTTCAGCGTGATTCCGCTTCAACTCCAAAATGAGATCCGAGGCGGGAGAGGCATGATCCGCTGCGAGGGTTGTGGGGTCATTCTCACGGGCAAGCAGGAGGCTCCCGAGGCGTGAGCTCGTCCGGGCCGGAGTCCGACACACACCTCCTCTCCGCTCTGTGCCCACCCGAACCCCGATGGGTCCTCCCTGAGCAGCCTCCCCCGCCCGAGCTAGTCCAACACCTGGCCCGGGGCCTCAGGCTCCCCGAGGCGCTGTGTGGCGTCCTCGTCTCTCGGGGCATCACCACTGAGGACGGTGCCAAGCGGCGCCTCCGCCCGCTGCTGGAACACCTCCACCCGCCAGAAGGCCTTCAGGATGCTACCAGGGCCGTCGCTCGACTGCTTGACGCCAAGGTGCGTGGGGAGACGATCCTGGTGCACGGCGATTACGATGTCGACGGCGTTGCAGCCGTAGCGCTCTATACGCTGTGGATGAGGAGGCTGGGGCACCGGGTGGTGCCCTTCGTGCCGCACCGACTGAGGGACGGCTACGACCTCGGGGAAGCGGGAATCGAGGAGGCCGAGCGCGTCGGCGCCCGCGTCCTTCTCACGGCGGACTGTGGCGTCGTCGCCCACCGCTGGGTCGAGGAGGCATCCAGGCGAGGCATCGACGTTCTGGTGACCGACCACCATACCCCCGGCGCGACTCTCCCTCCGGCGTACGCTGTCGTCGATCCTAACAGGTTCGACTGCACCTATCCCGAAAAGGGACTCTGTGGGACGGCGATCGCGTTCAAGATTTGCCAGCTCATGGGACGCGAATGCGGCGTCGAGTTCGCCGAGCTCCTACCGCACCTCGACCTCGTCGCTTTGGCAACGGTCGCCGACCTCGTGCCGCTCGCGGGGGAGAACCGGACCCTGGTGAGATTCGGACTCCGCGCGCTGGCCACCACGGCGAAGCCGGGTTTGCAGGCACTCATGCAGCTGACAGGCACGTCCCCCTCTTCGCTTACTCCGGGAAAGATAGGCTTCGTGCTGGCGCCACGTTTGAACGCGGCAGGCCGCCTCGGCGAATCCAGGGATGCCCTGGATCTGCTTCTCGCGACCGAGCCGGACGAGGCATCGCGCTTGGCTACCCGCCTCGACGAGTTGAACCACCTGCGGAAGGATGAGGATCGCCGCACGCTGGACGCTGCCCTCGAAGCACTGCCGCGGGTCTACGAGCCCGCGCGCCGCTGCGGTGTCGTTCTCGACGCGGAGGGTTGGCACCCCGGAGTCATCGGTATCGTCGCATCACGGCTGGTGGAGCTCATCCATCGACCGACGGTGCTGGTCGCGATCGACGGGACGACCGGTCGCGGTAGCGGACGCTCGATCCCCGGTTTCCAGCTGTACGACACACTCGTCGATTGCTCGGAGCACCTCGTCCGCTTCGGAGGACATGCCCAAGCCGCTGGCCTGGAGATTCGCAGGGAAGCGATCCCGGCGTTTCGTGCCGCCTTCGAGGAAGCCTCGCGGAGCCGCATGGAGGGGATGGAACTGCGCCCCAGGATTCGGGCCGATCTGGAGCTTCGGCCGGAGGATGCGTCCGTCGAACTCTGTCGCTTCCTTCCTTACCTCGGACCGCACGGCATCGGCAATCCGAGGCCGATCTTCGTCGGTCGCCGTCTGGAGCTCGCCGGCCCCGCAAGGGTCGTGGGGAAGGGGCATCTGAAGCTACGACTGCGATCGGGGAAAGGGGTCATGGACGCCATCGGATTCGGTCTCGCCGAACGAGGGGTGCCCCCCGCGCTGGATGCGGGCACTGTCGACGTGCTGTTTCACCTGCAGATTGACGAATACATGGGCCGAAACCGGGTTCAGGCGAGTATCTTGGGCATGCGTGCCGCCTCGCCCGCGGTCGAGAGCGGAGCGGTGCCATCGGAGCCGAGCGGAGTGCGCACCGTGTTCGGTCCAGCCGAAGCCGCCACGCGAGGAGAGGGCATAGCCATGGGGGAAGCGCCCGCGGGCCCATGAGGATCATCGCCGGCCGCTGGCGCGGGCGAAGGCTCCGGCCCCTCGTCGGCCGCGGCCTTCGGCCCACGACGGACCGGGTGAGGGAGGCGTGGATGTCTGCCCTCGGGGGCACGCTGGAGGGACTTCGGATCCTCGACCTCTTCGCCGGCTCCGGCGCGCTCGGGCTCGAGGCGCTGAGCCGCGGCGCCGCCGAGGCCGTCTTCGTCGATCACGCGCGTTCCTCGATCCGGGTCCTCGAGTCCAACGTAGAGCTCCTGGACGCGCGCCCGCTATGCCGGATCATCCAGCGCGACGTCATGCGCTTCATCCATGGCCTGCAGGCGTCTTCGTTCGACTTGGCGCTCGCCGACCCTCCATACGACCACGGGCTCGCGCGGCAGCTCGTCGAACGATTTGCGGAAGAGCCCTTTGCGCAGGAGCTATGGGTAGAGCATCGTTCCTCGGAGAGCCTGCCGACGCTTCCCGGGCTGCGACAGCGACACTATGGCGACACGACCATCACCACCTCCCTGGCGGACGCATGAGCGCGAGAGTCCCCGTAACGGCCATCTACCCTGGCTCCTTCGACCCGATCACTCTGGGCCACGAAGACATTGCGAGCCGTTCCCTGCGGTTGGCGGATCGCCTCATCGTCGCGGTCGCGGAGAACGCCACGCAACAGAAACGCGGGCTCTTCGACGTTCGTGAGCGGGTGGAGATGATCGAGGAGGTATTCGGCGGTGAGGATCGGATCCGGTGTTCGGACTTCGGAGGACTTCTGGTGGACTACGCTCGACGGGAGGACGCCCGTCTTATCATCCGAGGGCTCCGGGCCGTCTCCGACTTCGAGTACGAGTTCCAGATGGCCCAGATGAACCAGGAGCTCTGGCCCGAGATCGAGACGGTCTTTCTCGCTCCGGACGTGGGTTATTCGTTCGTCTCGGCGTCGCTGGTCCGGGAGGTGGCCTCTCTCGGCGGAGATGTCTCACCCTTCGTCTCAGCGCCCGTCCTACGGCGACTGAACGAGAGGTTCTCCCCGGGCTGACGATGCTCACCAACCTCCCGGGCCGACGCGGGACGACAAGCTGGATGGGAAAGTGGTAGGTTCACGGGAGCGGAAGTCCTTGCCCTGCCTCGCAGAGCGCAACTATCGTTTCGGGCGCTCCCGGTGCGCGGTGCCGGGGCCCGCTCGCTCCCGTTTGCCCGCGCCGACGCCATTTGGAAGGAGATTCCATGGGATTCCATGTGACTACGCAGGACGGAGTGACCGTAGTCGATGTCGAGGGTCAGCTCATCGTTGGAAACCGCCAGGAGCTGAAGCAGAAGATCCTGGAAGAGCTCGAAGGAGGCGAGCGGAAGTTCGTGATCGACTTCTCGGACACCGGTTACATCGATTCCTCGGGACTTGGTGTCCTCGTGAGCCTCTCGAAGAAGATCCGAGAGCAGGGCGGCGAACTGCGTTTGTCGAGCCTGAACGAGGATCTACGAACGCTCTTCGAGCTGACCAAGCTCGACACTCTGTTCAGGATCGCAAACTCGAAATCCGAGGCGCTGGACGGGTTGTGACGGATCGCTCACCCTCCGCCGCTTTCTGCCGAATGCCCCGCAGAAGGGACTCCAGCGCTTCGGGGGTGGGGGTGTGATGGAGTCGGGCTCTCCACGAGGCGAGGCGGAGACGTCCGACTCCGAGCTCGTGCTCGAGCTTCCGAACGACATCCACGGCATCGCGAACGCCGTGGAGTTCGTCATGGAACATTGCGCATCCTGCCACCATCACGCGCGCCGGTTCCGTTTCAACTTCCGCGTGGGACTGACGGAAGCGCTCTCCAACGCAATTCTCTACGGGAACGGGCCTGATCCGGCCAAGCGGGTGAAGGTCGAGGTGACCGTGAAGGAGCGGCGTGTAACTGCCCGGATCACTGACGAGGGCGATGGATTCGACCCGGCGCTCGTGCCGAATCCCACGACTCCGGCCAACCTGACACGGTCCTGCGGGCGCGGTCTTTTTCTGATGCGTGAGCTCATGGACGAGGTCTATTTCAACGAGCGCGGGAACGCCGTCACCATCGTTCTCCGCCTCGATACCGAGGCCGAGAAGCCGGGTCGTCCGGCGAACCGTACGTGAGCGACGGGCCTGCCCCGGAGGCCGTCGCGCTTCACGTCATCCGGCCCATCCTGGACGAGTTCCAGGAGCGGCTGGGCCTCCATCTCAAGCTCTGGTCGCGAGCAACGGGTGGGGAGCGCGTGTTTCTTTATGAGGTGGGGGCTGCGACGGATGGCTCCAAGGCGCGGGTCTCGAAGACGATCCCCCTGCGCGACGGACCGGTTCTCGAGCTCGAGGTGGGGGGCGCACACTCCATCACCGAGGGTTTGGCGAGCATCCTGCAGTCCGATATCGAGCGTGCGCACGACTTCTCGCAGGAGGTGCGCTTCTTCACACTCGAGCTGTCCGAGAGGTATGAGGAGATCAATCTCCTCTACTCGATCAGCGAAACGCTGGGTTCGATTCTCAAGCTCGAGGACGCGGCCGAGATCATTCTCGGAGAACTGTGCGATCTCCTCGGAGCGCTGAGGGGATCGTTGTGGGTGTTCGACCGCGACCAGAGCCTACTCCGTTTGACTGCTTCCGTGGGTGAGACTGGCCACGGCGGTCCGCTCGACTTGGACGATCCCGAGGCTTTGACCGCGAGGGTCTTTCGGGAGCAGCGCGCGGTGAACGAGCGTGCCCCCGTAGTCCTCGGCGACGGGGCTGTCGAGGACGACTCGCGCCTCTCCGTTCCAATCCGCTATACCCCCCGGGCGGGAGAATGCCGTACGGTTGGCGTCATAAACCTCATTGGTAGGCGGCTCGGAGGCCGCTTCACAGCGAGCGACCAGAAGCTGCTCTCGGCTATCGCGAGCCAGGTCGGTGCGGCTCTCGAAACGAACCGACTCCTCTTGGAGAGCGTGGCCCAAGAGCGCGTGTCCCGGGAAATGGAGCTTGCCCACGACCTGCAAATGAAGCTCCTTCCCTCGGCGGAGTGCTTCGAGGGCGCGGACGTGGCATCTCGCGTGGAGCCGGCCGAGTCGGTAGGGGGTGATTTCTACCATCTCCTCCAGCTCCCCAACGGACGGGTCGGCGTGATGATCGGAGACGTCTCGGGGCACGGTTTTCCCGCGGCCCTCGTCATGGCGCTCTCCATGAGCGCAGCCACGATTTACGCGACGGGCGGCTCGCCCTCCGAGGCTCTGCGACGCCTCGACGACGCGTTGCGGGAGGAGCTGGAGAACACCGAGGTCTACCTTTCGCTCTTCTACGGCGTGATCGACCCCGAGCGGAGACGACTCATCTACTCCAACGCCGGACATCCACACGCCTTCATCATTCGAAAAAAAGGCGATGCGGAGCGGCTCACTGCGACCGATCCGCCGGTGGGAATCGCGGGCCCCGATTCCTACGTGATGGAGGAGGTGGCATGGTCGCCCGGGGAGGACCTCCTCCTGCTCTTCACCGACGGGCTCTCGGACTACCTCACGTCAGAAGCTCTGGGCAACGGCGAAAAGCTCATTCTCCGCATTGCGCTCGAATCCCGCGACCGGAGACCCGCAGAGATCGTGGAGTCGCTCTTCGAAGCGACCCGGGGCGTGGCGCCTACGATCCCCTCGGACGACCGCACTGCGCTGGTGCTGAGGCTGTAGTGTGCGGGTGCCGAAGGCCCACGGCTTTCGATCCCCGCTGCCTCCGAGCCGGCGTCGATGCTCCTCCGACGACCGGCCTGGGCGGCGGTGCCCGCACTGGGACACCGCGGTAGCTCCGCACGTTTACGACGGGCGTCATGGGGTTTCGAGCACCTTCAACGAAGCGTACGGTGACCGGACGCGCCAAGCGATCCTTGGGGCAGAACTTCCTGGTGGACGTAAACCTCCAGCGCAAGATCGTCGATGCCTTCGCGCCCACGCTCGACGGAGCGGTCCTGGAGATCGGACCCGGTCGAGGGGCGCTCACGCGCCATGTGGTGGGCCGGGTCTCACGCTTGATCCTGGTCGAGAAGGACGATCAGCTCGCTGCTGAGCTCGAGCGAGAGTACGCTGCCGACCCGCGCGTGTTCGTGCACAATCGTGACATCCTGGATGTCCCGCTGACCGACCTCGCACCGGACCCCTCGAGGCTCCGGGTGCTGGGAAACATCCCGTACAACGTCACGACTCCGATCCTCTTCCACTTGCTCGTGACTCCGCGTCCTGCCGAGATCCTGATCATGGTTCAACGGGAGGTGGGTGAACGACTCCTCGCCCTGCCGGGCACTCGTGAATACGGCGCGCTCACGGTCGGCGTGCGCACGATCGCACGGGTCGAACGGGTTTTGCAGGTGCCCCGAACCGCGTTCCGCCCGGTCCCGCGGGTGGACTCCATGATGGTTCGCTTCGTGCCTACCAGGCCCCCGCTGCTGGAGTCGGAGGAAGAGGTCGCGCTCCGGCGGCTGACCCGTGCACTCTTCCAATGGCGCAGAAAACAGTTGCAGAAGACGCTGCGCGACCATCCCGACTTGTCGCTCGGCCGAGAGGGCGTCGAGGCGCTCGGAGCCGTGACGGCGCTCGGGTTGGGGCAGCGTCCAGAGCGGCTGTCCCCCGAGGAGTTCGTAGAGCTCTCCAGGGCTCTCCGGTCGGTGAGGCCGACGTACCGCCCCAACGGGTGAATCTGCAGCATGAGAGGCGCCTGATCAGAGGCGCCTGACGTTGCCCTGGCCACGTCGTCGTCGTAAATTTGTGAAGGTTTTCACAAGCGGCCTCCTCCGGCGCGCGAACTCGTTCCCTGTCAATGACTTTCGTGTCGCGAAAGATCTCAGATTCTACGGTCAGGCGGCTCTCGTTGTATCTGCGCATACTCGAAGCGCTGGGACGTGCGAGCGCCAAGACGGTTTCCAGTCAGGAGCTGGCGGTGCGGGCGGGCACAACGGCTGCCCAAGTCCGAAAGGACCTTTCACTCTTCGGCTCTTTCGGAAAGCGGGGTCTGGGATATGCGGTGGCGGAGCTCGCAGAACGAGTCCGGGAGATCCTCGGGCTCGATGTTGTCTGGAATGTGGCGCTCGTAGGGACCGGGCGAATCGGCTCGGCGCTCTTCGAGTATCCCGGCTTCGCAGAGCGCGGTTTCCGTATCGTCGCCTTGTTCGACGTCGACCCCGATCGTATCGGGGAGAGGCGCGGTGACGTTACGGTCGAGCCTGTTTCGCGCCTCGAAGACGTGATCCGTCGTCTAGACGTGAAAATCCTCATCACGGCCGTGCCGGCGGGCGCCGTCAGCGAGGTGGTGGATCGCGCAGTGGCCGCGGGAGTCGAGGCCGTCCTCAACTTCGCGCCGGCCCAACTCAGCGTGCCGACGGGTGTCGCGTTGAAACACGTGAACATGGTAATGGAGCTGGAGGCGCTGTCGTTTGCTCTCACCCAAGCGCGGCAGGCGCATTGATCGCAAGCGTCCGTGCCCCGAGCCTGGTGGAGGCGGCCGCGACACGATTGCGGACGGGACCGGCGTCGACGATCGAGCTCGCCCGCGACGTGCTCCGTGTCGCCGGACCTCCGGGGCCCGTCGCCGCGGCGGTGCACGCGCTCCTCGGGGCGGACGAGCGGTTCTGTGTCGACGGTAGCGGGACTTGGTCGTTCGACGACGGCCGTGCCGGGCCCGACCTCGCGACGCTCGACTTCGCGGTGGTGGACGTCGAGACGACCGGGGGCTCTTTCGCCGCGGGACACCGCATCGTCGAGATCGCGGTCGTGCCGGTGAGCGGGGGCCAAATCGGGGGCGTCTGGTCGACGCTCGTGAACCCGGGCCGGCTTCTGCCCCGGGCTGTGCAATCCCTCACCGGAATCGGCGATTCCGTGGTCCTCGATGCGCCGTATTTCGACCACGTGGCCGACGAGGTCTCGGCCCGCCTGGCAGGCCGGGTGTTTCGTGGCACACAACGCGACCTTCGACTGGCGCTTCGTGAGCGCGGAGCTCGTGCGCGCTCTCGGGTCGGCACCGTCGGTGCCGAGGCTCTGCACGGTGCGCCTTACGCGCCGGTTGCTTCCGAGTCTCCGCCGACGAAGCCTGGACGCCGTCACGCGGCACTACGGGATCCAGATCCTGGACCGGCACCGGGCCCATGGCGACGCAGTCGCGGCGGCTCGCGTACTGCTTCGTCTTCTGGACGAAGCCAGAAGGAGGGGAATCACTAACCTGTGGTCTCTACAGCGCTTCGTCGCGACGCGGAGTCAGGGGCGCCGGGCGCGCATCTGAGGGCGTAGCCTGCGGGCTGGTCCCCGATCCGGATTTGGGTATGTTCCGGACCTCGGGAGAGGACCTCCGAGCGGGAGTCGGGAAGGAGATGGCATGAACGGAGCGGATCGGACCCCGGTGATTCTGAAGGGGAGCGTCCGGACTCCCGTTGGCCGCTTCCTGGGTGGTCTCTCGAAGCTCTCGGCTCCGCAGCTCGGCGCAGCCGCCATCCGGGCCGCTCTGAACCGCTCGCGTGTGGACACTTCTGAACTGGACGAAGTCGTCTTGGGCAACGTGGTCTCGGCTGGCGTCGGACAGGCACCGGCCAGACAGGCAGCCCTACAGGGAGGCGTGCCCGCCACCGTCCCTGCGCTCACAGTGAACAAGGTTTGCGGCTCCGGACTCAAGGCCGTCATGTTGGCGGCGCAGTCGATCCGAGCGGGCGACAACCGGATGGTCCTGGCCGGGGGGATGGAGTCGATGTCCAACGTCCCCTACTACCTGAGAGGGATGCGGCGGGGGGTCAAGCTCGGAGACCAGTCCGCCCAGGACGGGCTCATCCTCGATGGCCTGTGGTGCTCGTTCGGGCACTGCCATATGGGCGGCTACGCCGAGTTCACGGCGAAGCGGGCCGGCATCTCGAGAACGGAAGCCGACGCGTACGCCCTGGAGTCGCACAAGAGGGCAGTGGCCGCGATCGATGCGGGGCGCTTCCGCGCCGAGATCGTCCCGGTGGATGTCGAGACCCCTCGCGGCACGACTGTAGTCGAGACCGACGAAGGGCCACGTCGGGACACCTCGCTAGAGGCGCTGGGACGGCTGCAACCCGCGTTCGTCGCCGACGCGCCCGACGACATCGAGGAGCACGTGGTGACCGCCGGCAATGCGCCCGGTCTGAACGACGGAGCTGCCGCACTCGTCGTATGCTCGCTGGCGTATGCGACCGCGCACGGGCTCGACATCGAGGCTTACGTTCGCGCCTACGCCGTCTCGGCTGTCGAGCCGAGGGAGCTGTTCTTCGCGCCCATCCAGGCGATGCGCCGCCTCATGGGCGAGGAAGGGACGAGCGTGCTCGATTATGGTCTCGTGGAGCTCAACGAGGCGTTCGCGGTTCAGGCGCTCGCGGACATCCGCGAGCTGGAGATCGATCCGGAGAAGGTGAACGTCAACGGAGGTGCGGTCGCTTTGGGCCACCCAATCGGTGCGTCGGGCGCGCGGATTCTCGTCACACTACTCCATGCCATGCGGGCCCGCGAGACGGCCGTCGGCCTCGCCTCGCTGTGTCTGGGGGGTGGAAACGCGGTCGCGCTCTCGGTGGAGCTCGCGTGAACAATTCCGCACTTTGGAGGACGCTATGAGCGCTTGGGGCCGGACGATGAGACGGTGGACCCCAGTCCAAGCCGTGGGCATGGGCCGCGCAGCCTCGGCCATCGCGATGCTCGCTTTCGCCCTCGCCACCTCGGTCGGCGCCCAGGTGGCGGTTCCACTTCCATTCACTGCCGTGCCCGTGACGCTGCAGGCTTTCGTCGTCATTCTCGCCGGGGCCGTTCTCGGTCCCTGGCGAGGGGCGGGGGCCATGGCGATCTATCTGGCTGCAGGGGCGGCTGGGGCGCCTGTCTTCTCGGCGGGACACGGCGGGTTCCCATGGCTGTTGGGCCCGACGGGAGGGTACCTTCTCGCGTGCCCGGCAGCGGCCTTTTCGGTCGGTGCGATTCGTGGATCCGGGGGCGTCGGCGGCGGGCGGCTTCTGGCGGCCCTGGCGAGCGGTATAGTGCTGCTCTATGCGGGCGGTGTCAGTCAGCTCTGGATCCTTACGGCGCAGCCGTTCTCTGCCGTGCTCGCTCAGGGTGTGTGGCCGTTTCTACCGGGAGACGCCGCCAAGGTGCTGCTCGCGTTCGGCTTGACACGGGGGTTCGGTCGCGACACCCGCGACGGGGATTAGGGGCCCGGAGGGTGGAGGGGACGAGAGCGCACACCACGTGAGCATGGCACGGATCGCGGTCGTCGGGGGCGGCACGATGGGCAACGGAATCGCCCACGTCTGTGCGCTGTCGGGGCGGAGCGTGCGGATCGTCGATCTTTCCAGTGGCATCCTCGACCGTGGGTTGGCGGCGATTGGCACCAACCTGGACCGTCAAATCCGAAAAGGCAGGCTGGAACCAGGCGCGAAGGCATCCGTTCTGGACCGCATTAGGCTCGTCACGGATCTAGCGGAGGGCGTGGGGGCGGCGGACCTCGTCATCGAGGCCGTGCCCGAGCGCTCTGAGCTGAAATTCGAGCTGTTTGGCCGACTTGACGAGGCCGCTCCCGCTCACGCGGTCCTTGCGAGCAACACTTCCTCGATCTCGATCACCGAGATCGGTGCGCGGACCTCGCGCCCCGACAAGGTCGTAGGAATGCACTTCATGAACCCCGTTCCGGTGATGGCGTTGGTGGAAGTGATCCGGGGTCTCGCCACCTCGGACGAAACGACGAGCTCGGTTCTCGAGCTTGCTCGGGACCTGGGAAAAACGCCCGTGGAGGTGAACGATGCTCCGGGGTTCGTGGCGAACCGGGTTCTCATGCCCATGATCAACGAAGCCGCGTTCGCCCTCATGGAGGGCGTGGCCGGGCCAGCGGACATCGACATGGTGATGAGGCTCGGGATGAACCACCCCATGGGGCCGCTCGCGCTCGCCGATCTGATCGGGTTGGACGTCTGTCTTCAGATTCTCGAGGTGCTACACCGCGAGCTCGGTGGCGACCGGCACCGCCCCTGTCCGCTCCTCAGGAGGTACGTCGCCGCGGGTTGGCTGGGCCGCAAGACCGGACGAGGATTCCACGCGTACGAGTCACCTGTCTGAGGCGTGAGCCACACAGAGGAGACGGCCGAGCAGGCGGAAATCCGCGCGATCGCCAGGGAGTTTGCGAGCAGCGAGATCGAACCGCACGCCAGGCGCTGGGACGAGGCGGGTTCGCTCGACCAGGAGGTCGTGGCGAAGCTCTCCGAGCTGGGCTTCCTGGGAGTGCGCGTCCCCGAGGAGCACGGGGGCCTGGCCCTGGGCTGGCTCGCGTACCTCGCGGTGTTGGAGGAGCTCGGTCGGGCGGACGCCGCTGTAGCGCTCACGGTGTCGATCCACAACGGGGTCGTCGTGGAGTTGATTCGCGCGCACGGTCACGGTCCCCAGAAACGCCTCTGGCTCCCCCGGCTCGCCACCGGGGAGGTCCTCGGCAGCTGTGGCTCGTTCGGGGCGAAGTCCGAAGGCGACGCACCCGGCCCCATCGTCCGCGCGAGCGAAGATCAGAGGGCGTGGAGGCTCGATGGGAGGGTGGAATGGGTGGGGAGCGGCCGCCGAGCCGGTCTCGTGGTCGTCTTCGCGCGAGAAGAAGACTCGGCTGGGCCGGATGCAGCCTGCTTCCTGGTCGATGAGACAGCCGGTAGCTACCGCGTGAGCCAGCGACGACAGGCGATCGGGCTCCGCGCATGCGATCCGGTGGACGTAATTCTCGATGACACGGCCACGGCGTCCCAGGGGCTTTTGGGTGACGCCGCGATGGGTGCTCGTTACCTCCTCGAAGCTCGAGATCGGGCACGCGCCGGCTTCGGCGCGGTCGCGACCGGAATCGGACGAGCGGCCTTCGAACACGCTGTCGGCTACGCGCTCGAACGTCGGCAGTTCGGACGCCCCATCGCCGAGTTCGGCGCCATCAAGGAAAAGATCGCCGGAATGGCAACGCGTCACGCCCAAGCCGTGGCTATGGTTCACGCCGCGGGAGCCGCACTCGAGGAGGAGGATGAGGCGGCGGAGGCTCCGGCATCGGCGCGGTCGGCCGTGACTATGGCCGCCTTGACCGCGACTGAAGCCGCTGGTTGGATCGCTGCAGAGGCGGTTCAGATCTTCGGCGGATACGGGTACATGAAGGAGTACCCCGTAGAGAAGCTGCTACGGGACTCGAGGGGCATCGAGGCCTTCAGCGGCAGCGGCGAGAACCTGCGGGCGACGCTCGCGCTTGAGGTGCTCGGAGCGCACAGCGGAGCCTGACTTCGAACCGGAGCGATGGGATCTGCTCCGAGGTGATATAGACGACATGCTTGTGGGAATCTGCCCGGTCGGGAGCGTCGAGCGATGGACATCTTCGAGCTGATGGTCGAGGGCGGACACGAACAGGTCGCCCTCTGGAACGAGCCCTCCATCGGGTACCGTGGCGTCATAGCCATCCACGATACGACGCTCGGCCCCGCGCTCGGTGGAACGCGATTATGGAGTTACGCGAGCGAGAGGGAGGCGATCGTCGATGCCCTCCGGCTATCCCGTGGTATGACGTACAAGGCGGCCATCGCGGGCCTCGACGTAGGCGGCGGCAAGTCCGTCATTTTCGCCGGTGACGAAACGGTTTCGCGCGAAATGGTCTTCCGCGCCCACGGCCGGGCGGTCGAGTCCCTCGGAGGTCGCTACATCACGGCCGAGGACGTCGGGACGAGTGTGGACGACATGGAGTGGGTCCGGTCGGAGACCGAACACGTGGTCGGCGTGTCGGGCGGATCGGGAGACCCGTCCCCGGTAACGGCGTACGGTGTCTACCGAGGCATCAAAGCCGCCGCGCGATTTCGATACGGGGAGGACTCGCTCGAGGGGCGGCACGTTCTCGTACAGGGCCTCGGAAACGTGGGTTATCATCTTTGCATGGACCTCTACGCCGAGGGCGCTCGCCTGACCGTGACGGACGTCGACGAGGAGCGGGTCAGACTCGCCGTCGAGGACTTCGATGTCGCGGCGGTCGAGCCCGAAGCCATCTACGCCGTGGAGGCCGATATTTTCGCGCCCTGCGCGCTCGGCGCCGTCATCAACGACGACACTATCGACCGCCTCTGCGTGGATATCGTGGCGGGGTCGGCGAACAACCAGCTGGCGCAAAGTGAAACGCACGGCATCGAGATCCAGCGCAGAGGCATCCTCTACGCGCCCGACTTCGTAGTCAACGCCGGTGGTCTCATCAGCGTCTACGGCGAGCTGAAGGGTTGGGACCCCGCGCGAGCCAGGTGGAAGGCAGGCGAGATCTACGCTACGCTCCTACGCATCTTCGAGCACGCCCAGGAGGAGGGTATCCCCACGGCCGAGGCCGCCGCTAACATTGCCGAGAATCGGCTCTCAGCGGTCCGAGACCTGCACCGTACTTGGATGTGACTCCTTCCGCAGCCGCTCTCGATCACCCCGTTCCGGACCGAGCAATGGACTACGACGCGCTCAGAGCGACAGATCCGCAGATCTGGCAGGCGACACTCGACGAAGCCCGTCGCCAAGCGGTACAGCTGGAGCTCATCGCCAGCGAAAACTTCGTGTCCGAGGCCGTGTTGCAGGCCATGGGCACAGTGATGACCAACAAGTACGCGGAAGGGCTGCCGGGAAAGCGCTACTATGGAGGCTGCGAGTTCGTCGACGTGGCGGAGGAGCTGGCGCGCCAGCGGGCGATGGAGCTCTTCGGGGCCGAGCACGTCAACGCCCAACCGCACTCCGGCGCGCAAGCGAATATGGCCGCGTACCTTGCATTCATGGAGCCCGGCGACCGCTTGCTCGGCATGAACCTCAGTCACGGGGGCCACCTCACGCACGGCTCGCCGGTCAACTTCAGTGGCAAGCTCTTCGAGATCCTTGCGTACGGTGTGCGTGAAGCCGACGGTCGGATCGACTACGACGCGCTCCGCAACCAGGCGATTCGCGAGCGCCCGGCCATGATCGTGGCGGGAGCCAGCGCCTATCCCCGAGTGATCGACTTCGAGGCCTTCGAGGCCATTGCGCGTGAATCGGGGGCATTGCTGATGGTCGACATGGCCCACATCGCGGGACTCGTTGCTGCGGACGAGCACCCTTCTCCGATCCCGCACGCCGACATCGTCACCACGACCACCCACAAGACTCTGCGAGGGCCGAGGGGCGGACTCATCCTGTGTCCGGAGCGCCACGCAAAGGCCGTCGACAAGTCGGTCTTCCCCGGCACGCAGGGCGGTCCGCTCATGCACGTGATCGCCGCCAAAGCCGTTGCGCTCAAGGAAGCGATGCAACCTTCGTTCGGCGTGTACGCCCGTCAGGTCGTCGCGAACGCGAAGGCGCTGGGGAGCGCTCTGGCCATGCGTGGTCTCGACCTCGTAAGTGGAGGCACGGACAACCATCTTCTGCTCGTGGATCTCCGGCCGAGCCACCCCGATCTCACCGGGAAGGACGCCGAAGGCGCCCTCGAGCGAGCCGGCATCACGGTGAACAAGAACACCGTTCCCGGTGAGTCTCGCTCGCCGTTCGTCACGTCGGGACTTCGTATCGGAACGCCGGCCCTCACGTCCCGAGGAATGACCGAAGCCGATATGGAGATGATCGGCGGCTGGATTGCCGATGTCGTCGACGCCCCTGGGGACGAGGGCGTCCGATCGAGGGTGCTCGGTGGAGTGGAAGAGCTTTGTGACGCCCACCCGCTCTACAGGGAGCTGGCCCCGACCTGAGCTGTCTGCCAGCAGCGGGAGTGTGTGTGTGCTGACGCTTCGCCCGGGTCGTGGCCACTGGCGAATCCCCAACGAGTGCGTAACTTACGCCCATGACCGAGCTCCAATTCGCCGAAGAGATCCTGGACCGGCTGCGGGAGAGGAACCCCCGTTATGACGGGAAGGCCTACCTCTTCCTGTTGTCGGCGCTTCGTGCGGTCATGGAGGAGCTCGAGGAACCTCGCCACATCAGTGGCTCGGAGCTCGCGGAGGGCGTTCGCGGACTCGCACTCGATCGCTTCGGTCCCATGGCACGCATGGTCCTGGAGCATTGGGGCGTCCATAACACGGACGATCTCGGAGAGATCGTGTTCGCGCTGGTGGAGTGTGGGATTCTGGTCAAGCAGGACGATGATCGCCGGGAGGACTTCCGGGACGTCTACGATTTCGAGGAGGCGTTCGAGCAGGGCTATCCCTGGGAAGCGAAGCTCTGAAGCAAGCGGTCTCCGTCGCTTTACTTGGTCGGTGCGACGCTGATGGAAGGGGTTGAGACATGCCCGAGGAAGGTGGATTTCCGCGGTGCCTGAAGTGCCAGACCGGACTGCTCCTTCCCCTCTCCGACTACGGGAGGGACGGTGCGCCGATCCGGTACAAGGCATGGGTGTGCTCCAGCCCCGAGTGCGGGTTCAACATCCGCATCGACAACGGCGAGATCACGATTGGTCGAAACATCGGCCAGAGCTACAAATAGGCCCTCTTCCCAGCCCCCTTTTTCGTCGACCACCGCCCTCCCCGAGCACCACGCAGGCCGCGCTCCCGAAAGCTTCACCGCCACCCGTGCGAGTCGAAGCCGGCTCCGGCTCTTTCCGCTTCCCGCGTCCGTCGCCGAAGCTCGCTCCTGCCCGACCCAGGTCGGTCCCGCAAGGATGAGCGCTCCCGGGCCATCCGACCGTCCGTTTGGCTGTGAGTTCGTGCCTGCGCCCACGGGATCCGAGGCAGCCGCCTTCGACCGCTGGTGCATCGACCGCTGCGGTGTTCCCCAAGCCGTGCTCATGGAGAACGCCGGCCGCGGTGCGGCCCAGTTGCTCGACTACCTGCATCCGGAGGGCAGCGTCGTCGCAGTGGTCGGATCGGGCAATAACGGCGGCGACGCCCTCGTGGCGCTGCGTGCGCTCGCTGAATGGGGACGCGGGGTCGAAGCGATCGTGGTGGGCGACCGCGCCGACCCGGATCCCGTCTTGCACGGGTGGCCGATCCCTCGCCGCCTCGACGCCGAGATTGGTGATGAGGGATGGGCCTCACTGGAGCGCGCCTCGGTCGTTGTCGACGGGGTCCTGGGCACCGGCATTCAAGGCGCACCCCGAGAGCGCCAGGCTGCGGCCATACGGCGCATGGCGGCGTGCTCGCGGCCCGTCCTCGCCCTGGACGTCCCGTCCGGAGTCGACGCCGACGACGGGTCGGTGCCCGGAGACGCGGTTCACGCCCGGGAGACGGTAGCGTTCGGTTGGCCCAAGCTGGGAACGCTCTTGCAGCCCGGGCGTGATCATGTGGGACGGCTCATCGCACTGGACATTGGACTGCCGCCCGCCGAGCGGAACCGCTTCGCAAGCCGGCTCGTGACCCCCGGTTGGGCCAGTTTGCTCAAGCCCACCCGCCGGCCCGACACGCACAAGAAGGCCGTGGGGGTGCTTCTGATCGTCGCGGGTGCTCCGGGAATGGCGGGAGCCGCGGTCCTGGCCACCCGCGCGGCGTTGCGGGCCGGCGCCGGCTTGGTGAGAGTCGCTTCGGCCTCGCAGAACCGGGAGACGCTCCAGAGCGCGACTCCGGCTGCGATCTTCATCGACGCCGCGGACGGAGAGGCGGTCGAGGCGGCGCTCCGCGATACGACGGCGATCGCGGCCGGCCCCGGACTCGGAGTGAGCTCGTGGTCGGAGCGGGTACTGGCGCGGATCCTCGATGGGCCCGCCGTAACGACGCTGCTGGACGCCGATGCGCTGAACCTGGCCGCGTCGGGCCGGACGCCTCCCCTCGCGGATCTGGCCCGCACCCGCGAGCTGCTCATCACACCCCACCCGGGGGAGATGCGTCGACTCTCCGGGGACATGGGTGGTCCGGGGAGAGTCCCTGCCGCTCGCAGATGGGCCGACGAGGTCGGGTGCTGTCTTCTGCTCAAGGGGAGCCCTTCGCTCGTGGCAAGTCCGGGTCGTCCGGTGCTGCTGGACGTGATGCCCTCCTCCGACATGGCGACCGCTGGGCTCGGCGACGTCCTCTCCGGAGTTGCCGGTGCGCTCCTGTGCCAAGGTCTCGCGCCAGCCGACGCGGCGGCGCTCGCTCTATACGGCTGCGGTCGCGCAACGCGCCGGGCCGCGCGAGGAGCCGGTCTGCTCCCGGATGACGTCGTGGAGGCTCTCCCGGCGGCGCTGGCGCAGGCCGGAACTGGCGAGACCGACCTGCCGCTTCCCGGCGTTTCGTTCGATCAGGACCCGGTGCGCTGAGACCCGTGACCCCCAACGCCCCCGTTCGTCTCGGGCCAGGTCGGGAGTTCGACCTCATTCGGTCGTTCCTGTCGGGAGGCGGCTCGTTGCCCGAGGGGGTGCTCGTCGGGCCGGGAGACGACTGCGCCGTCGTGGACGCGCACCCGCTCGCGATTTCCTGCGACCTTTCGGTCGAAAGCGTCCACTTCCGTCGCGAGTGGCTGACCGCAGAGGACATCGGGTGGCGCGCCGCGGCCGGGAGCCTCAGTGACCTGGCCGCCATGGCGGCGAGGCCCGTGGCGGTGTTGGCCGCGCTGGCCGTTTCGGATGTGGACTCGAGATCGGGTTGGGCGGGGCGGGTCGTCGCGGGCGTGAGAGAAGCGGCCGCTTCATGTGGCGCGGCGCTGGTGGGTGGGGACCTGGTCCGCACGCCGCGCGAAGCGACGATCGACGTGGTGGTGGCGGGAGTCGTCGATTCGGCCGTGACCCGGGGCGGTGCCCGACCCGGCGACGAGGTTTGGGTCACCGGCGAACTCGGCGGCGCGGCGCGAGCCGTGGCGTTGTTGAAATCCGGGCGCGAGGTGCCCGATTCGCTCGCTCGCTCCTTCGCCCGACCGGTGCCGCGAACCCGCGAGGCCTCGTGGCTCGCCGAGAATGCGGAGTTGCACGCTCTCATCGATATCTCCGACGGACTCGCGGGGGATGCCGGGCACCTGGCGGCGGCGTCCCGAGTAGCCTTGTACGTGGTGGCCGCCGAGGTGCCGCGTGCCGGTGTCGGGCAGGGGGGGGACGCGATCCACATGGCGTCCCTGGAAGACGTGCTGGGCGGTGGTGAGGACTACGAGCTCTGCATCGCCGCGGCTCCGGGGGCGCTCGGGCCAGTTGCCGCAGCTTTCTTCGACCTGTTCGGCGTCCCCCTCACGCAGGTCGGCGGGGTCCATCCTGGAGAAGGCGTGTGGCTGGAGGAAGACGGCCAACCGCCGCGCCGGCTCGACGGGACGGGGTTCGACCACTTCGGGACCGAAGGCCCCGCAGACGAGGAGGAGAGCGGGACACCGTGATCCGCGCGCTCTGGGTCGCACTGGTGACGATCTTCTCCACCGTCCGCTACGGGACTCCGGTCGTGTACCACGCGCGTCGCCGGTCGCACAAGTTGAAACGGCTCGCGCGCGAGTACCCACGTCTTTGGACTCAAAAGATCCTGCGGGCCGCGCGCGTGAAGGTCGAAGTAGAGGGTCGCGAGCACCTGGAGACAGCGACACCCTGTGTCCTCGTGGCGAACCACCAGTCTTGGTTCGACGTACTCGCGCTTACCGGATGGCTACCGTCGAACTACCGATTCGTGGCGAAAAAGGAGCTCGAGAGCGTCCCGTTCTTCGGGCCGGGTTGGCAGGCCCTCGGTCACATCTCCATCGACAGGAGGGACCGACAGAGCGCGATCGAGTCTTTAGAGCGCGCCGCGCGCCTGGTTCGAGAGGAGAGTCGCGTTATCGTCATGTTCCCCGAGGGAACCAGATCCCCCGACGGGGAGGTGAAGGCCTTCAAGAAGGGAGCTTTCGTGCTGGCCATCAGGGCCGGGGTGCCGGTGGTCCCGGTTGCGATCGTGGGGACGCGCGAGATTCTGCCCAAGGGTTCGTGGCGCGCCCGACCCGGCGTGGTCCGAGTCCGGGTTGGCGCACCGATTCCCGTCGTGGGGCTCGGGCACAAGGACCGGGACGCATTGAGTGCCACGGCGCACGCCGCGGTCGCGGCGCTCAAGGCGGGAGGTCCAGCGGCGGCGCCGAAGCCCGTCGCTCCCGCTCACCCACAAGACGGTGCTGGGGCTCGACCCCCGCGGGAGACCTCGGGCTCGGGCGCGGAGTAATGCACCCTCCGAGCCGGGGGGCGTTGCTTTCGATACGGCGAGCGGGCCTCGCCGGGAGCAGAGCGGCGACACCACCACCACCACCACACTAGGAGGACATGTGTCGGCCATCGTGGACATCAAGGCCCGCGAGATCCTGGACTCGCGAGGTAATCCGACCGTCGAGGCGGAGGTGACCCTCGAGTCGGGCGTACGCGGCCGTGCGGCCGTCCCGAGCGGGGCCTCGACCGGAGCACACGAGGCCGTGGAGCTGCGCGACGGGGACCAGGAGCGTTTCGGTGGGAAGGGTGTGCTTGCCGCGGTGGAAAACGTGAACACGGCGATCCGCGACGCTTTGCTCGGTTTCGAAGCGAGGGAGCAGGTCGACCTGGATCGCACGATGATCGAGTTGGACGACACCCCGAACAAGCGGAGGCTGGGAGCCAATGCGATGCTCTCGGTCTCAATGGCGGTCGCTAGGGCCGCGGCGCAGGAGAACCAAATGCCGCTTTGGCGGTACTTGGGGGAGCGGGGAAGCTGCGTGCTGCCGGTTCCAATGATGAACATCCTCAACGGCGGTGCTCAAGCGCCCAATAACGTGGACATCCAGGAGTGCATGGTGATGCCTCTTGGATTCGACCGCTTCGAGGAGGCATTGAGGGCCGGGGTCGAGATCTTCCATGCGCTTAAGGCCGTGCTCACGGACCGTGGGAAGAGCACTGCCGTGGGGGACGAGGGTGGCTTCGCGCCCGATCTGGCGTCGAACGAGGAGGCCATCGAGGTGGTCCTCACCGCCATCGAGCGCGCCGGTTACATTCCTGGTGACGACGTGGAGATCGCCATCGATGCCGCGGCAACGGAGTTCTTCGAGGAGGGCGAGTACGTCTTCCGGTGGTCGGGCGGAGCGCGACGAGACGTCGAAGGAATGATCGACTTCTGGAGCGATTGGGTCGAAAGGTACCCGATTCGGTCGCTCGAGGACCCCCTGGAGGAGAACGACTGGCTAGGTTGGAAAGCGCTTACCGAGGCGCTGGGCGACAAGATCCAGATCGTGGGAGACGACCTCTTCGTGACCAATAGCTCGAGGCTGGGCCAGGGAATCAGGGACGGCGTCGCTAATGCGATCCTTGTGAAGGTCAACCAGATCGGCACACTGACGGAGACGCTCGACGCCATTCGACTGGCGGAGGATGCGTCATACCGCTCCGTCATCTCGCACCGCTCCGGGGAGACCGAAGACACCTTCATCGCGGACTTGGCCGTCGCCACGAATGCCGGTCAGATCAAGACGGGTAGCGCAAGCCGCACCGATCGCGTGGCCAAGTACAATCAGCTGCTGCGCATCGAAGAGGAGCTGGGCGAGAGGGCAGTCTATCCTGGGAGGAGCTTGTGGGGCTCCTGAAGCGCTTGGTCGTACCGGCGGTCTTGTTGCTGGCCGCCTACTGGGCGCTCTTCGGAGGCGAGTACTCGGTTTTCGAGGTGCGCAGCGCCCGCCGAGCGGCGGACGCTGAGGCCGCCCAACTGGAGCGAATCCGGGCCGAGATCGACTCGCTGCAGGCGTGGACCGACTCGCTGGAGGTCGACCCCGCGACGATCGAGCGTCTCGCCAGGGAGCGCTTCGGCATGATCCGCGACGGCGAGATCCTCTATAGGATCGTCGGCCCTTCGGATTCCTCGGAAGCAGGCGACGAGGAGGACCCGGGCAGCTGAGCCTTTTCGAGCAGCGTGGGACGCCCCGGGGGGACCGCCTCGATGAGGCTCCCGACGTGCGCCACGGCTCGTTGGATGTTCTCCTCTAGATCCCCCTTGAGCCGCGGGAAGACGAACCGCAGCCCCGCCGACGCGAGGACCGTCGGGAGCAGGACGGCCACTCCCGGGCCCAGCGAAGCCAACACGCCCAACACGCCCGCTGCCAGTTGCACCCCGATGATCGCGCCCGCGATCGATCCAATTGCGGTGAGGATCACCCATCCCCGCCGATCCGCCTCGACCCTCACCTGTGTTTCCGTCTCACCGAACGTGAGGTGCACGCTCGTCCTTCCGGGCCCGTGCTCCTCGTTCCACTCGTACGCGCCCTCGGACTGACTGGTTGTCCCATGGGTGCCGAACACAGAGTCGAGCGCGTCGGTCATCTCCGCATAGCGGCCGCGAGGGACACGGCCCTCGAACCGGGCGCGCACGGTCGGCCGAGCGGATCCCCCCAGGGCGAATCGCTCCACGGGCCCTGGCATGACGGGAACGATCCCCGCGGCTCGCCGTACGGTCGCCGGATCGAGGCCGACCTCGCGGCCGATGGACACGATGTCGTCCAGGGTGAACTCACCTCGGGAGGGCAGTGGCCCGGTCCATCGCTCGGTTTCGGCTGCCCGGCCCAGGATGAGCGCGGTCTGCTCGTCGTCGAACCGCCTCGGTAGGGCGGGAACATCGGAGCGGGCCCGGTCGCGCGGTTTCCCCATGGAGCCGCGTCGCCTGTGCTACGGCGCCTCGAGAAGGCGAAGCCCCATCACGACTCCTCGGCAGGCTCCTCCACGGGCTCGCGCTCGTGGCCGCTCCCCAGGCCCAATGCGATCCGGGCGGCCCTGGCCAGCTCGAGCCGTTCCTCCTCCCCCTCGGGAAGTCGGCCCGAAGCTTGCGCCGCGGCTCCATCGGGAGTTTGCTCGGGGAATCCACCACCCGCGACGCCGGTGATCCGCTGTGCGACGCCCCGGAAGATGTCGACCGGGATCGGGAACAGCGTCGTGGAATTGTTTTCCGCGGCCACCTCCACGACGGTTTGCAGGAAGCGCAGCTGCAGCGCCGCAGGGTGTCGGGAGATCACCTCGGCGGCCTGGGCCAGCCGACCGGAGGCCTGGAACTCTCCTTCCGCGCTGATGACCTTGGCGCGGCGCTCCCGCTCCGCCTCGGCCTGCTTGGCCATGGCCCGCTTCATCTCCTTCGGCAGGTCGATGTCCTTGATCTCGACACTCGTTACCTCAATTCCCCAGGGGTCGGTGCCCTGATCGATGATGACGCGAACAACGTCGTTGATGCGATCTCTCTCCGCGAGCAGCTCGTCGAGCTCCGATTGTCCGATGACGCTCCGCAGTGTCGTCTGAGCGAGCTGGCTGGTGGCGAAGTAGTAGTCCTCGATCTCGACAACGGCCTTGGCCGGGTCGGCAACCCGGAAATAGACGACCGCGTTCACCTTCACGCTCACGTTGTCCTTGGTGATCGTGTCCTGAGGAGCTATGTCGAGCGCGACGATCCGCAGGTCCATCTTCCGCATGCGCTCGATGCCGAAGGGAAGGACGAAGATCAGGCCTGGTCCCTTGGCGCGCACGAGCTTTCCCAGCCGGAAGATGACACCCCGTTCGTACTCGTAGAGGATCCGGAGCGATGTGAGCAGACCAATTCCGCCAACGACGGCGACTGGAATGAGGAACTGTATCGGATCCATCGCGGGCCCCCTTGGTTGATCTAACCGGTGCGCCTGCCCACCGCCTGAGCGTCGCACCGCGCTGGCCGCAGCGCAAGCGCCCTCAGTGGGTGGTCACGAGTGCGCTCCAGCCTTGACACTGGCACCGGCGCGGGACGAGGTTTTTCCCCCAAGCCGGAGTAGCTCAGTCGGTTAGAGCAGCGGAATCATAATCCGCGTGTCGGGGGTTCGAGTCCCTCCTCCGGCATCATACTGTCCCAATGGTTTCGGCCTCTCGGATACCTTCCTGAGAGGCCGTTCCCATGCCCTGTGGGTGACTCTCGGGTGACAGCGAGCTACTAACGATGCGGTAGAGGAGGCCGGCGGTTGCCTCTGGGCGCCTTGCAACGCCGCCACCAACGAGGGGGACCGACCGGTAGCGGACAGAGTAGGGCGGGGAAGCGACAGCGGGGGCGGCCCGTGCGGGTCGTGCGTGCCTTCGCCTCCCCTCGGGGACCGTCTTCCTCGGGCCCGCGCTCCTCCTTCGCTCTTACGCCCGGTCTCCCTCGACGGCCCTTCGCCTCCGCATATAGAGGCGCTGGGGCACGCGGGCGGTGCAGCAGTCCGGGCAGTAGTCGCCTGCCCGTGCTTCGGCTGGCGGCGCACGGCATACGGACGGCCGCACGCGGAGCAGAAGGCCGCTCCTCGGGCGCCCGACACGTCCAGCGTAAGCTCGAAGTACGCGCGCGCGAGCACGCTCGCGGAATCAGAGAGTGTGGGACAGAGCTGGCCGCCGACGTCCACGTCTAGGACGACGGTGGAAGGGAAGTCGAGGA
Organism: Longimicrobiales bacterium; assembly: GCA_965249195.1. GTDB lineage: Bacteria > Gemmatimonadota > Gemmatimonadetes > Longimicrobiales > Gaopeijiaceae > CBDFLM01. The sequence continues at coordinate 435,062 of CBDFLM010000015.1, forward strand.
GCCCCTACCACCTGTGGGCCAGGACGCGCACCCAGGTGCGCGGCGCGTGGCCGTTTTTCCTCAGACGGGGCCTCCTCGAGCCGGCGCTCGATCGCGTGGAGCGCTGGGCGCCCCGGCCGAGGAGCGACCGCCGCCATCGTGACCGTACGCAATCCGCAACGTGAGGCGGAGCGCATCGGCGTCGCCGCCGCCATCATGAAGCAGTCGCGCGGTACCGTCCTGGCGCTCAACATCTCCTGAAGGGGGAAGAGCGTCTTCGCCAGGAGGTGTTCGATCGCTACCAGGAGACGGTCGGGAAACGGGAGGCGGCGCTGCGCCGGGCGGCCGAGCCCCTCGCCCGCACCGGCGTCGTGGTGACGTCGCACGTGGCGCCCGCGCAGACCGCGCTTCGCGGCATCGTGAGCGCGACCGAGGTCTCACGCGCCTCCTTGTTGTTCCTGGGATGGCCCGAGCCGGGCCCCGACGGCGGCGCCGGTCAGGTCGAGCTGTTCCGCGACCTGGAACGGACCACGCGCGCCCACCTCATCGTGTTCCGGCCGGGCGGCATCACGCCGCCCCGAAGGGTTTTCGTTCTGTCCGATGATTCAGCGGATGGCCAGCTCGCCCTACTGCTCGCCGCGCGCGCCGCGGCCTCCTGGGACGCGCAGCTGGTGGCCGCCACGCTGGTGCCCGCGGACACGGACCCGGAGCGCGCGAGGAGGCCGAGGCTGAGCTGGAAGCGCGCATGGGGGGCATCGTGATGAGCGAGGTGAGGTCGATCCCGGCGGACTCGATAGAGGTGGGCGTCCGCGAGGCGGGACGCTCCGCGGACCTGATCGCGCTCGGTGTGTCGCTTGGCGGGAGCGGTGGTCTCCTCACACTCATCGAGCAGCTGGAGCCGGTCGCGGGTCGCTCGCTCCTGCTCGTCCGCGCCCACGCCGGTGTTCCCCTTGAGCCGTGGATGTGACGCGGAACTCGGCCCTGTCGATGCCTGTCCGCCGGAGGTCGGAGCCGCCGGGGGCCGACGTTCCGTCATTTCTTACTCCGCAGTCCCGCAGCGTCAGCCAAGTTCAGGGCGCTCACCCCGTCGAAGTCGCCAAATTCCAGGGGCTCCCGGGTTGCGATCTCTGGGGGGATGTTCGCCATGAGTTCCTGGAACGAGTCCGTGTCGAGTCGCTCGATCAGGCGAGCGAAGGGCTCGCTGTGGGCGGAGGCAGGAAGCTCGCGGCGGTACAGCCGGGTGACGCTCTGCAGCATGGGTAGGTACGGCTCGAGATCGGCGGTCGTGGATGCCGCCTCACTGTCGATCCATGCTATGGGCACCTTGACGATGGCGCCGGGACGCTCGAGCTGCACCTGGAGCAAGAACTCGATGTCGAAGGAGAAGCCGTTGACCCGTGTGTCCTCGATCCACGAGGCCAGGTGGCTGGCATCGAATGCCTTGAAGCCGCATTGAGTGTCGACGATCTCGCCAAGTTGGGAGATGACGCGCTTCCAGAGGTAGATGAAGAGCTTGCCGCGGGCGTCCCTCGCTCTAGCCTTTACGACTACGGAGGAGGGCTCCCTACGGGACCCCACCGTGGCAAGGCAACTCGAGTCCCCAAGAGGCGAAAGCATGAGACCCATCTGACCAAGGTGGGTTGACAGATCGGCGTCCGTGAAGAGAGCCACGTGGTTCGAGCCCCGAAGGTTCCGGGTCGCATGCCAGAGACCGAACCGAATCGAGCCGCCTTTTTGGCTCTGACTCGTGGACCGCAGATCTCCAACGATGGGGAGTCGTTCCCGAATCGCATCCTCTAGGAATAGCACCCGAACCTCTTCGCCGGGGCCAGCGAACTGGTTCAGGACCGACTGCGCCAGCCTTCCGCTCCCCTCCGGGCAGCCGTCGTCCACCACCGTGAGATCCCACGTATGGCGCGGCGTAGGTCCGAAGAGCCAACGCAGCTGCCTGAGCTTCTGTCGCAGGAAGTCCTCACCTGCCGGGTGCTCTTCGGCAGTTAGAATCCGGAGATGCTCCTTGTAAACGGCGAACACTACCGATACGTGAAGGGGACGGTCGATCTCTCGCAACAGCACGCGGCTCGAGGCCAGCTTGAGGGTGACGCGGACGGAAATCGGCATGGACGAATCAGTTGAGACGTGGGACTCGATAGTCTGGAGCTGGTCTGCGGCTGTGATCGCCGACTCCAGCGCCTCGGCCCTCGAGCACACGGCCGCTAGATGATCGGGTTTGGTGAGGTCCAACTCCAGAGGTGCCCCCTCGGAGAGCGCCTCCAGCAGGTCCGTGGCTACTCTTTCCAAGAGCGCGTGCGGCGGCTGATCGCCGCTAACCAGCAGACCGGGACGTCAGGGGCGAAGCCCCGACGTGGGGGACGTCCGCATGTGCACCTCCATTTCATCGCAGCCGGAGCCTCTTGGTTGAATATTGTCGAGCGCCTCTTCAGCGAACTCACCCAGAAGCGAGCGTTGCCGAGCTGATCACCGCGGTGAACCCGTACCTCGACTACCGGAATGAGGAGCGGCAGCTGTATATTTCGACCACAGACGCCAGGACCGTCATCGAGATCAATCGTAACATCTTGGCGGCACTACGCTGACAAACATCAAGCGCAACTGGCACATTCGCCTCCACGGCGACTCTCGCCCGCCGGACCACGCTCTGACGAATTGCGCGGGAGATCGACGAGACGAGGGACCAGGGTCTGCGGCGTGCGCTGGCGCGCGCTGCGCTGATGTGCCCCCGAGACGTGATCGCCTGTCTCTGCTTCCAACGGGGCGTGTCCGGCTCGTTTCGCGGGTGAGCGGGTGTCTTTCTCGAGGAGTCTGAATGACGAGTGAAGTCCGACTCAGCCGAGAAATGCGGCTTCTCGACGTGACGATGATCGGCGTCGGGGCGATGATCGGGGCTGGCATCTTCGTTCTCACGGGGATCGCCGCGGGTGTTGCGGGCCCCGCATTGATCGTCGTCTTCCTCCTGAACGGCTTCGTCGCTTTGCTGACCGCGGCCGCCTACGCGGAGTTGGGCAGCGCGATCCATGGAGCCGGCGGTGGCTACCTGTGGATCAAGGCGTCGCTGCCCGACCCGAGCGGCTTCCTCGCGGGATGGATGGACTGGTTCGCGCACGCCGTCGCCTGCTCGCTCTACGCCCTCGGTTTCGGCGCATACTTCACGGAGGTCCTCCATTTCGTGGGCCTCCCTTCGCTCGACACGCCGATCTTTCGCCAGGAGATCTGGCTGGCCGTGCTCGCGTGTACGCTGTTTGCTGTCATCAACTACCGAGGGGCGTCCGAGGCGGGCAAAGCGGGGAACGTGGTGACGATCGGCAAGGTCGCCATCATCGGGGTCTTCATCGCCGCGGGCCTCATGGTCATGGTCAACCGGCCGGGCTGGCAGGGGTCCTTCGATCCGTTCTTCGCAAACGGTTGGGGCGGGGTCTTCGGCGCCATGGGCCTGACGTTCATTGCGTTCGAAGGGTACGAGATCATCGCTCAGACGAGCGAAGAGGTGGAGGACCCCAAGAAGAACATCCCTCGCGCGGTCTTCATTTCGCTCCTGATCGTGATCCCGATCTACCTATTGGTCGCTCTGGTCGCGGTGGGCGCGGTAGTGCCGCCCCCTGGAATCGCGGTCACCGACTACCTGGCGCAGGGCGGAGAGACCGCGCTGGTCGGGGCGGCGGATCAGTTCTTCGTCGGCGGTGCGATCCTGATTCTGGTGGGCGGCCTGCTCTCCACAGTGTCGGCGCTCAACGCCACGATCTATTCGTCGTCCCGCGTTGCGTTCGCCATGGCGCGTGACGCGAGCCTTCCTCAAATCGTCGCGCGAGTGCATCCGTTCCGCGGCACGCCGCACTACGCGATCCTGTTCTCGACCCTCCTCATCATCGGCATGGCCATCGCGCTCCCGATCGAGGACGTCGCGGCAGCCGCGAGCGTGATGTTCCTGCTCCTGTTCGGAGGCGTGAACATCGCGCTCATCCGGCTTCGCAAGCTGCGCCCCGACCTGGATCGCGGGTACCGGGTGCCCTTCGTGCCCTTCACGCCGATCGTGGCCATCGCGACCATGCTCTTCATCGCGGTGTTCATGTTCGTGGGCTATCCGCTCGCGTGGCTCGCGGCGGGCGGGTGGATCGTGGCCGGCTTCGTGTTCTACTACGCGTACAGCCGTTCGCGGGAGCAGGCATACACCGAGCGAGTAGGGTGGATGGAGCGGCTGGAGCGTAAGCAGTACCGCGTTCTGGTGGCCATCGCGAACCCCGGCGCGCTCGAGAATCTGATGTCCGTGGCGGTAGCCGTCGCCGCCAAGCACTCGGGCGATATCGTCCTCACGAGCGTCGTCGAGGTGCCCGAAGGAGAGTCACTGTTCGGCGGGCGGCGGCGCACGAGGGAACTGGAGCCGCTTCTCGAACAGTCCGTTCAGTTCGCGGAGGCGCGAGGCGTTTCGGCGACGTCGGTGGTGAGCATCGGCCGGCGTGCCAGCGAGAGCCTCGTCCAGACCGCCCGCGAAAAGGCGTGCAACCTGTTGATCCTCGGGGCTCCGAGCGGCGGCACGTTCATGGAGAGGCTGATCTCGTCGATCGGAGATCGCGTGCTGCAGAGGGCTCCTTGCCAGGTTGCGGTCGTTTACGGGTCGAAGACCAAGCGTCCAGTCAAGAGTGTCGTCGTCCCCGTCACTGCCGGGATGAACTCGCGCCTCGCGTCCGAGCTGACACCGGCGATGAGCGAAGGGGTGGGAGGCGCCGCTCGCTTCATCACGATCGTACCGGACGATGTCGATGACGCCACTGCCCGAAAGGCCACGGACCTCGCCCTCGAGACGATGCGGGCGTCGGGGCTCGCGGGCGAAATGGAGATCCTAAAGGGTCCGGATGCCGGTCGGGGGCTGATATCGGCAATACGGTCAGACGAACTCGTTCTCGTGGGCGCGCCGAGCTCCGGGCCGATATCACCTCTGTTCGGCGAAACCGTGCCAGGCCTGCTCGCCCAGCGTAGCGAGGGGCCGGTGGTGATCGTACGCGATGTCGAGCCGCGGCATACACGCCGCTTCCGAAATTTCTTCGAGTAAGGTAGAGCGACATGCAACAGCAGACTCAGAGGACGCTCGACCAGTTCGTACAACGGGTTTTAGAGTATATGCCGACACTCCTCGCTGGGATCGTCGTCCTCCTCGCGGGCGCCGTCGCAGGGTGGATCCTGAAGCGGGCGGTCGTTCGCCTACTCGTTCTGCTTCGTCTCGATCGATTGGGTGGAGGTCGTTCCGCATGGCGAGCCGCGATCGGCAAAGGCGACGTGCGTGCCGCGCTCTTCAACGGGGTCGGTTCCATCGCCGGCACGATCCTCTTCCTCGTGTTCGTCGACAACGCGCTCCAGATCTGGGGTCTCGAGGTGCTTGCGCGCCTCCTCGACCAGGTCATCTTTTACCTTCCCACGCTGTTCCTGGCGGTGTTGATCTCCTGGATTGGACTCGTGCTCTCGAACGTTTTCGCGCGTCGCGTAGAATCATTGTTGGCCGCCGAGCGAGTCCCACGCACACCGCTGCTGGTCGGGCTTGCCAAAGCGGCGTTCCTCTCCGTCGTTGCGGCCCTTGCGATGTGGGAGCTGAACCTCGCACGAGAGATCGTGCTCGCAGCCTTCCTGATCGGCTTCGGAGCCATCGGCGTGGCCTTCGCGTTGGCGGTTGGGATCGGGTCGGCACGTGCGATCCAGGACGCCCTTTCGTCCGTCATCGCTCCGCGAGACGACAAGTAGTCACTGCGGATGGCTCATCCGACCCTCCGGACCTGAGCTGTCGCAGGACGGGTGTTGAACGCCTCGACACTTTCGGGCTTGCTACGGGGCCGCCGGCGCATCCTAGCGGAACGCTTTAGGGAAGCTGACGAACACTTCTGAAGCGTTCTCCAAGGCGCCGACGGCCGACGAATGATGGCGATACTCGACGACGTCTATTACACTGGCGCGGTGTCGTGCAGTGTTCGCTGCAAACTCGAGATTCCGGGACGGCCGGTCACCTGGATCCCCTTGCACAGTGTGCAGCCCCGAGGTGGTCTCACCACCCTTGCAATCCCTGCTCTCCAGCCCCGAGAACGTCCGACCCATGAGCTTGGGATCCGGCGTCCTGTCCGCCGCGTCGGGCATTGCGGCCGTCGTTTGTGCCTCGATGTTCGGACTTCCCAGGGTGGCCGTGGCTCAAGGCGAGATCGACGCGTGCAGCGCAATTGTTCGCATCGGTGGGCGTGTTCACGCTCAGATGGCGACGAGCTCGGCGGACGGCGGAAAGAGCATCGACTTCTTCACGCAGCGGGCCCGTATCACGATCGACGTCGCGGTCTCCGAGCTGGTGGACGGGAGGATCCAGCCCGACTTCGGCGAGAGCGAGCTCAGCCTCAAGGACGCGTATTTCCGGCTGAGGCTGGATCCCGCACTCCGCATCTCCTTCGGTCAGTTCAAACGGGCGTTCGACATCTTCGAGCTGAACAGCTCCACCGATATCGTGGTGGTGGAACGGACCGGAAAGGTGGACGGGCTCAACGCCTGCGCGGGACCGGGCGGGCCCTGCTCGCTGAGTCGCTTCACCGAGGAGCTCGGATACTCGGACCGTGACGTGGGGGTGAGGGTAGACGGCTCGCTGCGTGAGGGTCAGGTGTCATATATGGGCACCATCACCAACGGGACGGGCACCTTCGGCTCAGACGAGAATGGGGCCAAGTCCTTCGCCGGAAGGCTGACCGTCGAGGTGTCGGGCGGGTTGATGGTTTCGGCGAACGGCAGCCATCACGACTTCATGCGACACAACGGCTCGACAGGACGAGGGACCGCGTTGGGCGGAGACGTCGAGTACGGCGGGTTCCGTAACGGCACCCACGGGCAGATCGGCTTGATCTACGGCGAGAATTGGAGGTCCGAGGACGACGAGGAAAACGCCCCGAAACTGCTCACCGTACAGGGGATCCTCAGCTACTACAGGCCCCTGGAGGGCGTACCTCTACTTCTGATATCGCGGATGCACCCTCGGAGTTACCGGTTCCGTGATGGAACCGTTACACCGACCCTCCAACTTTGAGCGAGTTCGCGACCAACGGTTCGAGGAGCGGCAAGATGAAGAGATTTCCGATCGCATTTCTGACGATTATGCTGGTTTCCTGCGCAGGCGGTAATCGTGCTGATCGAACCGTCCTCCAGAACAAGGGATCCGACACCCTCGTGAACGTCGCGCAGGCCTGGGCCGAGGCGTACAGCACGGTGAACCCCGACGTGGCCATCGCCGTCACGGGCGGCGGATCCGGCACCGGTATATCGGCCATGATCAATGGAACCGTCGACATCGCCAACTCCAGCCGCCGAATGCGCGAGAGCGAGATCGAGCTGGCGCGCGCCAACGGTCAGGACCCCATCGAGTTCGTCGTCGGCTACGACGCAGTGGCCGTTTTCATACACGCAGAGAACCCCATAGACACCCTTACCACCGCACAACTCGCGGCCGTCTACGGCGAGGGGGGGGCGGTCGACTCCTGGAGCCAGCTCGGAGTTAGGGTTCCGGGTTGCCCGAGTGACGAGATCGTCCGAGTGAGCCGCCAGAACAACTCGGGAACCTACGCCTACTTTCGGGCGGCGATGCTGGACGACGCCGATTACAAGTTGGGCTCGCTAGACATGCACGGCTCCAAGGACGTCGTCGAGCTGGTCCAGAACACGCCGTGCGCGATCGGCTACAGCGGACTCGCGTACGCCACACCCGAGGTCAAGATGCCTTGCGTCGCTCTCGAGGACGGCGCCGATTGCGTTGCTCCTTCGGTGGAGTCCGCAGTCGATCTGACCTATCCCATCGCTCGTCCGCTGTTCATGTACACTGCCGGACTGCCGGAGGGAGCCGTCGAGCAATTCCTCGACTGGGTATTGAGCGATGCCGGGCAGTGCATCATCGTCGAAAAGGGGTACGCGTCGGTGCGCGCTGTGGCCTGCGCCTGAGGGACCGGCCGGGCGATCGCGCCTTCACTGAACCCATAATGCGGAGTGGCCGTGTCCATCTACGAAGAGCGGTTGGCGGAAGACCTCGAGACGATTCGCAGGGACCTCGAGAGCCTCTCCTCGTCGGTGCAGACTGCGCTCCGCGACGGCGTTCAGGCACTCTTGAGGGCGGATACGTCGGCCGCCAACCTGGTGGTGCTCGGCGATCCCGGTGTGAATCGCGCCTTCCGTGCTCTCGATCGCGCCTGTCACGCCTTTGTGGTCCGGCACCTTCCCAGCGCCGGGCACCTCCGCTTCGTCTCTTCGGTCATGCGGATCAACGTCGCGCTAGAGCGGATGGGGGACTACGCCGTGACGGTCGGCCGGGAAACCGCGCAGATCTCCGGACCTCCGCCTGAACTGCTAGCGCGCGACATCGACATGATCGCGCACCAGGCCCTCGGCATGCTCGAGGCGGCCATGCGCGCTTTTCTGGAATCCGACGAAGACCTTGCCCGCGGCACCCGGGGGCAGGCGTACCAGCTGGACGTCACGTTCCAGCGGGTGTACGACGAACTCGTCGAGTGTGGTGAGGAGGACGTCTGCAGCACCAAGGACCTCTTCGCCCTACTGGCGGTCCTCACCAGCTTGGGCAGAGTCGGGGACGTCGCGAAGAACATCTGCGAGGAGACACTCTTCACGCTGACGGGCGAGACGAAAGAGCCCAGGGTCTACAACATCCTGTTCATCGACGAAGAAAACGACTGTACCAGCCAGCTTGCCGAGGCCGTTGCGCGCAAGGCGTTTCCCGAAAGCGGCAGGTACTCGAGCGCCGGTTGGGCGCCCGCCGAGGAAGTGGACCCCTCCCTTCTCGGGTACGCGGGCGAATACGGCCTCGACCTCGGGGCAGCACGGACCGACCGGCTCGACGCCTTGACGAGCCGGCTGTCGGACTTCCACGTCGTCGTCTCGCTGGGCGGTGACCCGAGCGAGCACCTCCCCGAGATCCCGTACCGTACGGTGATCCTGAGCTGGGACGTGCCGGCCCGCTCTGGCGCTTCGCCGCAGGGTCCCGACCTCGACGGCCTCCGGAAGGACCTACAGGGCCGGATCCGCCGGCTGATGGAAACCCTCCAGGGGCCGAATGTCGACTGACTCGGTGGCCCCTCCGCGGGCTCCAACGGGCCCTAAACCGTCCGACGACACGCGGGACCGGGCCTGGTACGTAGACCGCGCCGTCTCGGTCCTCGTGTTCGTCGGCGGAATCTCCGCCATCGTCTTCATCGTCGGGATCTTCGTCTTCATCACGCGGGAGGGAATCGGTTTCATCACGTCACGCTTCGAGGTGGGCGAGTTCTTCGGCAACCCTGTGTGGCGACCAACCTCGGAGCGGAACCCGACCTACGGAGCGCTGGCCCTGATCGCCGGGACGGCCAGTGTGACGGGCCTCGCGATGGTGGTTTCGGTGCCCTTCTCCCTGGGAGCGGCCATCTACATCGGCGAGTTCGCGCGGGGCCGGGTCCGGGAGACGCTCAAGATCCTGGTGGAGCTCCTGGCCGCCATCCCCTCGGTCGTCTGGGGCTTCATCGGACTCAGCATCATGAATCCGCTGATCATCGACCTCTTCGAGGTCCCCATCGGCCTCAACGTGCTGAACTCGGGCATCATCCTGGGTCTGATGGCCGCCCCCATCATGACCTCCATCGCCGAGGACGCCCTCAAGGCCGTTCCGGACGGATACCGGGAGGGGGCTGAGGCGCTCGGCGCGACGCGCTGGCAGGTGATCTGGAAGGTCGTGATCCCAGCCTCTAAGAACGGGCTTCTCGCCGCTGTGCTGCTGGGCGTCGGGCGTGGTTTCGGGGAGACCATGGCTGTGCTCATGGCCTCCGGCCACTCTGTGAATCTTCCCACCAGTGTGTTCGACTCAGTGCGTGCGCTGACCGCCACTATCGCCGCGGAGCTCGGTGAGACCGCCGTCGGCTCGGACCATTACAGAGCACTCTTCACCCTCGGAATCTTCCTCTTCATCGTGACCTTCGTGATCAACCTCACCGCCGACCTCGTCGTGCGTGGCATCCGGAGGAAATGAGCGTGTTCGAATCCACGGCGCTCAACAGGCGGAACCGGGCCGTCGAGGGGCTGGTGCAGGCGCTCTTCCTTCTCATGACCGTGATTCTGGTGGTTCCGGTGCTATTGATCCTGGTGGTTCTCGTTCAGCGTGGCGGCCCCGTCATCAGCTGGAGCTTTCTCACCACGGCGCCGACCAACGGGATGACCGAAGGGGGTATCTTCCCAGCTCTCGTGGGGACGATATGGCTGGTGTGCGTCGCGCTCGTGATCTCGGTGCCCATCGGGGTGGCCGCGGCGATCTACCTCAGCGAGTACGCTCCCGACAACTGGCTCACCCGCGTGATCAACCTGGCGATCTACAACCTCGCTGGGGTGCCCTCCATCGTGCACGCACTCTTCGGGGTGGGGGCCTTCGTGCTGTTTCTCGGCTTCGGCACGAGCATCCTGGCTGCCAGCCTGACCCTCGCGATCATGACGCTCCCGGTCGTTATCGTTGCCACGAGGGAGTCGCTTCGCTCGGTGCCCCACGCGTTCCGCGAGGCGTGCTGGAGCCTGGGGGCCACGAAGTGGCAGACGATCCGCCGGATCGTCCTGCCGAACGCGATCTCGGGGATCCTCACGGGCATCATCCTGGAGGTGTCGCGGACGGCCGGAGAAACGGCGCCGATCATGTTCACCGGGGCGGTGCTCTTCACGCCGTTCCTGCCGCAGGGCGTGCTGGACCAGACGATGGCCATGTCGTACCACCTGTACGTCATCTCCACGCAGGTCCCCGGCGTTCCGGAGGAGCTGCCGTACGGGGTGGCCCTGACCCTGATCTCCCTGGTCCTGGCGATGAACTCCATATCCATCGCGTTTCGCGCATACCTCCGGCGCAAGCGGAAATGGTAGCTCGGCCCGTGAAGGTGGCGACCCGCAACCTCACCATTCACTACGACGGCAAGGTGGCGCTCCAATCAGTGAGCCTGGACGTATACGAGCGGGAGATCTTCGGGATCATCGGCCCCGCTGGAAGCGGGAAGACGTCGTTTCTGAGGGCGATCAACCGCATGGACGAGACGACACCCGGGATGGAGGTCTCGGGTGAGATCGTTTTCTCGGGCCGTGACGTGAAGGCCTGGAGGAACGTCTACGCGCTCAGGAGGAGAATAGGCGTCGTATTCCCGCTGCCGGTGGGGCTTCCGTTGAGCGTCTACGACAACGTCGCGTTCGCGCCGCGCCTGGTGGGCGTGAAGAAGAAGGCCGAACTGGACGAGGTCGTCGAACGGTGTCTTACTCGGGCGGCCCTCTGGGACGAAGTGAAGGACCGTCTGGACTCGCTGGGAAGCTTGCTCTCCGGCGGCCAGCAGCAGCGCCTGACCATCGCTCGCGCCCTGTCCCAAGACCCCGAGCTCCTCCTCCTCGACGAGTTTTCCATCGCGGTGGACCCCGTCACGACGATGAGAATCGAGGACGTGCTGAAGGAGCTCAGGAGCGAGCTGACCATCGTCCTCGTCACCAACCTCGTACAGCAGGCCCGGCGGCTCGCCGACCGGGTGGCCTTCTTCCTGACCGGAGAGTGCGTCGAGGTGGGGGATACGGAGGCGCTCTTCAACGGAGATGTTGAGGATCCGCGCACGCGCGAGTACGTGGAGGGGCGCTTTGGCTAGCGCCGCCATCCCCGCCATCAAAACGACGGACCTGTGCCTCTGGTACGACGACTTCCAAGCGCTTTTCTCGGTGAACCTCGAGATCAAGCAGGGGATTATCACGTCGCTCATCGGTCCGTCGGGCTGCGGCAAGTCGACGCTCCTGCGCAGCTGCAACCGTATCATCGAGCGACTCGATTACGTCCGTATGTCGGGGAGCATCGAGATCCTGGGCCACGATGTGCTGGCGCCGGAAGTTGAGCTCGTCCAGGTGCGGAAAGAGGTCGGCATGGTCTTCCAGCGCCCGAATCCGCTTCCGCTCTCGATCAAGGACAACGTTCTCTTCGGTCACCGCGTCCATGGTGGTCGCAGACGCGGCTCGTCGCACGCAGACGAGGACGAGATTCTGGAGGGAGCGCTCCGGGAGGTGCTCCTCTGGGATGAGGTCAAGGATCACCTCGACTACCAGGCCACCGACCTTTCGCTCGAGGCACAGCAGAAGCTCTGCATCGCGCGCCTTCTCCCCGTGAAGCCGACGGTGCTCCTCATGGACGAGCCCTGCTCGTCGTTGGACCCGGACGGTACACGCGCCGTGGAGGAGCTGATCTGGGAGCTTCGCGGCGACTACACGATTCTCATCGTCACCCACAACATGGCCCAGGCCCGACGAGCCAGCGAGGAGTGCATTTTCATGCTGCTGGGCGAGGTCATCGAGCACGGGCTCACCGACGACCTCTTCCTGGCTCCGGTGAATCGGCAGACTGCAGACTACATCGAGGGTCGGTACGGCTGACGGGTCGTCACAGGCGCGCTCACTCGGCGTCAGCCCTACTCCGTGGATCAGCTCCCATTTCCTTCAGGACCGCGACGAGGTAGCTGCGAGCATCGAGGCGGCCCAGCTCGCCTTCGATGCATGAATCCTCCTGGAATACCTCCAGGCGGTCCGGCCGCATTCCGGGCGCTGCGATGAGCGACGGCACCGGATCGTCGGTGTGACGACCGGTGCTGCTGTCCGTGGAGTGATCGCCGGTCACTCCGATCACGAGCCTGTCTTCGTTGACGGAAGCCAAGGCGTCGTCGAGACGTTCGAGATAGGACCTCTTCGCATCCGGTTGCAGGTCGTGGGCCAGGACGTCGGCGGCCTTGACGTGGAGGAAGACGAGGTCGTGCGTCTCGGCCGCCTTCAGGGCTGCGCCTACCTTGCCCTCCACGTCCGAGTCGGCCAGCCCCGTGAAGGCGTCGTCGGTAATGGCCGCGAATCCGAGGAGTCGGCCGAGGCCGAGCACGGTTCGTTCGCCGGCGATGACGGCGCAGCGTAGGCCGAGCTCGTGGAGGAGTGACGTGAAGGCGCGCCGGGAGCCGGCCCCCCTCGTGATCACGCCGTTGGCCGGCGACTGGCCGCGCGCAGCGCGCACCGCGTTGACGGGGTGGCCGCGGAGTCGGCGGTGGGCCTCGAGAACGAGGGCGTTTAGAGCCGCTGCCGTCTTGCTCGCTGCCGGATCTCGCTCGGTGAGCGGCCGGCTGAGAAGGACCGGTCGCGACGGCCGGTCCACCTGGGGATCGGTATCGGTTACGTGGGGAGAGAGACCGTCGCCGGAGAGTCGTATCACCACCCGGTGCTGACTCGCCGGCGCTGCGGTCGCGGAGACCCCCGGCAGGGGCTCGAGGCCGGAGAGCGCGTCGGCGAGCTCCCCGGTGCCTTCGTCGACTCGCCCCGCGCGTCGGTCCAAGACCATGAGGCCCGTGGGCCCCTCCTCGAGCGTCGCGAGGTTGCCACGCACGGCCACGTCGGTGGGGTCGAGGGCGAGGCCGACTCCCAACGCCTCGACAGGGCCGCGGGAAAGCGAGGCGGCCTCCTCGAGTGGGATTCCCATGAGCAGGCCGACCCCTACGTGCGTGCTGATGGGAAGTCCCGAACCTGCGGGGTCCATTCCACCGCAGTGTCCTCGTCGGGCCAACGCGTCGAGCACGGGGGTCCGGGCCGCCTGGAGCGGCGTTCTCCCACCGAGGGCCGCCGAAGGTCGATCTCCCAGCCCGTCGATTATGACCAGGAGCCCGCTCGTGCGTCGTTCCAATCGGGAGCGGGTCAGTTGGAGCGCGGGGCTGACGGCCCGAAGACGGCCGCGGGCCGGCCGCTGAAGTGCTCGGACAGGTACTGCAGTACGATCTGCAACGCCTGGGCTACGGTCCGGTCCCGATCCTGGTTGTCGATCACGGGCGCGCTCAGCCGATCCGCTTCTTCGAGCAGGTGGGTCTGCAGTTGCCAGATCTCGTCGAAGTGGGCGAGGTAACGTTCCGCGCGTCGATCGGGGTTCTTCCGCCCCCGGCCCGTAATGCGCTTCTTGAGGCGCTTGGGCCTCAGGACCGACAGGTTGAAGGAGACAGTCAACGCATCGCTGTGCTGGGGAAGCTCGACCAGACCGGGGTGCACGTGCACGCCCTCGAGGATGATCGACACCCGCTCGCGCCGCGCGCGGTGGAGCACGGCCTCGGCGGCCACCGAGAGGAGCTCCACCTGGGTCAGGTACCCTTCGACGATGCGCTCCGGAGTGGCGGGCTCATCCTCGGAGACCCCAGGGAGAGCCTGCCAGGCGTTGTAGGAAGAGCGGTGCAGGACGGGGAGCAGTCGGCTGGGCAGTGTGAGCCGCATCATTTCGCGCAGCATATCCATGGATTGGATGCGCACAATCCCAAGGCGATGCGCCAGAGCGGTCGCGATGGTGCTTTTTCCAGACCCCACGACACCGCCGACGAAGATCATCAACGGCCGATCGCTTGCCTGGAACTCACGCCAGACCAAGTAGTGGCGTGCCGGGGCCTTACCGAGGTCCCGCTTCAGACGCTCGTGGGTTCGCCGCGCCAGCTCGCCGGCCTCGATGGTGTCGAGCCCCTCCTCGACGATCTCGTCAAAGATCCGTTCGGTGATGCTCGCTGCCTCGTCGGACGAAAGACCGCAGACCTCCAGGTCGTTGCGATGCTGGGCCCTGGAGAACGGCGACAACTGCTCGTCCCAACCGAGGACCTGAATCGTGCCGATCGCCGTACGTGGCTGCAGGTAACGCTCCGCGATGACCGGGTTGCGCACGCTCAGATGGCGGGCGACTCCGGCGCGGAGTTTCTCGATGGAGATCTCTTCACGATCGGCGAGCTCTTCGCGCATCGTCGACGCCAGCTCGTATGCGTCGTCGAAGGAAAGGCCGGCGTCCTGAAGTGATCGGGTGAGGATGCCACGCAGGAAGGGCGTTTCGGTTCCGGCTTCGGAGTCGACGACGAGGAGGCGCGCCATGAGGGGTCTTGGCAATCCGTTGGGGCCGGAGGGCAGGTGCGCGGGCGTGGGCTGAGCCCCGGCGAAGGCCCGTCCACGGGACGATCTAATTGTAACGACTAAGCGGTTTTCGAAGGTGGGCCGAGCAGCTGTCGATCGTCCATGACGACCACCGTAGCCGCCCGCCCGACCTAGCCACGGCCGTCCGAGACCGGCGTCGCTCGCAGCGTGGCCTTGAGGGCGGACCACAACTCAGGCTCCGACTCCGCGTGGAGAAGCCTCTGACGGTTGGATTCGTCACCCAGAGCTCTCGATAACGTCGCGAGTATTTGGAGCTGACGGCCGTACTCCCGCTCCGGAGACAGGAGCAGGAAGACGAGGTGCGCGGAGACACCATCGGGCGCGTCCCAGGGCACGCCCGCGATGGAGCGGCCGAAGGTCAAAATTGGACGATCGAGCTCCGCCATTCGTGCATGCGGGAGCGCGACGCCGTGTCCCACGCCCGTCCCTGCGAGCAGCTCGCGCTCCCGGACCGCCTCCGCGCAACGCGCCGGTGTGAGCCGCGATAGGATCGCCGGGGGGAGCCCGAGACACATTTCGTCGATGACGTCCATCTTCGTCTCGGCTTTCAGGCTCGCTCGCGTTCCCGCGCGTTCGAGATAGTCGAGCACGTCGACGGCCCGGCGCCGCTCGATCGACCAGGTGAGCCAGGGAGCGACCAGCAATGACGATACGATCGCGGAGACGACGATGCCGACGAAGACGGGCGTCGAGAGGATGCCGAGCTCCAGAGCGATGTCCGCCACGACGATCCCAGTTACGCCGCTCGGCGTAAACGCGATCGCTATCGAAAGCCGATCCTCACGAGAGAGCGAGGTTCCGAACGCCCCCAACCATGCACCCAGGAACTTCGTAGCGATGGAGAGGACGGTGACGAACGTCACGATGAACCAGTCGAACTCGACCAGGAAATCGTACCTGAGGCCGATCCCGGCGAAGTAGAGCGGCACGAAGACCGCGTGGACCATCTGACTGATAACGTGGCGCGTGCGCTCCGAAAGGGCTTGGGACTCTCCTGCCACGACGCCGGCGAGGAAGAAGCCGAAGAGGGCCGTCAGCCCGGCGGCGTGTGTGAGGGCGCCGAACAGGAGGCCCAGGCACGTAACGAGACTGAGCACCAGGCCGGGCTCGCGGCTGACGAACCCGATGGAGCGGTCAACGAGCCGCATGCCCCAGGTAAGACTGAAAGCCGTGAACCCCACCGAGAACAAGAGCGCGAACGTTACGTTACGCCAGCTGACTCCCGCGGGTGAGGCGAGCCCCAAGACGACACTCAGTATGACCCAGGCCAGGATATCGTTGACGGCATAGCCGCAAAGCGTGACAAGGCCGAGGTCGGTCTTGACGAGGTCGAGGTCGTGCAGAACCCGGGCGATGATGACCATGGCGCTGATCGCGATCGTCGTGCCCAGGAAGAGGGCGAACGGGATGCGCGTGCCTGGCGCGGCCAGGTACCGATCCGGGAGGGCCATCGAGAGAGAGAACCCGATGACAAGCGGAACGACCACGCCGATGATCCCCACGCGCAACGAGGGGCCGCGCTGCCGCCAGGCGGCCGATACGTCGATCTCGAGGCCCGTCTCCAGCAGAAGGAAGAACACGCCGAACCAAGAGACTGTGTCCAACATGGCCAGCTGGATCACGTCCGGAGGGAAAATGGCCTCGTGGAGCCCAGGGAGAGTCCTCCCAAGGAGAGTGGGCCCCATCAGGAGACCGACCCCGATCTCGGCCACAAGCGCTGGAAAGCCGACGCGGCGAACCAGCTCGCCGGACACCCGAGCAAGGCCCAAGAGCAGGAGGACCTGAATCAGGAAGACGCCGATGTGCTCCTCAGTCATTCGCTCCGGCTCCCGCGATCGGTGGGCCGCGGCCCGGCGGTCGATTCCGCCGCTGCCCACGATCTCGCAGAACTGAAGACCCCGCCGTTGGAAGAGCAACTGTGAGGGGGGAGAGCTTCATCCTCTCGCCGGGGGTCGAGGAGGCGAGCCGGGGGCCGGTGCCTCGGTGGCAAGGAAGCCATCGCGCAGTTACCCTCGCGGCCGCAGCTTGCCGATCTGCACACGGCTCGGAGCTCGCGCATAGCGATGAGGGCATTCTCATGACCACGAAGGGGCGAAGAGGTAAAGGCCAGCTAAAGAAGGAGCTGGGCCTCTTCGACGTCTACGCTGTCGCGGCGGGTGCCACCTTGAGCTCGGGATTCTTCCTGTTGCCCGGCCTCGCGGCGGCGACATCGGGTGCGGCCTTTCCGCTCGGCTACGCTCTCGCGGCGCTTCTCCTGGTCCCGGGACTGCTGAGCCAGATTGAGCTCGCGACGGCGATGCCCCGGGCCGGGGGCGTCTACTACTTCGTCGATCGCAGTATGGGCCCCTTGCTTGGCACCATCGCGGGGTTCGGGACGTGGATCTCCTTGACGCTCAAGGCCGCGTTCGCGCTCATCGGTATGGGCGCGTACGTAGGGATCTTCTTTCCCGACGCGCCCTTGGCGTCCATGGCGGCGGCCTTCGCCTTCGTCTTCGGCTCGCTGAACATCTTTGGCGCGAAGCGCACCAGTTCCCTCCAGGTCTTCCTTCTGGTGGGCCTGCTAATCCTCCTCGGGTGGTTCACGGGGTTGGGGCTGTTCCGTGTCGAGGCAGGCCATTTCACGGACTTCCTGGCATCGGGCAGTGGAGGACTCCTCGAGACCACCGGGCTCGTCATCGTCAGCTACACCGGCCTGACCAAGGTGGCGAGCGTGTCGGAGGAGGTGCGTGACCCCGAGCGGAATCTCCCTCTCGGCATCCTCCTCGCGTTCGCGTCTGTCGTGCTCATCTACGTCGCCGGCACGACGGTCATGGTGGGAGTGGTGGGGGTGGATGTGCTGGCGCGCGACGGCGGCGACCTGACGCCGGTCGCGACCGTGGCGGAAGCGCTGGTCGGCCGGCCCGGGGCGATCGTCATGACGGTGGCCGCAGTCCTCGCGTTCGCCTCGGTCGCGAACGCGGGGATCCTGTCGGCCTCCAGGTATCCGATGGCGATGAGCCGGGACAACATGCTGCCGGCTGCGCTCGGCAGAATCGGTCGCAGGGGCACGCCCCACAACGCCATCTACCTAACGGTGGCGCTCATCGTGGCCCTGGTGCTGGCGCTCGACCCGACGAAGGTCGCGAAGCTCGCGGGCGCGTTCCAACTGACCCTGTTCACGTTGATGTGCCTGGCCGTGGTGGTGATGAGGGAGAGCCGCATCGAGTCCTACGACCCGGGCTTTCGCGCGCCGTTCTATCCCTGGCTCCAGATTGCCGGCGTCGTGCTGCCCTTCTGGATGATCATTCAGATGGGTTGGATGCCCACCCTCTTCGCCGGTGGGCTGGTCGTCTTCGGCGCCATCTGGTACACGCGTTACGCTCGTGGCCGCGTGACCCGCGAAGGGGCGATCTATCATGTCTTCGAGCGCCTGGGTCGCCAGAGGGACGAGGGGCTCGACAGCGAGCTTCGCGGGATCCTCAAGGAGAAGGGGCTTCGTGAGGCCGACCCGTTCGAGGAGCTGGTGGCCGAGGCGCTCGTTCTGGAAGCTCCGGCGGGCACTTCGTTCGAGGATGTCGTGCACGATGCCGCTCATCACCTGGCGGCGGTCCTGGAGAAGAACGAGACCGAGCTGGCGAATGGCTTTCTGAAGGGAACGGCGGTGGGAATGACCCCCGTATCGCACGGGGCGGCGCTACCGCACGTAAGGCTTCCAGAGCTGGTGAAGCCGGCGCTCGCGCTCGTGCGCTCCGGCAGTGGGTTACACGTCGACCTCGAAGGGGACGCGTCCCCGCGAAGAGAAAGTGATGTCGTCCACGCCGTGTTCTTCCTCGTCAGTCCGCAGGAGGATGCGGGTCGGCACCTTCGCATCCTGGCCCAGATCGCTGGGCGGGTCGACGACGAGGGCTTTCTCGAGGAATGGCTGGGCGCGCGGGACCCGCAAGAGCTCAAGGAAGTACTGCTGCGCGACGAGCGCCTTTTCGCCCTGCACGTCTCTCGCGATACGGCTACGGCTCGGCTCGTGGGTCGGGCGCTTCGCGATCTGAAGATGCCGGAGGGGACGCTCGTGGCTCTGATCCGGCGCGAAAGCGAGTTCGTGGTCCCCCGGGGTAATACTGTTCTCGAGGAGGGGGATCGGCTGACCATCATCGGCGATCCCGCGGGTATCTCCTCCTTCCGAACGCGATTCAATACGCACCCCGAGCGAGGCTCCTGACGCACGTCCGCATTTCTCGCGCGAAGGCCTCTCGGTGGTCGGGGGCTTCTTTCGCACCCGGCGGGGGCGTCCCATGTTCATCTTGAGCGCGCCGGAGTTGTCGCGCCATTGGCGGACGTCTGGCGTTGGGGATCGCCTTCGAGGGCGGAGCGATGCAGGATCGAGCCAACACGTTGATCCGGGGGCGGCGTGAAACGCTGGGGCGGATTCTGGGGCGTTCGCTCCCCGCTCCGCGCGGGCCGGAAGAGGTCGACCGCGACGACGCCCGGCAGCACCTGCAGGAGGAAGCGGAGGAGCTCTACTGGAATGAATTGGCGTGGGAGCACATCACGGGCGAGGAGGGACTCGACGAAGCCGCGTTGCCAGAGATGGCATTCCCGGGGTTCCTCGCATTGGTGCGTGGCTTGCTGCTCGAGGAGGTTCTACCCGATTCGAAGGCTCCTGCGAGTCCTCGCCCCGATGTCGTCGAGGACGTCTTGCGATTCCTGGGCGGTCGCATCGTGGAGGTCGAAGAAGAGCTTGCAGGTTCCGATATCGAGGAGAGGGAGCGGTTGGAAGGTGAGCTGAGCATGACCGGCAGGCTCCTCGACCTCGTACTCTACCGATACCACCGGCTCTCTCCGGCGGATGTCGAGCGGGTCGAGGCCGCCCAGGTCGCACATTAGTGTCCCGCAAAGAAGATCCTCGGGTCACTCCGCGGCGGCCTGGGTCCCATCCAGCCACGTCGCGGTTCCTCGAGTAGCGGTGCAGTTCCTGCGTGACGGCCTAGCGTCGGCCAGCCGCCCGGAAAGCCTCGTGGCGCACGCTACTTCCCGTACGCGACGGTAGCCGCTCGTGCCCTTTCGGGGCTTCAGGCCGGGTCACCCATACGTCGCGGGTCCTCCGGTCTTCTGTGCGCATCGCGGAGGTGCGGCGCTCGCCCCGGAGAACACGATGGGCGCATTCCGGCAAGCCGTCTCGGACTGGTCCGTGGACATGCTCGAGATGGACGTGCGCGCGACCCGCGACGGCCGAGTCGTCGTGATTCACGACGCGTCCGTCGACCGGACCACGGACGGGTCTGGCACCGTCGCCGAGATGCCGTGGGCGGAGCTGCGCGAGTTGGATGCCGGATACAGGTTTTGCGACCTCCGTGGTCGGCGATCCTTCGCAGGTATCGGTGTTGGCGTCCCCCTCTTCCAAGAGGTTCTGGAGGAGTTTCCCGGTACCCGCCTCAACGTCGAGATCAAGGACGTGAGGGCCGCTCGGGGCTTGGTCGAGACGATCGAGCGACACGGGGCCGCTCATCGGGTCCTGATCGCGGCGGAGCTCGAGCGGAGCCGGCTCGATGCCAGCGGGTATCGAGGGCCATGGGGAGCGAGCCGGCGGCAGATCTGGGCCTTCTGGCTTCTTCACGCCACGCCCTTGTCTTCATTCGTTCCTCTCCGATTCGATATCCTCCAGGTTCCACCTGTATGGAGGGGCCTCCGCGTGGTAACTCCCCGCTTCGTCAGGGCGGCTCAGCGGCGTAACGTTCCGGTGCACGTCTGGACGATCGACGAGGAACAGGAGATGCGTCGGCTGCTGGCGATCGGCGTCGATGGTATCCAGTCCGATCGGCTCGATGTGCTCGCGAGGGTGCTCGTGGATACGTGCGGCCGGCCGGCTCCGCGTGCCCTGGTCAGGGACCCACCAGGCCGAGGCTCGGCCCCTCCCTCGAGCAGAGACTCAAAAGCCCTCGGCTCCCTCGAGGAAGGGCTCACGTGAAGAACTTCTCGAAGCGACACCCGCTCGCAGGGGGCCGGGGCCTGTCCCACCGCTTCGTACGACACCTGCTGAACCGCGGCTCCCTGAACGAGGGAGACATGGCCGTCGTGGCGTGCTCGGGTGGGCTCGACTCCACCGTTCTCCTCCACCTCCTACGATTCGCGCCCGGGCTACCCACTTTGGATCTCACGGTGGCGCATTTCGACCATGGGATGCGTCCGGAGAGCGCGGGTGATCTCGAGTGGCTCAGGGGATTGGCCAAGGCATGGGCCGTCGAGCTCGTGTGCGGGAAAGCCTCGGTGCGCCCCGATTCCGAGGCGGAGGCACGGGAGCGCCGTTACGCATTCCTGGGAGAGGTCCGACGTGAGCGGGGAGCACGGTGGCTGCTCACGGCTCACCAGGCAGACGATCAGGCAGAGACGGTCCTCTTTCGCGTGCTCCGTGGCACGGGTCCGGCCGGTCTGGCCGGAATCCCCGAGTTCGGCCATACCCGTAGCTTCCGTCCGCTGCTGCCGTTCACGCGGGAGGAGATCCGCCGCTACGCCGAGCGGGTGCGGATTGATTTCCGGCACGACGCTTCCAACAGTGACGTGCGGTTCGCCCGAAACGTGCTACGTAACCAGATCCTGCCCGCGGCCGAAGCGGGAGTGGCACCCGGGGCCCGCAAGGCGCTTCGGCGGCTGGCTCGCGTGAGCGAACGTGACGAGGCCGGCTGGCGCAGCCTCCTCGGCCCGCTACTCGAGGGGATCGACTTCCGCGTTGGCAGTGGCCGCGTCTCGTTCGACCGGAGCGCGTTTCTCGAGCATCACACGGGAGTCCGTGCGAGGCTTCTCCGTGAGGCCCTGCGGCGGGCAGGGGTCGGGCTGGACGAGGCCGGAACCAGCATGTTGCTCGAGTTTACAAGCTCGAGCGCGAGCGGCGCCCGACGCTCTCTCCCTTCGGGGTTCGTTCTGGCCCGGCAGTTCGACCGCTTCGTCCTCCATTCCCTCCTCGAGACGGGCCCCGATGCCGAGCTATCGATCCCCGACGAGGGAGAGGGAAGCGGTAGCATCGTGCTCGGGGGGCGGGTTTTCTCTGCCCGATGGGCGTCGGGCCGGACCCTGCCGGGACGCTGGGTCGACGTCTTCGCCAGTGCCCCGCTGAGGTTTCCTCTTCGACTTCGAGCCTGGGTGCACGGAGACCGGATTCGCATGTCGTACGGCACGAAGAAGCTGAAGAAGGTATTCGCTGAAGCGCGGGTACCGGCCGATGAGCGTCGATCCCGTCCCGTGCTCGTGGATGGATCGGGAACCGTGCTGTGGGTACCCGGTGTCGCGCGATCCAGCGACGTGCCCCGGGCGCACCCGGACCACGGTGTAGTGATCGCGGTCGGGGAGGCCGAAACTGACTGAAGCGCTGCGGGTCCGGGGCCGCGAGCACCCGCGGGTCGTCTATTCGGCGGGCGAGATTCGCGAACGGGTCTCTGCAATGGCAGCCGAGATCACGCATAAGTATCGGGAGGACGACGACCTTCTGATGCTGGGTCTGCTCAAGGGCTCGTTCATATTCCTGGCGGACCTGGTGCGCGAGATCCAGGTGCCGCTCCAGGTGGATTTCCTGGTCGTCGGCAGCTACGGATCAGGGCGAGTATCGAGCGGAGACGTCCGCCTCCTCTACCAGCCGGAGTGCGCTTTTGCGGGCCGGGCCGTCGTGCTCGTGGAGGACATCATAGACAGCGGAACCACGCTTCGAGCCCTGATGCCGCTTCTGCGGGATCGCGGGCCGGCCAGCCTGGAAGTCTGCGCGTTGCTTCACAAGAAGCTCGTGAACCTAGAAACGGAGCCGCGCTGGATCGGCTTCGAGGCACCCAAAGAGTTCCTGGTGGGGTATGGTCTGGATTACGGGGAGCACTTCCGTCATCTGCCCTACATAGGCAGTCTTGAGGAGCGACCGTGACGCCCGGCTGGCCACGGACGCTTGCCGGACGGGCGCGGCGGCAACGCCGGCCCGGCGAAAGGGAATGATGGCCCATGGCTGAACAGGGACCGCCGCGGGACGGCCAGGACAATCGCATGTCGCGCCACTCGAGGACGTTGGCGCTCTGGGTTCTCATCGTCCTCATGTCGATCCTCGCCATCAACTTCGTCCGCGGGCAGGACGAACCGACCGCGGAGCTCACATATACGGAGTTCCTGGGTCAGATGCGCGACGACAACGTCCACCAGGTCACGGTGATCGAGGGCCGTCGCATAGAGGGGGAGTTCACGGCACCGATAGCCCGCGAGGGTCGCGAGCTCGCTGGCTTCGAGACGGTCCTTCCTGGTGAGATCGATGAGACGCTGCTCGGCGAGCTGGAGGAGCGTGGTGTCATTATCGAGGGCGAGTTCGAGCAACCGGGATGGGGCACGTTCCTGCTCGGTGCGCTCCCTTGGCTCCTCTTCATCGCCTTCTGGATCTGGATCTTCCGAACGATGCAGAGCGGTGGGAACCGCGCATTCCAGTTCGGACGATCCAAGGACAGGCTCATCAGCCCGGATACGCCCAAGGTCAACTTTTCCGATGTCGCGGGCGCGGACGAGGCCAAGGAGGAGCTGCAGGAGATCATCGAGTTCCTCAAGGACCCTCAGAAGTTTGCGCGGCTGGGTGGGCGGCTACCGAAGGGTGTCCTCTTGGTGGGTCCACCCGGAACGGGCAAGACCCTGCTTGCACGGGCGGTGGCGGGCGAGGCGGCGCGGCCCTTCTTCCAGATGTCCGGATCGGACTTCGTGGAGATGTTCGTCGGGGTCGGTGCCTCGCGGGTGCGCGACCTCTTCGAGCAGGGGAAGGCGCACGCCCCGTGCATCATCTTCATCGACGAGATCGACGCGGTCGGACGACACCGGGGCGCGGGGCTCGGGGGAGGCCACGACGAGCGCGAGCAGACTCTCAACGCCCTTCTTGTCGAGATGGACGGTTTCGAGACCAACGAGGGTGTCATCCTCATCGCAGCCACCAATCGGCCGGACGTGCTCGATCCAGCGCTTTTGCGGCCTGGCCGCTTCGACCGCCAGGTCGTCGTCGATTCACCGGACGTGCGAGGCCGCGAGTCGATCCTTCGTGTGCATGCGAAGAAGCTCCCGCTCGCCGACGACGTGGAGCTCGGTGTTCTCGCGCGTGGGACGCCGGGGCTGAGCGGCGCGGATCTCGCCAACATCTGCAACGAAGCAGCTCTTCTTGCCGCGCGCCGCGACGGCGACCGGGTCTCGATGGACGACTTCGACCGTGCCAAGGACAAGGTCATGCTCGGTGCCGAGCGGAAGAGCTTGGTCCTGACCGAGAAGGAGCGCCGCCTGACCGCGTACCACGAGGCCGGACACGCGGTCGTCGGGCTGAGAGTTCCGGGGCTCGACCCGCTCCACAAGATCACGATCGTACCACGCGGCAGAGCACTGGGAATCACCTCGAGCCTCCCCACGGAAGATCGCCATTCCTATACGAAGGACTGGCTGGAGGGGCAGCTCACGATGCTGTTCGGGGGACGCGTCGCCGAGGAAACGGAGTTCGGAGACGAGAAGATCACCACCGGCGCCGGGAACGACATCGAGCGGGCCACGTCGATGGCCCGGCGGATGGTTACCCGCTTCGGCATGAGTGAGGTGATCGGTCTGATGGCTGTGGGCGATTCAGAGCAGGAGGTCTTCCTGGGGCGGGAGCTGGTTCAACGCCGCCAGATCAGCGACCACACCGCCCAGCAGGTCGACCAGGAGGTCAAGAGAATCCTCGACGAGGCACACGAGCGGGCGCGCTCCGTGCTGGGTGAGCATCGGGCGCTGCTCGACTCGATCGCCCTCGCGCTGCTGGAGCGGGAGACGCTGGGTCGTGAGGAGATCGACGCGCTCTCGGTCGGGGGCCCCTTACCGCCGCTTCCCGACATTCCCGCTGAAGAGGACGTGTCGGGCATTGGGGCTGTAGAGCCTCCCGCGGCGCCGCACGCCGCCAAGCCGGGCGACGAAGATGTCCGGGTGGACCTTCGCGAGGCATCCGACGACGCCGGCGATGGGGCACAAGGCGACGTGCCCTCCGGCGCGGGAGCCGAAGAACAGGCCGCGACGAGCGACACGCCAACAGGCGTCGCACGACTCGGTCGGGAGACGCCGGAGGCAGACGGCACTTCTTGATGTGACAAGGCGCCGAGCCTCTGGAAGCCGGCTCGTACGCCGGGTGAGATAGGTGAATAGGTGATCTGGGAACGGCTCCAGCTGCTGATACCGGGATGGGGAGACCTGTTCGAGATCCTCATCGTCTCGGTCCTTTTCTATCGTGTCTTGATCCTCATCCAGCGGACCCGCGCGATGCAGATGCTGCTGGGTCTCTTCCTTCTCGCCTTCATCTACGCGCTCGCCGTCCTGCTGGACCTGGGCCTGATCCGGTATCTCATGGAGGCATTCTTCCAGTACGGCGTGATCGCGGCCCTGGTGGTCTTTCAGCCCGAGCTGCGATCGGCTCTTGCCAGGCTTGGCCAGAACCGCCTCCTGCGGGTCTTCGGCAAGCTGGAGGAGAGCCGCGTGATCGACGAGATCCTCGAAGGGGTGGGGCAGCTGTCGAGGTCGAAGATCGGCGCGATCATCGTGCTCGAGCGGGAAGTGGGGCTCGATGAGTACGCGCAGACGGGAAGCTCGGTCGATGCCCGCGTCTCGTCCGCGATGCTGAACACGATCTTCGCGCCGTACTCCCCCCTCCACGACGGCGCGGTCATCATCACGGCCGACGTGATTCGCACGGCCGGGGCGATTCTGCCGCTCACTCAATTCCCCGTAACCGACAAGACGTTGGGCACTAGGCACCGTGCCGCAATCGGGCTCAGCGAAGAAACCGATGCCCTGGTGATCGTGGTTAGCGAGGAGACGTCCCAGGTGAGCCTCGCTCGTGCTGGGCGGATCGAGCGCGACGTCGGCCCCGAACGCCTCCGTGAAGTGCTCTCCGGGGCGTTGCCCAGCAAAGCCGTGAGGGCACTCGTCCCGACTGTGTGAGCTCCGGGGGTACGCCCTACGGTCTCCGTCGCGAAGTCCCTTCTTCCCCACCGGGACGATGAGTGCTTCCGGCTCGGTCTCAGGGCGGGTGACGAAGGAGGCGGCTGAGCCCCCCGGCGCACCGAAGGTCGCGTTGACACGCGGACGGGCCGGTGCCTAGATTGCCCGGGCCAACACCCCCGGTGCGCTTGCCAAGGGCGCGTGTGCGGAAAATGACGAACGGGAGGAGCACGCTTTGGGCGCTTCACAATACGAGCTCCTGACACTCTTCGCCGATGGCGGGTGGATGATGTACCCACTCATCCTCTGCTCGCTCATCGCATTGGGAGTCGTCATCGCCAAGGCGTGGACGCTTTGGATCGCGCACAAGAGCACCAAGAGGGTCTTGCAGGAGGTGGAAGAAACCGCGCGCAAGGGCGACATCCCCGGTGCGCTGCATCTCGCCGCGGCGACACCAGGGCCGACTGCTGCCATCCTCCTGGCTGGTTTGCGCCGTATTCACCAGCAGAAGCTGCGACCCGGTGAGATCGAACAGGCCATCTCGACGACGGGGACCATCGAACTGGGGTTCCTGGAGCGCGGGCTTGTGGTCCTCGCCACCATAGCGAACGTCGCGCCACTCATGGGGTTCCTCGGTACGGTGGCCGGGATGATCCTCGCGTTCGGGGCGATCGAGGCGGCGGGTGACGTGGATCCGACGCTCGTCGCCGGCGGGATCAAGGTGGCGCTCCTCACGACCGCGACGGGGCTGATCATCGCCGTCCCGGTGAACATCGCGTACAACTTCTTCGTGACGCGGATCGACACGCTCATCGTCGACATGGAGCACGGCGCGCAGAGGGTGCTCAACCTCGCGTGGGACATGGAGAAGGAGGGCAAGATCTCCGTGATCAAAGTGGAAGGGCGCCGGATTTCGCTCGGTGTGTCCAAGGCCGGGGCTGCTACTCCCTCGCCCCGCGCCGCCCCCGCGCCGCCCCCCACGGGTGCAGGAGGGGGGGGAGCGTGACGTCGAGCGGAACCGAGTACGGAGCCGTCTGGTACCACAAGGACCCATAGGAAGGGACTGGAGTAAATGGCCGTCCTGAACAACAAGAAGTCCAAGGTCAGCGACGAGATCCCGTCGGCCTCGATGGCCGACATCGCGTTCCTGCTCCTGATTTTTTTCCTCGTGACGACGGTTTTCCCCAAGGACTCCGGACTGTCCATCGTGCTCCCCGAGCAGTCGGAGACGGTGGAGGTGAGTCAGAGGAACATCCTGCACCTCATCATCCAGCCGAGCGGCGTGGTCGAGGTGAAGAGAGGCGAGAGTCAGCAGATCCAGCAGGCGACACCCACCGAGATTGAAGGAATATGGCGGCAGGACGTGGCCCAGAACCCGCTGCTCATCGCGGCGGTGAAAACCCATCCCCAGGCCGCCTACCGCTACATGGTGGACGTCCTGGATGCGCTCCAGACCGCGGGCGCCGAGCGCATTTCCCTCCAGATCCTGGAGCCCTAACGGATGTCGATCAAAGCCGGCGGCTTCGAACGCAAGTCCAAGGCGTCTTCTACCGTCCCGGCTTCGTCGCTCGCGGACATCGCGTTCCTGCTGCTGATCTTCTTCATGGTGACCACGGTGTTCCGATCGGATCGCCAGCGGGACATCGTGTGGCCGACGGCGGAAGCGACCCAGAAGATCGATGAGAAAAAGAAGAACATCCTGAACATCTGGGTCGAGCGCAACGCGCAGATCTACATGAACGACCAGAACTACACTATGGAACAGGTGTCCGAGATCGTCGGGCCCCTGTATGCGGCATCGGACAGAGCGCTCGTAGTCTCGGTGCGAGGCGACCGTGAAGTGCCGTATCTTACGATGGACCTGCTGCAGAAGGAGCTCGTGGCGGCCGGCGTGGTCCGCGTCGTTTTCGCGACCGAGCTCGAGCAGCGCGTACAGAGGGAGAGACGATGAACGCAAGGGCCGTTCCTTCGAGGGGCTCCAACGTGGAGCTCGAGACCCTCGACACCGCCAACGACCGCTTCAAGCGCTCGTTCGGCAACTGGTTCTGGGGGTCGATGATCGCCGCCACCGTCATCCACTTCATGATGTTTCAGTTTTGGCCGGAGATGACGGCCGAAGACTTCTCGTATACGGCCGACGAGCTCGAGGCCATCGAGCTTCCGCCGGAGGTCGAGATCCCGCCGCCGCCGGAGGCCATCGCCCGCCCCGCCACGCCCGTCATCACCGAGGCTGCCATCGACACCGAGATCACCATCGCACCGACCACGTTCGAGGACAATCCGATCGAAGACCTTCCTCCGCCACCTGCCGACGAAACGGTCGACATCTCGGCGGCGCCGACCTTCACGCCCTACACGACGGCGCCCGACATGACCAACCGGGACGAGGTGGGACGGGCACTGATGCGGGAATACCCCTCCCTACTGCGTGACGCAGGAATCGGTGGGATCGTCGAGGTGTGGTTCTTCATCAATGAGAACGGACGCGTCCAGGACACGCAGGTAAACAGGAGCTCCGGGCATGCACAGCTCGACCAGGCTGCCCTACGCGTTGCCGACATCGCCCGCTTCACCCCGGCCATGAACCGTGACCAGATCGTCCCGGTCTGGGTATCGATTCCGATCACCTTCGAGGTTCGCTGAGCGTCCGGCGCGACGACAGACGGCCCTGCGAGGCCCCGCCGGCGGCTCCGGCGGGGCCTCGCGCGTTATGCAGCCGGGGTTGGATCCCCCCATACGGCGATGGCCGGCGAGTTCTTCTGTTCGTCCCATTCCGGGGGTAGGTTAGCGAACTGTCGAGGGCCTCGGCCGAGGGATCGGAGCTCGATGTACGCAAAGCGGTTGCGCGAGACACTCCCGAGCGTACGCGGGGCAATCGCCGAAGCTGCGGCGGTTGCGGGCCGGAACCCCCGCTCCGTTCGCCTCGTAGCGGTCACCAAGGGCCACCCGCTCGATGCGGTCCGCGCGGCGGTGGACGCTGGGTTGGTAGACCTCGGCGAGAACCGTGTTGGAGAGCTCGAGGAAAAGGTCGCGCTCGCGGGCCGGGACGGCATCGTCTGGCACATGATCGGGCACGTACAGACGAGAAAGGCGCCCCGAGTGCTGCGCGTGGCGGACCTCGTCCACGCTGTGGACTCGTTGCGCCTGGCCAGACGGATGGGCGGGGCCGCGGTGCGCCTCGGCATGGAGGAGGTTCGGGTGCTTCTGCAGGTGAACACATCTGGCGAGGCCAACAAGGGCGGGTTCACGGGGGACGGCGTCTTGGACGCCTTGACGGAGGTAGTCGATGTTCCTCTTCTGAATGCCGAAGGACTGATGACGATGGCACCGTTCGAGGCCGGTGAGGCGGAGCTCAGGGCGTGTTTCGGGCGCCTCAGGGAGCTCGGCGCCGAACTGCGCAGGCGGCGCCCCGAGGTGGGAGTGGAACTGTCGATGGGCATGACCAACGATCTGCGCATCGCAGTCGAGGAGGGCAGCACGATAGTCCGCATCGGCACGGCGCTCTTCGGTGAGCGCGGGGGGGGGCTGACATGATCGATCTGACACCGCTGGACGTTCGCACGAAGGTGGGTGACTTCCATAAGGCGATGCGTGGGTACGACCCCGCCGAGGTGGACGCCTTCCTCGGGCTCGTGGCCGAGCGGCTGGAGGAGCTCGTGAAGGAGACGTTGAAGCTGCGAGAGAAGAGCCAGCGCCTCGACGAGCAGGTGGGTGTCTTGGAGACGCGAGAACGCGCCGTCCAAGAGGCGCTCGTGACAGCCCAGAAGTTGAGAGAGGACGTCCAGGTGCAGGCTGAGCGGGAGGCGACTCTACTGCGCGAGGAGGCGGAGGCCGTCTGTCGTCGTCGGCTCGAAGCGGTGGACCGAGCCATCGAGGACCGGAGGCGCTCGCTCGAGGAGATCGAGCGGAGGCGGCTCCGTTTCCTAAAGGCATTTCGCCGCCTTCTGCAGCGCGAGCTGGCGGCGGTGGACGTGGAAGAGGTGCGGGAGCTGCTGGACGATACGCCCGTGGAGCTCGAGCTGGGGCGAGGACGCCGGGCCGCTTCCGTCGAGACGACGGATCAGTCCATAGCCGGGGATGCGTCTGGGCCCTCAGTGGGAGGGAAGGAAGACGAGACCGGGCCCGACACCCCGCACGAGGGTGACGCCGAAGCTTCCGGCGACGGTGGACCGGCAGACGATGGTGACGCGGAGGAGCCCGCCGACGACCTATGGCTTTCCACGATTCTCAAGGACGAGGACGAGCCGGAGACCGCGGAGGGAGAGCCTCGCGCGTGAGGGTCCGGAGGCGGCGGTGAGCGAGGCGTCACCGGAGCCGGCCGCCGACGTCATGGCCCGGCTGCGTCGAGCCGTCGACGCAGTACGGGCACACAGTGCGCTTACACCGCGAGTGGCCATCGTGCTCGGCACCGGCCTCGGCGCCCTCGCGGACGAGATCGATTTGGTGGACGCGATCCCTTACCAGGACCTTCCCGACTTCCCTGAGCCCACGGTCGAGACTCACTCGGGGATGTTGCTGCTGGGGACCCTGGAAACGGTTCCCGTGGTAGCGATGCAAGGTCGATTCCACCGCTACGAGGGGTACAGCCTGCGCCAGGTCTCCTTTCCCATCCGGGTCATGCGGATGCTCGGCGCAGAAGTGCTCGTCGTGTCGGGTGCTTGCGGGTGCATGAACCCCCTCTGGAGCCCAGGAGACCTCGTCCTTCTGGACGACCACATCAACCTGCTCGGCGAGAATCCCTTGACGGGCCCTAATCTCGGCGAGCTCGGGCCCCGTTTTCCGGACATGTCGGAGCCCTACGACAAGGGCCTCCAGGGTCTGGCCATCGACGCCGCGCTACAGCGTGGAATTCCACTCCGCCGAGGAGTCTATGTCGCGGTCACGGGACCGAACCTCGAGACCAGGGCGGAATACCGGATGCTGCGTTGGATGGGCGCCGACGTGGTCGGCATGTCCACGGTACCTGAGGTCATCGTCGCGCGTCACATGGACATGAAGGTTCTCGGGCTGACGATCATCACGGACGCGTGTCTGCTCGACGCGCTCGAGCCGGCGGACATCACCACCATCATCCGGACCGCGATGGAGGCACAGCCTAAGCTGACGCGGATCATCCGTGACGTGGTGGCTCGCGTCGCTTGACGGCCTGCGACCCGACCCCTCGAAGCGTCAGAACGAGAACAGCCCCTCGAGACGTATGAACTATCCGGATCCACCCGAAACGTTGCAGCAGCTCGAAGAGCTGGTCCTTCGACAGTGGCGAGAGGAGGACCTCTTTCTCCGCACGCTCGATGCGACGAGGAACGGGAAGCCGTTCGTGTTCTACGAGGGTCCCCCGACGGCGAACGGCGAGCCCGGACTGCATCACATCATCAGCCGAACGATCAAGGACCTGGTCTGCCGCCACCGTACCATGCTTGGCCACGAAGTGACCCGGATCGCCGGCTGGGACACTCACGGCCTGCCGGTGGAGATCGAGGCTGAGAAGAAGCTCGGGATCAGTGGAAAGCCGGGAATCGAGGCGTTTGGGATCGATCGCTTCAACGAGACCTGCCGTGATTCGGTCTTCACGTATAAAGAGGAGTGGGAGGAGCTCTCCGAGCGAATCGGCTACTGGCTGGACTACTCCCGGCCCTACGTGACATTCCACGCCGATTACATCGAGTCCGTGTGGTGGATCCTGGCGCGCCTCGCCGAGCGCGGCCTGCTCTACCGAGGTTTCAAGAGTGTCCCGTACTGCCCGCGTTGTGGCACGGCCCTGTCTTCTCATGAGGTGGCCCAGGGATACCGCGAGGTCCAGGACCCATCGCTGACTTTCATGGTTCGCCTTCTCGACGCTGACGGAGCGGCCAACAGCGAGGGAAGACAGCTCCTCGTATGGACCACCACGCCGTGGACCGTGCCCGCCAACGTCGCGCTCGCGGTCGATCCCGACCTCGTCTACGCAGAGGTGGTCGCGGACGGCGGGTGGTTCGTCGTCGCCGAGAGCCGCGTGGAGGTATTGTTCGGGGCGGACGCGACGGTCGTAGCACGCTATCCCGGGAGCGAGCTTGCCGGACGACGCTACGCACGGGCGCTCGATCTCGTTCCTGAGCCGGCCGAGACAGCCAACGCGTGGACTGTCGTCGCGGAGGACTTCGTGAGCGCCGAGGAGGGTACGGGGATCGTGCACTTGGCGCCTGCGTTCGGATCCGATGACTACCAGGCCGGCAAGCGGCATGGCCTGCCCATGCTGAGGCCGGTCGACGACGCCGGGCGATTCCTGGTGGACATCCCGCTCGTGGGGGGGGAGTTCGTAAAGGACGCGGATCCGATCCTGGTCGACGCGCTGCGCGAGCGTGGCGGTCTCTTCGACAGCTCCCTCGTCACGCACTCCTACCCGCACTGCTGGCGGTGTGAGTCGCCCCTCCTTTACATGGCCCGAGACTCGTGGTTCGCGGCGACGTCGACGCTGCGTGAGCAGCTCATCGCCAACAACGCCGCCGTGCAGTGGCACCCCCCCGAGGTTGGGGAGAACCGATTCGGCGAGTGGCTCAGCGGCAACGTCGACTGGGCGCTTTCCCGGGACCGGTTCTGGGGCACCCCGATGCCGGTTTGGATGTGCGACCTTCGCCCCGACGAGCATGTGGAGTGGATCGGCAGCTTTGCCGAGCTCCGAGAGCGCGCCGGGACCCTCCCGGAGGATTTCGATCCGCACCGCCCCGGGATCGACGAGATCACCTGGCGCTGCACCTCCTGCGACGGCGTGATGCGGCGGGCGCCCGAGGTGATCGACGTTTGGTTCGACTCCGGCGCGATGCCGTACGCGCAGTGGCACTATCCCTTCGAGCATGGCGCTGATTTCGAGCGGCACTTCCCCGCAGACTTCATCTGTGAGGGGCTGGACCAGACTCGTGGCTGGTTCTACTCGCTCCTCGCGATCTCTACGATGCTCGGCATGGGCCCAGCGTATAGGAACGTCGTCGTCAACGACCTGATTCTCGACGCCGAGGGTCAGAAGATGTCGAAGAGCAAGGGGAACGCCGTAAACCCGTGGGACGCCATCGAAGATCATGGCGCGGACGCGCTTCGGTGGTATCTGGTGACGTCCAGCAACCCGTGGGTGCCGAAACGCTATGATCCGGAGGGCGTGGCCGAGTCGTACCGAAAGTTCTTCGATACGCTCCTGAACACCTACCGCTTCTTCGCGCTCTACGCTCGCTTGGAGGATTGGACCCCGTCCCAGACCGATCCCCCGCCCTCGGAGCGGCCCGTGCTCGACCGGTGGCTCGCGTCCAGAATGGCCGAGGTGACCCGGCGCATTCGCACCGAGCTGGACGATTACCAGATCACGAGAGCGTACCGCCTGTTGGGTGAGTTCCTCACCGACGATCTGTCGAATTGGTACGTGAGGCGGAGTCGCCCTCGATTCTGGGGGAACAGCGATCCGAAGGATGCGGCGGCTGCGTTTCGCACGCTTTGGGAGGCGCTTCGTTGCGTGGCTCTCCTCGTCGCCCCGCTCACCCCTTTCGTGGCGGACTTCGTCCATCGTGCGCTTACCGGCAACAGCGTCCACCTGCAGTCGTTTCCCGAGGTCATCGAAGCGGACCTGCTGGCTGCGCTCGAAGACGATATGGACGCGGCGCGCACGATCGTGTCGCTCGGCCGCGCTGCGCGCGAACAAGCCCGGATCCGCGTGCGACAGCCGCTGCGACACCTGTCCGCGGTGCTTCCGGACCGAAGAGCGCTGCCGCCTGAAGTGCTCCAGCTGGTACGCGACGAGCTCAACGTCAAAGAGGTCACGTTCGAGCCTTCAGCCGACGGGCTGGTGTCGCTCGCAGCTAGGCCCAACTTCCGGGTACTGGGGCCGCGCTTCCAGCACCGTACGGAGGAAGCCGCGTCGGCCATCCGTGGACTCGCAGCGGAGGCCCTGGCGGCTTTCCGGGATGGAGGGGCGCTGACGATCGAGGTGGATGGAGCGGATCACACCCTGGGACCGGAGGAGCTCGAGGTCGTCGAAGAGGCGACGGGCGGGCTCGTAGTGAAGCGCGACGGAGCGGCCCTCGTGGCGCTCGATCCGCATATCGACGAAGACCTCCACGCAGAGGGGCTCGCCCGCGAGCTCGTGAGCCGCATCCAGAGGCTTCGCAAGGACGCCGGGCTTCACGTGAGCGACCGAATCTCGCTCGGTATCGGTGGTCACGAGGACGTCGAACGGTCCGCCAGAGCGTGGCGCCAGCTCATCGCGGGCGAGACGCTCGCGGAGGCGTTCCACATAGGACTGCCTCTCCCGGCCGGCGGGTTCGAAGCGTTCCAAGAGTTGGAGCTCGACGGGCTCCAGTCGGTCATCGGTCTTTCCAAGCGTGGCTGAAGCTCGCGTCTGGACGTTCACGGTCGAGCAGGGCGATGAAGGGGAGCGGCTCGACGCACTGCTCGCGAAGCGGAGCGCCTTGTCTCGAAGCCGCGTGCAGAGGCTCGTCGACGCAGGTCACGTGCTGGTGGACGGACGACTTTCGCAGCGGAAGTCCCAACGTCTGTGCACCGGAGAGGTCGTTCGGCTGGAGGTACCGCCGGGTCAGCCGGTCGAGCTCCTCGCGCAGGACATCCCTCTGAGCATCGTGTGGGAGGACGAAGCGCTCCTGGTGGTGGACAAGGAAGCGGGCATGGTCGTCCACCCCGCTCCCGGGCACCGCGACGGAACACTCGTGAACGCACTCCTTCATCACGTTGGTGACCTCGCCGAGGTGGGGGGCCGGCTGCGGCCGGGCATCGTTCACCGACTCGACAAGGACACTTCCGGCCTGTTGGTGGTCGCGAAGAGCGACCTGGCCCACCGCAAGCTCGCCGGCGCGTTGAGCAAGCGGCAGGTGCGGCGTCGCTACGTCACTGCTTGCTGGGGCCACCTGACCGGCTCTCGGAAGACGATCGACGCGCCGGTCGGGCGCGACCCCCACGACCGCAAGCGGATGGCGGTGCGAGAGGACGGTCGTAGCGCGGTCACGCACCTTCGCGTGCGGGAGCGCTGGCGGGCCGCCGACTTCCTGGATGTGGCGCTTCAGACCGGCCGTACGCATCAGATCCGCGTCCATCTGGCGCACGTGGGTCATCCCGTGGTCGGCGACGCCGTCTACGGGGCCGGTAGACACAGGGGCACGAGCGGCCAGGACCGGCCCTGGGCGGCCGAGCTGGCCAGAAGGTCACCCAGACAGTTTCTACACGCGGCGGAGTTGGCGTTCGAGCATCCGCTCAGCGGCGATCCCCTCCGGTTTCGCAGCGCGCTGCCCCGGGACCTTTCCGAAGTGGTTGTTTGGGCGCGTGAGGGTGCGACGACGGGGGCGCCCGCCCGGCCCGACCAGGAGCTCGCGAATCGCCGGCTCCTTGAGCGCGGGCGGCCGCAGGAGTAGTGTTCTGCGCCGCTAGGTTCCACGGCAGCCGCGCACCCACCAGCGACGAGCCCAGGTGCTGATGGCGGACCTCGATCCTAAATTCACGTTCGACAGCTTTGTGGTTGGTCCGGCGAACCGGTTGGCGTCGGCCGCGGCTCGCCGTACGGCAGAATCACCCGGAGAGAGTTACAACCCGCTCTTCATCTACTCGGCCTCGGGCCTCGGGAAGACGCACATTCTCTGCGCCATCGCCCACCGGGTCGCCAAGGCGGACTCGAGCCACGAGCTGCTCTACGAGACGCTCGAGAGTTACCTCGGTGACCTGACGGAGGCGCTCGAAGCGGGATCCGAAGACGGCTTGAAGGATCGTTATCGTGCCCTGGACGTGCTCCTGATGGACGACGTCCAGTTCCTCGCCGACCAGCCGCAGGCGCAGGAGATGCTTCTCACCACGCTCGACTCGCTCACCGCGTCGGGAAAGCAGGTGGTGCTCGCCAGCGACAGGCCGCCGGCCGAGATCAATGGACTGGACGCCAGGCTGGTGTCGCGTTTCTCGGGTGGTCTGATCGTCGACATCGCGCCCCCGGAGTTCGAGACACGGATGGCCATTATTCGTCGGAAGGTCGAGGAGCAGGGCCAGTCGCTCGATCCGGGTGTCGCCGAGGCCATCGCGAAGGAGCCGTTCAGGAACGTGCGGGAACTGGGAGGGGCGCTGAATCGGATTCTGGCTTGTCCAGGACCTCGAGGACCGCATGGTCGCGCCCGAGGAGATCGGCTCCCTCTTGAGGGTCGGCTCCGGATCTCCTTCCCAGGTCACGGACGACTTGGGAAGCTTTCTCGACGAGATCGTCGAGGAGGTAGCCGGGGTCGTCGAGACACAGGACGAGCCTTGGCGCAAGGGATTCCGTGAAGCGGCCGAGACCGGCGAGCGCGAGGGATTCAACGCTTCGCGGCTGCGGCGCCTTTTTGGCAGTCAGGACGAACCGGACGGCTGGGCGGAGACCCTGGCGGCGTTCAAGGCGGACCTCGCGAGGCTGCGCCACATCGAGGCTGAGCTCGACCGGCTCGGTCATCGTTGGTCCGACGAGCATCGCCAGGTCGTTCGCGACCCCGAGAGGATCGACGAGGCCGAAGCCCTTCTCGCGGCCGTGACCGAGCGGGAAAGGCCCTTTCGCGTGCTCGCCGACGGCCCCGATTTGGACGCCCTCGCCGGGAAGGTGCCCGATCTCGCGATCAAAGCGGCGGAGAAGCTCGTGGCCGACGAGAGGCCCAAGTACAACCCGCTTTATTTCTGGGGCAGCCCGGAGTACGCGGGACGCGCGCTGTTGGGTGGCACCTTCCGCTCATATCGCGCCTTGCAACCGCGCGGGAGAGCGGCGATCACCTCGGTGACCGAGTTCGCGGAGGACTTCATCCGTGCGCTCTCGGAGGGTGTGGCGGGCGCGTGGCGCGAGCGGTGGTGGACGGCGGATTTGCTCCTCGTGCACGGTCTCGAGGACCTCGGACGGACGGAGCGCGCCCAGGACGAGTTTTTCCACATGTTCGAGGCGCTGAAGAGACGCGGAGCCAGGATCTTCCTCTTGGCGGACCGCCCGCCGACGGGGATGGATGAGATCGACGAGCGTCTGCGCTCCCGGTTCGAGGGCGGGCTGGTCCTGGAGGTCAAGGCGGAGTCGTCGATCGCCGCGGCGGCGGCAGACCTGACGCTCGAGGAAGCAGACGTCCCCGACGAAGTCGCGGACGGGCTCGCCGCCGAGCCGCTGGCGCCTGCTGGGGAGATCGAGACGGTCGAGGAAATGGGACCCATGGAGCTGGGAAGCCCGGCCCCGCAGGCCACACGTACCGGGAAGGTGCTGCCCAGCGGCGGGGCCGGGGGGCGGGACGAGCGTGGTGAGGGCGTCGCCTGGGTGCCGTCTCGCGAAAGTGTGGTTTGGAACTGGCCTGTGCTCGAGGACCGGATCCTCGAGGACCTCGACTAAACGAGGCTGAAGCATGGCGATCGAAGGATCCCTTCACGACGTCGGCCTGGCGGACATCTGCCAGCTGCTGTCGATGGGGCTGAAGACCGGCTGCCCGACCATGACCGATCGCTCGAACTTCGGCTACATGTACTTCAAGCGTGGCCGGGTCATCCATGCGTCGGTGCTCAACCGGCCAGATCGGCTCGGCGAGCTCCTCGTCCGTAACGGCGTGATCGACCGGAGTCACCTTTCGGAGGCCATGGAGGCGCAGGCCCACCGGAAGGGCGTCCGTATCGGCGATATCCTGGTCGAGAACGGGGTGCTGTCGGAGGAGGAGCTCAGGAAGTACATAAGCCTCCAGATCGAGGAGGCCGTCTACAACCTCTTCACTTGGGACCAGGGGTCGTTCCACTTCGACCCCGACCAGAAGCCGGATGAAGAGGGCATGTATCTGGTGAACATCCACGCCGAGAGCCTGCTCATGGAGGGTGCTCGCCGGGTAGACGAATGGAGCCTCATCGAGAAGAAGATCCCGTCGATGGACCTCGTCTTCCAGGTCGTGAAGCATCCGGACCAAGAGGAGGAGGGCGAGGTCGACCTCACGAGTGCACAGCGGAAGATCCTGCCCCTGCTGGACGGACACCGGACCGTCGGGCACATCGTCAGCGAGTCCGGTCTCGTCGAGTTCGAGGTCGGCAAGGCGCTTTTCGGGTTCATTCAGGCCGGGTTCGTCGACAAGGCCGGCAAGAGGGTCGCCGAGAGCGGGTCGGGGGACGAGCGCGTGGATCAGCACGTCAGCCTCGGCGTGGCTTTCTTCCGGTCCGGGATGATGGAGGACGCGGTCCGCGAGCTTCAAGCCGCGCTCGAGATCGAGCCCAAATGCGCGGCGGCCCTCTTTCGACTGGGACTGATCT
The DNA here is from genome assembly GCA_965249195.1 of Longimicrobiales bacterium. Lineage (GTDB taxonomy): Bacteria > Gemmatimonadota > Gemmatimonadetes > Longimicrobiales > Gaopeijiaceae > CBDFLM01. The sequence goes on from CBDFLM010000015.1 coordinate 473,198, forward strand.
CGTTCCGTCAGGGGCGCCTCCGGGAGGCGTTGGAGTATTTCGACCGCCTGCCCGAGAGTGTGCGAACGGGTTACGCGGTACTGCGTAACCGAGCGCTCGCCCTGGAAATGGCGGGTAGATACCAGGACGCCCTCGCGACGTTGGACGAAGCGGAAGAGGAGCTCCTGGGCGATCCGGACCTCGCGCTCAATCGGGGTATCATCTTCTTGAAGATGGGAGACGTGGCCAAGGCGCTCACCGGGCTTCGCGCGTACCGGTCGGCTCCGTCGGTCAAGAAGCCGTCTCCGGTGTATTACGCTTACACGGTACTGGCAGCCGCCATCGCGGGTCAGCTCGACTACGCCGTCGCGGTGGGGCGCGAAGGCCTCGGACACTACCCGGACAGTGGTCCTATCCTGGTGAATACCGGAGCAGTGCTCGAGCGGCGTGGGGACATGGACTCCGCGGGCGCCTACTACGGGCGCGCCGTGTCCGCGAGCCCGGTGCCTGCGCAAGCCCACAAGAACCTGGGCGACCACGCGTACGCGCACGGGGACATCGAGGCGGCGCGCATCCACTACGAGAAGGCCGTCAGGATCAACCCGCGGTTGGGCGACGACGTTTACTTGCGCCTCGGCACGATCGCGCACCAGGACGCGGACCACGACGTGGCCCGCCTTCTCTGGCGCCGGGCGCTCGAGCTGAATCCCCAGAACGACCTGGTGCGCACGAACTTGGAGATGCTCGAATCGCGCGCCTGAATGATCGCTCTGCCCCAAGCGCGTTCAGTTCCCGTTTGTTGCTCGTACCGCTGGTCCTCGCAGCCTTCGCCGTTCCTCAGCTGGCGGCGCAGCACGGCGGAGTCCGGGATCCGTCCTGGAACGTCCTTCACGGGCACGGAGTCGTCGTCCGATTCGCCGACGATCACGACGTTCTCGCCGAAGCGGTCCTGCGGTTTCTCGAGGAGCAAGCGCCCCTTCCTGGACTGCCGCCTGACGTTCCCACCGAGGTCTCGGCCTTCCTGGCACCGGACGAGGCCTCGTTCCAGCGTCTTACCGGCGGCCGCGCGCCGGAGTGGGGCGCGGCGGTGGCCATTCCGGCGCGGCGAATGCTCGTGTTGCCGGTCTACTCTTCGCCTCGCACGATAGGGGGGGATCGCGCACGCGTTCTCCGACACGAGTGGGCTCATCTGGCGCTCCACCAGTACCTCGATGGACTCCGTGTGCCGCGCTGGTTCGATGAGGGCTACGCCGAGTGGGCTGCCGGATGGGACCGTTCTCAGGCGTGGAGGCTGCGGTTGCTGCTGATGCTCGGCCGTGCACCGGCTCTGGATTCGCTCGCGCTGGGATGGCCTCGCGATCACGCCTCGGCTCGCGCCGCCTATCTCCTCTCTGCCACTGCGGTGGAATATCTGGTACGAGAAAGCGGCGAGCGGGCGCTGGGCATTTTCTTGAGCCGCTGGAGGGACGGCCGCTCCTTCGAGGCCGCGTTGCGGGCCACCTACGGACTCACCTCGGGGCAGCTCGAGGAGGATTGGCGCGCCCACGTGCGCGACCGATACGGGTGGCTGCTCCTCTTCTCGCAATCGATGGTGACGTGGAGCGCCCTCACGCTCCTCCTGTTGCTTCTGGTTCTCGTGCGGCGGCGTCGCGACCGGGAGCACATGGCGCGGCTGCGCGCCCACGAGGTTCCGGAGCTGCCCGCGTACTGGGTGGCCCCCGAGGGAGCTGAGCCAGAGTGGGGTGCCGGGCTTGATCGGCCTCCGTCACAGGGATAGGATTCGCCCGCCATGGCGACGAAGAAGAAGAGTGCGAAAGCGCGAAAAGGAACGGACGGCTCGGGGCGGGAGAGCCAGACCCTTCGGTTCTCGGCTAGAAACCTCGTCGCCGGGGCCGCGGGCCTGCTGGTGCTGGCCGCTGGATATTGGCTCTTGGCGCAGGGATCGATCACCGCTGCCCCCCTGCTTCTCGTGCTTGGCTACGTCGTGCTTCTCCCGATGGCCATCCTCTGGTAGGAGCGGCCGTCGTCGTGGAAGCCGGGCTCCGGGAGGCCGTCCGCGGCCTCTGCGCGCGCTATCCGGAGTCGTACTGGCAACAGCTCGACCGACGCCGTGCGTACCCCGAGGAGCTCGTCGGTGCCCTCACCGAGGCGGGCTACCTCGCCTGCCTCGTTCCGGAGGAGTACGGGGGAGGCGGGCTCGGTATCGGTGAGATGGCCTCGAGATCCCCGAGGAGAACCGAAGGCGTGCAGTTCCCCCTCGCGCGCTCCTACATCCACACACGGGCCGCAGCCGCCATGCGCGACCGTGCGAGCGAGCTCTACGACGCGCGCGCCCACGTCGGACAGCACGTCCTCGGTCTGCCCCGCTCCTTCTGAGACGGCGGAGGCGCTCGTGAGGGACGAGCCGGCAAGCGACGCGATCGAGCATTCGCTCGTCCGCACCCGAAGGTCGGTCCTCTTCGTGCCCGGGTCCCGCCCGGACCGCTTCACCAAGGCCATCTGGTCCGGGGCCGACTCGGTGTGTCTCGACCTCGAAGACGGCGTGGCGGCGAAGGATCGTGACCGCGCTCGCGACGAGGTCGCCCGTTTCCTGGCGGCGACCGACGAGCGTGCGGACGCCGCGCGACCGGAGATCATCGTGCGGGTCAACGACCCGCGCACGGAGACGGGCCGGCTCGACCTCGCGGCGCTGGCCGCGGGTGCGCTGCCCGACGCGGTCATGGTGCCCAAGAGGCGAGTCCGCGGCCCTGTTGGAGGAGGTCCATGGGGGCCTCACCGGGGACGCAGCGGGCTCCGGAGTCGTGCTGTTCCCGCTCGTGGAAACCGCTCTGGGTTTTCACCGGCTCGAGGAGATCGCCACTGCGGCTCCGGTAGCGGCGCTCGTCTTCGGCGGGATGGACCTGAGCACCCAGACGGGTGGTGCGTTCTCGTGGGAGCCGCTGCTCTACGCTCGCTCGCGGCTCGTCCTGGCCGCTGCGCTGGCCGGGATCGTCGCGCTGGACGTACCGTTCGCAGGAATCCGCGATCCCGCTGGCCTGCTGGAGGAGGCCCGTCGCTCCGCGCGCCTGGGCTTCGCGGGTAAGTTGGCGATCCATCCCGCGCAGGTCGGCCCGATTCACGATGCGTTCACCCCCACAATCGATGAGCTGGAGCGAGCGCGCGGCATCATCGAAGCCGACGCTCAGGCGGGGGGCGGTGCGTTCCTCCTCGATGGAGCGATGGTCGACCGACCGCTGGTCCTCGCCGCGCGGCGGACGCTCGCGCTGGCGCGGCGCGACACACCGTCGGACGGCGCCGAGGAGCCGGGAGCGAAGGAATGAACGAAGCCGACCGGCACGGCACCCGCGACAGTGAGCGGGATCCGACCGACTGGGTGGGGCGGGAGCGAGTCGAGCACGATATTCTCACGCTGTTCCCCGCCAGGGGGATGGCCGCGCTGCTCGACCGGTCGCCGAAAGAGATGGGCGACGGATCCGTCCTGCCCCCGGGTTGGCACTGGCTCTACTTCAGACCCGTCGTCGAGCAGCGGCATCTGGGCGGCGACGGACACGAGCGGCTCGGCGACTTCTTGCGCCCCGTGCCCCTTTCTCGCCGCATGTGGGCCGGCGGCAAGCTCTCGCTGCTCGACGAGCTGAGGTTGGGAGACGCCGTCACGCGACGGTCGCGCGTCGAGTCGGCCGTCGAGAAGCAGGGCCGGTCGGGGCGCCTGTTTTTCGTGACTGTCCGCCACGACCTCTCCACCGAGCGGGGTCCGGCGGTGGAGGAGGTGCAGCACCTCGTGTACCGAGGCGGGGTCGTCGCCCGCCGTCCACCGGGGGCTCCGGTGGCGCCGAGCGAATGCGACTGGAGCGAGAGGTTCTCGTTCGACACGGTCACGCTTTTTCGCTTCTCTGCGCTCACCTTCAACGGTCACCGCATCCACTACGATCACCCGTACGCGGTCGGAGTGGAGGGCTATCCGGAGCTCGTCGTGCACGCCCCGCTCACGGCTCTTCTGCTTCTCGATGCGGCGATGCGTCACGCCGCAGCGCGGGTGCCGACGGGCTACGAGTACCGCGCCACCAGTCCGCTCTTCGCCGGGGAGGAGATCCGCATCGCCGGTAGCGACCCGCGACCGGATGACGGCCCGACGCCGGAGGAGTCCGAGGCGTGGGCCGCGGCTCCCGACGGAGCCCTCGCCATGCGTACGCGGACGATCTGGAGCGCGCGCTGAGATCGGCGAGCCTGTCGCGGGCGATGGTCACGGCTCGTTCGCAGCCGGCCGGTGTCGGCGCTGCTGAAGGCGTAGGCGCGATACGCGGACCGGGCCGTCCTCGAAGCGCGGGTCGAGGTCTGGGAAGACCCGGGCGTGGCTCTTCAACGGTGTCGAACTTCGACCGGCTCGCTCAGGCGATGGATCGGGAGCGCACCGTACGGACGCTCCAGGGGCCAATCGCCCGCGGGCAGCGTCTCGTGCCCGCCGAGTACCAGTAATCCATCCGGTGCCAGGCGCCGGAGCATCCGCTCGAGAAGCGCGCACTGCAGTGAGACGTCGAAATAGGTGAACACGAGGTTGCGGCACAGAACGAGATCGAAGAGGCCAGAAGGCATCTCGTGGCTGACGTCCTGTTGGAGGAGCTCGACCCGGTTCCGGAAGGCTGCGCGAAGACACATCGTCTCGTCGGCCAGATCGAAGGCCTCGGCGACCCACCCATGCGGGAGCGCTCTCAGGGATGCAGGTGGGTAACAGGCGATCCGGCTTCGCTCGAGCATTCCTGGGTCGGCTTCGGTGGCCACGATCTCGAGCTCGACACCAGGCGGGTGCCGCCTGGCATCCAAGGCCCAGGCTAAGCTCAAGCTATACGGATCCTCTCCGGAGGCGCAGCCGGCCGACCAAGCGCGGATCACACGACCGCCCCGCTCCTGGACTGCTCGTTCGAGGTTGGGGAGGATTCGAGCGCCAACAGCTTCGAACACCGCCCGGTCGCGCCAAAAGCGGGAGATGGTGATCCGGCAAAGGCAGTCCAATTCCGCCCACTCATCGAGATGGGTCCCGAGGTAGACGGTGTACTCGCCGAGATCCTGGAGTCCCAGCCGCCGGAGCCGCCGTGACAGGCGCTTGCGCACCTGGCCGCGTACCCTCCGAAAGCCAGGCCAACGCATTTGCATCTTCGGTAGCGCCCACTGAAGAAACGCGACGCAATCTGCGTCCCTCAAGAGTCCTCGCACGCCGATGGCACCGCTCTCTCTCGCCTCCACTGAAATGATGAGGGAATCTGGCCTCGGCCGCGCCAGCTTCGAAATCACTTCTGAAGCCTTGACCCAGGCTCGCTGAGAGTTGTACTCTAGCCAATGATTAGCATATCAACTATTGATCCGCCTAATGTCACGACCGACCCCGCTGCAGAGAGGAAGGGGCGACCATGAAAAGTGTCTTGGCCGGGGGACGGCGCGGGAGCCACATATCTGATGAGCAACGGGCCCTGATCGCGGTGTTCTCCGCGGCCGGTCGTATGCGACGCCGAATGGGACTCGTGCTCGAGCAGCACCAGATCAGCGCATCGCAGTACAACGTCCTGAGAATACTGCGAGGCGCAGGAGGAGTGCTCGCTACCATGACCATTCGCGACCGCATGATGGATCGGGAGCCGTCGATCACTCGGCTCGTGGATCGGCTGAAGGCCAAGGGGCAGGTGAGGCGAGTGCCCTCGCGGGAGGATCGCCGCCGGGTCGATTGTCACCTGACGTCCGCTGGCCGGAAGCTCCTCGACAGCCTGGACGAGCCGATCGACGAGATGGACCGGGAGCTGATGCAGGGACTCACGAAACGCGAGCTCCAGACGGTGGTCGAGCTTCTCGAAAAGGTCGGGAGCCCCGGTGAGTGAAGTCCGTGGCTTCGTCCCAGGGGGAGATTGGCATTTCTTCGACAGCAAGGCTGATGCGGCTCTTCATGAGTGAGCGGGGGTTCATCGACCACCTGAAGTTCCGCTTGACGGGCAGTCGATCACGGTGAGGTCGGCCCTACCCGAGGGCGACGGTGATGGCGCCGGCGACCGACGGAGCGCGGATGGGGAAGATTTCAGGGATGGCATAGCTCCGGACGTCTACCGGCAACGTTGGCGGACGCTGGGCGTGCTGAATCTCGCCCTGGTCATCATCGTGATAGCCAATTCCTCGTTGACCATCGCGCTTCCCACGCTCGTGCGCGCACTCGGTGCAACGGCCGTGGACCTCCAGTGGATCGTCGACGCTTACGCCATCGTCTTCGGCGGACTCCTTCTCACCATGGGTGCGCTCGGCGACCGTTACGGACGCAAGGGCGCGTTCCAGATGGGCCTCGTCATATTCGGGGCCGCTTCGGCCGCCGCCATCTGGGCGACCTCGGCCGCGCACCTCGTGGCTGCGCAAGCCGTGATGGGTCTCGGCGCCGCCCTGATCATGCCCGCGACGCTTTCGATCCTCACCACGACGTTTCCCAGGAGAGAAGTCGGTAAGGCCATGGGGATCTGGGTGGCATTCGTGGGCGTTGGCGGTACCCTGGGTCCGCTGCTCGGTGGCGTGCTGCTGGAGGCCTTCGCATGGCAGGCCATTTACGCGATAAATCTTCCAGTCGTGGCCTTGACGTTGGCCGGTGCCGTTGCGTGGGTCCCCGGGAGCCGGGAGTCGAAGCGCCCCCGCCTCGACCCCCTCGGGACCTTCCTTTCCGTCGTCGCTCTGGCGGCGCTCCTGTTCGGGATCATCGAGGCGCCCGTACGCGGTTGGAGCGACGAGCTCGTAGCCGGATCCCTCATCGTGGGCGTCGTGGCACTCGTGTCATTCCTGTATTGGGAGAACGCCACGGCCGAACCGCTTCTTCCTCTCGAGTTCTTTCGCGAGCCCGGCTTCACGATCGGAACGACCGTGATCGCGATGACCTTCTTCTCGCTCTTCGCGATCTTCTTCATCATGACCCAGTACCTGCAGTTCGTGGCTTCCTACTCACCCCTGCAGACGGGCCTGATGATGCTCCCGTACTCGGCGGGCATGCTGTTGGGAGCCCCGAACAGCGATCGAATGGCCCGTCGGTTGGGGACCGCGCGCACGGTGGCAGGCGGCCTTCTGCTGCTGGTGATCTCCCTCGCCAGCTACGGGTCCTTCGACGCCACGACCCCCTTCTGGGCCATCGCGTTCATGTTCTTCGTGGGGGGGCTGGGGATGGGATTCGCGATGGCGCCGACGACCCATTCCATCATGGATGCGGTACCGGCGTCGAAAGCAGGCGTGGGATCTGCGATGAACGACACGAGCCGCGAGGTCGGAGGGGCGATCGGCATCGCGGTCCTGGGGAACATCCTCAACCTCGCCTATCGATCCAAGCTCTCCGATCATCTGCAGCGGCAAGGATTCGACGGGGCGTCGATGGAGTCCGCGCTCCAGTCCCTGGGTGCGGCCCTCGAGCTGGCCGGGGCAACGCCCGGAGCGGCGGGCACCCAACTGGAGGGAGCGGCCTTGGACGCCTTCCTGGCCGGTATGGCGTGGGCCTTCGGCTGCGCGGCGGTCCTGGCGTCGGTCGCCGCGGTCCTCGCTCTGACCAGACTGCCCGAGCTGCACGACGCGGGGCTGGTCGAGGCGCCGGCCTGACGCGGCCCGGCGGGGTTCGGGCCGTCCGCTCGGCGGTCCGCATCACCGGGTCACTCAGAAGAAGCGCGCCAGGGAGATCGCGAGCGCGGTGCGCTGCCGCTGCGCCAGAGCCGGCTCCCGGGTCGGATCTCCCGACCATCCGGTGATCGCCGCCTCGACCGAGGTGGCCGCGCCCACGGTCCAGCCGACCTGGACCGCGTAGCTTCCGATTGCCCGATTCCATGTCGACGAGTAGCTGGGGTCGGAGCCTAAGCTGCTCAGCGACGAGTTGGCTGCCGACGAGAAGATCGTCCCAGAGGGGAGAGCGGGATTCGTGGTCGACTCCCGACCAACCCTGCTCGACGACGAACGACAGGTACGGCGTGGGGAACCACTCGCCGCCTACGGTGCCGCGCGCTTCGGTCGTGCCATCCCTCCTTCGCACAGCCCCCTCGGAGTGAAGGACCACGGGCCCGAGGGCCCACTGGAGCTCGTAGCCCCCTTGCCTGAGCGAGGGCGGGTCGAGAGCGGCCCCGCCGTCGGGGTGAGGGACCGCCCAGAACGACCGGTCGCTTCCGTGCACGTACGTCAACGCCACGTCCAGCGGACCCAGCACCCGGGACAGGCGCGCGCCCCCACCCGGATGGTCTCCCCAAGACTTGTCGGAGCGGAGTGGCAGGCCTCCCCAGGTCTCGGTCAGCAGCCCTCCCATATCCGTCGGGCGGGACACCGGGAACGCGACGGTCTCGAGAGAGCCCCACCCGCCGAACAGCGTCAGGCTCACGAGTGGCTGGCCCAGTCGCCGCCCACGTGCGGCGTCCCAGAAAGTTGCTCTCGGCGTAAGGACGTCGATCGGGCTCCGGAGGGCGGAGAGTCCCCACGGCACGTCCCCTATGCCGATCCGAAGCTCCGCGGAGCTCCACTGCTCCACGACCGTCACGTCCTCGAGGTTCAAGAGCGAAGCCCCCGCGTCGTCCAGATCCAGCCGGGCCGACACGGAGACTTGGAGCGACATTCCGAGCACCGACGCTCGGTGTGCCATACGCGCCTGCAGGTAGGGAACCGTCCGCGCTTCGACGCTACCCCCGACCCGGACCGCTCCGGCGGCGATCCGGCTCGCCTGACCCTCGACCCCCTCGCAGGCACCGCCCACGACCAGAAAACCGATCGCGAGCCGGAGAAGTCGGGAGCACATAGATCACCGACCGAGCCGGGCCGGGTCGAAATCACGTGCGGTGAGGCCGACACCCAAACGCAGATCGGTCCATTCCAAGGTGGTGCTTCCTCCGTCCCTGAGATCGACCATGGTCATCCGCCCCGCGCGCCAGAAGCCGCCGATCTCACGATAGTCCGCGATGTCGAGCGACCTGCGCCTGGCGCCGCCGCCGTCGAAGTACTCGACCCTGTGCAGCAGGTAGCGCTCCAGGTCGATCCACAGAAGCTGCCTCGGATAGCCGCCCGCTCCGCCCCGGCGGATCCGCTCGACCAGCACAGCATCGAGACCGGAGACGTCTTCATCCCTGATCCAGCGATACGAGAACCCCTCCATGCTCGGGGGACTCATGTCGTCGAACGTGAAGTGACTTCCCAGGAAGCTGTCGCTCGCCTGCGAGCCGCTAATCCGTCTCACCCGACGCGCGGTCGGAAGGTAGATCCACTGCGACCGGCTGCCGTCTGCGGCCAGAACGCTCAGGAACTCCGTCCTGGCGAGATCGGCGGGCCGCTCGAGCACGATCCGGGTCCGGTCCCCGTCCTGGGCCTCGAGGCCGCGCACGCGCATTTTTCGCAATCGCTCCCGATCACCGTTCTCGACCCGCATCAGCAAGTCGGCCTCGAAGTCGCCGTATCCACGACTTCGTTGCTCCATCTCACGGACGATCGCATGCCCTCGCTCCCGGGCATCCTGCGCCGCGGCACCAGGTGCGGCGAGGGCAGCGACGGTCGCAAGCGCCAACAAGCCGGCCACTTTCGCGCTCATCGAGGACTCCGCATGAGGAGGGACCGTATGGCGGGCCTTCGAGCGACGGCCCGCAGGAACGCAGGGAATCCGACCAGATCCGCGGCGAGGGCGAGGATGGCGGCGGAGCTGGTCAGGAGCCCGACCAGGAAGAGGACCTGGAAGCGCGACAACATGAGCACGCTGAAGCCGCACACGACGACCACTGTCACGACAACCAGCGCGGACCCGACCTTTCGGAGCGTTTCAGCGAGTACGCGGTCCACTTCGGCAGACGAGCGCACGTTACGCACGAGGGCCCCGAGAAAGTGGATCGTGTCGTCGGCGACGAGGCCGAACGCGATCGCGAAGACGATCAAAGTGGTCGGCTTGAGATCGAACCCGCCCAAGCGCATGAGCCCGAGCAACATGACGAGCGGAAACAGGTTCGGGACGACTGCGACCAGCCCGAGGCGGGCCGAACGGAACATCCACGACATGGCCATCCAGACGAGAACGATCGAGAACGCGACACCGGGCAGGAAGCGCGAGACCATCTGGTCCCAGAGCACTTGAGACAGCTTCACTGTCCCGGTCAGCGTGGCGGACCCCCGCGGCGGCGGGAGGGTTGTGAGCTGATCCTCGAGGCCGAGCAGGAAGGGGGACAACGCGGAGGAGCCCGCGTCCCGCACGAAGAAGACCACCTGGCCGGCCCCCCCCTCACGGAGGTACACGTCCTCCAGAGCGTCGAGCTCCTGTAGCTCCGAGAGGAAGAGGAGCTCGGCGACCTCCTCCGTGCTGCGAACCGTCGCGGACGTCCGCTCCTCCCCCGACCCGGCAACACCGGCCTCCGGCACCGACCCGTACGCGGCGCCCAGCTCGTCTACGAACTGGGGCAAACCCACCGAGCCGAGAACGACCGGATCGGCCTCGCCAAATGCCTGGAGCTCCCGGATCCATCGGAGCATCTCGGCGGAGTGACCGGGACCATCCCCATTCGTCAGGAACACGTTGACCTGAAACACGCCGAATCCGGCATCCTCTATCCAGCGCAGCTCCTCGAGGATCGGATCCCCGTCCTTGAGGTCGTCGATGAGCAATGCGTGCACACGAAGCCCACCCCCGAGCGCGAGCCCGAGGCCGAGTAGGACGGCGAATACCCAGTTCGGCCAGCCCGGGTGGATTCTCAGGGTCGCCTCTATCCGGCTCACGACGGAGCGACCGAGTCGCTCGCCCAGCGGCTCGTCGGGACCGAGATCCGAGGCGAACGAGAGGAGCGCGGGCAACAGGGTCGACGTGACGCCGAAGGCCGCTATCACGGCCAGGCCGGTCACGATCCCGAACTCGTAGACCAGGGGATTCCGCGTGGCCACCAGCCCCACGAAGCCGAGCGCCGTCGTCAGCGAAGTGAAGAAGCAGGAGCGCGCCAGCGTGGCGAAGGTGGCCACGACGGCGTCGGGCACCGTACGCCCCCCCCTGCCATCGTTGCCGGGCTCCAATCACGAGGTGCGTCGCGTCGGAAAGGGCCACCACGAGGATGACGATCGGCACCGCGCTCGTGAGCACGGAAACCGCCCGGCCCACGTAGCCCATGACCCCGAGCGTCAGGAGGATTGCCGGGGCGACGGACGCGAAGCACAGGAGGGCGAGGGAGAGGCGTTGGAAGTACGCCCAGAGCAGGGAGAGCGAGATGAGGACGCCGAACCCCAACAGCTTCGTCATATCCGCTTCGAGCGCGAGCGGCACCGTCACGCGTAGGATCGGCAGGCCGTTCAGGATGATCCGGCCCGCTCCCGCGGCTATCTCCTCGATCTCGGCCTGGAGGAAGGCCGTGACCTCCCTGCGCCTTGCGTCGCTGTCGTCGGCCGGATCCAGATATCCGTGTACGGCGAAGACGGTCAGGTCGTCGTTCCACAGGGTGGCGGCGAAGAGCGGGTGATCCCGACGGGGTTCGAGCACTTCGTGCAGCCGCGCGTCCGACAGGCCCGTCTCGTCGCGGGGTCGCCGGAGCCGCACCGCCGGCTGACCGTCCTCGAACGTCTCCTCCACGAATTCCGTGGATCCGATCCAGCGGACGGATTCCAGCCCGGCCTCGTCGAACGCTCGGGCGAGGCGCTCGAGGGTGCGGTACTCCTGGATACCGAAAGTGCCCGTGACCTCCAGGAATGCCGACACCTGGAGGTCCTCCTTCGGAAAGTGCCGTTTGAACGCGTCGTACGCCTCCCGATCTCCGCCCTCGAACGCGAAGAATTGCTGGGCCGAGTAGTCCACGCGGACGTCGCTGGCGCCGACGAGCGCTGCGACGAGCAGCGCCCCGTGGATGACGACCACACTCCCCCGTCGCTGGACCAGGAGTCGGAAGAACGCCTCGACGCGCGGGTTCACGGTCGCCCCATCAAGGTCGGCTCACCCTCCGGCGAGGAACCGGAAGTGGATGGGGAGGACGAGTAAGGTCGCCGCTGCCGAGCAGGCGGTCTGCAGGCTCATGTTCCAGGGCGGCTCGGCGGGCCAACCAGGCAGTGTGCGAGCAGTCCAGTAGATAGCGGTCGCGGCGAGCGCGATCGCGGCGGCGGTGGCGACGGACGCCGCCGTCACGCCGCCGCCGAACCACAGGCCGGTGGGAACCACGAGCAGTACCGCCGCGACACCGACGGCCAAGGTGAAGGGGAGCGAGGTCGGCTCGCGATTGCCCGGCCCGAAAGGCCGAAACTGAGTGAGCGAGACGAGCGACAACTGGCCCGCGATCACGCCGATGAAGGGCGCCCGGAACGCCTCGCCCCCGACGAGCCAGTCCGGACCGGCGAGGACACGAGCAGTGACGTCGTGCGTCGCCAGCAGCACGAGCGCGACGAGGACCGCGTAGATCGTAGCGAGCACCTGATAGTGCGCATCGGGCAGTGGCCCTCGATCTCGTCGGAAGTGTCTCAGGGCCGCGAGCGCGGCCAATGCGATCGTCGGGGCCACCAGCCAATCGCCACCACCGAACACGTACACGCCGTAGAAGAAGAGCGCCGCGGCCATGACGCCGCTGGTGCGCATGAGCTTGGACCTCAGGCACAGCAGGCCCAAAAGCAGGATCATCGCCACCAGCGCCGCGAGATGGCCCGCGACGAGGCCCGCCGGCTCCGGGACGAACCGTACGAGCATGTAATACGTGGCCAGTGGGACGAGCAGATTGTCGCTACCACGCAGGCTCACTCCCTCGATAAGCGTAACGATCAAGGAGATGTGAATCCCGAGAAGCACACTCGCGTCGCGGCCGACCTCGGTCATCAGCAGAAGCGGAACGTGCACCACGAGGAACGTGGTCACGAAGAAGGACGCCGAGCCTTCCAGGGACCCACGGTCGCTCTCGACGGAATACGTGGTGCGGCCGTACGTGGAGCCGAGAAGTGCGGCTGCGGTGTCGGAAACGACGAGCGCCAGCGCCGCCACGAGGTAGAAGACGGGCTGCTCGTACGCCAGCGTGAAGAGCAGCACCACCGCGAGCGGATAAAACAAACCTCCCTCGGAGCGTCGCGAGATGCTGTGGACGCTCTGGAGCAGACCGAGCCTGCGCGTACCCCAGATCAGCAGCGCGAAGCAGGAGGCGAGCCATAGCACGGTCCAGCGGCTGGTGAAGATCCATGGGAACGCCAGGACCAGCAGCCCGCCGACGAAGTGTACGAACTTGCGACTCAGCTCCGGCGGTGGCTTGGCGAACCACCGCCATGCCTCGGCTGCCCCGAAAATAAGGAGGAAGCCCGCGCCGACGGCCGCCGCCCGTGGCAGCTCAGCCATGGCCGAGCACCTCGTCGACGTGAAAGGACTGGTAGAACCACGCCAGGTCGCGCTCGTGGAGCCCGTGAGCGACATCGGAGCGCGGGCGCACGCGACCCGCGAGACCCGGTGGCATCGAGCGCGGCGTGAGCAGATTCCAGTACGCGAGTCGGGCACCCGGCCTGGAACGCTCCACAAGCGCACGGTACACGCGCTCGTGCTCCGCCGTACTCATGTACTCGAAGATGTCCGACAGGTTGAATCCGTCGAAGCTCCCCGCCGCCTCCTCGACCGGGCCCCGGTGTATGCGGAGCCGACCGATCCGCTCTCGCACCAGGGGCCGGAACTCCGGGCGCAGGTACCGAGGCAGTGCCCCCGTCCGGTAGCTGCCGGTCATGATGCAGGTCAGGTAGGGGTTGGTGTCCGTTGGCAGCTCGATGAGGGCGTGGCGCGTGCGCGCGAGGATCCGACCGGCGACCGGACCGTTGACGTGCTCGAAGAACGCCGGATCCCTTCCGAGACGACCCATGACGGTCCGACTGAAGAACAACCGGAATAGGAGCCGCCACCTCCAGCTGTCCCAGGAACGACGGTAGAACGTCTCACGATCATCTCGAGATCGTGGCTGCAGCAGCGCCTCCACCGTTCCCGCCGAGTGGATCAGCGGGAGTACGCGGGCACGAAAGGTCCGGAAATAGGCTTCGAACCTCCCCGCGCGTGCTGCACCGGCCTGTACGAGCTCCGGCCGGCCGTCCCAGAAGTCACGGGCGAAGCCCGGCAGGGCCGAACGGAGGCGCCTGTACGTCGCGACTCGGTCCGTAGAGGGGAACACACCGAGGAAGGGCAGCAGGTCGGCGTCGTCGAGCTCGGTGAACGCCGCAATGCGAATCGCCACGCACGCGAGCTGTGCCGGGCTCAAGTCGACGGCGACGACCTCTCGCGGATCGAGGGTCAGAAGAGCCAGCGCGTTGTCTCCCGCCGAGGCGATGCTCAGGAGCCGGCCGTCCTGCGCGACGGGGGCGAGCGCATCGCACAGGACGTCCGCGTCCTCCCACACGCTGCCGTACCGGATCGCCTCGAAGCTGGCGCGTTGCTGAATGGGTCGGTCGTCCCGAGCTTCAGCCGCCGTCATCTCCGCCTCCCCTCTCGGGGGTGATCCTCGCTCCGTCATTGCGAGGGCGACCCAACTGCGCGTGCGCCTGCGCGAACTCACCTGCGCAGATCGCGGCCGCGATCGAGATCTCTCCCGCGAGAGCCAGCGCTGCGGTGATCTCGGCGAGCTTCGCCGAGCCGCCGTCTCCGAGGCACCCCAGGATGCGCAGCGACTCGCTTGCGGTGGGAAGGCGCGTCCCGCCGCCGACGCTACCCACGATGAGGTTGGGCAGGGTCACGCAGCCGTACAGGTCACCGGCCTCGGTGACCTCCATCCGGCTGAGCGCGGTGCTCGCTTCACTGACGCAGGCCACGTCCTGTCCGCAGGCGAGGAAGACTGCGGTCACGGCGTTCGCAACATGGCCGCTCACACCGATGGACCCGGTCTGCACACCGCCGATCACGCTCATTCGCCAGTACTCGGCGATGCGGTCGGGGGTCGTTCGGAGGCGGCCCTCGACCAGTGTGCGAGGCAGCAGCACCTCAGCCGTCGCGTGACGGCCGCGGGTATCGAAGAAGCTGAGCGCCGTGCCCTTCTTGTCCCCCGACATGTTCGACTCGATGACCCAGTAGCGGGGGGTGACCGGCGTGCGCCGCATGACGTCTTCGCACACCGCGGCGGTCGCGAACGTCACCATGTTCTGGCCCGCGGCGTCGCCCGGATGGAAGTCCAGAATCAGGTAGATGAGGTTCGCCTGGTGCTGGACGCGCATGTTCACGAGCCGACCGTGCCGGGTTCGGCTCTCGGCGACCTCACGCACTCGATCGAACTCGCCCACGATCCAGGCGGCGAACCGGATCGCTTCGGCCATCGTGTCGAACGCGAAGCCCGGCGCTCTCTGGACCTGCTCCACCGTCGTCAGGCATGCGGCCCCCCCCCCGCGAGGGTGACGATGCGTGCCCCACGTGAGTAACTCGCGACCAACGCCCCTTCCGACGTGGCGAGCGGAACGTAGAAGTCTCCGTGGGCGTGCAGGCCGTTCACCCGCAGGGGCCCGACGATCCCGGTCGGGACGCTCGTCATGCCGATGAAGTTCTCGATGTTTCCCTCGAGCCCCGCCGCTGTGGGCGGATCGCCCCGGCCACCCAAATGGGGCAGAGGTCCGGCCATCGCCTCGAGGAACCGCAGTCGTTCAGCCGTGGCCGCCTCGGTGGTGTCTCCGCGTCCGGGGACCGAGGCAGGGATCGGCCGCTCGTCCGCCGGTGTGGGAGCGAGTGTGTCCTGCAGCTTCGCGACGTCGTTGCCCTTGCTCAGGCGTCGGGCGATCTTGACTGCGCGCTGGTATGGAATGGGCATGGGTCGGGGCCGGTTCAGGGAATGGGGCTGCGAGAGGGTGTCGCGACGGGCCGCAGCCGGAGCGGCATACCGCCTCGGGGTCGTAGGGCGATTCGGGGCTCGAGCGCGGGGCGGAACCCGGGGGCGACCTCGAAACGGACCCGCTGGCAGAGCGTGGACAGGATCAGCTGCGCTTCGGCGAGGGCGAACGATCCTCCCGGGCACATGCGCTGCCCCGCGCCGAACGGCAGGTACACGCCCCTCGGCGGGGCGTCCGCGCGGTCGGCAGCGAACCGGGAGGGATCGAACACGTCCGGCTCAGGCCAGTGTCTCGCGTCGCGGTGGAGCAGGAACGGAGACACGGTCACGACGGAGCCGGCCGGGACGTCGTAGCTGCCGATGCGATCGGGGCCGGTCGCCCACCGGCTGAACCGCCACACCGCGGGATAGAGCCGGAGCGCCTCCTTGAACACTTCGGCCGCCGTCGACAACCGAGGGAGGTCGTCGAAGTTCGGAGCGCGGTTGCCGCAGACACGCTCGGCCTCCTCCCGGATGCGATCGTGATGCTCCGGGTGGAGCGCGAGGAGGTAGAACGTCCACGCCAGTGTGGTCGCGACCGTCTCGTGTCCCGCGACGAACATGGTCATCACTTCGTCGCGGAGATCCTCGTCGGAAAGCGTCGGGCCGCCGCTTCCGCCGGACCTCGAAGCACGCAACAGAACACTCACGAGGTCGCGCGCGCCGTCCTCGCCCGCCCCCTCGCTCCGCCGACGGGCGACGACGTCGTAGATCACGTCGTTCAGTACCGTGATGGCGTCGTCGAACCGCTTGCGAGCCGGGGTCGGGAGCGAGGACGCGACGCGCAGGATCCAACGGAGGCGGTTTCCGCCCGGGAGCAGCTCCAGATACCGGAGCCGTGAAACGGAGAGTCGCTCCACGTGGTCGAAGACGACCTCGGCCGCTCCGTGGATGTCGCCCTCGCTGAGCTCGAGGTCCGAGCCGAGGACTGTCCGCGTGATGTTGCGGAGCGTGAGCTCGCTCATGCGTTGGTACATGTCCACCGTGCCGTTCTCGAGCGCGGCTCGAGCTAGCTCCTCGGCCTCGTCGGCCGCGGTCTCGGCCATGACCCGTGCGAACACCGCCAGGCGCTCCTTTCGCAGCACGGGTTGCACCAGCTTGCGGTGGGTCCGCCAGTGATCCCCCTCGCTCGTCACCAGTCCACGCCCGAGAAATCTCGAGAGCAGCTCGTATCCGGGCCCCTTCGTGTAGTTCGCCGCGTTCTCGACCAACACGTGCCAGACCGCGTCCGGATCGCTCACCAGGAACTGGCTCAGCCCCCCATCTTCACGTGGACCACGTCCCCATACGCATTCTGGAGCCGACGCTGCATGGCCGCCGGGTCCTGGCGCCTGCTCAGCACCGTGCGCACGAAGTCGGCGCCGCGGGGTCCGGGTGCTCGGGAGGAACGGGTCACGGCGCGACGTCCCGACGCAGGAGCTCGTATCGGCGGACCCAGCGGTCGACCGAGGGCATCCTGTGGGGATCGAGAAGGAAGGCGCTCTTGTTTCCCACCCGCACGAGTGCCGAGACGAACCTGTGATACCCGTCGCCGATGGCCGCGCGGGCGACCGAGTGCAGCAACGCCGACGACACCCACCTGCCCCGGGCCGCGGCAGCGACCGCGATCGTCTTGACCACGACCCAACCCCGGTCGGGGAAGGCGAAGACGAAGCCAGTGAGGCGGCCCCGTTCGTCTCTGGCCAAGAAGGTCAGGTGGCCATCGGCCGCAGCGAGCACTTGGTGGTACAGCCGGTTGAAGAGGTCCTGCGGAAGCGGCTCGAAGAGCGGGTTCTCCCCGAACGCCTCCATACACATCGGATGGAGCTCCTGCAGCACGCCATCGAAGTCGGAGATGCCCCTGAGCCGCTCGAATCGGAACCCCGAATCCGAAGCGATCTCGAAGCCCCGACGGGTATGCTCGAAGAAATCTTGGACCGTGTATGCACCGGAACTCGGAAAGTCGAATCCGATCGTCTCGAACGTTTCCGCCGTCTCGAAGCCCAGTCCACGGAAGCGCTCCGGATACTCTTCCGGCTGGTCCGGCTCCCAGCCGAACGACCGAGGGGCGGAGGACGCGGCGCCGTCCGCGACGACGAAGCGGTAGGTGAACCAGGTGTTGACGTCGACCGGCGCATACAGCTCTTCCATGCCTTGCTCGGCTGCCCACCCCAGCACGGCTGCCACGATCTCCTCCGTCGCGGCGTCGCCCAGCGGGCCGCCCTCAGCCTCGTAGAGCCCGAGCATTCCCACGCGCTGGAGCCGCCCACCGCGAAAGGCGGCCGCACGCGCGACGTCGCCGTCCGGTCCCTCCACGACGAGGAGGAGGGCCGAAGACCGCAGGCCGACGCGGAGAACGGTCGCCAGATACGCGGAGGATTCCCGCCGGTCAGGGGCCCACGCCCGTCGTAGAGCGGCGCCGGTCCGCTCGAACCGGGCGAGGAAGTCGGTGGGTGGCACGATGCCGGGGGTCGAGGCCCAACGAGCGACGGTGAGG
This sequence comes from Longimicrobiales bacterium, assembly GCA_965249195.1. Lineage (GTDB taxonomy): Bacteria > Gemmatimonadota > Gemmatimonadetes > Longimicrobiales > Gaopeijiaceae > CBDFLM01. The sequence continues at coordinate 491,432 of CBDFLM010000015.1, forward strand.
CTCATAGGATCCTCACCTCGCCCTTGCCGGCGTCCATGCGCACACGCTGACCGTTCCGCAGGCGTTCGAGCGGCGAGCCGCCGACCCCGACGATCGTCGGGATACCGAGCTCCCGAGCGACGACGGCCGAGTGCGAGAGTACGCTGCCCCGCTCGATGATCAGACCGGAGCAGGCCGGGAAGGCGGGGACCCAGCCGGGATCGGTCCGTTCCGTCACCAGAATCTCACCGTCGAGGCCCTCGGTGTCTTCGAAGCCATGCGCGAGGCGCACCGGACCCTCGATCACGCCAGGGCAGCAGGAGGTGCCTCGCAGCACGTCGGGGTCCTCGTCGCCGAGTTCGGCCAGGAGGTCGAGGCTCCGCAGCAACGTGGGATGGCGCAGCGTGGCGCCGGCCGCCCCCCGAGTGACGAACCGATCCGGAGGGGGGTCCGTGCTCCGGTACTCGTCGAACTCTCGCCGACGCACCTGTGCTAGACCGCCCAGATCGAGGGTGATCGGTCGCCCCTCGACGAAGGCCAGGATCTCCTCGACCGTCAGGTAGAACACGTCGTGCTCGTCGCTCAGCGCACCGAGCCGCTCCAGGTTTCGACCCACGCCTCGGAAGAGGCGCCTTACGACGCCAAACGTCCTCGTACGTTCGAATCGCAGCCGCTCCCGATCGCTTACCGCGCGGCGCGCCCAACGCAGGACCGCGAAGTAGATCGGGCGACGGAGCCCACCCAGGCGGGCACGCACCTGCTCCTCGGCGCCCTCACGAATCGCGGTCTTACGCGCGTTGATCTCCTCCGAAGACGGCACGCCGTTGCGCACGTACCCCTGCACGCTTGCGACGACCAAGTGCGGTCGATCGTGGAAGTCGAGGGTCTCCAGCTTGAGCTCGTCCACGCAGCGGCAGCCGTACTCCTCGATGTAGCGCGCCAGATGTGGCCTCAAGTCGGGAGCGAACCCTTCCTGCAGGGCCGCCCACAGGTCCACCGGGTCACCCGTGACGAAGCGCTCGCGAACGGACGGATCGCCCTCGACGTGTCGCGCGATCTCGAGCAGAAGACGCATCGGCTCGGTGCTCTTCAGCTCGCCGTGCCCGCAGAGGAGGTCGTTTTGCAGCGACGCCGCGCCGTCGTCCGGTCCACGTCCCACCCAACTCTCGGTCAGGCTCGCGAGCATCCCGAACGCGATCATGCACCGGGTGTCGTTCACGATCGGAGCGGTCCAGTGGCGAAGGACCCGGTCCTCCAGGTGGTGGTACAGCGCGACCTGCTCGGTGAGGCTCAGCCTCCCGAGATCCTGCGTCTCGAGGGGACGGCACACGCGTTCCACCCGCTCCAGGAACCTTTCGTTGGCTCGTACGCCTCCGAACATGCGGGTGCCCAGCCGGAGCAGGAGCGCCATGCGACGCACGGCGCCGTGCCGGGGCGCCTCGGCGACCACGGAGTCGAAGAGCGGCTGCAGATCGCCCTCCAGCGACTGCTTCACGCCCATCATCGTTTCCATGAACGCGCCGCTCTTGCCGACCAGTGGGAACAGCGCCAGCAGGCGATACCAGTTGAGCAGGTTGTAGTACACGCGTCCGCGGACGAGGCCGAGCATGTTGCGGAACATTCACTCGCGCTCGTGGACGAGGGCGTCGGGGACCCCCATGATCCTGCACGTCTGGAAGTAGACCTCCCGGTACGCCCTGCTCACGTGTGAGAACGTGAGGGGCGTTGTGACGCCCGCGTAGCTCTCGATGATGTTCGAGTTGTCCCAGATCACCGCGTTCCCGCCGGCGACGCGTTCGTCGAAGAGCGAGTCCGGAGGCAGCGTGGTAATGGGGCGGGTCTGAAGCGAATAGAGCCGTCCGCCCGAAAAAGCCCACTCGAAGTCCTGGGGCGACCCGAGCTCGCGCTCGAGCCTCAACGACATACGGGCGACCTCCCGCACCTGGTCGTTCGTGAGCGAAGGCCGCCTCGAACGGTCGGCTTCGACGGGAACTAGGTGGGTCCCGCCGTTCGGGCCGCGCACGATGGCGCGCGACTTCTCGGCAATCGTCGTCACGAAATCCAAGGTGGTGCGGTCCACGACGAAGCGGTCGGACTCCAGCTCGCCTCCGACGATGCCTTCGCCCTGGCCCCACACGCTTTCCACGACCAGCCCGTCTCGATCGCCCGGGTCGAGCGGGTTCCGCGAGAATGAGACCCCCGCCGAATCCGAATCGACCATACGCTGCACGATCACGCCCATACGGGGCACCGTGTCCGCGGCGCCGATCGCGCGACGGTAGGCCACGTTCCGCTCGGAGAAGGCCGACGCCCAGCACCGTCCGATCGCGTCCAACACCGTGTCCGCGCCCCGCCGGTAGAGGTAGGTCTCGAACTGGCCGGCGAACGAGTGCTCCGTGCCGTCTTCATCCAGACCGCTGGAGCGCACCGCGACGTACGCATCGTCGAGCTCGAGCCGGGAGAGCGCGCCACGGACCGCGCTCGCGACCTCCGAAGGCACCCGCAGCGTGAGGGTTCCCGCCGACTGGGCGTCGGCGGACGAGCCACCCGCGCGACGTACCGCTTCCGCGAGAGAGCGTCGAACGCTTCGACGGCGATGCAGAACCACGGGGGCACGGTGCATCCGATCTTTTCCAGGGCCGCGAGTCGAGCGGCCTTGCCCCCGGCTCTCACGGATAGGGTGTTGGCAGGCGAGTGCGGGCCGAGGGGCTCGATGCTCATGCTCCCACCCCCGTCCACTGCGCCAAGGTCGGAGCGAGGACCTGGGTGAACGCAAAGAGCGCGGCGAGCCCCTCGACCGTCTTGAAGCGCTCGGGGTGCCGCGCGACGTGGACGATACCGCAGAGAAGCGCGGCGCCCGCAGGCCACACGAAGACGTGCACGCCGACCTGGAACGCGGAGACGGCAGCTAAAACGACGGCGAGGGTCACCGCGGTGAACGTCCACCCCGGACCCGACACCGTGAGGTACGTGCCGAGGGCGGGATGAGCGTCCGGGTCGAGCTTGCGGCACAACTCGAGGGCGAAGGCCGCCCCCAACCCCGTCAAAGCGAACCAGAGGACCGGCGCGGTGAAGGTCGAGGTCGGCACGGCGGCCGCGGTCGCGAACGCGTAGATCGGGACGATGATGACCTGGTGCGTGACGGCGTACAGGAACGGTCTGCCACCCAGGCAAGTCGGCGCGAAGAACTCGCGGTACATGAGTAGGGCGTAGAGCACGCACAGACCGAAGAGGGCGCCTGGCAGGACACCGACACCGATCGCGATCGCGGCGGCACCGAGCAGGAGCCCAGTCACGCAGAGCCACAGCCCGGTGCGCGCCCCTCGCTCGCTCAACAGGCCACGAGGGAGGGGACGCTCGGGGTGGGCTGCGCGATTCTTGTCGAGGTCCTTCAGCTCGTCCATCAGCCGCATCGCCGACAGCAGGCCGGCGATCCCGAGGACCGCGATCACGAGGCCCCCCACGTCCAGGCGCGCCCTCACCACGTACTGGGCCGCCGCCTGCGCCGTACCGAACACGAGCAGCGCGGGGAGCTGGAACCGCTCCCGGACGAAAACGCTCCACGCAGCGAGGAGCGAGCCTGGCGCCCGAGCGGCATGGGACATCTCGCTCATCGTCCAATACCTTCCTTGGACAGCGTCGCGGAGCGGTCGATCCGGGCGCGGTGCCGCCGATCGCGCACGATCGAGACGTCCACGGCGCCCTCGATCTCCGGAAAGCGGCTCGAGAAGTGCCAGCCCGCTGCGGCGACGCGGCGCTGGACCGCCTCGCCGTAGAGGATCAGGCGACCGTCCTGACCGCGACGGACGAAGCACGCGCTCGTGCGGAGCTCGGAATAGAGCCGCTGCTCGAGGTCGAACTCGCCCGCGGCCTGTGACGCCCGACCGGCGTACCACCACCCTTCGTCGTCGGCGATGACACGATCCCCCATGCTGTGCCAGCGGCGGCCTTCGGTGTCGTAGCGGCTCCCCCCGTTCGCCTGGGCGGATCCTTCGTCCAGTCGGGTGGCGACGTTGTCTCCGCTGACCCAGAGTCCGTCCGGCTCGGGGCGTGCGGAGATCACGGGGACGGGCACACCGATGAAGAGCGCCTGGAACAGGTTGCGGGCCTGGCTGCGCTCGACGGCTTCGCGGGCGTCGACCTTCGCGACGGGCTCCGCCTCCGGCCCGCCGTAGACGTGTGTCCACCCGGCGTCTGGCCAGCGCCGGAAGCAGCGCTCGAGGATCCGGCAATCGGTCTGTGCTCCTCCTACCACGACCGATCGCAGACCGCTCAGGTGCTCGCGCGTCTGGTCGAACCTCAGCAAACTCAGGAGGAACGCTGGACCCGTGGTGAGCGTGGCCACCCGGAGCCGCTCCGAGAGGGCCGCGATCCCGCGCAGCTCGGCGCGACCCCAGCGCTTGGGGACGAGCAAAGCGCCTCGGCCCGTGCCGAGGTGGAGGAGAGCGAGGTTGGGGAAGACGCAGAGGGCGGGCTCGTCGAACCGATCGAGCGGATCGCCAGCGGTGATCGCCTCGTGTAGGCTCCACATGCACTTGTGGCTGCGGACGATGCCCTTGGGAGGGCCGGTGGTTCCAGAGGAGAACGTGATGGTGGCCGTGGCATCCGGATCCACCTCTTGGCAATCGAACGTCCGCGACCCAGCGAAGCGCACGGCGCGGCCGATGTGGATCCATCGCCGAATCCGCCGCGCGGCCGGGACCCGCGCCGCCCAGAGCTGCGCGAGGCGTGAGCCGATGAAGGCCCTGGGAGCCACCCGGTCGAGCACGTTCTGCACCTCGCGCAGCGGGAGCCACGGCTCCACGAAAACGATGATCACGCCGAGCCCGAGGAGGGCGAGGATGGTCGCGTAGAGGAGTGGGTCAGGAGGGGACAGCACCAATACCGTGTCGCCCGCCGACAGGCCTTCGCGCTTCGCGAGCGCTTGTGCCCCCCCCCCCGGCCAATCGGCCGATTTCGCCGAAGGACACCCGGCCGTCCTTGAGCGTCCAAAGCGCCGGGCGGTGCGGTCGTTCCCGCAGGTGCGGCAATACCCGGGTCGCGCAGTTCATGGAGCCTCGTTCAGCCGCTTGATGTTGCCGATGTTGCGCCGAAAGATCCGCGCGATCTCGTAGGCAGAGAGGCGCATGAGGACTTGGTCGGCCACGCCGGGGTCATCGCGGAAGAAGAGCGTGAAGCTCAGGCGGCAGGCGTCCTCACCCAGGGGTTCGTAGATCTGCTCGGTCACGAGCTCGCCCCTGGTGGTGGGTGCCCCCTGCACGTTGTAGATGCGGAGTCGACGCCGGAGCGGTCCCACGAGCTCGAAGTACTCGTCCCAGGTCATCCCACTTTCGTCCGCGTTCTTGAATGACCGTCGAATCGACCCCCGTGCGCCGTCCTTGGCCTCGTGCGGGTTCAAGGGGGTGATGTGATCGACGAAGACGGACCAGGCGCTCGCGTTCCTCGAGTCGGCGAGGTACGCGAACACGCTCCCGCAGGCGTCTGCGATGTCGACGCCTTCCTTGACGAGCCGGTGGGCGTATCCCGCGTGGTGCCGGTAGGGACTCCAAAGAAGCACGGCAGCGAACGCGGATAGCGGAAGCACGAGCACCACATACCTGATCTGCGGGCGTCTCACGATCGTCTTCATCGCTGACCGATGGCGCGGGGGATAGGGTTAGGCTGTCACTCCTGGAACCTTCAACGCCACGCGCCGTCAACCCATACGCACAGATACGTAGCCCGTCTTGGGAGACTACTTAGGACGTCTCGCCAGTAGCTGCGCTCACTTTCGTAAAACTCGTTGTATTACATGGACTTAGTCGAAACAGCGTGGATTGGGTCAGGAGAGTAAGGGTCGATGGACCCGGCTGGGGAGCTCCCCGCTACTCGCTAGCTCCGGCCACTCCCGGTCCGCCGGCCCGGGAGCGGCTCCTGCGGCCTCGTAGACAAGGCCACACCGCGAGGTCCGGGGGCCGACGTCGTCGAGTCGGTGATCGAGTGCCGCCTCATCCTTCCGGGCATGCCTTACGGACCCAGGTGCGCTTTCCGCGCGGCCTCGCTCCTAGGATGTCGGTCCAGTCACAGACCCATCGGGCGATGGTGTCGTTCCTGATTGACATCTTGGGTGGAGCTTGAGGAGCCCCGAGGCTCAGAGCCGGGCTTCCGGCGACCTCTCCTCATCGTCCAGGCGGACGCATTCAATCGGAGTAGACTGCGGACCGTGATGTTCCTCGTCGGGCTGGACATCGTCGGTGACAAGCTGATCTGACTCTTCGGACCTCGAGGCTGGGAGCCGCTGTGCTATCGGGGTTACCAACCAGGTGTGCACGTTCTCTGTGCACGAAATGCAGCTAACATCATCTTCAGCCTCCCACCCGCTCCTTCAGCTCCTCGAAGAAGTTCTCGACCACGATGACCTCGGCCTCGGGACCGGCGGCCTCGGCATTTACCCTCGTAGGGGCGGACTGTCAGGAATCGCTGGTCGTCCGGCGCGATGGGATAGAAGTTGTCGGCCGCCCCAACGAAGTATTTCTCCCTCAATACCTCTTCCCGGTGTAGGCATCAACGATTGCGTAGAGAGGCGTGTTGGGATCGGCGCCGTAGTGGAAGTAAATGATATTCGTGTGCAGATCGAGCTGGATGCATTGAAGTGACCCCCGGAACCTGATCCAGTTATTGTGGGACTCCTTGAGCAGGAGGAGTCATGCAAAAGAGGCGGTTTCGGGAAGAGCAAATCATCGGGATTCTGCAAGAAGTGGAAGCTGGAGCGACGATCCGTGAGATGTGTCGCAGGCACGGGATCGCGGAGACGACGTACTATCGGTGGCGCACGAAGTACGGTGGTATGGACGTGAACGAGGCGCGACGCCTCAAGCAGGTCGAGGAGGAGAACCGACGGCTGAAGCGGATCGTGGCCGACCAGGCCTTGAATCTTCAGATCCTGAAGGACTTGTTGGGAAACGGATCGTGACGGCCCGGGAACGGCGCCAGGTCGTCGAGCAGGTGCAAGCCGTGCGAGAGGTTTCAGAACGCAGAGCGATCCGGTACACGGGTTTTCCACGCTCTACGATGCGATATCGCAGCACTCGCGATCCCCAGGAGCTTCTACGAGCTCGCATCGTAGAGTTGGCGCAGGAGCGGCCACGCTGGGGCTACCGGATGATCCACGTGATGCTTCGACGAGAAGGCCGGCTGGTGAACAGGAAACGAGTTCAACGACTCTACAGGGAGGAAGGGCTCGCGGTGCGTTCGAAGGGAAGGAAACGTAGGAGCCAGGCCCCTCGACCGATCCGAGAGGCGTTGAGCGGCCCGAACGAGCGGTGGAGCATGGACTTCGTCTCTGGCACGCTGAGCAACGGCCGCCAATTTCGGTGCCTGACGATCATGGACGAATTCAGTCGCGAGTGCCTGGCGATTCACATCGCGCATTCGATTCCGGCCGCCGGGGTCATCGAGGTGATGGAGTGCCTCAAAGAGTCCAGAGGGTTGCCCGAAGTGATCATCACGGACAACGGCTCCGAGTTCCGCAGCCGTGCGTTCGATTCATGGGCCTACGCTCGAGGCGTGAAGCTCGATTTTATTCAACCGGGCAAGCCCGTCCAGAACGGCTTCATCGAGAGCTTCAACGGAACACTCCGGGGCGAGTGCTTGAACCTGCACTGGTTCCTCTCGATCCACGACGCGAAACGTTCGATCGAGCAATGGAGAGCTGACTACAACGAAGTTCGTCCCCATAGCTCCTTGGGCTTTCTGACTCCCGAGGAGTTTATGGATATTCATTCACCGAGCGAAGAGAACCTCGCTCCCAAAAATATCTCGGAAGTCCCATGATTTTTGGATCAACTTCGGGGGTCACTTCAGCCGAGCTACCGGATTACCTGCACGGCCCGACGTTGTTCGCTTGGCTGACGGGCTGGAGGCGTGGCGAAGTGTTCGGTCTCACGTGGGCTCAAGTTGATTTCGACGCAGGCATCGTTCGCCTCGAACCCGGTACAACCAAGAACCTTCAGGGTCGCGAGTTCCCGTTCTGGGGTCTTCCCGAACTAGCTGCCTTGCTGGAAGCCCAGCGTGATCGGGCTAGGGAACTAGGCCGGAGGCGTGGCGAGTTCGTGACCCTTGTCTTCCATCGTGATGGAAAGCCCCTGGGCGACCACCGCAAGGCTTGGGCACAAGCGTGCGAACGCGCCGGTCTGGCGGGGCTGCTATTCCACGACTCGCGACGCTCAGCCGTTCGCAATCTGGAGAGGGCAGGGGTGCCACGCTCGACCGCGATGCGCCTGACCGGCCACAAGACGGAAGCGGTCTACAGGCGCTACGCAATCGTGGATTCCGTGATGATCGAGGAGGGCGTCCAGAAGCTCGCGCGGCTGGTGGCGAACGGCGGCAAGGCTCGCACGGTATTACCCATGACGGTCGCGGCGCAGGGGTGACGACGGCTTCTCTTTTCGATCGCGGCGTGGCACAATCCTGGCACAATCACGGCCTGGCCAGGGTCTTGATCGCGTTTTGCGTACACGCCCGTAATCCCGTAAGTCGTTGTGTAGCAATGAAACACAGAGTAGAGTTTCATGTTGATGCCCCCTGGTGTAAGGGCAGCACAAGGGTCTTTGGAACCCTTGGTCCAGGTTCGAATCCTGGGGGGGCAATGGACGACGTGGCCCGGACTGCATGGTGATGTCGAAAGCTCCAGGACGGTTGTTCTCGAAGATGATCCCGGCAATCCTGACGTTGCTCGCTGGCGTCGCGGTCCCGGCGTTGCTCCCGGCTGCGCTGTGGGGTCAGGTCACACCTTCCTCTTCGCCACAGGTGACCATCTCCGCCGAGGAAGCGGTAGATGCCGCGCGAAACCAGCAACGCGCCTTCGAGCGCGACCGACGACGGTGGTCTCCCGTTTCGCGCCACTACAGCGGGTCCAGATGCGACGAGCGCATCGGTCGCCTCTGTCTGCGCTATGACGAGGGGGGTGATTGGTGGCCGGCCGAGGACGGCCCTCGCTTGGCGGTCGCCCGAGACGGGCTGTTGGATTCGCTGGCCGTTGCGACGCGGCGTGCCCCGAAAAGCGCCTGGGTGCTCGGTCAGCTGGTGGCGTATCTCGGGGAGGCCGGCCGCTGGACTGAAGCAGAGGAGTTCGCGCGTGCGTGCTCGGTGGTTGAGAGCTGGTGGTGCGCCGGCCTTCTCGGCTTCGTGCTCCACGCCAAGGGGCGATACACCGAGGCGGAGAAGGCCTTTCGGCGCGCCCTGGACACCACGGAGTCTGCCGAGAGGGAGCGCTGGTTGGATCCGGAAGTGCTGCTGGACGCCGCCGGCCGCGACGTACTCGACGATACCCGGGACCTGGGACACGCGAGCGAGAAACGGTTGCTCGCTCTCCTGTGGAGTTTCGCGGACCCCCTCTACCTCGTGGAGGGCAACGACCGCCTGACCGAGCATTGGGCGCGATGGATGCTGGCGAGGGTCCGCGAGGACGCTCGCAACCCGTACGCCATGTCCTGGGGGCGTGATCTCGAGGAGCTTCTCGTCCGCTATGGTCCCGAGGCCGGATGGGAGCGCTCGGGCGAGAGGCCCGGGGTGCTCGAGGTGAATGAGAGCATGGTCGGCCACCCCCACCCCGAGAGCCGTGTCTATCTGCCCCCGGGAGAGGTCCTCCGCACCCCTGCTGCGGTCGAATCAGGGCAGTGGCGATCGCGGGTGCGTCGCCCGCGCAGTGGGTACGCTCCGCCCTACGCTCCCGTGATCATACCGGCCCGAGGCGAGGTGCTCGCGTTTCCGGCGGGTGACAGCGTGAGCCTGATCGGGATCTATGGGCTTCCCGAAGACACGACCCACCACTCGTCACACGAGCACCCCCCCTTTGAGCCCCCTGAGCTCTGGCGCGACACGCCTTTCGAGGCGGGACTCTTCCTCGTCCCGCTATCGGGGGCGCCAATCTCCGAGGCTCGGACCATCGGGAAGGCCCAGGGTTCGGTATTGCTCAGTGTCGCCGCTGGCGAGTACGTGGCCAGTCTGGAGGTTTGGGATCCTTCGGGTGGCCTGGCGGGACGTCTCCGGCAGTCGTTCGTGTTGGCTCCGTCTCCTCCCGACGTGCCGAGGCTATCCGACCTTCTCCTGCTAGATCGGCTGCTACCGGATTCGCCGACCGTGCAGGACGCCGCATCCCATGCGAGGCTGGCGGACGCCCTCGCGCCCGGAGAAGCCGTGATCGTCGGCTGGCAGGTATACGGGCTCGGCTGGCGGCCCCAAGAGGTCCTGTCGTATCGCTTGACCCTCGTTGCGTCGGGCAGCGGATTCTTTGGAAAGGTCGGACGCTGGCTAGGCCTGGGCGCCGACGACGAGCCCCGGCACTTGTCGTGGGAAGAACCGGGACCGGGCTCTCCGGGCGCGGTGTGGCGGAGCGCGGTCCTCGAGCTCCCCGAGCTTGAGAGCGGCGATTACACGCTCCGGTTGGAGTTGGCAAGCCTGGGACGAGGCACCCTCGTGCGCGAGCGCGCTGTGTCGATTCGTGACTGATCGCCCCATGCCTCTCAGGCGTTCGTCGATCGGCACCGAATGACCTCGAGAGCCTCCGGTAGGGGGGGAAGACCCACAACCGTTCCTCGACGCGCGTTGACTCCATACCCCGGCGTTTCTAGCTTCCCCGGCTATCGGATTTTCTGTGACAGGGGAGCGTCGGTGGCGGCGACTCCTGCAACGGCCCCCGGAGCCCGGACGCATGGACGACACGTATCGACGCGGACCGATGCTCTTGCTGGCGGGCCGGTCGAACCGCCCACTGGCAGGTGAGATCGGTAGCATTCTCGACTTCCCGGCGGACGGTGTGACGATCCGGGATTTCGCTGACGGCGAGATTTTCGTCCGCATCGATCGCAACGCTCGAGGTCGCGACGTGTTCATCGTCCAGTCCACTGCCGCTCCCGCCGAGAACGTGGTCGAGCTACTGTTGCTCCTGGACGCGGCGAAGCGCGCATCCGCTGCCAGGGTGACGGCGGTCGTGCCGTACTTCGGCTACGGGCGCCAGGACCGTAAGGATCAGCCCCGTGTGGCGATTGGGGCGAAGCTCATGGCTAACTTGATCGTCGCCGCCGGCGCGGATCGCGTCGTGTCCATCGATTTTCACCAACATCAGATCCAGGGATTCTTCGACATTCCGGTCGATCACCTGTACGCGGCACCGGTCATCACCCGGTACTTTCGCGAGAAGAAGCTCGAGGACCTCGTGGTCGTTGCGCCCGACGTCGGCTCGGCTAAGATGGCGCGTGGCTTTTCGAAGCGGCTGGGCGCAACGTTCGCGATCATCGACAAGCGGCGTACGGGACCGAACCGCTCGGTCGTGCAGACCGTTGTGGGCGACGTAGACGGCAAGAACTGCATCTTGACCGACGACATGGTGGATACCGGGGGGACCCTCTCCAACGCGGTGCGTGCGCTGAAGGATCGGGGTGCGGTCACGATCTTCGCGACGGCTACCCACCCCCTGCTCTCAGGACAGGCATCGGAGTGGCTGGCCGAGTCGCCCCTAGACGAGATGGTCGTGACCAATACCGTTCCCGTGCGAGAAGAGCGATGCTTCGACCAGCTCACGGTACTCTCGGTGGCTCCGCTTCTCGCCAACGCCATCGAGTTCATCCATTCGAACGAGTCGGTGAGCCAGTTGTTCGAGATCCGCGAAGACGACTGACCACGACCACGACGGGCGATTTGCAACCATGGGCTGCGTCGCGCGCGCGAGTTCAACGACAGAAGGCATCACGACACAGCCACCGCCGCCGTGGGCGCGGGAGTCCCGGTAATCGAGATCGGAGTCGAACGGCGGCGTAGACAAGAGAGAGAATATGAGCCAGGAAGCCAAGCTGAGCGCCGAGCCGCGCGCCAAGTATGGAAAGGGGGCAGCTCGCAAGCTCAGAGCCCGCGGGAAGGTTCCTGCCATCCTGTACGGTCGCGACGTCGAGTCGATGCCGCTCTCCGTCGAGGCCCAAGAGGCGGAGCGTCTCTTCCAAAACATCACCGTGGAAAACACCATTGTCGGGCTGGATATCGCCGGCGAGAGCGAACCCGTGCAGACGCTCGTTCGTGAGATCCAGGTTCATCCCTTCCGACCAACCTTGCTGCACATCGACTTCTACCGCGTCCAGGCCGGGGTCATGTTGGAGGTCGCGATTCCGGTGCACCTGAACGGCGTGCCGGACGGCGTCAGACAGCACGGGGGGGTCCTGCAGCAGGTCGTCCATGAGGTCCCGGTGAGGTGCCTGCCGTCGCGCATACCCGTTTCGCTCGAAATCGACGTGCGCGGCCTCGACCTCGGCGACTCCATTCTCGCCGCCGACCTGAATCTCGACGAAGACATCGAGCTGCTCGTCGAGCTGGACCAAACCGTGTGCCAGGTCGTAGTGCCGCGTCTCGTGCTCGAGGAGGAAGAGCCAGAAGAGGAAGGGGAGCTCGAGGAAGGCCTGGAAGGGGACGAAGCCGCCGAGGAAGGGGACGACTCAGGCCAGGAAGGGGACCGCGAATAAACGCTGGTCAGCCCCCATGGGACGGTGAAGGTTGTCGCGGGGCTCGGGAACCCCGGATCCCAATACGACGATACGCGTCACAACGTCGGTTGGTGGGCAGTCGACCGGCTCGCGTTCGATTGGCGCTTCGGGCCTTTTCGCCGCGACGGGACCGCCTTGACCTCCGGCGGTCGCGTCGGATCGCATTCCTTTCTTCTCGTGAAGCCCCTCACCTTCGTCAATCGAAGCGGCAGCGTCGTCGCCAGCCTGAGTCACGACCATCAGCTGGACGTCGGCCGCGACCTCCTCGTGGTAGTCGATGACGTGGCTCTCGAGGTCGGCCACCTGAGAATGCGCGCGTCGGGAGGGGCGGGCGGCCACAACGGCTTGAAATCCGTGGAGGCCGCCCTGGGTACACAGGACTATGCCAGGCTGCGGATCGGCGTCGGTCCGCCACCCGTTGGGCTCGACCTGACGGAATGGGTGCTGTCTCCGATGCCCCCCGAAGACGAGGACGTGGTGGTGGAGCTGCTTCCGTTGCTGGCGTCGGGCGTGGAAGCATGGTCGGACGAGGGAGTGGAGGCTGCCATGCGCCGCCTCAACAGGTAGGGCCGGCGCGAGCGCCGCAGGGAACGACCCGAGCTAACGAGAGGAAGCCGAGGGCTGATGACCGATTTGGTGGTGCTTACCGACTGGGTGTGGTTGCTGGGGCTGGGCGGCCTTGGGATCGCGGCCGGAATCTACGGATACGTGAAGAGACAGCCGTCGGGGTCGGAGACCATGGCGGATCTGTCGGAGCAGATCCACGACGGGGCCATGGCCTTCCTGAGACGCGAGTACACCACGCTCGCAGTCTTCGTTGTCGTGGTCGCGGCGCTCCTGTTCTTGGCCGTGGGCACCACCGTGGCCATCGCGTACGTGGGCGGGGCCCTCAGCTCGGTGTTTGCGGGGTTCTTCGGAATGAAGGCCGCAACGCGGGCCAACGTCCGCACGGCGGCGGCCGCCAACGACGTGGGGCAAGGCAAGGCGCTCCGCGTTGCCTTTTTCGGGGCCTCCGTGATGGGGCTCTCCGTCGCCGCGCTCGGTCTGATCGGCCTTGGTCTGCTCTTCTTGATCTACGCCTCTGCTGCGATTCCGGGGACCGACGACCTGCCGGTTTTCGCGGAGATCGTCTCGGGCTTCGCGATGGGGGCGAGCTCGATCGCGCTCTTCGCGCGCGTCGGCGGCGGGATCTACACAAAGGCCGCGGACATAGGCGCCGACCTCGTGGGGAAGGTCGAGGCTGGCATTCCGGAGGACGACCCCCGCAACCCCGCGACCATCGCCGACAACGTGGGTGACAACGTGGGCGACGTCGCGGGAATGGGCGCCGACATCTTCGAGTCCTATGTCGGCTCGGTCGTGGCTACGATTGCGATTGGCGCCACGGCTCAGGGCCTCGCAGGCGTCAGGATGGAGGCGGTGGTTCTCCCCATTCTGGCCATAGCCGTCGGTCTATTGGCTTCCCTCGTCGGTATCATGGCCATGAAGGTGCTGGAACGGAGCGACGCGGCGCACGCCCTTCATTTCACGACCTTCATCGCGGCCGGGATCTTCCTCGTTACCATGTTCTTCGTCGTGGACAATCTGGGGATGGTGATGGTCGACGGTGCGACCGGGCGGCCTTACCCGACCATCGGGCCATGGGTGGCGATGATGGCTGGTACGCTCGTCGGAATCGCCATCGGACTCGTGACACAATACTACACGGCCGCTGGGCCAGTCCGTAGGATCGCCGACGCCAGCCAGACGGGCTCGGCCACGAATATCATCGCGGGTCTCGCCGTGGGCTTGGAGTCGACGGCCATTCCGGTTCTACTCATCTGCGCCTCGATATGGACGTCGCACCATTTCGCAGGCCTGTACGGAATCGGCATCGCTGCCGTGGGCATGCTGGCTACGGTGGGCGTGACCATGTCCGTCGATGCCTACGGCCCGGTGGCGGACAACGCGGGTGGGATCAGCGAGATGAGCGGTCTCGGACCAGAGACCCGTCGGATCACCGACTCCTTGGACGCCATCGGCAATACGACTGCCGCGATCGGAAAAGGGTTTGCGATCGGCTCGGCGGCCCTCACCGCGTTGGCTCTGTTCTCAGCCTACGCCACCAAGGTCGGTCTCGCCCAGACCGGCATAGACATCGTGAACCCGGACGTGGTGATCGGGATGCTGATCGGTGGCATGCTGCCGTTCTTCGTCAGTGCGCTCACGATGACTGCGGTCGGAAGGGCGGCTCAGGGCATGGTCGACGAGGTTCGCCGGCAGTTCCGCGAGATCCCGGGAATCATGGATGGAACGGGCAAGCCCGACTCGGCGAGATGTGTGGACATCTCAACCCGTGCGGCCTTGCGCGAAATGATCCTCCCCGGCCTCACTGCTATCATCTCGCCCGTGCTGGTGGGGGCCGTTCTGGGGACGGAGGCGCTCGGCGGCCTGTTGGCTGGGGCGACCGTCACGGGTGTGCTCATGGCGCTCTTCATGGCCAACGCAGGCGGTGCCTGGGACAACGCGAAGAAGTACATCGAGGCCGGAGCATACGGAGGCAAGGGCTCCGACCCGCACAAGGCCGCGGTAGTTGGGGATACCGTCGGAGATCCTTTCAAAGACACGTCCGGACCGTCCCTCAACATCTTGATCAAGCTCATGAGCGTGGTCTCGCTCGTACTCGCGCCCTGGTTCGTACGCGTCCAGGGCCTCCCGGGGGAGGGCGCCACCTCATGGCTGGTCGAAGTCACGAAGGCCCTCTTCGGCTGATCCGAGCCCTACGACCCGCTGCGAGGAACTGCCGTTGCCGAAGGCCCCCACGTTCGAGAACGCGCTGTCGTTCGCTCAGGACCTGATTCGCATCCCCTCTCCTCCCGGAGGCGAGGCCGAAGTCGCTGAGCGCGTGCGCCGCGAGATGGAGGAGCTGGGTCTCGACGACGTGCGCATCGACAGCGCCGGAAACGTTGTGGGGGTTGTAGCGGGGATTGCCGCCGGCCCGACCGTGATGCTGTCCTCCCACCTCGACGTCGTCGCCGAGGGGGACCCGGAGGAGTGGGAGCATCCGCCGTTCTCCGGAGCGGTGGACCGCGGTTTCCTGCATGGTCGTGGCGCGATGGACATCAAGGGGCCCCTAGCCATCCAGACCTACGGAGCGGCAGCGGTCCGTGGCCGCTCGCCTGGGGACGTGGTCGTCGCCCACACCGTCTTCGAGGAGCGCGGCGGACTCGGCATGAAGCTGCTGTTGGAATCCGGCGAGGTCGTGCCGCAGGCAGTGGTCATCGGCGAGGCGACACACGGCGACATTTGCACAGGCCACCGGGGAAGAGGGGAAGTCGAGATCAGGATACGAGGGGTAGCCGGGCACGCCAGCGCGCCGGAGAGGGCTCACAACGCCTTAGACCTCGTGCCCGCCGTGTTGTCGGCTGTGCGAGACCTCGCGTCCCGCCAGCCCTCGGACCCCACGCTAGGCCCGGCCACCGTCGTCGCTACGAGCGTCGACGTCGCGCCCGTCTCCCGCAACGTGATCCCCGACCGGGCCACGGTCGCGGTCGACTGGCGGCTACTCCCTGGTCAAGTCGCCGAGGCGCTCTTGTCGGATGTGCGCCAGGCCATCGATGCGAGGGTCGGCGATCCACCCGAAGGACTTTCGTTCACGGTCGGGCTCGCGGAGGAGGAGCAGGCCACGTTCACGGGGCGCGTGCAGACGCAAGCACTCTTCACGCCGGGGTTCCTCATGGATGCCGAGGACTCGATCGTCCGCGCCGCAGCCGGCGCCGTCGGGCGCCGAGGCGGCGCTGGCCACGCCATGATCCGGCCCTGGACCTTCGCGACCGACGGGGGCTGGACGTCGGGCGTCTTCGGAATCCCGACCCTGGGGTTCGCGCCTGGAGAGGAGCGCTTCGCGCACACGAACCGCGAACGGCTCGACTTGGACGAAGCCCGCTGGGCCTTGGGCCGGCATCCCTCCCTCATTCTGGCGATTCAAAAAGCCCTGGCAGCCACATTTCTGCGCGACTGACACCGGAGTAGACGCTGAGCTGGCCGGATGGGGTCGCTCAGGCTTCTCCCACCAGGCTCTGCACTGTCTCGGGCCCGGCCGGAGAGGCGTCCATCGGGTGTGTGCCGGCGGTCGCTCCCAGACGTGGCGGCGAGGTCCCCATCGCCGTCCGGTTCACGGCTCTCAAGACCTCCTCGATATCGAGACCGAGGCTCGCCGCCAGCGTTTCCACGGTGCCCAACGCCGCCTTCACCCGCTGGTTCACGGCGCCCGCGACGCCGCTCCCGGTGGGGCCGTCCATGACGACTACCCGGTCGATGTCCACGCCCCGCACGGCGTCGACGCTGATCTCGAGGAGCGAGGGAAGCTTCTCGGCCAGGAACACCGCAAAGGCTTGATCGCCGCCTTCCTGTACCTCGGCATATAGTCGTCGTAGTACCTCGACGTGTGCCTTCCCTCGCTCGAGGATCGGCGCGGCCTCTGCCTCGGCGCGTGCTTTCGCCGCTTCGCGCTCGGCGTTGGCGGGCTCGATGACGTCGGCCCTGAGCCGTTCTTGCTCCCGTTCCACCCTTCGCTGCTCGAGGAGGCGCTGGGCCTCCACCTCCGCCTGCTCGGCCCGCACTTCGGCGGTGCGCTCGGCGATCTGACCCTCCTGATCGAGCTGCGCCTGCCTCACGCGAAGCTTGTTCTGGGCCTCGGCGATATCGATGTTGGCCTGCGCCTCCAACACCTCGGCACGCTTCCGCGCTTCCGCCTGGCGCTCGCGGGTGTCGGCGTCGGCGTCCGCTTCGGCGATTTCCGCATCGCGGACCGCTTCGGCGGCCTTCTTGCGACCGATCGCCTCCAAGTAACCTCGCTCGTCCGAGACGTTCTGGATTTTGAGGACGTCGAGGTGGAACCCGAGGGACGCGAGATCTTCTCCCGCGTCTTCGGCCAGCGCCTTCGCGAAGCCCAAACGGTCCTCGTTCACTTCCTCGGGAGTCAGGGTGGCCAGGACGCCGCGCAGGTTACCCATCAGGGTGTCTTTGGCCAGGCCCTGGATCTCCATCTCGGTCTTTCCGAGGAGCCTCTCGACTGCGTTGTTGAAGACAGCGGCGGGAGAGGACGCGATCTTGACGTTGGCGATGGCCTCGACGTTCAGGGGGATGTTCCCTTTGGAGAACGCGTTTTGTACGGTGATCTCGATCGGGAAGGTTTCGAGGTTGACGTGCTGCACCGACTCGATGATCGGGATTCTGATGGTGCGCCCCCCCGTGACGGACCTGTAACCCACATGTGTTCCGTCCGAGAGGAGTCGGTTTCTCCCCGTGATGACCGCCGCACGGTTGGGCGGAACGATGACGATCAAGGCGCGCACGGTGGCGACCGCGACCATCGCCACCACGAGGACGACGAAGGCGAGGGTCGCGGGACCCAGAATGAAATCTGGCATTGTCGTAACTCCGTTTTTCAGGACGTCCTGGCGAGGACGTCTCTTGGCTTCTCATGGCGATCCCTCAACCTTCGTCCTCTCCCGGGGAGGCCGTTAGCTCTCCGGCGATCGGTGCGACCCGGGCGATGCCCTCGTTCATCTCCACGACGACCACCGATCGCCAATCCCCGGCGTCCCCCTCGGTCGAGCCATGCGGAAGGGCTCTCAGCGAGACCCGCCGACCTCCGCGCTCTACCGCGACCGTGCCCGGCGCGCGCGTCGAGATCGGCAGCGTGACCACCCCGGGGAGGCCGACGAAGCCGTCATCCTCTTGTTGGGCGCCGCTCTCGGTAGCGTACAGCCAGTTGAAGAGCGTGGTGACGAGCCCACCCGACAGCACTCCGCCCGCGGTAGCGAATCCGGCTGTCACGAGCAGCCCCCCGCTCCCGAGAAGGGAGAGGGTGGTGCCTACAGCTCCGAAGCCGAATAGCCCGTAGACGAGGGTCCGAATGGAGAAGATCTTGGCGGCGTGACTCGCGTAGCCCTCGACGTGCGCATCCACGTCGCTGCCCACGTCCCCAACGGCGTCTCCACCGAAGTCGCCCCCGATGTGGCCACCATCGAAATCGACATCTGCGTGGCCTCCGAAGACGTCGCCCAAGAGAGAGACCGCGAGGAAGCCTCCCCCCGCCACCAGGCTGAAGATGTACACGGCCAGCATCGAGATCTCCTTCGACCGGATAGACCCTCGACCGCCACGGTCCGCTCTACGTGGCCCGGCTGCAAGATAGGGCCCCATCGATGCGACAGCGATCCTGGTCCACCGCCACGGTCCGCTTCCTTGAGGTGTACGGATCCCACGCCCGATTGCTTCGAGCTCCCCTTGGTCCGTCCTCGTGATATGCTTCCACGAGCCTCGAGTGTCGGTTTCGGCCTACGGTGGACACCGATCCACGCATGTAGGGTGGGCATCGTCCAGTACCGGTGCGGGCCAGCTCGTGGTATACTGGGAGCCGCGAAAGCGACCCCGCTCCGCCCCCGGACGCAGACCGCCGGAGTCCGCGAGAGGCCGAGCCCGTGCTTACACTACGGACCGAGGGAGCCCCATGCGGCTATACGAGATCGTCTTCATCTTCGAGGCGTCCGTGACCGAGGACGCCGTTTCGCAGCGCTTAGAGAAATATCTCGAGCTCGCTGTGGGCACCGGTGGCGAAGTCCATGCCGTCGATCATTGGGGAATGCGACAAATGGCGTACCCCATCGCACGACACAAGTCCGGTTATTACGTCGTGGCGCAGTTCAGCACCGATCCGCAGAACCTTCCCGAGCTCGAGCGGCTACTCAAGCTCGACAACGACCTTCTGCGCTACCTCATCGTTCTCAGCCAGGGCGAGCCGACGTCCGGGATGTCCGTCGTGACGCAGCGGACGGGTTCGGGGGAGGCTTCCGTCGAGGAAGACGAGGACGACGATGAAGACGAGGACGACGATGAAGACGAGGATGACGACGATGACAGTCCGCCGGAGTTTTCCGGGGGTCGAGGCCGGCGCAGGCGCCACGAAGGCCCACCGATCGAGCTCCTCAACTACAAGGACGTCTCGACCATAGCGCGTTTCCTGACCGAGCAGGGAAAGATCTTGCCGAAGCGGACGACCAAGGTGACGGCGCGTTTTCAGCGCCAGTTGGGGACGGCGGTCAAGCGAGCACGCTACCTGGCGCTGATACCCTACGTACGGGAACACGCCGGTTGAGCGACGACTCCCGGAGCAGCGGAGCGAAGCTCCCCGCTCGGGCCCCTCCCCAGGGAGGCGAGCCCGTCGACTCCGAGAGCGCACCCCAGTCCCTCGACTCGCTGGTGTCGCCGGACGCGCCCGCTCGGTCGCTGGATCGGGATTGGATCAGGCCGCTCGCCCTGTTCGCCGTAGTGTTGGGGCTCTCCGTCGCACGACCGGGGGCGGTCATCGCCCTGCCTCTGGTCGCGCTCGTCGCATTCCTTCCAACGGGGAATCCGGCGGGTGTTCTCGTCGGCGCGGCCGCCGCGATTCTCGTGTTCACTGGTTGGGGGGGAGAGGGACTATGGTTCGCCGAAAGGGGTTGGGCGATCGTCCTAAGCGGCTGGTTCCTGACACTTACGCTGAAATGGCCCGGGACAGGCTTCTTCACCCGCGCAATCGGTTCGGTTCTCGGTGCCATCGCTGTCGTTTCCGCAGGCTTTCTCGCAGATCCCGGCGCTTGGATCATCCTAGATTGGATGGTGGGGGATCGTATGCTCGCCGGAGTCGAGATGGGTCTCCAGATCATGAGCCGCTTTGGAGGCGAGGGTGGCGGGATCTCACCGACTCTGGTTACGACCGTGTACCAGACCGCCGAGCTGCAAGCGCTTGTCTTCCCGGCTCTTCTCTGCCTGGAGTCGATCGCGGCCTTGGGCGTCGCGTGGTGGATCTACGTGCGACTCGCGCACGGAGCGAGCGGCAGCCTCTCGCCTCTTCGAGAGTTCCGTTTCAACGACCAGTTGATCTGGCTCTTGATCGGTGGGCTCGTGCTGGTCGTCCTGGACCCTGGTACCCATTGGAGCCGGGCGGGCTCGAACGCGCTGGTGTTCATGTGCGCGCTCTACGCGGTCCGTGGTGCCGGAGTGGTCGCCTTCATGAGCGGCGGCCTGTCCTTGTTCGGCGGTGCCCTTCTGTTGTTTGGTCTCGTTTTCGTCGCGCCGGTCATCTTCGCAGGGGCGCTGGTCATCGG
The DNA here is from genome assembly GCA_965249195.1 of Longimicrobiales bacterium. Lineage (GTDB taxonomy): Bacteria > Gemmatimonadota > Gemmatimonadetes > Longimicrobiales > Gaopeijiaceae > CBDFLM01. The sequence goes on from CBDFLM010000015.1 coordinate 512,052, forward strand.
GGTTGGCGACACCTGGTTGGACGTCCGGGAACGAGTGCGGCGGCTGACCGCCTGAGCAGCGAACCGTTATCGCCCGGCTGTGAAAGGAAGTTTTATCGATGATGAAATTGATCTTGAAGCGCGAGGTAGAGAACCTGGGTGATGCGGGTGACGTCGTCGACGTGAAGCCCGGATACGCGCGTAACTACCTCATCCCGCATGGTTTCGCCTACGAGGCGAGCCCTGCGAACGTGCGTCGTCTCGAAGAAGAGCGACAGAGGTCCGAGACCCGTGGCAAGAAGGGCTATCTCGAAGCGCGCCGGCGCGCGTCACAGCTCGAAGGACTCAGCTTGACGTTCCACGCCCTGGCTGGGGTGGAAGGAAAGCTCTTCGGCTCCGTGACGAGTGCCGACGTCTCCGACAGAGCCAACGAATCTGGACTCGACTTCGAGCTCGACCGACGTCAGATCGTGCTGACCGAGCCCCTGAAACAGCTCGGCGTGTTCAGCGTCCCCGTCCGCCTTCACGCCGACGTGGAGGTCGAGATCGAGGTCCAGATCGAGCGAGGGGAATAGGCTACGGCCGGCCTCATGCCAGGCCAATTAGATCCAGGCGACGGGCCACCTACGATGGTTCGGCGCGCTGCGGAGCTGGCACTCGAGCGCAAGGCGACGGACGTTCTCGCTCTGGATCTCAGGGGACTGTCCACCGCGACCGATTTCTTCCTCATCGCGAGCGGATCGTCCGACATCCAGATCCGGGCGATCGTGGACCACGTCATGGACGAGCTGAAGAAGGAGGATGTCCGGCCGGGTCACGTCGAGGGGAAGATCGGCGGAAGGTGGGCGCTCGTCGACTACATCGACTTCGTCGTGCACGTTTTCCATCCCGCGGCCCGGGAGTTTTACAAGCTCGAGACGCTCTGGGGGGATGCGCCTGGCTTCGATCTATCGCCGTGACGACCGGCGATCCGACGGCTGGAGCTTTCGGCAAGGAGATCTGCCAGCTTCCGGGCGCTCGATACCCGGCCAGGCGTTTGCTCCCCCCGTCGCAGGCGCGTTAACTTCCGCCCGCCCCGCGTTCTCGCTCTGCGGGGCGTCGTGAGGGCTTATACCCTTCCTGTCCGGAAGCGCGAGAGCGCAGGGGAGCGCGCATGACATCCGAACTCCCGGACTGGCAGCCCTACGACCCGAGCGCTCCCGCGGGGATCGCGCCCTTCGACGATGATTCCCACATGGTCGTATTGCTCGCGACGCCGGCGGCGGAGTCCGGTGGTTGGGCTCACCGGGTGGCGGTCTCGCTGGCACGCCAGTGGGCCGGAACGGGAGAGCGCGTGTTCTTGGCCGATCTCGGCTTGATGCGTCCCCGCCTGCACCTGGAGCTCGGGCTCCCCAACGAAGAAGGCATGAGCGACGCGTTCCTCTACGGCGCCTCGCTCCCGCGCGTTGCCAAGTCGGCGAATGGCGGCTTCTTCTTCGCCTCAGCCGGCACACCCGTGGTCGATGGTCGCCGAGTGCTGGAAAGTCCGCGCTGGGACCTTTTCGTCCATGGCTTCACGCGAGCCGGGGCGCGCCTGTTGGTCTACATTCCCACCGACGCAGATGGTCGGGATGTGCCGCTCGGCCGTGCCGACCAAGTCATCCTGCTCGCGACGGAGGCCGAGCGCGCGGACGTCATTGCCGGGGGTGCTGAAGGGGCCGTGGTCGGGCTCTTCCCCGCTGCGGCGAGTGAGCCTTTGGCGCCGGCGCCGAAGGAAGCCGCCGCCTCCCCGGTGTCCCCGGTGCCGGGTCTCCCCACGACGCCCTTTCCTGCCCGCCTTCCCGGGCGGGCCTCACCGGGAGCCGGTCGGATCGTGCTCGCGCTCGCGATCGTCGCCGCCGTGGTCTTGGCTCTGCTGAGCGTGTTGGGCCTCATCGAGGTGCCGGGCCTCTCCGGGGCTCCCACGCCCCCCACCGTGACAGACGTGGCGGTAGCTTCGTCGATCCCCGTGCCTTGGTCGTCGACCCGTGCGATCGGAGCTGATATGGTCGGGTCAGGGTCGTTCACAGATGACGTCGCAGCCTCGTGGCGTACCGAGTCGCCATCCGAGTACGCGCCACCCGAATGAAGCTCAGATCACTGCGCGTCCACGGCTTCAAATCCTTCGCTGACCCCACCGAAATCCAGTTCCATCACGGTATCACCACGATCGTCGGTCCCAACGGGTGCGGGAAGTCGAACATCAGCGATGCGATCCGCTGGGTCCTGGGCGAGCAGCGTCCAACGGCTATCCGGGGTGCGCGGATGGAGGAGGCCATCTTCCAGGGGAGCGTGAATCGCCGTCCCGTAGGTCGTGGGTCCGTCACGATGGTCGTGAGCAACGAGGACGGATCATTGCCGGTGCCGTTCGAGGAAGTCGAAATCGGTCGACGGGTCTTCCGCGACGGCGGGAGTGACTATTCGATCAATCGAGCGGTGGTCCGTCTCCGCGACGTCCTCGACCTCGTTCGAGACACTGGACTCGGGGCCAACGCATACAACGTTCTCGAGAACCGGATGATCGAAGCGATCCTGTCCGATCGCGCTGAGGAGCGACGAGCGCTCTTCGAGGAGGCCGCGGGAATCGGCAAATACAAGGATCGGCGTCGGTCCGCGTCGCGACGTTTAGAGCGAGCGGAGACCGACCTGCAGCGGCTCGAGGACCTGATCGCGGAGGTGGGGTCGAAGGTCCGCTCATTGGCCCGACAGAAGGGCAAGGCCGAGCGGTTCGCGAGCCTTCGATCTCGCCGCCTGTCGCTCGAGATCGCTGTGGTAGGGCATCAGCTCGAAGCGCTCGGTGACCGAGTGGCGGGCCTGGAAAAGGAGCTCCAGGGCGGAAGAGTGACGGGCGAAGGCATGATCGCCGAGGCCCGCACAGCGGAGGCCCGCCACGAGGCGTTGCGCTTGGAACAGGTGGAGCTAGAGAAATCCCGCGCCCGGGTGGCACTTGAGCTCGACACCGTGCGAGGTCAGCTCACTCGATGGGAGAAGGACCTTGCGGTCGCAGCCGAGCGGGCGGCACACGCGGTGCGCCGCCTGGGCCAAATCGAAGGCGAGAGAGAGGAAGCGAGCGCTAAATCTGAGGCTTTCACCACGCAGGCCGAGGACCTGGACGAAGACATGCGGGTGCGGCTCGCCGAGCTCGCTGAGGCCGGACTGCAGCTCGAGGCGAAGCGCGCCCGCTCCGAAGAGCTGCGAGCTCTGGCTTCCACCGCTCGACGCGCTCTCGACTCGGTCGACGAGCGGGAGCGCGAGATCGCGCGGCGGGCCGCGCAGCTGGAGGGAGACGCCGAGGCAGCCCGGTCCCAGGCAGCCGAGCTGGGGCGCCGACAGGGGCTCTTGTCCGGAGAGTTGGAGTCGGCTTCGGAAGCGCTCACCGACCTAGAGACGCAGGGAGACCTGTTCACGGGCCGAATGCAGACGCTGGACGGGTCGGTGTCCACGGCGCGCGAGACCCTCGCGAGAGCCGAGAAGGAGCTGCTTCGCCTGAGGTCCGAGCTGGATGCAGCGAGAATGGCTGAGATTGACTCGCACGACGTCGCATCGTCCCTCGGAGCCCGCATCACCGCACTCGAGGGGATGGCTCGCGACTCGGAAGGCATGGAGCCGGCAGTCAGGGCGGCGTCGAGCCTCGGCGACGTCGGAGTTCTGGGCATTCTCTCACAGTTCATCGAGGCTCCGGCGGATCTCTCGCGGGCCGTGCAGAGCTTCCTCGGCCCGCTCGGGCTGGCTCTCGTCGTGCGCGACAGCGAGACGGCAGATCGGGTCCGCCGCTGGTTCCATGGGCACTGGGAAGGAGGCGGTGGGCTCATTGTGCTGCCCCTCGACCGGGTTCCGCAGGAAGACCAGAGCGGTCCCCTCCTAGGCGCGGTATCGGCTCTTGGCGACGGAGCGCCTTGGGTACGGGCGCTATTGAGTGGGGCGGAGCTCGTCGAGGAGGATGAGCTTCTGCTCGGCGACGGACGTGCCACGGTCCGGGTCACGCCCAGTGGGTCGTGGACGGACGCACGGGGCATCGTGAGGATGGGAACGCCGACCGGCTCCTCGGGCATGCTCGAGCGCGAGGCACGCCTCCAGTCGCTCCGTGCCGACGCGAAAGCCGCTGAATCCCGAGCTGCACAGGCCCGAAGTGAGCGCGAGCGCCTCCGTGAACGGGTTGATGAAGCTGCGATCTCCGTGGAGAAGGCGAGGGCCGCGTACCACGACGCGGACGAGACGCACCGCGCCGTGCGCGCGGACCTCGTGGAGCAGGTCGACAGAGCTGCCCGCATGGGTCGTCATCGGGAAGACGTGGCACGTCAGATCGAGGGAACCAAGGCGGCCCGCTCGCGGGCTGATGCCCGCGCAAGAACGGCTCTAAAGGAGCGTGCGTCCCTCCAGAAGGAGGAAGCGGTCCTGGGCGAGGAGCTACGGACGGCGAGGGGAGCGCTCGATGGCGCCGAACAGAACTGGGAAGTCGCTCGCGCGGAAGAATCCGCCCTCGCGGTGCGTGTAGCCCGGCTGGAAGGAGAAGCTGAGAGACTGGGCGAGCGGCTGGAATCGGTTCGCGAGCAGGCCGCGGCAGCGCGCGGCAGGTTGCAGGTGCTCGACAATGAGGAGGACGAGCTGCGTACCGACCTTCGCGACGCGCGTGCCCTCGAAGCGGAAGGATCCGAGGCGCTGGAGTCGCTCTTCGCGCGCCGGGACGTGGCCGAGCAGGCGGTACGGGAGCGCCAAGAGGCGGTCGATCGCGTCGCCGATGCCCTTCGCGCTGCGGAATCGAGCCTGAGATCCGCTCGGCACGCGGAACGTGAGGCGACCGATGCGCGCCATCGGCTCGAGCTCGAGCTCCAAGAGACCCGGGGTCGCATCGATCGAATTCGTGAACGCCTCGAGGGCGAGTGGGGGCGGCCGTTGGAGGACCTGCTCGACCACTCCGAGCCATTCGAGGAGGAGATGACCCGAGAAGAGATGCGCGAGGAACTGGAGGAGATCGTGCGCAAGCTCGAGCGAATCGGCCCCGTGAACATGCTCGCCGTTGAGGAGCACGAGGAGGAGAGCCGACGCCTGACGTTTCTGCGTGACCAGCTCGGCGACCTCGTCGAGGCACGTAGCGACCTCCGTGCCGCCATCCGGCGCATCGACCAGACCGCGACCGAGCTGTTCATGGAGACCTTCGAGAGAATCCGTGAGAATTTCCGCTCGATCCACCGTCGCCTTTTCGAGGGCGGCGAGGCCGACATCTGGCTCGGGGAGGAAGGCGACCCCTTGGAGTCACCTATCGAGATTCATGCTTCGCCGAGAGGAAAAAAGACTCAGCGAATTCATCTTCTTTCGGGGGGTGAACGGGCGCTGACTGCGCTCTCGCTTCTGTTCGCGATCTATCTGGTCAAGCCTAGCCCGTTCTGTGTGCTGGACGAAGTCGACGCTCCCCTCGACGAGAACAACATCGGCCGCTTCATCAGGCTGCTCGACGAGTTCAAGGAGCAAACGCAGTTCATCCTAATCACGCACAACCCTCGCACGATCGAAGCTGCCGACTGGATCTACGGTGTGACGATGGAAGAGCCGGGCGTGAGCAGTGTCGTGGGTGTTCAGCTCGAGGATGCGCTCGAACGGGCGCGCGGCTCAGCTGCTTGAGGCGGCCGTACGGCCAGCGTCGACATTTGGCGGCGCGCCGCAGTGAGGTGATGAGCTCGTCAGCGAGGAGCTCTCGTCGCGGGCGATGCCAAAGAGTTTTCAAGGGACGATGAGACTGACCGTCCTTGGATCGGGGACGCTCGTTCCTGACGACGACCGGCGTTGCGCGTCCCACCTCGTGGAACTCGACGGCGCCCTCCTGCTTTTGGATTGTGGCCCAGGCATTTTGCACGGATCATCACGATATAATGTTCCATGGCAAAGATTTACACATATCTTCCTAACCCATTTTCATACCGACCACGTCGGTGATCTTCCGCACCTATCTGTTCGCGTCCGCGTACGGAATCGACCCCCCCCCCAGGGAGCCACTCACGATCCTCGGTCCTCACGGCCTCAGCGCGTTTCTCGAGGCACTCGGCGAGGCCCACGGGACGTTCATCGGGGACCCGGGGTTCCCGCTCGAGGTCGTCGAGCTTGGAGGCCGCGACGAATGGCATGACATGGATGCTTCCTTCACGCTGCGCACGCAGGAGTCGAGGCATACGGAGGTCTCGCTTGCGGCCCGCGTGGAGTGCGATGGCGTGGCTCTCGCTTACACCGGGGACACTGGGCCGAGCGCCTCGCTGGGGGCGTTCCTGGCTGGAGCGCAGGTGCTGCTGGCCGAGTGCAGCTTGCCCGATCCCCCGCCCGTAGATCGCCACTTGAGCCCACGCGGGGTGGCCGACCTGGCTCGCACAGTCGCCCCCGAGCTACTCGTGCTGACACACGTCTATCCGCTTCTGGCGCTCGACGATCTGCCGGGACTCGTGCGCGACGCGGGCTGGCCGGGCCCCACCGTCGTGGCCCATGACGGGCTATCTGTCGAGATGGGAAGGGACGCAGTCGTGGTGACGCGCTGACCGGACTCGACGAGTAGCTCGGCGCTGAGCGAGCCGCGATAGGCCGTGGACGGCCGCCAGCCCGCGTTCTAGACTTGAAAGGTGGGTCGGAGCGGGTCGACGTCCGTTGCCGCGGGCGCCCCGACCGGCCCAAGCTCCGGAAGGGATTTCTACTTCTGTCGCAGAAGGGAACGCGATGTTGGTCGTGATGCGGCATAACGCCACGCAGGCGGAGATAGCGAACGTCGTCGAGGTGATCGAGGTGATGGGGTACCAGGGCCGGCCCATTCCAGGAAAGCAGCGCACCGCTGTGGGCCTCATCGGCAACGATGGTGGCGTTGATTCTGCACGGCTCCAGGTCCAGCCCGGCGTTCTCGAAGTGATTGCGGTCACCCAACCCTATAAGCAGGTCTCACGTGAGTGGCGGGAAGAAGACACCGTCATCACGCTCGACAACGGGACCATCGTGGGCGGCAGCGACATCGTAGTGATGGCCGGGCCGTGCGCGGTCGAAGGTGAACGAGAGATCATCGACATCGCCTTCGTGAGCTGGGAGCGTCCGTGCTGCGGGGGGGGGGGGGGGCGCATTCAAGCCGAGGACATCACCGTACTCCTTCCAAGGCCTGGGCCAGCAGGGACTCGAGCACTTGGCGAAGGCGCGCGCGGAGACCGGCTTGGCCATCGTGACCGAGGCCCTTGATCCAGAGGGTGCCGAGCTCGTTGCGGCCTACGCCGACATCGTGCAGATCGGGGCCCGCAACATGCAGAACTACCCTCTGCTGAGAAGGGTGGGACGACTCGGTCGGCCCGTCCTGCCCAAGAGAGGAATGAGCGCCACGATCGACGAGCTGCTGCTAGCGGCCGAATACGTCCTCGCCGAAGGAAACGAGCACGTCATTCTGTGCGAGCGTGGCGTGCGTAGCTTCGATACGCATACGCGCAACCTTCTCGATCTCACGGCTGTTCCGGTCGTTCAGGCGCTGTCCCACTTGCCCATCATCGCTGATCCGAGTCATGGCACCGGCCTGCGCTCCAAGGTGATTCCGATGGCCAGGGCCGCAGTGGCCGCAGGCGCTGATGGCTTGATCGTCGAGGTGCACGCGGACCCTCCGCGGGCCCTCTCGGACGGTGCTCAGTCGCTCTACCCGGAGCAGTTCAGGGACCTCATGGCCCAGATCAGCGTCATCGCGCGGGCTATTGGACGACGCCTCGCCGCCCCGCTTCCCGAGGTGGCACGAGCCACCTGAGAGCGGACGGAAGTCCGAGCCGTGCATGTCCTCGCTCGTTCCTGTTCGCCACCCTAGGTGGTGGACGGCCAGCGAAGCACTCCGAGCACGCACGAGCTGGGACAGCGCTTCGAGCAGATCGTTGCGCTCAAGCTACGCGAGCAGGGCTGGGAGCTCCTGGACCGCAACGTGCGATTCCGCAGGAAGGAGATCGACATCGTCGCGCGTCGCGGGCGGCTCGTGGCTTTCGTGGAAGTGAAGGGAAGGCGCACTGCCCGTTTCGGTGATCCCCTCGAGGCGGTCACGCGCCGCAAGCGGCGAGAGATCACCGTTGTGGCCCGATGGTGGGTTTCGCGCTTCGGCCGCCCCGGGTGGGTCTATCGCTTCGATGCCGCCGCTGTAGAGCCCACCAGCGACGGCGCCTTCGACGTGCGTATCGTCGAGGATGCGTGGCGTATCGAATAGTCTTGGCGGATACCCGCGGCGGGGCGTCGATCGGTTGACCCTGGTAAGTTCCACGCGTAGCTTCGGAGCGTGCCCCAGGTCCGCAGAGCGAGAGCCCACGAATCCCGTCAGGACCCCGCAGGTAGCAGCGGTAAGTGCGGTGATCGTAGCTGCGGGTTGCCTGGGGCATTCTTCTTGCTGGTCGGCGTGAAGCTCCGTCATCGGGCACTCCGCACGCGCACGGCCCCGACCTCCTGACCGCTGCCGCCCGAGCTCATGGCACATCAAGCGCTGGCGCGGAAGTATCGACCTCGCCGTTTCGCGGAAGTCGCGACTCAAGAACACGTCTCCGAAACGTTGAGGCGCGCTGTCGGTAGCGGCCGCGCCGCGCACGCCTACCTGTTCTGCGGCCCCCGGGGAGTCGGCAAGACCACCGTCGCCCGCGTCCTCGCCATGGCCCTGAACTGTCCGTCGCGAGATCAGGAAGGTGAACCGTGTGGCTCGTGTGAGAGCTGCGAGCGCATCTGGAGTGGCCAGACAGCCCTGGACGTCGTGGAGATCGACGCCGCTTCCAATCGCGGAGTGGACGATGCGAGGGCTCTCAGGGAACGGGCCATGTACGCACCGTCGGAGGATGGTCGGTTCAAGATCTACATCGTCGACGAGGCCCACATGCTCACGAGGGAGGCGTGGAACGCCCTTCTCAAGATTCTGGAAGAGCCCCCGCCCAGGGTCACCTTCGTCTTCGCGACGACGGAGCCTCAAAAGATCCAGCAGTTTGCTTCGCCGATCCTGTCGCGCTGTCAGCGCTTCGATTTTCGGCGCATCGGTGTCTCCGACATCGTGCGCCGCATGCGAGAAGTGCTCGAAAACGAAGGATACGAGGCACCGGACGAGGCGCTTCGTCTCATTGCGCGTAGGGCCGACGGGGGAATGCGCGATGGACTCTCTCTTCTCGATCAGGTACTGGCCCTGACCGGTGGTTCGATCAATGCGGACGCCGTACGCAGAGTCCTCGGGCTGGTCGAGGACGAGCGTTACCTGGAGCTCCTCGAGATTCTACGCGAAGGACGTCACGGAGACGTGTTCGGGTTCGTGGACCACCTGCTCGACGAAGGATACGACTTGGCGGAGTTCTACCACGGTTGGGTGGACGCGCTAAGAACGCTGCTTCGCATGCGGCTCGGCGGTGATCCACCTCCGGAGCTCGCGACGGATCTGGCGGAGCGATACGCGGGGAGCGCGGCCAGGTTCGCGGATGGCGACCTCGTCCGCATGCTTTCATTGAGCTCCGAGCTGGAGAGCACGGGAAGTCTGCGCCGCAGCCCGCACCCGCGCTTGCTGGTCGAGATGCTTTTGCTTCGTCTCTCCTATTTGGACCGGACCGTCGAGCTCGAGGAGCTCTTGCAGGGGCTTGGGGAGCGTGGTCGCGGGGAAGGAGCAAGCCCGGTCGGGGCAGGCGGATCGTCGCCCGCCGGCCAAGCCGAGGTTGCACCGGTCGAAGAGGTGGCCGCGCCTCCCTCGCTCGCGGGCGGGACTCTGGAGAGATCGGGCTCCCACGATGGGGACGGGGCAGTGAGCTCTGGGGTGGATCTGGTCGATGCGTGGGCGCAGGTGCTGGCGAGCGGCATCGGCGTCCCGGCCGGTACCAGGGCGTTCCTCGTCGGCGCTACGGTCTCCGAAGCCACCCCCGGGAAGGTGCGGCTCTCGGTGCCAGAGGGTATCGCGCATGAGCGTCTGGGAACCGCCTCGGTGCGAAATGCCCTCGCCGGATCGCTTTCGGAGACCTTGGGGAGGAAGGTCACAGTGATCCTCGCCCCCCCTCAGGAGGGTCCTCGGCGAACCACCCGGGAGGAGGCCCGCGAGAGACGTCTCGAACAGCTGATCGAGCGGGAACCCCTCTTGGCACGGGCGGTAGAAGAACTCGATCTCGAACTGCTCGATTGAAATCGGGGTCGGCCCGCCTCCTTCGTCACGCATCTCCTTCTCCTCCTTCGGCAGGTACCGATGAACAACCTGCAGCAGCTCATGCAGATGGGGCAGCAGCTCCAGGCTCGCATCAACAAGATCCAGGAGGGTCTCGAAGAGCAGAAGATCGAGGCCTCTTCGGGCGGTGGGATGGTTACGGCAACCGTGGACGGGAAGGGCATCCTGAGGGGGCTGACAATCGACCCGACTTGTGTGGACGCCCGGGACGTGGAGATGCTCGAAGACCTCGTCATCGCGGCGATCTCGCAGGCCCAGACCAAGGCACGCGCGGTGTACGAGGAGGAGATGCGCAAGGCTGCCGGTGGCTTGCCGATGCAACTCCCCGGCTTGTTCTGAGCCTGATTGGGCGCTCATGTCGGTGATCGACCGCCTCAGCGGCGAGCTGACCCGGCTGCCAGGGATCGGGCCGAAAACCGCCCTTAGACTCGTTTATCATCTCATGAAGCGGCCGGCGGACGAAACGCGCCGCCTCGGCTCCGCCGTCTCGGAGCTGGCCGATCGCATTCGGCCCTGCGACCGGTGCGGCAACTTCAGCGAGAACCAGCTCTGCGGCGTTTGCTCAGACCCACGCCGAAATGCTGCGACGATCTGCGTCGTCGAGGAGGCGTACGAGGTAGGCGCCATCGAGCGAACCGGCAGCTTCCGAGGTCTATACCACGTCTTGGGAGGGCGGTTGTCGCCACTGGATGGCATCGGGCCGGACGAGTTGCGCGTCGCCGCGCTGCTGGATCGGCTCGCGGAGGCAGCGGGTGCGGTCGAAGAGGTGATCCTCGCTACGAACGCGAGCGTCGAAGGTGAAGCGACGGCGGTCTACCTGGAATCGTTGATTCGGACGTTCGGGGCCCGGGTGACGCGCCCCGCGCGCGGCATCCCCATGGGAAGCGATCTCGAGTACGTGGATGGCACGACGCTCGCGGAGGCACTCAGCGGCCGTCGCGACATGTGAGGCGGAAGGCGATAGGGGGACGGACGTTGGCCGAACGCAAACGAAGTGAGACTGCCAGACGGTTCCGCATCGTTGGATTGACGGTCTTGGTGGCGGCCGCCGCGGGTGCGGTCGTTGCTTGGATAATCCGAGATCAGCTCGCCCGCCATCGTCGCGACCTGTTCAGCCCGAACTCGTTCGAGCGTCTCGCCGCGTTGACGTCGATCGCGCGCGCTCCCGCGACCGTGGACAACATCACCCTCCTGAAAGATTTCATCGTCTGGGAACCGCGTCGTCTCATCCGGCGCCGGGCCGAGGCCGTCTTACGTCACATGGAGCAGGAGGCGCGCGTTCGCGAGAGTCTCTCGGTCCAGCGAGGTTGAGCGGCGGGTTGCCTCCAGCCATTCCGCTGCCGACCTTCCGGGCTCGATTCGAACCGAGCGACGAGGGTGTGCTGGCTCCTCTACCCGTGGGCGGATATGTTTGCGCGCCCCGCTACCAGCGGGTCACCTCGACAGCCTGTCCCGACCTCGGAGGTTTGAGCGCAGTGTCGATCGCAGACCGACGTCTGCCCCGCGACGGGGCAGGGCTCGAACATCCCCCGGCGTAGGAGCATCCGACGATGTCGATGATCAACTACGCCAGCCGCGAGATCAATTGCAAGGTTGTCTATTATGGCACGGGTCTCGGGGGGAAGACGACCAACCTCGAGTACATCTATTCCCGGGTGAATCCTGACACCAAGGGGAAGATGATCTCCCTCGCGACGGAAACGGAACGCACGCTGTTCTTCGACTTCCTCCCGATCGACCTGGGCGAGATCCGAGGCTTCAAGACCCGCTTCCACCTCTATACCGTCCCGGGTCAGGTGTATTACAACGCCAGCCGGAAGCTGATCTTGAAGGGCGTGGACGGGATCATCTTCGTCGCCGACTCACAGCGTGAGAGGGCCGAGGCCAACATCGAGGCCATGCATAACCTTTACGAGAACCTCGAGTCCTACGGGTACGACCTCGAAACGATTCCTTTCGCGCTCCAGTACAACAAGCGCGACTTGGCCAACGCCATGGCGGTGGAAGAGATACGTGCCCAGATCAATCCAAGGGGCGTACCCGACTTCGAAGCTGTGGCGCTCGAAGGAAAGGGTGTCTTCGAAACGCTCAAGCGTGTAAGCAAGCTGGTCGTCAAGGCGCTCAGCTGACGCCGGGGGCCGGTCGCGTGCCCCTCAGAACACGCTGGACCCTGCCCAATCTCCTAACCGTGGGGCGCATCGCAGTCTGTCCGGTGATCTTCGTCTTGGCACTCGCGACCTCGGTCCAAGCCCTCTTCGCTGCGTTCGCACTCTTCGTGGCGGCGGCCCTGACCGACGTCTGGGACGGCTATCTCGCCCGTAAGCACGGTTGGGTCACGGACATGGGGAAGCTCCTGGACCCGATCGCCGACAAGCTGCTGCTCCTTGCGACGTTCATTCCGTTCTATCTCGCCTCACACCGGCAAGCGGACCAGTGGCAGATCCCGTGGTGGGGTCAGCTTCCCCTTTGGGTGATGATCGTCATTTTCGGGCGTGAGCTAGCGGTGACTCTGCTCCGCAGCTGGGCGTCGCGACGGGGCACCGTCATAGCGGCCGGTCGTTCAGGGAAGTACAAGGCCCTCTTTCAAGTGCTCTTCGCCGGGGGTCTTCTGCTCTGGTACGCGCTCCTTGGTGCCGCGCAGGCGGGTGGTTGGGATACGGGACCTGCGTGGCAGGGCTGGGCGGCTTTTCACCGAGCCTGGGTGGGGCTCACGCTGTGGATCGCCCTTCTCCTTACGACCTATTCCATGATCGACTACTTCTATACCCACCGAGCCCTTCTGCGGGGGTAGAGAGGGCGCATCGTGGAGGCTGGTCGTGACTGAATCGAGCGACTCTCCTCGAGCGGCTCTGGTGAGCGTGGGCGACGAGCTGTTGCTGGGCCGGACGGTGGACACCAACTCGGCTTGGCTCGCGGCCGAGCTCGCAACGATGGGCTTGCCGGTGATCGCGGGTCATGTGGTGGGCGATGTCGAGGCCGATATCCGGCGGGTGGTGCGAGAGGCGCTGAGCCGCGCCGAGGTCACGATCGTAACCGGTGGCTTGGGTCCAACTCCGGACGATCGGACCCGGAGCGCGGTGGCCGCTCTGCTGGATCGTGCGCTCGACCTCGACCCGGACCTCTTGGAGGGATTGGAGCGAAGATTCGCCGAACGCGGTTTCGGTCACTTGCCCCAAAGCAACATCGACCAGGCGCTCGTGCCTGTGGGCGCCCTTGTCCTGCCCAACGAGCGAGGAACGGCTCCCGGTCTCGCCATGGAAGAGGGCCGCCGGCTGGTGATTCTGCTCCCCGGCGTCCCCCTAGAGATGAAGGGCATCTTCGACGATCACGTACGGGGATTGCTCCAGGATCGGTGGCGCGGGCGGCTGACGCCGGTGCTGCACCGGACCATTCACACAACTGGGATTGCCGAGTCGGAGCTCGCGGACCGGACGGTGGAGGTGCTTTCCGGCGATCTCGGTCCCGTGAGTGTGGCGTTCCTCCCCGACGTCACCGGCGTCGATTTAAGGCTGACCGCTCGAGGAATCGCCTCCGGATCGGAGGCTCGCATACACCTCGACCGAGTCGAAGCGATGCTGGCGCCCGTTGTCTCTCGTTACCGATTCGAGTCAGAGAGCGGAGACGTGGTGGAAGCTCTCGCCAACGCTCTCGCAGTGAGCGGGCGGCGCCTAGCTGTCGCTGAGAGCTGCACGGGTGGACTCATCGCGAAGCGTCTCACGGACCGTCCAGGTGCGTCGGAGTTCTTCATCGGGGCAATCGTGGCGTATTCCGACGCCGTCAAGGTGGAGGCGCTTGGCGTCGACCCGGGGGCCCTCGCCCGTGCTGGAGCGGTCTCCCGGGAGGTCGTAGTTCAGATGGCTCGGGGCGTGTGCGCCAGGATGGGCGCTCAAGCGTCGGTGGCGATCACCGGAATCGCCGGGCCCGGCGGAGGCTCCGACGACAAGCCGGCCGGCACCGTCTGGCACGCGGCGTGCGTTGACGACGACGTCGAAGCACGCCTTGAGCGTTTCATGGGGGGACGCGACGCCGTGCGGGGTCGCTCGGCCCAGGCCGCCCTCGCGCTGCTCTTACGCTCGCTGGAGCGGTCGGTGTGAGCAAAGCACGGCCTTCGTCGGGCGGTTCCCCCACAGTCGGCGAGATCGGCGGATTGGGGGGTGCTCGCCTCCGGACGTTGACGTGGACGTCGGTCTCGCCCGTCGGTAGCGTTCTCCTCGTGCACGGCCTCGGCGATCACGCGGGTCGCTACTTAGAGTTGGCCGAGGCGATGACGCGCGCCGGGTTCGCGGTGATCGCGTACGACCAGCGCGGGCACGGCGGTTCGACAGGGAAGCGAGGTCACGCCGCTTCGTTCAGCGTCTTCCTGGACGACCTCGAGGCTGTTCTGACGTGGGCTCGTGAGGTCGAGGGCGTCGTACACCCGCCGTTTCTGTACGGGCACTCCATGGGCGGGCTCGTTCTCTTGAGATATTTGCAGACGCGCCAGACGGCAGTTCCGGGGATCATCCTTTCCGCTCCGTGGCTCGGTCTCCCGTACACATTGCCGCGTTGGCAGGAACTCTTCGCAATGCTTTTGAGGCGTGTCGCCCCGTCCCTGCCCGTTCCCTCGGGCTTGGGATCGCACCAGCTCACACGAGATCCCGAACGCCAGAGGGCGCACGCCGCCGACCCTATGGTGGTGAGGCGACTCTCGGTTGGGCTCTTCGACTCGATCAGAGCGGCGCAGAGCGTCGTGCTCGCCGACTCCGGGCCGCTGGGCATGCCGGCGCTGGTACTGGTCCCCGGGGCGGATGACGTCGTCGACGGGGCCGCGACGATTCGTTGGGCGCAGAGTGCGGGCGAGCGGGTTGAGGTGAGTGAACTCCCGGACTTCCGGCACGAGCCGCATCAGGAGGTCGGCCGCGAACGTGTCTTCGGTCTGGTCGTGAACTGGTTGGGTACAAGAAGCAGTGCGGACCACGCCTCCGAGGTCTGAGTCACACCGAACCGCGTCGGTGGCGGGTGGGTATTCCCTCTGGGCGACCCGCCTGCCGGCTGCAGCGAAGCTGGGCAGGCGAGAGTATCGGAGTGTCGCGCCGCCAGCTTTGGACGGCCGGGGCGGGCGCGCCATATTGGGCCCGCCGCAGCTACCCGATCATGGAAGGACGATGAGCAAGAAGACGACCGGAGAGTTCCAGGACGCAGCCGGCGGAACGGCCGACGGTTCGCAGGAGCGTTCACCGCCAGCCCAGGAAGGGCTCGCCGCACCCGACGACGTCGCCGCCAGCACGTTCTCGGACACTCAGGACCCGGGAACCGACGCCGTGGAGAAATCGGACTTGGACCCGGCCGAGTCGGCTGCGACATCGCCCGGCGACGAAGGGGAGACGACCGAGTCCCCCCACAACGCCGGAGATCTCCAGCAGGAGCTCGACTCAGTCAACGAGCGGCTCCTTCGTTTGGCAGCGGAGTTCCAAAACTTCCGACGTCGGGCCGAATCGGAACGCACCCGGATCTGGGGCAGAGCCCAGGCCGACCTGGTGTTCGTCCTCATCGAGGTGCTGGACGATCTGCAGCGTGTCAGCGGGCTCGATCCTGCGGACGAGGCGGTGAGCGTGGAGTCCATCGTCGAGGGCGTGGATCTGGTCGAGCGCAAGTTCCTCCGTGCGCTGCAGGAGGCCGGCGTCGAGGCTGTTGATCCGCGCGGAGAGCGCTTCGATCCACAGACCATGGAAGCCGTCATGCGCGTGCCCGCCGAAGCCGAAGAGGACGACGAGCTCGTGGGAGAGGTCTTTCAGAAGGGTTATGTACTTGGGGGCAACCTGATCCGTCCGGCGCGCGTGAGCGTCAAGAAGCACGGCTGACCATGCCGGCCACTAAGAAGGACTTCTACGAGGTCCTCGGAGTGGACGAAAAGGCCCCCCAGAAGGAGCTCAAGAAAGCCTACCGCCAGCTCGCCAAGCGCTACCATCCGGATGCCAATCCCGACGATCTAGGAGCGGCTGAGCGCTTCAAGGAGATTGGCGAAGCATATTCGGTGCTCTCCGACGCGGAGAGAAGGAAGCAGTACGATCAGATGCGTCGCCTGGGTGCGTTCGGGTTCGGGCGAGGAGTCGGACCGCGACCTGGGGGCTCCGGCGGCGCCCGTCCACCTCCTTCCGGGGGTGGGTTCTCGTTCGAGGATCTCCGTGATATCGGAGGGCTCGGGGACCTGTTCAGCTCGATCTTCGATCGACGGAAGGACGAGCCCACGAGGGGGAGGCGTTCTGGCCCCCAGAAGGGAGAGAACGTCGAGTACGTCGTTGACATCCCCTTCCTCACCGCTGCTCGGGGGGGAAAGGTGTCGATCAGCGTACCCATCACGGAGGAGTGTGCGACGTGCGCAGGGAGCGGCGGTGCCCCGGGAACGTCGATGCGACCGTGCCAGGAGTGCGGCGGGTCGGGCAGCATCTCGTTCGGGCAAGGCGGGTTCGCTGTGAACCGTCCATGTCCGGCGTGCTTCGGTCGCGGCGAGATCCCCGAATCACCCTGTGGCTCGTGCGGCGGCAGCGGCGCTGTGCGGCAGGATCGGAAGATCCAGGTATCTGTACAAGCGGGCGTGGAGAACGGGTCCAAGGTCCGCCTCACGGGCCAGGGCGAACGGGGCAAGGAAGGGGGGAGCCCCGGTGATCTAGTGATCACGTTCCGAGTCAAGCCACACAGCTTCTTCCGGCGGGACGGACTCGACCTCCACGTCGAGGTGCCCATCAACATCATCCAGGCCACGCTGGGATCGAAGATTCGGGTGCGTACCATCGGCGGTAAGCGCGTGGTGTTGAAGATCCCTCCCGGAACGCAGTCCGGGACCCGATTTCGCATACGTGGTCAAGGGATCGAGAAGGGCGATCGCGTCGGCAACCAGTACGTCGAGGTGAAGATCGAGGTGCCCGAAACACTGAGTCCGGAGCAGCAGCGCTTGATGCAGGAGTTCGCCAGCTCCACCGGGCTGAAGCATTGAGGCGGTCGGCCGCTAGTGACCTGCCGGCACCGCCATGGTGTGTCTGACACGCCCGCCGCCCAGGACGCGCTCTCCGCGGAAGATCACCGCAGACTGTCCCGGCGCCACCGCCCCCTGTGGATGCTCGAACCGCAACGTCAGTCGTGGCGTGGACCCGGTCGCATCCGCTTCGTCCTCCCCCCGGATCACCCTCGCGGGCACGGCCGGAGACCGATGACGCATCTGGACGTTGACCTGAGAGCCCACCGAAGGTGGGGGGGCGATCCAGTTGAGGTCGCCGACCTCGACGCCTTCACGGGACAGCTCTTCCCGTGGTCCGACGACGACCTCGCGGGCCTCCGGTCTGATCTCGATTACGTATGTCGGCTCGGGAAACCCACCTCCCAAGCCGCGCCGCTGACCGATGGTGAAGCCGGCGTATCCGTCGTGACGGCCGACGACGGCACCGTCCGTCCTCACGATGTCACCTGGCTCGAGAGCGGGATGGCCTCGGGCGAGGCGACGCCGGAGTAGGTCCCGGTAGTCGCCTGTGGGCACGAAGCAGATCTCTTGCGACTCCGGCTTGTCGGCCGTGCCAAGGCCCCGGAGGCGAGCCTGCTGTCGCACCTCGCCCTTCGTCATCGCGCCCAGGGGTAGGCACAGCCGTGGGATGAGCTCGCGCGGGAGGCCCCAAAGGAAGTACGCCTGGTCCTTTTGCGTGTCGACGCCGCGCAGGATGGACGCTTCACCATCGATGATTGCCGTCCGCGCGTAGTGCCCGGATGCGATTCGCTCGCATCCCAGCGCCCGCCCCCGACGCAGAAGCTCGGCGAACTTCGTGTCGGAGTTGCACCGAACGCAGGGGTTGGGTGTGCGACCCTGCGCGTACTCCGTCACGAAGTCATCGATGACCGCCCGCGTGAAGTCCTCCTCGACGTCGAACACGTAATGCGGGATGCCCAGGCGGTCGGCGACGCGACGCGCGTCGGTGATGCCGTCCAACCCGCAGCAGCTTCGGGTGTGCTGCGGTGTTCCCGAGTAGCAGAAGGTCTTCATCGTGGCACCCACGACGTCCCATCCCTCCTCCACCAGCCGTGCCGCTGCGACCGACGAGTCGACACCCCCGGACATGGCGGCGAGGATGCGACCGTGCCCAGGGCTCACGAGCTGGTCCCCACCTCGAGCGCGCCCTCCAGATCTCGGAGGTGCCCGACGACATCGGCGGTGACGCGCGCGGCCTGTAACAGGTCTTGCGACCGTGTGCTCAGGCCCAGGCTGAAGCGTACGCTCGCCCACGCGGGGGTTTCGTCGCCGTACAGAGCCTTTAGTACATGGCTCCGGTTTGGCGTGCCACTGTCGCAGGCAGACCCTCCCGATACGGCGATGCCTTCTAGGTCGAGGGCAGCCAAGAGCCCCTCCTGGCTGGCCCCGCGGATACCGACGTTGAGGACGTGCGGGGCACGGGGACCTTCACGCCCGTGGATGCGGAGATCATCGATGCTCTCCTCCAGCTCGGTCTCGAGTGTGGTACGAAGCCCATTGAGGCGCTCGCCTTCCGAGGCCTGCTCGGTAACGGCGAGCTGGAGGGCAGTGGCGACTCCGACGGCTCCGGCGACGTCCTGGGTGCCTGGTCTGAGCCCTCGTTCCTGCCCTCCGCCATGAACCATCGGCGCCAGCGCGACACCGGTCCGGACGAAGAGGATCCCGGTCCCTTTGGGCCCGTAGATCTTGTGCCCCGTCATCGTGAGGAGGTCGGGTGCCTCTTCGCCGCTCACGCTGACCGGGATCTTGCCCACGGCCTGCACCGCGTCGGAGTGGACGGCCACGGCACGTGCACGACAGCGGTGCACGACCTCCCCCATGGGCAAGATCGAGCCGACCTCGTTGTTCACCCACATGACCGAGACCACCGACGGTTCATCTGCGATCAGATCGTCGAGGGCGCTCAGGTCGAGTCCCCCATCGGCATCGACGCGGACCTCGCGCACCTCGCCGCCCGACGCTCCCACAGCGCTCGCAGCTTCGAGAACCGCCTTGTGCTCGATGGCCGAATGGACGACGACGGCCTGGCGGCCCGCTTCGCGGTCCGCAACTGCCCGTCCCAAGACCGCCAAGTTGTCGGACTCCGTGCCACCTCGAACGAAAAAGATCTCCGGCGGACGTGCACCGAGCGCATGGGCGACCCTTTCCCTGGCGTCTTCGAGTGCAGCAGCAGCCCGCCGCCCCCAGCGGTGCGTACTCGATGGGTTCCCGAAGATGTCGTCGAGGTAGGGCGCCATCGCCTCCCGTACCTCGGGCCGCACGGGCGTTGTCGCGGCGTGGTCGAGGTAGATGCTGCGCACGGTCGACTCCGGTGACAGTAGCGAGCAGGGTTCGGCATGGACCCTTACCGTTTCCCGCTGTGATTGACGAGAATAAGTTACCGCTCCTCTTCGCTTGCCTGAACCTCAACGTCCCCAAGTGATACGCGATGCGTTACCGACGCCCACCGTTCCCGCGTGGCCGGCCGAAGGACTTCCGCTCGACCGTCCACGGCACCGTATTCGCTGGTCGGGACCGGCACCTCGAAGGCATGATGGCCGGTGACCGGGTCGTTCTCATCTCGGATCCTCCCGGCCAACCGCAGCCCGAGGTGTGGGTGCATCTCGAGTCCGGCGATCCCCTCGGGCATCTTCCCCCGGAGATCTCGTCGTGGCTCGGACCCTGGCTGAGAAGGGGGGGGAAGGCCGAAGCGAAAGCGGTGAAGGTCCACGGATCCGAGGTTCCCAGCTGGCGCCGACTGCTTCTCGAGGTCTCCTGCGGGTAGTGTGGTGGTGCGGAAGTCGTGGGGCTTTGGGCGCGGCTGTATTCACCCCACGGGCGTTGCTCTTCCTCGGACCAACACTTGTGGCGGAGTTGCGCCCCAAGCTACGACTCGTCGTCCCTTGTACCGGGCGCCGCTTTCGGATGCAAGCGGTCCGACGCTTCGACGGTCTCGATGCTGGACAGGACTCCTGCACCTCCACCTGGATGAGGGTGGGTCGCGACCCTACGACGCTTCCGCAGGACTTGGCAGGGCCCGATCAAAAGGTCCCAACGTTCAGGGAGCCCAGGGTTTCGGCCCTCGCTGTTTCCCGCGTCCGGAACGGCTCTCCGAAGGGGACTCGAACGAGCGCACCGTAGTGCGCCATCTCAGCGCGGATCTGATCGAAGAGAGGTCGATCGCCCCCCGGGAAGACCTCACCCGCCTGGGTCGCGCTCGCGAATTGAGACTCGTACGCGGCTAGTGCCTCGAGCTTGCGCTGTAGCTGATCTGAGACGTCCACGACGAACGACGGGCGCGGCGCGTCCTGTCTGAACCCTGTCGCGTGTATGAGCTTGACCGGGCGAAACGGCCCTCCTCGCGCGTCGTATCGGACCAGGCCCGAGAGGAAGCAGGCGTCGTACACCAGTTCAGCTGCCCTGCGGTGATCTGGGTGGCGACCGCTCGTCCAGTGCGTTACGACGACGCGAGGCCTGAGCTCGCGGATGGCATCGATGACGATCTTCCGGGACCGCGGGTCGTTCTCGATCCCCGCATCGGGCAACCCCGCGCATCTGCGGACGACCAATCCCATGATTTCGGCCGCTCCGTCCGCCTCCCGCTTGCGTAGCTCTGCGGAGCCGCGGCTGCCCTTTTCGCCGGCGCTCAGATCAAGCACGCCTATGCGCTCGCCGGCGTCGGCACTCCTAATGAGGGCGCCGCCGCACAGGAGTTCGGCATCGTCGGGGTGCGCCATGATCGCGAGGACGTCGAGCGGTTCGCTCATGTCGTCAGGGAAAATGTGAGGAGCAGGCTGTTCATTCGGCTCTCAGTGCGGTCACCGGCTCGAGACGGGACGCGCGGTGGGCGGGAATCAGGCCAAACAACATGCCGGTCAGGGCGGCCATGGCCAGAGCGACGATGACGGACCAGAGAGGAATGCGGGCGGGGATCGGCGTGAAGTGTGCGACGCCGAACGCCGTGCCGCTCCCGAGGATCATACCCACAGCTGCCCCGAGTACGGTCAGGAAAGAGGCCTCCACCAGGAACTGCCAGAGAATCTCTCGCTGCGTTGCCCCCAGTGCCCTGCGCACGCCGATCTCGCGGGTCCGCTCCGTAACCGAGATCAGCATGATTCCGATGACTCCGACGCCGCCTACCATCAAGGCTGCGGACGAGAGGGCCAGCATGACCAGGAAGAAGACGCCGGTGAGCCGGTTGAAGAGGTCGATGATCTGGGCGGAAGCCAAGAGCGCAAAGCCGTTCTCTTGTCGAGGCCGAAGTCCTCGCATTGCGCGCATCAAGCCGATTACCTGGTCTTGAGCTTGCTGTTGCGTGACCGAGTCGTGGGGCACCACCAGGATCTGCGCCTGCTCATCGGAGACCTTGAGGCGCTTCAGGGCCGTGGTGTATGGGAACACGACCCAGTGCCTGACGACGGCCGAGAAGACGTTGTCCTCGGGCTCAAACACACCGATGACCGTGAAGTCTTCCTGCACGTTTCGTCGCCCGGCCCCGATCCTGACACGCCTCCCGATGGGGTCTCGCTGGCCGAACATCTCCTCCGCCAGCGCAGCGGAGATCACCATGACCCCGCGCGCGTTGGCTACCTCGAGGTCGGTGAAGTCGCGACCAGCCAGGAACCGACCGGGGGAGTACCTTTGCCATCCGGCCGAGTAGCCCTGAGACTGGACGTTGGTCACGCTCCGGCCTTCGAACGTGGCGCGGACGCTGAAGCTGAAGTTGTAAAGCGCCTCTGCGACCGCCGGTAGGGCCGCGATGCGTGTCGCCTCGCGGGCCGTGAGGTCGGGCTTGTCCCACCAGGGCGGGCGGTTACCCTCCGCCAGTCGTACGGCGGTGAAGTCGAACCGGGTGACCACGAAGTTGTCGGGTCCCGCGCTTTCGAAGGCGCTCATGACCGACGAGCTAATTCCGGTGATGAGAGCCGCCATGGTCACTACGACCGAAACGCCAACCGCGACGCCCAAAATCGTCAGGCTCGAGCGTAGCCAATTGATACGCAGTGAGTCCACAGCGATGAGAGTCCCTTCCCGAAGCGTCCGCAGGGGTTGGAGCGAGAACCGCGGCCCGTGCGGGTCATTCATGGCGAAGAGCGTCGACCGGGTTCATCCTGGATGCGCGCGAAGCGGGGTACACTCCGGCGGCGACGCCGACGGTCACGCCGAGCGCGACGCCCGCACTGACCCACTTCGTATCGACCGCTGCCGGCAGCGGCGAATAGGCCGCGACAACGCCCGCCAACGCGAGGCCCAACGCGATCCCGATTGTCGCTCCGGCGGTCGAAAGCGTAGCCGACTCGATCACCACCTGCGTCATGATGTCCCACCGACGGGCACCGATCGCTTTACGAACGCCTATCTCTCGCGTCCGCTCCATCACGGAGACGAGCATGATGTTCATGATGACGATGCCCCCCACGACCAGTGAGATCGCGACCAGACCCGGGAGCGCCAAGAACAGGATCCGGGAGACCCGATCCCAGAACGCGAGGGTCTCCTCGACGGTCTCGATGGCGAACGTGCTGGCTTCGGAAGGACGGAGGCGCCTGCGGACACGCATCGCCCCCTCTACGTCGTCGCGCGCCTGGGAGAGATTGGCCGGGTCGAGCGTCTGGATGATGATGTGGTCGACGACGCCGTGCGGATTCGTGATCGCCTGAATGCGGGACCGCGCCGGTGCGATGGCCATGTTGTCCAGAGACTGTCCGAACAAGGAGCCACGCTCCTCGAGAATACCGATGACGCGGTAGGGGAATCCCTCGACGCGGACGGATCGACCGATCGGATCGAGAGCCTCGAAGATGATGTCCGCGGTATGAAACCCGAGGACCATGACCGGCGTGCCGTACTCCGCTTCCTGGGCCGTGAAGGGCCTTCCACGTTCGACGACGTAGTCGCGAACCTCGAAGACCTCCACGGACGCCCCGTTGATGCGCGTTCCGGTGACGCGGCGTCCGTTGTCACCGGTCACTTCGCGTCCTGTCCGGCTCTCGACGAGGACCAGCCCCGGGACAGAGAGCTCACTGCGAATGGCGTCCGCGTCCTCGTACCGGAGCCGAGGGCGTCGGACCCAGCTTCGCCATACTTCCTCGCTGGCGTTGACCTCCGCCTCCGGCCACCGCCTCACGGTCAGGGTGTTGACGCCGAAAATCTCGTTCGCGACATCGTCGCGAATGTAGCGGTCCATCCCCTCCACGACGCTTACGACCACGATTAGGAACATCACGCCGATCATCACGCCAAGGACGGCGAAGAAGCTCTTCAACTTCTCCGTTCGGAGCTGCACCATTGCGAGCCGCATACCTTCCCACACCAGCATTCGTCCACCCTGGCTCAGGGCGCTGGCCCGGAGGGGCTCTCGATCGATTCGGCCCTCACACCATCGCCGCTCCTCAGGTTCCTGATGATCTGATAGGGACCCGCGACCACCGTGTCGCCGACCTCGAGTCCGGAAAGGACCTCGAAATGCTCCTGTCCGGCGATCCCCAACATCGCCGGCTTGAACGTCGCCCGGCCGTCACGGACGAGAAAGACTCCCTCGACCTCTTCCGACCTCTCCTCTCCCCCCAACTGGTCGTGCTCCCCCTGAGGCGCGTCGTGGGTCTCGTCGTCTTCGACAGCGGACGCGTCGCGCACAGTCAGGGCGATGATCGGGACCGCAACGGCCTTCTTCCGCTCGGCAGTTATGATCTCTGCGGTCGCCGAGAGGTCGGGCCGGAGCGGGGCGTCTGGCTCGTCTAGTGTGATGACGACTTCGAAGTCGATGGCTGCCTGCTGCCCGGATGCCGTCGACGACGCGGGTGGTCGGATGGCACTGTTTCCGATCTCCGTGATTCGGCCCGTGAACTCCTGGTTCGGAAAGGCGTCGATCTGCACGCTTGCGCTGTCACCCAATGCGAGCTGCGGGACGTCGGTCTCGTCTACCTGGACGACGACCTCCACGACCGAGAGGTCCGAGATCGTCAGAAGCAGCGAGCCCGGGTTGTTCATCGTACCGATGACGACGGTCTCGCCCTCCTCGATGTTCAGGCGGGTTATTTTCCCGCTGATGGGCGCCCGGATCACGGTCTTGGAGAGCCTGTCCGTCACCTCGTCCAGATCGGCCTGCGCCTGAAGTACGCCGAACTGCGCGGACTCGACGTTCGCTTTCGCGACCGCCAGGGCGGTCTCTGCGTCTTCGATCTCCTGCCGGCTCACAACGGGAGGGCTTCGGGCGCCCAGGGCTGTGACCCGGTCGAACTCGCGCTGAGCTCGGAGCAGGGTGGCCTGCTGATTGATGGCCCCGGCCTTGGCCTGGCTGAGGGTCGCCTCAGCGCGGGCTACGGCCGCTTCGGACTGCGCCGGGTCGAGGCGCAAGAGCACGTGATCCAACTGCACGTCCTCGCCTTCGTCGACCTCGAGGGCCGCCACGCGGGCCGCAATATCGGAGCTGATGTCGACGGTGCGACGGGCGCGGATGTTCCCGCTTGCTGTGACGGTGGACACCAGATCATGGCGACCCACGACCTCCACTCGAACCGATAATCCTCGATCACGAGCATTGATCACGATGAGGGCACCCACGATGACGACGAGCACGGCAACCGCCACGCCAACAACGGCTTTCCTCTTTGCTGTCATGGGCGCTTCCGCGTTTCGATCGTGGCGCACCTCTTCCGCCGCGGTGCCGCAGGGGGCCGCGGTGAGGGCGGGACGGAGATGGGCGTCCGTGGCCACCAGTGGGGAAGTCTCGATCCACTACGCGAGCGCACGGGCGTGGGTTCGCCTCTCACCTTCTCGGGTCTACCCCCTTCCGGTGCGTGCACGGACAGGCACCGAGAAGTGAAGCTAACCTCGGGGGGGCTCGCGATCGAAGGCCGAGCTAGGGTGGTGATGCAGAAGTCCTGTTTGGGCCAGCCGAAGACGCAGTTCAGGCAGGAGCTGTCTGGCGTTCGGCACGGTAAGCCCTTGAGGGGACCTCGACCCTCAGGACGCGGCCCTGGAAGTCGATCCAGACGTGGTGTTCGACCTCGTCCAGGAAGAGAGCTACCCGGCGGGCGGCGATCTCCTCTCCTGCGATGGTCATGGAAACATCGTCGACCTCACTCACTGCCAGGCGACCCTCGCTGCTCGCTCTCGGGCGGACCACGGGGACGACGGCAGCCGAGCCCATCAGCGGTACTACGAAGTGGAAGTGGTGTGCGATGCCCTCCTCCACGATCACCGAACCGTCTCTCGCGCTCAGCTCACGCTCCCGCTCGCCCTCAAGCGAGATGACCCGAACGAGGAAGCGGCGGCCGCTACGCTGCAGGAAGATCTCGGTCGATCCGTCCCCCGAAACCTCCAATTGATACTTGCTCAGGCTCAGGTCGGGCGCGGCTTCGAGAATCGAGATCATCTTGCGGGCGCCGAGGTCGACGTCAGCGTTGGCAATGATGCGAGAGTCCGCTCCACTTCCCAGCCTGCGGATGTGGAAGGTCTCCTGGCCCACGACTCGATCGCCGACGAAGATCGTGAACGTGCCTTCATCGATCGTCACCGTCTGGCCGTGAACCGGCGCAGCGAGGACCGCGCCCACGAGCATCGCCGCCCACCCAGCC
Organism: Longimicrobiales bacterium; assembly: GCA_965249195.1. Lineage (GTDB taxonomy): Bacteria > Gemmatimonadota > Gemmatimonadetes > Longimicrobiales > Gaopeijiaceae > CBDFLM01. The sequence continues at coordinate 537,757 of CBDFLM010000015.1, forward strand.
TGTAGAGAAGCTTCACTCATCACGGATCCCCCCCCGGCGGGGCGTCGACCGGCATCGCCGTGACGGACGTCACGAACGAACCGCTTAGTGATACACGACGCGAGCACCCGCGGTCCTGCTCCCGGCAGGGGACTCGTTTGCACGTTTCCAAGGCCACTGGTCCACGGAGGCAGTCGCCGAGCGGCCGATCGAGGCGGAACGACGCGGCGTCGCCGCAGCGGGCACCGCGGCCAGAGGCCTTGGCCCAAGGGGTTCTGACCACGAGTCGCAAGATGCGGGCGCGGCCGGATGGCCCGGGGACTTCGGTGCCGGCACACTAGGATAACGCCTCGGCTACGGTACCGACGTAGCGCTCGAAGACTCGCCGTCCTTTCTCGGCGCTGGCCAGGGACGCTGTGCGCACCATGGCCTCGGCGAGGGCCGGGGGTGTGGGTGCTCTTCCACGCATGTATGTTCGGGACGCAGCCTCGACGTCCGGAGAGGAGAGAGCTTCCATCCGCACGGTCTCGGGGGCCAAGAAGAGCATCAAGGACGTTTCCAACTCTCCCGAGCTCTCGTCCGTCGGGTCCTCAAGGATATCACTCACATCGATGGTGTAGAGATCGATGACGATCGGGAGAAAGATCGCTGTGAGGGCCATCAAGAGTGCGTCCACATGGGGCTCGTGGCCGTAGGCCGTCACGATGATGATCTCTCCACGATCCTCCCAGGTCGGGCCACGAGAGCTCTTCCAGCGAATATGAGCCAAGATTCATCACTGACCCCGCACGCGGAGGTGACCGCAGCAGCCGCGATGAATGTTCGTCGCTTTCGCTGGATCGGGCTATGGTCGACCCTGGTCGCGCTCGCCCTATGGGCCCGGGAGCCCGCCGTGTGGTGGCTCACCCTGGCCGGTCTCACGCTCGTAGTGGCCGCTGGTCGTAAAGAGACTCGTGCCGGCCTCAGCGGCATCGCCACTGCCGTGGGCGTCGCGGCCGCGCTCGCGGCGGCCGGCGCCCACGTTCAGTTGGCGCGAATCTCGGAAGACTGGGACCGCTACCTCAAGGTCAGGGAGATCGAGGTAGTCGATGAGTTCGAGAAGCGCTTCAGCGAGCTACAGGCGAGGGGCGATTCCGCCGTGGACGAGCTGGCACGGGTCGTCGGTCGGGCCGGGGTCACCGTGGATCCACAGGTCGTCTCCCGTCTGCGCCGCCGGACCGGATTTCCCGCCGTCGCCGTGTACGGCCCCGACGGTGAGGCTGTCGTGTGGGACGGGATTCACCGCGGCCGCGTCCCCGTCGACGTCCGATTAGGCGTCGCCGGGCGCTATGCCTACCAGGAGCTTCCCCTCTTCAGCCACCTGTATGTTACCGCTCCCGTCCCATCCATCGAGGGCACTGCGGTAGTCGCCGAGCTCATGCGCTCCGAGCTTCCGGCCGGTTTGCGCGCGCCACCCGTTGACTTCGAGTCGCGCTTTGCGCGGGACACGGGAGCTGAGATCCACTTGTCGAGGCCGCAAGGCGCCCTGGGCGATTCATGGTACGACCTCGTGTGGGGCGAAGCGATCCTGCTCAGCATGTCCGTAGCTACGCCGGCGGAGTCTGAGCTGCGGTCGTCCGTGGGGGCTTTTTGGGTACGGGTAGTGGTCGCGCTCATCGGGCTCGCGTGGCTCATCCTGGCGCTCGCCGGTTCAGGGGAACGATACAGCGTCGTGGCTTCAGTCGCTTCTCTGGGCGTTCTGATGGTTGTGCTACCATGGGACGCGCTCCTTGCCGTCCCCGAGATCTTCGACGTGGCTCGGTTTCTTCTCCCCGGTGCCGGCGCCCTCACGATGGGCCGGGTCCTGTCGATTGCGGTCGCGCTGACCTTCGCACTGGCCCTCCTCTCGCCCGATAGGCGTCGGGTAATTCCGTGGCCCCTAGTCGCCGGTTTGCTCCTGATGGGCCTCCTCTCCGTTCTGGCCGTGATCTCTTCGGGCGCGTCGATGGCACTCCTGGCCGGGGACGAGACGGGCTGGGTCGCGTACCAGGCGACCCTGGCACTGCCCGCGGCGCTCGTAGTGTTGGGAGCGTTCGGCGTGGTCCGTCCACCCCCCGTGGCGCGGCGTCCAGTCTTGTTGTTGCTCGGCGCGCTCGTCACGACCGTCCTCGCGGCCGCAGTCGCCACGGAGTGGGTTCGGTACCAAGGCGGACTGCCGTTGATCGCTGCCACGGCCTGGATCGTTCCCACCGCGCTCGCTCACCGCGCCTTGCCGGCATGGTCGGGCTGGAGGAGGGGGGGGCTCACCTGGGTCGTGGCAGCCTGTATCGGCGGGACGCTCGCGCTCCCCTTCGCGTGGGCCCAACGCACGAAGGCCCGCGTGTCCCTGGCGGAGGTCGAGCTGGAACGGTTGGGCAATCAGGTGGATCCCTACCTCCCGTTCCTCCTGGACAGGCTCGCCAGGACCGCCGAAGAGGTGCAGCCAAGAGCCTCGAGTTCGGTCGACCTTCTCTACGAGTCGTGGATCGAGAGCGACTTCGCCGACGCGGGATACCAGATCTGGCTCTCGCACTGGTCTTCGGGCAACCTCCTGCTCGGTGAGTTCCGTGTCGGTGTCGGAAACGACCCGCGTCCGTCCGTGGTCGCCGACGGTCTTGCAGCTGGACGCGACTCGGTCAGCGTCTATCGCCCCGATCAGCCGTTTGCGCACTACCTCATGTATGCGCCACTGTCGGACGGATCGGTGGTCAGCGCCGTCGTACCACCCCGAAAGTCCGTCACCACCGACTCCAGGTTGGGGCCCCTCTTCGCGAGGCTCGCCGGCGTTGCGGTCTCGCCGCTCACGTTGATACCGCTGACTGAGCTCGGCGGGGATCAGGCGGATACCGAGACGCGCTGGCAGCGTGTCACCCGGGGATGGCTGGCTGAAAAGGGTGTGTCGTACGCAGACGGTCCGTATCACGCTCACTATCTGGTCGACCTTCCGACGCGTCCCTTGCTCCTGGCAAGGGGTGCTCTGCTCCTCGCGCTCGATCTCACGCTGCTACTCGCCGCCTGGATGAGCGTCTGGGCGTTGCTGCACGGCGTAGGTCACTGGGCGAGTGGCTGGAAGCTTCCGCTCTTTTCCTTCCGCGGGCGGGTGTCGTTGGCCTTGTTCGGGTTCTTCCTACTCTCGAACGCGATCTTCGGAACGCTGGCCTACAGGAACATCTCCAGAGCGTCCGAGCGGGCCGCCCTGTTGCTGGCGGAGCGGGTCGCGGACACCGCCGCGGGGATCTATCTGCAGGTCGGAAGGATGGATCTGCTCTCGGGCCGAGTCGGAGGCGACCTGCTCGAGTATCGCACAGGGCAGTTGAGGGAGGGAGCCGTAGAAGCGCTGGTCGACCTGGGTCTCTATGAGGGATGGCTGCCCATCGACGTGTACCGAGTGCTGACGAGTGGAGAGGAAATCCTGACGTCGCGTCGCTCACGCCTCGGCCGCTGGGAATACGTCTCGGCGTTCCGCCGTCTCCCGGACGGCGACATCCTGGCCGTCCCGGTTCCGCTCGAGGCGGGGGCGATCGCGGTCGGACGCCGAGACGTGACGCATCTTCTCGCGTTCGCGGTCGTCGCAGGACTGGCCTTATCCCTGGTGCTGGCGCTCGCCGTTGCGCGAACGCTAACGATGCCGATCCTCACCCTTCAACGCGCTTCAGACGGCGTCGGGAAGGGCGATCTGCGCGTCCGTTTGCCGGCGGATCGGGCGGACGAGTTCGGAGACGTGTTCTCGGCCTTCAACCGCATGGTGAGGAGGTTGCAGAACGCCAGGCGTGACCTGCTCCGCACAACGAGGCGGACGCAGGCGATCGTCGACGAAGCCGCGAGCGGCGTCATTGCCCTTGATGCCCACGGCCGGGTCAGCCTCGTCAACCCCAGGGCGGAGGCCCTCCTCGGGGGGGACGTTCCCGTCGGGCACCCCTTGGCCGGCGACGATGGCGCCGTCGGCGAGCTCGTCCGCTGGACCCGCCTCTACCTCCGTGACGGTCTCCCTGAGGGCGGTGCGGAGTTCCAGTTCTCCGATCGACGGATCCGTGTGCGAGCCCGGCGGATCACGCGCGAAGAGGGGCCCGCCGGTGGCGCCGTCCTCATCCTCGAAGACGTCACGGACGAGCTCCGCACCGAACGGATCCTGGCTTGGGGAGAGATGGCTCGCCAGGTGGCGCACGAGGTGAAGAATCCTCTCACGCCCATCAAGCTGAGCATTCAACACATCGAGAGGGCGTGGTCGGACCGCCGTGGCGACTTCGAGGAGATCCTGACCAAGAACGCGGACGCGATGCTCAAGGAGATCGACCGACTCGCCTCCATCTCTTCCAGCTTTTCCCGATTCGGCGCCCCGCGTGCGGCGGGTGAGGTCCCGCTCCAGCCCGTGCGAGTCGGGGAGGTCGTGGGCGAGGTCCTGGCGCTCTATCGCAGCGGCGCCGGACCCGTCCGGTTCGAGCAATCGATCGAGGACAACTTGCCCCCCGTGCGAGCCAGGGTCTCCGAGGTGAAGGAGGTGCTCGTGAACCTCCTCGAAAACGCTCGCGCGGCGATCACCGACACCGGGACGGTGCAGGTCGCAGCATCGTTCGATGGGGAAGAGGTCGTGCTGAGCGTCCGCGACGACGGCGGTGGAATCGCCCCGGAGCTCCTGCCGCGGATCTTCGAGCCACACTTCTCAACACGGTCCCCGGGAACGGGTTTGGGCCTCGCGATCGTTCGCCGTCTCGTGGAGTCGTGGGGGGCCTCGGCGACGGCCGAGAGCCGCCAAGGCGAAGGCACCGTCCTGCGCTTGCTGCTGAGGCCGTGGACACCCGAGGAGAACGACCAGCCGCGGTTCGACGGGGACAACGATTCGGTCCCGGACGTCAGGGACGGGGGTGGCGGCGCTTCCGCTGATCCATCAAGTTGATGGGCACCAAGTCGTCGCCTGGCCCTGGTGGCCGAGCCACTCGCGCGGGAAGTCGATGAGGGAGTCAGCCGTCGAACAGCGGTCCGTAACGCGACAGTCCCACGCCCCTCCCCAATCCTCACAGAGGCTCAGGAAGCTGGAGCCTCATGAGTTCGCTGGTTGGCTCGAGTCGCGCAGCGCCGATATCTCCTGTCGGTGGCTGGCCGATGTTCGAGAGAGGGCAAGTTGGTCGGACGATGTCGTCGGGATGCTTGAGTGCTTCTTTTCGCTCCTGACCTCCATGTTGCCGACCGCCCTGGGGCCGTATCGAGAGCAGATCGAGCCCCTCTGGATTCAGGCATCGGAGCTCTTCGGCTCGGTTGCCGCCCGGCGTGGCCTCGCGGTCGGCGAGGCGGTCGAGGAATTCCAGATCCTTCGAGAGGTACTGGTGCGGACCATCTACGAGGATCCGCCGGTGAGCGACCGTGCCGCCATCAGGCTTCGTGACCTTCTTCGCCTCAACAGGCTCGTGGACCGGGGGGTCACATTCGCGAGCGTGGGCCACGCCGACGCCCTCTTCTTCGCGCTATTCCAGGGCAGCGGCGTACCCCAGCGCTTGGATGACGAGGTCGTGGGTGAGGTCGACGAGCAGCTGAGCGCGATCCGCGAGCAGCTCTCCGAACTCATGAGCCTCCTTCGACACTGACGCCCGGCGACCGTCTCGAGGGCTCGAGCCTCGGAGACATGCCGGTCCCCGAGTTCGAGCGCTGGGCCCACGAAGTCGTCGACTGGATCGCGTCGTACCTGTCGGGGATCGAGACCTACCCGGTTACGCCCACGCTCGAGCCGGGCGATCTGAAGTCGTCATTGCCGGCGAGACCGCCCGATGAAGGTGAGGATTTCGGCGCCATTCTGACCGATTTCCGCGAGCGCATCATCCCGGCTGTGACACACTGAAATCACCCGGGCTTCCTTGGCTACTTCGCGATCACTGGCTCCGGGCCGGGCATTCTGGGGGAGATGCTCGCCGCGGCCCTGAACGTGAACGCGATGGTTTGGCAGAGCTGCCCTGCAGGTGTCGAGCTGGAGCAGCTCGCGACCGACTGGCTTCGCGATCTCATCGGGTTGCCCGAGCCGTTCGAGGGCGTGATCAACGACACGGCCTCGTCCTCGACCCTCTACGCTCTTGCTGCCGCCCGCGAGCAGGCCGTCCCCGAGGCGAGTGAGGCCGGCCTGGCGGAAGGGCCGCGCTGCAGAGTCTACGCTTCCGAAGAAGCGCATTCATCGGTGGAGAAGGCCGGCATGACCCTGGGTTTGGGGCGCGCTGCAACCGCTCGCGTCGAGACCGATTCCGGGTTCGGAATGGAACCCTCCGAGCTCGACGGCGCGATCGTCGAAGACCGCGAGGCCGGGATCCGTCCCGTGGCGGTCGTGGCAACTGTGGGGACGACGTCGACGGGCAGTGTCGATCCTGTCGACGCGATCGCGGACATCGCTCGACGGCACGGGATCTGGCTACATATGGACGCGGCGTATGCGGGTCCCGCGGCTTCCCTTCCGGAGTTGCGCCCACTCTTCTCGGGGTGGGAGCGTGCCAATTCCGTGGTGGTAAACCCTCACAAGTGGTTGTTCACACCCGTCGACTGTTCGGTCCTGTTCTGCCGTCGACCGGAGCTCTTGCGAGCCGCCTTCGAGCTGACGCCCGCGTCCCTCGAAACCCCGGCCGAGGGTGCGGTATGGAACCCGATGGACCATGGCGTTGCCCTCGGCCGGCGCTTTCGTGCCCTGAAGCTGTGGTTCGTGCTGCGCTACTTCGGCGTGCAGGGCGTGAGGGCGCGCATCAGGGCGCACGTAACGATGGCGGCCCACCTCCGGGACTGGGTGCGCGGCGAGCCGGGATGGCTCCTGGTGAGGGAGCCTCTCTTCAGCACCGTGGTCTTTCGGTACGCGCCTGGGGACGAATCCCCCGAGGCGTCCGACGAGATGAACGAGGAGATCCTGGAGCGTGTGAACCGTAGCGGGGAGGTGTTCCTGACACGAACACGACTCGAGGGCCGAATCGTCCTGCGCGTGAGTGTCGGAAACCTGCGCACGAACCTCACCCACGTACGCCGCGCTTGGGAATTGCTACGCGACGCTGCCGTGGAGTTCCAGCTGGGTCGCTGAACAAGCGGCGGGGCCGGACTAGGCCTCCCGCACCTCTCGGCCGAGGTCGCTCATGGCCACCTTCGCGTCGGAGAAGAACATCATCGTCCTGTCCATGTAGAAGAGCGGGTTGTCAATCCCGGCGAAGCCGGGTGAGAGGCTCCGCTTGACGACGATGACGTTGCGGGCACGATCCACGTCGAGGATCGGCATCCCCGCGATGATCGAGTCGGGATTCCGGGCCTCCGGGTTCACGACGTCGTTCGCCCCCACGAGCAGGACCACGTCGGTCCGAGCGAAATCGTCGTTGATCTCATCGAGGTCGAAGAGCTTGTCGTAAGACACGTCCGCTTCGGCGAGAAGGACGTTCATGTGTCCCGGCATACGGCCCGCGACAGGATGGATCGCGTACTTGACGTCGATGTCCCGGTCCTCGAGCAGGTCCATGACCTTCCGCAGCTCGTGCTGCGCCTGGGCGACCGCCAGTCCATAGCCTGGCACGACGATCACCGACTGGGCGTAGGCGAGCACGAGTGCCGCCTGCTCCGCGTCGACGGTGCGGACCGTCTGGTCGCCGGTGAGCGCGGCCGCCTTGGCGCCCTCGGTACCGAAGGCACCGAACGCTACGTTCGCCAGTGAGCGGTTCATGGCCTTGCACATGAGCATTGTGAGGAACAGCCCCGCGGCACCGACGAGCGCGCCGGAAATTATGAGGACCATGTTCCCGATGATGAACCCAGCGGCAGACGCTGCGAGGCCGGAGTAGGAGTTGAGCAGGCTGATGACGACGGGCATGTCGGCACCGCCGATCGGGACCACGAGCAGGATGCCGAGGAGAAGCGCGAGGCCGGTGAAAACCCAGAACAGGGTTAGGGGGGGGAGACCGCCTAGCGAGCCGCCTACCGAAAGTACGATCCCGATCGCCAGGATCGACACGAAGAGGAGCGCGTTGAACGTCTTCTGCAAAGGAAAGGTGACCGGATTGCCCGTCACCATCCCGTTGAGCTTTCCGAACGCGACGAAGCTGCCGGAGAACGTCACTGAGCCGATGAGCATGGAGATCGCTATGGTGGCACCTCCGCCCAGGTCGACCATGATCCCGGTCTGCTGGACCCTGGCGAACTCGGCCGCCGCCACGAGCGCGCTCGCGCCACCGCCGAAGCCGTTGAAGATCCCGACCATCTCCGGCATCGAGGTCATCTTCACCGTGCGGGCCGCAACACCCCCGATCAAGGCCCCTGTCGCGATCCCGATGAGGATTCCGGTCCAGCTCAGAATCGCGTTGTCGACGAGCGTGGCCACGATCGCGATGAGCATGGCGGCGGCGGCGAGGCCGTTCCCATTGCGGGCGGTTGCGGGGGACTGCATGCGCTTCAGCCCGCTCACGAAGAGAACGGCGGAGAGCAGGTAAGCGAGCTCTACGAGGGTGGATGCGCTCACGGGACCGCCTCAGCCCTTCCTGAACATCTGGAGCATGCGATCGGTCACCATGAAGCCACCGACAACGTTGATCGTGGCCATGGCGATGCCGACACCCCCGAGAACTTGCACCAACAGCGTCTCGGCCTGGGCCGAGACCACGAGGGCGCCCACGACGGCGATGCCGCTGATCGCATTCGCGCCGCTCATCAGAGGCGTATGGAGTGTCGGGGGAACCCGACCGATGACCTCTCGCCCCGCGACGGAAGCCAGGACGAACACGTAGAGCCCGATCAACAGCTCACCCATTCTCGGTGTCTCCCTTCTCCGCCGGTTCTCCCATGGCTACAGACGCGGCCGCCGGGCCGAGGCCCAGTCGCTCGCGGATGCGCTCGTTCATAACCTCTCCATCGTGGGTCACACAGGTCGGCCCCACGACGTCGTTCTCGAGGTCGATGGCCAGCTCGGCGTCGGACACGATCTCCTTCAGGAACGTGGCCACGTTCTTGCCGAACATCTGGCTCGCGTGAAACGGTATGGCCGAGGGGAGATCGTGAGGCCCCATGATCCGCACGCCGTACCGTTCCACCGTCACGCCGGACTCCGTCAAGACGCAGTTCCCGCCAGTCTCGGACGCGAGATCCACGATGACCGACCCCGGCCGCATGCTGCGAACCATCTCCTCCGTGATGAGCACGGGAGCGGGTCTTCCGGGAATCTGTGCCGTCGTGATGACCAGGTCGGCGTCGGCGATGTGGGAGGCAATCAGCGCGAGCTCTTTTTCGTGCTGTTCGTCGGAAAGCTCCTTCGCGTACCCTCCCTCCCCCTCGGCGCTCACCTCCTCCTCGGCTTCGATGAACTTCGCGCCGAGGCTCTCGACCTGTTCCTTGACGACCGGTCGCACGTCGAAGGCCTCGACTTTCGCGCCCAGTCGGCGCGCCGTGGCGATCGCCTGCAGCCCAGCCACACCCGCACCCAAGACGAGGGCCTTTCCAGGCCGGATCGTCCCGGCGGCGGTCATGAACATGGGAAGGAACTTCGACAGTTCGTTCGCGCCCATCAAAACGGCCTTGTAGCCGGCCACGGTCGCTTGTGAGGACAGCACGTCCATGCTCTGCGCACGGGTGGTGCGCGGGACCATTTCCAGAGCGAACGACGTGACACCGGCCCGGGCGAGCCGACCGGCGAGCTGAGGGTCCCCGAGCGGGTTCAAGAGCGAGATCAGGACCGTGCCCCGTGGCAGAAGGGCTATCTCGTCGTCGCTCGGTGGGCGCACCTTCAGCACGACCGGACCGCTCGCCACGGCCTCCGCCGCGTCGGACACGATGGTGGCTCCCGCCTCGACGTACTCGGCGTCGGAGAAGCTTGACGCCTCGCCTGCGCCGCTCTGCACGAAAACGTCCACACCAGCCTTGTTCAGCTCCTTCAAGTTGGACGGAGCCAGGGCGACTCGGCGCTCACCGGGGGTCTTCTCCCGCAGGACGCTCACCTTCATCTGCCGCTCCGTCTCTTCGCTCGTTTCCTCAATCGTCGCTCCGGTTCGCGTAGGTGCCCGGGCGATCCCGTGTCCGGCCGGCCGCTCGGCGCGCGGGCCACATTGTACGCGCCGGGTGAGGGGGTCGCAACGAGCCTCCGGAGCCCGTGTGCGATCCTTGCGTCGCGTGCCATCGGTACACACCGTAGTGTGCCGTCTCCGAAGTCGTTGGTACACCGATGCAGCCCCCGAGCCGGCAAATCGAGGCGGAACGACGCGGCGTAGCTGTGGCGGTCATCGCGGCCGAGGGCCGTGGTCCAAGAGTTCCAGCGAAGAGTCGCAGGCTGCGGGGTGCGGCCGAATGGGCCGAGGCGTTGGGTGCCGGCGAATGCGACAGGACTTCTGGATCACCACACGAACACCTCACCAACGCAGGCTCGCGCCGGCTCCGGCGACACCGCGTTTCCGCTCTATTGTGGGTGGGCCGACTGGCGGCCACTTCGAAGACCGTTTCGGGGGGAGAGTGCGATGACGACGTCGGACCCCGCTCCCGAAGCGCCGATCGTCCCCCCTCCTCCCGGGGTGGGTGCCGCCCGCAGGGCGTGGAGCAGGAGGAGCCGGCGAGAGGGGACGCTAGGCTCTGGGTCGGGCTCGGGCTCGTCGCGCTCGTCGGTCTCGCATTGCGGGCCGTGCACATGTCCATTCCCATGCGCTACGACGAGGCCCACACGTTCCTCGTGTACGCCGCGGAGGGCTGGGCCCAGGCTTCCACCGCCTACGACACGCCCAACAACCACATTCTGAACAGCCTTCTCGTCAGTTCGCTGACGGGCCTCCTCGGCAACCACCCCGTCGTCATCAGGCTTCCGGCATGTCTCGCCGGGTCGCTCCTGCCGCTGGCTGTCGGTTGGATGGCCGTGAGGCTCTACGGTCGGGGAGTCGCGGTCCTGAGCGCCGCGTTCGTAGCGACTTCTCCGGTGCTCATCGAGTATTCGACGAACGCCCGTGGCTACGCGCTCGTGACCCTCCTCGGTGTCCTCGCGTTCGGGGTGGCCGACGACCTTCTGAGGCAGCAGACGATCCGGGGATGGGCTACGCTGGCGATACTCGGCGTGCTTGGCTTCTACACCGTGCCCGTGATGTTGCTGCCTTGGTGCGCACTGAGCATTTGGATCGCCGTGAACCTATACCGTCGCGAGGACGGAGTGCTCGCGTGGATCCGACGGCTGGGGCCCCTGGCGGCGACGCAACTGATTGTTGCGCTCGTGGTCGCTGCCCTCTACGCCCCCGTCGCCGGAGCCAGCGGGGTGGCAGCCCTCGTCGACAACCGCTTCGTGGTGCGGCTGCCTTGGTCGGAGTTCTTCGCGAGTGCACTCCCCAGCTTCAACGCCGTCGCGAGACATTGGGCCAAGGGCATCCCCGCACCAGCCGTGCTCATTCTCGCCTCGGGCGTCGCGGCGGCACTGGCGCTGAGCGCGTATCGCCGACGGTTCCCCCTGCTTTGGTCGATCTTATTCGGCTCCGTGATGGTCCTGGCCGTGCAGCGTAACTTCGGCCCCGAGCGGGTATGGCTCTGGGCACTTCCTCTGGTGCTGACCGTCTCTGCCGCCGGAATCGTGGCTCTTCTGGTCCAGTTTGCCCAACCTCGGACGGTCGCGCGCCTTGTATGACGACGAATAGGTAGTTTTGTTGGGTACACAGGGTCGGTAGCCCGTCCCGCCTAGGGTCCTAGAGACCGATTGTTAGCGTGGGCGCCGTCCCTTCTAGATCGTGATGAGTCCGAACAGTTGTTGGGGCCGAGGGAGCCCGGATCTGCAAGGTAGGACGATGCACGATCATCCTCCCGAGTCTGGAGAGAGGGATGTCTGAGGCCGAGGCGTACGTAGGGATCGATGTCTCAAAGGCGGAGCTCGAGGTGGCGGTAGAAGACGAGGGGTGGACGGTCTCGAACGACGAATCTGGGATCGAAGTGCTTGTTGAGCAGCTGTGCGAGCGTCCGGTTGAGCTAGTCGTTCTGGAAGCGACCGGCGGGTACGAGATGCCGGCGGCGGCGGCACTCGCCGAAGCGGGGATCCCGGTGGTGGTAGCGAACCCGCGGCAGGTGCGCGACTTCGCACGGGCAACGGGCCAGCTCGCCAAGACGGACCGGATCGACGCGAGGGTATTGGCGCTGTTCGGCGAGCGGGTGCGGCCAGAGGTGCGGGTGCTGCCGGACGAGGACACCCAGCAGTTAACGGCCCTTCTGGCCCGTCGTCGTCAACTGCTCGAGATGATGGTCGCGGAGAAGAACCGGCTGAAGATGGCGTCCACCACGGTGGCGAAGGACATCGGCGAGCACATCGAGTGGCTCAAGCGCAAGCTGAAGTCCGTGGACTCGGAACTCGAGCGTCGCATCAAGGCGAGTCCGGTGTGGCGCGCGAAGGAGGATCTGCTGCGGAGCGTACCGGGGATCGGTCCGGTCGTCTCACGCACGCTGATCGGAGAGCTCCCCGAGCTCGGGCAGCTGAACCGGCAACAGATCGCTGCGCTTGCCGGCGTCGCCCCTCTGAACCGGGACTCGGGTACGTTGAGAGGTAAGCGAATGGTCTGGGGAGGCCGTCGTTCCGTACGCGTGGCGTTGTACATGGCGGCCCTGACCGCTAGTCAGCGTAATCCCGCGATCCGCGTCTTCTACCAGCGGCTCACAGAACGTGGCAAGCCTCCGAAAGTCGCCCTCACCGCCTGCATGCGTAAGTTGCTTGTGATCGCCAACGCTATGGTTCGAGACGGCGTATCCTGGGACCCCACCCACGCTTCAGAGCTTGAGTTCGCACACAGTTGCTAACGACGGCGGGCACAGCGCTTTGGACGCTTGGGACGTCGCTCGTGATTCTCCTCGCGCGCCCGGTCTGGAGCTCCCTGGAAACCGGCGCTTTCCACGAGGGCGTCGACGTCTCGTCCTTCATCGTGGAGCGACTGCAACCGGGGGACCGGGTCGTGACCGATTGGCGGACCCGTGAGCCCCTGGCCTACTACCTGCAGCGAATCGGTGCCCCGGCCAGCACTCTAGCCGCGCCGATCTCCGAGGCGGAGAGGGTGTGGGTCGTACTCAACCTCAACGAAGCCAATCGGGAGCGCGAAGTGCGGAGACGGGCCGAGGTCGAAGGCTTCCCTATTGCCAGTGCCACATCGGTCCTGGAGAGCGGTGCGGTCCGGGTCCATCTCTTCGGGGCCGCCCCGGGTATATGAGCGGGCTCGACCTGCCAAAGCGCGAGCCGACCTCTCTCCCGGACGAACCCTTGCTTTAGCCCGAGTTGCTATACGGGCCCCGGGCCGCCATGCCCGCGCCCGGCACCGTTCGGCACTTTTCGCGATGCCGATACAGGTGCTCTCCGCGACCCTACGGGGGGTCGACGCGCTTTTGGTTCGCGTCGAGGTCAACATCGCTTCCGGGCTCCCCTCGTTCTCGGTCGTCGGTCTTCCCGAGGGTGCCGTGCGGGAGGCCCGGGAGCGCGTCGGAGCGGCGATCCAGAACGCAGGGTTCGCGGTTCCGCTCGAGCGCATCATCGTGAACCTCGCTCCGGCGGACGTACGCAAGGAGGGGAGCGCGCTGGATCTCCCTATCGCGGTTGGCCTGCTGGTGGCGACGAATGTCGTACGAGAGGACCGTACGGCATCGTGCGCGTTTCTCGGTGAGCTGGGGCTCGACGGCACTCTCAGGCCGGTTCGGGGGGCGCTGGCCGTAGCTGCGCTTTGCCGAGACCAAGGCGTCGCGACGTTGATCCTGCCCGAGGGGAACGCGCCGGAAGCCGCGGCGATGAACGAGATCGAGGTGCTCGGAGCACGCGATCTGGCCAGTCTCTGCGCCCACCTGAACGGTGGCCCGCGGCTGTCCCGCGAAACCGTGGATGCCACGGCGCTCCTCGCCGCGTCCCAACGGGCCGGGAGCGAGCTAACGGACGTACGGGGGCAGGCGCAAGCCAAGCGTGCGTTGGAGGTCGCCTGCGCCGGGGGACACAACCTCGTGCTCATCGGGCCTCCTGGATCTGGCAAGACGATGCTCGCCAGGCGCATCCCCGCCGTGCTGCCACCCATGACGCTCGACGAAGCCTTGGACGTGACCCGTGTGCACTCGGTGGCCGGCCTGCTCACTCCGGGCGTTCCGCTCGTGACGACGCGACCGTTCAGGGCTCCCCATCACACGGTCAGCTATGCCGGACTGGTCGGAGGCGGCTCACCGCCGCGCCCAGGTGAGGTGAGCATCGCCCATCACGGCGTGCTGTTCATGGACGAGCTCCCGGAGTTCCGCAGACATGTGTTGGAGGTCTTGCGCCAGCCCCTCGAGGACGGCTTCGTCACCATCTCACGCGCGACCGTGACCGCGCGCTTCCCGGCCAGGTTCATGCTCGTCGCCGCCATGAACCCGTGTCCGTGCGGCTATCATGGCGACGGCAGCGAGCGCTGCGTCTGTGACGTGGGCGCGGTGACTCGCTACCGCAGCCGGGTCTCGGGGCCGCTTCTGGATCGGATCGATCTGCATGTCGAGGTACCTGCCGTGCCGTTTCGCGACTTGAGCGCTGCCCCCGGGAACAACGAGACGGCGCTCGTTCGCAAACGGGTGGTGGCGGCACGGAAGAGGCAGCGGGGCCGGTTCGCAGACACGCCGGAGGTGCATGCGAACGGACAGATGGAGCCCAGCCACATCCGGCGCTACTGTCACGTGGCACGAGCGGTGGCGCGGATCCTCCAACGAGCGCTCGACCGCTTCGGGCTATCCGCTCGGGCCTACCACCGGATGCTGAAGGTGGCCCGGACCATCGCGGACCTGGAGGGCGCACCTCGCATCGAGCCTCACCACGCGGCCGAGGCCGCGCAGTACCGGACGTTGGACCGCAGGTTCATGGCGTAGCAGTCGGCTGAAGAAAGGGGAGGCGGCTGCTGGAGCCTCTCAAATGCCACTCGAAGAGTTCTGCAGACCCGTCCGGCGCGTCACTCCTCGTCGTTCAGCTTGAGCCATTTTCGCAGCTTCGCCAGGTCGGCCGGTGCGGTTAGCGTCACCCGACGCGCGACGTCCAGCGCAGTAGCGGGACTCTTGCCAGCCAAACGTGCCATGTCGGTGGCTAGGTAGATCGTCAATCGTTCGCCATCGTCCACGATGTCCGTGACCATGGCCAGGTTGATCCAGTGACGGCCGAGCTTCAGGAAGGCGAAAGGTCTGGATCGCTGCGCCACGGTGCGCCTCGTCCGGTCTCGGGGTGATTTGTCGGGGGGATGGGAGAGTAACACCCGACGCTCGGGCGAGCACAGGGTCGCGCCCCCGGCGCTGTCTACACCTCAGCTCCGAGTCGCCCCAGGAGCTCGAACATGCGCAGGTCGTAGGGGTCGGCCGAGCTGTCGTCGCGATCCACGTCGGTGTTCTGTTGTGGTGTCTCCAGCACGAGAGGGACATCGTGGGATCGATGGTCTTCCAGCAGCCACGAGAACGGCGCCTCGCCCATCTCTCCCTCTCCGAGCAGCGCGTGGCGATCACGGTGTGAGCCCAACGCGCCGACCGAATCGTTCAGGTGAAAAAACGAGGGGGGGGCGCCCACGATCGATTCGAAGGAGTCGAGGACCGCGACGAAGAGCTCCTTCGAGTGTGCGATGTCGTAGCCCGAAGCGAAGAGATGGCACGTGTCCAGCCCGTAGCCTGCCTTCGGCCTCACGTCCTCGGGCAATGACGCGAGGATCCGCGCGATCTCCTCCGCTGTTCGCCCGAACGTGCTCCCAGCGCCCGCCGTGTTCTCCACGAACAGACGCGTAGCGCCTTCCGTCGCCCGCAGCGCGCCGGTCATGGCCTTAGCGACGCGGACTGCGGTTTCGGCGACGCCTCCCTTGGCTGAGCCGGGATGGAAGCAGACGCCGCCCACTCCCAGGGCGACCGATCGTTCCATCTCCTTCGCGAGGCCGGCGGCGGCGCGCCTCCATTTCTCCTCTTCGTCGCTTGCCACGTTGAGGACGTAGGCCGCGTGGACGAGCACGTGCTCAGCACGCATTCCCGTCTCTTCGAGGGCCACCTGGAATCGCTCGATGCGCTCCGGTCTGATCGACGCTCGATCGCCGTAGAACTTTGGGATGGCGGTGAAGATCTGAACGGCACGCATTCCGGCTGCTGACGCACGGCGCACGGCCATGTCGATTCCACCATTGTCGAGTGGGTGGGTGCCGAGCACATGGGACATTGCGGAAACGAGAGGTGTGAGTCGTAGGGCCCGCATTCTTGACCTCGAAATGTGAGCCTTTGGATCGCGGGGTCAAAGGTCGGGCCCGTCGGGTCTCCGCCGCCAGGGGGACAGGAGCTGGAACGGAACGGTGCGCCGTGCTTGCTGGTAAGGGTCATGGGCACCCTCTAAGTTGGGGGCCCCTCGGCCCAGATCCCGTCGTTGCGATCCTGGTGCGCCGCACCGATGTACGCGGACTCGATCAGGATTCCAGAGAAGGCATGCAGCACTATCTAGATTTCGCCGCGACGTCTGCCATCCGGCCTCCGGAGGTCGTTGAAGCGGTACGTGCATTCCTATCCGATTGCGGTGCGACTCCCGGGCGTGGCGCCCACCGGAGGGCGCTGGATGCCGCGAGGATCGCGTACCGCTGTAGGGCGGCGGTGGCTCGCGTTCTCGGCGCCAGGGACGGCGGTGGTCGCGTTGCCTTTGCCCACAATGCCACGCACGCGCTCAACACCGCTCTGTGGGGACTCCTCGGGAGGGGTGACGCAGTGGTGGTGAGTCAGTACGACCACAACGCCGTTCTACGCCCCCTACACCGGCTCTCAGCGGAGCGAGCGGTGGAGAGGCGGATGCTCCGTGGCTCTCCAGACGGAAGCCTGGATCTTGACGAGGCTGAGCGACTCCTCCGAGGCGCCCGCCTCCTCGTCGTGAACGCCGTGTCCAACGTGCTGGGGAGCCGCTTGCCCGTTCCGGCCTTGGCCGAGCGCGCACACGCTGCTGGCGCGCTCCTTCTGGTTGACGCCGCGCAGTCGGCCGGGCACGTGCCCGGGAGCGCCGTCGACGACGGCGCCGACATGGTTGCCTTCGCCGGCCACAAGGGCCTTCTCGGTCCGCAAGGGACGGGTGGCCTGTGGATCCGGCCGGGGATCGAGATCCCGCCCCTGCTCACTGGAGGCGCTTCCGGCGATTCCGCGTCGCCCGACATGCCAGATTCCATGCCTGACCGGCTCGAGGCGGGCACCCTCAACGCACCCGGGTTGGCCGGGCTCCTCGCGGGTTGCGAGTTCCTCCTCGATCGCGGTGTCGAGTCGGTCCACGGAAGGGTGGCCCGCCTGAAAGCCCGATTGCGAGACGGGCTCGAGGCCGTCGCTGGGGTCACTGTCCTTTCGCCGCCGGATCCGCGGGGGGCTGGAATCGTTACCGTCGTGAGCGACCGAGCCGACCCGGCGAGCCTTGCCCACTCGCTCGATCGCGAGTTCGCCGTAGCTGTGCGCTCGGGACTGCACTGCGCCCCCGAGGTCCACAAGGTTCTCGGAACGGACCGCACCGGAGCGGTTCGCTTCTCCCTCGGTTGGTGCTCTACTGAAGAGGACGTGGACCACGCCGTCAGGGGCGTCGAAGAGCTTACGGCAGGTGCTTTGCACCCCGTCTGAACGAAGTCGAGACCCCGCCGCCCTCCCCCGACCGAGACCGGTACGCCTCATGCGCTTGTTCGTCGCCCTCAACCTCCCCGAGAATGAACGAAACAGGGTGTATCGAACATCTCGCCCCCTTCGTGAAGGCTCGTTTCCCGTGTCGTGGGTCGATCCCAACAACTTCTACGTCACCATGAAGTTCTTCGGTCAGGTGCATCCGGACCGGGTAGCTGGCGTCAGCGATGCGCTGGATCGCGTGGCTACGGAGACGCCATCGTTCGACGTGGAGGTGGATGGTTTCGGCGCGTTCCCCACAATCCGCCGACCCCAGGTTCTTTGGGTGGCGGTCGATCCCTCACCTGCGCTGCGCTGCCTGAAACAGGACATCGAATGGGCTCTGGCCGAGATCGGGTTCCAGCGGGAGACGAAGGCGTTCCATCCACACCTCACCCTGGGGCGCGCCGACCGGGAGGGTGGGGCCGGCTTGTTCCGAGGGCTCGATGCACTCATGGCGGACATGTCCTGCGGCGGCGCCTTCAAGGTTCGCACGCTCGATCTCATGAGAAGTCAGCTTTCCAGGGAGGGACCCCGTTATTCGATTCTAAGTAGTAGTCATCTGAGCACTGGCCGTTGATCGTGGGGCGGCCGCTGGGCGTACCTGGGCCCGGAGTTCGGCTGCCGACATGACGGGTTGCTTGAGGGGCTGCCTCGGTAGGGTCACCTCGCTGATCGTTCTTTCTGCCGCCGGCTTTTCTGCGTGGCTATGGGGTCCCGAGCTGGTCGACCGGCTCTGCGGGGAGGTGGTTCCTTCCGAGATCGGACTCGAGATCTCGCCCGAGCTGGCCGAGGCGGCCCTCGACCGATTCGAGGCGTTTCGGAGCGGCGAAGGAGGAGACCGGCTACCCCTCGGCGGGGCGGAACTGTCAAGTGTGATCCGCTACGCTCTCCCAGGAATCCTCCCGCCCGGCGTGGACCGCCCACAGGTGCGATTGGAAGACGGGCACATCCGCCTCAGCGCCAGCGCCGCGGTCGACGCGTTTCCCGATCTTCGTTCTTTAGACGAAATCGTCGAGCTTCTTCCGGACACGGTGGAGATCGAACTGCGCGGCACGCTCACGCCGTTCGACGACGAGCGCCTCGCGCTGCACGTGGACCGGATCGAGGCCTCTCGGATTCCGATTCCGGGCCGCCTCGTTTCGCAGATTCTGCGCGCTCTCGGTCGGGCCGATGTCCGGGATCTTCCGGCCGATGCGCTCGCTGTTCCGCTTCCAGCCGGCCTCCGTACCGCCTACGTCTTACGCGACAGCCTGGTGCTGGTCGCGGATCGCTGACCGCCCGCCGCCGTGGCCAAGCTCCTCGTCGTAGACGACGAAGCGTCGATCCAGCGCGCCCTGAGGCAGCTCTTCGAGTACGAGGAGCACGTCGTAGAGCTCGCTTCCGACGGGCCCGAGGCGTTGGCCAAGGCGGATGCGTTCGATCCCGACGTGGTCTTTCTCGACGTCAAGATGCCCGGGATGGATGGTCTTGAGGTGCTCGCACGCATTCGCGAGGCGGATCCCAGCGCGCTCGTCATCATGATCTCCGGTCACGGCACCATCGACACGGCTGTCGAAGCCACACGCAGGGGTGCCTTCGACTTCCTCGAGAAGCCTCTGGACTCCGACAGGCTGCGGGTCACGTTGCGCAACGCCCTCGACGTGAAAGGACTGTCCGCGAGCGTCGCGGCCCTGCGCAGCGAGGTGCAGAGCCGTTACGAGATCGTCGGTTCGTCCTTCCAGACCCGGCAGGTCCTCGAGCGTGTCGAGCGCGTGGCTCCGACGGACGCACGCGTGCTGGTGACCGGAGAGAACGGGACGGGCAAGGAGTTGGTGGCGAGAGCGATCCATCGCCTTTCGCCGCGCGCGGAGGGACCCTTCGTCGAGGTGAATTGCGCGGCGATTCCGGCAGAGCTGATCGAGTCGGAGCTTTTTGGGCACATCAAGGGGTCGTTCACCGGAGCCGTCGCGGACCGCGCAGGCCGCTTCGAGCAGGCCCACTCCGGCACGTTGTTCCTGGACGAGATCGGGGATATGTCGTTGGCCGCGCAGGCGAAGGTGCTGAGGGCGCTGGAGCAGGGCGTGGTGAACAGGGTCGGTGGATCCAAGTCGATCGCGGTCGACGTGCGTGCGATCGCGGCGACGAACAAGGACCTGGAGAAGGAGATCGAGGCTGGTCGCTTCCGCGAGGACCTCTTCTACCGGCTGAACGTCGTGCCGCTGCACATCCCGCCCTTGCGGGAGCGCCGCGACGACATCTCGATGCTCGTGACTCACTTCACCGATGTCATGGCCGCGACCGACAGAGTGGTTCCTCGCCCGTTCTCGCGCCCCGCGGTCGAGATGCTCATTCGATTGAGCTGGCCCGGGAACGTCCGTGAGCTGCGAAACACGGTGGAGCGTCTGCTTATCCTTTCCCGAGGGGACGAGATCGACGAGTCGGACGTCACTCTGCTCGTGCACGGTGGCACGCCCGAGTCCGGTCTCACCTCGGAGCTTATGGCGGCCGAGACCTTCGGCGAATTCAAGGAGGGCGCCGAGCGAGCCTACATCTTGCGGAAGCTTCGGGAAAACGACTGGAACGTTTCGGAAACGGCACGCCGCATCGAAATGCCGCGATCGAACCTCTACAAGAAGATCGAGCGTTACGGTCTAAAGCGTGAAGAGTGAGCCGACCTCGGTCAACCCGGATCTCGGACCTCCGCCCCGTTCTCGAGGGAGTAGAGGGCCTCCATGGTCCGGAAGTCGGCGATTCGAGAGGTAGCGAGCCGTGTTCGAAGGGTACATGACGTCCCGTTCGGAGTCGGAGTGAGGAAGCCCCAGGGCGTGCCTCATCTCGTGCGCAGCGGTGAGCATCACGCTTTCGGGATCGAGTCCGCGGCTCCCGTCGAAAGGGCTTCGCGTAGCGAGTACGAAGGACCCGACACGCAACCCCGCCGCGCCTTCACTCTGTTGCCATACCGTTTGAGCGCTCCCGATGCGAGCGCCACCCATGGCTGAAGACCATGTGATCGCGAAGTTCTCATCCGCTGCGATGTCGGAGAGGACCACGCGAATCGGGAAAGGACTGCGGTCCCAGACCCGGATCCCGCGCGCAGCGGCTTGTTGGAGATCGTGACCCACGCTCGACGGCTCACCCGTAGGCCGAGGAACCCGGATGTGGATCTGATCCGTCCCGTCGGCCCACCGGAGCACGCGCATGGGCGGCCGCTCCCGGAGTCCGGCACAAAGGTACCCAGCGGTGGGACAGACGCTGTCGGACCGCAACACGCGTACCGGTGCTGCGGGAGTGTCGGACGCCTTGGGGTCGGCACAATCCGCCCCGCTGGCCTCGGGCTCGACGCAATCCTCCCCAGACGCGGCGGCTCGGGTGTCCGTCCCCGAAGAGTCGGAGCGACTGTCCAGGAGCCCGAGGGCAGCCACCACGACGACGACGGCCAGAAGAGGAGAAAGGAGGCTCTTCGACGATCGCGAGAGGAGAGACATCCCCGACTCCAGGAGGCGGTGAAGACGGAACATAGCTTCACGCACCGGACTCGACGACCTGGTCGGTTCAGGGCGGCGGACAAGGTTTCCTCTTCCGCGAGTCAACGAGTATTTTCGTTTTCAGAAAGAGCTACTCATGACGGCCGTTTCCCGTTTGACGCGAATCGGACATGAGGCCTGCCACCGAGCGTGAGTGGGATGAAGGCCAGCGTCGTCGACGTCGCATGCCAAGGGAGATTCCTCTGACCCGTTTGGTGTGGGAATGGACCAAGACGCCCGCAGCGGCTTTCGTGCTCTTCGGAGCGGTCCGCGCATTCGTGGTCGAGGCCTTCAAGATCCCCACCGGCTCGATGGAAAACACCTTGCTGGTGGGTGATTTCCTGCTCGTCAACAAGGCGGTCTACGGAGCGGAGATTCCCGGCACGAGCCTGCGTCTGCCCGCCGTCAGGGAGCCTCAGCGTGGGGAGATCATCGTCTTCAACCCTCCCCACGAGCCGCACAAGAACTACGTCAAGCCCTCTCTGCCAACGTACGTGAGACACGGAGCACGCAAAGAATTAGAGTAGGGCGAAGGCAGAGAAAACGAACATGTTGGGACTGCGAGAGAGAATGGAAGAGAATGGTAGTGCCCCTGGAACCGGGGAGGCCAAGCGAAGCGCGGCAGCTCCTGCGGACCCAGAGGTAGTAGATAGGCCGCTACGGCGGCGGTTCAGTCCGTCGTACAAGCTGCGGATCGTCGAAAAAGCGGACCGGTGCACCGAGCCCGGCGAGGTGGGTCAACTCCTGCGGCGAGAGGGCCTGTACTCGTCGCACCTGACGACGTGGCGCAAGGCGGCGCATAGCGGGTCGCTGAAGGCCCTGTCGAAGAAACGCGGCCGCAAGCCGGAGCGAAATCCGCTGGATGAGAAGGTACGCAAGCTGGAGCGGCGAAACGCACGGCTCGAGAATGAGCTCAGGAAGGCACACCTGATCATCGACGTGCAGGGAAAAGTTGCGGGGCTGCTGGGGATAAGCCTCGACGACGGGACAAACTCTTGAAGGCGGCCGACGAGCTGGCTAAGCACGTCGGTGTAAAACCGGCGTGCGCGGCCCTCGAGGTCTCCCGATCGACGTTGTACCGTCGTCGAGGCCCATCAACCGGGCAACAGCAGCCCCGCCCGACGCCCGCCCGGGCATTGAGCGAGACGGAACGAGGCGAGGTCTTCGACACGCTGTGTTCGGAGCGGTTCGTGGACCGCTCACCCGCCGAGGTGGTGGCCACGCTGCTCGACGAAGAGGTCTACCTGTGCAGCGAACGCACGATGTATCGTGTTCTGGCCTCCGAGGTGCCGGTTCAGGAACGCCGGGCGCAGCGCACCCATCCGGAGTACAAGAAGCCCGAGTTGATGGCCACGGCGCCGAACCAGGTGTGGTCCTGGGATATCACGCGGCTGCTCGGGCCGAAGAAGTGGAGCTATTACTACCTCTACGTCATCATGGACATCTACAGCCGCTACGTCGTGGGCTGGATGGTGGCGGACCGGGAGAACTCGGCCCTGGCCGGCCGGTTGATCCAGCAGAGCTGCCTGAAGCATGGCGTCCAGCCCCGGGTCCTGACCCTGCACTCGGATCGGGGAGCTCCAATGACGAGCCAATGCACCGCTCAACTTCTCGCTGACCTCGGCGTGACCCGCTCGTTGAGCCGGCCTCAGATGTCGGATGACAACCCGTTTTCCGAGGCTCAGTTCAAAACCTTGAAGTACCATCCCTCGTTTCCCGGACGGTTCGGGGATCAGGGCCAAGCCAAGACGTTCTGTCGATCGTTCTTCCGCTGGTACAATGCCGAGCACCGCCATGGCGGCATCTCGATGCTAACCCCCGAGCAGGTCCACTTCGGGAACGCCGATCAGGTCATTGCCGGCAGGAAATCCGTGCTCCGCGAAGCATGGGCCGCTCATCCCGAACGCTTCGTCAGAGGTGTGCCGAAGCCCAAACCGCTCCCGGAGGCCGTCTTCATCAATCCTCCCATCCCTTCCCTCACCACACAGGACATTGCTCTCTAATTAATCCCGTAGAGTGTCCCATTGTCGTTGACAGGTTCCGAAGAGGCTCGTGGGTCTACCAGGTGACACGCTCGCGATGCGGCAGAAGCGACTCTTCATCAATGGGAGGCCAGCCAGTGAGCCGTATGCCCGCCACGTGGACCGCAGAGGCGATGCGGTCCACCCACGAATGCGTTGGCAAAGGGGGCATCTTGTGGCGAGCCCGGCGGCGAGGCGTTACCACCCCTCGCGCGATACCTGGGGACCGATCGTCGTACCGAGAGGCCAGTACTTCGTGCTCGGCGACAACCGAGACAACAGCGAGGACTCTCGCTATTGGGGCTTCGTAGACCGCGCTTCCATCCGCGGGCGTCCGTGGCTGGTCTATTATTCGTTCGACGGCAAGGGCGGGTTGTCGTTCCCGTGGCTCACCTCGGTGAGATGGTCGAGAATCGGAGACGCCATCCGCTGATGGTGGCGTGCCGACGGGGCAGTTCCGCTATTGGTTCGAGCGGAGCAGCCCGCACGGCATTCTCGAATCTACACACACTGCGTCCGAGACGCTGCAGGGACGTGTCGTCCTGTTGCGCTCGGGGTTCACAGTCCCAATGATGTCCCCGGCCCCTCAGCGGCGCAGGCGATCGCACCCTTAGCCGTCCTGCTGCGCTCCCCTCATCGGCAACAGATCCCAGTCTGGCGCAATGTCTCTCGCTCCCCGCCACGGATCGGTCAGGGAAGGTTCCCTCGACCAATATCTGAAGGAGATCAGCGCCTACCCCCTCATCGACAAGAGCGAGGAGGTGCGACTGGCGGAGCTGATCCGTGTGGGCGATGCTGAGGCCCTGGACAAACTCGTCCGTTCCAATCTCCGCTTCGTCGTCTCCGTGGCGAAGAAGTACCAGAATCAGGGCGTGCCGCTCTCAGATCTCATCAACGAAGGGAACCTCGGGCTGATCCGGGCCGCCCACAAGTTCGACGAGACGAAGGGCATCAAGTTCATCAGCTATGCCGTTTGGTGGATTCGCCAGGCGATTCTGCAGGCGCTCGCCGAACAGAGCCGCATCGTCCGTGTGCCACTCAACCGGGCAGGGGCGCTCCATCGCATCGGACGGCGCAGCTCGACGCTCCTTCAGGAGCTCGGACGGGAGCCGACTGTCGAGGAGATCGCAGAGGATCTCGACATTACGCAGCAAGAGGTCGAAAGCACACTTGCCATCAGCCAAGCCCATCTCTCCCTGGACGCTCCGCTTACCCCCGGCGAGGACAATCGGCTTCTCGATTACCTTCCAGACCAGTTCTCCCCCGGCCCCGAGGACGAGGCGTACCGGGGCGCGCTTCGAGACACGATCGAGGACGCGTTGTCCACCCTCAAGGAAAGGGAGTCGAAGATCCTGAGGCTCTACTTCGGTCTCGACGAACAGGAGCCCATGACCCTCGAGGAGATCGGATCGCTGCTCGGCATCACTCGGGAGAGGGTGAGGCAGATCAAGGAGAAGGCCCTCCTCCGTCTCCGGCACGCATCTCGTGCGCGCTTCCTGGAGACGTTCATTTGACGTCCTGATCGAGGGTGCCTCCGTCCGCTCCACGGCCCGCATCGTCGGGGTGGCCAAGGCGGCGCTCCTCGAGCCCGTCAGATCAGGAGCCCCGACGAGGACCCGATCTCAACGTCGAGGGTCGAGGGCCGCAACCGGACGCTTCGCAACGACGGCAGTGATCACTTGTCCGGTCTGCGAGTCCAGGGTCGAGGCGGTGATTCCATCTCCGATTGACACTCCTCTAGGTCACACCTATCATTCTTTGCTCTGCCATCATTGTGCCCCGCGGTCTTTCCACACATGAAGACCTATACTCCGAAAGCCGGACAAATCCAGCGCCGCTGGTGGGTCGTCGACGCTGAGGGCAGGCCCCTCGGCCGGCTCGCGAGCGCGGTGGCGGTCTTGCTACGTGGCAAGCACAAACCGATCTATACGCCGCACCTCGATACGGGCGACCACGTGATCGTGATCAACGCCTCACGTGTGGCCTTGACCGGCAGAAAGGCGGATCAGAAGACCTATTTCCGGCACTCGGGATACATGGGTGGTGAGAAGCATATTCCGTTTCGGCGCATGATCGCCACGCACCCTGAGCGTGTGATCGAGCTGGCCGTGAAGGGAATGCTTCCCAAGAACAAGCTCGGCCGCCAGATACGGAAGAAGCTCAGAGTGTACGGAGGCGAGGATCACCCGCACGCGGGACAGCACCCCGAACGGCTGGAGATGTGATGAGGCCGGAGCCCGCATGACGGATCCCATTGATGGCTGAGAAGGACGGTCCGATTAAGGCTGTGGGACGGCGCAAGAGGGCCGTCGCTCGGGTGATGCTGCGAGCGGGGACTGGGGAGTGGTCGATCAACGGTCGCCTCCTCGCCGATTATTTTCCACGCCCGTTGCACCAGTACCGAATCGAAGAGCCCCTCCGCCTGACCGAGACCGAGGGTGCCCTCGACGTACGTGTTCGTGTGCATGGAGGCGGAGTCACCGGCCAGGCCGACGCTGTGCGCCTGGGCATCTCGAGGGCGCTGGTCCAGCACGACGAGGAGCTTCGCCCTCCGTTGCGGAAAAGTGGGATGCTGACTCGGGATCCGCGGAAGGTGGAGCGCAAGAAGCCGGGGCGGCCCAAGGCACGGAAGCGGTTCCAGTTCTCGAAGCGTTGATGGGCAGCCGAACGTTCCGTCGTTGCCGAATTCTCGGTCCCCCGGAATGGGCTCGGAACCTCGGTCGTGTGAAGCAAGATCTCGACGGGGGCCTCGATCGACCCCCCTGGCGCGGGTAGGGCGAAAATGGAGCAGGTGGGTCTCAGCGAGCTATTGGAGGCGGGCGTCCACTTCGGGCATCAGACCCGGCGGTGGAACCCCAAGATGCGTCCGTTCATTTTTACGGAACGGAACGGGATCCACATCATCGACCTCCGCAAGACCCTCGACCGACTCGAGGCGGCCCAGGCGGCCGTGCGCAGCGTCGTGTTGCGCGGCGAGCGCGTTCTCTTCGTTTGCACGAAGAAGCAGCTCAGGCCGATCGTCGAGCAAGAAGCCGAGCGCTGTGAGGCATTCTACGTGACCGAGCGGTGGCTCGGCGGGATGCTCACCAACTTCCAGACCATCCGCCAACAGATTCGGAGGCTGAAGGAGCTCGAGCGAGGACAAGAAGAGAACGCGTTCGAGTTCTACACGAAGAAGGAACGGCTCCTTCTGGACCGCGAGCGCCTCAAGCTCGAGAAGTACCTATCCGGCGTGAAGGACATGACGCGGCTGCCTGGAGCGGTCTTCGTCGTGGACGCCCGACGTGAGATCATCGCTGTGAAGGAGGCGCACCGCATCGGAGTCCCGGTGATCGCGATCACCGACACCAACGCCGACCCCGACCTCATCGATTTCCCGGTTCCGGGAAACGACGACGCCATCCGGTCGGTGAGCCTTATCACCGCGGCAATCGCGGACGCCGTGGACGTGGCGCGCAGGGAGGTGCCTGAGGACGAGCGCCGGCGAGCCGAGGAGCTTGAAGCCACGACCTATTCGACGGAGACCGGAGAGACGACCGAGGTACAGGACCGCCCCGCCCCGCGTCGGCCGCGTCGCAAGCGCCGCCCGCGGCCCGAGGTCATCGCTCAGCACCTGAAGGCGGGCGAGGAGGAAGGCCGAGAGGCCGAAGCGGAAGAGGACTGATCGCCGGCGCGGTCCCGGGATTGAGCAAGGACGTAATGGGGCAACGCTCTCGACGAGCAGAGCGTTTGGAGGCGGTGGCCGGAGGGCTTCCGCCTCTTTTGTTGAGGGTCCCTTCAGGGGTCGAACGATGCGCGCTGCGGCTTCAGCTCCCCGCTGAGGAGGCGTCGAGAACAGGCACGGCGGTCGAGGCTAACCGGCAAATGATCGGAGGGTAGACAGACGATGACTGTGAGCATCAGCGCGAAGGAAGTGAAGGCCCTCCGAGATCGCACCGGAGCCGGCATGATGGACTGCAAGCGCGCGCTGCAGGAGACCGACGGCGACTTGGAACGCGCCGTCGATCTGCTGCGCAGCCGCGGCGAGGCCAAGGCGGCCAAGCGCGAGGGAAAGGCCGCGGAGGAGGGGACCATTGGGGCCTATGTCCATCACAACGGCAGGATCGCGGTGATCGTGGAGCTGAACTGTGAAACGGACTTCGTTGCCAATACGGATGATTTCCGGCAGCTTGCGCGCGACGTCGCCATGCACATTGCGTCCGCCAGGCCGCTTGCGGTGAGCGCAGAGGACCTTCCCGTCGACGTCGTAGAGCGGAAGCGTCGAGTCTTTCTGGCCGAGGTCGAAGAGCAGGGCAAGCCCGAGGGTATTCGAGAGCGAATCGTGGAAGGGAAGCTGAGGAAGTTCTTTCAAGAGCACGCGCTGCTCGAGCAGGCGTTCGTGAAGGACCCCGACAAAACCGTTGGCGAGTTGGTGACCGAGGTTTCGGCCCGGACCGGCGAGCGGATGGAGATCGCGCATTTTGCGCGTCTGGAAGTTGGAGGAGGCTGAGCGCGTGACCGGGAAGCTCAAGTACGAGCGGGTTCTCCTCAAGCTGTCGGGCGAGGCCCTCTCCGGCCAGGGTGGCTTCGGGATCAAGCCAGCCGTCGTCGATCGACTGACCGACGAGGTGCGTGTCGTCCATCGGATGGGCGTATCGCTCGGGGTCGTCATCGGGGGCGGAAACATCGTCCGGGGAACCGTCGCGAGCCGGGAAGGCATCGATCGGGTGCAAGCTGACTACATGGGGATGCTTGCGACCGTGATCAACGCGCTTGCCGTTCAGGATCTTCTCGAGAGGAAGGGCGTGGAAACACGGGTCATGACGGCCGTGCGGATGGAAGAGGTGGCGGAGCCGTACATCCGCCGGCGTGCCCTGCGACACATGGAAAAAGGGCGGCTCGTCATCTTTGCGGGCGGGACAGGCAACCCCTATTTCACCACCGACACGGCAGCGGTCCTACGCGCCATAGAGATCGGCGCGGATGTGGTGATCAAGGCCACCAAGGTACAGGGTGTGTTCACGGCCGACCCCGTCACGGATCCCGACGCGGAGTTCCTTCCCCACGTCACCTACCGTGAAGTGATGGCCAGGGAACTCCGGGTAATGGACGCCGCTGCGGTCTCTCTTTGCAAGGAGAACGACCTACCCATCATCGTTCTCGACCTGGAGGTGCCTGGAGCGGTCGCGTCGGCGATCCAGGGGGAGCCGGTGGGCACGCTCGTTTCCTGACACGCCGCGGAGACCGTCGACTCGTCTACAACATCCGGCTCTCGTTACATTCGCTGCTGAGCTGCCCGCGCTGTAATCGCTACGTTCTACAAGCCGATCCGGAGCAACGGACATGCCCTCAGTAAAGGAAGCCGAGAAGCGAATGGAGGATGCGATCGAGGCTGTGAGGCGGGAGTTCGCTAGCGTCCGCACGGGCAAGGCGACCCCGGCGCTCCTGGACACGGTGCGGGTGGAGGCGTACGGCTCGAAGCTGCCTCTCAACCAAGTCGCGACCGTGTCTGCGCCCGACGCCTCCATGCTCCTCGTTCAGCCGTTCGATCGGAGTATCGTTGCCGACATCGAACGCGCCATCCTGACCGCCGACCTGGGGCTCAATCCCTCCAACGACGGCAACCTCATCCGGGTGCCGATCCCCCCCCTGAACGAGGAGCGGCGCAAGGAGTACGTCCGGCTGCTCCACAAGTTGGCAGAGGAAGCCCGCATTTCGATCCGCCATGCTCGCCGGATCGGCAACGACGACATCAAGCACCGCATGAAGGAGCATGAGATCGGCGACGACGAGGGCCACCGGCAGCTGGACCTGGTCCAGTCTCTGACGGACGAGTTGATCGGCAAGATCGACGACCTCCTGGCCAACAAGGAGGAAGAAGTGATGGCCATCTGACGACAGACCGTCGTCGACTGAGCCCGCTTCGAATCATGGCTTCAGAGCTCTTGAGCGAAATCCGACTCGCCGGTGGCGTGCCCCGGCATCTGGCGGTGATCATGGACGGCAACGGCCGCTGGGCCCGCCAGCGTGGGCTGCCCAGGTACGCGGGGCACAGGGCGGGGATGCATGCGGTCCGCGAATCCATCGAGGGCGCCGTCCAAGCAGGAGTGCGTATCCTCACGCTTTTCGCGTTCTCGACCGAGAACTGGCAGCGTCCTCCCGGAGAAATCACGGCCTTGATGGAGCTCCTCAAGCTCTACGCCAGAAAGGAGCTTCGCGACCTGCGGCGGCAGGGCGTCGAGGTCCATGTACTGGGCGAGCGTGAGCGAATCAACGCGCGGACTCTGCGCGCGGTGGACAAGATCGTCGACGGGACACGAGGTGGTAGCGAGCTGCGGCTGAACCTCATGATCTCCTACAGCGGGCGCGGAGAGATCACCAGGGCTACCCGTGAGCTCGCGCGGCGCGTCCAAGCCGGCACGCTCGGTCCGGACGAGATCGACGAGGAGATCTTCGAAGGGGCGCTCCTGACCCGTGAGCTTCCGGGCCCGGATCTTTTGATCAGAACGTCGGGGGAATGGCGCCTAAGCAATTTCATGCTATGGCAGCTCGCCTACACGGAGCTCCACATCACACCGGTCCTTTGGCCGGATTTCGATCGACAGAGCCTCTTTCGCGCCGTGCTGGACTATCAGCGCCGTGAGCGCCGGTTCGGCCGAATCGCCGCCGGGTAGTCGAAAGGAGGATGTCAACCGGGCAGCTCGCTCCTCGGCTCGCCGTTGCGGCGGTGGGTGTACCGATCATCGCCTTGGTGCTCCGCACGGGGGGTTGGGTTCTGGCGCTACCGCTCTCCGCTGTGGCGGGTATCGCGGCGTGGGAGTTTTATCGTCTGGCCGAGGGCCGAGGAGTGCGCCCCTTCGTCGTCATTGGAGTGCCCGCATCGGCGGCGCTCGCGCTGATTCCGACCTGGCTGACCAGCACAAGGGCGGCACCGGCCACCCTCGTGGTCGTAGTATCGGTTCTTCTGCTCTGCTTTGCGCTCGCGGTGTGGTGGCGCACGCCGGACGACAAACCCCTGTCGTCCGTATCGGCTACGGTGGCCGGCGTGATCTACACGGGGGGCACCCTGGCTTTCGTCCCTCTTCTGAGAGAGCTTTCGGGAGCGGTCCCTGTAGGCTTTTCGTTGGGGTCGTGGCACGCCGCCGGGTTCGTTTTTCTTCCGCTGACGGCGACTTGGGTCGGCGACACGGCTGCCTATTTCGCCGGACGTGCGTGGGGGAGGCGAAAGCTGGTGCCGGCCGTCAGTCCCAGCAAAACCGTCGTGGGAGCGTTCGCCGGTCTGATCGGCGCGGCGGCGGGAGCGGTGGTCGTATCGATGGTGTGGCTGTCCGACGATCCAGTTCTCCCGGTGGGGATCGGTCTGGCGCTCGGGATGGGGCTGCTTTTGGGCCTGGTTGGTCAGGTGGGGGACCTCGCGGAGTCAGTGCTGAAGCGCGAGGCCGGCGTAAAGGACTCCGGCTCGTGGCTGCCCGGCCATGGGGGGTTTCTGGATCGCCTGGATAGCCTGTTCTTCGCCTTCCCCGTCGCGTGGGGGATGCTCACCGTCCTGGGTACGGTCCGGTGATCGGTCTTGCCGTATTGGGCTCCACCGGCTCCATCGGTAAGAGCGCGCTGAAAGTGGCTTCCCGTCATAAAGACTTCGTCCGGGTGGTAGCGTTGGCCGCGAACCGTAGCGTTGGCGAGCTCGCTCGCCAGGTTGACCGGTTCCGGCCCTCCACCGCAGTTGTCGCTGATCCGGCCGCATGGGAGGACGCGGCACATGTCTCAACCTCGGACACCGAATGGCAGTTCGGGTGGGAGCAGGTCCTGGCACTCACGGAGCGCTCCGAGGTCGATGTCGTGCTGAACGCCCTCGTCGGAGCGGCCGGGCTCGAGGTGACGCTGCGGACGCTCCACGCAGGCAAACGGCTCGCGCTCGCTAACAAGGAGTCGCTCGTCGCCGGTGGACCCCTCGTTCTCGAGGCTGCGCGGAGCGGCGGGGGTGAGATCGTTCCGGTGGACAGCGAGCACAGTGCCATCCTGCAATGTGTAGACGGGCGACCGGACGCGAGCATCGCGCGCGTGGTCCTTACCGCTTCGGGAGGGCCGTTTCGAGGGTGGAACACGCAGCGCCTTCGTGACGTACGTCCCGAGGAGGCTCTGAGGCACCCGACCTGGGAGATGGGCGCGAAGATCACCATCGACTCGGCGACCCTCGCCAACAAGGCCCTCGAGGTGATCGAGACGCACTTCCTGTACGACGTTGCCTACGACCAGATCGATGTGGTCGTCCACCCCCAGTCCGTCGTTCACTCGTTCGTAGAGTTCGTCGACGGATCGGTCCTCGCTCAAGTGGGTCTTCCGACGATGGAGCTGCCGATTCTCTACGCGCTCACTCACCCCGATCGGGTCGAGGACGGTGTCCTGCGGACGTTCGATCCACGACGTCTCGGCCCCCTCACCTTCGAAGAGCTGGACATGGAAGCCTTCCCGCTCTTCCGCCTCGGCGTCGAGGCGGGCCGCCGTGGCGGATCGGCTCCGGCCGTCTTCAACGCCGGAAACGAAGTGGCGGTCGAGGCGTTTCTGGCTCGACGGATCGGGTTCTCGGACATGGCCGAAGTGGTTTCGCACACGATGGAGCAGGTGGGTACAGGCCCCATCCCTGCGATTGGGGACGTGCTCGCCGCCGACCGGATTGCGCGAGAGGTGGCACGGCGCGCAGTCTCCCGTTTGGCGGGTGTCTCGAGCGGGTCGGATTCATGACGATTCTCGCCACCATCATCGTGCTCGGCGTGCTGATCTTCGTGCACGAGCTGGGGCACTTCGTGGCCGCCAAGGCTGTCGGGATCGAGGTCCAGCGCTTCTCGATCGGACTTGGGCCCAAGATCACCGGGTTCAGGCGGGGAGAGACGGAGTACGTCCTCTCGGCGATCCCGCTCGGCGGCTACGTGAAGATGGGTGGCATGGGCGACGAGGAGGCGACCGCCCGATTGGAAGGCGGCGTGGAGGAGGCACCGCGGGTGCCGAGCGACCGTGACTTCGACGCGAAGCCCATCTGGGCTCGGACGCTCGTGATCTCGGCGGGCGTCATCATGAACATGCTGTTCGCTTTCGGCGCCTACACCGCAGCGGTGGCCGTGTGGGGTTCCAGGGAGTTGGCCACGACCCGCGTGGCCACGGTCAGGATGACCGCGCTCCCCGCGGGGAGTGAAGCGCTCGCAGAGCTTCCTCGGGGCGCCCGTATCGTGCGAATCGGCGACCGCGCAATCGAGCACTGGGGCGATGTTCGGGAAGGATTTCTCGAGGGTGAGCCGGGACCCGCTACGGTCTCGTACACGGATCCGGTCGGCTCGCTGTCCGTCCGTATTCCGGTGAGCCTTGCGGAGCGTCGGCGTCTCACGGCCGCGCTGGACTACTGGATGGAGCCGGAGGCGGGGGCCGTTGAACCGGGCACGCCGGCCGATCGCGCCGGCGTGGAGGCCGGCGATCGTTTCCTCGCGGTCGCAGGCGAGGAGATCGCCACGTGGTGGGATTTCCGCGACGTGGTAGAGTCACGCCCGGGCCTACGAACGGAGCTCCTCATCCTCCGCGACGGCCGTGAGATCACGAGGGTCGCGACTCCGGCCGCGGAGGAGGCCAACGATCCCGTGACCGGTGCGACTGTGGTGGTCGGCAAGATTGGGATCTGGCCGATCTACGACGAGGTGGTATACAAGCGAGTGCCAATCGGCGCCGCCGTTCGCCAGGGCGCGCAACAGACCTGGGCGGTCACACTCATGATCCTGCGCTTCCTGGCCGACCTCGTCACGGGCAACGTTTCTCCGCGGTCGGTCGGCAGTATCGTGACCATCGGCGAAGCGTCGGGTCAGGCGGCGGCGATGGGCATGGACGCGTTCCTCCGCTTCATGGCTCTGTTCAGCGTGAACCTGGCGGTTCTCAACCTCCTACCCATTCCGGTCCTCGACGGCGGGCACCTCCTGTTCCTGGCCATCGAGAAGGTGCGTGGGAAAGCGCTCACCATCGAGCAGCGTCTCCGCTGGTCGAACGTGGGCTTCATGATCGTCATGGGGCTGATGGTGTGGGCACTCTCCAACGACGTCCTCAGGATTTTCGGGCTCTAGTTGTCCCGTAACCAAAGTCCTTAGCCCATTCGGCGGAAGTAGGGGTGATCCGGAGCGTGCGAGACCTCGGCGCGGGACCGCGCTCACAGTGTCGGAAACGCTCAGAGGAAGCTGAGCTGAGCAGGCCCCGAACGGGCCTCGAGTAGTGCCACGTCGACGAGCTCCGTGGGTTCGTCCTGTCCAGCCACCTCGAGAAATCCCCGATAACCGGCCTGGCGTAGCGCGTCCTCTACCACCGATCTGGCGAGGTTAGGCCGATTGCACTGGTCGGAGAGGTGTGCCAGAAAGAGACCGACGAGGCGGGGATGGAGTAGCTCGACGGCGAGTCGGGCGGCCGCGTGGTTGGAAAGGTGGCCATGGCTCGAGGCGATCCGTGCCTTGACGCTCCCGGGATAGGGGCCGCCGTGAAGGAGCCCCTCGTCGTGATTCGCCTCGAGTACGAGGAAATTGTAGCCCGAGAGGGCGTGGCGAACCTGAGCTGTAGGTCGGCCAAGATCTGTGGCCACGCCGAGTCGGAGACCGCTCGTCAACTCGATAATCGCGAGCGCGACGGGGTCGGCCGCATCGTGGGCCGTCAAGAAGGGCTCGAATCGGAGCGTCCCGACTTCGAAGGGATAGCCCGGCCGATACTCGAGGATGCGCTCCCTTCCATCGACAAGCTTCGAGCAGGCGGCGAACGTAGCGGCCGTGATGTGGATCGGTGTGCCGAAGCGGCGCGCAAACACTCCCATGCCCCGCGTGTGGTCACCGTGCTCGTGAGTGATGACCAACGCGTCGATCGAGCTGGGCTCGACGTGTAAGCGCTAAGCCGCGCTTCCAGTTCCCGAGCACTGAAGCCCGCGTCCACGAGCGCCCGCGACTCCCCGGCCTCGATGAAGATGGCGTTCCCACGGCTTCCGCTTCCGAGCACGGAGAGGCGCATCATTCCCGCTCGCTTCGGGTGTCCTCCCAGGCCCGCGAAAGCAGGTCCTGCATGCCTTCTCCGAGCTCGTTGCCACGGCGTGCCATGGCGGTGGCAGCGGTCCGCAGGAAGGCGTCGAGCTCGTGCGTACCCAGCCCTCCTCCCCCTCCCCAACTGAACGGGGGCACGTACTTCGGGGTGATGCCCCCACCGAACACGTTGCTGCCGGCACCGATCATTGATCCCGTGGTCAAGAGCGTC
The DNA here is from genome assembly GCA_965249195.1 of Longimicrobiales bacterium. GTDB lineage: Bacteria > Gemmatimonadota > Gemmatimonadetes > Longimicrobiales > Gaopeijiaceae > CBDFLM01. The sequence continues at coordinate 572,087 of CBDFLM010000015.1, forward strand.
CCGATCCCGGTCTTCACGTGATCACCGATGAAACAGCCTACCTTCAACAGTCCGGTCTCGATCTCCCGGTCACCCTGCGAGACGCGAACCGACGAGTAGTTGTTCTTTAGATCGCTGTTGGTCGTGAGCGCGCCCAGGTTCACCCACCTGCCCAACAGGGCATGGCCGAGGAAACCGTCGTGCGCCTTGTTGCAGTGACCGGTGATCACACAGGCTTCGACCTCGCCTCGGATCTTGCAACCCGGACCGACGGAGCTCGCCGCGATCGTTCCGCCAAGCAGAACTGAGTGCGCCCCGACGTAGAGCGGACCCTGGAGCCTGGCGGGGCCCAGAACACGCACCTCTTCCGCCAGGTGGATCGGTCCGTTGCGCGCGTCGAGCGACACCCCGGGCTCGACTTCGACGCCCTCGCCGAACGTCACCGGTCTGCCCCCGAACACGTGCACGTCGGTGAGTCCGAATAGGCTACTCCGGCGATGCTGCGGCTCGAGATCTGCGTTAATCCGTGCCGCGTTGAGCTCAACCAGATCCCAAGGCCATCCGAGCATGGATCCCGTCAGCTCGATCACCCGCTTTTGCTTCCCAGGCTTGCCGGGATCGAGGATCTGCTCCGCGGTCGGATTGGGGGATCCAGCGTCGAGCGTCCATCCAACGGTCTCTCCGTCCAGCTCGAGGGTCGCAGGCTCGTTCCACGAGAGGGGAGAGAGCTCGTCCGGAACCGCCCGGCTGGAAACGATAATCCTGGGAGTCTCCGTCCCGACCGCATCGAGGTCGATTACTGGCGGCGCGCCTGGCTCCTCGAAGCCCGCGAGCGCGGGCTTCGAGATATGGCCTGTACATGGCAGCGCGAAGCACCGCTCGAGCCGTTCGCGAAGTAGTAGGCTGCCGAACAGCAGCTCCCCCACGGGCCGCGTTAGTGGGAAGGGCTTCCATTGGCGAGCGGACGCGTCGTCGAAGACGTAGAGCCGCGGCCCCATGTCTAGGGCACCGGGTCTCGCATGCTCTCAGGCAGGTCGGCGAGAAGCTCCTTGAGGCGCTGGCTACGGGCGCGGGTCGTGACCAGAACGACGCCTCCGGTCCTTACCACCAGCATGTCCTCGACCCCGTAGAGTACCACAGGTCCTTCCTCAGCGTACACCACGTTGTGTCTCGCATCCACCGTCGCTGCGTCACCCACCACCACGTTGCCCTCGGGATCGCTCTTCTTGATGCTCGCGAGGGCTTCCCACCCGCCCATGTCCTTCCACGCGAACTTGGCTTCGACGACGCCCACGTTCGAGCTGCGCTCCAAAACAGCTACGTCGACGGCCACGCTCGCCGTTTGCGCGAAGAATCCCTCGAGGTCGCCCGCATCCAGCAGGGCCAGAGGAGCGCCAACCTCGGGCGCGCACAGCACGAGCTCGTCGAGGAAGCTCCGGGCTTTCCACACGAAGATCCCCGTGTTCCAGAGAAATCCTGCAGCCAAGTATTGCTCCGCCGTCTCCCGGTCGGGTTTTTCATGAAAGCTGCGCACGCGGTATCCAACGAGGTGGTCGAGGCCAGGAAGGCGTTCCCCGGGTTGGATGTAACCGTACGCCAGTTCCGCGCGATCCGGTCTCACGCCCACAGTGAGCAGTAGGTCCCTCTTCCTCGCGAGCCGCGAGGCGCGCAAGACACAGTCGGTGAAGCTCTCCTCCGGCTCGATCAATTGATCTGCGTGCAAGGAGATCATTACGGCCTCAGGGTCTTCACGCACGATGCTCCAAGCAGCCCAGGCCAGTGCCGGGGCGGTTCCTCGTGAGTGGGGCTCGACCAGGACGTTGGCCGGTCCCAGCCCGGGAAGTGCAGCCAAGAGCGGACGTACGAGGTGCTTTCCTGTGACGATGCGAATGTGGTCGGTATCCACGAGCTGCCGAGCCCGATCGAGGGCCCGCGCGACCAGCGGGCGGTCGCCGTCGATCTGGAGGAGCTGCTTGGGACGTGATGGCGTGCTGAGCGGCCAGAAGCGTGAGCCCACACCCCCGGCGAGAATCGTGACCCAGGTGCCCCCCTCAGGGGCGCCCGTGGACGATCTGCTGTACGCGGGCAAGGAGCTTCTTGGGACTGAAGGGCTTGGTGATGAAGTCGATGGCGCCCAGGGACAAGGCCTCGTCACGATCCGCATCCTCACCCTTGGCGGTGAGGATGACTACCGGTGTCTCCCGCAGGCGTGGATTCTCACGAATCTTCGAGAGCACCTCGAGTCCGCTTGGGCCGGGCATCACGATGTCGAGGAGCACGAGGTCGTACGGTCCGCCCTCTTCTAGAGCGGCGAGGGCCGAAGCACCGTCGGGCACTGGATCGACCACGAATGAGGCACCCTCGAACATGCTCGCGAGGATACGGCGGATGTGGGGCTCGTCGTCGGCGACCAGAATGCGTTTGCGAGGGGGCCCAACTCCAGCCGCGTCAGCCATCACTCTCGCTCCGTTCGGCCCCCGATCAAGAGCCGCGGGAACCTACCCGTCCGATGGGGTAAAGTCAAGGTATTCAGCGATTTCCCGAGGTTCCGAACTCGACTCTCGGCCGTGCTTCGTTGCTGGGGCCGACTCCTCGTATCCACCAGGTCAGATGTCCGTCAGAGCCCGTTTGTTTCGCCTTGGCCGGCCAGGGATCATGACCGGCGACGCCCGCAGAATGGTCCGTGGCGTGGTCATCTGTATCGGAAGCGTTTCCGTATGGCTCGGCGCCGCCTCCTGCGGGGACGACCCGTTCAACATCGACTGGCCGGAGAACCGGGACACCGTTCTGCTCTATTCGCTGGCGCGGCCAGAGTTCAACCTCGTTTCGGGGTACAACTTCAATCGCCGTTCGAGGGTCCGGGTCGAGGCGGCTGGAGCGGCCGGCACCTGGGACGTGGCGTTGGGGACTGAAGAAGACCGGCTCGTCCTCCTCCCGCCGGCCGCACTGGGCGTGAGCGCGTCCGCACGGATCGCTCCGCTGAGCGGCATCCCCTTCGACGACGTGAGAGATGCGCCCACGGACACGGAGGCCTACGTGTCCGATCGATCTGTTCCGGTGGCCGTGGGCACGATCTACGTCGTGCAGACCAACGACATTCCCGGGCCATTCGGACAGACCTGCGTGTACTTCGCCAAGCTCGAGCCGCTCAACGTAGACGTCGAGCGGGGTGAGCTGACCTTCGTATTCGCCTCGAACCCGATCTGCAACGACTCGAGATTGGTCCCACCCGGCTCCTGACGTCCCGTGCTTGACCTGCGCCGGATCAGGGATGACGCCGACGGCACGAAACGCGCCCTGGCCAAACGCGGCGCCGAGTTGCCCTCCATCGTGGACGAGCTTCTCGGGCTGGACGTGGAGCGTCGCCGCGGCCTCACCGAGGTCAACGAGCTCAAGGCACGCCGCAACGAGGCTTCCAAGGCGATCGGTGAGCTGAAGCGAAGAGGCGAATACGCCGAAGAATCGATCCAGGCCATGCGGACCCTCGGTGACCGGATCTCCGAGATCGACGCGACGGTCGCACGGATCGACGAGCGCCTCGCGGCGACGCTGCTGCAAACGCCCAACACACCGCTTCCGGAGGTCCCAGGGGGTGGAGAAGAGGCGAACAAGGTAGTCAAGGCGTGGGGCGCTCCACGCGAATTCCCGTTCGAGCCGCTGCCGCACTGGGAGCTGGGAGAGCGTCTGCGAATCCTCGATCTGAAAGCGGGTTCACGTGTCTCGGGATCCGGCTTCCCGGTCCTGCGGGGGGCCGGCGCGCGACTCCAGCGTGTCCTGATCGACCTCTTCGTCGAGACGCACACGGGCCGCAATGGCTACGAGGAGTTACGGGTCCCCTATCTCGTGACCACGGAGACCATGACGGGTACGGGCCAGCTCCCGAAGTTCACGGACGAGTCCTACCGGGTCGAGAGGGACGATCTCTGGCTCATTCCGACGGCGGAGGTTCCCGTGACCAATCTGCATCGTGACGAGCTTTTGAACGCCGAAGCGCTTCCATTGCGGTACGTCGCGTACTCGCCGTGCTTCCGTCGCGAGGCAGGTGCAGCCGGAAAGGACACCCGGGGACTCCTGAGGGTGCACCAGTTCGACAAGGTCGAGCTCGTCCGCTACGAGCGCCCGGAGAAGAGCAGGGCAGCACTCGAGGAGCTCACTTCCGAGGCCGAAGCGCTTCTGGAGCTCCTGGAAATCCCTTATCGTCGAGTCGTCCTAGCCGCGCAGGATCTCGGATTCAGTGCGGCGATGACCTACGACCTGGAGATCTGGGCCCCTGGTGTGGCAAAGTGGCTAGAGGTGTCGAGCTGCTCTACCTTCACCGATTACCAGGCGCGGCGCGCAGGGCTACGGTTTCGCCGCTCACCCCGTGAGAAGCCGGAGTTCGTGCACACTTTGAACGGCTCGGGTCTCGCGCTTCCGCGCTTGGTCGCCGCGATGCTGGAAACGTACCAGGAGGAGGATGGCTCGGTGCGGGTACCGGAGGCCCTCCGTCCACGAATGGGGACGGATGTCTTGAGGACTCCCTGATCGCGAAAGATTCTCCGAGCCCGAGCGAAACGCTGGCCCGGGATATCATTCGCGGCCGACCCGACTGCTCCGGCAACCCGTGAACACAGGGACGAGCGCGCGCACCAATGTTACGCATCAACTGGCCGGTGGCTCTCGCAACGCTGTTCGTCTTCCTCCTGGGATGGTACGTACTCTACACGCAGCGCATCGTCGGCGCGCTCCGCGACGACGCGGAGACGCTCGCGGGCATTTTCAACGAGATCACACGGGCGGCCCTGAGCGATCCCGCGGACGGATCCCACGAGAACGCGTTGTTCCGCCTCCAGGAAGTGGTCGTCGGCACGCGGATTCCGATCGTCGTCACGGGCCAGGGCGATACCGTGCAGCTGGTCGAAAACCTCCCCTTCGAGGTCGATATTCATACGCCCGACGGACAACAGCGCGTGCGCGCCTACGTCCGGCGGCTCGACGCGCGCCACCCACCCGTCGGCGATCCATCGTTCCAATACGTCCATTTCGGTGACACCCCCGAGGTTCGCAGACTGCGCTGGGTGCCATGGCTCCAGGTCGGCGGGCTGCTGTTGACGGTCTTGGTCGGCTTCACCCTCATCCAGTACCAGCGCCGAGCCGAGAGCGAGCGCGCTTGGGCGGCCATGGCCCGCGAGCTCGCACACCAACTCGGAACTCCCATATCCTCGCTCCAGGGTTGGCTTGAGGTGATGCGTCTCCCTCCGCCCGAGCGGCCGGGCGAGGTGGACGAAAGAGAGATCGCGGATGCGCTCACCGAAGACTTGGTGCGACTGGAGCGGATCAGTCACCGCTTCGAGCTGATCGGCCTGGAGCCCGAGCTGGAGAGCGTGTCTCTCAGCGAGTTGGCCCGTGAGCTGGAGCGTTATCTGCAGGTCCGACTACCCAGGTTCGGGCCCGGCGTACAGCTGAGCGTCGACATGCCGGATCACCTCTCGGATGTGAAGGGGAACGCCGTGCTGCTTGCGTGGGCCCTGGAGAACGTGGTGAAGAACTCCCTGGACGCGCTGGGTGGGCGGGGTGGACGCATAGTGATCGAGGCCCGCCCGGCCGACGCCGGATGGATGTTCCTCCGCGTCCGCGACACAGGTCCGGGAGTCGCTCCCGAGGTGAGGGATCGCATCTTCGAGCCTGGAGTGACCACCAAGGCAGGAGGCTGGGGTGTGGGCCTCGCGCTAACGCGCCGCATCGTCGAGGGGGTTCACGGGGGACGGGTGACGCTGATCGATACGCGGGAAGGGGCGATCTTCCAGATCCGCCTTCCGGTCGCTCACTGATGAGCCCGGTGAGAACCATGTCCGACAGGCCGGCGAAGCCGTACCTCGACGACCTGAATCCCGAGCAGCGCGACGCAGTGACGCACTTCGAGGGACCCATCCTCGTGCTGGCTGGTGCCGGGTCGGGGAAGACCCGGGTTCTCACGACCAGGGTCGCCCACCTCGTGAATGAGCACGGTGTGCCGACCGAGCGCATTCTCGCGGTGACCTTCACCAACAAGGCGGCTGGAGAGATGCGCGAGCGCATAGGGCGGCTCCTGGGATCGGAGCCGGCAGGCATGTGGATCAGTACTTTCCACGCCATGGGGGCGCGTCTACTTCGGCGTCACGCCCCATTGCTGGGCTGGTCGAGGAGCTTCTCAATCTTCGACGCGGAGCAGAGTCAGAGACAGCTGAAGAACACGCAGCTGGGATTGAACGTCGACCCCAAGCGCTGGCGCCCGCAGGCCGTGAGGTCGCAGATCAGCGCGGCCAAGAACCAGCTCGTGACCCCCAAGCGGTTCGTGGAGGAGCATGGCGACGGCTCGGATCCGTTCTTGAGGACGGTCGCCCGCGTGTACCCGGCCTACCAAGCCGCGCTGGCGGACCAAGACTCGTTCGACTTCGATGACCTGCTGGTCAAGCCGGTTGAGCTCTTCGAGCGCGATTCCGATCTGCTCGAGCGCTACCGACGTCGGTTCGTCTTCGTTCTCGTCGACGAGTACCAGGACACGAACCGGTCCCAGTTCCGTTTCTTGGAGCTGCTGGCGGCCGAGCGCGGCAACCTCATGGTCGTGGGGGACGACGACCAGTCGATCTATGGCTGGAGGGGTGCCGACATCAGCAACATCCTCGACTTCGAACGGTCCTACGTCGGTGCTCGCACCGTGCGTCTGGAGCGAAACTACAGGTCGACACAGCGGATTCTCGAAGCCGCCAACGCGGTAATCGCTGAAAACCGACAGCGGAAGGGAAAGACACTCCGAACCGAGCGGGAAGGTGGAGAGCCCGTCACTTTGTTCGAGACGGTCGACGAGAACGACGAAGCACGAACGGTCGTTGGAGAGATCGAGGCTCGCTACCGCGACGGGCCCGGCCTGTACAACTACCGTTCCTTCGCCGTCCTCTACCGTACCAACGCACAGGCGAGAGTCCTCGAGGACGGTCTGCGACGGCGTGGGGTTCCCTACCAGGTCGTGGGGGGCACGCGATTCTACGAGCGGCGTGAGATCCAGGACGTCCTGGCCTACCTGAGGCTGGTTTCGAATCCTCGCGACCGCGGCGCGTTCGAGCGAGTCGTGAACTACCCGCGTCGCGGAGTCGGTGACAAGACGCTCGAGCGGCTGAGGGCATTCGCCGCGGAGCAAGGGCTGTCCCTCCTCGAGGCTGCGGACCGCGGCGGAGAGTGTGGTGCCCATGCGAGTGCGGCCAACGGTCTTCGTGACTTCGCTGAATTGATCGCTCGCTTCTCTGCCTGCGCATCCAACACGCGCGTCGGGCGGCTACTCGACGATCTCGTCGAGGAGCTCGACCTTCTCCAGCAGCTGCGCGCCGAAGGACCAGAAGGAGAGGACCGGGCCGATAACGTGAAAGAGCTGGTCGCCGGCGCCCTGGACTTCGACGGCGAGCTGGAGGGCGAGCTGGAGGCCGAGGAGCTCGATCCGTTCACCGAGCTTGACCTCTATCTGCAACGCGTAGCCCTCGTCGCGGACGTCGATGCCCATGATCCCGAGGCTGACGCGGTAACGCTCATGACGCTGCACAACGCCAAGGGACTGGAGTTCCCGGTGGTCTTCATCACCGGCTTGGAGGACGGCCTCTTCCCGCTTTCACGGGCCTACGACGACCCTCATGAGCTGGAGGAGGAGCGGCGCCTCTTCTACGTCGGAGTGACGCGAGCGAAGGACAAGCTGGTGCTCTCGCACGCCCGACAGCGACGTAGGGCCGGCGACTACGTGTACGGGCGCCTGTCACCCTTCGCGGATTCGATCCCCGACGAGCTCGTAGAGTCGGCGAGCTCTCCGCTGCTCGACCGTATCGGCGCCTCGAGCACTCCTCACCGGGGTCGCGGTCGCCGCGCCCCTCCTGACCACACGTTCGACCCGGATCCGGCTCTCGATGCTGCGTTCAACCAGGCCGCCCCCCGATTCGTGAAGGGCGAGCGGGTCTCACACCCGACGTTCGGGTCTGGCTCGATCATGGAAGTGAGCGGGTTCGGTCGGGACACTCGCGTGACGGTCCATTTCGATTCGGTGGGTCGTAAGAAGCTCGTCATCCGCTACGCAGGCTTGGAGCGAGACCTGGACTTCTGAGCGTGCACCCCATCGGGCTCAGCCAGCTTCCGAGGTGCCCTCGCCTCCTTTGAAGGGCAGGGGGAGATCAGGCGCGTGGGGTGAGTCGGGTGTAGCCTCCTCGGATGCTTCCAGGTCGGTCTGACGCTGCACCACCTGCATTCGGGGCCAGTGGACGAGGGGATCGTCCGGGTGGGGGAAGAAGTCGTCGGCCATGTCGGCCAGGCTGGAGGGTCGGTCGGCGGTCCCGTCGGCGAGGGTCAACCTGCGCACCTTCTTCGCCAGCCGGAGGTTCAGATCACCCACCGGGTCGAGAGAGAAGGGAGCCGAATCGGCCCGGTTTACGAGATAGTCCACCACATAATCGAACGAAAGTGCGAAGTATTTGGTCACCAGCGGATCAGGGAGATCGAAGCGGGACTTCTCGAGGATCTTCTCGAAGATCTGCTTCCAGCGGTCGTGGCCCTGAAAGCGAATCATGCCGCGGAAGATTCGCCGGTTCGTCTGGAAGCTGAAGAGGGTGCGGGAGAGTACGAGGTCGAAAAGTTCGTCGGCTTCCTCGTGATCGTGATCCACGACGATGTGGCGGGCACGCGTGAGGTAGCTTTCCCCCACGTGCATGTCCATGCGGTGCTCCCAGTATGTGTGCCCCATGGCCTGCGTCGTGCTGGTGAGGAGCAACCGCCGCGGAACGAAGAAGTTGTGCGCGACCGTGTCTGCAGCGAGGTGGGCGAGGTAGCCGTATGCAACGGCCTCGAGCTGAGGTGCGTTCTGGCTCGCGCTCGCGAGGATCTCCTCGCCGACGTGCCAGTTGTGGCAATGCCGGCCTTCGGGCACGTATTTCTTTGCGAACGAGATATCCGCTGCCATCGAGCCGTACAAAAAATGGAGCGGGTATCGGGCAAGGAGCGCCGATAGCCCCGGGGGGAGTAAGTAGAGCGCCGAAAGCACGGCTTCACCGAGCGCGACGTGGGTACCTGGCCCCCAGGCGTAGGCTGGCTCGGGGAGGAGCCACCAGGCCACTGCCACGAGGAGTAGGCTCAGCGGCCTCGGCCAACCGCGCTCCGCTCGACGGCTGATCAGTCCTCGCCTCTCGAATGAACTCGCGGGGCGGCAGAGGGCATCGCCTCCGGACTCCCCCCACCATCGCTGTCCGGCCGGTGCGCGGGCTCCCCCCGTTCAGTCTCGCCCTCGCCCCGAGACCCCCCCCTCGGGGCGAGGGCTACCAAGCGTGCGCGCGCTCTCCCGGACGCCGCGAACCGTCGAGGCCGTATCCAGGAATATGTCCTCGGCTTCGCCCTGCACCACCTCCATCAGGGCGTTGAACTCTTGGATCCGCTCCTCCATGCGGGTGGACGCCTCGTTCAAGCGCTCGGTGAGGGACTTCACGGAACCGCTGAGCCGCTGAACGTCTGCACGCACCGCGTCGGAGATGAACTCGACATTGTCCGCTATCCCCCTGCCGCTGACGAGCAGCGGGTCAGCGCGGCGTAGACCCTCTTCCCCGAGTTTTCTTATCGTGCTGCTCACCCTTCTCAGCTGAACGAGAAGAAGCAAGAGGAGCGGAACGAGAAGTAGGAAGAATACGCCGACCACCACCGTAGACCACGCCGCCGCCGCGTCGAGCTGGTCACGAGCGAGGACCATGACGACGGTGTCCGTCACCTGAAGTGTGGGGGTCAGGCTCTTCGGAAGCATCAATGAGATCATGCGTTGAGCTTAACCTTCGAACCGGGTCCCGAGCCAGATGTTCACCCTCGACAAGGGCGGAATCCGGGTCACTCGCTTTGTCAGCCGGGATCGCGATCGGCCGCCCCGGGCCGTGGAGTCGCCGAGTGCCGAATCGCCGCTTCTTCGGCGAGCTTGTCGTCTCCCGCCTGGAGCGCGCGCTCGACGTCCGGCGAGATCTCGCCGGCGTGTCGCAGAACGGTCGTGGTGAGCAGTGGGCCGACGAGCTCGGAGAGAACGACGCCCAGAACCACGACTCCGAAGACCAGCTCCGCTCCGTCCGCCGACGCCGGACTCGGCTGTGGAAACGTGATGAGCAGCGACACCGCCATCGCCAGTGAGATCCCTCCCTGGGGGACCAGGCCAAGGCCAACGCGTCTCGGTACCTGGAAGGGAAGCGACACGACCTCCACGAGAACCGCGCCCGCCGAGACCTTGGCGGCCCCCCGAAGCAGCGCGTAGGCGAGCGCCAGCGGAATCATCCACGCGGTCGGCAGCGTGAGAAGGGCGCCGGCCAGCATGAGCAGAATCAGGTAGACGGGCTTTTCCCAATTCTGTAGCAGCTCGAACACTCGCCGAGACTCGTTCGTGAGGTTCGCGACCAGCACACCCATCGTCGCACACACGAAAAGCGGGGAGACCGTCAGTTGGAGGGCTGCACCGGCGGCCAGGGCGCAGATGCCCAGCAGAAAGAGCACGAGCTCCTCGCTGGCCGGGCGCAGCCGCATGAGCCAGAGGAATATGATCCCGCACACCGTGCCCAGCCCGAGCGCGAGTCCGAAACTGAACAGCACTCCCCAGGCGCCGAAGCCCGGCAGCGGATTGATGGCCGCATGCAGTGCGTACGCTGCCTGGAGGGCAGCGATCCCAACAATGGCGTCCACCGATCCTGTGAAGAAGAGAAGCTTCGCGACATCGCCGCGCACCCCAAAATTGGCCGACACCATGGCGATTCCCGCGGGCGTCGTGACACAAGCGGTGGCCGCCGCGCCGACAAGGAGCAACATCGTCGGCTCGTCCCAGAAGCGGGTGGCCGCGAACACGATCCAAGCGACGGCGAGAAAGAAGGTGAACGAAAGCACGGCCTGTCCCAGAGCCCAGACGTGCGTCTTGCGCTTGAAGCGGCGCAGGCTCTCGCGGTCGAGCTGTAAACCGAACAGCAGCCCCACCCAACCGAGTCCGAGCCCGAGTAACGGCTGCAGCTGAGTCACCGCGTCGGCGGTGAGCAGGCCCAGCCCGAGTGGGCCCAGAGCCCAACCGACGAAGAGGAAGTGGGTGCCAGTGCGGAAGAGAAGGCGCGGGCCCGGAGAGACCCGTGTCGTCGAGAAGTGGACCCGTGCGCCGAGGAGCGCGAGGAGGATGAGTATGAGCGTCGCCAGGAGGGCGTCCGCCGAACCGCTCAGGGAGGCGCTCCGTCCGCCCCGAGCTCGGGCGCCAGGCCGACGACGCGGATGACCGGCAGCGTGAAGGCGATTCCCGTGGCGGGATCCTGCAGGTTTCCGCAGACGTCCTGAAGGAGAGCGAGCGCTCCGCCCACTTTTTCGTCGCCGATCACGCTGAAGATCATGCGGTTCTGCGGTCTCGAGTACGAAATGAGCGTCTGGAGGCCTGCGAAGATCGGGATATCGTGGGAAAGTACCCTTCCCATGCCCTCACTGCTCACGATCGTCGCACCCGTGATGCCGAGCTCGAGAAAGCCGGACATGATATCGTCGATCTTGTCGGGATCGTTGATCACCGCGAGAAGGAGCTGCATTGAAGACGCGCTGCCCCGTCAGACGTGGAGGCCGTCGACGCGCTCGATGACCGCTACCGCTTCATGGGTCGTTTCGCTGGCCACCAGCTCGTCGATGAACCCCGGGTGCTTGACCAGCCGACAGATACGGGCTAGCAGCTTGATGTGCTCGCTCCCTCGGCCCACGGGCGAGAGAAGCACGAAAAGGACGCCCACCGGGCCGGTGTCGGGCGGACCGAACTGAAACGGATCGGACGCAAGGGCCACGAGCAGGATTGGCGCTCTCAGGCCTTCGAGAGTGGTGTGGGGGATTGCGACGCCGTCGCCGAGCACCGTCGTGTGGCGCTCCTCGCGCGACGCGAACTCGCGCTCCACCGTCGAGGCGGGGCCCACCGCCCTTTGTGCTATCAAATGTCGGGCGATTTGGTGAAACGCGTCCTGCGCGGCCGTAGCGTCCAAGCCAACGAGGACGAGATCCGGATCAAGGTACTCGCTGAGGCGCACGGCTCGATTCCGGATCCACGTGACGTCTCTAAGTCTGGGCGACCCAGCGTCTGGTCGCGGGGCCAAGACTAGACCCCGTGTCCCTGGGGTGTCAAGGATCAGCACGTCGCCAATCGGCGGCGCGTTTGTCCGCCAGACGGGCGCGGGATATCTTCGGTTCCCCTCCAAGGCGGGGCGGGCACGACGCTCGTCCCATTGCCGCGACGGTTCTTCTTCACTCCCAGCGCGTATGGCCATTTTCGTGGTTCAGGGTGGACGCCCTCTTTCCGGCACCATACGCCCAGCGGGAAACAAGAATGCGGCACTCCCGGCCTTGTGCGCATGCTTGCTAGCCGACGGCCCGCTCACTCTGGAGAACGTACCCAGGATCCGGGACGTGGAAATGCTCCTGGAAATCCTGCGTTCGCTGGGGGTGAAGGTCGAGTGGACCGAGCCCAACACGGTGATGGCTGACCCTTCCGGCGCGACCACGGGTCGGGTGGATCGCGACATCGCCGTGAGAATCCGAGCCTCCCTCCTCTTGGCCGGACCGCTTCTCGCGAGATTCGGGGAAGTGCACCTGCCGCCTCCCGGTGGAGACGTCATCGGGCGTCGGCGCCTCGACACGCACTTCGTTGCGTTCGAGTCGTTCGGTGGGACCGTCGAGCTCGATGACGGCTTTTCGGTGCGAGCGCAGAAGCTCGTGGGCACAGACCTCTTTCTCGACGAGCCTTCGGTTACAGGCACGGAGAACGCCTTGATGGTGGCTGTCTTCGCCGAGGGCACGACGCGTCTACGTAACGCGGCGTCTGAACCTCACGTCCAGGACCTATGTCACCTCCTGACGGAGATGGGGGCAAGGATCGAGGGAATCGGCACCAACACGCTGTCCATCGAGGGTTCGACCTCCCTCCGCGGTTGCCGCTATCGGCTGGGTGCGGACCACATCGAGACCGGATCATTCATTGGTCTGGCCGCGGTCACCGGAAGTCGGCTAATCGTCGAGGACGCGCCTCTTCAACATCTCGACTCAACGCTGCTGGGATTCAATCGACTCGGAGTCGAGTGCCAGGTGGATGGTGGGAACCTGGTCGTTCTGGGTGACGCTGACCACCTCATCCGGCAGGACGCGTTCGGTGCTGTGTCCAAGATAGACGACGGTCCCTGGCCCGCCTTTCCGGCCGATCTGACTTCGATCGCCCTCGTCACGGCCACCCAATGTCGAGGGACGATTCTGATTCATGAGAAGATGTTCGAGTCGCGGATGTACTTCACCGACAAGCTCGTCACGATGGGTGCGCAGATCATTCTCTGCGACCCTCACCGTGCCGTTGTCGTGGGCCCCTCCGAATTGAGAGGGTCACATCTGGAGAGTCCGGACATTCGTGCCGGAATGGCTCTTCTGATAGCCGCGCTCGGAGCGCGAGGAGAGAGTCGGATCCACAACATTCGTCAGATCGAGCGTGGCTACGAGAACATCGCAGAGCGGCTCCGCGGTCTCGGTGCCGACATCGAGCGACTCGACGGGGACTAGCTCGGTGGCATCGGCGATGTAGGGACGTGAACGCAGCGACAGGCGTGCGAGATGAGCGAATCGAACGAAGGGAACGAGAGTCGCGATGCGCGGCCGGAAAGCGACCAACGGTCGGGCGAGAAGTCCGACGTCGAAGAGGAAGAGGACGCGGTTCGGCCAGGTCTCGGCATGCTCTCCGCGCTCAAAGAGGCGTTGGAGGAGACCATCGCGGAGGCGAGGGAGAAGGGGGACCTGAGCTTCGACAGGGCCAAAGACACCGTCAAGGGCGCCCTGGATCGAGCACGCGAAGCTGCCGGTGGAGCGAGGGAACGCCTCGACCTCGGCCGGTACGCAACGGTGGAGGAAGTCGCGTCCCCGGGCCGGGGTCTGAGCGAGCTGCAGGAGCGGGTCGATCGCCTCGAGAAGGGAGCGTCGGCCTCGCACGATGAGGGCCTCGAGCCGGGGGGCGAACCTTGAATCGGTAGGCCGTTTGGCCTACCTTTCACGGTCGGAACGGCTGCCCAGGCGGGGCGGCGTCTCGAAGTGGGGGAGAGGGTTGCCCCCGCTTTTTTATTCGATGTTATGGGGAGCACAGTGGCCAGACCGGTTCTGGGAGTTGAGTCGGAGCTCGATGTGCGACTCGCCGGGCTGGGGTTCGAGCTCGTGTTGGCTGAGTGGGCCGGAAGCGCTCGCCGCCCGATCTTGCGGGTCCGCATTGACGTGTCCGAGGAGCGGGCGCGGCGCGGTGAAGGCGTCACGGTGGGCGAGTGCGCGCGAGTGAGTCGTGTACTTGAGGCTTGGCTCGACACTCTGGAGCAGATGCCGGAGAGGTACGTCCTGGAGGTTTCCTCCCCAGGACTCGATCGTCCTCTGACGAGAGCGGGCGATTGGGAGCGGTTCAAGGGGCAGCGCGTCGCCGTGAAGGGCCCGGACGTGCTGGCCGGACGTGCGCGGAGGCTCGAGGGAGAGCTCTTGGGGCTCCGTGCGGACGAAGGGGAGGGGGAGCTCGTGCGCCTCAGGCTCCCCGGTGGAGACGAGGTGGAGGTGCCGAAAGGGGACATCTCGGCGGCCCACCTCGTCTTCGAGTGGCAGTAGGGACAAACAAGGGACGGCTATGGTCAATGCGGGACAGATCGTCGCGGCATTCCGTGACGTAGCCTCGACAAAGAGTCTGTCACCGGACGAGGTGAACGATCTTATCAAGGACGGCATCTTGGCCGGACTGGCCAGGATCTACGGCCCTAATGTGAACGCCGAGATCGAGATCGACGAGTCGACCGGGGAGTTCGAGATCGTCGTTCTGCGCAGGGTCGTCGAGGAAGTGGAGGACCCCTCCTCCGAAATCGGCCTGGAGCAGGCACGTTGGGACGATCCCGGTTTCGAGGTGGGCGACGTCATGGAGATCCCCGTGGACTTTACGGAATTCGGCAGAAATGCCGTGATGGCCGTAAAGCAGCGGATCGTCCAAAGAGTGCGCGAGGGCGAGCGGCAGCGCATTCGCGAGGAGTACGCCGACCGCGTCGGCGAGCTCCTCTCCGGGGAAGTCCAACAGATCGAGCGCGGTAAGGTCGTGGTCATGCTGAACCGCTCTCGAGACGCCGATGCCATCATCCCCTGGAAAGAACAGAATCCGCGGGAGCGCTTTCGGCAGGGCGACCCGATCAGGGCGGTCCTGAAAAAAGCCGAGGAGACCCCCAAGGGGCCGCGACTCATCCTCTCTCGAGCCGACCCGCTCTTCGTGGCGGCTCTCTTCGGCTTGGAAGTGCCTGAGATCTACCACGATATCGTGGAGATCCGGAGGATCGCTCGCGAGGTCGGCGGCCGAACGAAGATCGCGGTATCCAGCAGGGATGAATCGATCGATCCGGTCGGCGCCTGCGTTGGGCTCAAGGGCTCGCGTGTGCAGGCGGTGGTGTCGGAGCTCGGGGGCGAGAGGATCGACATCGTACCCTGGCATCCCGACTCGGAGGTCTTCGCCCGCAGGGCGTTGGCGCCGGCACGGGTCGCGAAGGTCATGAGTAGCGTGGAGCAACAAGTGATCACCGCGATCGTTGACGAGGACCAGCTCTCGCTCGCCATCGGTCGGAACGGGCAGAACGTTCGCCTGGCTTCTCAGCTGATCGGTTGGCAGATCGACCTCTATGGATCGCGCGAGTGGCTGGAGAAGGGCGCGGATCTCACACTATTCGGGGCGCCGGAGGAGGACGAGCAGCTCGAGATGGCCGATTTTCCCCTGGGTGAGCTCTCGCTCGAGGAAACCACTCTGGCTGCCCTGGAAACGGCCGGATACAATACTTTTCTCGACATCATCGATTTGGAGAAGGAGGATCTCGGTCGGGTCGAGGGCCTCTCCGAGGACGATGTTGAAGGGCTCTTCTCCATCATCGACGAGCTCACGGTCACGGAAGGCGAAGGGTCGGAATCGGGAGGGACGGGGGGGGGGCGACGAAACAAATGAGAAAACCCTCGCCGACGCCGCGACTGGAGAGTTGGGCGGTCCCGACGAGCCCGAAGCGGTCCAAACTGAGCCTGACGCAGCGTCGGTCGAGGCCGCGGCCGACGATGCGGAACCGGAGGACGCGGATGATGGCGACACGGGAAGGGACTGAAGCCCTGCAGCTCCTCGGCCTCGCTCGTCGGGCGGGTGCCGTGGTCGCGGGGGTCGGACGCTCACGTGAGGCTGTCCGGGCGGGGCGGGCGGCCCTGGTCCTAGTTGCTGCGGACGCAAGCGACGGACAACGGAGCAAGATCGAAAGAATCAGTCGCGCACGCACGATTCCCCTGACGGTGCTGGCGGATCGTACCGAGTTGGGCGCTGCCGTCGGCGAGCCTCCTCTCAGCGCGTTAGTCGTGCTCGACGCTGGTTTCGGGCATCGCATCCTCGGCCGGATACAGAGGAGAGAAGCCAGTGGACCGGCGTCTCGAACGAGTATCGGAGGGACGAACGAGTAGTATGCGGGTCTTAGAGTTGGCCAAGGATCTCAAGGTCGATCCGTCGGCCCTGCTGCAGCTCTTGCGAGAAATCGGCATCCAGGTAACGGGCGCTTCCGCCTCGGTGGATGACGCCGACGTCGCCCGGGTGCTGGCAAAAGTCGAGCGCGAGCGGCGGGCGGGAAAGAAGACGGCAAAGGACGCCATCCAGGCCGCGATCGAGGAAGCCGCAAGCGGACCTCGTCGTCGTCGACGCAGGCGGGTGGCCGAACCCGAGCCGGAGGGGGAAGTCGAGAGGGGCCCGGAGCCTGTCAAGGTAGATCAAGGGCCGTCCGGCGAGTCGGGGCCGGATCGGGAAGAGGAGGCAGAGGAGGACCCCGTCGACGACGAGCCCGTGGGGATCGAAGCCGTTTCCGACGATTCCGAGGCGCGCTCTCCGGAACCGGAGCCGGTTGTCGTCGAGTCCGACGAAGAGCCGACCCCGGAGCTCGGGGAGCACGATGAGGTGGAGTCGCTCGTATCGGTCCAGGATCCTGGCGTGCCTCCGGAGCCGGTTCGCAGCCTCGGCATCGAGGCTGCGGATGCGGATGCGGCCCTCAGGCCGACACCCGCGGCGAGCGCTGGCCCAGGCGGACAGGTTCGAATCCAGGCGGAGGGGTACACTTCCGACGGAAGGCGGAAGGCCAAGGCAAGGAAGAAGGGAAAGAAGCGCCAAAGGGTCGACCAGGACGCCGTCCAGGAGAACATCCAGCGCGTCATGGCCGAGATCAAGGGCGGTGGACGGAAACGGCGTCGGCGCGGAAGTCAGCCCAGCCGTGAAGAGCAGGAGCTGGACGAGCTCGAGCAGCAGGAAGAGCTCGAGCGCGAGGCGCTGACAGTCAGAGTCGCCGAGTTCTTGACGGTGTCCGAGCTATCAGAGCTAATCGATGTCACACCCACCGAGATCATCGGGTCGGCGTTCAAGAACCTCGGGCTGATGGTCACGATCAACCAGCGCCTCGACTACGATCAGATCGAGATGCTCCTCGACGAGTTCGGATTCGCGGCCGCCCGCGAAGAGGAGTACGTAAAGCCAGAGGAGGAGATCGAGGAAGAGGAGCGTCCTGAAGACCTAGAGCCTCGGCCTCCCGTCGTGACGGTCATGGGCCATGTCGACCACGGGAAGACCCTGCTCCTGGATCGTATCCGCGATTCGAACGTGGTCGCCGGCGAGGCCGGCGGGATTACCCAGCACATCGGTGCCTATCACGTCGTTCTGCCTGACGATCGCTCCATCACCTTCTTGGACACTCCGGGCCACGCAGCCTTCACCGCGATGCGGGCCCGAGGAGCTGATGTTACGGACATCGTCATCCTCATCGTCGCGGCCGATGACTCCGTCATGCCGCAGACGATCGAAGCCATCAGCCACGCCAAGAACGCCGGAGTCCCCATCGTTGTGGCGATCAATAAGATCGACCTGCCGTCGGCCGATCCCGCCAGGGTGAAGCAGGAGCTCCTCCAGCACGATCTGCAGGTGGAGGACTTCGGTGGGGACGTGCTGAGCGCAGACATAAGCGCAAAGACCGGACAAGGAGTGGGGGACCTGTTGGAGAAGGTGCTCTTGCAGACAGACCTCCTAGAGCTCAAAGCGAATCCGAACCGAGAGGCCGTCGGTGCGGTCATCGAGGCCCAGCTCGACATAGGCAAGGGACCTGTCGTGACCGTGCTCGTTCAGAAGGGCTCGCTCCGCGTCGGGGACAGTTTTCTCTGTGGGTTGTACGACGGGCGCGTGCGGGCGTTGCTCGACGAACGCGATAAGCCCCTGGATGAGGTAGGCCCCGGTGTGCCGGTCCAACTGCTGGGCACCGGTGGCGTGCCCCAGGCGGGCGACGGCTTCCAGGCGATGGAGGCCGACAAGGCGGCCGAGGTCGCCAGCACGAGGCAGCGGCTGGAGCGCGAGAAGCAACTCCGCGTCAAGGAGCGCGGGCTCAAGCTCGGTGACTTCTCAAAGCTTATCGATGCGGAAGGCGCCGACACGCTCCCGCTCATCATCAAGGGTGACGTCGACGGCTCCGTACAGGCGGTGTCCGATGCCTTGGAGCAGCTCGGGACGGACGAGGTAAAGGTGGAGGTCATCCACCGTGCGGTCGGGGCTGTGAACGAATCGGACGTGATCCTCGCTGCCACCGCCGGCGCGGTGATCATCGGCTTCAGAGTTCGGCCGGACACCAAGGCTCGGCACTTGGCGGAGCAGGACGGTGTCGACATCCAGAGCTACGAGGTCATCTACAACGCGGTCAACGATACTCGTGCGGCGCTCGAGGGAATGCTCTCCCCCGAGAAGACGGAGACGATTCTGGGGGCTGCGGAGGTTCGCGAGGTGTTCCGCATCGGCCGCGTCGGTACGATCGCGGGCTGCTACGTTACCGAAGGAATCATCGGGCGCAGCGCGAGAGCGCGACTCGTGCGCGACGGCAAGGTGATCTACGACGGCGACATCGGCTCGTTGAAGCGTTTCAAGGACGACGCCCGCGAGGTCCGCGAGGGCTTCGAGTGCGGAATCGGGATCGCAAAGTTCAACGACGTCAAGATCGGTGACCTGATCGAGTGCTACAAGGTGGAGGAGATCGCCCGGACGCTCGCGGGCGTCGTGGAGGGAAGAGGCTGATCCTCCGGGCTTTCCGGAACGTTCAGTGGCCGGTGTCGTCGTCGGCGTGATCCGCTGGGAGCTCAGGCTCCCCGGTTGCGCGTCGCTCAAGGAAAAGCGCCAGGTGCTGAGGTCGCTCAAGGATCGACTCCGGCACCGCTTCCGTGTGTCCGTGGCGGAAACCGACCATCAGGACACGTGGACCAGCGCGGAGCTGGCGGCTGCCGTCATCGCCGCCGATGTCGCCTTCGTGCAGTCGGTCTTGGACCGGTTGGACGATTTCGTCGGCGCGCATCGCCGTGTGCTGGTCTCCTCGCGTCATCGCGAGCTTCTGTAAGGCTCGCGCCCCCTCTTTCAGAGCGCTCCCGGCGGTGCGACATTCGGACAGACGAAGGATGGGGCCATGACCAGCAGGCGAGTTCAGCGCCTCAACGAGCAGCTCAAGCGCGAGATCTCCGAGATCGTCCGCATTCGGGTGCGCGACCCCAGAGTTCGGGGTGTGACGGTCACGGGTGTGAAGGCGAGCCCGGATCTCACGTTTGCTCGCGTCTGGGTCAATTTGCCCGGCCAGGACGATCGACGGGAGGACGCCCTCCGTGGCCTCGAGGCCGCGTCCGGCTTTCTCCGCCGATGTCTCGGAGAGGAGCTGCACATCCGCCGCGTTCCCGACCTCGATTTCCGCGAGGACCAGACCCTGGAACGGGCCTTTCGCGTCGAGCAGCTCCTCGAGGAGATCGGACCCCTGCCCGAGGATGAGGGTGGGTCACCCCCGGACGAGCGGTCCGAGCCACTGGACCCTTGAGTAGCCGGGCTGCACGCAGAACGCAGGACACGGGCGCCGTTCTGTTGCTGGACAAGCCCACGGGCCCTACGTCACACGACGCGGTGGTACGAGCCCGCGTCGCTCTCGCCGTTCGTCGGGTTGGACACACCGGTACTCTCGACCCCTTCGCGTCGGGCTTGCTCGTGCTCTGCGTCGGTCAAGCGACGCGGCTGGCCGAGTATTTCGCCGCGCTCCCAAAGGATTATCTGGCGACCGTCCGTTTCGGCCGACGTACCGATACCGGGGATCCGGAAGGTCGCGTCGTCTCAGAGAGCGATGCGTGGCGCGGCTTGGATGTCGAACGGATCGAAGCGGCGCTCGCGGGATTCCGGGGCTCTATTCAACAGGTGCCTTCTGCTTATTCGGCGAAGAAACGAGGTGGGGAACGAATGTACCAGAGGGCGCGCCGAGGCCAGTCGGTAGAGCTCGCTCCGGTGGCAGTCACCATTCACGAGCTCGACCTGCTCGATCTCGACCCTCCGGAGGTCCAGCTCAGAGTGTTCTGCTCCAGTGGGACGTACATTCGGGCGCTGGCCCGTGATCTGGGCGAAGCGCTAGCGGTCCCGGCCCATCTGTCGGCGCTCCGCCGCACACGGGTCGGAACGCTGCGAGTAGAGGACGCGGTAAAGTGGGACGGATTGGCGAACGTGGCCCGGCACCGGAGCGCGTGGCTCGCGCCCGCCGATGCTCTGGCTCACCTGCCGAGGCAGGATGTGGACCTGGTCGCGGCTCGGCGGGTGGCCCAGGGGGCGTGGGTGGAAAGCGCCCCGGGCCTTCCGGAAGGTCAGCCGGTGGCTGTCTTGCACGGGGGCGTGCTGTTTGCCGTGGCGGTGAGAGAAGGTGTGCGACTTCGACCTCGCAAGGTGCTTCCCGGGGTGCTGGCGTGAGCGACCCAACGGCGCTGAGTGGGTTACCGCTGGATCGGGGAGCGGTGGCGACCGTGGGCACCTTCGACGGCGTTCATCAGGGTCATTGGGCGGTGCTTCAGGAGATCCGACGCCGGGCGCAGGAGACCGGCCGGAGGAGCGTTTTGGTCACGTTTGACCCGCATCCCCTGCGCATCGTCCGACCGGAACACGCCCCTCCGTTGCTCACGACTCCACTGGAAAAGAAAGAGATCCTCGCCGAGAGCGGCCTCGACTATGCGGTTTTCCTCTCCTTCACGCCCGCGCTCTCGAGGTACTCCCCCCGCCGCTTCGTGGAGGAGATCCTCGTGGGTCAACTGGGTGTCGACGAGCTCGTCATCGGGTACGACCACGGGTTTGGGCGTGGACGATCCGGTGACGTCGAGACGCTCCGCACGATAGGCCGCGACTTGGGGTTCGAAGTGGATGTGGTGCCGCCCGTCAAGGCAGACGGTGATCCGATCTCTTCGACCCGGATCCGACGGTCGCTCGCGGCTGGGGACGTCGTGCGGGCGCGCACGGCGCTCGGGCGCCCCTACTCGTTCCGTGGGGTTGTGGTGCGCGGGGAGGGCCGTGGAAGGAAGCTCGGCTTCCCCACGGCGAACCTGGCGATCCACTCCGGTGAGAAGCTTCTGCCCCCAGCCGGGATCTATGCGGTGCGCGGCGTCCTGCGGATGGGCACACACCCAGGTGCGCTCCACCTCGGTCCCCGGCCCACGTTTCGTGGCTCTCCACCCTCGGTCGAGCTTCACCTGCTCAACTTCGAGGGCGATCTCTACGGGTCCGAGATCAGGGTCGACTTCGTGCGCTACCTGAGGGAGGTGAGGCCCTTCGCGAGTGTCGAAGCGCTGATCGACCAGATGCGCGAGGACGTGGAGGAGGCGACGCAGATATTGGCCGCGGACGCCTCGGAGTTGAGGCCGGGCCCAGGGCCTGAGCCATCACATGGTTCTCGAGTGCCGTGACCGCGAAGCCCCTTCCGCCCCGCACGCTCCTTCTCTACCTTGAAAGGCCTTTAGGCAGGGCGCGTGCCGTCGAACGCGGCAGGGCCCTCGCCGCTTCCCTTGCAGCGTAGACTCTCGCGGAGGCGATACTCTACAGTGACGATCGTCAAAAAACCAATTATCGAGAAGTATCAACTCCACGACAGGGACGGGGGGAGCGCCCCGGTCCAGATCGCCATCCTCACGGCCCGCATCAACGATCTCCGCGGCCACTTCGACGCGCATAAGCAGGACCATCACAGTAGGCGCGGACTTCTCAAGATGGTCGGCCGTCGCCGGCGCCTTCTCGAGTATCTCAAGCGAACGGACCTCGAGCGCTACCGCGAGCTCATCGCGGACCTCGGGCTCCGGCACTGATTCGGGACCCTGAGAGGCGGCGGCCGCACAGGTCGTCGTCTCCTGGTCCTACCCGGCCGTTCCGGCCGCGGCGCACGTCCACCGCCCAGACGATATGGAGCGGGCACTGCACCCCGGGTGGAACAGCTTCCACAGCCAAACGAAGAAGAGAACGAAGACGATGATTCAGAGGATCGAACGCCAGTTCGCAGGTAGGCCACTTAGCATCGAGATCGGGCGCATGGCCCGGCTCGCCGCAGGATCTTGTGTCGTCCAGTATGGCGAGACCGTCCTTCTGGCGGCAGCGACCGTCCAGGACCGTCCCACGCACCTGCCCTTCTTCCCGCTCACCATCGAGTACCGAGCGAAGACGTACGCGGCAGGCAAGATCCCAGGTGGCTTCTTCAAGCGCGAGGGGCGCCCCGGCGAGAAGGAGATTCTCGCCGCACGTCAAACGGACCGGCCGCTGCGGCCCCTCTTTCCCGCCGGGTTCATGAACGAGACGCAAATCGCGTGCTTCATTCTGAGCGCAGACATGGAGAACGACGCGGACGTGTTGGCCCTCCTGGGCGCCTCGGTCGCGCTGAACATGTCGAAGATTCCGTTCAACGAGCTGGTCGCGTCGGTGCGGGTCGGGCGCATCCGGGACACCTGGATTCTCAACCCGACGTTCCAGCAGCTGGAGTACTCCGAAGTCGACCTCGTGGTCGCGGGCAGCGAGGACGCGATTCTCATGGTCGAGGGTGGGGCGGTGGAGGTACCGGAAGCGGATCTGTTGGCAGCGCTCAGGGTCGGTCACGAGGGGGTTCGCGAGCTCATCGCGATCCAGCGCGATCTCTTGGAGGGTCATTCGGTCCCCGACATGGAATGGACGGCGATCGAGCCGGACGCCGAGCTCCGGTCACGCGTGGAAGAGCTCGCGTTCGAACGGGTCGAGGAGGCGCTCGGCCTCCAGGACAAGCAAGAGCGTAAGCAGGCCATCGCCGCCCTGAAGGAGGCGGTCGTGGGACAGCTCAAGGAAGAGGACGAAGATTGGGCCGAGCACGAGCGGGACGTCTCGGAGGCCCTCAGAGGGATCGAGAAACGCACGATGCGGCGACAGATCCTGGAGCGGGGGGAGCGGGCCGACGGACGGCAACTCGACGAGGTGAGGCCCATCATTTGTGAGGTGGGCGTGCTGCCGCGCACGCACGGCTCGGCGCTCTTTACACGTGGTCAGACGCAGTCGCTGGGCGTGGTCACGCTGGGCACCTCGAGGGACGAGCAGCGCATCGATTCCATCGACACCCGCGAAGAGGTGACGAAGTCGTTCATGCTCCATTACAATTTCCCTCCCTTCTGTGTGGGGGAGGCGCGGCCCTATCGCGGCACGTCTCGGCGGGAGCAGGGTCATGGAGCGCTCGCAGAGCGGGCGATCCAGCCGCTGCTGCCTGCCTACGACGAGTTTCCGTACACCATCCGGATCGTCGGGGACGTGCTCGAGTCCAACGGCTCCAGTTCGATGGCGACAGTCTGCTCGTCGTCGCTCTCGCTCATGGATGCCGGTGTGCCGATCAAAAGCGCGTGCGCCGGCGTCGCAATGGGGCTCATCAAGGAGGACGACGAGGTGGCCGTCCTCACCGACATCCTCGGCCTCGAGGACGCGCTCGGCGACATGGACTTCAAGATCGCGGGAACACGCGAGGGCGTGACCGCGATCCAGATAGACATCAAGATCGGCGGACTCACGTTCGACATCCTCGAAGAGGCCCTCGAACGAGCGGCCCGGGCCCGGCTCCACATCCTCGACATGATGGACCAGACCATCCTGGAGCCGCGCAGTGACATCTCGCAGTGGGCCCCGCGGATCATCACGATCCAGATCAACCCGGAGAAGATCGGGGAGATCATCGGCCCGAAGGGCAAGACGATCCGCGCGATTCAGGACGAGTCGGGTGCCCACATCGAGATCGAGGACTCGGGCGTCGTCAAGATCGCCGCAGTCTCGGGAGAAGCGAGCATGCGGGCGCGGGAGATGATCGAGGCCATCGTGCAAGAGCCGGAGGTGGGCCGCATCTACGAGGGGCCGGTCAAGAATACGACGAGCTTCGGGGCGTTCATCGAGATCACCCCTGGTACAGAGGGCCTGTGCCACATCTCCGAGCTCACGGAAGGGCGCGTCGAGAAAACCGAAGATGTCCTGAAGAAGGGCGACATCACTCGCGTGAAGCTACTGTCCATCGACGAGAAGGGCCGGCTCAGATTGTCGAGGTGCGCGGCCATGGCCGAGGAGGCGGAGGAGCAAGCGGCAGGCGGATCGACCCCGAACGACGCCAACGCCGTCGAGGGGGCCGGGGTCAGCGGCTAGCAGGCCGTCCGACTGGTTGGCCAGCTGCAGCGGAACGGGTGGCCCTCGCAGTGACTCCCAACGGCGACACGACGGTCGCGGAAACGGTCCTGAGGAACGGAGTTCGGGTCCTCACCGAGGAGATCCCCGGCGTCCGATCGGTCGCCTCCGGCGTCTGGGTGCGTCAGGGTTCGGCGCACGAGGCCCCGGACGTGCTGGGGGCGAGCCATCTTCTCGAGCATCTGGCGTTCAAGGGAACGCCACGCCGGACGGCCGCTGAGCTGGCCGCCGCCCTCGAGGGGCTCGGTGGCTCGCTCGATGCTTACACGAGTCGCGAGCACACCAGCTTCCAAGCTCGAGTTCTCGATGAGCACCTTCCGGACGCGCTCGACGTTCTGGCTGACCTCGTTCTGTCCCCTCTCCTCCGTGAGGAGGACCTTCAGGTCGAGCGGCAAGTTGTGCTGGAGGAAATCTCCGCGGTCGAAGATACGCCGGACGATCTGGTGTTCGAGCTCCACCATGCGCATCTGTGGAACGGCCATCCGTACGGGCGATCCATCCTCGGGACTCGAGAGAGCGTGTCCAACCTGACCTCCCAACGGCTGCAAGAGCTGCACGAGGAGCGATACGTCGGGGCTGCGCTCGTGGTCGCGGCGGCAGGCAGCGTAACGCACGACGATGTCGTAGAGCAGGCGGCGGAGCTGTTCGGGTCCGCGCCGGCCGGTGAGTCAGCGGATCCGGTGGCCGTGCCCGAGCCGCTGAAGGCGGCTCATTTCAAGGAGGTCAGGACCAGCGCTCAGACACACGTTGTGATCGGGAGTGCGACCGTGTCGCAGCGTGATCCGAGGCGGTACGCGCTCTTGCTCCTGTCGACCGCGTTGGGGGGTGGCATGAGCTCCCGCCTCTTTCAGACGGTGCGTGAGGAGCTCGGGCTCGCCTACGCCGTCTACTCCTTCCAGAGCTTCCACTCCGTCGCCGGGATGGCGGGCGCCTACGTCGGAACCCGGCCAGAGTGGGTGGAGCGCGTTGTCGACGCGGTTAACCGGGAATACGGGCGCGTCTCCGAGGAGGGGCTCCCGGCTGAAGAGATGGAGCGCGCCAAGCAACAGATGAAAGGGCGGATCACTCTTTCGCTCGAGTCGACGGTCTCGCGCCTCTACCGCCTGGTCGGCGCAGCCTTGAATGACGAGCCCTACCTGAGGCTCGACGAGCTGTTGGCTCGGATCAGCGCCGTCTCGGCCGAGGAGGTCGCCGATGTGGCGCAGGCTTTCTTCCGACCTGACCACCAGGTGGTGATGGAGCTGGGACCGGGCTCCGACCGCGGGTAGGTTCGGTTTGCTCGCTGGGCGGCCAAAAACCGGAGCGAGGTGAGTCGATGCTCATCGGAGTGCCGAAGGAGATCAAGAGGGAGGAATATCGCGTCGCGGCGACGCCCGCCGGGGTGGAAGCGCTGACGCAGGGCGGGCACGCGGTCGTCGTCGAGCGGGGTGCGGGTCTCGACAGCGGTTTCACCGACGACTTCTACGAGGTTGCCGGCGCCGACGTCGCCTCCGGTCCGGAAGAGGTGTGGGCCCGGGCCGAGATGATCATGAAGGTGAAGGAGCCCATTGCATCCGAATGGCCCCGGATGCGCGAGGGTCAGCTTGTCTTCACGTACTTCCACTTCGCCGCCTCCGAGGAGCTTACGAGAGCCACCATGGACTCCGGGATCGTGGCCATCGCCTACGAGACCGTGGAGCTCCCGACCGGCGAGCTCCCGCTGCTGACGCCCATGAGCGAGGTCGCGGGGCGTATGGCGGTACAGGAGGGCGCCAAGTATCTCGAGCGCCACTCGGGGGGGGCCGGCGTTTTACTGTCCGGGGTGCCCGGCGTCCTTCCGGGAAAGGTGTTGATCCTGGGTGGTGGAGTCGTCGGATCGAACGCCGCGAAGATTGCCGCCGGCATGGGAGCCCGCGTGGCGATCCTCGACATCGATCTGGCGCGGCTTCGGTACCTGGAGGACGTCATGCCCCCGAACGTCAACGTCCTGTTTTCCACGCGCTATGCGGTCCGAAAGCAGCTGGAGAACGCCGACCTGATCATCGGCGCCGTACTGATACCCGGGGCCAAGGCACCGTTCCTGGTGCGCCGTGAAGACCTGAAGCGCATGCGGCCGGGTTCGGTGATCGTGGACGTGGCCGTCGATCAGGGCGGATGCGTGGAGACGATCCGCCCAACGACGCACGACGACCCCATCTACGTCATAGACGGCGTCATCCACTACGGCGTCGCCAACATGCCCGGCGGTGTCCCGCGTACGAGTACGCTCGCGCTCACCAACGCCACCCTACCGTACGGTCTGCGCCTCGCCGGGGGATGGCGTCGCGCCTGCCTGGATGACCCCGCTCTGGCGAAGGGTATCAACTCGGTCGGAGGTCGCATTACGCACGCTGCGGTAGCGGAGGCTTTCGGTCTGGAATGCTACGACATGGAGCCGCTCCTGCGGGAGTCCGTCTCCACTTGAGCCGGACCGCCGGGCGCGTCCGGTTCCTCCGGCTTGCAATTAATCCGGACCTCCCGCTTCCCGCGCGAGCGACGGCGGAGGCGGCCGGCTACGACCTGAGGTCCGCCGACGACGACTTCATCCTCCGGCCGGGCGAGATCCGGGTGGTGCGGACTGGGCTCGTAATGGAGCTTCCTCCCGGCGTGGAGTGCCAGGTCCGGCCCCGTTCCAGTTTGGCGGCCAGACACGGCGTGACGATGCCCAATTCGCCCGGCACGATCGACCCGGACTACCGTGGCGAGCTCCAAGTGCCCCTCCATAACCTCGGCGCAGAGCCGGTCGCGGTGGCTCGTGGGGACCGCATCGCCCAGATGGTGTTCGCGCGCTTCGAAGTGCTCGAAGTTGAGGAGTCGGCGAGCGTCTCGGAGACCGAGCGCGGCGAGCGTGGCTTCGGGAGCACGGGACGTGGCTGACGGGCCGTTCGGTGGTCTCGCGATCCCCACGACGGCCCCCGAATCACGGGCGTGGAGGGGCGAGGAGGAACGCGCGAAACTACTGAAACATCAGGCGATCGTCCTTGCCGCTGCGCGGGGTCGAAGGTAGCTTGCGGCTGCCCTCTGCCGACGCCTCGAGTGCCGGTGCCCGCGACGCGCTCGGTGCCGGCGGACGTGGCCCGCGGTCGGATCGGCGCCCCCGCGGGCCACCTCCCGATTCCACGCCGCGACGACTGACATTGCTGCGCTGGGTCAACTCGGGACGCCTCGTCCCGGTCAACGATATCGCCGTCGATCTCGGTACGGCCAACACCCTCATCTACGTAAAGGGAGAGGGGATCGTTCTGAACGAGCCCTCGGTCGTCGCGAAGGGGCGGGGGGCGTTCAAGATCATGGGGATCGGGCTCGAAGCGAAGCGCATGCTCGGCCGGACTCCCGAGGGAATCGAGGCCGTGCGTCCGTTGAAGGACGGCGTTATCGCCGACGTCGACGTCACCGAGATGATGCTCCGGCATTTTCTCAAGCAGGTGACGGCGAAGCGCATCTTCCGCATCAAGCCCCGCGTGGTCGTAGGCGTCCCCTCGGGGATCACGGAGCTGGAGCGCCGGGCCGTACGATCGTCGGCCATGGCCGCAGGCGCCAAGGCAGTGTTCATGGTGGCAGAGCCCATGGCCGCCGCCATCGGCGTCGGGTTACCGGTCGAGACGCCGACGGGCAACATGGTGATCGATATCGGCGGTGGGACGACCGAGGTCGCAGTCATCGCCCTCTCTGGCATCGTCTCGAACACGTCCATCCGGGTCGGGGGTGACGAGCTAGGCTCCGCGATCGTCACCTTCCTCCGCAAGAACTACAACCTGCTCATTGGCGAGCCCACGGCCGAGGCCATCAAGATCCAGATCGGGTCGGCATTCGACTTCGGAGAGGAGCGGGACATGGACGTCAAGGGGCGAGACCTCGTTTCAGGGATCCCGAAGACCGTCAGCGTGCACTCCCAGGAGATCCGAGAGTGCATTCAGGAGCCGATCCAGTCGATCGTCGAGGCCGTCCGTCGAGCCTTGGAGATCACGCCGCCAGAGCTCGCCTCGGACATCGTGGACCGAGGCATCGTAATGACGGGTGGTGGCGCGCTCATCCGCGGGCTGGACCGGCTCCTGGCGCACGAGACCAATTTGCCGATCCATGTGGACGAGGAGCCGCTCACGTGCGTCGTGCGAGGAGCGGGCCGCATCCTCGACGACTTCCAGAAGTACCGTAACGTACTCACGACCTAGTGCACCTGCACCAATGTTCTTGGGCCATTCGGCCGCACGCGCATCCTGCGAGTCGTCGTTTGAACCCCTTGGACCACGACCCTCGGCCGCGGTGCCCGCTACGGCTACGCCGCGTCGCGGGGACTGCCTCCGTGGACCAGAGACTTCGGAGGCGACGCACTAGCCGGTGGCACTCTACTCCATCGGACCCCATGACAGCGGTAGCGGACCCGACGGGGGCCTGAGCTCTACATCGGCGAGGAGCGATGCCGGCCTACGCGACCGATCAGGGTGAGACCGGACAGCGCCGGCAAGTCGTCGGGACGATGGTCTTCATCGTTCTCGCGATCGTCGTAGCGAATCTCCCGACTGAGCGACAGCAGCAAGTCGCCTCGGTCCTCAGGGCCACCATCTTGCGACCTTTCGTCGCGGTGCAGGAGGGACTGGGCCTCGCCAGGCGCAGAGCTGCTGAGGCCGAGCAGTTGCGCGCCCAGCTTGACTCGGTGATCGTGCTGGCGGTCGGGCAGATGGCCTTCGGGGAAGAAAACCGGCGACTCCGAGGGCTTCTCGGGCTCCAGGGGCGAGTGAGCGCCCGGTACGTCCCGGCGAGCGTGGTCCGGCCTGGTACGGAGGGGTCGAGGAGCATCTTCGTCCTCGATCGAGGCAACGACGACGGTCTCGAGCTCCACGGGCCCGTGATCACGCGTCACGGTCTCGCAGGAGTCGTGATCGAGGTCCGCCGCAACAACTCGATCGGGATGGATTGGACGCACCCGGACTTCGCTGCGAGCGCCATGGACATACACGGCGCGACGTACGGATTCGTCGAAAGCCTTCCGGGAGGCTTTCGGGAGAGCGACCGGCTCGTCTTCGGAGGAACTCCGTTCCACACGCAGCTGCCCCAGGGGACGATCATCGTGACGAGCGGCCTCGGAGGCATCTACCCGCGCGGCGTTCCCCTCGGGAAGATCGAGGGTGTCGCCGAAGAGGCGGAGGGTTGGCGAAAGAGCTACTGGCTTCAGCCGATGGTGGATCCGGGGAGCCTAACGCACGTGCTCGTGGGTGTCGGATCGGCCAACGCCGACCACTCGTCGGTGTTTCCACCGGAGTTCGTTCTCACGGAGCATGATCTGGTACGGCAGCTCCGCGCGAGGGAAGACAGCCTTGCGTTGCTGCGCGGGCTGCTCCAGTCGCCCACGCTAACGCCCGACGGGCCAGACGCGCACCGCGACGGTGCGACGGGCACGGGCGGGGCCAAGGGGGGAGGGTGAGCTCAGGATGGCGAGTCTGGTTCCCGTTCTTCGTTCTGGTGGCCCTCCATTTCCTCCTTCATCTGGGCCTCGGTCTGGGACGGGGGGCTCCCGATCTCCTCACACTCGCGCTCCTCGTCGCCGCCAGGGAGCTCAGGACTGCGCCCGCCGCCGCATCGGGGTTTGCGCTCGGACTTCTCGAAGATGCGTTCAACGTGCTCGCGTTCGGCGCGAACACGGTGGCACTCACGGTCGTCGGAGCGGCCGGCGCGGGCACGCGCGTGCTCTTCGTCGGGGACTCGGTGCGCTTCGTCGTCTCCTACCTGTTCCTGGGCAAGTGGCTCCGTGAGGTGATCTTCTGGCTGGTCGCCGGGGAGGGTCTCCGAGGGCCGTTCCTGACCGCAATGGGGCTGCGGGCGGGTCTCGCGGCGGCCTACGTCGCCGCGTTAGGCTTGTTGGTCATGTGGGTGATCGGAGCGCTGAGGGAGTCACCTGGATGAAGACTCGCCATTGGCAGGCGAAGAGGCGCAGAGCGCAGGGCGCGGTAGCGGCGGTGGTCGTGCTCACGGGAGCACTCGGACTGGCGTTTTTCCGCGTCCAGGTGCTGCGCTCCAGCACCTACGTGCTTCAGGCACGGTCGAATCGGCTGCGCGCGCTACCCGTGCCAGCTCCGCGAGGAACCATCTTCGACCGGGACGGACACGTCATCGCCGATAACGTCCCCGGCTGGGCGGTGACCGTGCTCTACGAGAGGAGGGACTCGGTCGAGGCCACGCTTGAGAGGTTGAAGCCGTATCTGGATCTCGACGAAGAGGACATCGCTCGAGCGATGCGGACCGTGGATCGATACCCGCGGCAGCCCCTGATCGTGGATCGAGATGTGGACTTCGAAGCCGTCTCGCGTCTGGAGGAGCGCCGCGCGGACTTCCCAAACGTATTCGTGGAGATGCGCCCAAAGCGGCGCTACGCGGGGCAAGGCGCTCTCTTTCACGTGATCGGTTACATCGGTGAGATCACGAGAGAGGAGCTGCAGTCGAATCGGTACGCCCAGGGCGGTTACGAGCAAGGGATGAGCATCGGCAAGTCCGGGATCGAAGAGGAGTACGAGGATGTTCTCCAAGGCGCCCGCGGCGTGCGCTACGTCGAGGTGGACGCGCGCGGCAGGGTCGTCGGTGACTTCGGCGGTAGCGTCGTGGCTCCCGGGGTCGGAGGCGGTTCCATTCAACTGAACCTCGACCTCGAGCTCCAACAGTGGATCCACTCCATCTTCCCTCACGACAAGTCCGGCGCAGTCGTGGCGCTCGACCCAGCGGACGGCGGCGTTCTGGCGCTGTATTCGTGGCCCGCTGCCGACCCCAACGACTTCGTCGGCGGCCTCGATTCTCAGCTGCTGAGCCGACTCAACGCGGACCCGGGTAAGCCCTTCCACAACCGCGCGGTGACAGGGCGGTTTCCCCCGGCCTCGACCTTCAAGCCCGTCGTTGCGGCGATCGCGCTGGACCTCGGTCTGGTGAGTCCGGAGGACCGCATGCGTGTGAGCTGCGACGGTGGGCTCCTGCACGGGGGTCGCTACGTCCGTTGCTGGAACTCCGACGGCCACGGCAGGCTCAACCTCACCGAGGCGATCGGTCACTCCTGCGATGTCTACTTCTATCAACTGGGACTGATGATCGGGCTCGACGGCCTGATCGAACGGGGCAACGCTCTCGGCCTCACCCGGCGGTGCGGGATCGACCTGCCCGGAGAGCGCGAGGGCGTGTTCCCCGAAAGCCGCGACTATTGGCAGCGCGTATTCGGCTACCGCCCGCTCGAGGGAGAAGTGCTTTCGCTCTCCATCGGACAGGGGCCCAATTCACAGACCCCGCTCAAGGTGGCTCAGTTTTATCTCGCGCTCGCGCGGGATGGCTCGGCACCGGCGCCGAGCCTTCTCCGCGGACGAGACTCTGAAGAGGGATGGCATCTCGACCTCGACCAGCGACACCTCGCGGAGGTGCGCCGTGGGCTGCGCTACGTCACGAGTCCCGAGGGCACGGCGTATCGGTCGTCCCTGGAGCATTGGGACCTGATCGGGAAGACCGGTACCGGCGAGAACGCGCTGAGCCAGCAAGGCCAGGGTGACACCGACGCTTGGTTTGCCGGAATGGCCGGGCCCCGCTCGGCCGCGCCGGAGATCGTGGTCGTCGCGTTGGTGGAGCAGGGAGGGGGCGGCTCGTCCGTCGCCGCACCCCTCGCCGCGAAGACGGCGGATTTCTACCTCCGGCGCAAATACGGCATTCCGGTCGACAGCGTGCAAACGCTGGGTGAGCACCTCGCGCGCGGCCGGCCTGTCTGGCTCCCGTGAAGCGTCTGCTCACCGCCTGGGCGGTGGACCCACCTCTCGTGTCCGCTGCGCTCCTCATGAGCCTCTTCGGCATCGCCATGGTCTACTCGGCAGGCGTCGTCAACGACCCGACGCCGACCACCTGGCCGTGGTGGATCCGTCAAGTCGGATGGTTCACGATCTCCGTGGCCGCTTTTTCCACGCTTGTGCGGGTCCCACTGCGGTGGATCGAATGGGCGGCCGTGCCGGCGTACGTACTGGCTGTGGTCCTCCTCGCCGCGACCCTGGTCGTCGGCTCAGGGGCGGGTACCGCGTCGGGGATCGAGAGCTGGATCGCCCTAGGTCCGCTCCGGTTCCAACCGGCCGAGGTGGCCAAGATCGCGACGATCCTGGCCCTTGCGCGCCTCCTTTCCATGCGCGAGGAGCCTCCCACCGGCTTACAGGACCTGCTCGCCGCAGGTGCGCTGGTGACGGTGCCCCTGGGCCTCGTGGTACTACAGCCGGACCTGGGCACCGCCATGGCCTTCGTCGGGGTGACGTTCGCCATGCTCTACTGGGCGAACACGCCGATCATGCTCCTCTTGTTGCTGGCTAGCCCCGTGGCCGCGCTGGTGCTGAGTTTCGACACTCGGGTCTGGTCTCTGTACGTAATCGGGCTCGTAATCGTGCTCTACGTCTACCGCTACCGGCTGTTCCTGTACGAGTCGATCGCCGTCATCATCGCAAACATTGCGGCCGGAACCGTGGCTCGGCCGCTCTGGAACAGCCTCGCCGACTACCAGCGAAACCGTCTCCTGGTCTTCCTGGATCCGAGCGTCGACCCCCGCGGAGCGGGCTATAATCTCCTCCAGTCCAAGGTGGCGATCGGAAGCGGGGGACTCATGGGGAAAGGGTTCACGCTCGGAACGCAGAAACGTTTCGATTTCCTCCCGGAGCAGCACACCGACTTCATCTTCAGCGTCGTCGGGGAGGAGCTCGGGTTCGTTGGCGTTTCGTTCGCCCTCCTCGGATTCGCCTTCATCCTGTCCCGTCTCGTGCGCATGGCCGACGAGGCCCCCGATCCCTTTGCCGGCCTCGTCCTGTTGGGTATCTTTGGAGCCTGGTCCGTCCACATCTTCGTCAACATCGGGATGACGGTCGGGCTCGTGCCGATAACGGGCATTCCGCTCCCGTTCGTGAGCTACGGGGGCACGTTCCTCCTCATGTCGTGGGTCGCCGTGGCCATCGCGGCGAGAGTCGCCCACGAGCGCTAGCACGTCGCTCATGAAGGGGAGTCCGCGCCCATCACCAGAGAAGATATGATCGTACGAGTTCGAGGGTTGGGGCGGCACGGCCCCGGCTCCGTCGTTGGCACCCCTCGACGTAGCCTTGGCTATGCCTTCGGCGCGTCGTCTAGGAATCGGGGCCGTGGCGCTCCCAACGCGGCGCCCTCCTCTTCTTCAGCGAACTGCTAGAGCGGTTTGTCGATGATCGTCGAGCACCTGGAAATGAGGAGTTTCGCCACCAGGAGGCGCGCGGACGCCACAATGGCGGTGCCGATGCGGGCAGGCGTGGAGGAGTCGGTAGGGGCCTGGCGGCGACGGGTCTTCGACGAGGTTTCGGCTCCTGGTCGCCAGGCCTGATTTGGCTTGGTTCCGGAAGGAGAGGAAGCCGCTCAAGGCGTCCGACAAGCGTGACGTCCCCGGGGACGTCTTCGAGAAATGCCCGTCCTGTGGCGAGATCGTCTACGGGGAAAAACTCTCCCAGAACCTGAGCGTCTGTCCGGATTGCGGCTTCCACTTCCGGATCTCTCCCGAGCGCTACCTCGAGATTCTTCTCGACGATAGTTCGTTCGAAGAGATGGACGGTGACCTCCGGAGTGCGGACCCACTCGGCTTCATCGACCTGAAGCCCTATACGGAGCGCATTGCCCAAGCCGAGAGCCTTGTGCGAGGAGGCGAGGCGGTGTTGACGGGGGCTGGTCTGGTGTACGGGGTTCCCGTGCACATGGCCGTGATGGACTTCCGGTTCGTAGGCGGATCGATGGGCTCGGTGGCGGGGGAGAAGATCGCGAGATGCGGCCGCGCTGCCCTCTCTCGCCGGACCCCGCTGGTCGTCGTGAGCGCCTCGGGTGGCGCGCGAATGCAGGAAGGCGTCTACTCCCTGATGCAGATGGCCAAGACTTGCGCCGTTCTCGCCCGCCTTCACGAGGCGAGCCTGCCGTTCGTGTCGATCCTGACGGATCCAACGTCCGGGGGAGTCACCGCGTCCTTCGCCATGCTCGGCGACGCCAACCTGGCCGAACCCGAAGCGTTCATCGGTTTCGCGGGTCCGCGCGTTATCGAGGAGACGATCAAGCAGGAGCTCCCCGAGGGCTTTCAGCGGTCGGAGTTTCTCCTCCGGCACGGAATGATTGATCGGGTAGTGAAGCGCCACGATCTGAAAGCCACCCTATCGTCGCTCCTGCGGCACATGCTGGATCTGCCAGCGCTCGAAGCCTGAGACGGGAAGGGCGCTTGGAAGAATCGCGTCGGGCAGCTGTCGCGGGTGCGCCTGCCACGGGAGAAGGGGAGGGCGAGGCTCCGACCGGATCGGTCCTGATGACGCCGGAGCGTCTTGATCGTCCCTTCACCGACCCGCTCGTCGGAAGGATCTTCCTGCCCCTGGCGACCGGCGTCCATTGGGGCCTCGAGCGCATCACGGCAGCGCTCGACGACCTCGGGGACCCCCACCTCTCTTACCCCACGATCCACGTGGGAGGGACCAACGGAAAGGGATCGGTCGCTGCGGTTCTGGCCTCGGTCATGTGTGCCGAAGGGCACAAGGTGGGCCTCTACACGTCCCCCCACCTGTGCCACTTTCATGAGCGCTTCCAAGTCTGTGGCCGTCCCCTGCCCGACGACGTTATCGAGGCTCGTGGTCTCGAGATCCGCGAGCTGATCGCTTGGCACGGTCTGACTTTCTTCGAAGCGACCACCGCCCTTGCCTTCCACGCCTTCCGCCGGGAGGATCTGGACGTCGTCGTGGTCGAGGTGGGCCTCGGGGGCCGGTTGGACGCCACCAACGTCGTGCAGCCCATTGCTTCGATCATCACAAACATCGCCATGGACCACGCAGATTTCCTCGGCGCCACGGTAGAGGAAGTTGCGCGTGAGAAGGCGGGGATCATCAAGGCGGGTGTGCCCATCCTGACAGCCGAGGCGAACCCCGCGGTCGTGGAGCTCCTGAGGGCCACCGCCAGCAGGCGGGCGGCGCCGTTCTTCGCGCTAGACCCGGTGAACGACCTCCACCACGTAGAGGTCGGGCGCGAGTGCACCGAGTTTACTGTAGAGTCGCGCTCGTGGGGGGCGCTCCGACTCGCGACCCCGCTGGTTGGGCGTCACCAGGCGCTCAACGCCGCCCTCGCGGTCGAGGTGCTGGAGCACCTTCCCACCGGTCTTCAGCCGGATGCGGCGTCGGTGCGAGAGGGCGTCGCGTCGGTGCGCTGGCCCGGCCGTGATCAGATCATCGAGACCCCACGCCATACCTTGCTGATCGACGTCGCCCACAACACGGCTGGAGTGCTGTCACTCGTGGACGTGCTCGACCAACTCGACCTTCCTCGGCCTTGGGTGGCGCTCGTAGGAGTGCTCGGTGACAAGGACTGGCCTGCAATGCTGCCCCCACTCTTTCGTCGCGTGGACGAGGCGGTGCTCACGCAACCCCCTTCGGCTCCGGCGTGGCGTCGCTGGAACCCGGTAGATGCGGCCCGGGCGGCGGCTGAGTCGCCCGAAGACGCGGTCTGTCCGGTGCGTATCGAGGAGAACCTCTCGGCCGCGTTCGAACTCGCGCGGGACGCTGCGGGCACCGGCACGCTGATCGTCACCGGCTCCGTCTACACGGTCGGTGGCGCACTCACCCATCTTGCCATGGATCTGTTCGAAGGACCGGTGTGACACGCCGACTCCACGTGCTGCGGCGTCAGAGCCGCGGTTGAATTGGTGATTCTGCACTTGACGCAATTAGATAGGGGTGTTACTATTCATGTATGGAATCCCTAACGCCTTTTCTGACAGCGGTTTCGGCCACTCGGTCTAGCTCTTTTTTCAGCCGTTTGCCGAAGACCTTTTCGGCTATCTTCACGTCATCCATATCCACCTTCGGAAGCTTCTGCCTTTTCTTAGGAGTTTGATTCATGGACATCGTCTCCCTACTGGATCGTTTCGCTAACGAGGACACCTGCCGTAAGCACCTGGAGGCGCTGCGTTGGCCCAGTGGTGTAGCGTGCACCCGGTGCGGCGATATGGACGTGAGCCCGATCAAAGGCAGGGGCCAGTGGCACTGCATCGGATGCGGCTACCATTTCAGCGTCAAGTCCGGCACGATCATGCATGACTCGCACCTGCCGCTCCGTAAGTGGTTTGCCGCTATCTATCTTCTCTGCCAGTCCAAGAAGGGCATGAGCGCCCACCAATTGCACCGGACAATCGGAGTAGCCTACCGGACGGCTTGGTACCTCTGCCACCGCATCCGCGAGGCGATGGGCAACGATCCGCTGTCCGGCCCCACCTTGATCGGCGTCGTCGAAGTGGACGAAACCCTGGTCGGCGGCAAGGCCAAAGGCAAGGGCCGCGCCTACAAGGGCAACAAGACGTGGGTCGCCGGGGCCATCCAGCGGGGCGGAAATGTCCGTATCGAGCGCATCCCTGACGTGACGCGTAAGACCCTTCATGCCTTCATCGCCAGAGCCGTCAGAGACGAAGCCGAAGCGATCTACACCGATGATCTCAAGTCTTACATCGGGATCGCTGACGACGACACCCGCCACGAGACCGTGAACCACAGTGCCGAGGAATGGGTGATCGGCGACGTGCATACCAACAGCATCGAAGGCGTGTGGAGCCTGTTCAAGCGTTCCATCGTCGGGTCGTTCCACAAGATGAGCGCCAAGCATATGGACCGCTACCTGGAAGAGCTGGAGTGGCGGTTCAACAACCGGGACAACCCCCATATCTTCCGCGACACCCTGGCCCGCATCGTGAACACCGATCCGCTCACTTACCGGGAGCTGGTGGCCTAGGCTGGCATCAGTCCCCCCCGCTCCTGAACCCCGGGTGTATCCCGAGTTCACGCAGCATCCGGTCATAGAGTTCTGCCCACGACTTGGCGGGCTTCTCTTCCTTCTCCTTCGCCGATTGACGCCCGTTCCCCTCCATGGTACGTTTTCTAACGTTGCAGGACGCACCGCGCCCCTGTAGCCCGTTGCGCTAACAGCGAACAACTGTTTTCGGAGCGCCCGACCGGATGGTCGGGCGCTTTCTTGTATCAGGAAATCTACACGATCCCGCGGGCCCAGGCTACCTAGCCGCTTCCCCAGTGACACTACCTGCAAGAAAGTCATGGTGTGATGCGAAAGCCTCTCGTGACACCCACGAATATTAGAGCTAGCACGATTACAACGCCGATACCGGCGATCACAAATCCTGACCACTCTCTTTGCAGGAATTCTTGACGGTCCTGCTTGCGGTTCCGGTCCAACTTTTCCAGTTCGAATAGCTGATCGGTTGTGAAGGCGCTAGCCTTGTCGTCCGGTGCCCTTTCTACGGCAGGAACGCTCCCGGTAGCCGTCCGGCGCGTCCACTCCATAGCGATAAAGAGGATGACGCCGTAGCCTATACCCTTCCACACGGCTGGAATGTCACCCCAGAAAGCCTCGAAGCCAGTCACAGATCCTGCTCCGATGAGGCTGGCCGCAAGGCTTTGCATCCACTCCAAGTCGCGGAGCGCCCGATATAACCTTCGCATGACCCCACGCTAGCGGCGTCCCCCAATTGCGTCAAGTGCAGAATCACCGTTGAATTCATACTTCGGCAGCATAGATTCGCGGCCATGACCGAAACCGGACTCCAACGTCTTCCGGGGTTCAGGGACTTCCCCCCGGAAGACTTCGCGTTTCGAGACCACATCGTCGAAGCCTGGCGCCGGGTCTCCCGGCGCTACGGTTTTTCTGAGTACGACGGTCCGCCTCTCGAGCCACTGGATCTCTACGTCGCGAAGAGCGGTGAGGAGATCGTGGACCAGCTGTACGCTTTCGCCGACCGCGCGGGGCGCGACGTCGCCCTGAGACCGGAGATGACTCCTTCCCTCGCGCGCATCCTCGGTGAGCGAAGCCGCGGGATGAGCAAGCCGATCCGTTGGTTCTGTACGCCCCAGCTCTTCCGCTACGAGCGCCAGCAGCGGGGCCGGCTCAAGGAGCATTTCCAGTGGAATGCCGACATCGTTGGAGAAGCGGGCGTCATGGCCGACGCCGAGGTGCTCGCGCTCGCCGTCGACGGGCTCCGGGCGCTTGGCCTGCGTGAGCACGACGTCTGTGCCCGTGTCTCGGACCGCAAGCTGCTCACTGCCGTTGTGCGTGCGTGCGGGGTCTCCGAAAGACGGACCCTGGTTGCCTTCGGGGTGATCGACAAGCTCGGGCGAGAGCGTCGCGAAAGCAGCGTAAAGCGCCTGGAGGAGGAGGCCGGGATGGACGCCGAGCGGGCGGCATCCCTTCTGGAGATGCTCGAGGCTCCGGGCCTGGAGGGTGTCGCGACTGCCTTCGCCGATCACGACGACGTGGCAGCCGAGATGGAGCGGCTCGCGGAGTACCGGACCTGCCTCGACGCGATGGGGCTGGGCGCGTACGTCGAATTCGATCTGAGTATCGTCCGCGGACTGGCATACTATACCGGCATCGTCTTCGAGCTGTTCGACCGCCGCGGTGAGTTGCGCGCGATCTGTGGTGGGGGGCGTTACGATCGCTTGCTAGAGCTCGTAGGGGGAGAACCCCTGCCCGCGGTCGGCTTCGGAATGGGAGACGTCGTCCTAGGCGAGCTTCTGAGCGACAAGGGATTGCGACCCCACGAGGCCGACGGACTCGACTACTTCATCGTTCGCATCGACGCAGAGCAGCGAGGCCTGGCCATGACCGTCGCGCATGCCCTGAGGGACCGCGGTAGCAGGGTTGCCTATACCCTGCGAGAGCAGTCGGTGAGAAAGCAGTTCGCCGCGGCCG
This sequence comes from Longimicrobiales bacterium, assembly GCA_965249195.1. GTDB lineage: Bacteria > Gemmatimonadota > Gemmatimonadetes > Longimicrobiales > Gaopeijiaceae > CBDFLM01. The sequence goes on from CBDFLM010000015.1 coordinate 611,367, forward strand.
GCAACCGTAAAGCGCTCGAAGTGATCGTCCTCGGTCCCGACGAGATCGCCCGCGGAGTGGCGACGGTCCGCGATATGAGCTCGGGCGAGGAGCGAGAGGTTGCGCTCGCCGATTTGGGGGTCTCCTGAGCGGGCGGAGTGAGGGGCGGTTGTCGGACGACGCGATCGCGAGCCTGCAGATCCGGAGGGTCGCAACGCGAGCGATCTGGCGACTCAACATCCTGGAATGGGTGATCCTCGCGGTCGCTGCGGGCTTGGCGCTCCTCGCGGGGGCGCTGGCCGCCTTCCTCGCGAATGCCGCACTGGGCTTGCCCTTCCGGCCGAGCTGGGTGGTGGCCTCGCTGCTCATATTTGGTGTGCCCGCGGCCGTGACTTACCTCCGGGAACGTCGAGCAGCGGATCCTCGCATGGTTGGTGGTGCCTCGGGCCCGCCTTCCGCGTCGAGAATTGAGAACAAGGGCGAACATGGCGGATGAGAAGAAGCTGACACCGAGAGGGGAGGACTTCTCCGCCTGGTACAACGAGGTTGTCTTGCGGGCGGAGCTCGCGGACTACTCACCCGTCCGCGGGAGCATGGTGATCCGGCCCTGGGGATACGGGATCTGGGAGAACATGAGACGCGCTCTGGACGGCCTCCTCGAAGAGAGTGGCCACGAAAACGCCTACTTCCCGCTTCTCATTCCCATGAGCTTCATCGAGCGCGAGAAGGAGCACATCGAGGGCTTCAAGCCCGAGCTCGCAGTCGTCACGCACGCTGGCGGCAAGGAGCTCGAGGAGCCGCTCGTCATCCGTCCGACGTCGGAAACGGTCATTTATCACATGTACGCGAAGTGGGTGCAGAGCTACCGAGACCTGCCCATCCTGTTAAACCAATGGGCGAACGTCGTGCGGTGGGAGCTCCGTACCCGGCTCTTTCTCCGAACCGCCGAGTTCCTCTGGCAAGAGGGTCACACCGCCCACGCGAGCTCCGAGGAAGCCGAGGAGGAAACGAGGAGCATTCTGGCCATCTACAGGCGGCTCATGGAGGACTGGCTGGCCATGCCGCCGCTGACGGGGCTGAAGACGGATTCGGAGAGATTCGCGGGCGCGGTCCGCAGCTACGCGTGCGAGTCGCTCATGCAGGACAATCGCGCCCTGCAGGCCGGCACTTCCCATTTCCTGGGCCAGAACTTCTCGCGTCAGTTCGAGCTTACGTTCCAGTCGGAAGAAGGTCGAGAAGAGCACGCCTGGAACACCTCATGGGGGGTCTCGACGCGGTTGGTCGGCGGCATGGTCATGACACACGGAGACGACGAGGGCCTCGTGGTGCCTCCTCGTCTCGCGCCGACCCAGGTGGTCATCGTGCCTATCTACCGGAGTGACGATCAGAGGACCGCGGTCCTGGATAAGGCGGGCGAGATCCGGTCCCGACTCGCCGCTGTGGGCGTGCGGGCCAAGACCGATGTCAGAGAGCACCTGAGCCCGGGCGTGAAGTTCTACGAGTGGGAGCGCAAAGGGGTGCCCTTCCGACTTGAGGTCGGCCCGAAGGATCTCGAAAAGGGGCAGGTCGTGCTGGTGCGCCGGGTCACCGCGGAGGGCCAGCGCCGTAAGGAATTCGTCGCGGAGGGCGACGCGCTCTCGACTCTTCCGGAACGCCTCGACGGGCTTCAGACGGAGCTCCTGCAGGCGGCCCTGCGGCGACGCGAAGAGCACACGCACAGAAACGTCCAGGAGTGGGGCGAGCTCCGAGAGATCATCGAAACGACAGGCGGATTCGTATACACGGGCTGGAGCGGCGATCCGGCTGTGGAGGCCCGCGTCAAGGAGGAGATGGGGGCAACTGCGCGCGTCATACCCGACGACGAGTTTCGATCCGATACTCCGCCGGAGCGCTGCATCAGCGGCGGCGACCGTGCCGCGATGGAGGTCGTCTGGTCGCGGGCATACTGAGCGTAGCGCGTGCACGGGCTCGATCCACGGCGCCTGAAAGGGAAGAATGTGCAGCACCGACACAACAAGATCCTCATCCTCGACTTCGGTTCCCAGTTCACCCAGCTAATCGCCCGCCGAATCCGTGAGGCCCGGGTCTATTGCGAGATTCACCTACCGACCCGCTCAACGGCTTGGATCCGGGATTGGGGTCCGAAGGGGATTGTGCTGAGTGGCGGGCCCGCGTCCGTGTACGACGAAGGCGTTCCGAGCGCGGGCCGGGACCTCCTCAGCGCCGACATACCGCTGCTCGGGATCTGTTACGGAATGCAGCTCATCGCCCACCTGGAGGGCGGAAGCGTCCAGCACGGACGCCGGGAATACGGGCGCGCGGAGCTGTCTGTCACGCGTGGCGACCCTCTCTTCGCCGGTTTCGAGGAAGGGGAGCGGACCACGGTCTGGTGCTCGCACGGCGATCACGTGGACCAGCCCCCGCCGGGCTACGTCGGGCTCGCGTCCACGGCCGCGCTGCCCGTGGCCGCGTTTCGTGCGGCCGAGCGGCCCGTCTACGGCGTACAGTTCCACCCGGAGGTTGCCCACACCCATCGCGGCGAAGAAATCCTGTCGAACTTTCTCTTCGAGGTTTGCGGCTGTAGCCCTAGCTGGACGACGGGGGCGTTCATCGACGATGCGGTCGACCGGATCGCGGAGCAAATCGGAGACGAACCGGCGATCTGCGGACTTTCGGGCGGCGTCGACTCATCGGTCGCGGCCGTGCTGGTGAACAGGGCCATCGGTGACCGGCTCACCTGCATCTTCGTCGATCACGGCCTGCTGCGTGAGCACGAACGTGAGCAAGTACAACGTATGTTTCGCGCTCACATGGGGATGCGTCTCGTTGTCGAAGACGCGGCTGAGCTGTTTCTGACGAGGCTTCGCGGTGTGATCGATCCCGAGCAGAAGCGACGCGTCATCGGGAAGACGTTCATCGAGGTCTTCGAGGCGACCGCAGCGCGTGAAGGAAGTGCCCGCTTCTTGGTGCAGGGAACGCTTTACCCCGACGTGATCGAGTCCGTCTCGGTCGGCGGCCCTTCCGTGACGATTAAGACACACCACAACGTCGGTGGCCTGCCGGACGACATGCCCTTCGAGCTCGTCGAGCCCCTGCGGGACCTCTTCAAGGACGAGGTGCGGCAGGTGGGGCGAGAGCTCGGTCTCTCGGAGGAGTTCGTAGGTCGTCACCCCTTCCCGGGCCCCGGCCTCGCCATCCGCATCCTCGGAGCCGTCACCGACGAGCGGCTGGCGACCCTCCGCGAGGCCGACGCCATCTATCTGGAGGAGATCCGCGAAGCCGGGCTCTACGACGAGATCTGGCAGGCCTTTGCCGTTCTGCTCCCGGTCCAAGCGGTCGGTGTGATGGGGGACGCACGCACCTACGAGGACGTGCTGGCGTTGCGCGCGGTTACCTCGCGCGACGGGATGACCGCCGACTGGTACCCGTTCCCACACGATGTCCTCGCCGCTATCTCGACGCGCATCATCAACGAGGTCGAGGGCGTGAACCGCGTCACCTACGACGTGAGCTCGAAGCCCCCCGCGACGATCGAGTGGGAGTGAGCCCGCCGGACGTCTATTCGGCTACCGCGTCCGCCTCGATCTCGACAAGCATCTTCGGGTCGACCAGCCGACTGACCTCGACCATGGTCGTCGTCGGCCGGTGTCCCCCGAAGGTCTCGGAGTGTGCGCGCCCGACCTCTTCCCACTGGTCTATGTCGGTGACGAAGATCCGGGTCCGTGTGACGCGCTCCATGGTGACGCCGAGCTCTGCCAGCGAGCGTCGTATGATTTCGAGGCAATGCTTCGTCTGCTCGTAGATGTCGCCTGGAGCGTGGACCTCCCCACCCTCGCCGACTGCGGCCGTCCCTGTAACGAAGACCGCCGAGCCGGCCTTCAGCACGCGGCAATAGCCCACCTTGTCCTCCCACGGCGCACCGCTGTAGACGCGCTCGAACTGCATGGCTTACCTCCATTCTCCGATCAAATGGTCGGCCGGCGGTGTAACGCACTCCGGTGACGTCGGGTCGCGATGCCGGGAGGCGATCGGTTCGTCCCCCGGGATCACCGGCGGCACACATAGGGCCTTGCGGGAGGCAGATCTTACCTTGGGGTTGGGAGGTGCGCGAGATGCGACCGGGTCGCGTGGTCTCGGTGTGGACGATGTGGGTGGGCGTGGGGTCGGCCGTGCCCGTGCAAGCGCAGGTGGCGTGGGAGTCGCCGATGTCCGTCTTTCCCGGAGCCCCCGCGGGATTCGCCGTGCACGTCGTGGACGTGCCCGGAGGAGACGTCGGAGTGCTCGGCACCTACCGGATTTCGGCGGCACCCGGAGGTGTGGGCTATAGGGTCGGCCTCGCGGAAGACGGCAGCGAGGACCTGGCGGTCTACGGAGGAATCGACGTCTCCGGGGGACTCGTGGATCCTACCGAGGAGGCCCCCTTCACCGTGATCTGGTTCGTGGGCGCCGGGCTTAGCCTGAGTGGCGACGTCCTTCTGTCGTTCCCGGCCGGTTTGGCGGCTGGAGGCGAATACGAGACCGACGGTGTCGTCTGGAGGCCATTCCTGGCACCTAGGGTGGTGCTGGACGCCTTCCTGCGCGACGGGCACGACGACCTGGAGCTCGACTTCGCCGTGGACCTGGGAACGGACCTGTCGTTCTCGCCCACTTGGTTCATCCGCTTCGCGGCGAGCGTCGGAGACCGGGACGCGCTGCTGCTGGGGGTCGGCTTCCCGCGGAGTTGACGGGCTTTCACACCGAAGCCCGCTCCACGTCTTTCAGGCGGCCGTGTCCGCGTCGGGAGCCGCCTGCTCCATTCGGTCCGCCACTTCGGCCCAGAGCCGACTCATGTAGTCCGGATCGCTGCCGTGCACCTCGACGAATTGGAGAAGGTCTTCTTCGGTGACGTCGCGCGCGTCCAGGATCGCGGTCCTCGCGTCTTCCGGAAGGCGCATCTCGGGTTCGCTGAGCATCGCGAGCCGGAGGTCCACGTAGGTTGCGATGAACGCTTCACGGTCGATTGTGAGCCCTGATTCTGGCCCCCGCTCGGCCCCGCAGGCCACCGCGCCCCCGAGACCCAGGCCTAAGATCGCGGCCATCGCGACCCGCATGACGCCGCTCCCGCTGGAACACCCGCGAGACTGAAAGGTCATGCGCTCCGTCCTGCGACGCGGTAGAGCCAGAGGCAGAAGAAAACGAACGCGGCGATTCCGAGGTAACCAGCTGCGGTCTCGAAGCCGTCCGGCGCGACGGCGAGCACGTCCGTGCTCTGCGCCGCGGCGAAGGGCACCGCGAGCATGATGCCCACCAGGGCCTCTCCCGTAATCAGGCCCGACGCGAACAGGAGACCGCGGCGTTCCGACGCTGCGAGCGCGTCGTCGACGCGGTTGCCGAGCTCCGCGCTTCGCGCCAAAAGGCTGCGGCGCGCGCCCCACGCGATCATCCCGCCCACGAAGATGGGCACTGTGAGCTCGAGGGGTAGATAGATCCCCACCGCGACGGCCAGGACCGGCGCGCGGAAGTCGCTTCCCCGCGCTTCGAGGACCTTGTCCACGACGATGATCGCGACGGCCACGACCACGCCGATCCAGATCATGGCCCACGGCAGGTTGCGGTTGAACACTCCGTCGGCGACCGAACTCATGAGGGTGGCCTGCGGAGCCTGCAGCGCCTCGGAGGGGTCCATTCCTTCTCTGGGGAACACCGTGCCGAGTCCGTACGCCGAAAAGAGTAGCTGCAGGATCGGCGCGATGACGAGAGCGGCTGCCACGACGCCTACGATCTGCATGATCTGCTGCTTGTACGGTGTGGCCCCCACGATTTGTCCCGCCTTGAGGTCCTGCATGTTGTCACCGGCGATGGCCGCGGCGTTGCACACCACCGCGCCCACGAGTATCGCCGTGGCCGCTGCAGCGGTCGCCTTCCCCGCATCGACCGCGAAGTCCACCTGAGAGCCGAGGATGAGCAGAAGGAGGAGCGAGACCGAGAGGATCGTGGCGATGGTCACGCCCGAGATCGGGTTGTTGGAGGAGCCGACGAGCCCGGCCATGTAGCCGGCCACAGACGAGAACAGGAACCCGGCGACGAACGCGAAAACGACTCCCGTCACGATTGTGATACCGTAAAGACCCCTTCCGATCCCGAGCTCTTCCGGGTTCACGACCCACATGAAGATGAAGAGGATCGGCAGCACCAGCGCGGCCGTGCCACCCGCCACGATGGTTATCGGCGTGTCTCGCTCGGTCCGAAGCACGTCGACGGCGGCGCCCGCACGAGCCGCCCTCACGGCTTCGAGTGACGACCGCACGCCGTCGCGGATCGGCCCCATGAGGGCCACGAGTGCCCACAGGCCCCCGGTGGCCATTGCACCCACGCCCATGTACCGGATTCGCTGACTCCAGACCGAGAGGGCCAAGTCGTAGCCCTCGGCGCCGCCCCCGAGCGACTCGAGCGTGGCGGGATCGGCGAACGCCGTGAAGATGGGGATCCCCACCGCCCATGAGATTAGCCCCCCGGCGAACACCAGGACGGCGATGTTGAGCCCCACGATGTAACCAACTGCGAGCAGAGCGACCGAGAGGTCGCTCCCGAACCCGAAGATGGCACCGCCGGCGCCGAACGCGCCGGTGAAACGGTCGCCGATCACCTTGAAACCCGTCTGTCCGAGCTTCAGGAGGGCGCCGGCGATCCCCGCGACGGCGATGCCCCGCACGCCCTCGCCGCCCTCCGTACCGGCCTTGAGCACCTCGCCGGTGGCGACCCCTTCGGGGAAGCGGAGGTTCGCCTCCAAGATCAAGGCGCGACGCAGCGGGACCGTGAACAGTACTCCCAGTATCCCTCCGCACAGCGCGATCGCCATCGTCGGGAGGAATTGAAAGCTCTGCCAATAGCCCAGCATGACCAGCGCCGGAAGCGTGAAGATGACCCCGGCCGCCAGAGATTCTCCCGCAGACGCTGCGGTCTGAACGATATTGTTTTCGAGGATGTTGTGCTCCCGGAACATCCGGAGCACGGCCATGGAGATCACCGCGGCCGGGATCGAGGCGGAGACCGTCATGCCCACCTTGAGCCCGAGGTAAGCATTGGCCCCCGCGAGCACGGCGGACAGGACGGCGCCCAGCACGATGGCCTTGACGGTGATTTCCGGCAGGCTCGTCGACGCCGCGATGTAGGGCTTGACGCCTCGTGAGGTCGAGCCGGTCGCGGCGGTGTGGGCCATGTCGTGCGTGCGTTGGGGGACGCGAGCCGGTGCGAGCGAGGGGCTGGCCGGCCTCGTGAGCCGTGGCGGAGCCCCGGCAAGGTGGATTGAGCCGAGAAGGGATGTCAAGCGAGCGCACGCCGCCTCGAAGGCGGCCGGACCTCCCCGCGGTCTACCGGGTTCTCCCCACTGTCGCTTCGTGGGCGAGGTTCACAGCGCCCGATAGTGAAACACGATCGTAGGCCCGCGATGTCTCCCGTCTCCCGTTTGCCGGCCGTCCGTCTCTCCTTCGTCTTCGCCTTCCTTCAAGCCGCGTCGGCGTGCGCCGTGAACCCGGCGACCGGTGCACGCGAGTTCTCGCTGATCGGGGAGGGTCGCGAGATCGAGATGGGCCGCGAGGCCGACCAGCAGATCGTCACGTCGCTGGGGTTGTATCCCGACTCGGCGCTCCAGTCCTACGTGCAGGACTTGGGCGCCGCGCTGGCCGCCGTGTCGGAGAGGCCCGAGCTTCCGTGGACGTTCCGCCTGGTCGACGATCCCACGGTCAACGCCTTCGCATTGCCGGGCGGGTTCATCTACATCACGCGCGGGATCCTCGCGCATTTCACGTCGGAGGCGCAGCTCATAGGGGTCCTCGGCCACGAGATCGGGCACGTCACTGCGCGCCATTCCGTCACCCAGATGAGCCGCCAGCAACTCGCCCAGCTCGGACTCGGCATCGGAATGATCCTCTCCGAGGACGTCCGCGCCGTGGGTGACCTCGCCGGTGCCGGCCTCCAGCTGCTCTCGCTCAGCTTCAGCCGCGGCGACGAGAGCGAGGCGGACGAGCTCGGCGTACGCTACATGCGCCGGATCGGTCATGATCCGCACGAGCTCGCCGGCGTCATGAGGATGCTCGAGCGCACCAGCCAGCTCCAGTCCGGGAGCGGCCGCGTGCCCGAGTGGCTGTCCACACACCCCGATCCGGCCAACCGTGTGGAGCACATCGAGCAGCTCATTGCGGATTCCGGAGAGGACTTCTCCGACGCGGTGATCGGCCGTGATCCCTTTCTCGGCCGCATCGAGGGGGTCGTCTTCGGTACCGACCCGAGGGAGGGCTTCTTCGACGCCGGCTTATTCCACCATCCCGATCTCCGCTTTCGCTTACGCTTTCCGGAAGGCTGGGAGACGTCGAACACAAAGGACGCCGTGCGCGCGGGCCCGGAAGAGGGAGACGCCCTCCTGCAGCTGACCCTCGCCGAGGGTACGCCGGCCGAAGCGCTGGCCGACTTCGCAGCACAGGACGGGGTGAGTGTGGGTCGCCGGCGATCCTCGCGGGTGAACGGACTCCCAACGGCGTCGGCGGAGTTCCTGACCACGACCCAGGAGCGTGAGGAAGACCTCGCCGGCCTCGTGAGCTTCGTACGTCACCGCGAAGTCACCTACCAGCTGCTCGGACTCGCAAAGGTCTCGAGGTGGTCGTCGTACCGGGGGCTCGTGAGCGATGCCCTCCGGTCCTTCGAGGAAGAGACCGACCCAGCCGTGCTCGCCGTCCAACCGGACCGTCTGGAGCTGGTACGGCTCACCCGCTCGCTTCCGTTCTCGACCTTCGTAGAGCGCTACCCGTCGACGGTCTCCTCCGATTTGGTGGCGATCATCAACCAGATCGAGTCGGATGCGTCTTTCCCCGCCGGCACACTCGCCAAGCGCGTCCCGGGTGGCTAGGCAGTCCGTAGGGTCACGGTCCGCGACCTTCTGAGTCGGCGGCGAGAGCCTCGTTCGGCCTCGCGCGGGACCTGACGAGTATCCGGTGGCCCGGTTCTTGATTCTCTTACTGGGCGATGGGGTGGCCGCTGTCATTATGGCATGGTCCCGCCCGAGCATAGCGCTTCCTAGGGCGCAGGTGGGTGGGATGCGGCCCATCACGTGCGCGAGGCAAGGAAGCTGAGCGAATGCTGAATTACGATCGTCTGACCGTGAAGGCAGCCGAGTCCATGCAGGCTGCGTCGGGAGACTCGAGACGCCGGGGGAATCCAGAGATCCACGGCGTCCACCTCCTGCTGAGCTTGCTGACGCAGGCGGATGGGATCGTCGGCCCCATACTGAACAAGCTCGGGCTCAACGTCGAGAGGATCCGGGAACGTGCGGAGGAGGCCGTGGGGCGCATGGCCCACGTAGAAGGGGGCGCCGAACCCCGTCTCTCGCGCGATCTGAATCGTGCTCTGGACCAGGCCGACGAGGAGGCACGTGCCCTCGGTGACCAGTATGTATCGACCGAGCACGTGCTGCTGGCGCTCACCGACGAGAAGGACGACGCTGGACGTATCCTCCGCGAGGCGGGTGCCACTCGCGCGCCCGTGATGCAAGCCCTGGAGGCAGTGCGCGGACCCCACCGGGTCACGGACCAGAACCCGGAGGGCAAGTACCAGGCGCTGGAGCGCTTCAGCCGCGACCTCACCGACCTTGCCCGACGCGGTAAGCTCGACCCCGTCATCGGCCGGGACGAGGAGGTGCGCCGCGTCATCAAGGTTCTGGCTCGGCGTACCAAGAACAACCCGGTCCTGATCGGAGAGCCCGGGGTTGGAAAGACCGCCATCGTGGAAGGTCTGGCTCAACGCATCGTGGCCGGCGACGTACCCACTACCCTGAACGACAAACGCTTGGTGCAGCTCGACGTGTCCGCGATGCTCGCCGGGGCCAAATACCGGGGAGAGTTCGAAGACCGCATGAAGGCGGTGATCAACGAGATCACCGAGTCCGAGGGGCGTTACATCGTGTTCCTCGACGAGCTACACACGATCGTCGGCGCCGGTGCAGCCGAAGGTGCGGTCGACGCGGGCAACATGCTCAAGCCACCTCTCGCCCGTGGAGAGCTCCGCATGGTGGGAGCTACGACCCTCGACGAGTACCGCAAGCACGTCGAGAAAGACCCCGCGCTCGAGCGTCGCTTTCAGCCGGTCTTCGTGGCACCTCCGTCCGTCGAGGACGCAGTCGCCATTCTTCGCGGACTCAAGGAGCGCTACGAGGTGCACCACGGGGTCCGAATCACCGACGACGCGATCCTTGCCGCGGTGAAGCTCTCGGACCGCTACATCGGCGGTCGTTTCCTGCCTGACAAGGCGATCGACCTCATGGACGAGGCTGGCAGCCGGCTTCGCATCGAGATCGACTCGATGCCACAGGAGATCGATGAGGTGGAGCGCCGCATCGTCCAGCTGGAGATCGAGAAGCAAGCCCTCGCCCGGGAGGAGCAGGGAGCTGTAGTCGAGCGCCGCCAGGCTCTGGAACAAGAGTTGTCCGAGCTGAAGGAGCTCAGCAGCGGCATGAAGGCTCGATGGCACAGCGAGAAGGAGCAGATCCAGAGAATTCGGACCTTCAAGGAACAGGTGGACGAGCTTCGCCAGGAGGCGGAGCAGGCGACACGAACCGGCGATCTGGAACGAGCGGCTGCCATCCAGTACGGTGAGGTGCCGAGAGTGCTCGAGGAGCTCCAGCAGGCGGAGACGCGCCTGGAAGAGCTGCAGGCCCACGGGAAGTTCCTCAAGGAAGAGGTCGACGCCGACGACATCGCGGGGGTGGTCGGGGAATGGACGGGCATCCCCGTGAGCAGGCTACTGGAGTCGGAGCGCCAACGGTTGACGCAGCTCGAGGCCCTGCTGGGCGAGCGAGTGATCGGCCAGGACGAAGCCCTGGCGGCGGTCTCGAACGCCGTGCGCCGGGCGCGGGCGGGGCTACAGGACCCGCACCGACCCGTGGGGTCGTTCATCTTCCTCGGGCCCACTGGCGTGGGAAAGACGGAGAGTGCTCGCGCACTGGCCGAGTTCCTCTTCGACGACGAGCGTGCGATGGTCCGCATCGACATGTCCGAGTACATGGAAAAGCATGCAGTCGCCAGACTGATCGGTGCGCCACCCGGCTACGTCGGGTACGAGGAGGGAGGCCAGCTCACCGAGGCTGTCCGGCGGCGACCGCACGCCGTGGTGCTGTTCGACGAAGTCGAAAAGGCGCACCCGGATGTCTTCAATGTCCTACTGCAGATCCTCGACGACGGGCGCCTCACCGACGCACACGGCCGCACTGTCGACTTCCGCAACGTCGTCATCATCATGACGTCGAACATCGGGAGCAGCTACATCCTGGAGAACGCCCAGATCGCTCCCTGGCAGGAGGTTACGGAGACCGTCATGGGAGAGCTGCGCCGGCATTTCCGTCCCGAGTTCCTGAACCGCGTCGACGACACGATCCTGTTCACCCCGCTGTCCGAGGAGGATCTGCGCCGAATCCTGGACATCCAGCTCCTACGGGTCGAGGCGCTGGCGGCCGAGCGGGGCGTGCTGCTCGACGTGACCGAAGCCGCCCGCGCATATCTCGCGCTCGAGGGGTTCGATCCTTCCTTCGGCGCGCGACCACTCAAGCGTGTGATCCAGCGACATGTGCAGGACCCGCTGGCGATGCTCCTGCTCGCGAAGGTGACCGAGGAGGGGACGCGTGTGCGGGTCGACGCCGAGCCCGATGGGTCCGGACTGGGCCTTTCGGCGCTGGAGCGGGTCCCCGAGGAGGTCGTCAGCCGCACCTGATTCCACCGCGATCCGAGGACCTCGCTTGACCCTGCAGCGCCCTGTGGAGAACTTCCATGAGCGCCCACCACCCTACCTGGACGCAACTCCGCCATGCTCGTGCTCGATCGTAAAAGCCGGCGGCACTGGAGTCCCGCTCCCTGGGGGCCGGCAGTGTCGCTCTGCCTCCTCTTGTGCGTCGCGTGTACCCAGCGGGTGGTTCCTGCTCAGCGCGCGATGACCGTAGCCCCCATGCTTTCCGTCGAAGCCTTCCTGCAGGCCTCCAACTCACGCGACTACGAGGCCATGGCCCGCCTTTTCGGCACTCCGGGCGGGCCGCTCTCCGACACGGGGAGCACCTTCTCCTGCGCGTTCAGGAAGATGGGATCGTGGATCGGTCCAGCGTCTTCCTGCCAGCGCTGGGAGGACGTGGGGCTCCGCATGGCCGCGATCGCCACCATCCTGGAACATGAGGACTACCAGATCGTCGGGGAGCGTAGGGAACCGGGCCGCAGCGACCCAACGAATCGGGTCACCGTCAACCTCACGCAGGGTGAGAGGGTCGTTCAGGACGTCCCGTTCATGGTAGTCCAAACCGGTTCGGGATCGTGGCTGGTGCAGGAGATCGACCTCGTCAAGCTGACCAGTAGCTAGCAGCGGCATTTTGCCACCCCGATCCCTCGCGCGTATGGCGTGCCCGTGGCCGAGCGCGTTAGCTGCGGTCGGCCTGTACGAGCTCGATCAGCACGCCCCCGAAGCTCGAAGGATGGAGGAACGCAACGAGCCGACCGCCGGCCCCGAGCCGTGGCACTTGATCGACGAGGCGCGCACCGTCCCTTCGCAAGCGATCGAGGTGGGCCTCGAGGTCGGGCGTGCGAAACGCCACGTGGTGGAGCCCGGGACCTCGCCGGGCGAGGAAGCGGCCTACGGGCGTATCCTCGGCCGTGGGCTCCAAGAGCTCGACCTCGTCGACGAAGCAGTACCGCACGCCCTGGTCACGGACCTCCTCCGGTGCGGAACCGCGCGCGCCCATGAGGCGTTCATACGCAGGCACGGCGTCACGCAATGAAGCTACAGCGACGCCGACGTGGTCGATGGGCAGGCCATTCATGGAGTGCCTAGTTTCCTCGTCTGAGGGCCGACGGGCCCATTGGTAGATCGCGGGCGCCGCCTTTGGCGTCCGCCTGAAAAAGATAACCAAGAGAGCGAAATTCAAATGGGGGAAAGCGGACTAGTGATTACAGTGAGCGACGCCGACTTCGCGACCGAGGTCGTCGATGCCGACGGACTGTCCATGGTCGACTTTTGGGCGACGTGGTGTGCTCCGTGCAGGATGGTGGCCCCGATCGTGGCCGCGCTCGCCGAGGAGTACGGTGACCAGGGGCTGCGCGTCGCGAAGCTCGATGTGGACGCCAACCCCGCCACGGCCATCGAATATGGCATCCGATCCATCCCGACGATTCTCCTCTTCAAGGGAGGAGAGTTGGTCGAACGCGTCGTCGGGGCGGTTCCTCGACCCCACCTCGAGGAAAAAATCAAGCTCCACCTGTAGACCGGAGCTTCATTCGCCGCATGGCGCGCTTGTTCGTCGTCAGTACTCCGATCGGCAACCTCGAGGACTTGACCGAACGAGCCCGGCGCGTACTCGGTGAGGTGCAGCACATCCTCGCCGAGGATACCCGGAGAACCGGCCGTCTTCTCGTCCACATCGGTCGTGTCTCAGCCCGCCTGACGTCGCTCCATGCCCACAACGAGGCAGCGCGCGTTCAGCTCGTTCTCGAGTGGCTCGAGCGTGGCCATGACGTGGCGCTCGTATCCGACGCAGGCACGCCCTTGGTCTCCGACCCGGGCGTCCGTGTCGTGCGGGCCGTGTCCGAAGCCGGCCACGACGTCGTCCCGGTACCGGGTCCATCGGCCGTGCTCGCTGCACTGGTGGCGTCCGGCCAGCCCGGAGACCGTTTCACGTTTCTGGGCTTCATGCCGCGCAAAGGGCCCGATCGGCGCGAGGCGATCGGGCGCGTGGCGGAGGCGCAGGACACCGTCGTGATGTTCGAGTCGCCGGAGCGCCTGGTCCGCCTGCTCGTCGACCTGGTGGCAGCGTGTGGCCGGGAGCGACAGGTTGCGGTCGGGCGCGAGCTGACCAAGCTGCACGAAACGGTCCTTCGAGGAACCCTCTCGGACGCTCTTCTCTATTACCAGACGAACGCAGCGCGCGGAGAAGTGACGGTCGTTGTGTCGGCGCACTCCCTCGGTGCCGTCGGTGAAGACGTGGAGGGGGCGAAGGCGTTGGCGCGGGAGCTGTTGGCCGGCGGGTCCAGCGCGTCGTCGGCCGCGGGGGTCCTCGCTGAGCGGTTGGGCCTGGCGCGAAACGCGGCCTATCGGCTCGTCCAGGATGTGAAGGAGTCGTGAGTGGATAGGCGCTTCGTCCTCCGCACAACGTGGGCGGTGTTCGCGCTGTCCCTCTCGCTCGCGGCTTTGGCTGCCCGGGGGCCGAGCGCACCGGAGCTCCCCGCACTCCCGTCGGAGCGGGACACGACGCTCACCATTGCGCGCCTGCAGTACGACGGTGGCGGGGACTGGTACGCGAACCCCTCTTCTGTCCCGAACCTGCTTGCCGCCATCCGTGATCGCACCGGAGTGATGGTTGCTTCGCGAGAAGCGACCGTCCGCCCGCTGGACGCTCGACTCCGCGATCACCCTTATCTTTATATGACCGGGCACGGCAACGTTTCGTTCACGCCCGAGGAGCGCCTGGCGCTGCGCGAGTACCTGCTCGAGGGTGGCTTTCTTCACGCGGACGACAACTACGGATTGGACGAGTCCTTTCGGAGGGAGATGGCGGCGATTTTTCCCGATCGTGAGCTCCAAGAGCTCCCGCCGGAGCACCCTATCTTCCACATGCTGTATGATTTCCCCGATGGTCTCCCCAAGATACACGAGCACGACGGTCTGCCTCCTCAGGCGTTCGGGATCTTCCAAGGAGGGCGCCTCATGGTGTTCTACACCTACGAGTCCGATCTCGGAGACGGATGGGAAGACCCCGGTGTCCACGACGACCCCGAGGTGGTCCGTGAGGACGCGCTTCGCATGGGAGTCAACATCTTCCTCTACGTGATGAGCCAGGGCGCTCCTTGAGCCCGCTCCGAGTCTACGACATCGTCGATCGTGTCCGGAGACGGGTCCAGCGCCTGGCACTGCTGACCGAGCTCCTCTGGTTCGCCGCCGCCTGGGGCGTCGTGCTCGTCGTAGCTTGGCTATGGGCCGGCCCGGAAGGATGGAGCCAGGGCAGTCCGGGGCCCCTCGTGCTCGACGTGGGCCTGCTTGCCATCGTGCTTCTGGCAGTGAGCTTCTTCGTTGGGCTCCGCAATCGCTGGTTGAACGACGTGCGGGTGAGCGAGTGCCTCGACGACGCCGCCGAATTGCACGCCGGGACGGTGCTCGGCTCGCTCGAGCTCTCCCGGGAGCTTCCGGTTGGCGCCTCGAAGAGCCTGGCCGAATTCGCCGAGCAGTCCGTCGTGCGGCGACTGGATCTTCCCGACGAACGCCTCGCTGGGCCCATGGCGCGCCAAGCCGCCGGGTGGGCCCGTCGTGCGCTGGTGGGCCTCGCCCTGGTCGTGCCCCTCCTCGTGGCCCTCGCGGTGCTCACGCCGCAACGGTGGCGTGCGGCAGTCACGGGGCTCGCGAGCCCCGTCCGCCTGCTCGCGGCTCTGGTGCTGCCACCTCTGGCGGTCGAGCCTGGGGATGCGGAGGTCCTGCGCGGGACCAGCGTGCAGGTCGTCGTCACCGCGCCTGGGCGTGAGAGCGTTACACTGCATTGGCAGTCCGCGGGCGAGGTCGCGCAGCGGCTAGACCAGCCCGTATCGGACGCGATGTCCTCGTCGTTCGCTCTCACCCGCGTGCACTCCGTTACGCGATACTGGGCCTCGGCGCCTGACGGGGCACGGACGTCCGAATACGAGATCGTGCCGATCGATCCCCTGTTCGTCAGCGACGTGATCGTGGCGGTCGTCTTCCCCCCGCACACCAGCCGTCCGCCTGAAGAGTACCGGTCCGACGTGCCGCCGCTCACCGTTCCCGTAGGCACGCGGCTCGACATCCAGGGTCGCGCGAGCCGGCCTCTGGCGGAGGCGGAGCTCCGTAGGGTGGGTAGCGACGAGCATCACGTGCTCGACCTCGACGTCGAGGGATTCTCTACACGTTGGACCCCCGCCGTGGGCGGCCTCTGGGACTGGTATTTCGTAGACTTGCAGAGTGCGCCTGCAGAGGTCCGACCCGGACCCATCGAGTTGACACTTCTTCCCGATTCAGCCCCGAGCGTGCGCTTCACTGTTCCGGCCGCCGACACGGTCCTGCCCGTGAGCCTGCGACAGCCCCTGGTGCTGGAAGCATCCGACGACTACGGCCTCACGAGCCTCGAGCTCGTGACGTACAGGGTGTCTGCGGCCGGCGAGCGTTTCGAGCCCATCGTCCAAGGATTGGCCCTGGGCGGTACCCGGGGAGCGCTCGCGCGCCCTGTCCTGGACGTGTCGGCCTGGGACCTTCTGCCGGGTGACCAGGTGCGTTACCTGGCGAGGGCCACAGACAACGCGCCGCGACCGCAAACGACGGAAACGCGCGAGTGGGTGCTCAGGATGCCTGCCGCTGCTGAGATACGGCGAGGGGCGCAGACCACGCTCGAGGAGGCCGCGCGCCGCGCCGAGGGACTCGCGGAGCAGGCCCGCCGCTTTGCCGAGGAGACACGCGACCTGGAACGTCTGTCGGCCGCGGACCAGAGCCGCCAGGGCACCAACCGCGCCCCGCTCCAGCGGCGTGACGGGGAGCGTAGCGAGACGGCCGGGTTCGAGCAGCGTGAGGACCTCCGCCAGGCCGTGGAGCGGCAGCAGGGTCTCACGGCCGAGCTCGATTCCCTGCGCGAAGAGCTGCGGGCGCTGTCGGAGTCGATGCGTGAGGCAGGACTCTCCGCGCCCGAGTTCAGGTCCGACCTGGAGGAGCTCCAACGGCTCCTACGAGAAATGACAACGGCCGAGATGAGGGAGCAGCTGGACGAGATCGCCCGGAATCTGGATCAGCTCGGCGCGCGCCAGACCCGGGAGACGTTGCGAGAGCTCGCGGAGTCGCAAGACGACCTGCGCGAGCGCATCGAGCAGTCGCTGGAGCGCTTCCGCAGGGCGGCGGTGCAACAGGATTTTCGAGCCACCACCGCCGAAGCCGAGGAGCTCGCTCGCGAGGAACAGGCGCTCGCGGAGGCGATGCGGGAGGAGGGAGCGGGGGCCCAGCCGGAGCTGAGGGCGGACCAGCAGGCGGGCCTCGAGGCCCGAGCCGAAGAGGTGGAAGGCCGTATGGACGAGCTCGAGGATCAGCTCACGGAGCTGGGAGAGCTCGAAGCCGCCGAGCGCGTGCAGAGAGCCGGAGAGCGGACCTCCGAGGCCCGCTCCGAGATGGCCACGGCCCGGCGGCAGTCGCGTGCGGGAGAGCCCCGACGGGCCAGTGAGAGCGCCCGCGAGGCCGCTACCGAGATGGACGAAGCCGCTCGCCAGCTGCGGGAAGCTCAGCGGGAAATGGCCGAGCAGCAGATCGAAGCCATGCGGCAAGCGATGGAGCAGGCCGCGTCGGACGCCCTGTCCTTGGCGCGCCAGCAGACCGATGCTCGGGAGCAGATGCGGGGTGCGAACCAAGACCGGCGGTCCGACCTGAGGGGCGATGTCCAGGCCGTGTTGCAGGGTCTGCGTAACATGGCCGACAACCTAGCGGCGGCCAGTCAGATGGCCGGCAGTCCCGATCGGAAGGTCTCGGAGCGGATGGGCGAGGCCATGAGCGCTCTGGAGCAAAGCCTGGAGGCGATGGGAGAACGACCCGGGACCACCCCCTCGCCGCTGGTCGCTGCCGAGGACGCGATCGAGGCGCTAAATGGAGTCGCGTTGCAGGCCATGGAGGCGGCCCGGCAAGCCGGCCAGGGGTCACAGGGGCAGAGCGCCGCCGACCAGATGGGGGAGCAGCTCCAGTCGCTGGCGCAACAGCAGGGCCAGCTCAACAACCAGAGCGGCCAGATCATGCCGATGCAGCTTGGTGAGCAGGCCCTGCAATCGATGCTACAGCAGATTGCGCAGGGACAGGAGGGCATCGCTGGCGAGCTCGATCAGATGTCCCAGCAGCCCGGCGCCGAGGGTCCCCTCGGAGACCTCGAGGCACTGGCGGCGGAGGCCCAGGAACTCGCCCAGGAGCTGGCCGGAGGCCGCCTCGACGCCCCGACACGGGAACGGCAGGATCGTCTGTTCCACCGGCTCCTCGACGCCGGTAGAAGCCTGGAGAAGGACGACGAGCTCTCCGACGAGCGCGAGAGCGAGACCGCGGGTCGGGTCGAGAGGGGCAGCGTTCCTTTTCTGTCGGCCGAGGACATCGGAGCGATGAAGTTCTCTCTCCCCGAAGCCGCTCTCCTGCAAAGACTTTCGCCAGCTGAGCTACAGCTCGTCCTCAAGTACTTCGAGCGCCTGAACAGGGACGTTGGCCGACCGGCTCCCGGGGCGGGAACGGGTGCCGGACGATGAGCTGGTCGGACGCGGTCTCCAGTGCCGTGCACGCTCTGATGGGAGTGGGGATTGTCATCCTGTCGGGGACGTCCGACATCGCAGCTCAAGTCGATCCACGCGTCGAAGGCCGTCTGCTGCGGGAGGCCGCAGCCCGCGAATCCGGGGGCGACTACTCGGCGGCCGAGGCCGTCCTGAGACGTCTAATGGAGCAGCACCCGGCCTCATCGGGTGGTCTTTTCGCGCTGGAGCGCGTGCTCCGGGCGCAGGGTCGAACGATCGAGGTGCTTCCTGTCGCGGACCGCTTCGTTGAGACCGATCCCGGTGCCACCGGAGCTCGCTACCTGAGGTTGCGCGTCCTGGAGGAGGTGGACTCCCTCGACGCGATCGTGCGCGAAGCCGAGCGATGGATCGACGACGACCCTGCTTCGGCCGATCCCTGCCGAGAGGTCGCCAAGGTCTACGAAGAGGCGTTCGGGGCCGAGCGGGCGATCGCGGTCCTCGAGCTGTGCCGCACGCGGCTCGACGATCCGCAGGCCCTCTCCCTGGAGATGGCCGCGCTGCTGCTTCGGTTGGAGCGGACCGAGGAGGCCATCGAGGAATTGAGCCGAGCCGTGGGTGAGGACGGTGAGAGCGTGGATGCCGTCGTACGGGTCGTTAGCGAGCTACGGGGGGCCAGTGACTCGTTGATTCGCGGACTCCTCGATGCGCTCGAGAGCGACCCGACGACGTCGGGGCGCAGAATCGCGGGGGTCCGCATCGCGCTCGAATCGGACCTGACCGAGGAGGCGTCGAGGCTGGCGGAGAGCGTGGCGCGTAGCCTGACACCTCGAGCGCGCCAGGGATTTCTCACCGACCTGGGCCGACGCGCTCAGAACGCGTCGGCCCACGATGTCGCCCTCTGGGCCTACGCCGCCCTGAGGGAAGAGGCAACCGACGACGTCACGGCTCGCATGCTCAATACGCGGATCGCCGCGACCGCGCTGGTGGTCGGCGACACCGCCGCGGCTCTCGATGCGCAGGGGAGGCTCGCGTCGGCGCTCAACCCTCGATCGAGCGAGCGACGAGAAGTTCTAGCCGACGTGTTGCGTGTTTCCGCTGGCCGAGACGGTCCGGCGTCGATCCAGGATCGCCTCGCCGAGTTTGGCAGTGAATTCCCGGATGCGCCCGTGCTCGACGAGTTGACGGCTCTCGCTGCTGCGGGGCTTCACGCACGTGGCCATGCGGACGCGGCTCGCGCGATCCTCGAAGGGAGCTCGGGTCCGCGCTCGTCGCTGGAGTGGGCCTACATCCAGCTCGACGGAGGAGGCCTGAAGGGCGGCCAGGTGGCCCTCGCTGAAGCCGTGCAGGGGCTGCCGCCTCCGCACGCCACAGACGTGATACAGCTCATTGCGCTTCTTGAGCGACTCGGCCCCCTGGGGAAGGACGCTCTGGCGGCGTCGGCAGTGCTGGTGCATCGGGACGAAAGGGTACGTGCCGTCGACCTCCTCGACGACGCGGCCGCCACGGTCGCCGGACAGGACCGTCCGGCGCTCCTCGCTCAGGCCGCTCGTCTCGCGGACGCGGGCGGTGCGAGGGAGCGTACCGCCTCCCTCCGCAGGCGGATCGTGGACGAGTACCCCGATTCGCCGGAAACGCCTGAGGCGATGCTGGCGCTCGCGCAACACTATGGAAGCTCCGAAGAGGGTCGCGACGAAGCCGTGGGGATGCTCGAGTCGCTCATCGTCGGCCGGCCGGACAGCCCGGTCGTGCCGGCGGCCCGCCGTGAGCTCCAGAAGTTGCGCGCGCTCGCCGGAGGCCCAGTGTCCGGAGGCCCAGGGTGAGGATGCTCGCGCCCCCGCACCTCGTGGCGTGGGCATGCCTCGCCGGCTGCGCGTCGCCCGTCATGTCGCAGAATCTCCTCGTGCCCATGGACGTACGGCAGGCGGACCACCTGAGAGCGTACGGACTCACCTATTGGACGCTGGAGGAGGGGGGCACCGCCGAGTGGTTCCTCAACTATCGGGGTGGATCGTTCCTGCTCCCGGATCGAGGGGACGTCCGGGGCGAGGCCGCCCTGCGTGGCGTGACTGTGGAGCCGCTGTCGGGCGCGGACGTGGCCCGCATCAGGGGTGTCGTGGCGAGCTCGAACATGGAGTCCGTCGTCCTCGAGAAGGCGCCGAAAGTGGCGATCTATACTCCACCCAACAGCACACCGTGGGACGACGCGGTCACGATGGCGCTCGCCTACGCGGGGATCTCGTACGAGACCGTATGGGACCCCGAAGTGATCGCGGGCGAGCTGACGGAGTACGAATGGCTGCACCTGCATCATGAGGACTTCACGGGCCAGTACTCGAAGTTCTACATCACCTACGCCGGCTCCGCGTGGCTCCAGGAGGAAGTCGCTCGAAATCAGGAAACAGCTCGAGACCTCGGCTTCGCCACGGTACCGGACCTGAAGAAGGCCGTCGCTTCGAACATCCGCGCCTACGTCGAGCAGGGCGGGTTCCTCTTCGCGATGTGCTCGGCCACGGAGACGCTCGAACTCGCCCTCGCCGCGCGCGGTGTCGATATCGCCGCGACCTACAGCGACGGCTCTCCTCCGGACCCCGACGCGACCAGCAAGATGGACTGGTCTCGCGCCATGGCGTTCCGGGACGCGAACATCCAGATCGCTCCCGCCATCAACGCGTTCAGCGATATCGACGCCCACCAGGTCAACACCCCTTGGCGCGAGGAGCTGGGAGCGTTCACGCTCTTCGACTTCTCGGCGAAGTTCGACCCAGTCCCGACGATGCTGACACAAAACCACGAGGCGGTGCTCCCCGACTTCTACGGACTCACGACGTCGTTTCGCGTGGATCGGCTCAAGCCCGGCGCCGTCGTGCTCGCCACGGAGGGCGAGTGGGCCAAGTACGTGCACGGCAATCTCGGGGACGGCACATGGACCTACTTCGGGGGCCATGATCCCGAGGATCCCGAGCACCAGATCGGAGATCCTCCCACCGACCTGGCGCTGCGTCCCAACTCGCCGGGTTACCGCCTGATTCTCAACAACGTTCTCTTCCCGGCAGCTCAGAAGAAACGGCTCAAGACACAATAGGGGGGTGACGATCAGTCGCGCTTCCGATTCCCCTCGAAAGTCCTCGAGTCCGGCGCGTACGCACGGCCTGGTGGGTCTGGACGGCCTGGAACCCGTGGATGGTCCGCCGGAGGACGAGCGCGTGGGTCTGCCCGCTCTGGCGTTGTCTGCGGACGCGGCGGCGGTCGTGCGCCAGGAAGTAGCTCGCGCCGGCGGCCGCGAGGTCTGCTTCCTCGCGGCGGTCGACGAGGCCAGGCAGGTCGTCCGTCCTCGGGTCGTCGCCCGCGGCAACCACGAGGCGGTCGTCGCGGCCGCCCGCGACGCCGATCAGGGAGCGCTCATGATCCACAACCACCCCTCCGGCGTTTTGGATCCTTCTCAGGCCGACCTGGCCGTCGCGACGAAGGTCTGGGAAGAGGGTTTGGGGACTGCGATCACCGACAACGAGGCGAGCGGGCTGTACGTGGTGGTGGAGCCGCCCGAGCCGCGCGTCCGGCACCCTCTCGACGTCACGGCGCTCGAAGCCGTTCTCGCCCCCGGGGGAGCGCTGGCCGAGATGCACCCGGGCTTCGAAGATCGGCCCGGTCAGCGTGAGATGCTCCGGCTCGTCTCGAACACCTACGAGGCCGGAGGTGTGGCGGTGGTGGAAGCGGGAACGGGGACGGGCAAGTCTCTCGCATACCTCCTGCCCGCAGCCGCGTGGGCACAGCTCAACCGGGAACGCACGGTCGTGTCCACGAACACGATCAACCTCCAGGAGCAGCTTGCGGGGAAAGACCTCCCCTTGGTGCGCCGCCTCCTCGGCGACGATGTCGAGTGGACGCTGGTCAAAGGACGCGGGAACTACGTTTCGATTCGTCGCGCGCGTCTCGCCGCCGAGAGCGCGCCTTCGCTCTTCGTGGAGGAACGGCAAGAGGAGCTGAGGCAGCTCTTCGAGTGGGCGCTCCGCACCGACGACGGATCGCTCGGCGACCTCCCACGACCTCCCTCCGTGGAAGCTTGGGAAGAGGTGCGGTCCGACCCCGACGTGTGCCTCCGTGCACGCTGTCCGCACTTCGCCGAGTGCTTCTATCAGCGCTCGCGTCGCGAAGCGGCCAAGGCACGAATTCTAGTCGTCAATCATCACCTCCTCTTCGCCGACGTGGCAGTGCGCCGCGCGACCGGTAACTACCGACAGGCAGCGGTGCTCCCGCCGTACCGCCATCTGGTCCTGGACGAGGCCCACAACCTGGAAGACGCTGCGACCGCCCACCTCGGGGTCGACGTCAGTCGCGTCGGCCTCAGTCGTCTCTTCTCGCGGCTGGACCGGAAGGGCAAGGGCCTGCTTACCGCGCTGAACACGGCCTTGGCGAGCGAGGGCAGCCGCTCCTCCGAGCTTCGGGTCAGGCTCGACGGGCGCGTCACCCCGGCGCTCGAGGACGCTCGAGACGCCTGCGGTGAGCTGTTGGACGCCCTCGAGGAGCGCCTCCCCGAGGGTCTCACGGGTGCCGCACGCCTCGGCCCGACCGGAGAGCTCGGTGAGCCCGGACTCGATCCGGTCGTTGCTGAGATGCTCGCGAGGGCCCTGATGGAGCTGGGGCGTCTCGAGCGCGAAGTGGAAGAGCTCCGGCGGCGTATTCAGTCGGACGAGGTCTTTCAGGACGCCCTAGAGGGCCGCGTGCTCGACCTGCAATCCGTCGAGCGAAGGCTCGCCGCGGCGGCCCACGGTCTCCGCCTGGTCCTCGATCCGGTTGATGAAGAAGGGCCGTTCGTTCGCTGGCTCGAGCGTCGCCGACGGGTCGGGCGGCGGGAAATCGCCCTCGCCGCCGCTCCCGTCGAGCCGGGCGTGGTCCTACGCGAGTCGCTGTTCGCCAAGCTCGACACCGCGGTCCTCACCTCGGCCACGCTATCCACCCGCCGCCGCTTCGACTTCTTCCGACGACGGGTGGGCCTCGCCGCTGACGACGCGCAATCGCTGCAGGAGCCGCTAGTGGTCGTCGAAACGCTCCTGCCCTCGCCGTTCGACTTTTCCCGGCAGACCGTGCTCGCGGTACCGACCGACCTGCCGGACGCGTCCGGAGGCGGTTCGCCCGAGCTGAACGCCGAGACGGCTCGTATCGTGCGATCTGTCGCGGAGCTGACCGCCGGCGGGCTGTTCGTTCTGTTTACCTCGCATCGCGCCCTCCGCGACGTGGCGGAGCGGCTTCGAGCGTCGGGGGTGGAGCGGAGCTGGCCGCTCTTCGTCCACGGCGAGGACGGGCGAGCGCGACTGCTGGAACGCTTCACCGCTTCCGGCCAGGGAATTCTGCTGGGTACCACCTCCTTCTGGGAGGGCGTGGACGTGCCCGGCCATCCGCTCCGTGGCTTGGTCATCCAGAAGTTGCCCTTCCGTGTACCGACCGATCCGGTCACCGCGGCCCGCCTCGAGGCGGTGCAGCGGACGGGCGGGGACGGATTCACGGAGTTCCTCCTTCCCCTGGCGGCCCTGCGGCTCAAGCAGGGCTTCGGGCGCCTGGTCCGCTCGCGCCACGACCGTGGCGCGGTCGTGCTGCTCGACGACCGCATCGTGCGTCGCCGCTATGGCAGGTACCTCCGTGACTCACTTCCGGAAGCGCCCTTCGCCAAGGGGCCATGGGACGAACTGCGCCATACGCTGCGCCGCTTCTACGAAGTGAGCTGAGGCGGCGAGCCCGAGGCGCTGGACAACCGGGGGGCGGGGGAGGGGGTCCGGCGGGTCCTTGTCGGGATGCTGGCCGAGGGTAGATTGACGCGGTCCGCTCCGATCCACGCGGTCGCTGCGAGGCGGCCCTCGAATGGCCACCAGGGTGACGATGGCGCGCATTTTCGGGATACTCGTGGGCGCCCTTTGGGCGTCGTTCGCATACTACGCCATCAGCCGCTCCGCAGATGGATGGGCAGCCGGACACACCGACCTGGGCTTCTGGTGGGCTGTGATCGCGGGCTTCCTCTCCATCGCGGCAGCCGCCGCCGTAGTCGGAACGTGGATACACACGCGGGCGGAACGCTGACTGCCGAGGCCGGAGGGGAGCGTCGAAAGGCACGACCATCCAAGATCGTGTGCGTCGGCCGGAACTATGTGGCCCACGCTGCCGAGCTGGGCAATTCCGTCCCCGCCGAGCCCCTCATCTTCCTTAAGCCGCCGTCGGCGATCCTCGGGCCAGGCGAGGAGATTCTCCTGCCCCCGGGCGTGGGCCGCGTCGACTACGAGGGTGAGATCGCTCTGATCGTCGCTGAGCGCGCCCGAGACGTAACCGAGGCGGACGCATGGGCCCACGTGTCCGAGGTGGTGCCACTCAACGACGTGACCGCTCGCGACCTTCAGAAATCCGACGACCAATGGACGCGCGCTAAGGGGTTTGACACGTTCTGCCCGATTGGTTCAGGGGCCGCTGCGGATGGCATAGACCCCGTTGGGCTCGAGGTGATCACACGGGTCAACGGAGAGGAACGGCAGCACGGCCGCGCGATTGACATGGCGTTCTCGATCCCCTTCTTGATCTCCTACGTCTCGCGCATCATGACGCTTGAGCCGGGAGACGTACTCGCAACCGGCACACCGGAGGGTATCGCGCCCCTCGCGCCGGGAGACGTGGTCGAGATCGAGATCCCGGGTGTGGGCGTGGTCTCCAATCCCGTCAGCGCCGGTTCGGTGTGCCCGTGACGACCGCGGGGGCGCTGAGACCACCGAGGTGAGTCCGCGGCTCGGGAGAGCCCTTCGACTCCTGCCCAGTTTCCCGCTGGCATCCATCCAGGAGTGTCGTCGCCGCCTGGAGGCCCGCGGCGTCGACATCATCGACGTCGGTGCGGGCGACGCCGATCTGGACCCACCACCGGCGGCCGTAGCGCGATTGCAGGAAGCAGTAGGCCAAAGGCACTACTCTCGCTATGCGTTCCAGGCCGGTCTGCCGGCCTTCCGCGAGGCTGTGTCGGCCTGGATGCGGAAGCGATTCGGCGTCTCGATGGACCCCTTCACGGAGCTCCTGCCGCTGCAGGGCTCCAAGGACGGGCTCGCTCACCTTCCGTTCGCGTTTCTCGATGCAGGCGACCTGGCCGTGCTCCCCGATCCCGGCTACGCTGCGTACAAGGGCGGCGTGATCCTGGCGGGGGGCGAGCCCTACGAGGCCCGACTACGTCGAGAAGGCGATTTTCTCCTGCCCCTCAGGGAGCTCCGCGGCGACGTCGCGGCGCGAGCTCGGGTCGTCTACTTGAGCTACCCAAACAATCCGACCACGGCCGAGGCGCCCCTGGAGTATCTCGCCGATGCCGTGGAGTTCTGCCGCGAGCGGGACGCGCTCCTCGTACACGATCACGCGTACAGCGAGCTCGCGTTCGAGGGTTACCGTCCGCCCTCGGTCTTCGAGGTTGCCGGCGCCAAGGACGTGGCGCTGGAGCTTCATACGTTCTCGAAAACGTACAACATGACCGGGTGGCGGCTGGGGTGGGTGGCGGGGAACGCGACTCTGATCGGTGCGCTCGCGAAGATCAAGGCGTTCGTCGACGTGGGCGTGTTTCTCGCCGTCCAGGCTGCCGGTGTCGCCGCCCTGGAATCGTATGACACTTGGGTCCCGGGAAACGTGGCTCGCTTCCAGGGCCGCCGCGACGCGGCCCTGAGCGGGTTGCGCCGGTCCGGTTTCGAGGTCGCTACGCCACGTGCCACGCTCTACCTCTGGGTTCCCGTCCCCGGAGACGAGCCGTCCGAGCAATTCGCGCTGAGGGCGCTCGAGGAGGAGGGCGTCGTCGTGCTTCCGGGCCGGTCGCTCGGTGCCGGAGGCGAGGGTTATTTCCGGGTGGCCCTTACGGCTCCCGAAGAGCGTTTGGCGGAAGCCGCAGCGCGGCTGGGGCGGGTGGCACGTGGCTGAGAGCGTGGCCCAGCGGCCTCGTTCAGCCAGAGGCCCTTCGGCACCTGCGCTTGCAGCGGCGAAGCGTCCCAAGGGAGCGTCGCGGGTACGAGACTGCTCCAGGAACCGCCGATTGCGGAGGGTTTAGGAAGATCGATGGCGACCACGGTGATCTCTCCCGAGCCCAAAGCGGACACGAAGGCTGCTGTCCGGGAGACGGAGGGTGAGCCGGTGTCCACTGAGCCACCGGGGACGGGGCCACCGCAACCTGCACATGCTCGGCGGTATGGAGAGCGGCGCATCTACCCGCTCGCGTTCGCCGTGTCCTTGGTGGTTCATGTCCTGGCCATCGCGCTGTACCCGCTCCTGAGTGGCCCGCAGTCCACACCACCCACCGATGGATTCACCTCGCCCGCACCGCGCTTCGGAGGCACGGAGGTAATCCGCATCGTCGAGGTGGAGCCGACGCCCCTGGCGCCCCAGCCCGAGGACCCGGTCCCGGTTCGTCCCCTTCCTGATCCCGACCCTCCGGCTGCTGGCGGCGCCGACGCACCCGATATCGTCGATCCCGAAATCTCCGATCCGGCGCTGGAGGGTCCACGCGCGACCGTGGCCGAGCGGATTCGGGCCAGGAACCTGGACCCGCGCCTCTGGGTCGTGCCCCCGGAGCTCACCGACTTGACCCCGGAAGAGCTCATGCGCCTGAGGCTGATGTGGGCCTTCGAGGAGGTGTCAGACTCGGCCCTCGCGGCGGAGATCGTGGCGCAAGCCGGACGCGACTGGACGTACACCGACGGCGAAGGCCGCCGCTGGGGCATCTCGGAGGGCCAGATCCACCTCGGCGACGTGACGATTCCCCTCCCGTTCGCGTTTTCTCCCGCGCCCAACAGCGCGGCCGCCCGCCGGGCTTGGGAGGACGCGGAGATCGCGAGGGGCGCAGTGACCGGGGCGGCCCGGGACAACCTCAAGGAGCGGATCAAGGCTATCCGCGAGCGCATCGAGCGGGAGCGGGCCGAAGCCAACGAGCCCCCTCCCGCTGACACGAGCGGCCTTCGCCGGTGACGGCGCAGGCCCGCTCAGCACCTGGCCGACCGCTGCTTCCGCACCGAATCGCGACTCTGGCGTTGCAAGAAGTGCCGGCCTAGCTTTGAACTGCCCCCGAGAACAAATGTAGTCGGCAGCTTCTCGCCCATGCAGGTCCGCTGAGCAAGGGGAGCATGCAAAACTCAATTCACCACGCGGGTTGGGCTTTTTACACGGGCCTGCTCGATGCGCTCACCTATGTAATGGGCAGCGCGAAGGGTTACCTCCGCGATCATGGCCCTCGTGTCGCGCATCTCTCGCGGCAGCTGGCCAGGGGGATGGGGCTCGGCGAGAATCAAGTCTCCGATCTCCTGTTCGCGGGCGTCCTGGCCGACGTGGGGATGATCGGTCTCGTGGAGGAGGCTTGGGAGAACCCCAGGCCCCAGCTCGGAGCCGACGCGCGAGCGCGCGTCGCCCTTCATCCGGCGAGAAGCGCCGCCATCGTCCTCGCGATTCCACACCTGAGCCGACTCGCCCCCTTGGTGCGCCACCATCACGAGTGGTGGAACGGAGGCGGGTATCCGGACGGGCTGTCTGGCGACAACATCCCCTTCGGAGCTCAGATCCTTCGGATTGCTGATACGGTGTGTGCGCTCGGGGAGTGGAGGCCCCAGCGTGACGCGATGCCGCCCGCTGAGACCAACCGAATCGTCCGTGAGGGACGAGGCCAGGAATTCGCCCCCGAGGTTGCCGACGCCTACCTGAGCATGGCCGACGACTCCGACCTGGTCTTGTTCCACCCCAACGTGTTCCATCGGCTGCTGATCAGAGCCTCGAGCGCGATTCTGCCCGAGGAGGTCTCGCCGCTTTCCTCCGACCAGCTTCTGGACATCCTCGCGTCGCTCATCGACGCCAAGGACCCGTATACGGCCGGTCATTCGAAGCGCGTGGCTGCCCTCTCCCTGGCCGTGGCCGACCAGATCTCGCTGGACGAGCACGTCCGCGCAACAGTGTGGTCGGCGGCGTATCTTCACGACATCGGAAAGGTGAGCGTCCCCCTCAGGATACTCGCCAAGAACGGGCCTTTGGACGACGATGAGTTCGCTTCCGTGAAGGCCCACACGTCGAACGGCGCGGGGATCCTGGAAGAGATCCCCACCCTCCGCCAACTCGCGCCGGGGGCGCGGTACCACCACGAGAAATGGGATGGCTCGGGATATCCCGAGGGCATCTCGCAAAGCCGCATCCCGCTCGTCGCCCAGATTCTCGCGGTCGCTGATGCCTACGACGCGATGACTTCCAAGCGGAGCTACCGCGATGGGCGTAGCCACCAGGACGCGATGGAGGAGATCGACAAGTGCACCGGCCGGCACTTCGGTCCGGAGACCGCCCGTGCTTTCTTGAGTCTTCCCGACGACCTCTTCGGCACGGTCAAACATGCGGGCCGAGCCTCGGCCGACCCCTTCCGGCATAGCGAGCTGTGGACCGCAGGGGAAACGTCGTCTCCGGACGAGGCGGAAGTCGAAGACGCGTCGACCGTCGGGGCCGGCGAAGGCGGGCAGCAGCGCGCGGGCTGAGGGCCTTCCGCTCCAGCGGTTCCGGCCATTCCACGAAACGGGTCGGCGACAGCCGCACAGAAATTGACGATGCGGCCAGGCCTCTCTACCCTTGTCGACTCACCCACCTCCGCCGTCGTGGTCGCAACCGCCGCTCAACCCCGCGGGATCGGCCAGCGGGGAACGGCGGTCCGCGTGTTCCCGTAGCATCAGAGCCCCCGCCGACGATCGTCATGGAGATCCCGTGAGCCAGGAGCTTCCATCCCGCTACGACCCCGGCGCCGTCGAGGCGCGCCTCTACGCAGACTGGATGGAGGCCGGGTATTTCCACGTCCCCGCCCAGGAGGTCCTCGGGAGCGACAAGCAGCCGTACGTCATCGTGATCCCGCCCCCCAACGTGACGGCGGCTCTCCACATGGGGCACGGGCTGAACAACACGATCCAGGACGTGCTCATACGATGGCAGCGAATGGGCGGGCGGGCGGCGGAGTGGGTGCCGGGCACCGACCACGCCGGGATCGCGACGCAGAACGTGGTGGAGCGGCTCATCGCGCGCGAGGAAGGCGTGACCCGTCAAGATCTCGGCCGGGACGAGTTCGTGGCGCGCGTTTGGGAGTTCGTAACAAAGACCGGCGGCACGATCCTGGATCAGCTCAAGGCCATCGGATGCTCCTGTGACTGGGATCGCACGCGCTTCACACTCGATACCGGGCTGTCCAGAGCCGTGCGGGAGGTCTTCGTACGCCTCCACGAGAAGGGTCTGATCTACCGCGGTGAGTACATCATCAATTGGTGTCCGCGCTGCCTCACGGCGCTCTCCAACGAGGAAGCGGAGGGCAAAGAGACCGAGGGGCGTTTGTACGAGCTGCGCTACCTGCTCGCTCCGGGCGCTGCGGAGGCTGCGGAGCGAGCGGCGGCGGCGGGTGCGACGGCGGGTGCGACGGCGGTGGCACGGAGGGATGACGGACGTTGGTACCTGACGGTCTCCACGACGCGTCCGGAAACAATGTTGGGGGACACGGGCGTGGCGGTCAGTCCCGACGATGTCCGCTATGCGCACCTCGTGGGTCAGTTCGCGGAGCTGCCGCTGGCGGGGCGCCCGCTCCCCATCGTCGCCGACGGCTTCGTCGATCCCGAGTTCGGGACCGGGCTCGTGAAGGTCACGCCGGCGCACGACCCCAACGACTTCGAGATCGGACGGCGCGCGGGCCTCGAGGTAGTGAACGTCATGACGCCCGATGCCAGGATGAACGATCAGGTGCCCGAGCGTTTCAAGGGGATGGACCGATTCGACGCCCGTACGGCGGTGCTGGACGCGCTGGGAGAGGCGGGGCTCCTCGGAGGGGACGCCGCTCATACGCACGGGATCCCACGATGCTACCGCTGCGAGACGGTTGTGGAGCCTCGGCTCAGCAGGCAGTGGTTCGTCCGCATGGAGCCGCTCGCTCGTCCGGCGCTCCAAGCAGCGCGCGACGGGACGATCAGCTTCACGCCCGGGCACTGGAAGAAGGTGTATGAGCACTGGCTCGAGAACATCCGCGACTGGTGCATCTCGCGGCAGCTCTGGTGGGGCCATCGCATTCCGGTCTGGTACTGCAGGGATTGCGGCGAGACGATCGTGGCCAGAGACGACCCAGAGCGGTGCGGAGCCTGCAACGGCGAGCAACTCGAGCAGGACGAGGACGTCCTGGACACGTGGTTCAGTTCGTGGCTCTGGCCGTTCTCGGTCTTCGGGTGGCCTGATGAGACGGACGACCTGAAGGCGTTCTACCCGAACCACACGATGGTTACGGCGCCGGAGATCCTGTTCTTCTGGGTGGCCCGCATGATCATGTCGGGCTACGAGTTCATGGGCCAAGCGCCGTTCACCGAGGTGTACCTCCACGCGACCGTCCGCGACAAGCGGGGGCGCAAGATGTCGAAGTCGCTGGGCAACGGGATCGATCCCCTGGAGGTCGTGGATCGGTTCGGGGCCGACGCGCTACGGTGGACCGTGCTTTCCGCCGCCGCAGTCGGCACCGACATCCGGCTGGACCACGAGGACCTCGAGGAGGCTTTCGCCCCGGGCCGGAACTTCGCCAACAAGGTCTGGAACGCCGGCCGATTCACGCTCATGAGCGTGGGGGATGCTCCCGTCCGCGGCCTCGCGGCGGTCGAGCCCGACCTGGAGCGAGCGGACCGGTGGATCCTTTCGCGCCTGCAGAGAGCAGCCCATGCGACCTCGCACGAGCTGGAGATTTTCAGGCTGCACGAAGTTGCCGAGGGCCTGCGGGGCTTCTTTCGAGGTGAACTCGCGGACTGGTACCTGGAGCTGGTCAAGCCGCGCCTCTGGGGTGAGGAAGGCGAGGCGAGCCGTGAAACCGCTCGTGCGACGCTGGTTCACGTGATGGACGGAGCACTGCGTCTTCTCCATCCCTTCATCCCGTTCGTCACCTCCGCTCTGTGGGAACGACTTCCGTGGCCCGAGGGCAAAGAGCGTCCGGCGGCGCTCATGGTCGCGCCGTGGCTGACCGCGGATCGAACGTGGATCGACGAAGATGCCGAGCAGCGCCTGGGGGATCTTCAGGAGCTCGTCACGGCCGTCCGGAGCCTACGCAAGGAATACGGCGTGCCCGAAGGCGGCGAGGTGGGGGTTTTCCTGGCGAGCGACGACCCTGCTTTCCGCCAGACGCTGGACGTCGATTCCGGCGCGCTCGCGCGCCTTGGACGCGTGAGCACGGTGCTTTGGGCGCGGCCGGAGGCCGGGACCGCGGGCGCACATACCGTGCTGAGCAACGGCGCGGAGCTCTTCATTCCGCTCGAGGGCGTGATCGATCTGGACCGGGAGCGCGGGCGAGTGGCTGGTGAGATCGAGCGGATCGAGGCGCTCGTGAAAGCGAGCGAAGCCAGGCTCGGCAACCAGGGCTTCGTGGAGAAGGCGCCGCACGAGGTCGTGCAGAGGGAACGCGAGCGGGCGCGCGCGCAGCAGGAGCAGGTGGAGAAGCTACGGGAGAAGCTGGGGTTGCTCGAGGGTCGGGGCTAATGGCGGGAACACACCGTCGCTGGACGGGCGCAGTGGTGCTCGCGGCCGCCGTCGTGGCAGGTTGCGCCCGGCAAGGTACCCCGCCCGGGGGAACGCCGGACACAGTGGCGCCTGCGATCATCGTCGTGCGCCCGGCCGCCGGGGGCGAGGCCGAGGACCTCGACGAGTCGATCCGCATCGAGTTCAACGAGCGCATCAGCGAACGCATCACCGGGGGAACCCTTCAGGACGTAGTCATCGTATCCCCAGCGACGGGCGAGGCCCGCGTGAGCCACGGCCGTAGCTCGCTCGAGGTCGAGCTGGAGGGAGGGCTGCAGCCGGGGCTCGTCTACGCCGTGGCGGTGCAGCCGATGATCTCCGATTTGTTCGGGAACCAGATGCCTGAGCCGTTCGAGTTCGTGTTCTCGACCGGTGCGGAGTTTCACGAGACCGCGGTCGCCGGGTTGGTCGTGGACCGTATCACCGGTGACGCGGTCGCCGGGCTCTCGATCGAGGCGCTCCCGGCAGGAGACGCGGACACGCCACCGGGCCCAGCCTACCGCGCGCGTACCGACCAAGACGGCGTCTACACGCTTCGATACTTGCCGCCGGGCGCGTACCGGATTACGGCGTTCCAGGACCGCGACCAGAACGGCGTACCGGACAGCTTCGAGCTCCAGGGAATCCGTCTCTTCGAGCTGCACGCGACTGATACCGTGCTGGTGAATTTCCCGGTCCTGCAGCCGGACACGACCGGGGCGGTGCTCGTGGAGGCGGAGGTCGTGGATTCGGCTACCGTGTTGATCACGTTCGACGACTATCTCGACCCCGACGAGCCCCTGGCGCTCGTGGCCGCTCTCATCGAGAGCGCGGAGGATGAGGCGCCAGGTCCGGCCGTGACGGGACTGATCCACGAGCACCGCTACCGGGCCCTGCGACAGGCTGAGGCTGCCGAGATGGTCACCGACACCGTGGCGGCCGACACGATCGTCGTCGACTCGCTCCCGTCCGAGCCCGGAGATTCGCTCGAGGTCCCCAGTGCTCCCGGGCTGTTCGGAGCCGGTGCGCCCCGGCCGGCGCTCCCGCAGCGGGGGCGACGGGGGCCCGCAGGTTCGGGCGCAGCGCAGCGCCCCCGCGGGCGGAACGTGCTCGGCCTCACCCTTCCGGCTCGGACCGCGTACGTGCAGCTGGCCGGCCCGCTGACCTTCGGCGAGCCCTACCACCTCGTAGTGCGGGGCGCCATCAACCTGGCCGGTCTCGAATCACCGACCGATACGGTGCTCGTGCAACGCCAGGACCCGGCCGGCCCGGGAGGTGGCGGAGTGGGAGCAGAGCGGTGACCGACCCGCGCCGGTCCATCCCGCCGGTCGACCGACTGCTCGAGGAGCCGGCCCTGGTCGAGCTGCAGACGCGTTACTCGCGCGACAGGGTCCTCCGCCACCTGCGGGCCGAGCTCGAGCTCGTCCGCAGCGGCTCCAGATCCGGGCGTGGCGAAGGCGGGTTCGACACGCCGGACCGATATGCCCGCGCGATCGAAGCCGCCCTCGAGGCCGAGGAGCTGCCGTCGCTGCGTCCCGTCCTGAACGCCACCGGAGTCGTGCTCCACACCAACCTCGGCCGGGCGCCGCTCGCCGATACCGCGCGGCGCGCGATGGCGACCGCGGCAGTCGGGTACACGAACCTCGAGTACGACCTGGACGCGGGCGTGCGGGGGTCGCGCTACGTCCACTGCGCTGATCTCCTCCGCGAGCTCACGGGCGCGGGGGGTGCGCTGGTGGTGAACAACAACGCCGCCGCGCTCCTCCTGGTGCTCAACACGTTCGCCCGCGACCGCGCCGTGCTCGTGTCGCGCGGCGAGCTCGTCGAGATCGGCGGGGGCTTCCGCGTACCCGAGATCCTCGAGCGCTCCGGGGCGCGGCTGCGGGAGGTCGGCAGCACGAACCGGACCCGTCTCGAGGATTATGAGCGAGCCGCCGACGCCGAGATCGGCGCTATTCTCAAGGTCCACCATTCCAACTTCCGCATCACCGGTTTCGCCGAGGCCGTAGCTGTAGACGCCCTCGCGCCGCTCGCGCACGAGCTCGGCGTTCCTCTCCTCCACGACCTGGGCTCGGGTCTTTTGGTCGACCCGGAGCGGCTGGGGCTTCCCCGCGAGCCGACGCCCCGGGAGAGCTTGTCCGCTGGCGTGGGCGTTGTCGCGTTCTCCGGCGACAAGCTCCTGGGCGGACCCCAGGCTGGTGTTCTGCTCGGCGACGAGGGACTCGTCACCCACATGAAGCGCAACCCTCTTTGCCGGGCGCTGCGGGTCGACAAGGTCACCCTCGCGGGACTCGAGGCGACGCTGCGTCTTTACCGCGACGAGGACGAGGCGCTGGCTCAGATCCCTACGCTCTCGATGCTCACGACCCCCGCGGAGGAGCTCGAGCTGCGTGCGCACGCGCTCGCCGGCCGACTTGGCAGGGCGGGCGTCGACGCCGATGCCGCGCCGGGCGCTGCGGTCGTGGGAGGGGGCACATATCCCGGCGTGGAGATCGCCTCGTGGACCGTGCGCGTCGAGCCGGGGACGCGCTCTGCCGCGTCGCTGGCGGCCCGGCTCAGGTCGTGCTCGCCGCCCGTCATCGGACGGGTCGAAGAGGAGCGCGTGGTTCTCGATCTCCGCACCGTCTCCGCCAGCGACGACGACAGGCTCGGTGCTCTCGTCGAGGAGGCCCTGGCGCGGCATGGTCGCTGAGTACCGTCGCGCCGCGTTCCTCGATCGCGATGGGACGGTCATCGAGGAGCGCGGCTACCTCGCCGATCCGGCGCGCGTCCGCTTGATCGAGGGCGCTCCGCGCGCCATTGCTCGCCTCGCCGAGGCGGGGCTCGCCGTGGTGATGGTCACCAATCAGTCCGGAATCGGTCGGAGTCTCTACACCGACGAGGACTACCGCGCGGTACAGGGCCGGCTCGAGCGCATGCTGCGCGAGCGGGGAGCCGAGCTCCACGGGGTCTACCACTGCCCGCACGACCCCGACGCGGGCGAGCCCTGTGTGTGCCGAAAACCCGGCCCCGGCATGTACAGGGCGGCGGCCCGGGACCTCGACCTGACCCTGGCGGGTTCGTACTACGTGGGGGACAAGCGCTCGGACGTGGCGCCTGCGATCGCCTTGGGAGGCACGGGGATTTTGGTGCGGACCGGATACGGCGTAGCGTCGGAGGCCGGCCTTCCCGAGGGCGTGCTCGTCGCCGCCGACCTGTTGGCAGCGGCCGGAATCGTCTTGCGTCTGGAAGCTTCCATTGACCCCTCCGAAGGCCTAGAATAGCTTAGATTTTACTTGTTGGTAAGTGGGAACAGACCGGCGAGGGATCGGGTATGATTTCGTGTCCGGTTGCGGAGCTTCGATGCGAGCGCGCCCGCGGGCGCACCTCCGCGAGAAGACCGTGAACGGCAAAAACAATCAATACTGGCCGGAGCGAAAGCAGCATGGTGATTCTCACTTCTACAGCGTCCCAGAAGGTCCAGGGCTTCATGGACGACCACGGAGCCACCGTGGAGGCGGGACTCAGGGTCGCGGTTCTGCCGGGCGGCTGCTCCGGATTCCAGTACGGCCTCAACATCGAGGACGCCCCCGAGTCCGACGACGAGATTCTGGAGCTGGGCGGTGTTCGTGTCTTCGTCGATCCTTTCAGCGCCCAGTATCTGGACGGCGTCGAGATCGACTACGTCTCGGGTATGATGGGATCGGGTTTCTCGTTCCGGAACCCGAACTCGGCCGGCGGCTGCGGCTGCGGCTCCTCCTTCACGGTCTGAGGAGGTCGCGGCGTTCGCGGGTCGGTTCTGCCGAGTACGGTCGCCGGCTGTCGGGCTTCGGGCACGCCCAACGTCGCACGAGATAGGACCCCGAGATGTCGCCAACCACGCTGGACCTGCTACCAACGACGCTGGACTACTCCGCGCTCCCTGCTGAGGAGCTGCGCGCCCGCATCCTGTCGCGCAAGGCGGAGCTGAACGCGGTCATCCTCGGTCACAGTTACCAGCGCGTCGAGATACAGGACGTGAGCGACTTCCTCGGCGACTCCCTCGGACTCTCCCAGGAGGCGGCCGAGACCGACGCCGATGTCATCGTCTTCTGCGGTGTCCACTTCATGGCGGAGACCGCGAAAGTGCTCTCGCCGCACAAGACCGTGCTCATGCCCGACCTGCGCGCGGGGTGCCCCATGGCCGACTTCGTGACCGCGGGGGCCCTGCAGCGCCTGAAGACGGAGCACCCGGGAGCGGCCGTCGTCGCATACGTGAACTCGACGGCCGAGGTCAAGGCGCTCTCCGACATCTGCTGCACGTCTTCGAACGCTGTTCGCGTCGTCGAATCGATCCCGCCGGAGCAGCCGATCATCTTCGTTCCGGACAAGAATCTGGCGGCCTACGTCGAGGAGAAGACGGGGCGCGACAACATCATCGCGTGGGAGGGATACTGCTACGTTCACAACGACCTCGTCCTGGAAGAGCTCGACCGGGCCCAGGCGGCGCATCCCGAGGCGAAGGTCGTGGTTCACCCCGAAGCGCGCCGCGAGCTGCTCGAGCGGGCCGACTTCGTGACGTCGACATCGGGGATGGTTGCGCTGGCCGAGGAGCACGACGCGCTCATCATCGGGACCGAGCGCGGCCTCGTGGATCGCCTCGTGCAACGCTATCCGGAGAAGACGCTCGTTCCCCTCTCGGGCGCCGCGATCTGCGGGAACATGAAGCTCAACACCCTCGCGAAGCTGGCCTGGTCACTGGACCACGAGCAGCACGAGGTTGTTCTGGACGAGGAGGTCCGCCAGGACGCCGAGCGGGCGGTCAGGCGGATGCTGGACCTCTCTGGGGGGTGGAGGCCAGCAACGCGAGAGGAGCGGGATCTGGAGTTCGCGGGCGTGCGCCCGCGTGCGTGTGGCTGCGCCTGAGGCGCGGCACGGCAGAGGTCCCAGCAAGCCGGCCGACCCGGCGGTGCACGTCGCCCCGCCCCCCCCATCGGCGCCTGCGGCACCGCGGCCTCGACCGCGGGTAGCAGCGGCCCATGAGAATCCGGACGTTCACCGCGGGCCCGTTCGGGGAGAATGCGTACCTGGCGCTCTCGGGTGCGGGCGAGGCTTTGGCGATCGACCCCGGGGCGGGCGCGGCCGCCATGGTCGCTGCGCTTCGGGAGGCCGAAGCGGATTTGCTCGCCATCGTGCTGACACACGCCCACCTCGACCACGTCGAGGGCGTCGCGGCGCTGCACGCACACGCGCCGGCCCCCATCTACCTGCACCCCGCAGACCGCCCGTTGTACGACTCGATGGCGCCGCAGGCCGAGGCGTTCGGAGTCGAGGTGGATACGCCGCCGCCGCCCGACGAGGAGCTCCATCACGGTGACGTCCTCGACTTCGGTTTCTGCACGTTCGACGTTCGGCACGCCCCGGGGCACGCTCCCGGGCACGTAATCCTCTGGGCGCAGAATCATGGGCTGGCCTTCGTCGGAGACGTCATCTTCCAAGGCTCGATCGGGCGCTCCGACCTCTGGCAGGGAGACTTTCGCGAGCTGATGCGCTCGATTCGGCAGCAGGTGCTCACGCTGCCCGACCAGACGCGGCTCCTTCCCGGACACGGATCGGATACCACTGTGGGTCATGAGAGGCGGACAAACCCTTTTCTGATACCCATTTACGGTGGGGAGCTCGTGTGAGAGGTCGGGGTTGACGGATGATCGAGCAGCCCTCGTGCCGGCAGCGGTGTTCGCGTCGGGGGGAGGGACCAACTTCCAGGCCCTTCTCGACGTCGAGCGCAGGGGCGCGGCGTTCAGGACCAAGCTCTTGGTGAGCGACCGTGACGACGCCGAAGCGCTCGAGCGCGCCAGCCGAGCGGGGGTGGACACACGCGTCATCCCGGTGCGCGGAAGGGAAACGTCGGAAGTACTCGCCGAGACCCGCGACGCGCTTGGCGAGGCTGGTGTCCAGATCGTCTTTCTGGCCGGGTATCTCCGCCTTCTTCCAGCTGCGCTC
Source organism: Longimicrobiales bacterium (assembly GCA_965249195.1). Lineage (GTDB taxonomy): Bacteria > Gemmatimonadota > Gemmatimonadetes > Longimicrobiales > Gaopeijiaceae > CBDFLM01. The sequence goes on from CBDFLM010000015.1 coordinate 649,064, forward strand.
CTCTCGGCGTTCCCGCGACGCATCCTGAACATTCACCCGGCGCTTCTCCCCGCTTTCGGCGGAAGGGGGATGTACGGCCGGCGCGTGCATCAGGCCGTACTCGCGAGCGGAGCCCGCGTGTCGGGCGCGACCGTCCATTACGTGGACGAGCGCTACGACGAGGGAGCAATCCTCGCGCAGTGGCCCGTGCCGGTCCGATCGGACGACACACCCGAGACCCTCGCGGCGCGCGTCCTGGAAGTGGAGCATCGACTCTACCCCCTCGCGGCGGAGCATGTCAGTCTCGCCATCCAGCGGGGCGGGGAAGCCGGTGTGTTCGACCCACCCGGCGCGGCGTTCACCCTCGTCGGCGGCGAACGCACGACGAGCATCGAAACACACTTCGAGGCGGCGTTTCCACAACCATGAGTCGACCCAGAGCACTTCTCAGCGTTTCGAACAAGCGGGGCATCGTGGAGCTCGGCCAGGGGCTGGTAGGGCGCGGCTGGCAGCTCGTCTCCACGGGCGGGACGGCGCGCGCGCTGCGCGAAGCCGAGCTGCCCGTCACGGAGGTTGCCGAGGTCACCGGCCATACCGAGATGATGAGCGGGCGCGTCAAGACGCTCCACCCGGCCGTCCACGCCGGGATCCTCGCCCGCCGCCACCGGGAGGACGACCTGCAGGCGCTCGAAGCGCACGGGTACGCCCCCATCGATCTCGTGGCGGTGAACCTCTATCCGTTTCGTGAAGCCGTGGCCACGGCCCGGATCACCATGGACGGAGCGATGGAACAGGTGGACATCGGAGGGCCGACGATGATCCGCGCGGCCGCGAAAAACCACCGCGACGTGTGGGTGATGGTCGACCCAGGTGACTACGACCGGGTGCTCTTCGCACTCGATCAGGGCGAGGGTGAGGAGGCGCTCGATCTTCGTCGCGAGCTCGCCGCCAAGGTGTTCGTGCACACCGGCGGGTACGACGCCGCCATCGCCTCCCACATCCGGGGTGAGGAGGACGGCCACGCCGATGCGCCGCAAGGCGTGGCCCCGTTCGCGCCACGTCTGGAGCCTCTCGCCGCGCTCCGGTACGGGGAGAACCCGGACCAGGCAGCGGCGTTTTACGGTTGGGGCCCCGAACCGCTCGGACTCGCCGCTCTGGATCAGCTCCACGGCAAGGAGCTGTCTTACAACAACATCTTGGACCTCGACGGCGCGCTGCTGGCGCTCTCACCGTTTGCGTTCTCGCCCCGCCCGGCGGCGTGCATCGTCAAGCACACCACACCGTGTGGGCTCGCCTTGGGGGAGACGCTGGAGGCGTCGTTCCGCCGCGCGCTGGCCGCCGACCCCGTGAGCGCGTTCGGGTCTGTCGTCGCTGTGAACCGGCCTCTCGACGCGGGCACGGCGATGGCGATCTCGGAGATCTTCGTGGAGTGCGTCGTGGCCCCGACGTACTCTGAGGAAGCCCTCGGCATGTTGATGGCGAAGAAGAGCATCCGCATCCTGGCATCGCCCGGTGTCGACCAGGCGCTTTCCTTCGAGCCGTCCGAGGGATGGTGGAGCGACGCTCACCCCGCGCTGAAACGCGCCAGTCGGTTCCTCGCCGCGCACGGCCGGCTTCCCGAGGAGGCGTCCTTCCGCAGCGTGTACGGAGGCGCCCTCGTGCAGGCGCCCGCCGCGCCTCCCTTCTATGGCAACCCGGACGGGAGTTGGCGCGTCGTAACGTCGCGCGAGCCGAGCGAGCAGGAATGGGACGATCTGCGCTTCGCCTGGGCCGCTGTGTTCGGGGTGAAGTCGAACGCGATTCTGCTCGCCAGGAACGGCGCGACGTTGGGCATCGGCGCCGGTCAGATGAGCCGAGTAGACTCTTCACGCATTGCGGTGATGAAGGCCGCGGAGGCGGGCCTCGCCCTCGAAGGCTCGGTGCTCGCTTCGGACGCGTTCTTCCCGTTCCGGGACGGGGTCGATGCCGCAGCCGAGGCGGGCGTGAGCGCCGTCATCCAGCCGGGCGGATCGATCCGCGACGAGGAGGTGGTCGATGCCGCGAACGAGCACGGCGTGGCCATGGTGCTCACGGGCAGGAGGCTCTTCAGGCACTGAGCCGCTAAGGCGGAAGGCGCATCAGAAGGTGGCACTCCGGCGCGGCCGACGATGGGAGGGCTGAACGTGGACCGAGCCGAGATGCTGGGGCGCCTACGCGCCCGCGAACGGCCCTGGGACATGGTAGTGGTGGGCGGTGGGGCCACGGGCGTCGGAATTGCGGTGGACGCCGCCTCGCGCGGCTTCGACGTGGCCCTTCTCGAGCAGAGTGACTTCGGCAAGGGGACCTCCAGCCGCAGCACCAAGCTCGTCCACGGAGGGGTGCGCTACCTGCGGCAGGGGAACATCCCCCTGGTCATGGAAGCCCTCAAGGAGCGGGGCATCCTGCGCCGCAACGCCCCGCACCTGGTGAAGGATCTTCCCTTCGTCGTCCCCAACTACGCCTGGTGGGAGGCGCCCTTCTACGGAATCGGCATGCGAGTCTACGACGCCCTGGCCGGCCGTTACGGCTTCGGCTCGTCGAGGAACCTCTCTGTGGAAGAGACGGTGGAGCACATCCCCACGATCGAGACCGAGGGGCTCAGAGGCGGCGTGCTCTATCACGACGGTCAGTTCGACGACGCGCGGTTGCTCATCAACATGGTGTCGACGGCCGTAGAGCAGGGCGGAGTGCTCGCGAACTACGTGGAGGTGAACCGGATTCTCAAGGACGAGCAGCGCTTCGTCTCCGGTGTGGTGGCCCTGGACCTGGAGGGTGGAGAGACGTTCGAGGTGCTCGCGAGGGTGGTGATCAACGCGACGGGACCGTTCAGCGACGCCATCCGTCGCTTGGACGACCCCGGCGCGCGTCCCATCATCGCGCCGAGCCAGGGCGTGCACCTCGTGCTCGATCGCTCCTTCCTCCCCGGCGATGCGGCGATCATGGTCCCCCAAACCGACGACGGGCGGGTTCTTTTCGCCATCCCGTGGCACGACTCCGTCCTGGTGGGTACGACCGACACCCCCATCTCCGAGCCCGTGCTGGAGCCGCAGGCTCAGGACGAGGAGGTTCAGTTCCTCCTGACCCACGCCGCCCGCTACATGACGAAAGACCCCACGCGTGAGGATGTGCGGAGCGTCTTCGTGGGCATCCGCCCTCTGGCCCGCACCGGCGACGGCGAGGACACCGCGGCCTTGTCGCGTGAGCACACGATGCTCGTGTCCGAGTCGGGGCTGCTCACGATCGCGGGCGGGAAGTGGACCACCTACCGCAGGATGGCCGAGGACGCCGTGGAGCACGCCGCCACGCTCGGCGGCCTGGATCCGGGGACGTGCGTGACAGAGCACCTCAACATCCACGGCTTCCACGAGCACGCCGAGCGGTTCGGCGAGCTCGCTCACTACGGCGCCGACGCGCTGGAGCTGCAGGAGCTACTGGAGCAGGACCAGCTGGATCGCCTGGTGCATCCCCGGTTACTCGTGCGCCGAGCGGACGTGGTGTGGGCCGCCAGGCGCGAGATGGCGCGCACGATCGACGACGTGCTGGCGCGGCGTACACGCGCGCTCTTGCTCGACGCTCGTGCGGCGATGGAGGCGGCGGGGACGGTGGCGGCGATCCTCGCGCAGGAGCTCGGACGCGACGAGGGTTGGGTCCAGGCGCAAGTGGACGAGTTCCTGGAGATCGCCCGCTCGTATGTTCTGGCCTGAGGCAGCGGGGACCCCCCTCAGCGCCGGACTTCCAGGTGGCTCCCCGAGTACGCCACAGGGCCCACGTCGTCCAGGCGGATGGTCACGCGCTCACCGGCCAGGAGCAAAGTCACCTCGACGTCGACCTGTCCGACCCCGGCAGGAAAGCCGAAGTGCACGGGTCTCGCGCTCTGCGACGAGTAGCCACCTCCCGTGTCGAGGATGCGGGTTCCAATGAGACGGTCCGTCCCCGCGACCCAGAGCCGCACCTCCGCGCCTGCGTGGGTCCATGCCCCCTGTTGATCCTGCACGACTACCTGCAGGGAGCGGGCCGCGACGGCATCGGGGAGGAGGTTCCAATAGAGGTGGTGCGTGCCTGCGGTCGGATCATTGTTGGCGAGCGCCAGGTCGAGGTCGCCGTCCCGATCGAAGTCCGCCCACGTCACCCCATGGCTCGCGCCACGCTCGAGCATCGCCGCGGGCGTGACCGTCTCGAAGCGCCCACCCCCCATGTTGCGATAGAGGTAGTCCGGCTCCTCGGCCACGCCTGAGACGTACATGCCGACGTACAGGTCGAGCCACCCGTCGTGGTCTATGTCGCCTGCTGCTGCGGCGACCGAGTGGTGGTCTCCATCCAGGCCCGTACCGGCCGACCTCATCACGAACGCCACCTCCGGGGCCTGATTCTCCCAAATCAGGTCGGGCCCGCAGGAGGCCACGAAGAGGTCCAAGTCCCCGTCGTTGTCGAAGTCTGCCACCGCCGTCCCGACGCTGCCCTGGCTTTCGGATCGGCCCGGCTGATGCATGCCCAAGCGGGGGGCCATGTCCTCGAAGCTGCGGCCGCCCAGGTTCTCGAAGAACCCGTCCTCGTCGCCGTTCTGATTGGCGACGAAGAGGTCGAGGTCGCCGTCACGGTCGGCGTCGAACCAGGCCGCGGTCACCGTTCGGCGCGGGTCACCGATCCCGGAGCTCTCGGTGACGTCGGTGAAGGAGCCGTCGTTGTTCCGGTACAAGCGATTCGGCCCATCCCTGAGGGCGACGAACAGGTCCACGTCCCCGTCCCCATCGTAGTCGACGAAAGACGGCTGGCGCGTGACGCCGACGACTTCCACCCCCACCTCTTCACTGACGTCCACGAAGCTGGCGCCGTCGTCTTCGTTCCGGTACAGGCGATCTCGCACCGAGGGTCGAGACGCGTCGGCGTATCCGACGTATAGATCCAGGTCCCCGTCGCATCGAAGTCGCCCCAGGCAGCCGCGCGGGTCTCCGCGGTCGGGGTCGGCTGAGCGGCTAGGCCCACGGCGGCGGCCACGTCCACGAACGTGCCCAGGTCGTTGCGGTACAGCCGGTTCTCTCGTCCGCGGAACCCGACGTACAGGTCCAGGTCGCCGTCGTTGTCGTAGTCGGCCCAGGCGTTCGGTTGAGCCCCGGAGGCGGAAAAGAGCTCGGCCTGGGGTCGGTCGAACGCGGGAAGGTCCGGGGCAGACGGGTCCGCGACGTCGCCGGCATCTTCGTGCGCCGGGGAGCAGGCGGAGAAGCATGCGCAGACGATGGTTAGGAGGCGTTGGCGCGAGCCCCGACGAGCACGACCAGCGCCACACCGGGCCATCCCGTTCGGGCGGCTGCGAAGGAGCTCATGGTCGCCAAGAAGGCGAGCCAGAGCAGCATGAGAAATCCGCCAAAGGAAGGCACCGCCACCGCCCGTCAGGAATCTCCGCCGGCCACATGCCACGCGCATCTGCTCATCCCCCGCAGAATGGGTCGCTCGCACCCCTCACTGCTGCACTCCTCGGTGCCGACCCCGAACTCGGCCTCCAGTTCGGGCGCCTCTGTGAGACGTCGCTGAACCACAGCCTTCCTCTCGGATTCCTCGAGCTTTTTGAAACCAGAGGCGGGGTCGGAGTTCTCGTTGGACCAAGCGACCCAGGAGTCGAAGTCGTGGGTAGTGAGCTCATCTTCGACGAAGGGGTACTCCCGGTCCCGGTGCTCGGCCTCGTTTCGGACGTGGTCGAGAAACTCCTCGGGGAGTCGAACCGCATGCTCGAGTACATAGTGCGGCAGACCTCCGGGCCAGAGCCACAGACCGTCGGAGAACTCCGAGTCCCCCATCTCCTCGTCGTCGATTCCGCAGTGAAAGCGGCACCAGGAGAAGCCCAAGTAGCTCGTGACGCGCTTCCCGGAGCCCAGGTAGTGGGCAACGAGACGGCGCTCATCGAGGTCCCATGCCGTGTCCACGAACGCGACGGGATGGCGAAAGGGGTGATCGCGAATCTGCGGGTCTCTCCAAAATCCTATAGCTCGAGGGATCTGCGCTCGGCGCATCGGCATCTCTCAACGAAACCTGTCCCGGGTTCATCCGGCCTCAAGCCAGGCGTTCCCCATTGCCCCGTCCGGAATCAGAGCGTCTGCCTCACCCACCACGGGACTGGGGATCGCATGTGCAAGCGACTCCGGCCCAAGTTCCTTGAGGGGCGAGGCCACCCGGATCAGCATCTCCACCGTTGCGTCGGGGGCCTCGGTACGTAGAGCGTCTAGGTAGCGCCTTATCGAGCCTTGGAGGCGACGTGTCGTTCCGTCGCCGATATCCTTGAAGCGGCGCCCGACCTGCGGGAGAATCTCGTGTTCACCCAACGGCTTAAGCGAGCCAAGGACGTCGCGGAGCTTCATTGGTTCAGGGGTTTCGCCCTGCTCGGACTCCGGGTTCGGTCGCTCAGCCATGGATCGCTTCCCGGACCGCCTCCGAGGGCTCCACGCCGGTCACCAGCCTCTCCATCTCCTCCAACGCCTCCCGGACGGACTCCGCTACCGGACGTGCGTAGAGTGCAGTCACGCCCGCTCCCGGCGGGGAGTGGTTGAGCACGGCTGACACCGTGGCCATTGGCACACGACCGAGGTGAGCGAGCCATGTCGCGACTGTGCGCCTTAGGTCGTGCACCGTGAGGTCATGAAGTCCCGACAGCTCCCGGATCCGCTCCCAGGGTCGCTTGTAATCCAGCCGCGGCGCCAAAGGATCCTTCCCCGGGAAGAGAGGCGCGTCCGGAGCGATGGAGCGGGGCAGGGACGTGAGGAGCTCAACGGCCCGTCCCGAGAGCGGGACGGTGTGGGTCCGCCCGTTCTTGGTCTTGGGCACCGTCAGTGTGCGCTCCTCCAGGTCGATGTCCGACCAGCGCCGGTGCAGGAGCTCGGACCTCCTGAGGCCGGTCAGGAGCCACAGCCGCACCAGGACGCCGTCGGTCGGGTCGCCCGTTGAGTCGGCGGCCGCAAGTAGCTTCGGTGCTTCCTCACGAGTGAGGTATCGCTCCCGTCCACCCTCGCGGTTCCTGCCGATCCGAGATCCTCGTCGATGGTGAGCCGGATTCGGGTGCCCCTCGGGCAAGTGACCAAACTCCGCGCCCCACTCGAACATGGTGTGGAGGATTGTGCGCACACGGTTCGCTTCAACAGGAGCCCCGCCGCTGGTGATCCCTGCGTGGAGCCGGTTGATGTCAGGCCGTGACACGTCTGCGGCTTTCATGCGTCCGAGAACCGGAGTGACGTGCTTCTCGATGCGCCGCTTGGACTCGCGGTAGTGGGACTCCGACCAGCGGCCCTCGTGATGTGCGAGGAACTCTGTCCCCAACGCTTCGACGGTAGCTGCATCGTCTCGGGCTCGACGCTCGCCTCGGCGCGTCGCGAGCGGGTCCTCGCCTTCAGCGATCCCGACGAGTAGGGCAGCAGCCTTCTCCCTCGCGTGTGCGAGGGTGAGGACGCCCACCTTCCCCAGCGTCAGTAGCTTCCGCGCCCGCCGATCCCCGTAATGGAGAACGTAGGACTTCCCACCCGATGGGTAGAGCCGGACGCCGAGTCCGATGACCGTTGCGTCAAAATGGATCTGCCGGGACGGACCTTCCGACTCGAATTCGAGGCGCTCGATGCGGCGCTCGGTGAGCTTCGTTCGTGCTCCCATCCAGGACCTCCACAGAGAAGATCGAGAAGGAGGTCCGAGAAAAAAGTCACACCTGAGTCACACCGTAGATCCCCACGAATCCCACTAGAGTCTACCACGAGAGGTCGAGGCAGGGAAGATATAAAGTGTTGTAGCCCAACGATGAATGGGACTCATAATGAAGGTATGACAACGAAGTCATGGAGGGATAGGAATCTGACTTAGAAGCAGGAGGTCACTGGTTCGAATCCAGTAGCGCCCATGTTTGAATGAAAAGGGCTACGAGGCGGCGTGATTCAGCCGCGAGTGGATGGTCACATGCCCGACTTGAACAGGATCTCGCGGATGGACCGATTACGCTGGCTCTACCGCGCGTGGCGCTATCGCCTGCTGCTCGAGAGGCAGGAGGTTCGGGCCCTGCGCCGGCACCTCACCGCTGGCGACACGGCAATCGACATCGGGGCCCACAAAGGCGCGTTCACGTATTGGATGCTGAGGCGCGTCGGTAGGGACGGCCTTGTGCTGGCCTTCGAGCCCCAGAGGCCGCTCGCCGTTGCCTTGCGCGAGCTGGTTGTGCGCCGAAGGCTCTCACAACGTCGTGGTCGAACAGATTGGGCTTTCGTCACGGTCGGGCACGATGAGCCTGATGGCGCCGCTCAGCGGAACCTCGCCCAGCGCTTCGCTGGAACCCGGCCCGGACGACATCGAGTCGCCCCGGGCCGTTCCGGTCGAGGTCGACACCCTGGACGATTACCTGTGAAAGCGGGAGGTCGGGGTCGTGCACTTCTATCAAGTGCGACGTGGAGGGCCATGAGCTCGAGGTTTTCCGTGGCGGGAAGGACACGCTCGCGAGGTACCACCCTCATTTGCTCTTCGAGTGTGAGCGCCGCCACCGCGGCAGCGGTCGCGTGGAGGACGTGTTCGAATTTCTTCAGCGCCTAGGCTACCGAGGTTGGTGCCTCGGACCCCGCGGCCGTTTCGAGATCGCGCAGTTCGACCCCGACCGGCACCAGGCCAATCGCGGCGGTCGCAAGTACGTCCACAACTTCCTGTTCACTGCCGCGTAGGCGAGCCACGGGGCTCCCTGAGCGCCGGGAGGGCTTGCCACGACAATCCGCGCTACCTTTGGCGGTGCTCGACGACACAGGTGTACACTGGTGGACCGGAAGCGAAGGACGAATCCCGATTCCCGGGGGGCAACCGATGCGAGCAACCGCACGGAAATGGAAGACGTGGAGGGGCCCGGCGTCCTTCCTTGCGGTGGTGCTGTCCATCGCGGCATGCGGCAGCGATGCCCGGGACGGCGCCACAGGGGACGGAGCAAGTGTGCCGGCGACAGGCGACCGGCCCACACGACAGGGACCAACCGGCTCGCTCACCATCGCTCGGCCACAGGACGTACGCGACCTCAACCCACTGCGCCAAGCGAACAATGCGACTACGGAGGTGACCTACCAGATGCACGAGGGCCTGGTGGGCCTCTCGCCCGAGCAGGAGCTGATCGGGGTCTTGGCCACGTCGTGGGAGCTCCTCCAGGACGGGCTCACCTATCGCCTCCATCTTCGGCAGGGCGTCCGTTTCCACAGTGGCGCGCGATTTGACGCTGAAGCCGTCGCATGGAACTTCGAGCAGCTGAAGACAGAGCCACCGTCCATCGCTTCGGGTCTTGTCCCCCCGTATTCGGAGTTCACGATCGTCGACGACTACACGGTTGAGATCACTCTCGAAGAGCCCAACGGTGTCTTCATGAACGTCCTGGCCGCCCCGTTGTTCGTGATCGTCGACCCATCGCGTTATGAGGAGCTCGGAGAGGACTACAACACCGACCCGAGCGGGACGGGCCCATTCAAGTTCGTGAGTTGGACACCAGACCAGAGGATCGTGCTCGAGGCGAACACCGACTACTGGGATCCCGACAACGGCCCAGGAGTTGCGGAGCTGATCTTCGAGGTGATCCCGGAAGCAGCAGCCCGGATCATCGCTCTGCGAAACGGTGAAGTCGACATGATCTTCTCAGTTCCGGCAGAGGCCGTTCCGGCCCTGGAGTCCGATAGCGACTTCAGGGTCGTCAGCAACGCATCGATGAGGGTCCTCTACATCGGTTTGAACACCGTTGACCCGATCTTGTCCGACGTCCGAGTTCGTCAAGCGCTGGGACACGCAATGGACCGCGACCAGGTCATCGAGATCATCGGCGCCAATGGCGTGCGGGCCGACGGAATCGGCATGCCCGGAGCACTCGGGTTCGAGCCCACGGCACGTGACTTCGATCCCGATGAGGCTGTCCGGCTACTCGACGAGGCAGGTTGGGTGATGAACGGCGACTACCGTGAAAAGGACGGCCAACGCCTGTCCGTTACTGTGCTTGTGCTGGGAAACTGGCCGGGAGACATCGAGGCCATGCTGGTCATCCAGTCACAGTGGAAGAGAGCTGGCATCGAGATGATCGTCGATCAGATGGAAAGCGGCGCGGCGACCGCTCTGCTCAACGAGGAGGCAGCCAAGCACGAAGAAGATCCATCACACGTGCCGAGCTACCAGGCGTGGACCGCTGGCGAAGGAATCCGGACCGGGGAGATCGGCTACATCACGGAACGTCCGAAGTGCGACCAAGGCTTCCGTGGCTGGGAACGCCACTGCGATCCTGCGTTCGACGCCGCGTTCAGCCTCTCGCAGTCTCCCGCACCGCTGGAGGAGCGCCTCGAAGGATACGCGGCCCTGAACGCTGTGTTGTTCGAGAGCACCATCCGCCTGCCCGTCTTCGTGATCCAGAGCAACAAGGCAATGGCTAGCAACGTCAATGGATTCGTTCCGAACCCCAACGACAGCCTGAACCTCCGCGGAGTCACCGTCGGTGGATGACCCCATCCGGAACCTGTCAACGACAATGGGACACTCTACGGGATTAATTAGAGAGCAATGTCCTGTGTGGTGAGGGAAGGGATGGGAGGATTGATGAAGACGGCCTCCGGGAGCGGTTTGGGCTTCGGCACACCTCTGACGAAGCGTTCGGGATGAGCGGCCCATGCTTCGCGGAGCACGGATTTCCTGCCGGCAATGACCTGATCGGCGTTCCCGAAGTGGATCTGCTCGGGGGTTAGCATCGAGATGCCGCCATGGCGGTGCTCGGCATTGTACCAGCGGAAGAACGATCGACAGAACGTCTTGGCTTGGCCCTGATCCCCGAACCGTCCGGGAAACGAGGGATGGTACTTCAAGGTTTTGAACTGAGCCTCGGAAAACGGGTTGTCATCCGACATCTGAGGCCGGCTCAACGAGCGGGTCACGCCGAGGTCAGCGAGAAGTTGAGCGGTGCATTGGCTCGTCATTGGAGCTCCCCGATCCGAGTGCAGGGTCAGGACCCGGGGCTGGACGCCATGCTTCAGGCAGCTCTGCTGGATCAACCGGCCGGCCAGGGCCGAGTTCTCCCGGTCCGCCACCATCCAGCCCACGACGTAGCGGCTGTAGATGTCCATGATGACGTAGAGGTAGTAATAGCTCCACTTCTTCGGCCCGAGCAGCCGCGTGATATCCCAGGACCACACCTGGTTCGGCGCCGTGGCCATCAACTCGGGCTTCTTGTACTCCGGATGGGTGCGCTGCGCCCGGCGTTCCTGAACCGGCACCTCGGAGGCCAGAACACGATACATCGTGCGTTCGCTGCACAGGTAGACCTCTTCGTCGAGCAGCGTGGCCACCACCTCGGCGGGTGAGCGGTCCACGAACCGCTCCGAACACAGCGTGTCGAAGACCTCGCCTCGTTCCGTCTCGCTCAATGCCCGGGCGGGCGTCGGGCGGGGCTGCTGTTGCCCGGTTGATGGGCCTCGACGACGGTACAACGTCGATCGGGAGACCTCGAGGGCCGCGCACGCCGGTTTTACACCGACGTGCTTAGCCAGCTCGTCGGCCGCCTTCAAGAGTTTGTCCCGTCGTCTAGGCTTATCCCCAGCAGCCCCGCAACTTTTCCCTGCACGTCGATGATCAGGTGTGCCTTCCTGAGCTCATTCTCGAGCCGTGCGTTTCGCCGCTCCAGCTTGCGTACCTTCTCATCCAGCGGATTTCGCTCCGGCTTGCGGCCGCGTTTCTTCGACAGGGCCTTCAGCGACCCGCTATGCGCCGCCTTGCGCCACGTCGTCAGGTGCGACGAGTACAGGCCCTCTCGCCGCAGGAGTTGACCCACCTCGCCGGGCTCGGTGCACCGGTCCGCTTTTTCGACGATCCGCAGCTTGTACGACGGACTGAACCGCCGCCGTAGCGGCCTATCTACTACCTCTGGGTCCGCAGGAGCTGCCGCGCTTCGCTTGGCCTCCCCGGTTCCAGGGGCACTACCATTCTCTTCCATTCTCTCTCGCAGTCCCAACATGTTCGTTTTCTCTGCCTTCGCCCTACTCTAATTCTTTGCGTGCTCCGTGTCTCACGTACGTTGGCAGAGAGGGATCCAGACAACGGGTTATCACGACGGAGCGTGTCTGCACCCTCGTTCATACGGTGCGTGATGCGCCGGTATCTGACGCGGCGCCTTATACAGGCGATCCCCGTCATGTTCGGGGTCCTCGTCATCACCTTCGCCGTCACACGGCTCACGCCCGGCGATCCGGCCGAGATCATGGCCGGCCTCGAAGCCAGCCCGCAGGCCATCGAGAGCATCCGGAACGAGCTGGGCCTGGACAAGCCCATCCTGACCCAATTCGGCATCTATGTGGGCGGCATCTTCCACGGCGACCTCGGTCGCTCCTACTTCCTCGGACGCGACGTAACCGCACTCATCGGGGAGGCGCTGCCAAGGACAGCATGGCTCGCCCTGGTAGCTCTTGGCTTCACGGCCGTCATCGGCGTCCCGACGGGAATCCTGTCCGCCATTCGCAAGGACACCTGGATCGACGGAGCGGCCAGAGGCGCCGCGCTCGTCGGCGTATCGATCCCGCCGTTTTTTGCCGGCCTCTTGGCGATCCTCGTTTTTTCCTACTACGTGAGGTGGTTTCCGTCCTTCGGCTCGGGCACCTGGAAACATCTCGTGCTGCCGGGCCTCACCCTCGGGCTGTTCTCCACGGGCCTGGTGATGCGCCTGACCCGCTCCGCGATGCTGGAGGTACTCAGCCAGGATTACATCCGTACGGCCCGAGCCAAGGGACTCTCTCAGCGTGCTACGCTCTACGTCCACGCGCTGCGTAACGCTGCGATACCGGTCGTGACGGTCATGGGCCTCCAACTCGGAGGCCTCCTCGCCGGCACGGTGCTCACCGAGACCGTGTTCAGCTACCCGGGGATCGGCAGGCTGCTGGCACGCAGCATCTTCGAACGCGACTATCCGCTCGTGCAGGGCCTTATCCTGCTGATTTCGATGAGCTACGTGCTGGTCAATCTGCTGGTCGACGTCGTCTACTCACTCGTCGATCCGCGAATCCGTTACCAGTGAGCGCCTACAGAGGTAGGGCGTTCGCACGCGAGCTGCGTCGGAGTCGCATCACCCAGATCTCCGCCGCCGTGGCTGTGCTCTACCTCCTGGTGGGTGTCGCGGGGCCGTGGCTCGCTCCCCATGACCCCTTGCAGATCGTGTCAGGTCCACGGCTCTCACCGTCGGTAGAGCACTGGATGGGCACCGACGAGATAGGACGCGACACCTTCAGTCGCATCCTCGTCGGAGCTCGGGTGGCACTGACGGTCGGCTTCATCGCCATTGGAATCGGGCTCCTCGTGGGCGGGGCCATCGGCCTCGTCGCTGGTTTCTACGGTTCGCTCGTCGATTCGGTCTCCATGCGCCTGATTGACATACTGCTTGCCTTCCCCGGGCTACTTCTGGCGCTGTCCGTCATCACGTTCCTCGAGACCGGGCTGGTCAACACCATGATCGCCATTGGCATCGGGAGCGTCCCCGGCTACGCGCGCCTCGTCCGAGGCGAGGTTCTGACGTTGCTGAGCCGCGGCCATGTCTTGGCCGCCAGATCACTCGGAGCCAAGAACCTGCGCTTGATGACCCGCCACCTCTTGCCACTCGCCATTCCCAGCGTGCTCGTGTACTCCACCGCGCAGCTGGGTAGGGCCGTCCTGTCCGAGGCCGGGCTGAGCTTCTTGGGGCTCGGTGTTCAGCCCCCGGCCCCATCCTGGGGATCCATGATCGCCAGCGGACAACGCTCGTTTCTGAGCGCGCCGGCGATGGGCATCTTCCCCGGACTCGCGATCATGGGGATGGTGTTCACGTTGAACCTGCTCGGTGACAGCCTCCGTGATGCATTGGATCCTCACCAGCGAGGACGGAGATAGTCGTGGGCAAAGTCACATACGACCTGCAGAACGAAGTAGCGATCGTCACCGGTGCAGCGCGGGGTGTCGGCCGTGCCATCGTCAGCCGATTCGTCCAGGCCGGCGCGAGCGTGCTGGCCGCTGATCAAGATCGCGAGGGCCTGGCGGAGACCGTCGCGGCCCACGGAGACGTGGTTGCCGGCGTCGCTGCGGACATCCGTACGCAGGAGGGCGTCGACTCCATCGTGGGCGGCGCGGTCGATCGTTTCGGACGGCTCGACATCTGCGTGAACAACGCAGCCGTCGCTCCTCACGCCGCGCTCATGGACGAGCGGGTCGAGGTTTGGGACACCGTGTACGCAGTCAACTGCCGCGGCACCTTTCTCATGACCCAGACAGCTGCCAGGGTGATGATCGGCCAAGGTGGCGGCGGACGAATCATCAATTTCTCGTCCGGGGTCAGTAGACGGGGATCGGCCGGCGCCGCCGCCTACGCCTCGAGCCGGGCAGCCACGGAAGCGTTCTCACGGGTGGCGGCGATCGAGCTGGCGCCCTACGACATTCTGGTCAACACCATCAGTCCCGGACTGATCGACACCCAACCCAAGCCCCTGCCGCCAGCGATGGCAGCCGCCCTGTCCAAGCGCATCCCCGCACTGCCGCTCGCCCGACCCGGCCAACCGGAGGAGGTCGCGAATCTCGTCCTTTGGCTGGCCTCGGATGAGGCGAGCTACGTCACGGGCGCGGTGTACAACGTCGACGGAGGTTCCGGCGTCGGCAGGCGTCCGGTGGGCGAAATCCTCGACGAAGACATCCGATACGACTGGGTTACCGGTACCGAGAGGTGACCATCGCGTCGCGGACGCGCGGCCCCACGACGGTTCTCGCAGTCACGGACCTTCGCACCCAATTCCACACGGACGAGGGTGTGGTTCGAGCCGTCGATGGCGTCAGCCTGGAGCTACGTGCCGGTGAGACGCTGGGACTGGTCGGCGAATCCGGCAGCGGAAAGTCCGTGACAGCGCTCTCGATCATGGGTCTTGTCGCGAAGCCGGCTGGGGAGATCGTAAGCGGCGAAGTGCTAGTGGACGGCATAAGCGTGCTCGGTAAGAGCGACGAGGAGATGCGCCGGATCCGTGGCAGGACGGTCGCCATGATCTTCCAAGACCCGATGACGTCGTTGAACCTGAAGTGACCCCCGAAGTTGATCCAAAAATCATGGGACTTCCGAGATATTTTTGGGAGCGAGGTTCTCTTCGCTCGGTGAATGAATATCCATAAACTCCTCGGGAGTCAGAAAGCCCAAGGAGCTATGGGGACGAACTTCGTTGTAGTCAGCTCTCCATTGCTCGATCGAACGTTTCGCGTCGTGGATCGAGAGGAACCAGTGCAGGTTCAAGCACTCGCCCCGGAGTGTTCCGTTGAAGCTCTCGATGAAGCCGTTCTGGACGGGCTTGCCCGGTTGAATAAAATCGAGCTTCACGCCTCGAGCGTAGGCCCATGAATCGAACGCACGGCTGCGGAACTCGGAGCCGTTGTCCGTGATGATCACTTCGGGCAACCCTCTGGACTCTTTGAGGCACTCCATCACCTCGATGACCCCGGCGGCCGGAATCGAATGCGCGATGTGAATCGCCAGGCACTCGCGACTGAATTCGTCCATGATCGTCAGGCACCGAAATTGGCGGCCGTTGCTCAGCGTGTCAGAGACGAAGTCCATGCTCCACCGCTCGTTCGGGCCGCTCAACGCCTCTCGGATCGGTCGAGGGGCCTGGCTCCTACGTTTCCTTCCCTTCGAACGCACCGCGAGCCCTTCCTCCCTGTAGAGTCGTTGAACTCGTTTCCTGTTCACCAGCCGGCCTTCTCGTCGAAGCATCACGTGGATCATCCGGTAGCCCCAGCGTGGCCGCTCCTGCGCCAACTCTACGATGCGAGCTCGTAGAAGCTCCTGGGGATCGCGAGTGCTGCGATATCGCATCGTAGAGCGTGGAAAACCCGTGTACCGGATCGCTCTGCGTTCTGAAACCTCTCGCACGGCTTGCACCTGCTCGACGACCTGGCGCCGTTCCCGGGCCGTCACGATCCGTTTCCCAACAAGTCCTTCAGGATCTGAAGATTCAAGGCCTGGTCGGCCACGATCCGCTTCAGCCGTCGGTTCTCCTCCTCGACCTGCTTGAGGCGTCGCGCCTCGTTCACGTCCATACCACCGTACTTCGTGCGCCACCGATAGTACGTCGTCTCCGCGATCCCGTGCCTGCGACACATCTCACGGATCGTCGCTCCAGCTTCCACTTCTTTCAGAATCCCGATGATTTGCTCTTCCCGAAACCGCCTCTTTTGCATGACTCCTCCTGCTCAAGGAGTCCCACAATAACTGGATCAGGTTCCGGGGGTCACTTCAAACCCCCTGCTCACCGTCGGCAGGCAGATCACCGAAGTGCTGCGACTTCATCTCGGCCTGAGCAAGGCGTCGGCGAGAGTGCGGGCCATCGAGCTGCTCGCGCACGTGGGGATTCCGTCTCCCTAGACCAGGGTCGGCAACTACCCACATCAGTTCTCCGGCGGCATGCGACAGCGGGTGATGCTCGCCATGGCTCTTTCCTGCAAACCGAAGGTCCTGCTCGCCGACGAGCCGACCACCGCACTCGACGTCACCATCCAAGCCCAGATCCTGAGGCTCCTCAAAGACATGGCCAAAGAGTCCCGGACGGCCACACTGATCATCACCCACGATCTCGGCGTGATCGCCGGCATCACCCAGCGGGTGCATGTCATGTACGCAGGTCGCATCGTCGAAAAGGCAGATACCAGCGAGCTCTTCGACAACCCGAAGATGCCGTATACCTGGGGGCTGCTCAGGTCCATCGCGAGAATCGATGACGAGCACGGCGCCCGGCTGACGCCGATCGAAGGCTTGCCTCCCGATGCGGTCTC
This sequence comes from Longimicrobiales bacterium, assembly GCA_965249195.1. Classification (GTDB taxonomy): domain Bacteria; phylum Gemmatimonadota; class Gemmatimonadetes; order Longimicrobiales; family Gaopeijiaceae; genus CBDFLM01. Next base: position 665,843 of record CBDFLM010000015.1, read on the forward strand.
CGAGCGCGCCGGCTGCAGCTTCGAGCCGCGCTGCCCGTACCGAAGACCGATCTGTGCAGAGCGAGATCCGATGCTCGCCCCCATCCCGGATGCGGCCGCGGACCACCTGGCCGCGTGCTGGGGGACCCAAGCTGCTCCGGATGGGGGATGGCTGGTCGGTGTCGATTGGCGGACCGACCAGGGAGACGCCACCATCGTCGCAAAAATCCGTGCCGCGGCTGCCAGAGCCGGTGGCGCCGAGCGCGATGACGACCCGTCGGCTCCGCGGAATCGGAGGCCGCGACGAGCGAAGTGAACGAAACGGAGCGAACCACCCACACGGAGGAGGCCCCCTGGCCGCTGCTCGACGTCCGTGGCTTGAAGGTGCATTTCGGCCTCGGCCGCGCCGGCACCGGAGGGCGACCGGCCGCGGTCGTCAAGGCAGTGGATGGAGTCGATCTTTGCGTAGCTCGGGGCGAGACGCTCGGCCTGGTTGGCGAAACCGGGTGTGGGAAGTCGACGACGGGCTTGGCGATACTCCAGCTGTACGAGCCAACCGCAGGCTCGGTCAAGCTCGATGGCACCGAGCTGACGGGGCTGAAGGGCCCGGACCTCCGCCGGATGCGCCGTCGCATGCAGATGATCTTCCAGGATCCTTACGCATCGCTGAACCCCCGGATGACGGTCGGCCAGATCATAGGGGAGCCGCTGGACATCCATCAGCTCGCGCGGGGAGAAGAGAAAACGGAGCGGGTGCAGGAGCTCCTGAGCGTCGTGGGCCTCGATCGCAAGTTGGTCGATCGCTACCCTCACGAGTTCTCCGGCGGGCAACGTCAACGCATCGGGGTGGCTCGGGCCCTCGCGGTCGAGCCCGAGCTCATCATCGCAGATGAGCCCGTCTCCGCGCTCGACGTTTCCATCCAAGCTCAGATCGTCAACCTGCTGCGGGACCTCCAAGCCGAGTTCGAGCTGACCTTCATCTTCATCGCCCACGACCTCGCGGTGGTGCGCCACATGTCGCATCGGGTGGCGGTCATGTACATGGGCAAGATCGTCGAGATCGCCGACCGGTCCGCCATCTACGAAGAGGCCCTGCATCCCTACACGCAGGCCCTGTTGTCCGCCATCCCGATCCCCGATCCGAAGGCCGAGCTCGAGCGCAGGTCGATCGTATTGACGGGCGATGTGCCAAGCCCTCTGAACCCTCCCTCGGGATGCCGTTTCCGCACGCGTTGCTGGAAAGCCGAAGACGTCTGTACCGAGATCGAGCCGCCCTTCGTCGACCACGGCGACGGGCACTGGGCAGCGTGTCATTTCCCCACGCCTCGGCCGAAGACCGTTGCCAGCGAGGTCTGGCGATAGAGACCGCGAGGATCGATCTGCTTGGGAAGCGCCGTCTGTTACGGCCCGGTCCGCCTGCGCCCACAGCCGGGGCCTGCTCAGCTCGAAGAGCGCCCGCCGCCCACTGCCCGCCACTCTGGAGGCGCTATGCCCTACGCCCGCACTGCCACTGGTGCACAGGTCGCGACCGAGCTCGTCTCCCTCTACCGCCATCAGCTCGATGCCTGCCGCCTGAGCCGCGGTGAGTCCTGTCTGATCATTACCGATACCGCCTATGACCCGACGGCATCCGCCGCATGCCTCGGCGCGGCGCTCGCGCTCGAGGCGACGCCCGCCGTCTTGACGCTGCCCTACAGCCTCTCCTTCCCCGGCGAGGCGCTCGCCGCCACCCTGGCCGAGGCCGACCTGATCGTCGGGGTCACGACCCACCGGCTGCACTACGACCCGCACCTGCGAGCGGCGCTCGACAGCGGCACCCGAGCACTGCTGGCGGTGCAACCCACGCACGTGTTACGGAGGCTCGCAGCAGACCCTGAGGTCGTGGCGCGAACCAGGCTCGGCGCCGAACGCCTCGCCGAGGCCACGACCCTCGCGATCAGCTCCGAACGGGGCACCGAGCTGACAATGACGGTATCCGGCCGGCCGGCGCTCGCCCACTGCGGTGTCGCCGACGAGCCGGGCCAGTTCGACTTCTGGGGCGCGGCCATGGTTGAGATCGCGCCACGGGAGGGGACCGTGGAGGGAACGCTCGTGCTGGGCCGCGGCGACCAGATCTTCCACCTGGGCCGCTACATCGATGAAGAGGTGCGCCTGCGATTCGAGCGCGGCCGCGCCGTCGCCATCGAAGGCGGGCTCGACGCATTTCTGCTGGAGGCGCACCTGGCCGGCTATGAAGACCCAAACGCGTTTCTGGCCGGCCACGTCGCCTGGGGCACCGACCACCGGGCCTCGTGGACGGCGCCGCTGGTGAAGTTCCCGCAAGCGGGCGCCGGCAATGCCAACAGCGAGGGGTTCCTCGGCTCGGTACAGGTCGAGCTCGGTAGCAACGACGACCAGTTCTTCGGCGGCGCCATCCGCAGCGCCGCTCACGTGGGTCTCTGCCTCCTCGGGGCCAGCGTGGCGCTCGATGGAGAGTCGGTGATCGAAGCGGGCCGTTTCGTGGGCTCGCTGCACGGCTGTCAGCCGCACGGCGGCAGCTGAGACGCTGGCGTGATGCGCATCGGCGCGATTACGACCCTCCGTCATCACCCTTTACGACCCTGACCACGGAGGGATCCTGGATGAGGCCTGCGACCGTCGCAGCTCCAAACTCGTTCCGAGCCGCCTCCCCCGCTACCGTCTTGGCTTGAACGAAGCCGCGACCCGCCCCTATGGTGTCCCCCCTCGTCCGGGGAGCCACCCCGGGCCGTTCGCGCAAGCCGAAGGAGCGCCATGTCAGGACCGCGCCCCATCTCCCGCGCCCTCGCCCTTCTCGGGCTTTCTGCCCTCGTCGGGTGTTACGCCGGGGACGCCCCCGTCCCGTCCGAGTCCGACATCGCCGGTCCTGCGGTCGGCGTACCCGAGCCGGATGTGACGCTCACCGCCGACCAGACCCATGCCCGCTGGAGCAGCACCATCCCGGCCATCGCCACGGTGCCGTCGGGGAGCGTCGTCGAGGTCTTCACCGAGGAGGCCTCCGACGGGCAGTTCGATATCGGTTCCACGGCGGCCGACGTGGCCAACCTGGACTTCGACCCGATCCACCCACTCACGGGTCCGGTGGCCGTGGAGGGTGCCCAGCCGGGTGACGTCCTGGCCGTCACGCTTCTCGACATCGAGGTCGGCGAGTGGGGCTGGGCGGCCATAGCGCCGGGCTTCGGCTTCCTGGCCGACCGCTTCACCGAGCCGTTCTACCGGGGCTTCGAGATCCCGCCGGGAGCCACCGAGGTTCGTTTTACCGACGAGATCAGCATACCGCTAAGTCCGTTCGCCGGGGTCATGGGCGTGGCGCCCGCGACCGACTCGATGCTTTCCACCATTCCCCCCCGGGCCAACGGCGGGAACATGGACAACCGCCACATGGGCGTCGGCACGACGGTCTATTTCCCGGTCTTCGTGGAGGGGGGCAACTTCTCGATCGGCGACACCCACGCCGTCCAGGGTGACGGAGAGGTCTCTGGGACCGCCGTCGAGGCCCCCATGCGCGTCCGCTACCGCATCGAGGTGGTGGAGGGCGCACGCCCGATCCAGGAGCCCCAATACGAGACCGACGACTACTACGCGGTGACCGCGTTCGCCACCACGCTGGACGAGGCGGCCCGCAAGGCCACCGAGTACATGATCGACTGGTTGGTCGAGGAGCGGGGGCTCTCGGCGGAAGAGGCCTACGTGCTCTGCTCCTTGGTGGGGGACCTCAAGATCGCAGAGGTGGTGGACGTCCCACACGTCCTGGTCGCGATGCACATGCCCAAGGCGGTCGTAGGTCCGTCTTGACCCCTGCTTCCGGGTCGGTATCTAGTGCAGTCCGGCCCGCCGTCGCTCAGCTCACCGACCGGGTCAGCGCGGCCTCCACCCGAGTCACGAGCAGGGGGGCGTCGAATGGCTTGCGCACGTAGTCGTCCGCTCCCGCCTCCATCACCCGGGCCTCCGCCGTGTCGTCCGGGGTTCCGGTCATGACGATCACGGGAAGCGCGGCGGTGCGCACGGACGAGCGTACCCTGCGGAGTACCTCCATTCCGTCGATGCTGGGCATGTGCAGGTCGAGAACCATCAGCGCGTAGTCGCCGACGGCGAGGAGCTGGAGGGCGGAGAAACCGTCGGCGGCCTCCGAGACGAGAAATCCCTCGCGCTGGAGGATCGTCTTCGCGGCGTGACGGCCCCCCCCCGCGTCGTCGTCGACCACGAGGATCCTGACGGACCCGAGGTCGGCTTTGTCGCCCGGAGCATCTCCCCAGGGCTTCGCTCGATGCGTCTCGGGGTCAGAGACCTCGATAGAAGCGTCGGTGGTTGGCGGAAACGAACCCTCCCCTAGCCCGGGCGCAGTCTGCGCCTCGTCCGCACCGCCCAAGTGCTCGGGGCCCAGGACCCGATCGACCTCGTGGAGCGTTGTGGTTCCGCGATCGACGAGCTCGAGCGCTACACTCCGCAGCGACCGCATGCCATAGTCGGCTGCCGCTGCCCGGAGGAGGGCGGGTGGATCACCCCGAAGCACCATCTCCCGGATCTTCTCGGTCATGACGAACACCTCGACCACCGGCGCTCGGCCTCGATGCCCTGACCCCGAGCACTCGGGGCACCCCACGACTCTCACCGTCGGGTCCATCCCGTAACGCGCGGCCAGTCGGGTCTCCTCCTCGGTCAAGTGCCCGTCGGCCGGCTCGACGCAAGCCTGACAGACACGGCGCACCAACCGCTGCGCGAGGCCGCCCCGAAGTGTGCTCACGATCGACGAAGAGAGCAGGCCCAGGTCCGCAAAGCGCTGCACGACCCCGGTGGCGTCATTAGAGTGCAACGTCGTCAGGACCAGATGGCCCGTGAGACTGGCGTGGGCCGCGACCTCGGCGGTCTCCCGGTCTCGGACCTCACCCACGAGAATGACATCCGGATCCTGACGGAGGATGGCCCGAAGCGCCGTAGGGAACGTGACGCCTCGCTTCGCTTCGACCTGGACCTGGGTAGGCTCGGGAAGCTCGTACTCGACCGGATCCTCCACCGTCATGATGTTCTTCGTATCCTCGGAGACCTCCCGGAGGGCTGCGTACAGCGTGATGGTTTTTCCGGAGCCGGTGGGGCCGGTAACGACGATGATCCCGTCCCGGTGCTGGAGCAGCGAGCGGAAGAGACCAAGTTCAGGCGATGTGAAGCCGACGTCGTCCAGACCGAGGGCGGCGTCGGTGTCGAGGATGCGGACCACCGCCTTCTCCAGACCCCTGGTGGGGACGGTGGATATGCGGAGATCGAAGCGTCGACCCTTCACCGAGATCTGCGCTCTCCCATCCTGTGGGCGGTGGCGATCGGCGATGTCCAGCTTGCCCAGCACCTTGATTCGGGCGATGACGCGCGTGAGGACCGAGATCGGTATGCGCATGTACGAGCGCAGGAGACCGTCGACCCTCAATCGTATGGCGCCCCTTCCGCCGAACGGCTGAACATGTACGTCGCTGGCCCCCTGCTTCACCGCCTCCTCGAGGATCAGGTTGGTCAGGCGCACGACAGGCCCCGAGGCAGGCGCCGCTTCGGGGGGTGGTTCGACGACTTCCTCCTCGAGCACTTCTACGAGACCACCCGCGTCGTCTTCGAGGCCCATGAGGAGGGCCTCCACGGCCCTGTCGGGCGCGTAATGCTCAGCGATCGCAGCCTCGATCAGGGCGGGCGCGGCGACCTCGAATACAACGGTCCGCCCCGACGCGAATCCGATCGCCTGCTCGACCTCGACGTCGGTCGGGTCGCTCACCGCGATGACCAGGTGTCTGTAATCCTGCCGCAGCGCGAACACCTTGTAGCGGCTGGCAAGGCTTACCGGTAGGAGGCGCGAGGCCGGCGGCTCGGCGGCCGCCAGGTCCGCGACGGGTAGGCGAAAGCGCCGAGCGACGATCCCGGCGAGCTCGTCGTCGTTCAAGTCGAAGGTGGCCCCCGTCGAGGCCCAGGCTTCGGCGATGGATGCGCCTGCTTCCGGAGAAGGATTCGCGGCCGGATCCGCGCCCGAGGCGAGGGCCACATCGAACAGCCAGTGCGAGTCGGTCATTCAGAGCTCACGGCGCGTCCTACGCGTACCGCGTCGAAGTCGCGTCGCCAAACGTCGGCGCCATCCCCGCCCTCCTCTGCCTGCACGGGACTGGTGTTGTGCTTCTCCAGCGGTAGGACGCTCGAGGGAGAGTCGAGGAGGATGATGCTACTCAGACAACGAATGAACAATCTCTTAGGGACTGGACCGGAAGGCGCCCGTCCACGTCACCCGGCCTTCGCCCCGCCTTAGAACAGGTTACCCGACCAGCTGAGACCCAGCGACGGCACGATGATGAAGCCGGTCTCGACGTCTCGTCGCAAGGCCATCCGACCGGTCGCGTCCAGCTCCCGGTAGTAGTCGTACCCGAACACGTTCTGGTGATTGGTGAGGTTGCTCAGCTCGAAGAAGAGTCGGAGGTCGCCCCGGCCGGTGCGTACACGACGAGTCGCGCGCACGTCCAGCCGGTGATAGTCGGGGAGGCGCGTTCCGTAGACCGCTTCCGGCTTGATGACGTAGGCCGTGGCGCCCTTCTCGTCCGTGATCTCATGCATGTCCTCCAGCGTGGAGGGCCATCCGGTGTGGAACGCGTAGGAGGTATGCAGCGACCAAGACTCCGCCAGCTGATATGTGAGGTCCAGGTTCACGGTGTGCGTCTGGTCCTGCGGTGCGGGATGAGTCGGGTCGAAGACGAGCGGCGTCGGATCGTTGACGTTCTCGATGCGCGTCGCGCGTTCCTCGACCGCCGCGAGCGCGTAGCTTCCGCGGATCGAGAATCGATCGCTCAGCCGGCGCTGAAGTTAGAGCTCGACCCCCCTCGCCGTGGCGCTCTCCAGGTGTACGAGCATGCGGTCCTCCTGGTGTGGCTTATAGCCTGGCCTCTATGGCTTCTAGCCTGGTTCTCTAGCTTGGTTTCACGCAGAGGGACCCTGCGGCGACCCTGGGATCGAGCTGGACGAGGGCTTCGAGTTCGATCGTGCGATGCTTAGATTTTCCAGAACGGAGACAACGGCGGCGTCGACACCTCGTCGTCAGCCAGCTGAGCAGGGAGCGCAATGCCGATCTATGAGTACGCGTGCCAGAGCTGCGGAGAACGCTTCCAGGAACTCAAGAGCATGTCGAGCCGATTAGCGGCACCGGCCTGTGTCACGTGTGGTAGCCACGCGACCGCCCTCGCGGTCTCGGTCCCCGGGAAGGTGGGAGTCGGGGCGGATGAGGGTGGTGGCCCGTCGCTCTACGCGGGCCCGTCCCGTTGTTGTGGCGGAGGAAGCTGCGTCCACTGAGGCTGCGGCCCGCCCCCGTCAGACGAGGCAGACCCCGACGCTCAGCCGGCCCCGTCTCGGGGGTCGGCCTGATCGACTTCTCCCCATTCTTCGGGTAGCCGCATCTCCCGCTATCCAGTGAGGTCGGCGAGCAACTCGAGGAGCTCTCCGCGCTCCCTCGGGGCAAGAAACCAGCTCGCCAGGTTCCGGCGCCAGGGGGGCGGCAAGCGTGGCCAGCGTCGCGGAGCGCCTTCTAGAGCAACCGATCTCGCCAGGCCAGGAGCGCCTCGACCTCGTCGGTCGTGAATCGCGTAACCCCGGCGTCCGCGAGCGTGTTCGCAGTCGCCGGGTCGTTGACCGTCCACGCGGCCGCCTCGAGCCCTCGCGCCCTCGTCCTGACGGCCAGGAACGGATCCTCGCTCACGAGCTCCTGATCGAAATCGATCATCCGGTGTCCGTTCTCGAGCGCCCTGCCGAGTGCCTCCTCGAATCGATCGGCGTCGTCGAGTATGTACGCCACGCGCGCCGCCGAATCCTGGCCGCCGATACGATCTACGATCCCTCAATCCAGGGATATGAAGATCGTGCATTCCAACATCGACAGGTCCCCCGCGATGGCCACCATGCGGTCGAGGTCCTCCAACTCGCGGTAGCCCTTCACCTCGCAGTAGACTCGCTCGAGCTTGCCTCGGGTGAAGTCGAGCGCCTCGGCGAGTGACGGGATGCGCTCCCCAGCGAACTCCTCGGAGAACCACGCTCCCGCGTCGAGCGCCTTCAGCTGACTCAGGTTACGCCGCCGGAGGGGTCCGACTCCGTTCGTAGTGCGTCCGAGATGGACATCGTGGAAGAGCACCGGAGTCCCGTCCGACGCCACGTGGACGTCCCACTCGACGGCGTTCGCCCCGGCCTCTATTGCGGCGCCCACGGCCGCGAGTGTGTTCTCCGGCGCCCGGCTGCTGTAACCGCGGTGGCCGATGATCTCGTAGGGTCCGTCGCGTAGGGACATGATTCGAGGGGGCTCTCCCGCGAAAAGTGAGGACGCACTAATGTTCGGTCGGCCGCCGTCGCCGGCAAGGTGAAAGGCTAGTCAGGCCCGGGGGCTGCGGGCGAGCTGAGGAGATTGGGCCGACATCGTCGCCCTTTTGATTTCTGACTTCATCGGGACGAGGTTTCCTAGCAAGCTCGTCCATCGCCCGCCGGGTCGAGCCTTCGAAGGCGTCGAGGACCCACCTCGCGTAGAGACCTGAACGGGTACTCCCAGACGGAACACAGGAGCCGAACCAGTGACGCACGAGATCGCTGGCTTCAAGTTCCATCGTTCAGTGCCGGTGCGATTCAAGGACATCGACGTGGGCGGGCACTCTCATCATGCGAACGCCCTGGTCTACTTTGAGGAAGCCCGCACGGCCTATTGGCGGGAGGTCGTCGCTCACCAACGCTTCGACGATGTGGCATACGTCCTCGCCGAGGTGCAGGTACGCTACCATCGAAGGGTCCTGTGGCCAGGAACCCTCGACGTCGGCGTGCGCGTCTCGCGTGTGGGCCGCAAGCACTTCGAGATGTCGTATCAGGCTCACTCGTCCGACGGTGAGCGTGTTCTTTCGGGGAGGTCGGTCCAGGTTATGTACGACTTCCGGGGCCAGCAGTCGATGCGTCTCACGCCGAGCTTGCGCGCATGTCTCGAGGCCTTCGACGGACCGTTCGGAGTACGGCGCGGGGCAGGCTCCGAGTAGACACATGCTCCGCACACCCGACCCGGCTCCAACCGGGTCCACGGTGATCCTGCTGCGTGAACCGACTCCACGCGTTCGGCGAGGTCGGCGCGGGACGACGACCCCCCTGTGTAGTGGTACTCATGAGTCACCCGGTCGCGGGGAAGCCGCTGCGGTTGACCGGTGCGTAACGTAGCCACATTTTCTGTGGTCCTATCTGCGGCGCTCACGCGAGCGGTCCACTGAGCGGGACCCAACCGGTTCCGGCGAGAGTGGGAATGTGCATGGGCCGAGCGTCGCCCGCTACAACGATGCGAGTGAAACGTGTTGCGAGACCTCAGGGAGACCACCTTATGATTGGACCGCTGAATCGAGCCTCCGCCATCGCCATGGCCCTTCTGGTCGCGGCGTCATTGCCCCCGGCGGGCGCCCTTCAGGCCCAGGACGGCGCGCGGTTCCGTGTACTCGTGCCCGACCTGTTCCCCTTGGACGACGACAAGGGGTTCGGGCAGAGGGTCGCCGACGAGCTCCGTGACCTCATCAACGAGCTGCCCACGCACCAGCCGATCGATGAGGACGAGATCGACGACAATCTGGACAAGTTCGACCTCGACATGGACGAGCTCAATTGCATCGACACCCGACAGCTCGGGGCCCAGATGAACGCACAGATCGCCATTTGTGCGACCTACACGGCCATGGGCGACCAGAGGGAGTTCCAGACGATCGAGGTCTGGGAGCTGACGACCAGCGAGTCGTTCGTCATCGACGGATTCTCGGTGCACAAGGACGAGCGGGAGGAGGCGGCACGGCGAATCATCGAAGAGTTCGACCTCTACAACCAACAGCTCCGCTTCACGCAGTTTTGCGCGGAGTATACGAACAGCGAAAACTGGGAGAGTGCGCTCCGCAACTGCGAGGACGGGCTGGAGCTGAATCCCACCTCGGCATCGACGCTATATCAGACGGGGTTCATCCTGTACAAGATGGAACGTTTGGAGGAGTCCTTGGCGAGGCTGAACGAAGTGTTGGCCGTCGACCCGTTCAAGGAGAACGCGCTCCAGCTCGCCGGCTATGTCGCGACGCAGCTCGGTCGTGAAGACGAGGGCCGCGAGTACTACGGCCAGTATCTGGAGCTCAACCCGGGCGACGCCGGAGTCCGCAGGAACATCGCCTACGAGATGTACGAGGCGGGTGACCCCGAGGGCGCCATGCTGTTCATTGAGGAGGGCATCGCGGTCGACGAGAACCCCGACCTCTACCAAGACCTCGGCAACTACGCGTTCGCGGCCGCGAGCAACGCCGTGTCCGGAGTGGGTGCCGCCGATGGCGGGCTCGAGCCGGAGGTCGCCGACTTCTACCGCCGGGCCATCGACGCGTACATGAAGGTGTTTGCCATCAAAGGCGCGGAGATGGACGTGGGCCAGCTCAGGAACGTCGTGGCAGCCCACGTGCGGCTGGAGAACTTCGACGAGGCGATCCGCACGGCCGAGGAGATTCTCCAGACGCACCCGACGGAGACCTCGCTGCTCGACGTATACGCTGGGGCACTGCGGGAGGCGGGTCGGGTGGACGACGCCGTGGACGCTCTGGGACGAATCGAGGCGATCGACCCCGAGTACCCCAACCTCAACGCGCGTCAGGGGAACATGATGTTGCAGGTAGGCCGCCACGACGACGCGATGCCGCTCCTACAGAGGGCAGTGGAGCGCGGAGACGATCCCAACGTGGTGGCTCGGATGCTCCTCGCCGAGGCCGTGAACGGCCCGGTTCAGGACAAGAGCTGGACCACGGCGATCAATCTCTTCGAGAAGGCCCGCGACTTCGAGGTGAGCACGGAGCAGCATGAGGAACTCGATTTCTGGCTGGGATACTCGCTTCTGCAGCGAGCGACCGCCGCGCAGGCGCCACAGACCGTTCAGTCGGCCCAGTCAGCGTTGCCGATGTTCCAGCGGGCCCGCTCGCTACTCGCCGGCGCGAGAGCATACGACCAGCGGCAGGGTGGCAGGATGCAGGTCGGCCAGCTAGTGCAGGCGACCGACCAGTACATCGCAATCCAGGAAGCGGTCATCAAGCGGGGCGGTGGGGCCTGACGCGTCCCCTACTTCGCATGGAGCGAGCGCCGCGGAAATCGTTCCGCGGCGCTCGTTTTTCTTCGTGGGCTCAGGAGCCCTCTTGCGGCGGCGGTGAGAGCGCCGCCAGGATCGAGCGAACGACCGCCGTCGGGTCGGGAGCGCCCATCACCGCGCTCACGACCGCCACGCCCGCAGCGGCCGTGCTGCGGACCTCTGTGGCACGCGCGGGGGTGATGCCGCCGATCCCCACCACGGGTATGCTCACCGCGCGGGCCACTTCATCCAGGCGATCGAGCCCGATCGCCTCTTCGCCCACGTCTTTGGTGCGCGTCGCGTATACCGATCCACAGCCGATGTAGTCAGCGCCCTCGAGCTCGGCGCGGCGCGCTTTCATGGGATCGTCCGTCGACCATCCCACGAGGAAGTCCGGCGGGACCACGCGCCTGGCGGCGGCGAGCGGCACGTCGTCAGGACCGAGGTGGACCCCGTCGGCCGCGGCCGCGAGCGCGATGTCGAGGCGGTCGTTCACAAAGAGCAGTGCGCCGGCTCGCCGTGTCACCGTCCTCAAGCGGTCGGCCGTCTCGAGAACACTGCCCGGGGCCGATCCCTTGGCGCGAAGCTGGATCGTGCGGGCTCCACCGGCCAGGGCCATTTCGACGACCTCCTCGACCGAACGAGGGGCCGCGAGCTGCTCGTCGGTGATCACGACGATCCGTAGAGCAGCGGCTAGTTCGGCGCCCTCGGGTTTCTCACCGGCGCCGCTGGGCGCCCCGTTCCTCACGCGCCGCCGGCCGCGGCCGTACTGTCGATCTCTGGACCCCGGGTCGTTGCAGCTGCTGGCGGCACTGCATCCCATTCGCGACGCGCTCGCAATCTGGCGCGGTTGTGCGCTTCCAGAGACCTCGTGAACAGGTGCGATCCGTCCGGCCGCGCGACGAAGTACAGGTAGTCGGTCTCGTCCGGTCCGATCGCAGCCTGGAGCGCGAGCTCCCCTGGGGCGCCGATGGGACCCGGCGGGAGGCCGGGGATCCGATAGGTGTTGTAAGGATGGTCCGCGACGGAATCTATGGCGGCGTAGAGCAGGCGCTCGCGCCACCCCCCGAGCGCATAAAGGACCGTAGGGTCTGCTTGGAGGGGATAGCGCCGCGCCAAACGGTTGTGGAAGACACTCGAGATGAGCGTCATCTCCTCGACACGCCGGGCTTCGGCCTGGACGATCGAAGCGAGCGTGACGGCCTGACGCTCCGTGAGCCCCGAGCGCTCGAGACGGGCCCGTCGCTCGGGGGACCAGAACGATCGGTAACGCCCGATCATCGTTTCCACGATGAGATCGACGGCCGCCCCTGGCTCGAACCGATAGGTGTCCGGGAACAGGTATCCCTCCAGGGCCGGGCCCGGGACGCCGAGCCGCCGTGCGGCCGCGCCGTCGACGAGCTGGGCGTAGACCGAATCGGGATCCAGCTCGGCGACGGTGGCGATGCGATGCGACATCTGCCGGAGCGTAAACCCTTCCGGGATCGTGATTTCATCCGTGACGACCCGACCAGACGTGAGGTGGTCCAGCACCACGCGCCAGCGCTCGTCCTGTCGGAGCTCGTAGTGGCCCGCGCGAATCTTTCGATCGTCGCCACGAAGGCGCGCGTAAAGACCGAACCAGCGGGAGCGATCCTCCGAGACGATACCCTGGGCCCTCAGTGTGTCGGCCACCTCGGAGAACGTGGCCCCCGACGGGATGGCCACGCGCTGCGGTTCGCCGGGTGGATCCCCGCCGCAAGCGCCGAAGGTAGCACACAGAATGGTCCCAAGCCCGGTGCGACGTAGGACTCTTCGCCACGCGGTGCGGTGTTGCCCCAGGCGGATCACCGTTCTCCGCCTTCGCGGTCCAGCCAGCGTCGCAGAATGAGCGCCGCCGCGATCGAGTCCACGCGGCCCTTCTCTTCACGGCGCGAGCGCGGGAGGCCCAGCTCTCCCCTCACTACCCGCTCGGCCTGAGCCGAGGACATGCGCTCGTCGATGAACTCCACGGGCACCGCGAGCCTGACGTGCAGCTCTCGTCCGACCCGACGCACGACCTCGCAGCGCTCGCTCTCTTCGCCGGACGGTTCCAACGGAAGCCCCACGACAACGCGCCCAACGTCGTGCTCCCTTGCGATCCTGGCGATGGCCCCGAGCGGCGGGCGCCGCCCTTTACGATACGTGAGCGTTTCGCGGGGAGATGCGATGGTGCCCGTCGGATCGGTGAGCGCAAGCCCGATGCGGCGTTCCCCGTAATCGATACCGAGCACCCGCTTCGAGGGCGTCAGAGGTCCGTGAGCGCGTCGGGGAGGTCGCTGCCGTCCAACAGTAGGCCGTAGAGATCATGAACGGCGTCTCCGGAGCCGAACGCGAAGACGCATTCGGCGTCCCCCCCCGATCGGCAGCCCACCTCTAGTACGGCCACTGGGCCCGCCGCGGCTGTCGTCAGAACGTGAGCCAGCATTCCCGCGGTGAAGGAGCATGCGGGGCCGTCCTCGGACGGCGTCTCGGCCTCGGCCCAATCCGGACTCGCCAGGAGACCCACACCGGGGTGGGGCGAGGTATGCGTCAGCTTCCCCCACCCGCGCTCCGCCATGAAACCGGTGAGAGAGGCCCAGAACTCGTCGGCTTCGACTTTCTCGATCGGCCATCCAAGCGTCGACTCGAACGTCGCCCAAAACGGGCCACCGGCGGCGTACCCCGCGTCGTGAAGTGAATGGATGGCCGCGAGGTCGCCGGCCTCATCGCGCAGCGCCTTGTGCAGAAGTCCCAGCGTCGAGGCCGGAAGCGTGATTTCGCGGAAAACCACTTCGGGTTTGCTCATCCGAGTCACTATCGACGGTCGGGACGGTGGGGGGCCGGCACCGCCGGATCCCACTGCCCCGTTAGGGGTGCTATGATTACGCGTCAACTCGCTTTGGAGGCGAGGCTCATCGTAGAATATACGCTCGAGCCACGCAGGAGCCACGTCGAAACGCGGCATCTCGAACTGTGGCGCTCCCCGAGAGGAAGGCCGTGTAGCCAGACCGCGGAGGTAATCACGAAGTGGAGTACGATCAAGAATCGCACGTCGTCGGCTTCGTATCCGGCCTTCTCCTGGGCGTGATCATAGGCGCCGGGGTCGCTGTCCTGACCGCCCCGGGGAGTGGACGCCGCACACGGCGGCGCCTTCGCCGCGCCGCCGGCGGGCTTCGCGAGAGCGCCGGGGACCGCTGGGAGGTCCTCGCCGACGACGTCAAGGGCCGAGTCGATGACGCATTCGAGGGGGCTCGGAGGCGTTTTTCACCCTGACCGCCACGAAGAGCAGTCTGCTCATTCGGGGTAGGGCCGAAACTCGACCCCTTCGTTTGTAAGGGCGGTGGCCAAGGGCTCGCAATGGTCTCCGGCGCTGCGGAGTGCGAGGGAACATTTCGCGCGCGCGCCCGCCGGAGCCGGGACCACTTCTGCGGGGATGGCCCGCTCCCTCGCGACGTCCTCCGCCCAGAGGGCCTGGTGGGTGGAATCGAAAACGAAGAGGCACTCCGGGGGGGACTCGGGGCTCACTACCTCCGTCCGCGAACGCGGAGGATCCGCGGACCAGAGTCGTCACAGAACTCAGTCGGTTCCGTTCCCGGGATGTAGAGCTCCCGGTAGCGGTTCTGCCCCGGGTCACGACACCAGGGTGACCACAGCTTGCCCGTCCGTCGATCGACCTGTCGGGTCGTGAGCTCCGGCGGGATTGGCCAGCGATCGGGAATCGGGAGGGCAGCCGGGACACCCGACTCCGCCACTGAGTCCGGCGCAACGGAGCCCAGTGGTGTCTCCGATGCCTCGGCCTCCGCAGGCTCCATCCCGTAATAGACGTGCCGAGCGAAGCGACCCCAGACCGGGGCCGCCATCCCTCCACCCGTCGCGCCGCGCAGGATCCGCGCAGGGCGGTCCATCCCGAACCAAACGGTGGCCAGGAGGTTGGGCGTGAAGGCTGTAAACCAGACATCCGTCGCGTCGTTGGTGGTGCCCGTCTTTCCTGCCGTAGGCACTTCGTAGGGGAGCTCGCCGATGCCCCGATGGTTGTAGCCGGTCCCGTTGTTGGCCGCCTCCTGGAGTAGGTCGACCATGATGCGCGCCGCGAGGCTGTCCATGACGACCGTGCGCTCAGGCTGCGGCTCCCAGACCACCTCTCCGGCAGCGTTCTCGACCCGGAGGATCGGGAACGGGCGCACGCGGGTCCCCAACGTGGCGAACGTCGAGTAAGCCTGCGCGACCTCGAGGGGGATGACCTCGACGGCACCGATGGTCGTCGAGGGGAAACGCTCGATCTCCGTCTGGATCCCCATACGCCGCGCGAGCTGGGCCACGGACTCGATCCCTACCTCCTCCCAGCCGAGCTTGATCGCGACCATGTTGATCGATCGGCGCAGCGCATGGCGGATAGTGATCGGGCCGAGGAACTCAGGGTCGTAGTTCGAAGGGCGCCACTCGGTGCCGTCCACCTTGGGGTAGACGACGGGGGCATCGACGACTACGTGAGAGGCCGGTATCCCACTCTGGATCGCCGCCGCGTACACGAACGGCTTGAAGCCCGATCCGGCCTGCCGGTGCGCGAGGCGGGCGCGGTCGAATTTGGATTGCACGAAGTCCCGCCCACCCACCATCGCGCGCACGTGCCCCGTGCGGGGATCGAGCGCGACCAGAGCCCCTTGCAGATAAGGCGTTTCCCGTGAGAAGGCCGTCACCGTGTCGTACTCGGCGAAGCGGGGGTGACGGAATCTGGGGTCGTCCTCGATCCGTTCCCATCCCCACTTCATGGCCTCGGCCGCGGCTTCCTGCATGTCGAGGTCGAGCGTCGTATAGACCCTCAGGCCACCCGAGTTGACCTCGTCGAGCCCGAAGCGCGAGACGAGAATCTGGCGAACCCACTCCTCGAAATAGGGTGCCGGACCATAGATGCCGCCGTGTGAGTGATCCTCCGAGGGCAGCGGCCACTCCTTCCAGCCCGCCGCGCCTTCCGAGGTGAGGTAGCCCTGCTCGGCCATGCGGTCGAGGACGAGATTGCGACGCCGAAGCGCGTTCTCGGGTCGGCGGTACGGATTGTAGTTGCCTGGGAGGTTCAGGATGGCGGCGAGCAGGGCGGCCTCGGCTTCGTTGACGTCCTGGAGGTTCTTGCCGAAGTAAGCCTGCGCCGCCGCCTGGAAGCCCCACACCGGGCCCATGTAAACCTCGTTCAGGTACGCCTCCAGGATCTGGTCCTTCGTGTAGGACTCCTCGAGCTGAAGGGCGACCTGCAGCTCTCTCAGCTTTCTCTTGATTCGACGAGCGAACCCCACCTCCGACTCGAACATGTTGCGTGCGAGCTGCTGCGTGATCGTGCTGCCACCGCCGAGGTTCCGAAACGTGAGGACGCCCACCGCCGCTCTAGCAATGCCACGCGGATCGTACCCGCGATGGCTGTAGAATCGCTTGTCCTCGATCGCGACGACTGCCTGTGGCACGTGCTCCGGGAGCGCGTTGATCGATACCGGCGTGCGGCGTTCGAGCCCGAGCTCCACGACTGGACGGCCGTCGTGTGCGAGCAGCTTGCTTGCTTGGTCCGGCTCCCAGGTCTCGATCCTGGCGATCGAGGGACAGGTCGCGCAGAGATTGTGCCACGAGCCGAGAAACAGCCCGAGTCCGCCCGCCCCCAGGACCACGGTCGAAACGACCACGAGCCGAGAGCGCGCTACCGCTAAGACGAACGCTCGCCAGTCGCTCGCGCCGTGTGAGCTCTTGCGCTGCATGTGCCGTTGGTAAGTCGCTGTAGAAGGGGTACGCGCCGTGCACTGGACTACACATGAAGGCGCGGTGCGGGTCCGGCGCATGGGAGGGGCGGAACCTTCCATAGCCCTTGACCGGTCTCGGGGAGCCGGTCAGACTGCGGCCGGGAGGCTGGGACCCGACGTTCCAATGTATCCGCTACCGAGCTCTGGGGGCCATGAAGACGACGCCGAGGATCGTGGAGAAGCCGTGGGGTCACGAGGTGATCTGGGCCGAGACCGATCAGTACGTGGGAAAGATCATCCACGTCAGAGCCGGAGAAGCGCTTTCACTCCAGTACCACGGGTTGAAGGACGAGACGATCCACGTCCTCCGCGGAAGACTCCGGCTCGTCGTGGGCCCGGCGAGGGAGCAGCTGGACGTCATCACGCTGGAGGCCGGCGAAGGCTATCGCATACCGCCAGGGACCGTTCACCGCTTCGAGGCGGTCTCGGACTGTGACGTGCTCGAAGCGTCGACTTCGCATCTCGACGACGTTGTTCGGTTGAAGGACAAATACGGACGCGCGGACTGATGACCCAACTGACGACCCCGGGGACCGCTCGCGCCCGCGAACTGCCGGCGGCCGGCCAGACGAGCTCGGACCCTCGCCTCGTGCCGGGTGTTCTTTGTGCACGGGACGGTCCGTGGCCCGTGGCCACGTCGTCGGACCCGTGGGGTCTAGGAGGTGAGATCGGTGAATTGGATGATCGTGGTCGCGGCCGGATGTCTCGTCACGGCGTGCGACGAACCGCCCCGGAGCGACACGCTGGTGGTGAGCTCCGACCCCGAGCTGAGGCAGATCGTCAGCGAGCTGCTGCCATTGCTGATGCCCCGGACCGGCCTGGAGCTCTTGCATCCCGTCCGCGTCGAGCGGCGCAGCCGGGAGCAGCTCGTGGCCTATCTTCAGGCCAAGCTCGACGAGGAGCTTCCCCCGGACGAGGAGCGGCACCTCACGCGTAGCTACGCGCTGCTCGGTTTGGTACCTGGCGAAATGGACCTCCGGTCACTGCTCCTTTCGCTCTATACGGAGCAGGTGCCCGGATTCTACGATCCGGACTCCACCTCACTGTTCGTCTTGGACGACGAGCCTCCCGAGGCCCTGAGCACCGTGCTGGTCCACGAGCTGGTGCACGCCCTACAGGACCAGGCAGCCAACCTCGACTCCCTCACGGCCAAGGAGCGAGGAAACGATGCCCAGACCGCGGCCCAGGCCGCGATCGAGGGGCACGCAACGTTGGTCATGCTCGAGTACATGATGGAGCAGATACAGGGCAGGCCCTTGGATCTCTCGCAGATGGACGGGTTCGCGGATCAGCTCAGGCCGGCACTGCAAGCCATCCGGGCGCAATATCCCGCGCTCGCGCAGGCTCCTCTGGTCATTCAGGAGTCTTTGCTCTTTCCCTACGTCGAAGGCGCCGGGTTCGTGCAGCACATCTGGCGCGAAGGACGACGTCTGGCACCCTTCGGGGAATGGCTTCCACAATCGACGGAACAGATTCTTCATCCCGAACGCTTCGTCGGTGGGGCACGGGACGATCCGCGCGATCTGCACCTGAGCGTGGAACAGGCGCGTGTCCTGTACACCGACGGACTGGGCGAGCTCGAGACGGGACTGATGCTTCAAGAGCTCGTCGGATTCGTCGAGGGACCCGCGGCCACCGGATGGGACGGCGACCGCTTCGCCCTTTTGGAGACCAGCACGGGCGAGGCACTACTCTGGGTGAGCGTGTGGGACGAGGCGTCGGATCGGGATCGGTTCGCGGATCGGCTCGCTCCCGGCCTCCCGGGGCTCCCGTTGGCTGCGACGCTCGAGCGCGTCGACCTGGGCGGGACCCCCGCGCTCGTGCTGCGTCTGGGCGACGTCGGGGAGGTCGGGATCGAGGTCGTGCTCCGCCCAAACGGGGGAACGACGGAGCACGGAGAGTCCGCGGGTCCCATCGGCGGGGGTCCGTGACCGGACCCGACCGGGGAGGTGGTCGGTCGACGAGGCATACCCCGGTGCGAACCATGGGACCGTCCCTGCGTCGGGTGAGCGTATCGGCCGACGGCGGGGCGCGCAGCTATCCGGTCGTCGTCGGTCGAGGCGCCCTCGGGCGGCTCCCCGAGCTCGTCCAGCCGATCCTCCGTCCTCACCGCTGGGCCGTGGTCGCCGACGAGACCGTCGCCGCGCACTACGGAGCCCAAGTCGTCGACGCCCTCCGTGAATGCGGGGGTGGCGTCGATCTCTTCACGTTTCCGCCTGGGGAGCAGAACAAGACGCGGGAACAGTGGGTCCGCATCACGGACGAGCTCCTCCTTGCCGGGCACGCGCGCGACTCCGCCGTGGCGGCCCTCGGAGGTGGCGTCGCGGGAGACCTGGCGGGCTTCGTCGCCGCCACATTCATGCGGGGGGTCCCGCTGGTTCAGATCGCCACGAGCCTGGTGGCCATGGTCGACGCTTCGGTGGGGGGCAAGACAGGAGTCGACACGCCCGCCGGAAAGAACCTCGTGGGGGCGTTTCACCCGCCGCGACTCGTGGTGAGCGACCCCGAAACGGTCGCGACGCTGCCTGTGTCCGAGCGAAGTCGAGGGCTCATCGAGGCGGTAAAGCACGGGGCGATTCTGGACGAGGAATACCTCACGTCGTTGGAGAAGCACGTAGAGGAGCTGCTCTCGGGGGACCCCGCGATACTGGAAGACGCAGTCCACCGGTCCGTGGAGCTGAAGGCCGGTGTGGTCGCGCGGGACGAGCGAGAGGAGGGTGCGAGGCAGATTCTGAATTTCGGCCACACCCTCGGCCATGCGCTGGAGGCGGCGTCGGACTATCGCCTCTCACACGGATCAGCCGTGGGAATCGGCATGGTTCTCGAGGCCCGGCTGGGCGAGAGGATGGACGTGACCGCCCCTGGAACCAGCAAGCGCCTCTCAGCGGTTGTGCGTGCCCTGGGACTTCCGGCCGCCCCGCCGGAGTGGCTCGATCTGAACGTGGCGGAGGGTTTCCTCTCCCGGGACAAGAAGCGACGAAGTGGGCAGGTGCGTTTCGTGCTCTTGAGGGAGGCCGGGGCGGTCTACGGGGACGGGGAGTGGAGCCACCCCGTCGCGCCTGAGACCATCCATGGACTGCTAGTCGAGGCCACACTGCCTCGAGCCTAGGAAGAGATGACGCAAGAAGCCTCGGGCGGCACGACCGAAGATCAAATGACGCTCGCTGAGCGCTACGGGGGGCTGACCGTGGGCTCGGTGCTCTCCCACCGTGCGACGGCAGATCCGGAGCGAACCTTCCTGCTCCATCGGGACGAGACGTTCAGCTACGGACAAGTCGAGACCGAGGCGGAGGCCCTCGCGGCAGCGCTCGCGAACCTCGGGATCGAAGCAGGCGATCGTGTCGCGGTGCTGCTGCCGGCCGTCCCCGAATTCGTCGTCTCCATGTTCGCGGCGGCGAAACTAGGGGCTCTGATCGTCCCGTTGAACCCCCGTCTGACAGCTCACGAGCTCCGCTATACGCTTCGTCATTCCGAGGCAGTCGCAGCAGTGACGGTCGAAACGCACCAAGGAGTGGACTACCTCGACGTGTTCGAGAGCCTTCTCGTCGAACTACCGGATCTGCAGTACCTGGTCACCATCGGTGAGGAAGACCTGTGGTACGATGACCGTATTTTCCAGTTCGAGCACGTGGTGTCGGCGGGTGCCGGCCGGACCTACGGAGCCCCCGCCGCCAAGGAAGAAGGCGACCTCTTTGCGATCCTTTATACCTCGGGCACGATGGGGAAGCCCAAGGGTGTCGGCTTGACTCACGCGAATCTGGTGAGCGTAGCCGCCGGAACGGCCGATGCGATCGGGCTCGTCGGAACGGACCGGATCATCGGTCTGGCAGCGCTGTTTCACGTTTTCGGGATGGGCCCGGGTATCCTGGGCGCCCTGATCTCGGGGGCTTCACTCGTGCTGCACGACGAGCTGGGAGCGAGCACCGCGCTCGACCTGGTTCAGCGTCACGGGGTCACCGTTCAGTACGGCATCCCCACGCTCTTCGTCACCGAGCTCCACGAGCAGCGGCGCTCCCCGCGCGACATCTCGAGCCTACGCCTCGGCGTGGCGGCCGGCGCGCCGGTGAGCGATGACCTGATCCGCGAGACACGAAGGACCCTCTGTCCCGTCCTTCTCGTAGCCTACTCGCTCACCGAGACAGCGTCGGCAGTCGCGGTGACGGCACCCACCGACCCGGTTGAGAAAAGGCGCTTCACCGTCGGGCGCCCACTGG
Organism: Longimicrobiales bacterium; assembly: GCA_965249195.1. Classification (GTDB taxonomy): domain Bacteria; phylum Gemmatimonadota; class Gemmatimonadetes; order Longimicrobiales; family Gaopeijiaceae; genus CBDFLM01. The sequence goes on from CBDFLM010000015.1 coordinate 686,941, forward strand.
CCGGGACCTTCGTACGCGTACTCGAGACGAACGGAAGTGAGCTACCGGTGGAAAGCGTCGGCGAGATCGCCGTCAAGGGACCGGGGGTCATGAGCGGGTACTATCGACAGCCCCGTGAGACAGCCAGCGCGTTCGACGAGGATGGGTTCTTTCTCACCGGCGATCTAGGGATCGTGGACGAGGACGGATTCATTCATTTGGTGGGGAGACGTAAGGAAGTTATCATTCGATCTGGTTTCAACGTGTACCCCCGGGAGGTGGAGGATCGGCTTCACGCCCATCCGGCGGTGCTCGAGGTTGTAGTGGTCGGTGTCCCCGACGATGTGCTGGGCGAGGCCATCTGCGCCTGCATCGTTCCCGTGGAAGGGGCCATCGTCACCGGACGTGAGATCACGGACTGGTGCATGGTAACCCTTGCGGATTACAAGGTCCCGGACCTGGTCCGCTTCCTCGATGAGTTCCCGCTCACGGGAACAGGTAAGATCCGCCGCGTCGAGTTCGCCCGGATGCTTCGGGCGGATCGAGGGAGCCGGCGGAGTTGAAGTTGGACGCGCCCCGGCCCAGCGTCCGGGCGCGCCCGAGAGGCCAGCCGGAACGTCCGGTTGCCGGCGAGGCTTCCCCGACCTCCTCTGCGGGCCGTGAGGCCGCTGACGGGGTGGGGAGGTCTCGCAGCAGGACATATCCTAGCTGCGAGCGAATACGAACATGACGACGCATCTTCCCCCGGCCCTCCGTCAGGGATTGGCCCCTCCATTGGGTGCCGCTGCGCCCAACGCTGCGCTTCTCATCGACTTTGACAACGTCACGATGGGCATGCGGAGCGACCTTTCGAAGGACCTCAAGAAACTTCTCCAGTCCGACATCATCCGTGGCAAGGTGACGGTCCAGCGCGCCTACGCAGACTGGCGGCGCTACCCGCAATACATCGTGCCGCTGTCCGAGGCCTCGATCGATCTGATCTTCGCCCCCGCGTACGGCAGCTCGAAGAAGAACGCCACCGACATCCGCATGGCGATCGACGGGATGGAGCTCGTCTTCACACGCCCGGAGATCGGCACCTACATCCTCCTCACGGGCGACAGTGACTTCTCGAGCCTGGTGCTGAAGCTGAAGGAGTACGGGAAGTACGTGATCGGTGTCGGAATTCAGGAGTCCAGCTCCGATATCCTCGTCCAGAACTGCGACGAATACTACTCGTATACGACTCTGACTGGACTCCGTAAGAGCGGCGAGGAGGATCGGCAGGCACTCGATCCATGGGTACTCGTCGAGCGGGCGGTAGCCAAGATGATCGACCGTGGCGACGTCATGCGGTCCGATCGCCTGAAACAGGTCATGATCGAGGTCGATCCCGGTTTCGACGAGGGTAATTTCGGCTACAGCAAATTCAGCCGCTTCTTGACGGAAGCAGCCTCGAAAGGGCTCGTGGCGCTCCGCAAGCTCGAGAACGGGCAGTACGAAGTCGGCTCGGGAGGAGACGGTGACGGGAAGCCGAAAGTAGCGCGGGACGAAGGGCGGGAATCGAAGGGGCGTGGCGGTCGGGATTCGTCTGAGCGAGGACGGCAGCGTCAGGGACGCGCGCGGCCCACACCGGCACCGAAGGAGGAGTCACCGGGCGCGCCCCCGCCGCGCACGGAAGAAGAGGGCGGAGGTCCTCTGCGGGTGGCGTACCGACTCCTCCGCCGTGCCCAGGAAGCACTCGAGGAGCTGGGCCGGAAGACCGTCCGAGACTCTGACGTGAAGCGAAAGATGCTCGAGCTGGAGGCTTCATTCGACGAAGCCCAGCTTGGATTCCCCAAATTCAGCCGCTTTCTGCGACAAGCGCACGACGATGGTATCGTCGAGATTCGGGCGCTGGACGGTGGCAACTACGAAGTGGCCGCACGACCCGCTCCAAAGGACGGCGATCAACCCTCGACCAAACCCCCGGTCGAGCGAGCCGAAGGAGGCGGCCCTCCGCGTGGTCGCCCGCAGGAGCGCGGTAGGCCGGCGGCCGGGTCCACGGAAACGTCTCACGCGGCGCCGGATGGCCAGCGGACTAAGGTGACCGGAAAGACGGAGCAGCGGTCCGAGTCCACGCCGGGTCGCGGCCTCCGGAGAGGCTCTACGCGCCGACGGCGGGAGCACGAAGAGCCGCCCCCGCTGCTCGAGGGCCAGGCGGTTCCCCTCGACCGCCTCGAGACCGGCTCGAGGGTCGACACCTCGCAAGGTGCCCAGGGCCGCGTCGACGTGGAGGCCCTCGGGTTGCCCACGGATGCGGAAGCCCAGATCCGGTACTTGACCAACAGCTACAGAGGTATCGGGCGCAAGACCGCCGAGAGTCTGGTCGAGCGCTTCGGGAAAGAGCTCTTCTCCGTGTTGGAGTACAATCCTAAGCGTCTCGACGACGTCGTTCCGCCGGGGCGGGCAGAACAGGTGCTCGCGGCTTGGAAGGCCGACTTTGAGCGCAGACGGGGACGGGGAGCTCCGGCCTCCTCCTCGCCGCCGACAGGCGCCGATGAAACCTCGTCTGCAACCGGTGAGTTGGGGCCTCGCACACGCGGAGGCGGACGGCCCAGGAGCGGGCACTCAGCCGATCGGCGGTGATGCCGTGAGCTGTGCCGCCAAGTCTGGCGTCGCGCGCGCGCCGGACCGCGCTCTGTGGAGGCGCGGCGAGAGCGCGGGCGCGGCGCTTCCCGCCGACTTCTACCGTCGCAACGTAGTGAGCGTCGCGCGCGACCTTTTGGGCATGGTGCTCGTGTCCACCGTGGACGGAGAGCTCGCCACGGGCGTGATCGTCGAGACCGAAGCCTATCTCGGTCGTGACGATCCCGCTTCGCATGCGTCCGTCCTGAAGGGAAGAACCAAACGGAACCAGGCGATGTTCGGCCCCGCGGGGCAAAGCTACGTCTACCGGAGCTACGGGATACACTGGTGCCTGAACGTCGTGACCGGCAACGAGGGTCAACCACAGGCAGTGCTGCTCCGGGCGCTGGACCCGCTCGAGGGCCTCGAGGCCATGCAACGGCGCCGCCGCCGGAGCGACGCGCTCACGACCGGCCCGGGCCGACTCTGTCAGGCCCTGGGAGTTACCGACGCGCTGTATTCCCACGACCTCCGCAAGCCACCCCTCCGGCTGTGCGAGGGGTGGCGACTGCCAAACGCGTGCGTCGCAGTCTCGGGAAGGGTGGGGGTGAGCGTCGCTGCCGAGTGGCCTCTGCGCTACTTCGTCGTGGGCAATCCGTGTGTCTCACGCGGAACTCACAGTCGGGCGAACGCTCGGCTGCCGAGCCCTGGCCCCCCCAAGGTCGACGAGCACGTGCTCGAGCGGGCAGACAGCCTTGGCGGGTGAGCCTACGTGGGTCTCGATCCTGCCCCCGCTTCTGGCCATCGTCTTGGCAATCTGGACCCGACAGGTCTACCTGTCGCTGGCGGGTGGTGTCTGGCTCGGATGGACGATCCTCGAAGGGTGGAATCCACTCTCGGGTCTTGCGGCTGCTATCGAGGGAGCCGTCAATGTGTTCAGCGATCCCGGCGATACGCAGGTCCTGCTCTTCACGCTGGTCATCGGTGCGCTCATCGCGACCATGGAGGCTTCGGGAGGTGTGCGCGGCTTCGTGCGGTGGCTCGAAGCCAAGGAATGGGTGACCGACGCACGACGCAGTCAACTTCTCGCGTGGGCGAGTGGCGTGATCATCTTTATCGACTCCAACATCACCGTCCTCGTGGCCGGCGCTGTGGCGCGGCCCCTGTTCGATCGCTACGGCTCCTCCCGTGAGAAGCTCGCCTACCTCATCGACTCCACGTCGGCCCCCATTTGCATCCTGATCCCCCTCAACGCCTGGGGCGCCTACAACCTCGGCATCCTGTCCAGTCTCGGCGTCGATGACCCGCTCGCGGTTTTCGCTTCCTCGATCGCACTTAACTTCTACCCGATCGCTGCGGTGATTCTCGCACTGCTGACGGTACTGTTCAGCTGGGACATCGGGCCGATGAAGGCGGCGGAGGAACGGTCCAGGAAGGGTGTGCACCTTTGGCCCGGGTCGACGCCGATGATCAGCGAGGACATCCTCTCACCGCCGGCCACGGAGCGGATTCCCCCTCGGGCGCGCAACATGATCCTGCCCATCGCGGTGATGGTCCTGACCATGCCGCTCGGGCTCTTCGTCACGGGGGACGGCCAGCCGGCTGCCGGCTCGGGCGCGACCAGCGTGTTGTGGGCGGTGATGGCTGGGCTGGCAGTGGCCTGGATCCTGCTGCTGGGGCAGCGGGGGGCGAGCGTCGACGAGCTGATGCGAACCGCTCTCAAGGGGGCGGGTGGCCTCGTGCCACTTGCGCTCATCCTTCTCCTGGCGCTCGCGCTCGGCGACGTCGCCAACGAGCTTGGCACCGGTTCGTACGTCGCGGCTGTGACGGCCGGCGTGCTACCGGCCGTGGTGTTCCTGCCCCTGACCTTCCTCGTGTCCGCTGGGATCGCGTTCTCGACCGGAACGAGCTGGGGGACCTTCGCCATCATGCTGCCGATCGCCGTCCCTGCCGCGGGGGCGCTCGGGCTTCCCCTGGCTCCGTTCGTGGCGGCTTCGATCTCAGGGGGGATCTTCGGGGACCACTGTTCTCCCATCAGCGATACCACGATCATCTCTTCCATGGCTGCGGCGACCGATCACATCGACCACGTCCGAACGCAGCTTCCCTACGCACTCACGGGAGGGGCGATTGCCACAGTGGCATTCGCGGTTCTGGGAGCGACGCTCTGACGCGAACGCCCCGCGGCGTTCGAACGGCCGACGAGAGCCGAGCCCGCGCTCGAAACGCCCACGGTGCAGGGGTACATTCGGGCGGCCATCAGTCGGGTCAGTCCTGCTGATGAAGGCCGGCTCGCGCCGGCACGCCGACCTCCGACGCGGCTTTCCGGCCGGGGGCGATCTCTGCCTATCGGAATCCCGGTCTTGAATATCACGGTCTGCATCAAGAGAACGCCGGAGACCGACGCCCGAGTGCGGATCCGCGATGACGCGATGTCCATCGACCCAGCCGGGGTCAAGTACATCGTGAGCCCTTACGACGAGTTCGCCATCGAAGCTGCGCTGCAAACGCGCGACCAAGCGGGGGAAGGGGAAGTGACGGTGGTCAGTCTGGGCGAGCCCGCTGCCTCGGAGCAGCTGGTGCGCGGCCTGGCGATGGGAGCGGACCGAGCCGTTCTCCTCCTGACGGACGAAGCTCTGGACGGCTATTCGACCGCACGGGCGCTCGCCTCCGAGCTCGAGTCCGATCAGGCGCCTCTGGTCCTTTTCGGCGTGAAGGCCTCCGACTCGGACCAGCAGATGGTAGGGCCCATGGTCGCGACCTTCCTGGACCGGCCGTGCGTTACGTCGGTGTCCGAATTCGAGGTTGCCGGAGGTTGCGCCGTGTGCCATCGGGAGGTCGAGGGAGGTGTCGAGGTGGTCGACGTGGATCTCCCCGCGGTGCTCACGATCACGAAGGGCGCGTTCGAGCCCCGCTACCCGTCGCTGAAGGGAATCATGGCAGCGAAGCGCAAGCCGCTGGAGGAGCGGGAGGTGCCCGCGCGTCCTGCGCGCGTCCGTCTCGAACGACTCGAGTATCCGCCTCAGCGGCCAGAAGGTAGGGTCGTCGGTAGGGGACCCGAGGCGGTCGCGGAGCTCGTGAGATTGCTCCGCGAGGAGGCCAGGGCGCTCTAGCGTACCCGGCCGCCTGCCGCTCCCTACCCTTCGACAGGTGACTCACGAGACAGGAGGAGGACCAGGGCATGGGCGACGTGCTGGCCATCGCCGAACAGAGGGACGGGCAGCTTCGAGGCGTATCGAAGGAGGTAGTGAGCGCTGCCGCACGCGTAGCGGCCGAGCTCGGCGGCTCCGCACACGCGCTCCTCGTCGGTGGCCCGGGAGTCTCGGTGGTGGCCGGTACGCTTTCCCGGTACGGTGCGGTCCGGGTCCAGGTCGCCGAGCACGAGACGCTGGCGCGCTACAGCGGTGAGGCTCACGCTCCGGTCGTCGGCAAAGCCATCCGCAGAGGCGCCTATTCCGCGGTGCTCCTGGTCGCGACGGCTCAGGGAAAGGATCTCGCACCTCGGGTCGCGGCTTCGCTCGACGTGCCGCTCGCTCCCGACGCGACCGAGCTGGAGGTCGTCGACGGCGCGCTCGTGGTCGTCAGACCCGTGTACTCGGGGAAGGCCTTTGCGAGAGTCTCATTCTCGGGAGAGCCCGGCCTTGTTTCCATCCGCCCCAACGTCTTTCCTCCTCTCGAACGCCCGGTGGACGGATCGGTCGACCGCCTGGAACCGAAGGTGGATGCGCTGTCCTTCCGCACTCGCTTGAGGGAGTTCAATGCCGCTGAGAGCGGGGCCGTGGACGTTGCCACCGCGACGGTCGTCGTCTCTGGCGGCCGGGGCATGAAAGACCCAGGGAACTGGCCCCTTCTGGAGGATCTCAGGGACGCCTTGGGACCCGCGACGGCGCTCGGGGCTTCGCGCGCGGTGGTGGACGCGGGATGGCGGCCTCACGGCGAGCAGGTCGGACAGACCGGAAAGACGGTGTCACCGAAGCTGTATTTCGCCATCGGGATCTCGGGAGCCATCCAGCACCTGGCGGGCATGAGGACCTCCCAAACCATCGTAGCAGTCAACAAGGACCCGGATGCGCCGATCTTCGGGGTTGCCAACTACGGGATCGTCGGGGACCTGTTCGAGGTCGTGCCGCGACTGGCAGAGGAGATTCGCGCTCTGAAGGCATCGGCCTGAGGCCTGCGGTTGTCGGGTCACGGACCCGGGCTGCCGCCTAGAAGCGGAACCGGATCGCGCTCCTGACCCCATCGCCACAGCTCGAAGTGCAGGTGGGGGCCGGAGGCGTTCCCTGACTGCCCGCTCAGCGCGATGACCGCATGGTCCCGCACCGATTCGCCGGTCTGAACCAGGATCTCCGCAAGGTGCGCGTATAGCGTCAGGACGTCGCCTCCGTGATCCATCCACACCACGTTGCCGAAGTCGCCTTGCCGGCCCGCGAACCGGACCCGTCCGGATGCCATGGCCCTGACCTCGGTTCCGGTCGGCACGGCGATGTCCACGCCCCTGTGGATCTCCGGAAGGACACCGCGAAAGCGCACGCCGAAGTCGGAGGTGACGGGGCCCTGAAGCGGCCATCGCGGTATGACACAGGCTGCGCACAAGAGAACGAGCGCCGCCATCCCCAGCGCCGCCCTCCGGCTCCTCGACGTTCCTCCGCGCCGAGGGGGGCCCCAGGCGCCGGAGCCCGTGCTCACGCCGAGTTTGCCCCCATCGGTCTTGGCATCAGGCCCGTGTGGCCGAGTAGCCCCGATTCTCCGATGCGCCGGGCCAGGGGCCTAGCCGGATCACCTCGACAGTCTCGCCTGGGCCCACTCCGTCTACCCCTCTCGGTACGACCGCGAGACCGTCGGCGCGATCGAGACTGTGAACGAGACCTGACCCCTGAGGTCCTGTCAGACGCGCCACAGGGTCCGCCTCGGCGAGATCCAGGACCACGCGAAAGAAGTGCGTCAGACTGGCCGGGGACGGGAGTGGCTCGGCCACGGTCGCGCAAATCACGGGGCGGTGCACCCGGCGGTGGCCGGCTTGACGGAGCAGAAATGGGCGGACGAATACCTCGAACGTGACGAACGCCGAGGCCGGGTTCCCTGGCAGGGAGAATACGGGCAACGGTGAACGGCCGGCCCGGGGCAGGTGTCCGAAGGCCATCGGGCTCCCCGGCCTCTGCGTGACACGCCAGAACTCCAAGCTCAGCCCGAGGCGGTCTAGTACCCGCTTCACGAGGTCAGCCTCCCCCATCGAGGCGCCACCGGAGACTACGACCAGATCGGCGTGACTGGCTTCGGTGAGCGAGCGCACGAGCGCCTCCTCATCGTCGCGAGTGAGCTCCGGAGGCGAGGCTCGGGCCCCGGCCTCCTCTGCCGCTGCGGCGAGCATTACGCCGTTCGTCTCGGGTACTCCCCGGCCTCGCACGACGTCCTCGAAGTGATCGAGTGTCCTCAGCTCGTCTCCGTTGGAGAGGATGGCCACGCGCGGTCTTCGATGAACCTCGACGCGCGCGTGCCCGGCCGCGGCTGCGACGGCGATCTGGCCGGGGCCGAGGGTCGTGCCCGGCGCGAGCACAACCTCACCCAATCCCATGTCCTGGCCCCCCGGGCGCACGTTGCGCCCCGCGTCTCTCGGGGAGCGAACCGCCACATGCCCCGCCGTTCCCTCTTCGCGATCCGTATCCTCAACCCTGACGACGCTGTCCGCGCCTTCCGGCACCGCTGCACCCGTCATGATTCGCACCGCCTGGCCCTCGCCCACGCGGACGGCCTGCGGAAGACCGGCTTGTGCTTGTCCCACCACGCGGAGAACTGCGGGGTCCCCGTCGGAAGCGGTCCGAACATCGCTGGCGCGGACGGCATAGCCGTCCATCGCGCTGTTGTCCCAGGGCGGTAGCCTCGCCTTGGCCGAGAGCGGTGAGGCGAGGGCGCGACCGAGCGCCTCGAGTAGGGGCACCTGCTCCGTTTCCAGTCGATGCGCGGCCGACAGGACCAGGCCCAACGCATCCTCCACGGAGAGCCAGTCGGCCTGGCGCTGCTCGAAGCTTGTCACGGAGCCCGCCGGGCCATGCACCATTTCGTCTCGCACCTCAGAACCGATAGGAGAGACCCACCACGAGCGCGCGATTGTTCACCCACTCGCCGGTGGGCACCGCCCCCAACTCCAGCTCCGGGTCCTGAAACCCTTCGGGGGTCTCCAGTTGCCAGAGTGTGAGGTGTGCTTCCCCTCTCACGAGGAGGCGCTCGCCCAGCATCAAACGCAGTCCGCCACCGAGCGCGCCGAGGAACTCGGTCCCAAAGTCGAAACGGTGGTCTACAGCCACGAGCTCGTCACCCGCCTGGTCGCCCTCGATATCAAAACCGATCCCCCCACCAACCATGAAGTAGGGGCTCAGCCCTCTCCAGGCCCGTCGTCCGACGAGGCTGAAGCGGATTCGGGCTTCCACGATCACCAGTGCCACGTCGACCTCATCGACCACGCGGTCGTTCGCCAGGCGTCGCGGATCGATCACGTCGCGCGTCGTGGGGAAGTAAGACGTGACTGCTTCGAGGGCGAACGGGCCCGAGATCTCCACCCCGTATCGTCCCCCGACCAGGGATCCGCCTTTCGGTCCCAATCCGAACGTGCCTCCGTCGGCGCTCAAGTGACCCACGAAGGGTCCGGCTTCTTGACCAGCCTCCAGGTATCCGTAGGGCGATGGGATCCGCTGTGCAGCCACGAGCCCGGGAGCCGACGCCCACACCAGGATCAACGAATGCGCCACCGCGCCGATCGTGCCTCGTAGCTTCACCAGTCCACCATCCTTCCCTGCTGAGAGCCCGTTTGACGCTTCCGTTCGGCAGCGGCAGATTCAGACGGACGGTACACCCAGGACCACTCGGGCGCTCCGGGCGCCACCGCGGCGTGTGTGGCTTCGACCGACCCGCTCAGTGCGGACGCTGACGTTTAACACCCAGCTATCCCGTTCGTTTCAGCCTTGAGGCGATGAACAGCTCCCTTCGCTGCCGCGAGGCAATCCTCTCCTTGCTGTGCTCGGCGTTTGCCGCACTCCCCGGAGTGGCGCAGACCGGTATGACGACTTCGGAGGAGAGCCTCCGTTCCGACCCCAACGGTGATCTCGTCGGAGTCGTCCGTGCTGGCGTGCCGCTGTTCGTCCGGCAACGCAGCGATCCGTGGTTGGAGGCCGAGCTGGAAGGCTGGGTGTGGACGCGATCGCTCCAGGTGGTTGATCGTGGCGAGTACGATCTCGTCGTTACCGCCACCCCGGGGGGGGGGGGATCTGCGACAGGAGCCCTCAGGTCGCGTCCTTGCCCGTTTAGGCACGGGAGCTCTTCTGCAGGAGCTGGAGCGTATCCCTGGCTGGATCCGGGTACGACGGACAGTCTGGATCTGGTCCGAGGCGCTCAACCTGAACGAGGGCGAGGAGCCGCCCGCCACGACGACGCCCGTCCCCCAAAGAAGCGTCGCCCCCGTGGTCTCGGCCGGGCCGTCGAGGGGGCTCAGCGCCTTGGGCCGCGCCATCCTCTCCGAGCCGGGCGGTGACACGCTCGCCACGACGCTTTCGGAGAATTCGCTTCAACTGCTGGCGAGAGAAGGAGCCTGGGTTCGTGTTCGTGTCGAAGGTTGGGTGTGGTCACCCGCCGATGGCCTCGACAACGAGTCGGGCGGTGCCCCTGTAGCCGCCGATCCGTCGACGGTCGCGGGGGACCCGGATGCCTACCGTGGTCGGGTCGTCAGCTGGATGCTCCAATTCATCTCGCTCGAGCGCGCTGAGAGCATCCGCACCGAATTCGTCGAGGGTGAGCCGTTCCTACTCATGCGTCCGTCCGGCGGTGACGGACCGTTCGTTTACGTGGCGGTGTCGGAAGAGCGTCTGGAGGAGGTGGAGTCGCTGCTGCCACTCGAGAACGTGGTCGTCGTGGGGCGCGTCCGCACCGGGGCATCGGAGCTCACCGGCAGTCCCGTGCTGGACCTCATGGAGCTGAGGCGAGAACGGGAAGGAGGCTCGGGGCGGGACGGGTGAGGGGGACGGCACGTTTGGTTGGCGCTGTGGTACGAAAGAAAAGCGGATGGACCCGATGTGGTGATCTGAATCTTCTGGTCCATCCAACCGTATGTAGGAACGCGTGTCCTGGAGCGTACCGGAGCCGCTTTTCGGTGCCGGTGGCGCTCCCGGCACCGCGCCCAGCACCCGTGCCAAGGTTCCTTGGAGACGATGCACTGTTCGACGTGTGGTGAGAGCCTGGAGGCGGGTGTTGCGCGGTGCCCGACGTGCGGAACCGTGATCGCGCCCACCGTCATTTCGCTACCCGGCGTTCGCCGATGTCTCCGTTGTGGGTACCAGGGCCAGGGCATCTCGTATTTCAGCCGGCCGGGTCACGTCGGGCTGCTCGTGGGCGTCAGCCTCTTCACCTACGGAATCGGGGGCCTCGTCTATTGGTTGGCTCGGAGGCGCCACCGCGTGTGCCCCAACTGCGGGCTCGGTTGGGAGCAGGCGACCCAGCCCCTCCCGGGAGCGACCGCCGACGGCAAGACCTTCGCGCTCCCGAGCTCTGACGCACCCGACCCGATTCTGCCGTCCGGCGGCGTGAAGCGAAGAGTATTCGGGATAGGGCTCATCTTGTTCGCAACGCTCATGATTCTCATGGGCATCGTCGAGTTCGAGATGGTCTCGATCGTGGTGGGAAGCGTGATGGGCGCTGGGGGCACGGGTATGTTCTATTGGGGGCGGCAGGCGCTCGAAGCCAGGCGTCAGGCTGTCCTCACCGGCCTTCAACGGAGGGTGCTCCGACTCGCGACGAAAAAGGGTGGCACGCTTACCGTGACCGAAGTGGCCGCCGACCTCAACCTTTCGATTCCGTCCGCCGAGAAGGTACTGCTTCAAATGGAGGACGGGTTCCGCGTGCGCTCCGATATCACGCGAGAAGGCATCCTCCTCTTCGAGTTCCCAGAGGTCATGCATCGCCCCCGCCTGGAGCCTGGGTCGAGCTCTTCGTCGACCGCGTGAGCGACAGCGAAACGAGGACGATCGCCGCTCCGAGGATCTGACCTGGGCTCAAGCGTTCTCCGAGCCACACCCACGCGACAAGAAGGGCGATCACCGGCACGAGGTTTGAGTAGACGGCCGTGCGAGTATTGCCGATCCGGTGCACGCCGCGGTACCAGAGAGCATACGCGATCGAAATCGCGCAGGTACCTGCGTAGACCACGGCGAGCCACGACCCGAACGACACCTGGGACAGTTCGGTCGCCGCCAGATCTGGGATCCCCACCAGCACGATTCCAATCGTACCGACCCACAGAGTCCAGGCAGTGACTGCCAGAGGGCCGTACCGGTGAACGAAGGACCGTGAGCGCACGGTATAGACCGACCAGGCGAGGGCCGAAGCGAGCATCAGGAGGTCACCGGTGAGATAGCCCCACTCGAGCCGACTGGACGGTCCGCCGAGGACGATCGTGGCGATGCCGACCGCTGTCCCGAAGACCCCGATCCACACGCGAAGGGGCGGTCGCTCGTGACGCGCCGACACCGAGAGCAGCAGTGTCCACACGGGTGTTGTGGCGAGTAAAAGGCTCGCGTTGCCGGCCGTCGTGGCGTCCATCCCAAGGATGAAGAACTGTTGATAAACCACGTGGCCCAGCAGGCCGAGCGCCAGCAGGGCGGGCCAGTCCTCACGTGCCGGTCTCGGGAAGGGCCCCGAGAGACGGAGCAGCGCCAGGAGCACGAGCGATGCCAGCGGAAAGCGCAACGCGTTGAACGCCAGCGGCGAGATCTCCACGAGCGCAATCTTGATGACGGAGAAGTTGACGCCCCAGATGAGCGCGAGCAGAACCAACCCGGCTTCGGCTCCCGCGTCTCCGGTCGGTTGGTCGGGTGTCGCGTCGGTGTCCGCTGGCACTTCGACTCGCGCGGTTTCGAGGGTCGAGGTCTGTTCCTATCTTCTTCGTGGCGTGCGCCGGACGGCGCGACCTACGGGCCTGCTCGACCCCACCCCCCGGGGGCATCATCGGAGACCGCATGAGAAGCTTCGAGGACGCACAGGGCCGGACCTGGGTCGCCACCGTTCGCGAACGGTCGGACGGAGACTATAAGGGCCGCTTCTCGCTCTTCTTCGCGCTCGCTTACGACGAGAGCCGTGGATGTCCGTTGACGGAGATTCGTTGGAATTCCGAGCGGACGGCGCGTCGCACGCTGAGCACCATGTCGTCCGTGGAGCTGCGCCGGAAGCTCCATGTCGCGCTCGGTCGAACGGCGCAGCGGGGCGAGCTCGTCTCCGCTGAGGGGCACGCCGCCAGCAAGTAGCCCAGTCTCGTCACGGAGGATCGTGGGATTCCCCTCCGCTCCCCGCGTCACCCGTGGCCTCCAGCGGACGCTCGAAGAGGGCCAGGCGTGTTCCGATGAGGTCTTCGATGCGTTTTGCGCGGCGAGTCGACCGGACTTCGTTGGACAAGATCGAGAAAACGATGCGCTCGCCATTCGCAGCTCTGACCATTCCGGAGAGGGCCGACACACTTTGAATCGTGCCGGTTTTGGCTCGAAGGTTGCCCGCCGCGGCCGTCCTGTGCATGCGAGCGAGCTCCCGTGCGTTCCCCGCTTCCGGCAACGTCCCCCAGAACGTCTCCCAGAATGGTGAGGCTGCCATGTAGCGGAGCAGCGAGACGAAATCGGAGGGGGCAACGCGATTGAGGCTCGAAAGACCGGAGCCGTCCTCCAGGATGATGTTCGCGGTGTCGACGCCCACCTCGTCGGCGAGGAATCGCTCCACTGCGCGCCCGCCGCCGGCATAGGATCCGTCGCCGACGACGATTCGACCGACCGTCTTGAAGATCTGGTCGGCCAAGAGGTTGTGACTGTCCTTGTTCACGACCTCCAGGTACGTCTCGAGGTGTGGAGACACGTGACGTGCGAGGATCCGCAGGGAGCCAGTTTCGACGGCCGGCGCCCAAAGCTTTCGCATAGACCGCTCGGCCCCCTCGGCCGGCGTCGCGGAGCGAACTCGTCCGAGGACTCGGATGCCGCGGCTCTCGAGTACGGATCTCAGGACGCTAGCGGCATAGCGCTCGGGCCGACGAGCGGAGAGCTGCCGCCACCGGTCCCGGCCGATGCGGACGGTTCCCGTGACCCGGATCGGGCCTCCGGGCCCTTCTCGTTGGACGCCCAGGCGCGTGCGATTCCCGATCAGCACCTCGTTCAAGATGCGTTCGCCCGCGCCTTGCGGCACGGTGGTGACCCAGGGTCGCGTGCCCAGCGGACCCGACGGCACGATCCGGACGCTGAAGACGTTCTCCGCGAAGGACAGCCCCGAGGACGGGGCGGCGAAGGCGTGGTCCAGGTAGCCGGCGTCCCATCCCCGCGCAGGACCCGGATCTGCGAAGTACGTGCCGTCCCCGACTAGTCTCCCTCTATTACGTGGATGCGGCGCGCGACGAGTGAGTCCGCGAAGGCCTCGAAGACGCTGGTTTCGGTGTCCTGAAACCGTCTGGAGATCCCCGGGTCACCCGTCCCGTAAAGGATGAGATCGCCCAGAAGCCAGCCACCCAGGGTGTCGGCTTCGGTTAGCAGGAAGGTTTGGTAGCGAAAGCCCGCGCCCAGGTAGGCGAGGGCTGCAGCGGTGGTGAGCAACTTGGCGTTCGACGCGGGCACCAGCGGCTCCGAAGGGGTCACGGCGAACAGCGTGTCCCCGCCCTCCAGGGATACGGCCAGCACACCCCATCGCGCCCGCCCATGCTGCTCCGTCGCGAGAAGCGCCTGCAGGTCGGAGCGGAGAGCGTCGACGGCCTCCGAGGCGATGGTCGGGCTCGCCTCGCTGTCGGGCGACGCCCGCTCCGCGAGAGCTCCCCCGGTCATGGTCGCTGAAGCCATCAGCGCGCTCGCGTCTCGGACGGAGCCCGTGACCCCCGAGGAGCTCGCCCCACCGGCGAGCGCGGCAACAAAAAGAATCACTGCGGAGAGTAGAGCCCCGCGCCCATTGAGCCTGGCCTCGCACGGCCGTGGGGGGCCGGTAGGGGGGGTCACGTGATTTCCTTCCACGGCGCGATCCCGTCGAGGGGATCCTGTCCTGCAGTGGCGATGATCACACCCGGGTTGAATATGCCCGCAGGGTCCAACACCCTTTTCACCTCGTGAAAAGCCTCCGTCAACCGCGACTCCCAGATTCGTGGGATAAGCGGCGCCCGGATGCGCCCGTCACCGTGCTCACCCGAGAGGGTGCCGCCGAGCGTGGCGACGAGATCCGTCGTAGCATCCAGGATCCTTCCGGCGCGGTCTCGCCAGTCATGGCGGGCCAGGTCCAGAAGCGGGTTCACATGCACATTCCCGTCGCCTGCGTGCCCGAACACGACCGCGTCCGTGTCCTCGCGGGCGAGGATTTCGCCTACGCCCTTGATGTAGCGCACGAGCTCCGGTACGGGGACGACCGCGTCCTCGACGAACTGTGTCGGCACCAGGCCGCGCTCCGCGACCCTCGCGATCACGGGGCTCGCGCGATGACGCGCGTTCCAAAGCCGGCGTTGTCCCGTCGGATCAGTCGCGTCGACGCAGACCGTTCCTGCATGCTTCGCGAGACTGCGAACCTCCCTTAGTCCGCGATCGACCTGCTCCTTGCTTCCGTCCAGCTCGAGCATGACCAGCCCGGCCGATCCCGTGCCGACTGCGCCGAATGTGGCATCGTCGGTGAGTCTCGCCATCTCGGCCACCCGCCGGCCCAGAAACTCGCAGGCGCTCGCGCCCAGGTCCGAGGCAGCGTGGAGCCAAGCGCTCAGGTCCTCGAGGTCGTCGAGTCGCACGAGACTGACCCCGGACGCCTCTGGCACGGGGGCAAGGCGGAACGTCACCGAGGTGACGATCCCCAATGTCCCTTCACTCCCCAGCAGGAGTTGAACCGGGTCACCGGAAGACAGGAAGCGGTCGAGCGCGTAACCACTCGAGTTCTTCCGCACGCGAGGCCAGTCCGGGAGCTCGGCATCGAGGCGAGCAGAGATCTGCGCCTGGAGCCTCGAGATGGACGGAGGAGCCAAGCCGGGCCGCACCGTCTCGAGGCTCCCTCCGGCGAGCACGAGGTCCAGCTCGGCCACCCAATCCCTCGTAGCTCCGTAACCAAAAGTGCGTGTGCCCGCTGCGTTGTTCGCAACCATGCCGCCCACCGTGCAGCGCTCCCAGCTGGACGGCAGGGGAGGGAGGAAGAACCCTGCCGCGCGCGCTCTCTCCTCGACACGCGCCGCGATGGCCCCAGCGCCTGCCCGGATGAATGCCGTGCCGTCCGCTGCGAGGCGCACCGGGGAGACCTCGTCCAGGCCGGTGAGGTCGATCGAGATGCCCGTCCCTACGTTCCCGCCCGGCATCCCCGTTCCCGCTCCGCGGGGGATGAGTGCGGCACCGCGCCTCTCGGCCCATTCGACCAGGCTAGCGACCGTCTCCGGATGCCGCGGTACCACGACCGCGGCCGGCTTGGCTCGTATGGGCCCCGATGAGCGGGCGTAGGCTTCGAGCAGACCGGGATCGGTCACGAGAGCTGGGGGCGCCCCGCTCGAAGCCAGGGCTCGGGTGGTCACGCTCAGGGGCTCTCCAGCGATACACGCGGCGTCCGCAGGAGGACTCGGCGCCGAGGCCACCAAGTTTGTCGGTCTCGCTTAGGCGACGATCGGGCGCGCCGGATCACAAGTGCCGCAGTAGCCGGTGAACTCCAGATGGAACCCGGTAACGCGAAAGCCGTCGGTGGCGTTGCGGAGACCGAGGAAGGCTTCGTCCGCGATCCGCTCCTGAACGTCGGACACCCGTCCGCACGAGAGGCAGCGTACGTGGTGGTGGGGGTCCGTGCGGCCGTCGTAGCGCGCCGATCCCTCGGCGTAGGCGAGCTTGACGGCGAGCCCGCATCCGACCAGCGTCTCCAGGCTCTTGTACACCGTGGCCAGGGAAATGCCCGGCAGCTCGTCCCGCACGTGGAGGAAAACCTCGTCCGCAGTGGGATGCCTACGTGTGGACGAGAGGAAACGGAAGACCGCGGCACGCTGGTCGGTAAATCGCTGCCCGTTGGCTTCCAGCGCCTGTCTCAGGATGTTTTCATTCATCGGACACGTCGCGGAGATGGACGCGCGGAATCCTCAAGCCGGCCGGATCCCACAATGCTCTCACGACGCGAATGATACACGCATGCGAGAACGGGTGTCAACCGCGGACGAAGCGTGGAAGTCCCCGATTCTCAACGCCTTCGGACCATCTGGATCGGCCTGTTCAGAGGTCCGGGACGCACGGACGTTGACGATGTCGCCTCCTGGACCGATCCTGACCCTCGAGCCCCTGGTCGAGGCGGTTCGGGCCGGTGTCGAGACCGTCGGGTGGACGCTCAGCGGCCTTCAGAAAACGACCAGCCATCAATTCGAAGGTCGCTGGGCGGGGGACTCGACCCGAAGCGCCTACCTCTTCTTTCACGCCGACCGCTGGGACGACGCCAGCATCGACGTTTTCGTGGACGAGACGACCCGGGGGCTCAGCGGCAACCTCGCCCTGGTCTTGAGTGGCCCCCCTCTCGGTGTTCTCGGGTCCGCGGCCGGGACGCTTTCCTCGCTGTCCGCGGTTGCCTCTTCGTGCCTGCCCAAGGACCACCCCACCCCGCTCACCCTGCGACTGAGGCTGCCCGACTCGAGCGCCATCCTGGGGCACGCCGAGGTGGAGGTCCGGTTCAAGCTGCGGGTACCGTCGACCGCGATCGCCGCGGGGCCGTCGGCGGTTGTCGCTTTGTCAGCAGAGACGACGGAGTGCTTCGAGGAGCTCCTCGGTCACGAAACCGTGCGCAGCATTCTGATGGTCCCGGAGACGCTGGACTAGACTCGTCCTGAAGGAGCGCGCCCGTCGGCTTGCAGACGATCCGGGCGGTCCCCTACTCTGGTCTGCCCCGGGGCCGCCGGGAGGACGGTGGACCCCGGCGTACCCGAAACTGGAGCCTTTGGCCATGAGCCGAATCCCATCCGCTCTCGAAACGCTCCTCACGGAGGATCGGAGGTTCCCCTCTCCTCCAGCCTTCAGTGAGGCAGCGGTGCTGTCCGATCCGGAAATCTACCGGAGGGCAGCGGAGGACCCCGAAGCTTTCTGGGCCGGGTGGGCGAGTGAGCTGGATTGGTTCGAAGACTGGCACACCGTGCTCGATTGGAGACCCCCGCACGCTCGTTGGTTCGTGGGTGGGAAGCTGAACGTGTGTCACAACTGCGTCGACCGGCACTTGGATGGACCTCGAAGGAACAAGGCCGCGCTCATTTGGGAGGGAGAGCCCGGCGACGTCCGCGTTTTCACGTATTGGGAGCTGCATCGGGCCGTCGCGTCCTTCGCACAGGCCCTCTCGGACCTGGGCGTGAAGAAGGGCGACCGGGTCGCGATCTACCTGCCCATGATCCCCGAGGCTGCTTTCGCGATGCTGGCCTGTGCACGCATCGGTGCACCCCACTCCGTCGTCTTCGGTGGCTTCAGCCCCGACTCGCTGGCCGGTCGCATCAACGACGCCGAGGCCACGGTGCTGATCACGGCAGACGGGGGGTACCGTCGGGGAAGCCTCGTGCCTTTGAAGCGAAACGCCGATCGCGCCTTGGAGAACACCCCAAGCATCGAACACGTGGTCGTGGTGCAGCGGGACCCGAGCGTCACGGAGGCTCTGGGTGTCACGATGACGCCCGGGCGCGATCACTGGCTCCACGATCTCCTGAGCGACGTCCAGGGGCTCGCTCCATGCGAGCCCATGGACTCCGAGGATCTCCTCTACATCCTCTACACCTCGGGGACGACGGGAACGCCGAAGGGAGTGGTGCATACCACCGGTGGATACCTCACCCAGGTTTACGCGACGACCAAAGCGGTGTTCGACCTGAAGGAGGAGGACCGGTTCTGGTGCACCGCCGACGTGGGGTGGGTCACTGGGCACAGCTACATCGTGTACGGCCCGCTGGCCAACGGCGCCACCGTTTTCATGTACGAAGGCGCACCCGACTTCCCTGACCGGGGCAGGTTCTGGAGGCTCTGCCAGGACTACGGGATCACGGTTTTCTACACCGCGCCGACGGCGATCCGAGCGTTCATGCGCTGGGGTGAGCAATGGCCGCGGAGCTACGATCTGTCCAACCTGCGGCTCCTCGGGACGGTTGGGGAGCCGATCAACCCGGAGGCGTGGATCTGGTATCACGAGGTGATCGGGGGCGAGGCATGCCCGATTGTGGATACCTGGTGGCAGACCGAGACGGGCGCCATCATGATCACGCCGCTTCCCGGAATCACCGAGACGAAGCCCGGAACGGCGACCCGCCCTTTCCCCGGCGTCGAGGCAGCGATTCTGGACGATGACGGTCACGAGGTCGAGGCCGGGTTCCTGGCGATCAAGGCCCCGTGGCCATCGATGTTGCGCACGATCTACGGGGACGACGAGCGGTTCCGCGCCCAGTACTGGTCGAAGTGGCCCGACACGTACTTCCCCGGTGACGGCGCGCGCTGCGACGACGAGGGATATTACTGGATTCTAGGTCGCGTTGACGACGTCCTCAACGTGGCTGGTCATCGCATCGGGACGATGGAGGTCGAGAGCGCCCTGGTCGACGACCATCGAGTCGCGGAGGCTGCCGTCGTCGGTAGGTCCCACGACGTCAAGGGAATGGCGATCGCCGCGTTCGTCACGGTCAAGGAGGGTATTGAGACGTCTGAGGCTCTGGCATCGGAGTTGCGCCAGCACGTGTCTCACAAGATCGGAGCAATCGCGAGACCGGAGGATGTCATCTTCACGGCCGAGCTCCCCAAGACTCGCTCGGGGAAGATCATGCGTCGCCTCCTGAAGGACATCGCAGAGGGCCGGGCCGTCGGTGATACGACGACGCTCGCCGACCCGGCGGTCGTGCAGAGGCTCAAGGACCGTTATGAAGAGGGAGGGGGCGGCTAGCGCCGACGAAGCGGGTGGACTAGGCGTCCTCGAGGGGATCGGGGGTCGGAGGTCTCTTGCGCGCCCGCTCCTCCTCGGGCTTTTCCTTCACGGCTTTGGCCGGGACGCCCACGAACACGGTGTGCGGCGTCGTGTCCCGTGTCAGCATCGACCCCGCCCCGACCATCGAGTCCTCGGCAACGCGCGTGCCCGCGAGAATGGTCGCGTGATAAGCAATTCGCACGCCGTCTCCGATCACTGTCTGCGGCGTGTTCACGATGCGTCCATCGACGATGTCGTGGGAGTGACTGTACACGTTTGCGAAGTCCGATATCGAGGCCCCATTACCGATCGTGATCCCTCCGCGGTCGTCGAGAAGCACGTGCCGATGCACGACGACTCCGTCCCCGACCTCCAAATTGTATCCAAGGGAGAGCTTGACGAAGTGGAAGGCCTTGAAATTGCGGCCGCAACGCTTGAAGATGCGCCGAGCGAGGAGCCGTCGGAATTTTACGCCCAGGTGGACGTTCTCGCCGAGCGGGCTCTTGTCGAACATCTCCCACAGCCAGATGAGCGGCTTGCGCGGGTAATACTGCTCGGGGTCGATCTCGTGGTAGTATTCCGGTTCGAGGGTGATGTTTCTGGGATCGAGTTGAGCTAGCGCCAGGCGGGTGGTCGGCGAGAACGTGCTTGGGTCGACACCCGCAAGATGCGGGTAATAGATATCGGTCAGCACCCGACGACATAGCTCGTCCCGATCGCAGTCGGGCCGTGACAGCTCTCCGTCGATCGAGTCCAGCCAATCGTCGTAAAGCTTCCCGACCCCCTCGGGAATGCTCACACTCCTCAATGGTAGAAAGGCCATGGACCGACCGAATCTCCTCCAAGATCGCGATTTCTGGACCCTTTGTTTATCGGTCCCGACTGGGGACACGATAGGGTGTGAAGCGAATCCGGCAAGTCGGCGCTTCGCCAGCGGTCCACGATCCTGTTACCGTACCCCTGAGGAGGGCAGTGCGCTTCCGCGCCTGCCCCCGACACGAGCGGGGGTCGAGCTATCACGCGGGACGTGGCGAATGCACGAGGTGTTGAGACAGCGTCTGCTGCGGCGCATCGAGAGCCTGCCGGAGGCTCAAGTCTATCAGGTCTTGGACTACATCGAGTTCCTCGAGTCGAAGTACGCTCGGGATCTCACGGAGGAGACCAGCGGGCTCCAGCGCTTCGCCGAGAGTCTGGAGGACAAGATTCGCAAGAAGGCCATGAGCCCGCACACACTGCGTGAGGCGTTCCAGTTGATCGCCGCCGCTGACCGAGTCCTCGCAAGCGTCTCTTCCGCCGGCCGGCAGATCATCAGTGACCTCGGTGCGGTTGCCGAGGGCGCCGCCGAAGCCCACTCCGGCCCGGAGGACCCGAGCACCGTAGCCTCTTCTACGCGTGCGGACGACGGGGATTTCAAGGACGAGGAAGGCCGGAGCGGCTCCGGGGCCTGAGAGGACAGGGTCTCCCCTATGCCGTCGTGGAACGAGCCGAACCGCTTGACATGCGTTCTCGGCTGGACGTAGGCTGCCCCATGAATGGAAGAACGTGCTGGCAGAACGGGCCAGTGCCCGCCTCTCAGGTGTCTCGTTCGGAGCATCCCCCGGCATTCGGTGGCCACGGACACCCCGTCCGGCAACGCAGCGGTTCTCTGAAATGGCGGTGCTATTCCTGCCTGCTCGTCCCTCGCCCGCGGACAGTGGGGGGTCGATCTTTGCTCACCCGCATTGGGTGCCCGCACAGGCGCCGGGAAGGCGGGCGCGACCTATCGGTGGAGGGAGCGATGGCTCGAAGCAAGCCCCTACGACGTGGCGGAGCGACGAGAGCATGAGCGAAGCGAGCCGGCCCGTGGTGCGGATTGTTGGGGAGGACGCTGAACTCCGCGCCCCGGCCACGAGAGAGCGCGTCCTTGCAGAGGCGCTCACCTTCGACGACGTCCTCCTCGTGCCCGGCCACTCCACCGTTCACCCGCGCGACAGCGACGTTTCCTCCGCGTTCACGCGCGCGATCAGGCTCCAGATTCCCCTGGTTTCGGCCGCCATGGACACCGTCACCGAGTCCCACATGGCGATCCAGATGGCTCGCGAGGGTGGGATGGGGGTCATCCATCGCAACATGGCACCCGATCAGCAGGCCGAAGAGGTCGACCGCGTCAAGCGCTCCGAGAGTGGGATGATCCTCGACCCAATCACGCTCGGACCGCGCGCGACCCTCCGCGAGGCGCACGCCCTGATGGCCCGGTTCTCGATCAGCGGAGTTCCGATCGTCGACGAACGCAAGCGCCTCATCGGGATCGTCACCAACCGCGATCTTCAGTTCGAGATGGCCCTGGACCGGCCGATTGAGGAAATCATGACCTCCGATGCGCTCGTGACGGTCCCGGTCGGCACGACTCTGGAGGACGCCGAGCGCATCCTGCACCAGCACAAGATCGAGAAGCTTCCGGTCGTGGACGCTGCCGGCACCCTGCGCGGGCTCATCACCGTCAAGGACATCTTCAAGCGGCGTCAATACCCCAATGCGTGCAAGGACGGTCACGGGAGGCTGCGCGTGGGTGGCGCCATCGGTGTCGCCGCCGCCGATCTGGACCGCGCACGTGCCTTGGTGGAAGCTGGTGTGGACGTGCTGGTGGTAGACACCGCACACGGCCACTCCGAGGGCGTCCTCGTGGCAGTCGAGCGGACGCGCGACGCTTTCCCGAACGTTCAGCTCGTCGCCGGGAACGTAGCGACGGCCGAAGGAGCGCGGGCCCTGGCCGAGCGTGGAGTGGACGCCGTGAAAGTGGGCGTGGGTCCGGGTTCGATCTGCACGACCCGGGTCGTGACGGGTGTGGGCTTGCCACAGCTCACGGCGATCATGGACGCGGTGGACGGGATCGCTGGCGCCCTGCCGATCATCGCGGACGGGGGCGTCCGCTTCTCGGGGGACATCGTCAAGGCCCTGGCCGCGGGAGCCAGCTCGGTAATGATGGGCTCGATGTTCGCGGGTACCGAAGAGTCACCGGGACGGAGCTTTCTGCTTGAGGGGCGCCGGTTCAAGACGGTGCGAGGGATGGGCTCGTTGTCGGCGATGGAGGAAGGTTCAGCGGAGCGGTATTTCCAGGATCCGGAAACCGAGGCCAGGAAACTCGTGCCGGAGGGCATCGAGGCCCGTGTTCCCTACAAGGGTCCGGTATCCGACACGATCTTCCAGCTTGTCGGTGGCCTACGCAGCGGCATGGGGTACTGCGGCGCGGCCGACCTCGACGAGCTTCGTACGACAGCCCGGTTCAGAAGGGTCACTCCGGGAGGACTTCGCGAGAGCCACCCTCACGACGTGACGATCACCCGGGAAGCGCCCAACTACCATCTGTGAGCGTTTTCAACGGGATTTTCGCGCTCCCACGCTCGGTCCATGGAACCCTTAGGTGGGTGCGTGGAGCCGGGCACGGGGTCGCGGTATTGCCGCTCATGATCGTGATGAGTGCCTGCCGAGTGGTCTCTCCGCCGCCTCCGCAGCCGCTCGCGCCCCCCGAGCTGCCGCTCCCGCATTTCGAGGAAGAGCTGCTCCCGGAGCTCCTGCCGATGGACCCGCTGCCGCGTCCCGTACCGTCGACGACGCCCGACGCCATCATGCTCAGCCCCCTCAACGACGATCCGGACTTCAGGGCGCAGGTTGCGCGATGGATCGAGTTCTGGAGTGTCCAGAATGTCGAGTCGTTCCGGACGTTTCTCGAGCGCATGGGCCGCTACCGGCAGGTCGTCGATCGAGCGCTGACCGAGCGGGAGCTACCCGGGTCGCTACGCTATCTCCCGATCGTCGAGAGCGGATACGTACCGACGGCCGTGAGTCGCGCTTCGGCCGTCGGCATGTGGCAATTCATGGCGACCACTGCGCGGTCGATGGGGCTGCAGGTCTCGGGGCTCGTCGACGAGCGGCGAGATCCGGTTCGCTCGACCCTTGCCGCGGCTCGGTTCCTTTCGGAGCAACGGGAACGCTTCGGATCGTGGGCTTTGGCCCTGGCCGCGTACAACGGCGGTCCCGCCCGAGTCGAGCGACTTCTGGCGCGCCACGCGCCGGGCGCCGAGCCTCACGATTCACTTCTAGCCGTTCTGGCTCCGTATCTGCCGAGAGAGACGAGGGATTTCTTCCCACGCTTCATGGCAGCTGCGACGCTCGCGGAGCATGCCGATCGCTACGGAGTCGTCCCGCTCGTCACCGCCGCTCCGCTCGTCTACGAGGAGGTTGTCGTACCGGATGCCACTTCTCTGGACGTCGTCGCGCTCGCTGCGGAGGTGGCGGAGGAAGAGGTCTTGGAGCTGAACCCTCACATCATGCGACGCGTCACCCCAGGAGGGAGGCCGACGACGGTTCGCGTGCCACGGGGAACGTCGAATGGTTTCCTCGAGCGCTACGCCGCGATCCCGGTCAAGCAAAGAGTCACCGTCACGGAGCACGTCGTCGCGTCCGGCGAGACGCTCACACACGTCGCAGGGCGCTATCGAGTCTCGATCTCCGAGCTTCGGGCCGCGAACCCCGGAGTGAGACCGAGGCGGATGCAGATCGGACAACGGCTTCTGGTTCCCCTTGTCCCCGGCCCATCGGACCGGAGTCGGACGGCTGGCGCACGTCGAGCCGACCCGGGCTACGCGACACACGTGGTGGAGCACGGCGACACGCTTTGGGGCATCGCGCGGCGGTACGCGGTGAGGATCTCCGACCTTCTCCTTTGGAATCGGCTGGGGGCCCGAACGGTGCTTCAGCCCGGACAGAAGATTCAGGTCAGCTCTTCCGGCGGATCACCCTAGCGTCGGCCGAGGTCGTCCGAGGCGGTCCAGACCCCGGACCGACCCCCTTCCTTTACTTCGAGGCGCAGCGCCTCGATCACCATTCCACGCTCCAGACCCTTCACCATGTCGTAGACGGCGAGCAGGGCGACGGCGGTTGCCGTCAGCGCTTCCATCTCGACTCCTGTTCGTCCGATGCAGGTGGCCTCGGACCGGGCCGTGATGCCGGGAAGCTCCTCGTCGGCTTCGAGCGTAACCGCTACCGATGCGCCAGGAAGGACGTGACAGAGTGGAATCAAGTCGGCCGTGCGCTTGCCGGCTTGAATGCCCGCGATCCGAGCGACCGCCAACACGTCCCCCTTGGGGGTGAGGCCCCCTACGATGCGGCTCAGCGTGGCGTGGCTCATCCTGATCCTGCCAGATGCGACCGCCCGTCGCTCGGTCGACTCCTTCGACGTCACATCCACCATCCGGGCGTGACCAGCCTCGTCGATGTGGCTGAGTTCGGGCGGACGCTCAGGGCTCGAGTTCACTCTCGTCGCTCAGGTTGATGCGGGCGTCGTGGCTGCCGGTCTCAGCGTGGCTCTCAGCTCCTCGATCAAACCAGAGACGAGGAGTTGCGGATTCACGTTTCCCCGGGCCGCTATGCGTGCTTCCTCTACGGAATCCAGGGCATTGATCGGCGCCAATGGGTCCAACTTGTCGCGCGATATCATCTTCTGAAGTGTCTGCGCTCGACCAGGGTTCGACACCGCCCCGGGGACGCTCGCTGCGACGGCGGAGAGGTCCCGCAGCCACTCTTCGAGCGAAGCGAACAGGTCCGCAAGGCCCCGTGCCCCCCACGGCGCTTGGTCCAAACCGCGCCGGAATGCGGATCCGTCGCTCGAGAGCGCCGCCTCCAGGATCGCAAGACTATCGACGCACAGCGCCTCGAGCGAGCCGGGACCGCCGCCCTCGGCCGGCAGGTAACCCAGTCCGCGCCCGATCGAGCCTTGCGATGCCCGTGCGGCGCCGCGTGCGACCTCCGGCTCGACACCCGCTACGTCCACCAGGAAGCTCTCGACCGTTTCGAGGTCGAGACCTGCTACGTAGATGGGCAGAGCCCGCGAGCGGATCGTCGGGAGGAGCAAGCCGGGCTCGCTGGACGTAAGCACGAAGATCGATCCTTCGGGTGGCTCCTCGAGAAGCTTGAGGAGCGCATTCGCGGCCTCCGGGCTCGCTTCCTGGGGAACCAACTTCTCGGCGTCCGCGATGATGAAGACTTGCCTGGGTCCCATCGACGGGCGCTTCATGGCGCGGCGGCGAAGGGACTGCGCCATGGCGAGATAGATCGCTTCCACGTCGCTTCGCCGGGGCGCGCGGATCGGCCGCGCGCGGACCTCCTCCAGCGCGTCCGCGCGAGCCGCCTCGAGTGCTTCCGCGAGTTTTTGGGGAGACCGCGCCCCGGACGGCCTCGATAGGGGAAAATACCAGTGCAAGTCCGGATGTTCGATCCTCCGGGCGAGTCTGCAGGCCTGGCAATGATCACAGGGTCCGTTGCTGGATCGCCCGCCACAAAGAACCACCTGGGCCAGCCAGAGGGCTAGCCGCTGCTTACCGACGCCCCGGGCGCCGTGAAGGAGGATCGTCGGCGGCAGCCTCTCCCTGGACACGGCCGCGGCGAGCGACGCGCGCAGCGCGTCGTGACCCGCGACGTCGTGGACCGCTAGCCTCTTGGGCGAAGCCAATCGAGCGGGTCCTGGGCCTGGGGAGAGCCTCCAGCGTCAACGGGCGCCCGAATCTGGAACTCGATGTGGGGCCCCTCGGGAGAGTCGGCTCCACCGACCGTACCGACGACCTGGCCCGTGTCCACCGCTCGACCCTCCACGACGCCGACCTCCTCGAGGTACAGGTAGAGCGTGTAGAAGCCGCCGCCGTGGCTCAGCACGACGGTGGGCCCGTAGCCCTCGAACGGTCCGGCGAGCACTACGGTTCCGCCTCGCACCGCGCTCACGGGTGAGCCGAGTGGGGCCGTGATCCCCACGCCGTTCCACCGCAATACGGTCCCGTTGGGGCGGCGCTGGAGGCCGAACCGATACACGATGTCGCCGTCGATGGGCCAGTCTAGAGAACCCACGTCCGCCCTGGACAGGGACGAGCTGATCGTCGCGCGCGCGCGCTCGAGCTCGAGCCGGCGGGTTTCGAGCTCGTCGATGAGCGTCTGCATCCCGGCTTCGTCCGCCTCGAGAGATACGAGGTCTCCCTGCGTTTCTTGCTCCGCATCGCGGAACGCCTCTAGTGCGCTCCGATGGTCACCCTCGACGCTCCGCAGCTGGTTCACCTCGACGAGCTTCGACTGCCTCAAACGACCGAGGTCGTCCCTGTTGCTGCGGAGCTCCTCGTTTCGGCTGCCCAGGTCCTCGGCGAGGGCCGACACGCGCCGGAGGAGGGAGCGGTCATAGGAGGCGATCATGTGCAGGTAACGATATCGATTGAGGAGGTCCGCAAAGGAATCCGCCCCCAGGAGCACGCGAACCGAGTGCAGGGCCCCCATCTTGTAGATGTCGCGCAGCCGTCGATGGAGAATGGCGTTCGCCTCCTGGTGGCGCTCGCGCGTGATCACGAGGCTGCGGGTGTTCTGCTCCGCCGCGCGACTCGCGATCTCGAGCTGGAGGTCGAGCTCGCCGAGGACGGACCGTGAAACCCCCAGCTGCCGCTCGATGTTCTGCAGCTCGCCTACTACGTCGCGGACGCCCGTTCGGGCCCGCTCGAGCTCGCTCTGCAAGCGCTCGCGCTCGGCGCGGATCTCCTCCAAGCGGCGGCGGCTTTCGGCGATCTGCCGTTGGAGGTCACCGTCCTGTGCGGCGACCGGGTTCGGCGTGACGAGCCAAGCCAAGACCATCGAGGCGGCGATGAGCGAGCGCCTCACCGTCACACCTCCCTCAGGTGCCTGTCTACCGAGAGGGCGCTCGACAACACTCCGAAAACGCCACCAAGAGCGACTCCGGCTACGACCCAGCCACCCGGGATCCACGAGAGAGAGAATACGAAAGCATACACCGCCCTGAAGGTGAGATAGGTGAGCAACACGGCCCCGACGCCCCCGAGGAGGCCCGCCATCGCGCCCTCGAGGAGGAACGGACGCCGAATGAACCCCCGCGTGGCCCCCACGAGTCGCATGACGTAGATCTCCTCGCGTCGGGCGAAGATGGCGATCCTGAGAGCCGTTCCGATGATCAGCGCGGCGACGACGGCGAACGCTGCGCCGAGCACGGCGACCGTCAGTCCGGCCGCGCGGCGCAGAGCGAAGAGTCGCTCCACCCACTCCTGGCCGTACGCGACATCCTCGACGAACGCATAGGCGCTCGAAAGCGAGGCGATTCGCTCGACGACCTCCTGGTTCCGATAGCCCGGCCGCAGTCGCACCTCCAAGGAGGCGGGGAGCGGGTTCACGGCCAGGTCGGAAAACAGCTCGCCGAGGTCCGGCAGCTCGGTTCGCGCCTTTTCGAGCGCGCCCTCCTTGTTGACGAAGTGCACCTCGGCGACCTCGGGGAGCGAGGAGAGCTCTCCGTATGCCAGATCGATCTCCTGGCTGCGCGTGTCGTCGCGCAGGTAGAGGACGATGCCGACTCGCTCCTCGAGCAGGGTCAGGGCCTCTTGAAGGTTGAAAGCGGCCAGTCCGAACAGGCCGATGACGAACAGCGCCAGACCGACCATCGCCGACGCGAGTCCAGTCAGAACCGGGGCCCGGCGAAACGCCGCCAGCGCTTCGCGAACCGCGTAGCTCACGGTGCGGGGGGGAGGCTCAAACGGGGACCCCACCCGTGCTCGGCATCGCGGCCGCGGAATCGTACACGAGCCGCCCCTGGTCGAGCTCGAGGACCCTCACGTCCTGGTAGCTCCTCACGAGCTCTAGGTCGTGCGTCGCCATGAGGACCGCCATCCCGAGTGCATTGATGTCCCAGAAGAGCTCCATTATTCCGCGCGTAGCACGCTCGTCCAGATTGCCGGTCGGCTCGTCGGCGAGCAGGATCAGGGGGTCCGCCACGAGCGCCCGCGCGACGGCGACGCGCTGCTGCTCCCCACCGGAGAGCTCGTTCACGATGGCCCCGGACTTGGACGCTAGCCCGACCTGTGTCAGGAGGCGTTGGGTCTTTTGGCGAACGACCGCCTGCGGAGCGCCCGTCACCTCGAGCGCGAACGAGATGTTCTCGGCGGCCGTGCGGCCGGGTAGGAGACGGAAGTCCTGGAACACGAACCCCACACGGCGCCTGATCTTCCAAACCTCGCGCTCGCGCGTGCGACGCGCCGAGTAGCCGCAGACGCGTATCTCTCCATCGGTGGGTCGTTCGGCTAGGTGGACGAGCTTGAGAGTCGTCGACTTCCCGGATCCGGAGTGTCCGGTGAGGAATACGAACTCTCCCTTCCGGATATTGAAGGATACGTCGCTGAGGGCCGCCCCGCGGCGGGCGTATTCCTTCGTGACGCGCTCAAAGTGGATCACGGAAGCTCGCGAAGCGGGGACCCGAACAAAGTGCGAAAAACGTAATTGGCAGCGAGCCTAGCTGTCAAAGCGCAGGCCCCTGATCGGACGGGCGGACGTGGCGGTCGGTTGCCCTCCTGGCTCTGGCCAGCCGGCTAGCCACTCGAAGGGCTTCGAGCGTCGAGCTCTCGTTCGCGACGCCGAGGCCGGCGATCTTGAACGCGGTACCGTGGTCGGGCGAAGTGCGGACGAAGGGAAGCCCGAGCGTCACGTTGACGCCCGAACCGAACGACACGGTCTTGAAGGCGGCCATGCCGACGTCGTGGTAGGGAGCCACAACGGCGTCGAACTCCCCGGACGCGGCGCGTGAGAAGACCGTGTCGGCGGGCAGGGGTCCGTCCGCCGCGATGCCGGACTCGGACAGAAGGGCCAGGGCCGGACCGTAGACGGTCTCCTCCTCCTCGCCGAACAGCCCACCGTCGGATGCGTGGGGATTCAGCGCGCAGAGCGCGATGCGTGGCTCCGATAGTCCCCAATCGCGCCGGAGGCTCCGATCCAGGAGGATGGTCTGCGACACGAGCCTCAGCGTGGTCAGCGCCACTGGCACATCTCGGAGGGGAAGGTGAGTCGTTGCCAAGAGGACTCGCAGCGGGCCGCCCAAAGCGGTCCGGTCCGCTGCCATGAGCATCCCGACCTCGCCAACGCCGGAGAGATCTCGGAGCAGCTCCGTCTGGCCTGGAGTGTCGGCCCCGGCTCGACGGAGCTCGGGCTTGTGTACCGGGCCGGTCACAATGGCGTCAACCGATCCGGAGATCGCCTCTGCCACAGCCACCCGGATCGAGTCCAGAGCCACCGCTCCAGCCCCGGCCGGAGTTCCGTCCCAGCGAGCCACCGGACGTTGGGGGAGCCCGGCGTCCACGAGTCCGGGCGGACCGACGACCGTGACCTGCACGCCCCCGTGCTCCTCCTCCAGGAAGCGAGGGAGCGCTCGCCCGAGGAGCTCGGGACCCACCCCCCTCGGGTCCCCAGGCGTGACGGCGATGCGAACCGGGACCGGACCTGCCGTCACCGCGGCCGGCTCCGAGGACGTCTTAGTCGCGGTACTCGACGTGGGTGCGCTCCCTCAGGCTTTCGTGGACGCGCTCGCGTCGCTTCTCGTCGAGGAGCGCTTCCTGGATCGTGTTTCGCAAGTCCTCGAACGTGAACCTCCCCGCTTCGCGCTGGTCGGCGACCTTCAGCACGGCGTAGTACATGCGTCCGCGGAGCTCGGCCTGGAACGGGCCAACGACGTCTCCCTCCCGGGTGCCGGCGAGGTTCTGTACGAATACGGGCGGAATCGAGCCGGGTTCGGCGGGCGCGTAGGGGAAGTCGCTGGGTAGCTCCTTGTCCCCGAACTCCTCCGCGAGCTCGAGCGCGTCCTCACCTTCGCGGATGCGACGCGCGATGTCTTCGGCCGAGCGCCGGCTGCTTGCGAGGTCCTCCTCTCCGACCTCCGGGGTGATGAGGATGTGACGGACTCGCTTCTCGCCCGGCCGCGACCGCTCGACGAGGATGACGTGGAATCCGTACTCGGTCCTCACCGGCTGGCTCAACGCGCCGTCCCTCATTGAGAACGTCGTCCGGTCGAACTCCGGGACCGTAGCGCCTCTTTGTATCCAGCCCAGAGCGCCCCCTTGGACTGCTGAGCCTGGGTCCTGAGAAAACTCCCTCGCGAGTGCCTCGAAATCGGCCCCAGCGACCAGCTCCGTGCGCAGGCTATCAGCGAGACGCTCGGCGTCTGTCCAGGAATCGTCCGAAGCGCCAGTCGGCAAGAGCACCTGCTGGACCGTGAGGAGCTCGGGCCGCTCTCCGAGCTCTTCCTGCCTCTCCTCGAAGACCGCCCTCATCTCCTCCTCCGACACGGCCACGACGGGGGCGGACTGGATCTGCCTTTGCATGTACATGGCCTGCACCATCGTCGTGCGGAGGCGCTCCCGCATCAGCTCCCGATAACGGGCAGGCGTCATGCCGCGAGCCGCGAGGGCTTCTTCGAACGCTTCCTGAGAGCCGAAGTTCTGCTGGACGGCCTCCACCTGGGCTGTGACCCGGCCCTCGATCTCTGCGTCCTGGGGAACCAGCGTCGAGTCTTTGGCAGCCGCCTGCAGAACGAGTTGGAGGTCGACGAGAGCATCGAGGATCTCCTGAGCCCCGGTCTCGAAGCCCTGGCTCATCGCAAGGGCCACTTCCTCGTCCACCTGGCTGAGGAGGATCACGGAGTCGCCCACGACGGCAACGACCCTGTCGACCAGCGTGGAATCTCGATCGACCGGAGGACTGGCGCCTGGCACCTGGGCACCCAACGGCCACGCGACCAGGACCGCGGCGAGCGACCAGAGCACGAACCTGATCATCGGCGGGGCTTCTCCGAGCTGTGCTGAAATGGGTCCTTCCGTTGGACGCACTAGGCTGCGCGACACCTGCTGTAAACCCCGCTGCGGAGGCAGGTTCCGCGACGGTTGAGGAGTTCGTACGGATCAGCGGGACGTGTCGGGGACGGCGGGCTCGGCGGACCCGGCCAACCCGGGCTCGGTCGCGGGAGGGGGCGCGCCCGTGACCCGCGATCGCATCTCGTCGATCTGCGCCACAGCCTCCGAGAGGCCATCATCGAAGGTTTCGTACGATGAGCGCTCCCGGAGTAGCATCGCGAATGCTCCGAGCGGCACGACGTCCCGCTCGCCGCGCAGCATCTCGCGCATGGCCTGGAGCACACTTCGATGGATGGCGTCGCGTTGGTTCTCAGCGCCCTCTGGCTGGATACCGAGGAAACCGAGACCTGCCGCGATCTCCACCACTCGGGTTCTGATGTCCTCGACCAGTGAGTCCTGACGGGCCACGGGCCAGCCGAGTCCTTCCTCCTGGGCGCGGGTGACGAGAAGCTCCCGTTGCGCCATGCCACGGAGAAACATGGCTTCGATCGCGTCGCTGGTGGCGGTAGCAAGCTCCGCTCGGAACTCGGCGTTGCGGGTCTGGAGGTAATCCCGCAGCTCACCGACCGTGAAGGCACCGCCCACGTATCGGACGACCGGGCGATTCTCGTCCCGACGCGAGAGTCGGAGCGCGGGGTCCTCGGCAATCTCACGCACCTTGTCGGACGCCTCGCCGACGGCCGCGATATCACGTCCGATCTCGACATCGGCGACGAACTGAGCCTCCGCGTTCTGGACGCGCTCGTTCTGGATGGCGACCCTCAACCCGTCCCGCGCCTCCTCGAGCGTCATCGCCCGCTTGTCGTCGACCCGGATGATGTGCAGGCCGAAGGGGCTTTCGACCACCTCGCTCACCTCTCCCGGCTCCATGGCGAAGGCCGCCAGCTCGAACGCCGGGACCATCCGGCCACGGGCGAACCACCCCACATCTCCCCCGACCTCCGCACTGCCGACGTCCTGGCTATGGGTGCGTGCGAGGTCCTCGAAGCTCTCGCCCGCGAGGATCCGGGCCCGGATCTCCTCCACGAACGACGAGACGCTGTCACGCTCGATCGCCGTGGGCTCATCGGGGAATCGCACGAGTATGTGCCTGGCGTTGACCTCCGAGCCGGGCTGCGCCAATTCGAACCTCCGCAGCAGCTCCTCCTCGGAAACAGTGGTGTCCGGGCGGACCAACGTGTCGCGCAGAGCCAGGATCAGGTCCTGCTCGAGTTGCTGCCGAGCGAAGTACGATACGTCCAGATCGTTGAAGGTAGGGTCATCCGACGCTGCGGTCGCGAGTAGGGTGTAATCGATCCATAGATCCGCGAACGTCCGGACCAGATTCAGCTCGTTGGGGACGTCCTCCGGTGCCACCATCTCCACTGCGGAGGCGACCGTGAGCTGCTTCCCCTCCGCCGTCGCGAGCAACGGCTCGCCCCCCCCCCCCCCCCCCCCCCCCAGGCTCCTCGCAGCTTGCCAGCGCAATCAGAGCGAGGCAAGACAAGCTCCAACGGTTTCGCATCAGTCGCGTCTCTCCAGGGCGTGTCGAAAGCCGTCCACCGGACCACGGTTCGTGGTGGCTCGCTACCCGGGGAAGTCGGAGTAGATCCGCGTTCACGCAGCCTCCTCTCGCTCGGTCAGCGTGACGAGAGCTCGAATCAGCGTCGGCGCCAGCGGCTCCGGCCTCTCTTGCCTGAGCTCGAGCGAAAGCGGGTGCATACGGCGAACGATGACGTCGATCTGTCGGTCGTGAAACGGCGCCTTCAGCGACGCCAGCCGGGGATTGGCCGTCTCGTGGAAGGTCAAGCGCGCGATCTTCCTCCGAATCATGATGAGCTCCAAGCCTAGTCCGCGGCCGAGGATGCGCAGCGTCGCCTGGTCGAGAAGCCGCTCGACCTCGGTCGGGCATCTGCCGAAACGATCTTCGAGTTCGCGCCTCAGCTCGGTGACCTCGGTCGGTCTCCGGGCCTTCGACAGTCGCCTGTACAGGTGGAGCTTCTGGCCCGCGTCGGACACGTAGGCCTCGGGCAGATAGGCCGCTCCGCCCATGGAGACCTCCGGGTCGGCGTTCTGGGGCTGTTCGCCACTCCTCCTGAGTCGCTCCACGGTGCGCTCGAGTAGACGCAGGTAGGCATCGATCCCCACCGCGTGGGCGAAGCCCGACTGGTCCGCCCCGAGAAGGTTGCCCGCGCCCCTCAGCTCGAGATCGTGAAGAGCGACGCTGTATCCGCTTCCTAGCTCCGTGTAGTGCTCGAGGACACTTAGACGGCGTTCTGATTCCTCGCTGGCGTTGGGGGGCACGATGAGGTAGCAGTACGCGCGTCGGTGGGAACGGCCGACTCGGCCGCGGATCTGGTAGAGTTGGGACAGCCCGAAGCGATCGGCGTTCTCGACGATGAGCGTGTTGGCGTTGGGCACGTCCAGACCGTTCTCGATGATCGACGAGCAGACGAGGACGTCGATCTCGCCGTCGACGAAGGAGGTCATCACGCGGTCTAGCTGCGTCGGACGCAGCTGCCCGTGGGCGACTCCCACCCGGGCGTCGGACGCCAATCGGCGCACCCGCTCGGCTGCCACGTGGATCGTGTCGACGCGATTGTGGAGGAAGAATGCTTGCCCCTCGCGATCGAGCTCCCGCTCCAGGGCTTCAGCGACGAGATGCTCGCTCCAAGGAAGCACATGGGTCACGATCGGCATCCGATCGCGCGGCGGTGTTCGGATGAGGGAAAGGTCACGGACGCGGGAGAGGGACATGTAGAGCGTTCGAGGGATGGGGGTCGCGGTGAGCGTCAGCACGTCTACGAACGCCCGCAGCGACTTGAGACGCTCCTTGTGGCGGACCCCGAACCGCTGCTCTTCGTCCACGACGAGCAAGCCGAGGTCGCGGAAGACGACGTCGTCCGCCAACAGCCGGTGGGTGCCGGTCACGATGTCCACCTCACCAGAGGCCAGCCTCTCCAGGAGAGTGCGTGCCTCGGCCGCGCCTCGAAAGCGCGAAAGCGCGCC
The DNA here is from genome assembly GCA_965249195.1 of Longimicrobiales bacterium. Lineage (GTDB taxonomy): Bacteria > Gemmatimonadota > Gemmatimonadetes > Longimicrobiales > Gaopeijiaceae > CBDFLM01. The sequence continues at coordinate 721,095 of CBDFLM010000015.1, forward strand.
GACGCGCACGGGATAGTCTGCGAGCCGTTCCTCGAACGTGTGGCGGTGCTGCTCGACCAGAATCGTTGTCGGCGCGAGGATCGCCACCTGCTTTCCGTCCTGGACCGCTTTGAAGGCAGCGCGAACCGCGATCTCCGTCTTCCCGTATCCGACGTCTCCGCAGACGAGCCTGTCCATGGGGCGCCGCGACTCCATGTCGCGCTTCACTTCTTCGGATACGCGGCGCTGGTCGGGAGTGTCCTCGTAGAGGAAGCTCGACTCCATCTCCAGCTGCCATCGGGAGTCGGCCGAAAAGCTGAACCCTTCAGCGCTCTTCCTCCGCGCATAGAGCTCGAGGAGCTCGGCGGTCATCTGCTCGATCGCCGCCTCGGTCTTGCGTCTTAGGGTTTTCCACTTTCGACCCCCGATCCGGTGCACGGCCGGTGGCTCCGCTTCGTCGGTCTGACCGACCCATCGCTCCACCAGGTCGAGCCGATACACGGGAACCCGTAGGATCTCCCCCCCGGCGTACTCGATCGTAAGGGACTCGAGCTCCTGCCCACCGACTTCGACGCGCTCGAGACCGAGAAATCGCCCCACTCCGTGATCGAGGTGAACCACGTAGTCCCCGGGCGCGAGTTGGGCCAGGCCTTCCAGCGCTACGGCGCCACGGAGGCGCCGCGCTCGCCGGACACGTCGCGATCTGCGGAAGATCTCGTGATCGGTCAGGAGCAGGAACGGAGGGTCGGCGCATCCGAGCGCGAAGCCGCCCGTCACCGATCCCAGACCGAGCCGCGTACGCGGTGGCAGCCGGTCCCCGAGAAGCTCTTCGAGTCGCTGCAGCTGACCGTCGTTGTCGCACAGGATCAGGGTCTCGCGACCCTCGGCCGCGGACTCACGAAGGATCGCCTGAAGCCGCGGCAAGTCCCGTTCAACGGGCGGCGGTGGCTCTGACGCGAAGTCCAGTCGCTCGCCCCCGTCTGCGGTGAGAACGACGCGCGGGAATGCCTGGATTGCTTCTCCGACCCTACTTACGGAGAGGAACATCTCCTCGGGCGGCGCGACCTGTCGACCCTGCCCCTGGGCCTCGGCTCGGAGCTCGACGGCTTGGGACCAGGTCCGGTCGAAGATCGCCCCCCAGCTTCGCCGCCCGAGGCGGACGATGAGGGCTTCGCGGGGCAGGAGCTCCAGGAGGGAGCGCGACACGTGCGGCCCGGCTTCCTGGTGGCGAAAGTCTACCGGAAGGACGTGGACGTGAGACAATTGGCCTGTCGAGCGCTGGTCGAAGATCTCGAAGCTGCGAATCGAGACGATCTCGTCACCCCACAGCTCGATCCGGACCGGGTCCGGGGAACCGAAGGAAAAGAGGTCCACGATACCACCTCTCACCGCGAACTGGCCGACCTCCTCCACGAGGCGCGCGCGTCCGAAGCCCCTGTCCAGCAAGGCCTCTGAGACGGCCTCGAGACCCGGTGAGCTACCCACACGGAGTGTGAGTCGTAAGCTAGCCAGGCGCTCGGGGACGGGTGCACGCTCTTGCAGCGCTCTGGGTGTCGTCACGAGGAGCCGGCTGTGGCGCGAGAAGAGAGCCTCCACGGCCTCCACACGAAGGCCGCCGACCTCCAGATGCGGCTCGCCGGACTCGTATGGGAGCGCCTCGCGCTGGGGGAACAGGCGGGCTGCGCCTTCCCCGACGACGGAATCGAAATCGGCCTCGACGGCGCTGGCCTCCGCGGGTCCGTCGGCCACCGCCACGAGCACGCGCTCCGGCAACCGGTCGTGGAGCGCAGCCACCAAGGCGGTACCTGCGGAGCCGTGCAGTCCACCGACGACGAGTTCGGCTCCGGGCTCGGGAATTTCGGCCAGGATGCGCGCGAAGACCCCGCAGGAGGCGACGGCCTCGAGCAAGCGGTTAGGAGTTCGAGCCACTTGCGGGAAAGGTCGTTTCACCAGCGGGCGACGCCGGCGGGGAACGCCGCTTGGCCCCGGTTTCGGACCGGCCGGGGGCGGCGATCCAGCTCTCGACGAGAAGGAGGACGAACGCGGCGACCAAGAGTGGCCGCCACAACTCGGGCCCTTGGCGGCTCATGAACGACGCCTGGCCCCATTCGGTTTCGTCTCGGACGACGCGGACGTTGGGGCCGAGCGCAGCCTCGAGCGCGGGGCCCTCCAGCCGGGCGAGAAGCGATTCGCGCAGCGGTGCATTGACGGCGATCCGATCAAGCACGGTATCACCGCGAAGGACGGCATAGATGCCTGGATGGCGGGTTTCGCGGAACGACTGGCTCGGGTCGATGGAGTGGGTCGTACCGTCGGGCGATCGGACGTGCGTGGCCCCTGTGGGGGTGGGGAACGGTGATCCGGCCCTTCGGCCTCGCATCGACGGCTGGGAGGCTGAGAGCCTGGAGAGAATCCATTCGAGCAGGGGCACCATCGCCGCGGACACGGGGAGCGTCGTGGACGACTCGTCGAGGGCCGATCCGAGCAGCGCATAGGCCCCGTCCGTTACCTGGCCGGTGACGAGCCACGGCTCTCCGTCGGCGAGTCTGATGGGGACCTCGACTGCAGTCCCCCGTCCTCCCGTCGGCCGGAGCGCCAGCGGATCGTACGCTCGGACTTGGCCGAGGACCTCGGGGAGTGGGTTGATGCCCAAGTCGACCTCCCCCGTCTTCTCCGGCCGCTCGACCCTCCACGGAACGCCTGCCGTCGCGAGGCCCCGGTTTAAGGCGGGAAGCCGCGATTCGTCCGACGAGGGAACCATCACGATCGCCTGGCCGTCTCTGCGAGTGTCGGAGCCCGCGCCTCCCACCGACACGAGAACGTTGGCATCCCGCAGGGACGTTCGTCTCAGTCGGCCCCCCTCCTCCAACACGTCGAGTGCATGCTCGAGGAAAAACGTTGCCTCCCCAGCGAGAGCGACGGCTGGAGGGGGCCTCACATCGAACGCGAAGTAGCTCCTGTCGTCACTGCGCAGCGCGTCTGCGTCGGTCTCGATAAAGCCATGGACCGGTCCCTCCGGGAAGGGACCGAGCGGCATCACAACTGCACGCCCGGGGAGAGCCGAGCTCGCCCCTCGGATTCGGTCGTCCACTACCAGTCGGAGCGGTACGGCTTGGGGCTCGAACGTCGGATCCGAGCCCACCGTCACCGTCACGTTGCTTCGCTGACCCGCCAAGGGCGGCAGCCCACCTCCAACCAGCGGCTCGTGTAGATACCGGTTCGGCGGCGGAGGATCGCGGGGGAGGTGTACCAGGATCGGAACACCGTCGTCCTGCTGAACCTCCTCATCATCCAGGGGAAAGGCCGTGGCCTGCAGGTCCGACAAGAGGTGGATCTCAGCGGTCGCCAAATCGGCCCCCTTCACGAGCGCCCGGGCCCGGCGCAACGCTTCGCCCAGGTCGGCCGACGCACCCGTAACCTCGGTGCTCGAGATGCGCACGGCCGCGTCGTCCGGTCCCATCGGACGGGCAATGTCCCACGGCTCCGCCGCCCTGATCACCCAGATCCTGTCCTCGTCGGTAGCGATCGACGCCGTCTCGAGGGCCAAACGTCTCAGTCGGTCGAAGGTGCGGTTCTCCCCCTCTACAGTACCCGAGCTGAGTGAGTTATCGAGCACGACGGCAAGGGCCGTCGGGTGATGCGAGCCGCCGTCTCCGGGAACGAAGAGGCGGGCTCCCGCGGCGACGACGGAGAGGACGATGGCGATGCGCATCAGAAGGAGGATGAGCTGCCGCACTCGGATCCGCCGCGCGTGGTCGCGTTCGGTACGTTGAAGGTACCGTAGCGCGGGAAACGAGACGCGCTGCAGATCGTGACGGTGGAACAGGTGCAACGCGAGAGGTACGCCTATCACCATCGCAGCGGCGAGAAACGCCGGCGCCAGGAAGCCCATGACCGTCTACCCGAGACGCTCGCGCTTGTGGAGGTAGGCCCAGAGCGCGTGCGTGAAGGGACGATCGGTGTCCAGCACCTCGTAGTCGATTTTGTGTGGTTTTAGCGAGCGCTCCCACTCGGCGAGCGCTCCCTCCACCGCCGCGCGATACTCCTCGCGCATGTCCGCCACGCTGACCTGGAGCTCGTCCTGGGTCTCGGGATCGTAAAAGCGCGCGTCAGCCGTCGCCGGAAGGTCCCGCTCTCCCGGATCGAGCAGGTGCAGAACCAGCACCTCGTGCCCTTGGTGGCGGAGGTAGCGCAACGCGGTCCGCGTCTGCTCGACGTCGACGAGTAGGTCGGAGACGAGCACGACGAGGCCCCGTCGCCTCAGCCTGACCGCCAAGTTGCTGATCGCGGATTGGGCGGAAGTGCCGCCCTCCGGCTCAAGGTGGGAAAGGGTTCTCAGGATCTCGTACCATTGACGCCGCCCCCCCCGCGTGCGCACACGAGCATGAACGCGCTCGTGGAACGCGGTGAGGCCGACCTGGTCCCCCTGCCTCAAAAGCACCAAGGCGAGCGAGGCGGCGAGGTGCTTCGCGTACCAAATCTTCGGCGGGAGCCGGTGAGGCTCCGAGCTCCACCCCATGGAAGCGCTGATGTCGATCAGAAGATAAGCGCGGAGATTCGTCTCTTCCTCGAACTGCTTCACGTAGTAGCGATCCGATCGTCCGTACATCCTCCAATCGATGTGGCGGAGATTATCACCTGCCTGGTACGCTCTGAGCTCGGCGAACTCGGCGGAAAAACCCTGATGGGGCGAACGATGTAGCCCCATCAGAAAGCCCTCCACGACCCCCCGGGCGATGAACTCGATGCTGCCGAGCTGCATCAAATCGGCGGGGTTCAGCAGGTCTGGTCTTCCCCGACGGGTGGGGGCTGTACGCTCTTCGATCATCAGTCAGGAAGCTAACAGCTCCGGGCGCGGATTTCCGACGGGCCGCTGGGTGGTCGGGCGCGGTGTGTCCCCCTGCGAAGGCGCGGTGTGTCCCCTCCAGGGTACGCACCCGCAGGCATCGGAGGCCGCGCCCACGCCTGACGGGTCTGCGGTCGATGGCACGCGTCGTGCGGCCAAGTGCCTTGGACGAATGCGTTCGACGAAGGAGTAACGAGTGCAACGTACTGGAAGAGCCTGGCTGTCGCTCATCGTGAGCGCTCTTTCATGGTCGCCCGCTCTCGCTCAGGTCCAGGTCGCGTACGAAGCCGATCCTCTCGAGGCCCGTGTGTGGCTGGACCGGGGCGACGAGCCCGTGCTGGCGGCTGGAGAGGGCGTGCGGGTGTACTACCGCGCGTCCGAGGACTCGTACGTCGCCATCTTCCGGATCGACACCAACGGCAGCGTCCAGTTGCTCTACCCCCGTTCTCCGGACGAGGACCACTACGTGCGGGGCGGCCGAGATTACCGATTGCTCTTCCCGGCCTCTCCCTACTGGCTCGTAGACGACCTACCCGGTCTCGGGTACTTCTTCATCGTAGCGACCCCGGAGCCGTTCGATTTCAGCTCCATGGCGTACTCCTACTACGACCGCGGTTGGGATCTCACGCTGGTGGGCCGTCAGGTCTACCGCGATCCGTACGTCGCCATGGACGACTACGTGGCTGCTCTCGTCCCCGACTGGGGATACGCTTCCTACGCATTGGATTTCGTCTCCTATCACGTTCAGGAGCACTACGACTACCCGCGCTTCCTCTGTTACGACTGCCACGGGTTCCAGACGTACTACGCGTGGAATCCGTATCTCTATACGTGTACGAGCTTCCGCGTCGTAATCTACGACGACCCCTACTACTACCCCTCCACGCGGTATCGCGGTCGCGCGGTCGTCTACGTCCGGCCCCCGCAACCCTTCCGGCCTCGTTACGTGCTCCGACAGCGGCGCCCCGGCGAGTCGGGAGCGCTTCTGGTGACGGAGCGGCCGACCTCGACTGTAGGGTCTCCCGGCGAGGTCCCGCGCCGGTCGACCGCAGGAATCGGAAGCGGTGGTGAAGATCCAGGGGCAGCCACGACCGGTGACGGCGTTGCGCGCCGATACGGTAACGACGCGATGGGGGTCGACCCGTCGGGGGTGCAAGGTACGGAGCCGGTTCGCGCGCCGGTCCCCGGGACCGTGACGACGGGGGGGACCCGCCCGCTGGTACAGGGTCGGCCGACGTTGGAGCGCCGCTCGCCGACCGTTGGGGAGACGCGGCGTGCACGACCTCCGGCGGCTGTCGTGCCGTCCGCTCCTCGCCGCCCGCAGGTTCCGGCGCCCCGTTCAGCCACCCCGGGTGCCGACGCCGAGCCGCCGAGAGGGATCTCCCCTCCGGGCTCGGCAGCTCGGCCCGGCGGCTCCTCTCGTCCGTCCAGTTCGCCGGTCGGTCGGCCCGGGGGCGCCGCGGCCGGTCCTTCCGGCGGCTCCGGATCGGTCCGGGAGGGTAGGGACGGGGCGAACGGTGATCGGCGCGATGGATTCGTCTCGCTCACCGAGCTGGCGCGGCGGACCCGGGACGCGGCGACCGCTGCAGCATCCAGCATCGAGCGACGGCTCACGGGGCCCCGCGGCCGAGTCATCGATGGCTCCAACTCGCCTACGACGAACGGTCGAGGCGTCGAAATCATCCTGGGGGGCAGGTCGCGCGGGTCGGGAAGGCCCTCGACGACACGAAGTGCGCCTGCGCCCTCGGGGGTCCGTGGATCAAGGCCGGGAAGCGGCGAGTCGAGACCCCCCTCCAGGGCCGCTCCAAGCGCGAGGGCGACTCCCGGCGCGCGGGGCGCCGCGCAGCCCGCGAGGCCGAACTTGCGCTCTCGCGGGACCCGGCCGTCGGTCCCGCCGCGTGCGCGCCCCCAGCCTCAGCGCCCCTCTCCGGTTCGAGCCTCTCCTCCCCGCTCCGGTGGATCGGCGAGCCCTTCGCCGCCCCCTAGCGCACGCCGTCCCTCGCCCGCCGTGCGATCGCGAGGATCCTCTTCGACCGGCCCACCGGTCGTGAGACGAGGACCGGCTAGGTCGAGCCGCCCGCCGCCCGGGCGCCCGAGAGGCGGTTAGCCGGGGCGCTAGCAGGCCGCTGAAAGGGACGTGCGGCCGCGCGCAGCGGTCAGCCGCCGGCTGACCCTCCCGGACCTTGCGGGGGTCTTCGATGCACCAGCGAAATTGATCCGGGCCCCGGCCGGCCGTTATCGTACGCCACATCTGCCCTCCGACGCCGCGACGGACCTCCGTGCGCCTCGAACGCATCCGCAACTTCTGCATCATCGCCCATATCGATCACGGGAAGAGTACCCTCGCGGATCGACTGCTCGAGCTGACCCGTACGCTCGATCAGCGTCAGATGCGCGAGCAGGTGCTGGATTCCAACGAGCTCGAGCGCGAACGGGGAATCACCATCAAGCTGCACGCGGTGCGGATGGACTACCAAGCAGACGGGGGCGAGACCTACGAGCTGAACCTGATCGACACTCCCGGTCACGTCGACTTCACATACGAGGTCTCACGGTCGCTGGCGGCGTGCGAAGGGGCGATCCTGATCGTCGACGCCACGCAGGGCGTTCAGGCACAGACGATCTCCAACCTCTTCCTCGCCCTCAATGCCGACTTGGAGATCGTGCCCGTGATCAACAAGATCGACCTTCCGAGAGCCGAGCCGGAGCGCCGCCGCGCTGAGCTCGCCGAGCTCCTCGGTGTGGACGCGGAGGCCATTCTGCTGGCGAGCGCCAAGGAAGGACTCGGGATTCGCGAAATCATGGAGTCGGTCGTGGCCAGGGTTCCGGCCCCGGCCGGGTCGCTCTACGACCCGCTTCGGGCCTTGATCTTCGATTCGTATTACGACCAGTACCTAGGGGCCGTGCCGAGCGTGCGAGTGGTCGACGGCTCGATTCGGTCCGGTATGACCATCGGCTTCGGAGCGGTGGACGCGGAGTACGAGGTCACTGAGGTCGGCTACATGCGACTCGGTCGGGTCCCGCAGGACGAGCTCGGCCCGGGCGAGGTGGGCTACCTCGTGGCAGCGATCAAGGAGGTCGGCCACACCAGGCCGGGGGATACGATCGTCGACCCCGACAATCGCCCCGCCGAGCTACTGCCCGGCTATAAAGAGGTCCGCCCCATGGTCTTCGCCGGGCTCTATCCTTCCGACGCCGATGACTACGAAAACTTCCGGGATTCGCTCGAGCGCTTGAAGCTCAACGACGCGAGCCTCCATTTCCAGCCCGAGACGTCGATCGCGCTGGGCTACGGCTTCCGGTGTGGGTTTCTCGGACTCTTACACATGGAGATCGTGCAGGAGCGGCTAGAAAGGGAGTTCGGCGTCAACCTCGTCACCACCGTTCCGAACGTCGCATACCACGTGTCCCTTACAGATGGGACCACAATTCAGATCGAGAGCCCTGCAGAGCTCCCGGCTCAGGGACGGATCCAAGCGATCTCGGAGCCCATCGTAGCTGCGCGCATAGTTTGTCCGGCCGAGTACATCGGGCATGTTCAGAAGCTCTGTCACGACCGCCGAGGTGTGTTCAAGGACATGAACTACCTCGACCCCAAGAGCGTAGAGCTGGAGTACGAGCTGCCGCTGGCAGAGATCGTGCTCGACTTCTACGATCTCCTCAAGAGCGGAACTCGCGGCTATGCGGCGATGGACTACGATTTTCTCGTGTATCGCCCTGACAATCTCGTGAAGCTGGAGATTCTCGTTAACGGTGATCGCGTGGACGCATTCTCCGTCATTCTGCACCGAGACGAATCCGAGGCGTACGGGCGGGATCTCACGCGGCGCCTCAAGGAGCTGATTCCACGGCAACAGTTCGAGGTAGCGCTGCAGGCCGCGATCGGGGCGAAGATCGTCGCGCGAACGAACGTAAAGGCGCTTCGTAAGAACGTTACTGCGAAGTGCTATGGCGGTGATGTCACACGCAAGCGCAAGCTGCTGGAGAAGCAGCGCGACGGAAAACGTCGCATGAAGCAGGTCGGGTCCGTGGAGATCCCCCAGGAGGCGTTCCTCGCTGTCCTCTCACTGGGCGATGGCAACTGACCGGTCCCGCCGGGGACCTCGTAGTTCGTGCGCCGAATCACCTCGGTGACGTGTTGATGGCGCTCCCAGCGCTCGCCGACGAGGGAGCCGACATCGTCGTCCTGCGTTCACTAGTCCCCATTCTGCGTATGGCAGAGCTTCGGACGCGGATCGTGCCGCTGGATCGGGGCTTTCGTGGCTTCCGCGACGCGGTCTCGACGCTGAGAATCGGCGAGTACGGTCGCGGAATCCTATTGAGCGCCGCGTTCTCGGCGGCCTTTCTCTTCAGGGTCGGGGGAGTGTCCCACCTGAGGGGGACGGCGACCGACGGCCGGAGCCTTCTTCTGGCAGACGCCGTTCCGCGCCACTCGCTGGGCAGGCGACATCGGATGCTTCAATACCGGTTCCTCATGCGGCAGCCTATGGACCGCCCGCTGGAGCAGCTTCGCATTCGGCCGACTCCCGGCGTGGTGGACGACTGGCGGACACGCCTTCTGCCGGAGGGCCAGCCCGCCGTGGGCCTGTTCCCTGGTTCCAACGCCGCCGCTAGGCGATGGGAGACGGCTCGCTTTGTGGACCTCGCGAGGAGGATCTCGACCATGGGTGCGGGCGTAGTCGTGCTCGGCGGACCGGCCGAGCGGGACCTGACGGCTGAGGTGACGGCGGGCACGCCCGGGGTGCTCGACGCGGGTGGCCGCACCGACCTCGAGGCCCTCGCGTGCGTCCTGTCTCTGTGCGACCTGCTCGTGACCAACGATACAGGGCCCATGCACCTGGCCGGAGCCGTGGGCACGCCCACGCTGACGCTCTGGGGTTCCTCCGACCCTTCCGAGGTGCACCCCGTGGGAAGCGAAGACGTCGTGGTGCGTGAGGGACCGCTTGCGTGCATGCCTTGCAAGCGCAACACGTGTCCCCGGTCCGGACGCGGATACGTCCTCCCCGAGGCGCGCAACGAGTGCCTCGCCCTGATAACGGTCGAGCGTGTTGTAAGCGAGGTCGAGCGGCTCCTCGCGGTCACGTGATACGACCCCGACACTCCGTCGGTCCGCCTGGACCGGCCCGCCCGCCGTTCGTAGTGTGACGCTGGGCACCCCCGCTGGCCGAGCGCCCTACCCATGTGGGTAGATCGGCAGTGCGAATCCGCCGGTGGCGAAGCCGTGTCCGCCTGCGCCCCCCTCGGAGGGCTCCTGAGAACCTTGAACGGGTGTCTAAAACGGTGAATCTGACCGCGGGCGCTGCCCCCCCCGAAGGCGACGTGCACTGGCTGCTCGGCATCGACATCGGGGGCACCAACCTGGTCGTCGGCGCAGTTCCATGGGCCGGGGGCGAGGCAGTGGCCATCCAGGGGGCCGAGACCAACGCGAGGCGCGGGCCCGAGGCCGTCGTCGCCGATGTCGTGGAGATGGTCGAGCGCGTCGTGGAGGAGTTGGAAGCGCGCAATGGCGCTACCCGCGCGATGATTGGGGGGGTGGGGATCGGCTGTCCGGGCCCCGTAGATCGTAGGTCCGGCAAGGTGCTCACGACCCCGAACCTGGGTTGGAGCGACCTCCCGCTGCGCGACCTCGTCGCAGACGGCGTAGGGTTCGCGGCGACACTGGACAACGACGCCAACTGCGCGACGTTCGGTGAGTGGTGGCTAGGCGCCGGCCGCGGTTACGGGAACATGGTGGGGATCACGTTGGGGACCGGGATCGGAGGCGGGCTCGTCATGATGGGTGACCTAGTGCGAGGAGCCTCCGGCGCTGCGGGAGAGGTCGGACACATGACCATCGATTTTACGGGTCGGCGGTGCAATTGCGGTAACTACGGTTGTCTGGAAGCGTACTGCTCGGGGCCGAACATCGCCGCCCGTGCGCGCGAAGGGATCGAGGCTGGCGTCGAATCGCTACTCGAAGGTCTCGTGGACGGAGACCTCGACCGTATCAGCGCCGCCACCGTGTACGAGGCGGCGGCGTTGGACGACGCGTTCGCGAACGAAGTCATTTCGGAGACGGCGAAGATCCTCGGTGCGGGCGTGGCGAACATCATCAACGTTTTCAACCCCGAGGCGGTCGTGATCACGGGCGGCGTCACGAGCGCGGGAGACCAGCTGTTCCAGCCGCTGCGGGCCGAGGTCAGGCGTCGTGCTTTCCGGTCCGCGGCGGAGTCGTGCGTGATCGTACCCGGCTCGCTCCCCGGAACGGCTGGAGTCATCGGTGCTGCCGGTGTCTTCAAGAAGACTGTGTATGGCAGGGTCTGACCCGACCAGGTCGCCGCTCGTGGCCATCGGTGACGAAGGACGGGCCGCCTCAACTGGACGCGGGATCGTTGGCCCTCTGGAGCGTCCCACGAAGCGGCTGGGGGCTCTCGGCACGATGGTATGGGACACGATCCACGAACGCGATCCACTTGCTTCCGAGGCGCAGGAATGGGGAGGAATGGCCTACGCGCTGGCTGCGGCCGCCGTGGCCCTTCCCGAGGACTGGGAGGTGGTTCCCGTCGTGAAGCTCGGCGAGGACCTGGCGGAGAGTGCACTGCGCTTCATGCGTGCGATCCCACGCATCGACTGCGAGGCCGGGGTCCGAGTCGTCCCCGCGCCGAACAATAGGGTCGAGCTCCGCTACGGTACGGGGGGACGGCGCTCGGAGAGACTGTCGGGGGGCGTGCCTCCGTGGCTCTGGCCTGAGCTGGGTCCCATCGTTCGGGATTGCGACGCTCTCTACATCAACTTCATCTCCGGGTTCGAGCTGGAGCTCGACATCGCAATTGCGTTGAGAGAAGGCTATGGCGGTCCGGTCTACGCCGATCTGCACTCGCTCTTTCTGGGTGCTGGCAGTCAAGGGATTCGGGTGCCTCAAGAGCTCGTTTCGTGGGGCGCGTGGCTACGGTGCTTCGACGCCGTTCAGCTGAACGAGGACGAGTTCGAGTTGTTGGGACGCGCCTGGGGAGATCCCTGGCGGCTGGCCGCGGATGTCGTAGGCCCTGAGCTGAAGCTCATCGCCGTTACCCTCGGAGCGCGCGGCGCAGCGTACGTTGCGGGTCCAGGGTTCGATTCCTCGCCCCGGTCCTGGCCGGGCACGCGCCAGCGTGTTGCGACTGCGGGTCAAGCGCGAAGCGCACTCGTTCCGCTGCAAGGCGCCGCGGCGGTTGGGGATCCGACAGGGTGCGGGGACGTCTGGGGGGCTACGTTGTTCGCGCGGTTGCTCGCGGGCGACCCACTGGACAAGGCGATGCCGACGGCGAATCTGGCTGCGGCCCGAAACGTGGCCCACCGTGGCGCCGAAGGACCACATCGCCACCTCGCGGGTCGGATCGCGATACGCGAGCCGCGCGGGTGAACGTCATCTCGATCCCTGCGGCGTTGGACAACCGTACGGTGGACTCCTTCCTGGACGCCGTCGGCTCGGCGACGGAAGGGAAGCTGCTCTTCGACGCGCGCCACCTACGCTGGGTGGATCCGAACGGGATGGTTGCCCTGCTCGCGGCCGGCACCGTGGCCCGGAAACGTATGAACACGCCGCCGCGGATGCAGCTTCCCGAGCATCCGGATGTGCCGGGTTACCTCGCACGTATGGGCTTCTTCGAGCACGCGCAGGCGATCTTCGAGCTGGACCAACATCCACCTCGGCGCGGCGCCGGAGCGTCGGACGTGCTGCTCGAGATTACGGCAGTGAGCACGAACAGCGACATCCACGCCGTTGTGGATCGCGTGCAGGGCCGCGCGGGTGCGATCCTGTCACGCACCCTCGGCTATGCGCCCACGGCCGTCGTGCAGTTCAGCGTCGTCCTGTCGGAGGTCTGTCAGAACATCATCGAGCACGCGAACGCCCCGGGTTGGGTGGCGGCACAAGCGTATAACTGGCAGAAGCGTTTGGGACGACACGTGCTGGTCATGGCCGTGACCGACCTCGGCGTGGGTTTTCGCGGCTCGCTCCAGGCGGAGCATTCCGCTCGCTTCGGCGATCGCTGGAGCGACGCCACAGCGCTGGAGGCGGCCTTCATCCACGGACTCACCCGGTTTCCCGACAGCGGGCGCGGTCAGGGAATCCAGCAGATTCGAAAGCAAGTGCGGCGCTGGAACGGCACCATTTCGATACGGAGTGGCTCCTCTCGCATCGCCGACGTGCCGGAATGGGACGATTCTCCGCCCCTGACGGAGGGGATGGAGCCGTTCCCGGGCTCGCACATCGGCATCGTTCTCCCCGAGCGGGTCCATGACCCGGACGGGACGGGCCCGTGAGCCGCGGGCATCAGGTGGAGGGGGTCCAAATCGACGTGGGAAGCCTCGTCCGGAGGAGCGTCGCGACGCTGTATTCTCATCTCGTCACCCGCCCCACGGGACGAGCTGTCAGGCTCGCCATCGAAACGCAGCTCGCCGAGGTGGGAGACACCTCCTGTTCCCTCATCGATCTTTCCGAGGTCACGGTCCTCGACTTCTCCTGCGCGGACGAGGTGGTGGCGAAGCTCTTGAGCCGCTACCTGGACGAAGGTCGTCCGAGAGAGGCATTCTTCGTGTTCCAAGGCGTGAGCGAGCGACATCGTCAACCGATCGAGGCAGTCCTGGATCGGCACCGGCTCGCGGCGGTGGCGGAGGGCGGCGGAGGAGGATACGAGTTCATCGGGGTTCACTCGAGAGCCGAGGGAAGGGCATGGACGAGGGTCGAGGAAACAGGAAGCCTCCGCGGCGGCGACGTGCCACGCGTGTTCTCTGCAGAGGAGGACCTGAACGCTCTGGACAACCTGATTCGCCGTCGCCTGGTCTTCCGCACGCTCGCGGGAGACGTGATCGCGCTCAGTCGTCTGGTTCGGGATCTGCCGCTGTCGTGACGACCCCTGTCGGCTGCTCGGCCGAGGATGTGATCGGTCTTTCGGGCCTCGGCCGGCTTGAAGGGGCTCCGCAGTCCGGAGGGGCCTGGTGAGCGGCGAGCAGCGCCGGCGTGGACCGTCCACCGTCGGGGTGCACGGGGGCCGGCCAGCGGTCGCGAGCGAGCCGGTCGTGGCCCCGCTTGTACAGAGCTCCACGTTCGTCTTCAAGGGCAGCGACCCCGACGAGGTCCTCAGATACAGCCGATGGGGCAACAACCCCAATCAACTCGCGGTGGGCCGTAAGGTCGCCGAGCTCGAGGGGACGGAGTCCGCCGCTCCCCTCTCCAGTGGGATGGCGGCCACCGCGATGGCCCTTCTTGCCCTCACCGGGCCCGGAGACCACGTCGTGGCGTCCCAGCACCTCTATGGAGCCACCCGGACCCTGATAGACGAAGAGTTTCCCACGCGGGGCATCCGGACCACGTTCGTGGACCCCGACACCCCCAGGGCATGGCGCGCGGCGATGAGGCCTGAGACTCGCGCGCTCTTTCTCGAGATCCCGACGAACCCGACTCTACGAATCTACGATCCCCGGCCACTTGCCCGCCTGGCACATGAGCTTGGGACGACACTGCTCGTCGACGCGACCTTCGCGTCTCCTGTGAACCTCCGCCCAACGGAGCTCGGCGCCGACGTCGTGATCCATAGCGCGAGCAAGTATCTGGGCGGCCACTCCGACCTGATCGCCGGCGTAGTCGCCGGCCCTCGCGAGGTCGTGGATGCGGTCGTGCGCATGATGACCCTCTATGGGTCTAGCCTGGATCCACACGCCGCTTGGCTCCTCGACAGGGGCCTCCGCACGCTGGACGTGAGGGTTCGGCGTCAAAACGAGAACGCTCTCGCGCTCGCGACGTGGCTGGAACGGCGGTCGGAGGTCGCCAGCGTGCTCTACCCGGGACTGCCCAGTCACCCCGACCACGCGGTGGCGCAGGAGATCTTCAGCGGCTTCGGTGGCATGGTATCGTTCGTCCTCGCCGATGGCGGGCCGGCCGCCGACCGCTTCCTCGACGGAATTCGGCTCGCGGTGGCCGCGCCCAGCCTGGGAAGCGTGGAGACGCTGGTGTCGCAGCCTCGATACACGTCCCACCTCGGGTGGAGTGCCGAACAGCGGATAGCCGCTGGCATTCCGGACGGGTTCGTTCGCGTGTCGGTGGGTGTCGAAGACGTCGAGGACCTGATCGCCGATTTCGAGCGCGCCCTAGAAGAGGCTCACTCCGCCTCCATGAACGGGTAGCGATAGTTCGTGGTGGGAAGAAGTGTTTCCTTGATGCTCCGGGCCGAAACCCATCGGAAGAGGTTGAGGGCCGAGCCTGCCTTGTCGTTCGTACCGCTCGCCCTCGATCCGCCGAAGGGCTGCTGACCCACGACAGCGCCCGTCGGCTTGTCGTTCACGTAGAAGTTGCCAGCGGTGAACCGAAGCCTCTCCGCCGCTTCCCGAATGGCCTGACGTTCGCGTGCGAACACGGCGCCAGTAAGCCCATATGGAGACGTCGTATCGACCAGCTCGAGCGTCTCCGCCCACCGTGCTTCGTCGTACACGTAGACCGTCAAGACCGGGCCGAAGATTTCGTCGCACATCGCCTCGTAGCGCGCGTCGTGTGAGCGGATGAGCGTCGGCCTCACGAACCAGCCGCCGGTGTCGTCGTACTCTCCGCCGGCGAGCACCTCGGCGGCGTCCGTTTCCGCGGCTCGGTCGATGTAGCCGGCGATCTTGCGGAAGGCTCGCTCGTCGATCACCGCCCCCATGAAGTTGCGGAAATCGCGGACGTCACCAACCAGGAGGGAATCCACCTGGCGCGCGAGCTCGCCACCGATCTCCGCCCACAAGCGCTTGGGCACGTAGGCCCTCGAGGCGGCGCTGCATTTCTGCCCCTGATACTCGAAAGCTCCTCGCACCAGCGCCGTGACCAGGGCTTCCGGATCGGCCGAAGCGTGGGCGAGCACGAAGTTCTTCCCGCCTGTCTCTCCCACGATCCTCGGGTAGGAGCGGTACCGCGCGATTCCAGTCCCCGCTCGCTTCCACAGCTCTTGAAAGACAGTCGTGGAACCGGTGAAGTGGATTCCGCAGAAGTCTGTCTGCGCCATCAATCCTTCCGTTACGACGGTCGGATCTCCGGGCAGGAAATTGATGACCCCAGGAGGGAGGCCGGCCTCCATGAAGAGTCTCATCACGTAGTAGTTGCTGAGAACCGCGGAGGACGACGGCTTCCACTGGACGACGTTCCCCATCAGGGCCGGCGCTCCCGGGAGGTTGCCGCCGATGGCCGTGAAGTTGAACGGCGTGATCGCGTAGACGAACCCTTCCAACGGCCGGTAGTCGGCCCTGTTCAACATCCCCCGTGCCGAGAAGGGTTGCTCGCCCTGGATCCGCTCCGCGAAGAAGGCATTGAACCGGAAGAAGTCGACGAGCTCACAAACCGCGTCGATCTCGGCTTGATGGATGGTCTTGCTCTGACCGAGCATGGTCGAGGCATTGAGCGTCGCTCGCCACGACGTGCTGGCGAGATCGGCGGCCTTCAGGAACACCGCCGCGCGCTCCTCCCACGGCGTTGCCGCCCACGCGTGCCAAGCCTCGCGCCCCGACTCGATCGCCTGCTGGACATGCTCGGGCCCGGCTCGGTGGCACCTTCCTAGAACATGCCCGTGATCATGGGGCGCGACCACATCGACGGTGTGCTCCGTACGCACCTCCTGGCCCCCGATGATCAACGGGATATCCAGCTCGCGCGCGTTCATCGCTGCGAGCTCTCGCTTGAGATCCTCGCGTTCGGTCGAGCCAGGTGCGTACGTCCGGACCGGCTCGTTCGCCGGGATCGGGATCGGGGATCGCGAATTCAAGGTCAGCCGGTTGCCTTCAGAGGGGCGCCCTAGACTCGAGCGACGGCCGGCGCCGGGGCTCCTCACGGGCGGCCGGGAGTGCAGAATCTTACCGGGCTCGATATCGTGCGCAACCGGGTTCGGCGAGTACCGGATCGCGGCCGGCTCCGCTATGGAATCCATGGGAGAAAGAGAAAACGGGCGCAACGCCCGGCGCACGCTCGTCTTAACCTCGGGCGCCCGTGATCACTGTTGACGCTAGTGCCGTGCGGTGGGTAGATTTTTCGAGAAATCTATAGGGCGTAGGGCGGTACCCGGGCCCGAATCGAGAGGAGCTCGCCCATCTCATGTCAGCACGCGAGCGCATCCAAGAGGTGCTGGACTCCATTCGCCCGGCCATCCAAGCAGACGGAGGGGACGTCGAGCTCCTCGATTTTCACGAGCATTCCGGCGTGGTCGAGGTTCGACTGATGGGGGCGTGCGAGTCCTGCCCCATATCGATGATGACCCTCAAGGACGGCATCGAACAGCGTCTGCGGGGCACCGTCCCCGGCGTTCTGGAGGTCACAGCCGTCTGAGCGGCCGACCGCCGCCTCGATCACGGTGGTCGCGAGAGAGAGCGGCTCGGCGCCTCATCCGGGGCGCCATTCTTATTCCTACCCGGAGCGCCGCACACTTCGGAGAGAACGAGGTTACCCCCTCCACATGAGTTCTAGCCCCGATCAGATAAGACACGCGGTCATGAAGGCACTTGCGGACGTGGAACGTTCAGGGACACAGGAGGACGTCGTCACGTCGGGGAAGGTTCGCAGTGTCGAGGTGGGCGCCGAAGGCGCCGTGCGCTTTTCGATCGCCCTCAACCCGGACGATCCCGGTTCCCTCGTCAAGCAGGTCCGCCAAGCGGCGGAGGGCGTCGATGGAGTGACGTCGGTCAAGGTGAATGTCCAGCTTCCGCAAACGGTCGTTCAGGGCGCGGCGCCCCAGCCATCCCGCCGTCCGCTGAGTCCGGGGTCCGTGCCCGCCCCAACGCCCCAGCCGGGGCTACTGCCGGACGTCGGAGCCTTCTACGCGGTCAGCTCGGGTAAGGGTGGTGTGGGAAAGTCCATGGTCGCGGCCAACCTGGCAGTGGCGATGGCCGGGCAGGGGCTGAGGGTCGGGCTGCTCGACGCCGACATCTACGGGCCCAACATCCCCATCATGTTCGGTGAGCGGCGGCGGCCCCCAGTGACAGGGTCGCCCGGCCAAGAGCGTATTGCGCCGCTCGAGACGCATGGCGTCCGTCTCATGAGCCTTGGGTTTCTCCTTGAGAAGGAGCAGCCCGCGATCATGCGAGGGCCACTCATCGCAGGCATCCTCAAGCAGTTCCTGGAGCAGGTCGCGTGGGGGATCCTCGACGTGCTGGTGGTGGACATGCCCCCCGGAACGGGCGACGCCCAACTCTCTCTCGTCCAGATCATCGACCTGGACGGGGTGGTCATGGTAACCACACCGCAGGAGGTCGCGACCGGTGATGTCCGTCGCGGCGTGCGAATGTTCGAGCGGGTCAATACCCCGGTGCTGGGTATCGTCGAGAACATGAGCGGATTCGCGTGCCCACACTGCGGGGAGGTCACCGACGTGTTCGGCACCGGCGGTGGTGAGCAGCTGGCACGCGAGCTGGAGCTTCCGTTCCTCGGGAGAATTCCTCTCGACGCCGCCGTGACGAAGTCGGGGGACTTGGGTCTGCCAATCGTGCTCCAGGCGCCCGAGTCCGAGGCGGCTCAGGCGCTCAACGACCTCGCCCGCCGTATCCTCGGATCGGCCGACTAGCCTATTCCCCTTCCAGCCAACGGCGGTCCGCAGCAGATAGCCCCGCGTGCCGCTTCCTGTCGATCAGTTTGAGTACGGCCCAACCGACGAACAGGATCGGAGCGACCTTCAGTAGCAGGAAGCTGGCGAGCCCGAAGGTCAAAGAGAACACCGTACCGACGACGGCGAGCACGATCCCTGCCACCACGAGCGTGACGAGTCCCACGGCGAAGAATGTCAGCAGCGTTCCAATCATCTCCAACTCCTGGGCGAGCCCGTTGCCCGGCACTGCGCTATGTGGCACCTGGGTCGCGAAGGCCGCGGCGAGCCTCGCTCCCCCACCATCATGCACTACGTGGTTGGCACGGGAAAGGTTCGTTGAGAGCGTTCCGGTCGCGGGCCCACATACGGATTAGGAAGGTCCGACTCCGACCCGCTCGCGCATTGTCGGCCGTCAGCGCGCCCAGCGCACGGCAAGCCTGCCAAACGCTGCTTCGACGTCGACGCTGATGCGGTAAGGAGCGCTGTCCCAATCCACCGAGTAGTAGGCGTCCCCGCGTTTTACCAAGCCTTCCGCGTCGAGCGCGGCGAGGAACGTGTCCCTCCGCAGTCTGACGCCGACTCCCTCGGGGAATACGAGCTCCAGACCACCGAGGCCGATGTCCACGCTCACTCGGCCGTCACGGCGCCATTCCCCGGTCAGGTCCAGCGTGACGTCGCCGACACCCGCGCTCACTTCGATCAAGTCCGCGTTCAGGTTGCCGAGACGTCGAGCGGTGAATTCGGCCGCTCCCACTACCAGCAAAGCCCGACGCATCAGGTGAGTGTTGGGCGCCGAGACGTCCAGGCGGGTCCGCGAAGCGCCTGTCTGCAGCTCGAGGTCGGAAAGGGCGAGACCGCCTAGATCGAGCTCGGCGTCGACGGCACCCATCTCCATCTCTAGCGTCATCGGGATGCCCGCCGCGAGGTCGACCCGGATCTCTCCACCGCGGGTCCTCCGAGGAAACGAAAGGCCCTTGCGCACGCCCTCCAGACTCATCCGCAATAGGCCTCCCTCGTATTCGACTATGGGCTCGAAGTGTGCCTCGTCGTATTCCAAATGAAGCCGATATAGCGAGCCGCCGTCGGTGGACCGAACGATCATGTTCCCTGCCGCGTACCTGATCTCGACGCGCAGCTCGCGCTCCCCCGACAGCTGGCGTGACATGTCGACCGAGCGCCACGACTGGGCGCTGGCCGAATGGGCTGCGAGCGTCCCCAGCGCTACCAGGAGGGCGGCTCGACCCCGGCACGCGACGACTCCTCTCTGGCGGGCAACCGGCTCAGAGCTAGGCATCGGCTGCTTCAGAGCTACCGGCCCCCCCGTGGGCGTCGCGCTCCGATGCGGTTCCGGGGTCGAAGACCTCGTCCCAGCCCTGATCGAAATAGTCACCGCCCGGATAGTATTGCGGGCGCCGTCCAGCACGCGTGATCAAAACGGCCCCGAATCCCACCAGCATCGCAGCTATCGTCGCGAGCACCCCCAGCGTGGCGAAGAGCCCCTGTAGGAACCCCAGCCAGGGCCCGCCCACCTCGACCACGTTCGACATGATGAAGGCGGCCATCAGGCCGAGAACGCCTGCTGACACGAGCGTCGCGGAATTGGAGACCCGCACCCAGCCGAGATGGGGGAAGTCCCGGCGAGCGATCCACGCTCCGACGTTCAATGCGACGGCGTAATAGCCGAGTGCCGCCGCGAGCGTCACCGCGATCGGGAAGAGCGGAATCCAGGCCAGCGCGACGGGGATCCCAATGAGAGATACCAGGAGTGCGACGGTTCCCAGTATCCAGGTCGGCAGCGCTAGGAACGTGCCGGCGATGCCGACGATGGCCGACCGCCCGGGAGCGCGTCGGGCGGTCTCGGCGATGACCTCGAGATGATTGCCGCCGAAGTAGAGGAAGACCGCGCCCACCAGGCCCAGTCCGAGCACAGTGAACAGGTTCGACACGATGCCTGTGAGCCCGCGAGCAACATGCCGCAAGGGCGCGAAATAGCTGCCCGCTTCGGGTGGCTCGGATCTGGCCATCTCTCGGATCTCGGCCCGCAGCTCCTCGCGTAGGCTCTCGCGGATCAGGTCTTCCCTGGACTCCGCCGCCGCTTCCACTTCCAGGACGACTCCCCGCACTGCGCCCGCGTCGCGCGCGAGACGGGCATCCAGGAGTCGCAAATCACCCCTTACCAGGCTTCCGGGATGGAGGCGTACCGTACTACCGACCGCCACCACGTCGTGCTCAACCACTCCGTAGAAGTCCAGTTCCCCGTCCACGACGACCAGAGTAGCGTCGATCGTCTCGTCCTCGACCACCGTGACCGACTCGGCGACGCGGAAGTCCAGGTCGTCCAATCGCAGGCCCTCCAGGGCTTTCGCGAGCCCGACCAGCCGCTCCGGCCGTCCAAGGAGCTCGCCGAGTAGAGCGGTGCTTCTCCCCGCCCCTAATTCGGCGTGCAAGAGTGGTTGCTCGCCTGGGCGAGCTGGACGGAGCGCCTCTTCGAGAGCGTCGTCGATCCGCGCGGCCGAAGCTTCTGGGTCCTCTGTCGCAGCGTTCGGCGGTGACCAATCCGTCAGCGTCCTCACCAGGGGCCCGTCCTCGAGGGCCACCACCTCACCCAAGAGCGCTCGCCAGGAGGCTTCGAGCTCCTCGGAGGAGGAGCCCACATCCGCAGCGTCGATCAAGACGCGGTCGTCGATGAGCGCGACGTGTAGCGAAATGCCCGACGCGAGCTCGAGGCGAAGCGAGGCCTCGTTTCCGGCTACAGCGATCTGCTTGGAGAGCACGATGCTCTCCTGCGCGAGAACGGGCGACGATCCAAACCGTGGGGCACCGACGAAGAGCATCAGCGCCAGGACGCCGACACCGGTCCTGGAGTCAACGAGCATATGATGTTTCCATGGGTCTGTGGGTGATCACATTCGCGTATAGGACCCACGACGCCGAGGCCAGCAGCCCCAGCAGGACCGCGACGGCGAGAGCCGTTGTGGACGGCGAGCCCGTCACGAATTCCAACGCCGACGTGGCTCTGAAGAAAGCTGTGTGTCCCGTGATCGCATCGCCGAGGCCGCGGCCCAGACCCGAGGCGAAGTCGGATCCCTTCGTCCATAGGAACTGGAATAGAGTGGCCGGCGTCACGAGGGGGTGTGAGAAGATGGTGTAGGCCAGTAGCCCGAGCGTTACGGCAGGAGTCACAGCGGCCCCGGCGATGGCCGCCAGCCTCTTACGCGTGTCAGGGCTCACGCTGCGTGCGAGCAGCTGCATTCGCTCGAAGAGCGAGGGCCTGGCCGTCTCCAACGCGAGTTTCACGCGAACGTGCGCCATCACTTGCTCAGCGAACACAGGCGAGGGTGTGAAGGTGGGAAGCTCGTCGAGACCGCTCAGCAGCCCCCGCCAGACCTCGAGTGCCCTCCGGCACGCTCGGCACCCGTGGAGGTGGCGCTCCGCGTGGCTCATCCGACTTGCGGGGAGACGCCGCTCCAACAGGTCCTGGATCCCATCCGGTGTCATGTGCCCTTGCGGCGGAGCAGGGGTCGCGACTCCCAGCCACGCCTTCGCACGAGCAACGAGTGGCAGGCGTGCGGGCTGAACGACTGGCAGACGCCCGATGACGCGGTCCTGGAAGTCGGGCTGTGGACTCATGTCCGTCACACCGCCCAGGCGGGAGAAGAGCCCCCGCCAGGCCTCCAGCTCGGATCGACAACGGACGCACGAGGCCGTGTGATCCTCGACGAAACCGGCCTCGTGCAGGGAGGCCTCTCCATCCAGGAACAGCTGGATGAGCTCGGCGCTCAGGTGTCGATCTCGAGATCTTGTCACGGGTTCCTGCGTCCTCTTCGAGGGCGTCGGCTCTCACTACGGGTCGTGCGCGTGGCGGGTTTCTCTCCCGGGTCGCCCATCATTGGCCGAAATCGGCCAGTCGACCCTTGAGCTCCCCCCTTGCGCGGTGGAGATAGGTCTTCACGGTTCCGAGAGGCACGTCCATGATCTGCGCGATCTCTTCGTAGCTATACCCCTCCACGTGCCTTAGCAGGATCACAGTCCTGTATTCGGGCCGGAGCGCTCCGATTGCACGATCGATGTGCCCGCCCAGCTCACGGTTTTCGACGTATTCCTGGGGCGTCTCATCACCGGATTCGACGGCGAGCGTTGTGCGGGATTCCTCTTCCTGCGTGGTCGCGTGGGGCGAGCCGTGGATGGAGACCGTGTCCAGCCTTCGCTTTCGCAAATGATCGATCGTGTGGTTGTTGGCGATCTTGAAGATCCAGTTGCTGAACTTGTAGCTGGGATCGTAAGAGTCGATCGCGTTGAACGCGCGGATGAAGGTCTCCTGGGCCAGATCCTCGGCCTTGCCGCGGTCGCGGACCATCCTGTACACGAGGGAGAATACCGGGCGCTCGTACCTGGTGAGGAGCTCGCGAAACGCACCCTCACGCCCGCGGCACGCGAGCTCGGCGAGCTCGCGGTCGTCGAGGGTGGAGTGATCCGCACGGGTTGTACGGCCTTCCCGTTTCGAATCTGCAGGCCATGTGGAGGCCTGCGCGTCGGCCGCGAAAGCATCGGCCCGTGGCATGGCACCCTGCCGTACGTGGGGCAGCCCCCCGGTGTTTCAACCGCTCAGCGCGGCGGCGCCGCGTCAGTGGGCTGCTGCTCGATCGGCGATAGACGCCATCGCGAGCCCGGGTTAGCTTCCCGCGGCCACGGATTAGGTCCCGATCGTGCCGTCCGGGTGCCTTCCGAGGCGAGGGCCCGGACCGCAGTGCATTCTAGCGGCGCCGATGTACTCTGTCATGGCGACTTTCCCCGAAGCGATTCCTTCGCGAGGCCCCGCCCGCGGGCGTCAGGTCCGCCGCATCTTCTCGGAGATCGCGCCCCGATACGACCTCCTCAACCACGTGTTGAGCCTCAACGTGGACCGGCGCTGGCGCAGACAGGCGGTGGATGCAATGGGGTGGGAGCGTTCACCTGGGGGCCGCTACCTGGACGCGTGCACCGGGACCTTCGATTTGGCCCTGGAGCTCTGCGCGCGGGTCGGCTTCGGGGGGCATGTCGTCGCGACCGACTTCGCGGGTCCGATGTTGCACGAGGGTCGCGGGAAGCTGGATGCCGCACCGGTCGACCCGGTGTGCGCGGACTCGCTGTATCTGCCTTTCCCGGACGGCGTTTTCGACGGGGTGATGGTAGGCTTCGGCGTGCGCAACCTAGCGGACCTGGATCGCGGGCTGCGCGAGCTGCGTCGGGTACTGCGAGAGGGTGGAACGGCGGTGATTCTCGACTTTACCACACCTCCATCCCCTCTGGTGAGGGCCGTCTACCTCTTCTATTTCCGTCGAATCCTTCCGGTCGTCGGCCACATCGTTTCCGGTCATCCTTGGGCGTACAGCTACCTACCGGAATCGGTTGAGGAGTTTCCCGACCCGACGGCGTTGCAGAGGCATCTGCGAGCTGCAGGTTTCGCGGGCGCCCAGTACAGGCTCCTTTCCCTGGGGATCGCCGCCATCCACGTGGCCACGACGTAGAGGCTTGTTGCAAAACAAGGTGCGGTCTCGCCGACCACTTGCAGAGGGCAAGGAGTGCCCGGTCTTGCGCATGTTCATGGAAGGAACGGCGCCGAGTCGTAACAGCGCGGGCACCGCCGCCGGTCTCCTTCGAACGAGGTCGAGGCTTCAGCGGCCCGCCTCGGGATCGAGGATCGTGACGGGACCGAGGGCCTGCAGCGGTTCCGTGAACGCCTCGGAGTCACCCACGACGAGCACGGTCATCTCCTCCGGCTCGACATGCTGGCGGAAAACCTCGAGCACGTCGATGGGCTCCACGCGCTGGATGCCGGCCAAGTATCGCTCGAGCCAATCCTCCGGCAGGCCCTCCGCTCTCGAGGCCATCCTCCGCGCAACGATTTGCGCGGCGGACTCGAAGTTGAACACGAATCCGTTCACCATCTCCTCGATGGCGGTGGCCACCTCCTCATCGGTGGGAGGGGCACGGGTCATCTCGTCGATCGTCTCCAGCACGAGACGCACGGCCTCGACCGTCGTGGCGCTGCTCGTTCGAGTGATCGCTCCGACGAGGCCCGGATAGCGTCGTGGCGCGGTCCAGAGCGAACTCGCGCTGTAGGCGTACCCTTCCTCGCTACGCACCCTTGACATGAGGCGGCTACGAAGCCCTGCGGCGCCGAGGACGGAGTTGCCGATTCGTGAAGCGAAATAGGAGACGCTCGAGTCCCGGCGCACCTCGGTCGGATGTGCGAGCACGACCGTACTCTGCTCTAGGTCGCGAGGGATCAGGAACACGCCGCCCCCTTCACGTATCGCCGGCGTCGGCGCCGGCGGCAGGGGTTCGGAGCAAGCTGGCCATCCTTCGACCAGGCGCGTCAGAAGTGGCTCGATCTCATCCCAGGTCACGTCGCCGGAAACGCCGAGAATCAGGTTCTCCGGACAGACGATACGGCGGTACACCCACCGGAGCCTCTCTTCCGTTAGATCGTCGGGTTTTAGGTCGGAGACCGACATCTCCCAGCCGATGGGATGATCACCGTACATGAGCCGATTGAACTCGCTGAAGGCCAAGCGGCCGGGGTCATCCATTCGCCGCGATACGCTCTCGAGCTCCTGGCCCCGCCAGACCTCGACCTGCACCGGGTCGAAGCGTGGGGAGCGGAGCATCTCGCCCCAGAGCTCGAGCGCCAACTGCAGCTTCTCCGACAGCATGTCGATACTGCTGGACACACCCCCGCCGCTTCCGCCGAACGTCGTCTGGATGGCGTGGAACTCTAGCAAACGGTCGACGGAGTCCGGCGGCATGGACTCCGTTCCGCCGTTGCGAAGCAGAATCGGGAGCGAGGTGCCCGCCGCGTAATAGGCGCGCGGGAGCCGGCCATATCCCCCGCGAAAGCTGGCGCGGATTCTGACAAGCGGCAGCGCGGCGTCGCGGAGGAACAGCACCTCGACGCCGCCCGGGAGGCCGTGCAGATCAGGCTGCGGGGGTTGGAAGACCAAGGGCGGGAATTCGAGGGCCAAGGCCGCGTCGCGCCCGGGTGGCGAGCTCTCCTGGGCCGGGGCCGGCTGAACCGCGGAGGCCAGAAGGATCGCGAGGGCCAGCCCCCGCCGGCCGAACGTCGCGCTCACCGCGCAGGATTCGTAAGAAAAGCGACCGTGCGATTCGCTTGTGTGAAGTACCTCCGCGCTACTGCCTGCACGTCTTCGGGCTCGACGTCCAGCAGCCTGCGGGACAGGCGGAAGCTCGTGCGCCAATCGCCGTAGACCGACTGGGACCTCGCCAACGTGAGCGCCAATCCCAGCTTCGACCGCAGGTTTCGGACCTCGGCGGCTCGCAGGCGATTTCGAACGCGCTCGAGCTCGGCCTCCGTCGGTGGATAGATCTGTAAATCATTTATTGCAAGGTATATAGAATCTTCTATTTCATGTATCGTATGAGGCGTCCTCGGGACGGCGCTGATCTGGAAGAGTCGAGGGTAGCGGTTGCCCGGGCCCATACTCGCGGTTACGACGGCCGCCAGACGGTCCTCGACAACCAGCTTGGTATACAGCCGGCTCGTCCGGCCTCCAGTAAGAATCGTAGTGAGCATCGCGAGCGCGGCCATGTCGTCGTGGAGCGCCGGTGGAATGTGCCATCCGATTCGCACGGTCGGCTCCGCGTCAAACTCCACCTCGACCCGCCGCTCGCCGCGCTGCATCGGCTCCCGCGCCTGGATCTCCGCCTCACGGCCGCCCGCAGGGATGGGTTCGAAGTACGTACGTGCCCACTGCTCGATCCGGTCGATGTCGACATCCCCCACGATCGCTACCACCGCGCGATCGGGTCCATAGTATCGGCGGTAGTATTCCACCACGTCACGACGGGTGAGGCTCTCCAGATCGTACATCCATCCCACGACCGGAGCGCCGTACGGATGGACCCGGAACGCGGTCGCCAAGTGGGATTCGTAGAGGAGGCCACCCGGGCTCGTCTCCACCCGCATGCGGCGCTCCTCCATGACCACGCCGCGCTCGGCGTAGAACTCCCGGAACACGGGGTTGCGCATGCGGTCGGCCTCGAGGACGAACCACAGCTCCGTACGGTTGGCGGGAAGCTCCACGAAATAGTGGGTATTTTCCGCCGTCGTGGTCGCGTTGAGTCCGCGGGCACCGTTCCGAGAGAGGATGCCGTCGAACTCGTTGGGCACCAAGAACGTGCGTGCGCTGTCCTCGAGCTCTTCGATCCGGCCTTCCAAGTGAGGGATGCGCGGGGAGCCGGGTTGCGAGGAGCGTAGAGTCAGTACGGTGTCGAAAACCTGATCCATCTCGGCGAAGAGCACGCGCTCCGCGCTCACGTCGCGGGTCCCGATCGTGGTCGTCCCCTTGAACAAGAGGTGTTCGAGTAGGTGTGCGATGCCCGTCTTGCCCGGCTGCTCCTGAATGCTTCCGACATCGTAGCTCACCACGAACGAGACGGTTGGAGCCCCCTCGCGTGGTAGCACGAGCAGGCGCATTCCGTTCGAAAGCGCGACTTCGTGAACCGGCAGGTTATCACCGGTGTCTATTTGCGCCTCGGCCGAGCCGGTTAGAACCGACAGGAGTACGGCGCTGCCGGCGATGAGGAGTCGCATGGCGTGGGTCATGCTCTGATGCGTCGAGCCCCCGACTCGCCCGAGTGAGGTGGCGTCGGCGTGGGCTGGCAGCGCGGGCAGAGGAAAGCGGAGCGGCCTCCGAAGACGATTCGCTCGATGGTCGTCCTACACCGCCGACAAGCAGATCCTTCCCTTCCGTACACCCTGAGTCGGCCCGCGAACTCGCCCCGTTTCCCATCGACGGTGCGGTAATCACGCAGCGTGGTCCCCTCCGCGCTCACCGCCTCGCGGAGGACCGCCCTGATCGCCCGGTGGAGGCGCTCGACCTCATCGGAGTCGAGCTGACAGGCCCAGCGGGCGGGATGCACCCGCGCACGCCACAGGGACTCGTTCGCGTAAATGTTTCCGACGCCCGCGAGCTTGCGTTGGTCGAGCAGCCACGAACGGATGGGCGAGCGTGAGCGTTCGAGACCCTTCTGCAGAGAGGCCGCGGTGAACCCCCGCGAGAGAGGCTCGGGCCCGAGCTCCCTCGACCGACGCGCCCATTCAGCCGTCTCGAGACATTCGACCGTACCGAACCGCCTAACGTCGTCGTAAATTAGCCGGCCGCCACAGTCGAAGTGGAAGCGGAGGGCCGGATGTGTCGAGGCGGGAGGAGAAGTGAACGCTTCGGGCAGGTAGGGGATGAGGCGGCCGGTCATCCCGAGGTTCACCACGAGGACGCGATCGGTGCCGAGATCGATGACGACCTTCTTGCCGCGTCGACCGACGGCCTCGATCCGACGCCCCTCGACGCCAGCCTGGAACGATCCTGGGTCTGTTACGAGAACGTCTTCGTGAACGACCTCGACGCTCTCGATGGCGTGTCCCAGGACTCGTTCGCGCAGCCCGCGCGCGATGGTCTCCGCCTCAGGCAGCTCGGGCAATGTCGGAACGTCGGCTCAGACGTCGCCGTCGTGCCCGTCACCCGGGACGGCAATGGGACCGGCACGCTCGACGGTGGCCGAGGACTCGCTCCTCTGAAACTCCCGCCAACCGATGTCGCGGCGAAACTGCTTTCCCCGGAATCGGACCGCGCGCGCCCCGGCACGGCTTCGTTCGGCCGCCTCGGCCAGCGTGGTCCCGAGACCGGTTACGGCGATGACCCGGCCGCCTGAGGTCACCAGCCGCCCGTGCTCCGATTTCGTGCCAGCATGGAAGAGGAGAATCGATGGGTCGTCGGTGATCTCTTCGGGAATGTGAATCTCTCGCCCTTTGGGATAGCTGCCCGGATAGCCCTCCGAAGCCATCACGGTGGTGAGCGCCGAGCCATGGCGCCACCGCGGCTCTACTCCGGCGAGGCTTCCCCCCTCGGCGACTGAGGCGAGAAGATCCAGGAGGGAGCTCTCGAGGAGGGGAAGAACGACCTGCGCCTCCGGATCTCCGAAACGACAGTTGAACTCGACGACGCGAAGGCCATCGGCGGTGATCATCAGCCCGGCGTAAAGAAGGCCACGAAACGGGGATCCGGCGTCCGCGAGCGCGCGTAGCGTCGGAAGGAACACCACGTTCCTGGCCTCCTCCATGCGCTCGGGCGTCGCGGCGGTCACAGGCGCGTAGGCCCCCATACCTCCCGTGTTGGGTCCGGTATCACGCTCGCCGATGCGCTTGTGGTCCTGAGAAGGGAGCAGTAGCACCAGCTCCTCGCCGTCGGCGACCGCGAAGATCGACAGCTCTTCGCCCTCCATGAACTCCTCGACCACGACCTGCCGGCCCGCCTCGCCAAACTCGCGCGCGACCAGCATACGCCGAAGCGCGTCTCGCGCCTCCTCGACCGTCTGGCAGACCACGGCGCCCTTGCCCGCCGCGATTCCCGATGCTTTGACCACGATCGGGGCTCCGAGCGCGAGCGCGTGGCTCTCTGCCTGGGACAGATCGTCGAACGTCTCGAACGCCGCCGTCGGCACACCGGCGTCCCGCATCAGGGCTTTGGCGAAGGCCTTGCTCGACTCGATGCGGGCAGCGTCCGCGGACGGACCGAAGACCGGTACGCCCTTTTTTCGCAGGCGATCCGCGAGGCCCGCTCCGAGTGGCGCCTCGGGCCCCACGACGACCAGGTCGATAAGCCGGGAGGAGGCCCACCCGGAGAGCGCTTCTATGTCGCTCGGGTCGATCTCGAGCGGCGCGGCTCCACCGATCATGCCGCCGTTCGGCTTGGTGACGTAGAAGTCGCCCGACGGAAGATCGTGGCGCAGCTTCCAGAGAAGTGCGTGTTCTCGTCCGCCGCTTCCGACGATGAGGATCCGCATAGACCACCCGCTTTGCGATGCGACTCGGGACAGCGGCGCCACGCAGGGTCGTCCTGCCGGCGGCGACCCGGTCCGCGATGGAGCACATCGGTCGGGCCCGGGCTCCGAACGCCCTGTCCGGCGGCATGGTACCCGGGGCGTTCTGCGCTGTCAAAGAAAACGAGGGGTTGCCCGTGGCCGGTGCATCCCCCCCGTTCTAGCGGCGGAAACCACCCATGAAGCTCTCGCCCATGCGGCGTGCAGCACCCGCCATCTGGTCGATGATGTCGCGCGCTCCGGCCGCGTACGCTTCGGCGGCCTCACGAAGATCCTCCTGATAGGCAGGGTCGGGCTCTCCACGCCGGTCGTATTCTCCCCTGAGGATTCGGTCGTAGGCGCCTGTCTCGATCCAGCTACGGATCTCCGAGACCCTTAGCACGAAGAACGGATGTGTCGTCCCCATCAGGTTCAGGATCTTGAAGACCTGATCTGCCACGTCTCCGCCCTCGCGATACTCTTCGGCCTGCTGAATGAACTCGTTGAGTGAGGTCTCGTCCGCGTCGCCACCGCCGGCCATCTTGAGCATGTTGCGCATCGCGATCTCTGGGTCCTGCACCGCCAACAACCCAGCCCGGTCCGAGGAGAGCTCGCTCTTCCGGTACCACTCGAGGAGCGCCACCAGGACCGCGCGCGCCGCGATCCCGACGATGGGGAATCCCATCTGGGCCAGGTTGATGAGGAGGACCGTCATCGTCCGGTAGAGGACGTGGTCGCTGATGATGTGCCCGAGCTCGTGGCCCAGGACGAACGACAGCTCGTCGTCGTCGAGCAGGCTCACCGTTCCGGAGTTGAGGATGATAAACGGCCTGTCCATCCCGTACGCACCGGCGTTCACGATCGGTGTCTGGGAGACGAAGAGGTCGTATGGCTCGGGCGAATCGAGCGTTTCCAGCACGTCCCGATAGAGCTCGTGGATTCTCGGAAACTGGTTCTCGGAGACCCGGACCGCGTTGGCCTGGAAAGCGAGCCGGACGGGCTTCTCGCCAAAAAAGCCGAAGACCTGCCTCAGGACCTCGTCGAAGAGCGGAAGTTTCCGGAGTGCCTGGAGTGCCGCCTTGTCCGCGGGGTGCTCCCAGGCTCGCGGGGCGATCTGTGACAGGATTCGTCGGGCTCGCGCCCCCTGCGCCTCGTCGGTGCCGGATTCAGCGTCCGGAGAAGCCCCCTCGCCATCGTTCCCCTGGCCCCCGCCATCGGCGGTGTCCCTGGTCCGTTCGTTCTCGTCTGCCATCGACCTCTGCTCCTCAGTCTTTGCCCGGCATCCGCAGGCGTTCGTCCCTGGAGGCCCTTACGGCCGGCTCCAAGAGGGTGTTTCAGGTCGTCCCGACCGCCTCGAGCGCTCGTCCGAGGTCGTCCAGCAGGTCCTCGACGTCCTCCACGCCGACGGAAAGCCGTACGAGGCCGTCCGTTATGCCGAGGTCCTGGCGCCGCCCCTCCGGCACGGAGGCGTGCGTCATGAGCGCGGGCACACTGATGAGCGATTCCACGCTTCCGAGGCTCTCAGCGAGCTGGAAGAGGCGGGTGCCCTCCGCCAGTGACCTCGCCTGTGCCCGTCCACCGACGTCGACCGTGACCATCCCACCGTAGCCGCTCATCTGTCTTTTCGCGAGAGCGTGTTGTGGATGCGATCGGAGCCCCGGATAGAGGACGCTCACCACGGCCGGGTGCGCCTCTAGGAACCGCGCGACTCGCATGCCGCCATCGTTGTGGGCGCGCATGCGAAGGTGGAGCGTCTTCGTTCCGCGGAGGCAGAGCCATGAGTCCATAGGACCGGGCACCGCACCCGTGGACATGCGGATGAACCTGAGGTTCTCGGCGAGCTCGTCGTCGCTCACGACGAGCATTCCGCCGATGAGATCGGAGTGACCGTTCAGGTACTTCGTCGTGGAGTGCATGACGATATCGGCCCCGAGCTGCAAGGGCCTTTGGTTGAGTGGGGAGGCGAATGTGTTGTCCACCATGAGGAGCGCCTCGGAGTCCCGGGTCGCGCTCGCTACGGCTGCGATGTCGGCGATGCGCATCATCGGGTTGGTGGGCGACTCGAGGTGAACGAGTCTGGTCTGCGGCCGAAGCGCGTCGCGAACGCGGGTGGCATCACGGGAATCTACATACGTGAAAGACAAGCCCATCTTCCCGAATACGCGCGAGAACAGGCGCATCGTGCCGCCGTAGACATTCTCCTCGCTCACGACGTGGTCGCGCTCGGAGAGCGATTTCACGACCGCCTCGATGGCCGCCAGCCCGCTCGCGAACGCGATTCCGTGCCGACCGCCCTCGAGCGCTGCGACGTTGGCCTCCAGAGCCTCCGTCGTGGGGTTGGCGACGCGCCCGTAGTCGTAGCGGCCATCGATCGGGCTGGCCACGGAGGGCTGGACGTAGGTGGCCGTCTGGAAGATCGGCGGGATGATGGCCCCGGTCGTCGGCTCGGGATCCTGGCCTACATGAACCGCACGAGTACCGGGGCCGGGTGTGTCGCTGCGCGTTTCTGCCATGCCGTCCTTACCCGACCGTGGAACCGACGAGGCGTTCCAGGGGCGGCCTCCTGCTGCTCCTGTCTGACGCGTCGCGGGGTCTGGAGCGGCTGCGAATCTAGTGCCCTCCGAGCGAAGTTCCCAGACCTGCCGTCTGCGCGCATCGCCGCGCATCCGGGAATCCGTCATGCGATCGCGTTACGTGATCGCGTACGAAGGGGATATCTTCTGCTCGGGCGAGGTTTCAAGACAGCGACTGTGGGTGAGCATGTGCGGAATCGTCGGGTACGTGGGAACGGAGCAGGCTGGACCGATCCTGCTCGAAGGGCTCAAGCGCCTGGAGTATCGGGGGTACGACTCGGCCGGAATCAGCGTGCTGTCCGGGGATGGGCTCGTGACGCTGAAGCGCAGCGGGAAGATCACGCGGTTGGAGACCCTCGTGAACGAACGTATGCCCGAGGGCACGTGCGGGATCGGGCACACGCGGTGGGCGACGCACGGCGTGCCGAACGAGATCAACGCGCACCCGCACCTGAGCGGCACTGGAGACATCGCGCTCGTCCACAATGGCATCATCGAGAACGGCCGCACGTTACGTAGACAGCTCGAGGAGCGCGGCTACCAATTTCGCAGCGAAACGGACACGGAGGTCGTGGTGCACCTGGTGGATCATGCCTTCAATCAGGGGGCAGAGGCGTTGGAGGAAGCGGTGGCCTCTGCTCTGCGTCAGATCGATGGCACCTACGGGATCGCCGTCATCAGCTCGCGGGACCCACACAAAATCGTGGTCGCCCGCAACGGAAGCCCTCTGCTCCTGGGCATCGGCAAGAACGGCGAGTGCTTGGTGGGCTCCGACGTGTCCGCCGTGCTCGCGCACACGCGCGACGTAGTCTATTTGGACGACGGGGATTACGCGGTTCTCGATGGCCATGGGTACCGGACGTTCGAGCTGGCGCGCGGCGCTGTGCGTCGAACCGTCCACGAGGTCACCTGGGAGCTCGACGCAATCGAGAAGGGCGGCTTCGACCACTTCATGCTCAAAGAGATCTTCGAGCAGCCGTCCTCGCTCAGGGACGTCATGCGCGGTCGGCTCCTCGAGGAAGAGGGCAACGCCAAGCTCGGCGGGATCACGCTCGCAGATCGCGACCTGCTGAAGATCGAGCGGATCATCATCACCGCGTGCGGAACGAGCTGGCACGCCGGACTGATCGGCGAATACATGCTCGAGGAGCTCGCGCGGATCCCCGTGGACGTCGAGTACGCCTCGGAGTTCCGATACAGGAACCCCGTGATCGAGGATGGCACTCTGCTGCTCGCCATAAGCCAGTCAGGAGAGACGGCGGATACCCTGGCTGCGCTCCGAGAGGCGAAGCAACGGGGAGTGGCCACCATGGGCATCGTGAACGTGGTGGGATCGACCATCGCGCGCGAGACCGACTTCGGGGTCTATTTGCATGCAGGTCCGGAGATCGGCGTGGCCTCTACGAAGGCGTTCACGAGCCAGATCGTGGCGCTCGCGCTCTTCACCCTCTACCTCGCTCGTCGCCGAAACATGTCCATCGTCGAAGGGCGGGAGGTGGTGCGCGCCCTTCGCGCGCTGCCGGAACAGGTCGAGTACATCCTCGAGCTCAACGAGGTCACGCGTGCTCTCGCCGAGGAGTACAAGCACTGCCGCAACTTCCTCTACATGGGGAGAGGGTACGAGTTTCCCGTGGCGCTCGAGGGCGCGCTCAAGCTCAAGGAAGTGAGCTACATTCACGCCGAGGGTTATCCAGCGGCCGAGATGAAGCACGGTCCCATCGCGCTCATCGACGAGGAGATGCCTGTGGTCGTGCTCGCACCCTCGGACGCGGTCTTCGAGAAAGTGG
Organism: Longimicrobiales bacterium; assembly: GCA_965249195.1. Lineage (GTDB taxonomy): Bacteria > Gemmatimonadota > Gemmatimonadetes > Longimicrobiales > Gaopeijiaceae > CBDFLM01. The sequence goes on from CBDFLM010000015.1 coordinate 754,693, forward strand.
TGTCGAGCATCGAAGAGGTGAAGGCTCGCAGCGGGCGGGTGATCGCGGTTGTCAGTGACGGCGGAGCGGAGCTGATCGGCAAGGCCGACCATCTGATACAGGTCCCGCAGACCCTCCCGTTCCTGCTGCCCGTGCTCACCACGATCCCGTTGCAGCTCCTCGCATACCACATGGCGGTGCTCAGGGGTAACGACGTCGACCAGCCGCGCAATCTCGCCAAGTCCGTCACGGTGGAGTGAGATCCCAGCTGCCGCCCAGTGTCGGGCGTCGGATGTGCGCGCGCGGCTCGCTCGCCCGCACGCCCGGCGCGGGAGCCGGCGTCCGATGAGGATCGTGCTGCAGAGGGTGAGCCGCGCAACGGTGAGGGTCGCGGGCCAGGCAATGGGCGAGATCGAACGCGGTCACGTAATTCTGGTGGGGTTCTCCGACGGCGACGACGAGTCCACGCTGTCCTGGATGGCCGACAAGGTGGTGGGGCTTCGCGTCTTCCAAGACGAGGACGAAAGGATGAACCTCGCCCTGGACGACGTGCGCGGGGATCTGCTGGTCGTCAGCCAGTTCACACTCTACGGTGACGTGCGAAAGGGTCGGCGCCCGAGCTTCGTGCATGCCGCGCGCCCCGAGGTCGCAGTGGCCCTCTATGAGCAGTTCGTCGCGTTATTGCGGGCGCGGGCGCCCGGTCGTGTCGAGACGGGTGAGTTCGGTGCCATGATGGACGTCGAGCTCGTGAACGACGGTCCCGTGACCTTCGTACTGGAACGGTGAGCCCACCTGGATCGGCCAACCTCGGGGCGGACGGGCGCCGGCCCGCTCTGATTCTCGCGTCTGGATCCCCCCGACGGGCCCGCGTCCTCGAGATGCTTGGCATCCGGCACGAGGTCGTTCGAGCACGCGTCGACGAGTCGGTGCTCACCGGCGAGAAGCCTGAGGCACACGTCGAGCGGCTCGCGCGTGCCAAGGCATCGGCGGTCGCTCGACTGAATCGAGGACGATGGGTCCTCGCAGGGGACACCGTGGTCGTTCTCGGGGGGGCCATCTTGGGAAAGCCCGGCAGCCCGACCGATGCGGTCGACATGCTTGAGAGACTGAATGGGAAACGGCACACCGTACTCACTGCGCTGGCCTTGGCGGAAGAATCGGGAGATCTCCGTTCGCGAGTCGACGCTGCTCACGTGACGTGCCGCACCTTCAAACGCGCCGCAGCCGAGGCATATGTCGCTACGGGCGAGCCGCTCGACAAGGCTGGGGCGTATGGGATCCAGGGCCGCGGTGCGGCCTTGGTGCAGCGCCTCGAGGGGGACTACTATACCGTGGTCGGCCTGTCCGTCGCGGGGCTGATCGATCTTCTGGCCGCCAGCGGCCTGGTCTACGACTTCCGCGGTCTCGCTTCGAGCGGCCTGAGCTCTTGAGATCCCACCCTCCGGGCGGCCGATCGCGCGGCGCCCGGGCCAACAGGGCACCTGAACGGGGAGCCCCGCCGTAACCACATCGGAGACGACCCATGGGTGTCCCCGCGGTCCTCGCCGTCGACCAGGGCACGACTGGCTCCACGTGTCTCGTGATCGACGCAGACGGGCGCGTCCGCGGACGTGCCTACTCCGAGTTCACGCAACACTTCCCGCGGCCGGGATGGGTCGAGCACGACCCGGTCGAGATCTGGCAGGTGACGCGTCGAGTGGCACGCGAGTCGCTGGACGCGTTACCAAAGGACGTCGAGGTGCAGGCGGTCGGGATCACGAACCAGCGCGAAACCATCGTGCTTTGGGACCGCGAGACCCTGGAGCCAGTCCATCGCGCCATCGTTTGGCAAGACCGGCGCACAGCACCGATCTGTAGGGAGCTCAAAGCTGCCGGACATGAGGAGTCGGTGCGGCGCAGGACCGGCCTCGTCCTGGACCCCTATTTTAGCGGTACCAAGCTCACTTGGCTCTTTCGCTCGTACCCCGACCTGCGCGCGCGCGCCGAGGCCGGGGAGCTCGCCGCGGGGACGGTCGACAGTTGGCTGGTCGCGCGACTGACGGGCGGCGAAGTCCACGCGACGGACCCCACCAATGCGTCCCGGACGCTCCTGTACGACGTGCAGCGGCGCGCGTTCGACCCCGACCTGGCCCGGCTTTTCGAGGTCCCACCCGAGGTTCTCCCCGAGGTGCGGCCCAGCGGGGGCGCCTTCGGGACGTGTCGTGGCGAGGCGATAGGCCTCGAGGCGCCCATCACGGGCGTCGCGGGTGACCAACAGGCCGCGCTTTTCGGGCAGGGATGCTGGCACGCGGGTCTCGCAAAGAACACCTACGGCACGGGCTCATTCCTGCTCCTGCATACGGGCTCGGAGATGGTGCACTCGCAGCGGGGCCTCCTCACCACGATGGCGTGTGACGCCACCGGCGGGCCGGCCTATGCGCTCGAGGGGTCGATCTTCATTGCGGGCGCCGCAATCCAGTGGCTCCGGGACGGGCTCGAGATCCTCTCTGAAGCGGGTGAGTCGGAGGCGCTCGCGCGGAGCCTCGAGAGCAACGATGGGGTGTACTTCGTGCCGGCTTTCGTGGGCTTGGGGGCACCCCATTGGGAGCCCGAGGCGCGCGGAACCGTGGTGGGCTTGACCCGGGGCACGATGCGGGCTCACCTCGCCCGTGCGGCGCTCGAGGCGATGGCCTACGGCACCGCAGACGTGCTCACGGCCATGCAGGCCGATTCCGGTGTCGAAGCAACCGAGCTCCGTGTCGACGGAGGCGCGGCCCGAAACGATTGGCTCATGGAGTTCCAGGCCGGCCTCCTCGGGCTGCCCGTGAGGAGGCCCGCGCTGGTGGAGACAACCGCCTTGGGGGCAGCCGGACTCGCGGGCCTCGGCGCGAGGGTATGGAGCGGCGCCGAGGAGTTCATCGAGGCCCACGAGAGGCCGACGGTCTTCGAGTCACGCATGGGGAACGAGGAGCGTCGGCGAAATCTCGACGGCTGGAGGAGGGCGATTGCTGCGGCCCGCTCCTGGGCCGGTGGAATCGAGGCGGCCGCGTCCACCGCGCCTTGAGCGCACCTTCGAGAGGCGAATCGCCTCTGGCGATACCTCTGCGGGTAGCGGTCGTCGGGTCGGGTCGGGCCACACCTCGATCAGGAGGAGCTGGCACGCGCGCTCGGCGCGCTCCTCGCTGCGGAGGGCGTCGTCGTCGTGACGGGCGGGCTTGGAGGCGTGATGGCAGCGGCGAGCCGCGGCGCTCGTGAGGCGGGGGGGGCTGACCCTCGGGTTCCTTCCGGGCGACCACAGTTCGCAGGCGAACCCCTGGGTCGAGTTGCCGCTTCCGACCGCGATGGGGGAGGGGCGAAACATGCTCGTCGTGCGTGCGGGCGAGGCGGTGGTAGTAGCGGTGGGAGGCGCATGGGGAACCCTCTCGGAGATCGCGCTGGCGCGCGCTACGGGGGTGGAGGTCGTCCTGCTGGGTCGTGGGCCGGTGGAAGGACTCGATCTTCCGGTTGCGCGATCGCCAGGGGAAGCCTGCGCGTGGGCCCTCCGTGCGGCCGCCAAACGAAGGGGATCGAGCAGTTCACACTCCTGAGACGGGCGGAACTTCCCTCGCCGTCCGGATTAGAACGTGGAGCGGCCCGGAAGCCGCTCCGGCCGCTCACTCGCCCGGTTTCCGCACCGACCGAGCGGTGGCTATATTCGGGTGCCGCATCAGCAGCCTGAAATAGGCGATTTCCAAATGAAGAACGGTCGATTCATGATGGGCCTCGTGGGCGTGGGCATCGCGGTCACGTACCTCGTCTGGACTGGAGTCAGCGAGGCGATGGTATACGCGATGACGCCGTCCCAGCTCATAGAGAGGGTGGAAGCCGATCCCAGCTTCGCCGAGATGGGCGTGCGGGTCGCGGGGAGGTTGGTGAGGAGCAGCTATTCCAAGACCGAGGGTCGCCTCCTCCATCACTTCACCGTGCGCGACGACGAATACCCCGACGTCACCTTCCCGGTCGAGTACGACGACGCGCTCCCCGACACGTTCTTCAGCACCGAGGACGTCGATGTCGTAGTGGAGGGCCGCTTCAACGAGGACGGGGTCTTCGTCGCGACGCTCGTCCTCGCGAAGTGCGGTAGCCGTTACGAGGCGGCGTCGGAGGCGCTTACGGCCGGGTGACGCTCCTCGGCGAGCTGGCCCTCTGGATCGCGTTCCCCGTCGCGGTCTGGGGGATGGTCCTGGCCTTCGTGGCCGGGAAGAAAGGCCGGGGAGATCTCGCACTCTCCGCCGAGAGAACCGTCTACACGGTCTTCTTCCTCACCATCCTCGCGTCGGTGGGTGTCGTATCGGCGTTTCTGAACGACCGCTTCGAATACCTCTACGTCGCGAACTACTCCAGCCGCAACCTGGAGACGTTCTACAAGGTGGCGGGGCTATGGGCCGGCCAGACGGGCTCGCTTCTCTTCTGGCTCCTGCTCCTGATGCTGTTCTCCACGCTCTGCGTTTGGCTGAACAGAAACCGCAACCGCGAGTTCATGCCCTACGCCGTGGGCGTGCTTCAGGCGATCGCCACGTTTTTCCTGGTCGTGCTCCTGTTCGCCGACGTGAACCCGTTCGAGCGCCACGGTTTCGGGGCGGTCGTGGACGGTGCGGGGCTGAACCCGCAGCTGCAGAACTACTGGATGACGATCCACCCGCCCACGCTTTATCTGGGGTTCACCTCGTTCACCATCCCGTTCGCATTCGGTGTGGCAGCGTTGCTCAAGGGTCGGCTCGACTCGCGCTGGATCGTCGTGACACGACGCTGGACTCTCCTCTCCTGGTTCTTTCTAGCCAACGGCATCGTTTTCGGGATGCGCTGGGCCTACGAGGAGCTGGGATGGGGCGGATACTGGTTCTGGGACCCGGTGGAGAACGCTTCGTTGCTCCCGTTCCTTTCCGCTACCGCGTTCCTCCATTCCATCCAGATCCAAGAAAAGCGTGGGATGCTCAAGGTCTGGAACATCGGGCTGGTGATTCTGACCTTCGTGCTCACCATCTTCGCGACCTTCCTGACCCGCTCCGGGCTCATCGAGTCGGTGCACACGTTCGCCGAGAACACGAAGATCGCGTTCATCTTCCTCGGATTCATGGGGAGCCTGATCGCGCTGGGGGTGGTGCTCGTCGCGTGGCGATGGCCGCAGCTCCGTAGTGAGAACCAGATCGAGTCGTTCTTGTCGCGCGAGTCCGCGTTCCTGTTCAACAACCTCATGCTTCTCGGTGCCGCCTTCGCCGTGTTGTGGGGAACCTTGCTCCCGTTGCTCTCCGAGGGTTTTCTGGGCGAGAAGATCAGCGTCGGTCCGCCGTTCTTCAACAGGGTGAACATCCCCATCGGGCTCGTGCTCCTCGCGCTGGTCGGTATCGGGCCGGTGATCGCCTGGCGCAGGGCGTCGCGTCGTAACCTTCGCCGGAACTTCATGCTCCCCCTTGCAGTGGGCCTCGCCGTGGCTGGGCTCTTCGCCGCGTTCGGGCTCATTTCGGGGCTGTCGAGCGCACCCTCCGACGCGTCGCTCTCGGTGCTGGCCAACATCCTCTTCGAGCGGGCCGGAGACGGGGCACTCCGCTTCGCCGGAGCCAAGGGAGTCGCGCTCCTCACGTTCGGTATCAGCGCGTTCGTGCTGACCGTCATCGTGGTGGAGTTCTGGAAGGGCACGCAGGCCCGGGCGCGCATCGAAGGCGAAGGGCACTTGGTGGCGTTCCTCCACCTGGTGCAGCGCAACCGGCGCCGCTGGGGCGGCTACATCGTGCACGTAGCGATCGTGCTGATCTTCACGGCGTTCGCGGGCGCCGCGTGGAACGAGGAGGTCTCGCAGACTCTCGCGCCGGGGGAGAGTACCGAGGTGCGCTCGCCGCTGGGTCATACGTACCGGCTCACGCTGGAGACCCTGAATGCCTCCCGCGCCGCGAACGCCGACAACCCCAACAATCGCAACCTGGCCTGGCAGGCCATCGCGCTCTTGTCCGTGGAGAAAAACGGACGACCCATCGGACAGCTCACCAGCGAGAAGCGCAGCTACATCCGCCCCGAAGAGAGCCTGGCGACGGAGGTGGGGATTAGCTCCACGCTCCTCGAGGATCTCTACGTCATCCTACTGGATCTGGAAGACCTGGACGGCGTGGTGATGGCGCGGGCCGACGCCAGCCAGCGCGCCACGATCCGCGTGATGGTCAATCCGCTCGTGGGTTGGATCTGGTACGGAGCGCTCGTTCTCACATGCGGGAGCCTCATCGCGATGTGGCCCGATCCCGCACGGGTACGTGGCGAGGTCGCCGCGGGGCAGGCTCGAGCGACTTCGCGTGTAACAGCGGCCGCGGCTGCCGACTGATGCCCTGCATGACCACTGCAGGTCGGTGACGACTTGGTGTCCGGCCCCGCGAGCGCTCGCGACCGCTCGGAGATAGCCGAGCGGTATCCGGCGAGCGACGCACCGCCTCCCGCACGTTCAGGCGGACAGGGACGACCGACCCGGCATCGACCGGGTCGACAGTAGGTCCGCGATGAGCCCTCTGATCGGCGCGGTCCTGCTCGCCACGGCGGTGGTCTTCTACGTACTCCAGCCCGTGTTGACAGGGACGGAAGCACCCATGGAGGCGGACGACGACGAGCTGACCGAAGCGGAGGCCAAGCGGCGCGTAGCGCTACTCGCGCTGCGCGACGTGGAGTACGATCGGGCGACCGGGAAGCTGGACGACCAGGACTACGCCACGCTGAAGCGCGAGCTTTCGTCGGAGGCCCTCGCCGCGCTCGACGCCGAGAACGAAGAGAAGAGCACCGCCCGCGTGAGCGAGGCGGCGGAGGCTGGCGACGTCGAGGCCGAGATCTCGAGGGTTCGCGCCGGACTGAGCGACGGGACCACGTGCCCCGACTGCGGCCACGTGAACCCTCCCGGCAGCCGTTTCTGTTCGATCTGCGGAGTTGGTGTGGGACCCTCCGACCTCGGCGGACCGAAATGATTTCCCCCTCGACCACGCCGGCCGACGTTGTCGGCCCGCATGGAAGTCTGGCGGCCGTTCCTACCGCCCCGCTGCTGCAGGCCCGAGGCCTAACCCGCAGCTTCGGATCGCTGACTGCGGTGGACGCTGTGGACCTATCCTTGGAGCCGGGTCGCGTCATCTCGGTATTCGGGCCGAACGGAGCAGGGAAGACGACGCTCCTACGAATGCTCGGCGGTGGGCTGCGGCCGACCTCGGGTGAGGTATTGATTGGCGGTGAGCCAATGGACCCGAGGGACACCGCATGGCGGGGACGGATCGGTGTTCTCTCACACCAGACCTATCTCTACGGAAGTCTGACGGCTTCGGAGAACCTGCGCTTCTACGCCAGACTCTACGGGGCTCGTTCAGGACGGGAGGACGTCGAACCAGCACTCCGGGGCGTAGGTTTGCTGGAGCGCGCCCACGATCCGGTGCGAGCCTATTCGAGAGGCATGCGACAGCGACTCGCGCTGGCACGGACGCTTCTGCACGATCCCGACGTGGTGCTCCTGGACGAGCCGTACACCGGACTCGACGCCCACGCCGCGACCGTGCTACGGCAGGTGCTGAGCACGTTGAAGGATGGTCGCCGAGCGGTGGTCCTCGTGACCCACAACCTCTCCGAGGGCCTCGAGTTCGCGGACGAAGTCGTCATTCAGGTTCGTGGGCGGGTCGTACACCGTGGTCCTCCGCCTGAGGACCGGACCGCGTTCGCCGGCTTCTATCGCGAGCATGTGGAGTCCGCGCTGCTCGACGGGGCGGGCCTCGTCGGGTTCGAAAGGGCCGAGCCAGCGCACCGTGCGCGACGCGAAGATGGCCTACGGGACGCGCCCGCTGCGGAGGCGACTCGCCCCTCGGACGCGAAGGTCCGCAGCCCGAGGTACATCGAACAGCTTACGGCCGTCGTATGGAAAGACCTCCTCGTCGAGCTCCGAACGCGAGACCGGATAGCGGCGATGGCCGCGTTCACGGTCCTCGTCGGCGTCCTCTTCAACTTCGCCATGGACACCACCCTGGTGCGAGCTCAAGACATCGCGTCGGGCCTGATCTGGATGACGCTGGTTTTCGCCGGGATTTTGGGGGTGGGCCGCACGTTCAGGCTGGAGGCCGAGGACGGAGCGTTCCAAGGGATTCTCATGAGCCCCGCTCCCAAGGACGCCGTCTATCTGGGTAAGGTCGTCTCCAACTACATACTGCTGATGATCGTCGTTCTGCTCATCATGGGCGTGTTCGGGCTCTTCTTCTCGCTCGACTTCGGGGAGCGGACGTTGACCTCGATGGCGGTCGTGGCGCTGGGCGCATTGGGCTTCGTGGCGCTCACGACCCTCTTTGCGGCCATCGCCTCCGGAACCAGGATGGGTGAGACCCTGCTTCCCGTCCTCGTATTCCCCCTGCTCGTGCCGATGGTCGTGTACGGGGTGGCCGCCACCGGCCGTCTCCTCGCGGGCCGGCCCTTCGCCGAAGTCTCGGGGAACGTGCGGTTGCTGGCGGCGTTTACTCTTCTCTCTCTGCTCTCAGGAGCGATCTTGTTCAGGCACGTGGTGGAGGAATGATCGATGCGGACGGAGCGGCGGTGAGGTGATGAAGAGGACGATCTGGCTGGGGGGTGCGAGTGGGGCCCTCGGTGTGGCGCTTGCTCTTTTGCTCCACTGGATGGTGTTCTTCTGGGTGCCCACGGAGCGGACGATGGGCATCGCTCAACGCATCTTCTACGTCCACGTACCGGCCGCGTGGGTCGCGTTCTTGGCGTTCGGCATCGTCGCGCTTTGTTCGGCCGTCTACCTGTGGCTGGGCGACGAGCGGCTCGACTCCGCGGCGGTCGCTGCGGGCGAGGGTGGAATGGTCTTTACTACCATCGTCCTCCTCACCGGGCCCCTTTGGGCGCAGAGATCGTGGGGCACCTGGTGGACCTGGGAGCCCCGCCTGACCCTGACCCTGCTCCTCTGGTGCATCTACCTCGGGTACTTCATGGTGCGAAGCTCGACCGAGAGTGAGGAGCGCGGCCGGAGGCTCGCGGCCGTCGTGGGAATCGTGGGTGCACTCGACATCCCGCTCATCCACGTCAGCGTGGAGTGGTTCCAATCGCTCCATCCTCAGCCCGTGGTCCTGAAGCCCGAGGGACCGACGCTCGATCCTGCGATGCTGCAAACGCTCGTCGTGGGCATTGCCGCCTACTCGCTCCTCTTCGCATCCATGCTCTCGTTCAGGTACGGCCTGGAGAGGCTCCGCCGCAGTCCCGTTGCGCTGGAGTCCGAGCCCGTGCCGACAATCTCACACGCTCGGAGACCCGAATGATCGCATCGGCCGGTCGCATCGTCCTCGTGCTCTTGACCCTCCTCGTCGGGGAGTTCCACGGCGAAGCGTTGCTGGCGCAGGTCGCCCCCGGATCGCTTGCTTCCCAGACTCTTCGAGACTACACGCACGTCTTCGCCGCGTACGCGATCGCCTGGCTGCTCATCCTCGGCTGGATCGTATCCGTCGCCCGGCGTCTCCAGGCTCTCGAACGCCGCTTCGAGGACTGAGGTAAGCGGTACGCGGCTCAGGCCTCGCATGCGTTCGTCCCGGCCCGCGCCCCGCGGCGCGATCGGGCGGGTCGCCCCAACGTCGCTTGTCGTTTCGACGCCTGCGAGATTCCGTGCTCCCCGAGCGCAGACCGACGAGGCTATCGCACAGGCCTGTGACGAAAAGATTTGTCCGCCCTATTGAGTTTTCTGGAGGATCACAGATTTTTGATGCTCGATTCGTGTGCCGGAAAGCAGCGCGCCGTCACGCATTCGGATGTCGAAAACGAAGGAATACCCCGCACGATAGGCGTTCCCGAGCGCCGGGCGCACGTGCGAAACGGAGGCGGCGAGATGGCACGATTCTCGCAGCCCGCGTATTGATCGCCCGCGTTCTGGATGTATCGATGCGCAGCTTCGAGCCGACGGACGGGGATGACAGAAGGAAATAGACGCAGGTACGCTCGATAGAAGCGCAAGGCACGCTCGTTCAATGGGAGGAAAGATACGATGAGAATAGTTCGGAGTAGCCCACATAGGCTCTCGGGACTCCTCGGCGTCGTGATCGTCACGATTGCGGCTCAAGTTGCGGAAGCGCAAACCACGAAGATGCCCAGCACACTCCGATACGGCTCGGGCTATCTGGACGTGCCTGTCGCGAGTGTCCTGCCACACCTCGCGGTGACGGGTACGCTCTCGGGGTTCTTCCTGAGCCTCGACGAAACGGTCCAAACCGACGCCAGCGGGCGAATCATCGGCTTCGGCAGCGCCCTGTCCGACAACTTCTGGGATGGCTCGGTAACGCTCGGCCTGTTCGACCGTGTCGAGGTAGGGACATCCCTGCAGTCGTTCAACGACAGCGACAAGGGTGGCAGCATGTGGGGCGCGTTCGGTCGTATCGCGATCCTGCGGCCTGAGCAGCAGGGCATCGGGCTTGCCGGCGGCGTGCGGTACGTCGCTGCCCCGACCTTCGACGGTGCCGGCATCGATGCTGCGCCGCCCCGGTTGGGCTTCCCGGACGAGCGTTTCCACAAGGACCTCTTCGACGGGCCTGGCGACGGTGTGGACACGGAGGTCACGGTCTACGGCGTGGCATCCGCCTTCCTCCGGGGCTTGGACAGCGATATGCTTCCCGAGCACGACGTCACGGTGTCGCTCGGGTATGGCACCGGCATGTTCCAGGACGGCGAGAACGTGCAGTTCTATCGGTTCGCCGACTCCGAGGGATGGTTCGTCGCGGGTGCGCTCCACGTCGCGCTGACCGAGACCGCCCTCCTGAACATCATGGGCGAGTACAACGGCTTCGACGTCAATGTCGGAGCGCAGTTCGACTTCAATGGCATCCGGATCGGTGGCCACGTGCTGGGGGCGAACTACTGGAAGGACGTCGGCATCTACCGCAGCCTCAAGTACGGCGTGCTCGGGTCGGTGTGCCTCGACCTCGGCGGCGGTGAGTCGATCCTCTGTCGGCCGACCCTGATGGACCGTCAGGCGGCCGATACGGTGCAGCTCCCGGCTCCTCCTCCAGACACGGTCACCGTCACGCGTGAAGTCGCGCCGCCTTTGCCGACCGGCACGGCGACCGACCTCTGCCTGGCGACGGGTGAGACCGCGACCGTCTACGTGACGGCACAGGGAGACACGCTGGTCGGACCGAACCGGATTTCGATCCGGACGCTCCGGCCCGGCGTCGTCTTTGCAGGGTCCTACGCGCAGGGGCGCGGATGGTTCGAGAACGACGAAGCCGTCACCTTCGAGGAGCGCAACTACGACAAGTCCGGGGGCGAGGTCAGACTCGAATGTCCCAACATCATGCGGGTCGGCGAATACCAGGGCGTGCCGTTGTTCGCGGAACGCACCGCCGAGCGGCCCTTCGAAACCCTTTACGTGCCCGTGCGGCCGGGAATCTGGCAGGCGTACCAAACCGGTCTGCAGGCGACCAGAGGCGACTCTTGAACGGTACATGATCCGGGTCTGAACCCCGGCTCGTGAACCGATGAGAGCCCGCCCCGAGCTCGGGGCGGGCTCTCTGCTTCTACCTGTCACCGGCTGATGTCCGGCATGCGCATTGGGTCGCCCGATTCCGCAGAATAGATTCCCGGCATCAGCCACCGGGCACGGCACCTTTCGCCTTATCTTCGGGTGTTGTATCTTGGTGAGCCAATCGCGTGAGAGTCCCCGATTCAAGACCCGGTAACCCCGCTGGAGGAAGGTGGAGATGGCCACGGTGCAGCTCAATGAGCAGAGAGAGAAGGCGCTCACGACGGCGATTGGTCAGATAGAGCGGTCCTATGGTAAGGGAGCCATCATGCGGATGGGCGCCGACGGCGCCAAGGTTCAGGTCGAAGCCATTTCCACCGGGGCCATCAATCTCGATGCCGCTGCCGGTATCGGGGGTGTGCCACGGGGACGCATCAGCGAGATCTACGGGCCTGAGTCGAGCGGCAAGACCACCATCTGCCTCCACGTCATCGCGAACGCGCAAAAGGGCGGTGGGATCGCGGCCTTCATCGACGCGGAGCACGCCCTCGACATCGGGTACGCTCGTAAGCTCGGGGTGGATGTCGACAACCTTCTGGTGTCGCAGCCGGACACCGGGGAGCAGGGGCTCGAGATCGCGGAAGTCCTCATCCGCAGCAATGCGGTCGACATTGTGGTGATCGACTCGGTGGCCGCACTCGTCCCCAGGGCCGAGATCGAGGGTGAGATGGGCGACGCACACGTCGGGTTGCAGGCGAGGCTCATGAGTCAGGCGCTGAGGAAGCTGGCCGGTGCCGTGAACCGATCCAATACCGCGGTGATGTTCACGAACCAGATCCGAGAAAGGGTCGGGGTGATGTTCGGTAATCCGGAGACGACGTCCGGGGGTCGGGCCCTTCGATTCTACGCGTCGCTCCGTCTGGACATCCGCCGTATCGGAGCCATCAAGGACGGGACCGATATCATCGGGAACCGGACGCGCGTGAAGGTGGTCAAGAACAAGTGTGCCCCTCCGTTCAAGCAGGCGGAGTTCGACATCCTCTACGACGAGGGGATCAGCCATCGAGGCCTGCTCATCGACATCGGCTCGGACTTCGAGATCGTCGAGAAGTCGGGCGCTTGGTACTCTTACGGAGATCTTCGCCTGGGACAGGGGAAGGAGAATGCCAGGCAGTTCTTGTTCGAGAACGCCGACATCGCGGAGGAGATCGAAGCGCGGGTACGCTCCGCCCTCGCACTTCCGCCCACCGAGGACCCGGAAGCCCCGGAAGCGGCTGCCGACGACTGAGGCCGGCGCGAGCAGGCGCTTGTCCCTCCCAACGCATGTTCGCCTATATTGAGGGCGGTCGTCCACCTCTTCTATACTCCCCTCTCGCGCGAAACATCGTGTGCGCGCGTGACCGCTGTTTTCCGATGGACCCGACCATCGTCATTATGACGGCAGCCGAGATTCGACGCACTTTCCTGAGCTATTTCGCGGAGCGGGGGCACGAGATCCGGCCCAGCTCTTCGCTGATCCCTGCGGAGGACCCCACGTTGCTGTTCACGAACGCTGGGATGGTCCAGTTCAAGAAAGTCTTTCTGGGCCAGGAGCCGGTCCCCTATTCGCGAGCGGCGACATCCCAGAAGTGCGTTCGGGCCGGCGGGAAGCACAACGATCTCGAGGAAGTAGGTCTCTCAGCCGGACACCACACGTTCTTCGAAATGCTTGGCAATTTTTCCTTCGGAGATTACTTCAAGGAAGATGCTGTAAACTACGCTTGGGAACTACTTACTGATGTCTACGGTCTCGAGAGAGACCGACTTTTTGTGACCGTCCACCACAGCGATGACGAGGCGGCTGATCTTTGGATTCACGAGGTGGGTGTCCCCCCGGGGCAGCTGCACCGGTTAGGGGACGCCGACAACTTCTGGCAGATGGCGGATACCGGACCCTGCGGCCCGTGCTCGGAGCTCCTTTACGACCTCCGGCCAGAGAGCGAGCGTGGCGGGGCTCCACTGGACACCGACACGTTCGTGGCATTGGGGGATTCGGGGCGGATCGTGGAGCTCTGGAACCTGGTCTTCATGCAATTCGATCGAGGTCCGGACGGGGACCTCGAGCCGCTTCCCGCTCCGTCGATCGATACCGGTGCGGGTCTGGAGCGGCTGACGGCCGTGCTCCAGGGCGTGGAGTCCAACTACCAGACGGATCTGTTCCGGCCGCTTCTGGCCGCAGTCGAAGGGGTCGTGGGGGCACCCTATGACCCGCAGCGACCGGACTCGGCCAGCTATCGCGTGATCGCTGATCACGCCAGGGCGGTGGCCTTCCTTCTTGCCGACGGGGTTTACCCGCGCAACGAGGGGCGCGGGTATGTGCTCCGCAGAATCCTGCGTCGCGCCGTCCGTCACGCGTGGCTCATGGGTCGCCGCGAGCCGACGATCGTCGACGTCGTCGGCGCCGTGGTGGACGCTATGGGGTCGGTTTACCCGGAGCTCGAGGCCCGCCGCGCCCATCTTCTCTCGTCCACGCGCTCCGAGGAGGAGCGTTTTCTGGCAACCATCGAGGGTGGAATGGTGCGGTTCGAGGAGCTGGCGCCTGCCGAAGGAGCCGGCACGTCCCCCGTTCTAGCTGGCGAGGAGGCATTCCGACTCTACGATACGTTCGGTTTCCCCCTCGACCTGACGGAGATCATGGCCCGGGAGAGGGGCTTCGAGGTCGACGTCGGGGGATTTGAGCGCGCCCTCCAGGCACAGCGCGAACGCAGCCGGATGGATCGAGCAAGAGGAGATCGTGCCGTGCAAGAAGGGCAGGCACACGACGCCTGGACGGTTCTCGATCCAGACGCCGAGCAGGAGTTCGTCGGCTATCAGACAACCGACGTTGAAACGGAGATCGTAGCGCTCATGGAGGCCAATGGCCGGATCGGGCTGGAGCTCAGGGAGAATCCTTTCTACGTCGAGGCTGGCGGCCAGGTCTCCGACTCCGGTGAGGTTCGAGGTTCAGGCTGGTCGGTTGCAATCGACGACGTGAGGCGGGCCGGATCACGCACCGCCGTCTTCGGACGACTCGAGGGACGCATTCCTGCGAAGGCGGGAACGACGAACCTCCGCGTCCGCGCCAGCGTTTCTGAAAGCTTGCGGCGGGACACCGAACGCAATCACACGGCGACTCACCTGCTGCATGCCGCGCTGAGGCACGTGCTGGGTGACCACGTCGTGCAACGCGGCTCGTTGGTGGCACCCGACAGGCTCCGGTTCGACTTCGCTCACCTCGCTCCCCTGAGCGAAGGCGAGAGAAGTCGCGTGGAGGAGGACGTGAACCGGGCTGTATGGGGGGACCACACCGTGCTGGTGCGACATCTCCCTTACGAGGAGGCTTTGCGGAGCGGCGCCGTAGCCCTTTTCGGCGAGAAGTACGCCGAGGTGGTACGTGTCGTAGAAATCCCGAGTGTGAGCATGGAGCTGTGCGGAGGCACGCACGTCCGACACACCGGCGAGATCGGGCTCTTCAAGATCCTTGCCGAAAGTGGAGTCGCTGCGGGAGTGCGGCGGGTCGAGGCCCGGACGGGGCCGGGAGCTTTCGATCATTTCAGGGCGCAGCAGGCACTTCTGGAGGACGCAGCAGGTGTCCTCAAAACGTCACCGGAGAACGTCGTGAATCGGGCCCGCCAGCTGGTCTCGGAGAAGGAGGAGCTGGAGCTGCTGTTGAGCCAGATGCGACTGGGTGGCTCTTCCGCCGAGGAGGTCGTCGTGACGGCATCGATCCCCCTCGAAGGAGCCTCAGCATTCGATTTTCGGGCCGTTCGCGTCCGCGTGCGTGATGCGGACGACGCACGAGCCTGGGGTGATTCATACCTTCGTGGCACTCCGTCGGGTGTGGCTGTGCTCGCGTCGGAGATGGTGTCCGACAAGCTGAGCCTTTTCGCCTTCGTCAGCGACGACCTCGTTGGCCGCGGCATCAGGGCGGACGAGATAGTGAGCCAGGTCGCCGCAGAAACAGGGGGCAAGGGAGGTGGGCGGCCGCATTTGGCCCAGGCCGGTGTGGGCGACGTGGAGAAGGTCCACTCAGCGCTGTTAGCGGCCGAAGGGATCGTGCGCAGAATCGCCGGGCGCGGCGCCGGGTGAGCGCCGCCACACCGGCCGATGACGCGCCGGCGCTTCGCACCTGGCTGGAGACGCGCGAGCCCCCTTCTCCTGAGGCGCTTCGCTCCCGGTTGCTCCCTCCTCCTCCCGTCGCCAGCCAGCCGCCGAGCCCGGAGGGGCTTCTTTCCCTCGCTCTCGAAGCGCTCGATTCGGCGCTCAGAGGGGAGGGCGAGCGCCGGGGAGCGTTCCGGCTCCTGGCGGCGGACGCCCTGCTCACATACGCGTGTGAGGTTACCCTCGAGGGCGATGATCCCGCCCGGACGCTGGGCGCACTATTGGACGGTGTGCTGGGTAGGTATTTCGATCAGTGATCGAGCCGCTGGGCCGGTTCGCCGACTTTCACAGCCATCTGATCCCCGGAGTCGACGACGGATCCCGCACGGTGGCCGAGGCCGTCGACGGTGTGCGAATGATGCTCGATGCAGGCATCTCCCGAATCGTCACGACCCCTCACATCAAGGCGAGTCTCCTCGACCACGCAGTGGACGCCGAAGAGTACCTGGGACGCGTCTCCGCGGGCTTTCAGTCCGTTCGTGACGCGCTGCGGGTGCAACGGGTCCGGGTGGATTTCGAGCAGGGGTACGAGGTGCGTCTGGATCGCCCCGACTGTGATTTCTCGGACGAGCGTTTGAGACTCGCCGGCACGAGCTTCGTCCTCGTCGAGTGGCCTCGCTTCGAGATTCCCGACGAGACCGACGAGGTGCTCACGACGGTCACCGCGGCGGGCTTCAGGCCGGTCATCGCGCACCCGGAACGGTATCGGGCCATCGAGACCGAGCTCCCCGCCCTACGGCGGTGGCGGAGGGCCGGGGCGTACCTCCAAGTCACCTACGGCTCCCTGTCCGGCCGCTACGGATCGGCGGTCCGGGGTGCGGCCTTCCTGCTCCTACGTGAGGGCTTGGTCGACTACCTCGCCACGGACTTCCACGCAAGAGAGGGTTACCGCCTGCACATGCGCGAGGCGGTGGCCGAGCTCAGAGCGATCGGCGGCGATGAGCAGCTTGAGGTGTTGGGTGTGACGAACCCCAACCGGCTTCTGGACGACCTCGAGCCGTTGACGGCTCCACCCCTTCGGGCCGAGCGTGAGCCTGAGGGACGCACCGACTCGACTCTGGGACCACTCTGAGGAGGCACCTTGGACGCCAGCACCCCTGATGAACACCTTCTGGAGCTCTCCGTTCTTGCGGCGGAGGTGGCGCGCGAGTCGGCCGATGCGCTGCGTACGATCGCGGGCCTCACGATCGAGACGCTGGATGCGGGTGGGCGTCTCTATTTCTGTGGCAACGGTGGATCTGCCGCAGATGCTCAGCACCTGGCCGCAGAGTATGTGGTCCGGTTTCGTAGGCTACGGAGGCCGATGCCTGCGCTCGCCCTCACAACCGACTCCTCGGTGCTGACCGCCGCCGCCAACGACCTCGGCTTCGAGGAGGTGTTCGCGCGGCAGGTGGAGGCGCTGGCTCGGTCAGGGGATGTGCTGTTCCTTCACTCCACGAGCGGGGATTCCGAGAACCTCGTCCGAGCGGCTGGCGCCGCCCGTCAATTAGGCGTGACCACTGTGGCGTTCCTGGCCCGTGGTGGTGGCGCGCTCGCTCCCGTGGTGGATCACGCCGTCGTCGTGCCGACCGACAGCACCTCGCTCGCTCAGGAGATCCATTTGGCGATGGGCCACCGCATCTGCGACGAAGTCGAGGCGACGCTGGTAGAGGACGGTGGGTGAGAATCCCCCTGCCGCAGCTGTTGAGCTTGCTCACCGAAGGTCGAAGGCGTGAGAAGACTCAAACACTGTTCTATCGGCAACTCGCCGCGCGCGCAGCCGACGAAGGTCGGGAGCAGGATGTCGAGCGGCTCAACGAGCTCCATGCAGACGAGCAGCATCACTTGAGTCGGATCACCGCGCGCCTCCTGGAGCTCGGAGGTGCACCGGCGGACCTGAGTGACGTGGCGGCGCCCGAGACGAATCTCGTGGACTGGGAGGCCGAAGCTCGCAGGCGCGAAGGGGGCGAAGTCGCGTGGTATGAAAAGGCCCTGACCCTCGATCTCGACATCGACACCCGCACGACGTTCACCGAGATCGTGGGGTCGGAACGGATGCACGAGAGGGACTTGCGAGGGAAATGGATGTCGGCATAGAGCTGTCTGTCGCCTCACTCGTCGCACCGCCCGCCGTACGGTGGATAGTGCGCACGCTCGAGGAAGCCGGTTTCGAGACGTGGGCCGTGGGTGGCGCTGTCAGGGACGCCCTCCTGGGTGTCGGACACGGAGACTGGGACCTGGCGACTCGGGCCCGTCCAAAGGACGTGAGACGCGTCTTCACCCGAACGGTGCCCTTGGGTATCGAGCATGGCACCGTGGGGGTGCTGGCGAGGGACGGGGTACTGTACGAGGTCACGACCTTCCGGCGGGACGTGGAAACGTCGGGCAGGCACGCCGTGGTGGCGTTCGCCGACAGTCTGGACGAGGATCTTTCTCGGCGGGACTTCACCGTCAACTCGATTGCCTGGCACCCGCTCCGGGGCGCGATCTACGATCCACACGAAGGGATCCGTGACCTGGCGGGTGGCCGCCTTCGCACCGTCGGAGACCCGAACCGGCGGTTCGCCGAGGACTACCTGCGTGTTCTGCGCGCGCTGCGGTTCGCAGGCCGGTACTCGCTCGTCATCTCACAGAAGACCTGGATCTCTCTGAAGTCTTCCGTCTCGGGACTCGATGTGCTCTCCCGAGAGCGCGTGAGGGATGAGATCGTGAAAGTGCTCGACGCCGATCCCCGCCCGCGTCGAGCGCTCGAGCTCTATCGCGCGTCGGGGGCCCTGGAGGTGGTCGCGCCGGAGTTGGCGGCCAGCGAGCGGGCGCTCATTCCCGAGGACGGGCTGGAGCTCGATGCGTGGAGATACGGGTTGACAGCCGCGGAGGCGTTGTCACCGCGGCGTCCGCTGCTCAGGCTCGCGGTGCTTCTGCAGGGCGTGGGGCTGCCACAGGGTGCCGACGCCGCACTTGACGACTCGGACCGCCTGGCTTCGCATCGCCATCCCGGGCGCGACGATGCGAGGCGGGAGCTTCGGAGTCGATGGCGATCGGGGCTCGCCGCCCGCCGAAGCGCTGGGCTCATGATCCGGCTGCGGTTTTCGAACGCGCACACCGATGAGGTCGTGTCGCTGGTGGACGCCGGACCGGTTCCACCGCCCGCGGACGGACCAGTGTCCGGCCTCCGCCGGTGGCTCAGCGATGTCGGGCCCGAGCGATTCCCCGCCCTCACCAGAACGTGGGTCGCGCGGGCGAGGGTGTTGGCTCCACTGGGCAAAGACGTCTCGCACGAGGTGACGGCCGCCTGGCGAACCCTGCGTGCAGAGCTCCGACGGGCTCCTCCGCTTCGGCTGGCCGATCTGGCGATCGATGGTGAAGACCTCATCCGGATGGGATATCGGCCGGGACCTCGTTTCGGAGAGGTGCTCCAGAAGCTATTGGACCGCGTGCTCGACGATCCTGGGCTGAATCAGCTCGAGACGCTCGGGGAGCTCGCCAAGGAGATCCTGGCCACGGAGCGCCAAGGAAAGTCCAATCACCCGGACGGGGGTCGGGGGCCGTGAGCTCCGTCGGCCAAGCACGCTCGGATTTCTCGGACACGTTCGAGGACGGAAGAATGAAGGGGCTCGCGGGAGCAGCACGCGAGGAGCGGGGTACCACGCGAGTCGCTCGATTCACCCACCCGGTGAGGTAGAACGGATTCCGACTCGGCTCATCGATACCTGGTCGCCCACGGATCGGGCAGTCCTCGTGGGCGCGCCCACCATGGACGTGCCGACCAGGCTCTCCGAGGAGCACCTCGACGAGCTCGCGCGCCTCACGGACACTGCCGGGGGTGAGGTCGTTGCGGTCGTTCGACAGCGCATCCGATCCCCCCATCCGCGCTACTTCGTCGGAGCTGGAAAGGCCAAGGAGGTGAGAGCGGCGGTCGAAAGCTCCAACGCCGACCTCGTGATCTTCGACGAGGAGCTGACGCCGGCCCAGGGAACGGCTCTCGAGGACGCCGTGGGCGTGCGGGTCCTCGACCGCGCAGAGCTCATCCTGGACATCTTCGCGACGCGGGCCCGGTCCCGCGAGGCCCGTTTACAGGTTGAGCTCGCACAGCTGGAGTATCTCCTCCCCCGACTGAAGCGCATGTGGACCCACCTCTCGCGCATAAGGGGAGGGATCGGGCTTCGCGGCCCGGGGGAAACGCAGCTCGAAACCGACCGTCGGCTCATCGGCAGACGAATCGCGGACCTGCGTCGGAAGCTCGAGGCCGTCGCGCGCGCCCGCGCGGTCCAGCGCAGCTCGCGCGATGGGCATTTTCGTGCCGCCCTCGTCGGGTATACGAACGCCGGAAAGTCTTCCTTGCTCAGGGCTCTCTCGGGAGCGGACCTCTTCGTCGAAGACAGGCTGTTCGCGACCCTGGATCCGGCGACGCGCACCGTCGAGCTGGGAGCGGGCCATGCCGCGCTCATGACCGACACGGTGGGCTTCATACGCAAGCTGCCCCACCACCTCGTCGCGTCGTTCCACTCGACCCTGGAGGAGGCGCGGGAAGCCGACGTGCTCCTCCACGTAGTGGACGCCGCCCATCCCGACTTGGAGGAGCGCGAGCAGGTCGTGCACGACGTTCTCGAAGAGCTCGACCTCGCCCATCGCCCGACGGTGCTCGTATACAACAAGGTCGATCGTCTGACGCACGGTGAAGAGGCGGCGCTGCTCGCGCGGGTCAGGACCATGGAAGGTACTCCCGCCGTCTTCGTCTCCGCGCTGCAGCTGGCGACGTTGCAGGCATTGCGTGACGTCCTCCTCGCACGCCTGCGGAGAAAGTTCCAGGAGGTTCGGGTGGATCTTCCCGTGCGCGATGGAGAGGCTCTGGCGGCCATCTACAGGGAGGGGGAGGTCCTGAGCCGCGTCGACGGTGATTCACTGATCGGTCTCACCGTGCGGGTGCCGAAGCGCCTACTGGGCCGGTTGCGTCAGCGAGAGGGCGTGCGCATCCGGGATGTGGCGTAGCGAGCCGAGACGTTCCGAGTCGCGCCGGGTCCTCGCGGGGCGTCACTCCACAGCAAAAGCGGGCGGGCATGCGACTCTACGTGAACATCGACCACGTGGCCACGGTGCGCGAAGCGCGCAAGACCGATGAGCCCAATCCTGTCCGAGCGGCGGTACTCGTCGAGCTTGGTGGCGCTCATGGGATCACGGTCCATTTGCGAGAGGATCGCCGTCACGTCGACGACCGCGACGTGCGCCTTCTCCTGGAGACGGTCCGTACCGGCGTGAACTTGGAGCTGGCAACGGCTCCCGACGTGCTTGCGCTGGCAACCGAGTTACGGCCGATGCAAGCGACGCTCGTTCCGGAGCGACGGGAGGAGATCACCACCGAAGGAGGGCTTGATCTCTCCAGCCAACAACGTCGTCGCCCGGTGCGTGAGGCTCTCGCCCGGCTCAAAGACGCGGGGATCCGGACGTCCTTGTTCGTGGACCCAGAAGTTCAGGCATTGAGTGCCGCGCTGGAGCTCGGGGCCGACGCCGTTGAGCTGCACACGGGCGAATACGCCAACGCCAAGTCGGTCGAATCGCGCGGGGCGCAGCTCGAACGTCTCGAGCGGGCCGCGGAGGAGGCAGCCGCACTCGGGCTGTCCGTGCACGCCGGCCACGGGCTCACGTACGAGAACGTCACCGCGGTCGCGGCCCTCGGTCCTGTGGAGGAGCTCAACATCGGTCACTCCATAGTCTCACGCGCGATCTTCACGGGACTCGAGAGCGCGGTACGGGAGATGCTGGAGCTCGTTCGCCAGGCACGGCGCCTCGAGGGTTGACCCGAGGCCGGATGTCTGCGAAAGGAGCGGCGTGAACGCGGCAGGAAAGGCGGTCGTCGGCCTTCTCGTCAGCGTCTTGCTCATCTGGTGGACCCTGAGCGACGTCGCGATCGTCGAGGTATGGGATGCGATCCGCGCGGGCAACCTGCTTCTCCTGTTCCTTGCAGTGACCGTTGCCACCGTGGGATTCTTCGTGAGGGCGCTCCGCTGGAAGGTCCTACTCCAGCCGCTCAAGGCGAAGACTTCGCTCGACGCCCGCTTCGGCGCGGTCAGCATCGGCTTCATGGCCAACAACCTCCTTCCAGCCCGTCTCGGAGAGTTCGCCCGGGCATACGCGTTCAGTCGGATGGAGACGGTGACGATGTCGGGGGCCTTCGGGTCACTCGTCGTCGAGCGCTTCCTCGACGGCCTCGTTCTGGCCGCTTTCTTCCTCCTTCCGATCGCGCTCCCCGGCTTCCCGGTGGAGGCACCGCTGCAGGGTGGCACCATGGGCGTCATCGTACGTGCGATCGTCGTCGTGATCGCGTCGCTCATCGTTTTCCTCGGCGTGCTGGTCGTCTGGCCGGAACCCGTCCTGCGTGCGTGCGAGGGCGTCGCCGGTCGTCTCCCGGCCCGATTCGCTCGACGCTCGGTGGACGCCTTGGAGGCGTTCCTGGAATCTCTCCAGGTCCTGCGAAGTCCCCGGCTGCTCACCCTCGCACTGCTTTGGACAATCGCCTTCTGGACCTGGCACGGCCTGTCGTTCTATCTGGGCATGTTGGCTTTCGGGATCGATGCCGGCTTTCTGGCGGCCATCTTCACGGAGGCAATGGTGGGGTTCGGGGTGGCCCTTCCAGCGGCTCCCGGGTTCTTCGGGACCTTCCACGCCTCGGCCAGAATCGCGCTCGAAGGGGTGTACGGGGTCGCTCCTGCCAGAGCCTTGGCCTTCGCGTACGGGTACCACCTAGGCGGGTTCTTTCCGATCACGTTCATCGGCCTCTGGTATGCCCACAGGATCGGGCTTTCCTTCAAGGAGATGGGACGGAGCGAGGAGCGAGTCGAGGACGCGATCGAAGAAAGGGGCACCGGGAGCTGACGGCATCGATGTTCAGCGGCAGCGTCGACCTGGAAGCGCCGGCCAAGGTGAACCTTTGCCTACACGTCTCGGAGCGAGACACTTCCGGCTATCACGGCGTGGTCACTCTCCTGCAGACGCTCGCGCTCGCCGATCGCGTTCGCGTCGAGGTCGTGGGGACAGGGGGCGTGCGTCTCGACGTCGAGGGGGCGGATCTCGGACCGCCGGCCGCCAACTTGGCGGTGCGCGCGGCGCGGGCGTTCTTGGCAGCGTCCGGGGGCACGCGCGGGAGCGTGCACATCCGCCTGGAGAAGCACATCCCCGCCGGCGCCGGACTGGGCGGGGGATCTTCGGACGCGGCGGCCACCCTCTTGGCTCTCAACGCCCTGTTCGGCGCTCCGCTCCCGCGATCGCGGCTGCTCGATCTGGCCCGGACGCTGGGAAGCGACGTCCCCTTCTTCCTGTGCGAAAGTACACTCGGGCTGGGGACCGGTCACGGGGCGGATGTCCGGGCCATCCCCGCTCTCCCTGTCGCACCGGTGGTCCTCGCTCTCCCTGCCCTGCACATATCCACCGCGGACGCATACCGCGCGCTGGACGAACATCAAAAGGGAGCTTTCACAACCAGCTCCGCAGCGCGCGAACACGACCACCCTTGTTCGCCCGAGGACCTCACCCGAGTCGCCAGCTGGATCGACGTCGAGCGCTTGCGACACAACGACTTCGAGGCGGTCGTTCTGGCGGCTCAACCTGAGGTCGCACGCGCTAGGGACGCCCTGGAGAGCACCCGTCCCCGGTTCGTGCTGCTCTCCGGCAGTGGCGCGGCGGTCTACGCCGTGTACGGCTCAGAGGATGACGCGCGTCGCGCGCTCGAGTTGCAGGGGGCTGTCCGGGGCGTGCATTTTGTCCTCACGCGGACGCGCGCTTCGACTCCGACCCCGATCATCACGCGATGACCGGGTTTCGCTTGTCCCGAGAAGACGGGCACGGGCTTCTCGCCCGGGGCGACGGCTGCCGCGCGAACTCGAGGGCGGTCGGGACAAGCCGTGCCCAGGTTTCCGTCGATCTCCGGATCACGAGCGGTAGCGGCGGCTCCACGGCTGATCGACCCACCTTCCGACGAGGTCCGCTGGTGGGATGACGCCCTTTGGTTTGGCAGCGAGAACGGATCGGCGCACGGCACGGAGCGCTCGCACGTCCGTCCGGTGAGGACATACTTCAGGTCGCCTCTTCCTCTCGTCCCGAGTGCGATGAGATCAACCTCGGTCTTGCGCGCGTATCGGATGAACTGCGGTGTGGCAGCATCTTTGGCTCGCCGCAATGACTACGACCGCCATCCTGGCGTTGATAGAATTGCACATCGATGCCCCCTGGTGTAAGGGCAGCACAAGGGTCTTTGGAACCGGTCTAAACCAAGTCCCACCGGGCACCGACACTGAACCGCCCCGGGATCATCGGAGACCGATTGATTTGAGTGTCTCCAGCTTTGCTGGAGTGTGCAGTTCACGGTAGTAGACCTCCTCGAACTCGGCCGGTGGGACAAGGCCGATCGGCTTGAGCAGGCGGTGGTTGTTGAACCACCAGACCCACTCGAGGGTGGCGAGCTCGATGTCTTCGAGCCGGGACCACGGACCGTGGTGGTAGACGAGCTCGGTCTTGTAGAGCCCGATGATCGTCTCGGCCAGCGCGTTGTCGTAGGAGTCGCCGCGGCTCCCGACCGAGGGCTCGATGCCGGCGAGCGCGAGCCGCTCAGTGTAGCGAATAGACAGATATTGAACGCCGCGGTTCGAGTGATGAACCGGGCGCTCGCCCTCGTCTCCCAGCCGCTCGCTGATCGCCTGCTCCAGGGCATCCAGGGCCAGGTCGCTCCTCAACGAGCTCGAGATCTGCCAGCCGACGATCCGCCGAGCGAACGCATCGATGATGAACGCCACGTAGGCGAACGTGCGCCCGGTCCGTACGTATGTCAGATCCGACACCCACAGCTCGTTGGGACGCGACGCCGTGAAGTCGCGGTCCACCAGGTCCAGCGGGCGCTCGGTGCCGTCGGCCGCATGCGTCGTCACCTTGAAGCTGCGGCCTCGCACCACCCCTCTCAGCCCCAGTTCGGTCATCAGACGGGCCACCGTGCAGCGGGCGACCCGGATGCCTTCCCGGTTCAGCTGCGTCCAGACCTGCTCCGCACCGTAAACCTGGAAGTTCTGGTCCCAGACCCTGCGGACCAGAGGACGCAGCAGCTCGTCGCGCTGCGCCCGAGCCGAGCGTAGCGAGGGGTCGGCCTCTCTGGCCTTGTGCCAGTAGTAGGTCGACGGAGCGATCGGCAGCACCCGGCAGATCGGCTCGACTCCGTACTCGGCCTTATGGTCGTCGATGAACGCCACCATCAGCGGGGTCAGCGGTCGAGCTCCGCCTGTGCGAAATACGCCGATGCCTTGCGTAGGATCTCGTTCGCCCGCTTCAGCTCCCGAACCTCACGCTCCAGGTCCTTGAGCCGCTGACGCTCGTCCGTCCTCAGCCCTGGCCGCTTCCCGCTATCGCGTTCAGCCCTCCGTACCCAACTCCGAAGCGTCTCCGGCGTACAGCCGATCTTGCCTGCGATCGACACGATCGCCGCCCACTGCGACGCGTGCTCCAACTCGTGATCGAAGACCAGCCGAACGGCTCTCTCCCGCGTCTCCACGGAATACTTCTTCGCCCTTTGTCATGACCCCATCCTCTCAAGGGTTGGGGTCTCCGACAATCCCGGTGCGGTTCAATGAGTAGAGGGACGTGACACCCGGAGGTCGGTGATGAAGCTGTACGTAGCACTCCTCGTCGGACCGAGCGCCAAGGAATCCGAACCGATCTTCGGTAGCTCGAACCTGGAGCTTGTGAACGCCGTCGTCGAGCGCCTCAACTCCGTCGTCCAACGCAACCTCGACCAAATGATGGAAGAGAAGGGGTACGGGCTCAGACTCATGGATCGTACCGAGGATCTTAGGCGCGACCGACCCGATGCCCAGGCTCCACCTTCCCATCGGCAGCGGCCGTGACACTGTCGGCCGTTCTCTTGAGCGCGCGAAGGTCCGCGTGTCGGCTCGGAGCCCCACTCCCGCGCGGCCTCTCGCGGTCGTGGTGACGCATGGGTGACGTACGCGCCGACACCCCGCCCGTTGAGGACGTGGAGGCGGCGTTGGAAGCGGAGGACGCGGACCTGGGTCCTGCGGCGACATCGCGCTCGGAATCCGGGGCCGGGCTCGTGCGGCTGTCCACGGTCGAGCCCTTGCGTGTCCGCTGGCTCTGGCAGGGCCGTGTGCCGCTCGGTCGGCTAACCCTCCTCGACGGGGACCCGGGCCTTGGGAAATCAACCCTTGCGCTCGACCTGACCGCCAGGGTCTCGACCGGCGCGGCAATGCCGGACGGGAGCCCGGGGCTCGGGGATCCGGCCGGCGTCGTGTTACTCACCGCGGCGGATCCACAGGCTTCCCCGCCCTGCGAATCGGGGGTCAAATCCGTGTTCCCGAGGACCGGCTGCTTGGGTGGCTGAAGGACCAGTCTGCCAGGGATCGATGACGTTCACTGCGAGGACGAGGATGCCAGGCGGGGCTAGGTTCCCGGCAGAGACCTAGGCCCAAAAGAAAAGGCCGCTCGGATCAGGGGCGGCCCTTCCGACCGGCGACACACGGTCGCTGGTCATCACATTGGATTTAGGAGCTTAGGTACATGGACAAGCAGCCGCAAGACCTACGACGGCGGGCCGAGGAGCTCAGCGACCAGACGGCGGAGTCGTGGCGCCCGGAGCCGGGCGATGTGCTCGTGGGCGAGCTCGTGAACATCGACGTCCGCGCCACAGAGTACGACCCCGCGTGTCCCGTGCTGACGATACGCATGGAGGACGGCGGACTCATCGCGGTGTGGGCGTTCTACACGGTTCTTCGAAGTGAGCTCCAGAAGCAGGACCCGCAGGTAGGCGAATGGCTCGCGATCCGCCGTTTGGAAGACCACCCGGACCGCGGCTACAGGCGCTATGGCGTCATCGTGGGCAGGGACAAGCCGCGTGAGTTCTCCTGGGATCGCGTCAACCCCAACGGAGGCGGCGTCGCGCCCGAGGATCGCGCCCGTCTGTTGAGCGATGAGGACGAGCCGGCCGAGCCGGCAGCAAGCCTCGCCGGGCCCGACGACAACAGGACTTGGTGACCGCTGAGCATGGGTGGGCTCGGGTCATTTGGCCCGGGCCACTCCGTGCGTCGAGCCGACCCGATGAACGCGCACGACGTCGTATCCGAGTTCCATCAGGCGATGTCCGAAGCCGGTCTGCGGACGTCTGCCCGCATGGTCCCGGACGGTAAGCTTCGCCGCTTCCACGTTGACGGCGACCGGAAGGGTTCGGAGAACGGGTGGGGGGTGCTCTTCCGTAATCCGCCGGCCGGTGCGTTTGGATGCTGGAGACGTGGGCTCGATGTGAAGTGGAGCGCCAACGGCGCGGCAGAGCTCCCGGTGGCCGAGCGTGAGCGTATGGAGCAGATGATCCACGCAGCGCGCGCGGCGTGAACAGCGCAAGGCCGCACGCCGGGTGAACGGAGCGAAGCGAGCTCATGGCGTATGGGAGCGCGCACGTTCGGCCGAGCCGAACCATCAGTATTTGGCGACGAAGGGCATCCGAGCCCACGGGCTCAGGCAGATCGGCCCGCGACTCCTGGTTCCGGTGCGGGACGCCGAAGGCGATCTCCACGGACTTCAGCGCATCGAGGAGGACGGCGAAAAGCGGTTTACCGCCGATACGGCGAAGGCCGGCAACTTCCACACCATCGGCGAGTGGCCCACCGAGCGCGTCTACATCGTCGAGGGCTACGCGACCGGTGCGACCGTACATGAGGTCACCGGCGAACCCGTCGCGGTTGCGTTCGACGCGGGCAACCTGTGCGCGGTCGCTGAGGCACTGCGCGCGAAGTTCCCCGACCTCGACATCATCATCGCCGGTGACAACGACCATACAACGGAGGGCAATCCTGGTCTCACCGCCGCTCTGAACGCGGCCCGCTCCGTCACGGGGTTGGTAGCTGTTCCAGAGCTCGCGGGTGACGAAGGCACGGACTGGAACGATCTAGCTTCGCTCCGCGGGTCGGACGCGGTCACCGAGGGACTCCAACGAGCGGACGCGCCCGACGCCCTCGAGAGACGGATCGGCGCCGCGACCGTAAAGGAGGCACTCGCTCGCGTCCAAGAGACCGAGGCCCCCGAAGACTTGCGGCCAGCCTATGCCATCGCGGCGAAGCTTCGGCCGGATTCCACGGAGGAAGACCACGCGGTCGAGCGCATCTACCAAGCCGTGAAGGACCTCGGTATCAGGAAGAGTACGATCCGCGCCGAGGTTGGACGGGCCAGGACCCATGCGCTCGCCCAGACCAGGCGTGCTTCCACTTCCCACGAGCGCCGTGAAGAGGTCCCAGCCGAGATCCGGAAGGAGATCCCCGCCGAGATCCGGGAAGCCGCCGACGCCTTGCTTCGCTCGCCTGATATCCTGAGCGAGATGGTCGCGGCCACAAACCGGCTAGGCCACCAGGGTGAGGTAGTCAACCGCCGGATGGCCTTCCTCGCCGGTGTCGCGGGCCATACAGCGGGATCACACGAGGACGCGATCCACCTGGTCGTGAAGGGCGCGCGCGCGGGCGGCAAGAATGAACTCCTGCGGCACGTTCTCGATCTCCTGCCGGAAGCCCGCGTCCGGTTCCTGACCGGCGTCTCCCAACAAGCCCTAGTCTACAGCGGCGGGAAGATCGAGGGGGTGCTCGTCTTCCAGGAGGCCGAGGGCGAGGAGCACGGCGAGTACCAGATCCGCCAGGCGATGTCGGAGGGGTGGCTCGAACGGCTCACGGTCATCGACGGCGCTTCCCGCACGGTCCGCACCTACGTCTGCGGCTCAGTATTCACGACCACGACCGAGGTCGCGCTCCACGACGAGAATCAGACCCGCGTCTTCGACCTGCACATCGACGAGACCCGCGAGTTGACGCGGCGGGTGATCGATGCGGTCGCGCGGAAGTTCGTAGGCGAGGGTATCCCCGACGCCGAACGGGAACGTCTCCTCACGGTTTGGCGGACCGCGCTAGGTGATCTCCAACCCGTTGGCGTGGTGATTCCCTACATGACCGAGATCGCCGAGCGCTTTCCGAACACGCAACTCCGGGCTCGGCGGGACATCAGTCGGACCGGCAATCTGATCCGCGCCTCCGCTGTGCTCCACCAACGGTCTCGAGAGCGAGACGACGAGGGGCGTTTGGTCGCTTCGTTGGACGATTACCGAATGGTCTACCCCCTTATCCAAGCCGTGCTTGGCCCCTCCATGTCGGGCCTCACCGAAAAGGCGAAGCAAATCGCGGCGCTTCACACCGAGCTCGGGGGCGGCGAGAAGTGGCTGGACCGAGCCGAGCTTCAGAAGAAGGCCCAGACCGACAGCGTCGCATCTGAGAAGACGGTCCGGAAGTGGGCCACACAGTTCGTCGAGACGGGGCTCCGGGAAGCGCGAAAGCATGAGGGGAAGATCCAGCACCGGGCACTCCGGGACGTCCAACTCGAGGCCATCAGCCTACCCTCGCCGGATGACCTGGTAGAGGGTGGTAATTCGGGGTCTACCAGGCGAAAGGCCAATGGTGAAGCGGCTTCCGCACCGCCTGGTACACTAGGTAGGGGGGAGGGGGGGATTGTGGCAACAGTTGCTGACGCTGACGGACCCCCTCCCCCCCATACCAGCACTACCAGTTCGCCGAAAGACCCTGCCACTGCTAAGGAATCGCCTGGTACCCCGCTGATTACCAGGCATAACCAGGACTACCAGGCTGGCGACCTCTTTTCGGCTGAGGAGCCGGAGGAGGAGGTATGGCGGCCATGACGGAGGTTCGGACGCTCCTTACCGAGCTTCGACGCCGTGGGGCCACGGTAAGGCCGGACGGCGATTCGTTCGTGGTCAACTGTCCGCCCGGTACCGTGACCCCGGACCTCGAGGACCGTCTCCGGGCGGCGAAGAACGACATCGCCACGCATCTACGTGAGCGCCCCGTCTGGCCGTGCTCGTCCTGCAAGCGTTTCGCGTTCGCGGAGCCTGACGTGCGGTGCTTCTGGTGTCGCCGACCGGAGCCGACCGATGCCTTCGGGCCTTGAGGGCACTACGGGCGGGCGGCTCCCCGGTGGCCGAGCACGACTCGATGCGCTGGTACACGGATTGTCGCGAGTAGAGTGTAAGTGAAGAGACTTCAGGACTTGCCCGGAGCCTTCCGCGAGACAGCAGAATACCTGCGGGACCACGCGGCCTCAGAACAGGCTGCACGGGCCTGGGAGAAGGCTGCTGAGAGGGTGGAGGACGCCCTCCAGAGATCGAATCTCGAGCTCCTGCGTCTGAACGAGGCTGAGGTTGAGAGCGGATACACGAGAGGGCACCTGAAACGGCTGATCAGGACTGGCTTGATCCCAAACTTGGGCACGGAGTCGGCCCCCAGGATTCAGAGGAGCGACCTGCCGCGAAAGCCTGGGTTTCGGGTTGCCGGCTCCCGATCCTGTGGGGTATCCTCCAGGGCGCAGGCTGCGCGTGCCATCGCAAAAGGAGTCTGACGATGGCACGACCCAACACCTGGAGCTACCTGTCCGGAGAACGCGGCAGGAATCGCGTCCGAGTCTTCGAGAAGCGCCCCGGGAAGTTCTTCGCGGAATGGAGAGAGGGGACCTGCAAGAAAAGGGTACTCCTCGAGGGCGTGGGCGACGCCACGGCTGCGAAGCAGAAGGCCGACGAGATGGCGGTGGAGTTCGGAAGACTCGAAGCGGAACGACAAGCTCCGATCACGATGGACGAGCTGATGCATACCTACCTAAGGGAGGCGAGCGTATCGAAAGGATCCTCGAAGCAGGCCCATGACCGTCGAGCTGTTCGAGTCTGGACTGCGTTCTTTGCTGCACAGCCAGAGCTGGCGCGAAGCGGACGCAGGCATCCTTCATCCCTCGATAGGTTGGATTGGGACCGATTCGTGGGTTGGAGGCGACGAGGGGAGATCCCCGGCTGGCCAAACGCTGTCGGACCTAGGCAGACAGCGTACGATCTGAAGTTCCTGATCTCGTGCTTGAACTGGGCATGCGGTCGTAAGGTCGGCGGCAAGCCGCTCCTTGAGACCAGCCCGTGGCGAACCGAGGTTCGGCGGGCGCAGAAGTGGGGCATGCCCAAGGAGCGGAGTCCTAACCGCCCGGGGATGTCGGAGCGGGTCCGGCTGGGGCTCGTGACCCACGCCCCGCATTGGCAATTCACTCTGGCGTTGGTCCTCCAGAGAGAGACACGACGTCGCAACAGCTCGATACGGCGCCTTAGCTGGTCTGACGTCGATCTCGAGGCGGAGACGGTTCGGTGGCGCGGGAAGTTCGACAAGGCCGGCATGGACAGCATGACTCCGCTCACAGCTGTCGCTGCTGGAGCGCTGCGAAACGCTCCTTCGTGGGGGATCGGAGACGTGCCGGTGTTCCCTTCGGCCAAAGATCCCGCCGCACCGACTCCGAGGCACACGTTCCAGACCTGGTTGCGGCGGGCAAAGAGGAGCTGGTTGCGGAGCGTACCCGAAACTGAGCGGACGGAGCTCGCCTCTCGGCTCCACGGCGTTGGGTTCCATGCGGAGAAGCGAGATGGTGTCCCACTGACAGTTGAAGGTGGTGGCTCCGGAGAGTCTCCTTGTTAGCCTGCCTTTCTCATTTCGGCAACCGGTTCATGGTCGTCGAGGTGGGCCCTGAGCATCCAGAGCTGGTCGTAGCCGATGATCCTCCGGTAGCTCTTCTCGGTCTCCACGAACGAGGCCGCAGCCCAGCGCAAGGCCATCGCTCCGTTCTTCCAGTTGGTCACCCTGCGGGTCTTCTGTCTTACGCCCGAGTGGGTGCTGTCGATCAGGTTGGTCGAGCCCAGGCACTTCCTCAGCCGCGGCGGGAGGCCGAGCCGGTTGATCGTGAACATCTCGCTGAGGCCTTCGCGTAGGCTGGCCGAGGCCGAGGGGTGGTCGCGCTCGAGCCATCGGGCGAGCTGCTCGAGCTTCTGCTCGCCCTGCTTCGCGTCCAGCTTCATCGCCGCCCGGAACGCCGCCTTCACCTGAGGATGCTGATCCTTCGGCAGATGACCCAGCACGTTGCGGAGCTTGTGGTTGCGGCAGCGCTGGATGGGGTGACGTTGGCCGAACACCTTCTCGATCGCCTTCCTGAGCGCTTTCGAGCCATCGATCACGAACAGCCGCCGCCTGCCCGGGTCCAGGCCGCGCTCGACCAGATCCTCTAGGAGCGCGCTGGTCACCTCGGCGTTCTCACTCGCTCCTTCCCTCACGCCCAGCACGTGCTTCTTTCCGTCTGAGTCCACGCCTACCGCAGCAAGCACGTGGTGCGAGCCCATCTGGATCCCGTCCAGGTAGATCACCAGCAGGTCCCACGCATCCAGCCGGCGCTCCATCAGCTCCTTCAGCACGCGCTCCTAGGCCTCGACCGTCTCACGGCTCACCGCCGACTTGCTCACCCCGACCGTGTCGGCCATCTCACCGATCACACGGCCGTACTTCCGCGTGCTCACCCCCGCCATCAGGACCTCGAGCATCCGATCCGCCACAGCGCCCGGTCTCCGCATCGCTGCGTACGCCGGCACCTCGACCTCGCCACCCTCCCCGGCGCCCCGGCGCCTGAGCCGTGGCCGCTCCACACGCACCTTCCGGTCCGACAGGTAAACCACACCACCCTGCCGGCCATACCACACCGTGTCGTCTTCCGCTCGTGACCGACCTGCCTGCTTCACGCCTGCCACACCCTCGGCGCTCATCTCCAGCACCGCTTCGATCGTCGCTCGTCCCATCACCTGGATGACTTCGTCGATCACGACCTCCGTCTGCTCCACGAGCTCAAGCATCGGAAGCAGAAACTGCCCCTCCCGCTTCAGGAACTCCCTGATCGCGCGCTTGTCCGCCCGATCCCTTACCTCGTACGTTCTCTTCATCGTGGTGGCTCCGTGTTGGGGTTTTTGCCTACCCGAGCCTATCGGCCCGGGACCCCCGGAGCCACCACTTTTCTTTCTCCCCTATCAGGAACCTTCAACTACCGTTGGGACAGCTTCAGAAGCGATCCGGCGTGCGGGATGCGCCGTTCAGAGCCCTGCCGCCGGCGATACAAGAGGCCTGGGCAGGAACCCGGTACGAGACGCTCCGCACGGTCTACGACCAGATCACCGTTGAGGACATCAGGGCAGCGATGAAAAAGGAAATGGCAGGGCAGGGGAACCGGACCGCGACCGCAATGGACACCACGAGTGGACACCATGCGGTCTAGGGGAAGGAAACCGTTGAGCGTAAGGCAAGTAATGGCTAGCTTTTGCGCCCTTCGGGGCCTGTAGCTCAGGTGGTTAGAGCGCACGCCTGATAAGCGTGAGGTCGGTAGTTCGAGTCTACCCAGGCCCATTGAACTTACGGGATTCGCGAGTCGGATTCCCGCTGTTGGATTCCCGCTGTTCAGGGTCAGGAACGGGCTCTCCGGCGGTGCTCGAGGGCCTTCCTGAGCTGCCCCTCGTCGGCCCGCTGGTAGCGCGGAGTGCCTAAGGCCTGAATCCCGGCAAGAAATCGTCTAAGTTGAACCAGGACTGCACGATCTGCCGCACTTGCCGTCCTACCATACCTGATGCTGCCGTGCTTAAAGGGCGAGAAAACGCCATCACATGGCGGGAATGACTGGCGGGCATCTCGAACCGGGACCGGGGCCATCGCCTTCTCGACCGGGTGATGGCTCCGGGACATTTGCCGTTCAACCTGGCCATTCGCATTGGTCAATTGGCTCGTGGTCCTCTGGGTCGCCCCGAGGATTCGGAGCTGGTCGTACACCATTTGCTGGACCGCTTCACGGGAGCTGACTTGACGGAGACGCTCAGCCGCATCAAGGGCACCGAGCGCGAATCTGTATCCGAGGGGTCTGCAGCGATGGATCTTGCTCATCGGGCTTGACCTTCACCGGCGAAGGTCAAGCCTTGGGGACATCTGAGCGCCCCTAGGCGCGAGGTCGGCTCGAACGCCTTCCCTAGCCTCCGACCGTCAGGAGGAAGGTGGAAATGACGATAGTTCACATCAAGAGCGGGACTTCCTGACTCCGAACAGGGCGTGCGTGGATCTCGAAGCGCAATGCCTAAGTTTCTGCTGTGCGTGTGCGTAAACCCCAGGGAATCCGAAAAATAGGAGTCCAGCAGCGATTTCAACAGAAACTAATGGGCCCGCTGAAACCGTCTCGTCAATAGCAAAACTGTATTGGTTCTCTGCCTTATTTGTGCTGTGTCAAAAGGCTCGGACCTGGACGGCCATAAACTGCCCTTTTTTGCGCGCGTACACAACAAAACTCCCTCCTGATCCGGGGCGGGAGCGGTGGATGAACTGCCCCGGATAGCGCGCACTTCGACCGACCGCGATCGAGGTTCTCCGCGGGCTCTCCCGGAGCAGTTAGGGAGGCTCCAGAGGGCAACGGCCCGCTGACGGAGGGCGTCTAGGATTCTCGACCGGAAGAAATCAAGCATGTGCATATTTCCTTTGCCGGCCAGAGCTCCTCTAGGGCCCCACGCGCAGGTATATACCTCCGGGGCTCTGAGCTTCTTGGGCGAGTGGATCCTCAGCGAGGCTCGGGAAGGCTTCGCCAACGACGCTGGGACGTTCGGGATCGAGCTCCGGACCCGGGGGCACTTCTTCAAGATCGTGGTGACGAACCAGGTGCTCACGAACCCGACGCAGTTCCTCGCCGGGACGAACAACGATTTCATCGCGGACGAGTGGCGCCTCGGATTCAACATCACGCGGCTGCTGCCATTCTGAGATGGACCCGCCCTCAGAGTCCTCCTCCGAAGTACCGCATGAGGACGACGTACAGCGCACCGGCGATCGCGACGATCGCAGCCATTTTGAGCAGCTTCTTGAGGGCGGCGTAGATCATCATCGCCGCCAGGAGCAAGATCGGGATCAGGAATAGCGGGTTCGCCAGCAGGTACTCGACGATACCGTCCATGGGGCGCCTCAAGTGTTGTCTCCGGCTGTTGAGTCAATGAAGCAGAACGCGCCGGGGGTGTCCATCCGGAAGCTTCGGGCGGCCGTCGTCTCGGTGGCCGTCTATCCCTACCGAGCGCTGCCGCTCCGAGTGCCACCCAAAAGGTGACGGATCGCCTTCCCGCACGTTTCTCGGTCCGCTCCACGCGGTGCGCCGCGGCTCCCAATGGCGAAAACGACGACTCGACCCCAACATGGCCGGCGGCGCAGGAGTCAGGGCACGCCCGAGCCCTCGAAACGGAGTGGAGTGAGGATGACGCACGATGCTTCGCTTCGCACGGAGACGATTTCCCCGGCGGACCGGTATCTCCCGTTGCTCGCGCTGCTCTTCATCGGAAGTGGGTGTGCGGCGCTCATCTACGAGATCGTCTGGTACCAGCTCCTCTCGCTGATCATCGGTTCGTCGGCGATCTCGCTGGGCGTCTTGCTAGCGACCTTCATGGGGGGCATGTGCATCGGGAGCATTGGGCTGGCCAGGGTGGTGTCGGCGAGTGAGCACCCGCTGCGGGTGTACGCCCTGCTCGAGGCGGGGATCGGCGCGTTCGGCCTCATCCTGGCCAAGAAGACGGCTTATGAGGCCTCAGACGCGGCGGACGAGATAGGGCCCGGCGAGGACGAGCCCGCCACCCGCCACGCGATGCCTCGCTCCGAGTCCAGTCCCTCGAAGTACCCGACCAGCATCATTCGAAAATACACGCCCGGCGCGATACTCGGTCGTCCATACGGGCCCTGGTAGAACCGCCGACACAGGTGCTCGACTCGCTCATCAAATCGGTGACGCCCCAGCAGCTCGTTCAGCCGGTCGTAGAAAACATGGCCGGGCGTCTCCACAATGTCCCTCTTCGCGATCCAGAGCTCCTCTTGCCGCTCCCTTTTACTTCGCTTTCCCATTGCCATGCCTTCATTCTACCCTCTTCCAGATCCCATCGTTTCTAGATAGTGGGGCGACTTCTACCACGGGCTGCTATCCCATCAGAGGCCCGCGAGATGATTTCCGAACCGTTCAACCGAGGCTCGGGGCCGAGCGGCCAGCGTTCCACGCAGAAGAGCGTCCGCCGCAGGTGGGAGAACGTCGCGAATAGCGCGGCTCAGGGCCTCCGCCACGAGTCCCAAAACGCCCATCCCCACCACAGTAGCCCCATCGGGAGGATCCACCACCAAAAGTAAGAGTCTCCACTGAGCTCCCCCCCTGTACTTCCATTACCCCAACACACCGCCTTGTATGACGACGAATAGGTAGTTTTGTTGGGTACACAGGGTCGGTAGCCCGTCCCGCCTAGGGTCCTAGAGACCGATTGTTAGCGTGGGCGCCGTCCCTTCTAGATCGTGATGAGTCCGAACAGTTGTTGGGGCCGAGGGAGCCCGGATCTGCAAGGTAGGACGATGCACGATCATCCTCCCGAGTCTGGAGAGAGGGATGTCTGAGGCCGAGGCGTACGTAGGGATCGATGTCTCAAAGGCGGAGCTCGAGGTGGCGGTAGAAGACGAGGGGTGGACGGTCTCGAACGACGAATCTGGGATCGAAGTGCTTGTTGAGCAGCTGTGCGAGCGTCCGGTTGAGCTAGTCGTTCTGGAAGCGACCGGCGGGTACGAGATGCCGGCGGCGGCGGCACTCGCCGAAGCGGGGATCCCGGTGGTGGTAGCGAACCCGCGGCAGGTGCGCGACTTCGCACGGGCAACGGGCCAGCTCGCCAAGACGGACCGGATCGACGCGAGGGTATTGGCGCTGTTCGGCGAGCGGGTGCGGCCAGAGGTGCGGGTGCTGCCGGACGAGGACACCCAGCAGTTAACGGCCCTTCTGGCCCGTCGTCGTCAACTGCTCGAGATGATGGTCGCGGAGAAGAACCGGCTGAAGATGGCGTCCACCACGGTGGCGAAGGACATCGGCGAGCACATCGAGTGGCTCAAGCGCAAGCTGAAGTCCGTGGACTCGGAACTCGAGCGTCGCATCAAGGCGAGTCCGGTGTGGCGCGCGAAGGAGGATCTGCTGCGGAGCGTACCGGGGATCGGTCCGGTCGTCTCACGCACGCTGATCGGAGAGCTCCCCGAGCTCGGGCAGCTGAACCGGCAACAGATCGCTGCGCTTGCCGGCGTCGCCCCTCTGAACCGGGACTCGGGTACGTTGAGAGGTAAGCGAATGGTCTGGGGAGGCCGTCGTTCCGTACGCGTGGCGTTGTACATGGCGGCCCTGACCGCTAGTCAGCGTAATCCCGCGATCCGCGTCTTCTACCAGCGGCTCACAGAACGTGGCAAGCCTCCGAAAGTCGCCCTCACCGCCTGCATGCGTAAGTTGCTTGTGATCGCCAACGCTATGGTTCGAGACGGCGTATCCTGGGACCCCACCCACGCTTCAGAGCTTGAGTTCGCACACAGTTGCTAACGAGCGCGAGCGGGCGCGGCTTCGACGATCGCAGACCCCGAGGGGACCCGGTCCCCTTCGGGTTTGTGCTCTTTTCTAGGGTCGGAGAGAGCGCCAGCCAACCCGAGGGCGGACATCGGCTATTTCTACAGCCCGCATTCCTGATAGCCCGAGTCCAGACATCGATGGGCAAGCTCCAGAGCGCGTTCGAGTTCGTCGGCTGTCAGGGACAGCTCGATGTCGGTCCTGTCGTCGAATGCAAAATCGCTTCCGTTGACCGAGGCCAGGTTAAACCACATGTGCGCGAGTACAAAGTCCCTCTCACCCACGCCACCTGTCCCGGTGGCGTATCTAAGCGCGATGGAGCGTTGAGCAGGGGCGTACCCTTGTGCAGCTGACAAGGATATTAGGCGCAATGCCTCGGCGTCGTCTTCCAGGACGCCGATACCGGCATCATACCTGTACCCGAGAGCGTACTGCGCCTCTGCATTCTCTTGATCGGCCAGCTCGCGAAACAGGCGCGCGGCTTCGGCGAAATCTCCTTGCTCTTCGAGGTCCAGTGCGGCCTGTATCTCGCGGTCGTCACCGCGAGTACAGCCATGGACTACGAGCAAGCCGAACAGTACAATGAGAACCACACCGGCCGCTCGTTGCGCTCGTTCCTCCTGGCGCTTCTTACTGCGGCGAGCCTTCTTCATCGGTTCCATCTCCGTGTGTGAGCCTCCGGTTTTGCTTAATAAGTATAAGCCGCCCCAGGCGCTGTGGGGTCGGACGGTATTGTACTCGCGCCGCCACTGTTCGATGAGCACTTTCGCCTCCGCCAACGAGTAGAAGATCTCCCCGTTCAACAGCTCGTCCCTGAGCTTGCCGTTGAAGCTTTCGTTGTAGCGCTTGAGGGAGGCACTGTCGGTGCACGGCGAATCGACCAACTCTGCCCCCGACGAGCCACAACAGGCCTCCTGGATCCGTCGTCTAGTGAAACATCGTGGGCTGGGTCACTTGGTGCGACGTAGGATTGTAACCACTCGTCCGATCCGACCTGCCCACAGGCGTCATCGGTGTCGTTTACCATTCTGCGACAGTATCGAAGTGATGGAGAACGACCTCACACCCTCTATCCGTCCACTATAATGCCGAACGGCCACACCAGGCCTGCAGTATGAACGGCCGGCCACCTGGCGACGGCTCCGTATGATCCCTGCGAAGAACTAAAGCGCCGCAGCCGAGGCCATGGAGGGCCACACGCCGTATCAGGTCTTCAAGGCCGGCCCCGCGGCAGCTAGGAACGCCGCAAAGGGCAAGAACGAGGACGCCTAGATGTAGCTCCGGTGAGGGCCCAGTGTCAGGTCATTACTATCTCTGTACACCCTGCGCTCACACTGGACACCATTCCTGAAACGACTCGCACAATAAAGACGGCGGGCACCTCAGCCATGGTACATAAGGCTCTTCCAGTGAGCGAGCACAATGCAATCATTTTTTCTTCTTTCTTTCTAGAACAAGGTCCTTTACTCTCCCTTTGATGTTTTCATGTGTTACATGCAAATGTGCCTTTGCCGTGGTGGTCAACAATCCCGTGTGCCCAACCACATTTCGAACCGGGCTATATGAAATCGCATCTTTCCAGAGAGATTTATTCTTGCTCTTCGCATCCTGGCCTTCAGCCACATGCGCTAAAAAATCCATTCCAAGATAGCTGTATCCGTCGTTCCCCCGTCTGATGTCGTAACTGATATTTGCTTTCTCTTTTCGCTCCTTTTCCCGTTCTTGCCATATCTTGATTTCGTCCGCTGCGGGCTTCGTAAGTGGAATGCTGTGTTCGCTAATGTATTTTCTCACCAAATTCTCAGACAAAAAGCAATCTGCGTATGCAGACAAATTAAATTCTGCGTCATCCCGAAGTCCGTCCAGCCACCCATCAACAATGTCCTTGCGAGGCGAGTCGGCATCCGGCGCATACTCTTCGCGTACAGCGGAGTACAAGTCTCGGGCCTTCCGCTCTTTCTTGCTTTTTCTTAGGTTCTCGTCATCACCTTCCATACCACGAGACAGCCTAAGTTCGTCCCATTTCTCCAAGATCTGTGGAATTGCGTCACGACGCAGAAAATCGAGCAATGATTTCATGTTCGCGTCGTCTTCCAGTACTCCTTCTCTGCTGCTGGTGAAAGGATCGGTCTCGCCTTGATCCATGGCGTCGAAATGGATCTGACCGTAAATGTAGCTCTCCAATATCCGTTGGGTTGGTATGTGACGAAGAATATGTTTCTCCCGTAATCGACCATGGACGAACAAATCCACTGTAGCCCTGGCATCAGCACCCGATATCTTTAGGTGGCGAGGTTTTTCCACTGTAGCCAAAAATCCAGACACGTCCAACGATGTTGTGATCTCAAGCGGTTCAGACTTCAGCGCCGTCAGTTTGCGCGTGTAATCGTCAGCGTGATCGTTGATTGTCCACAAGAACTCCGTCGCCGAACTAAGATTCGACAGGTCGTCAACGGTAACCTCTTTGTCGTTTAGGAGAATTGAGAAATTCTCATCGACTACCGTAAATCTGAAACTCATGGCCAGAAGTTTCTTAAGGTATGGGATGGAGTTTCTCAACGCATCTCGAAAATCCTCAAAAACAATAATCGTCCCGCTTTCGTGCTCATCTGCCAGATCCGATATTAGTCCAAAGTCCAGTTGCTCCAATGGATATTTCTCAGGAGTCAGATCCTCCCGGATTGCTGCATCGAGACCTGAATTGTCAATTACACCGCCAACATAGGGGCTACCCTTAGTTCTGGAGAACACGGATATTCTCTTCGCACAGGAAAGCAACGCCAGCTTGCCGATACCTTTCGCGCCAATATAAGGTCGAGCCAAAGGAGTTTTCAGCTTGCCGTCCGATCTCTTGGAATAACCTATCTTCAGAAACTTTTGCTGGAAGTCATCAGCGGTCATGCCACTTCCATTGTCAACTATTCGGAAGGAGGATTTTGCCTTGTCGATATCTATGCGTACACAGGTCGCATCAGCATCCCATGAATTGGAAATAGCTTCGCCAAGTACTGTAATGAAATTCCGGTACAAGTTTCGACCTAGATGATTCAACACACTCAATGAAATCTCGAATCGAAACTCCGTAGGCATCGTTTCGTCCTTTGTGCGATGTGATCCGTACGTTCCCTATAAGCTATTGCCAATAGCTTCGGCGAGGTGAACCGGAACGGCGTTTCCAATCCATCTGCCGACTTCGGCGAATTGTGGCTTCTCAGTGGAGGGCAGAAACTCATAGTAGCTCGGAAACGATTGCAGGAGCGCCGCCTCGCGAAGGGAAATTGCCCGATCCTGTTCAGGATGGCCGAATCGACCATTGCCGAATCCGTAACACTGTGTGGTAATGGTGGGAGATGGGCCGTCCCACGTCATGCGACCGTAGACAGAGGGATACGTCTTTCCGGATGCTCGTCTGTGACACCTGGCCCGGAGCTGTGGGGGCCAATCGCGCCATGTACCACCCGGCTTCGACGCACGAATGCGACGCCGATTGATTGCTGTCAGTGACTGGGAGGCATGAAGGGCGTCGTTGGGGTCAACTGCACCAGCCGCAATGGGTGGCAGGCATCCTATTGCGTCGCGAACTGTCGGTGGTTGTGTGTGCGTGGACAGCAATGGAGTTGGTGGTGCTAATCGAGAAGCGATCAATACCAGCCGTCGTCGTCGTTGAGGAATTCCATACTCCTGACACTTGGCTACCTTGTAGTAAATAAAATAGCCGACGTGTTCCAAACGCTGACAAAGGTCATCAAATATCTGTCCGTCATTGAATTTCAACAGTGCTGGCACATTTTCCATAGTTACAACGTCCGGCATTACAGATGTGGCGAGTTCACCAAACACAGAGACAAGGCTCCACCTGACGTCCTCTTCGTAGCGCCGTCTGTATGTGGAGAATGGCTGGCAGGGAGCGCAACCAGCGAGAACGGAAAGTGAATTACCAGAATAATGGTTGCGGATTTCTCTCGCAGTCAACGTTGCTATGTCACGAGTAAGAAACGTTGCTCCGTTGTTTTTTTCAAACGAATATTTGCAGCGTGCATCGAGGTCGTAGCCCGCTCGAATGGTGAATCCCGAGAGACGCAGTCCGTGACTCAGTGCACCGGCGCCGCAAAAGAGATCGACCACCTCGCCTTTGGGAGCAGGGGCGGAAGTCAAAGGCTAGCCTCTGATTCATTTCGTTGCGGTACGTTTCGGCCGCGCCCCTTCTGCAGCTTGGTGTTCTGTCGCCTGCCGATCCGCTGCGCCCCCCTCGCAACAGAGGTCGGCGTCGCCTCTTGGGTGGCGCCTTTTCCAGCGTCACCACTGATCCTGGCGATCGTCGCGGCCGCCGAGCCAGACTGCTGGACGTGCCACGCCTCTAGCCGCCGAACCTCGTCTGGTTCGCCGCCTTGCGCCGCTTGCCACGCCCCGAGAGTCTGGAAGAGCGCGGGCTTGAAGTACTCGAGCAGCATTAGCTTCGCCGTGAGACGGCGGTCTAGGTCCACCCCCCGCGCTTCGGCCATCTGGAGCCGGAGCAGGACGGTGTTCAGAAAGCGCTTCGTCTGGCGCGGATTTCCGTGCACGCTGGTTGAGAGGACATCGCCTACCTGACCTGCAAGAGACAGGTCCTTCGCGAGAGCCTCTCCAAGTGCCTTCCCAATGAACTCCTCCGCTGTCTGGAGGGAGAAGACGACTTCGGTCCCAACCGATGTGGCCATCTCCCTACGCACCTTTTCACAGCAGGCCGGAAAATCCTTCCCGAGGTGGAGCTGGGCAAACAGGAGATTCACGTACGTGGCGATCTCGGCTTGAGACAGCGGGGGCACGTGGACGGGTACCTGGATCAGCTTCTCCAGGTACTCCCGTCCCAGGTCACTGGACGGGTAGTTTGCCTGTACTTCCGGATCCGCCACGATCACGTCTGGAAAGTGTTGGCGAACAGCGCGCCGAACGAGCCGCTCGTCAGCGGCGATCACAAAGGCCATGCCCGGGACGAATACAAACAGCCGGATCGCTTCCAGGGTCGACATGATCGTCGTCGGGATGCACCGGTCAAGGTCGTCGAATACGACCACTGACCGGATCTCCGTCGTCTTGAGGAGCCCTCGGAAGTCCTTCTCGAAATTCCGGATCGTGCGTCGGATCTCGTGCTCTCCCTCCGGAGCCTCTTTGAGGATCTCCTTTAGCCTGGGGGCCGCTTGGAGTCCAGCCGCGAGCACGGTGGCCTCCGGAGGTAGGCCTTGAGCCAACATCGCAGCCGAGCCCGCGAGGCCGGCCATTCGAAACCAGTTCACCCGCTTGACGAGCGCTCCGATCGCCTTCTTCGCCTCTTCGCCCAGTCCCTCCTTCTCGCTCAACCGGTCCAGGATCGTGCCGAGAATCGCGGCTTTGGCGTCTTCATAGCCCTCAAACAGCCAGCCGTTGAAGTGCACGCAAAGCATGTCTTGGTCCTTGTCCAGGGCTTCGCGTGCGAGGTTCATAACCGTTGACTTACCTGAGCCCCAGTCGCCGAACACACCAACCGTCACGGGAAGAAGGTGGTCGGCACGCACGGTGGTTTCGATCGCCGCGACCAAGTGCTGGACGTTGAGGAGGTCTAGCTCTGATTCGCGGTCAGACCACACTGTGAGCCTCTTCGAGGTATCTTGTGGGGTGGGACTCGCTCGCGGCGGATCCCACGTCAAGGATGCTCCGCGTAGAATGGTGATGAAATCCGATGAACCGGGCGGGGGAGCTGGTGACCATCCTGGTGCCGACGGAGCGGGAGGAACGGGTGCGCGATTACACCGAAGATGAACAGAACCAGCCCGAACCAGAAGACCGGACTCCTTAGCGCCTTGAGACACTGCCGTCAACGTCGGTTGAAAATGTCCCGCTTCAGGATGCTGGGGGTGACCAGCCGCTCGGGATCTCGGGCGCGTGCACGAAACTCCCCCTGAGCAGCCCGCACTCCGGAAGCTACGCGAGCCACTTGCAGTCCCGGACATCCGTCTTGCGCCCGGGAACGGGCTGCCACATGCCGGGCGTTGACCACGAGCAGGCGGAAGCCGGTCAGCACGGAGTACACCGGGCACCCTGGCGGATCGCACGCTTGAGATCCTGATGGCGGGGGTGAGTATGCGGAAGCACGGCCGAGTG
The DNA here is from genome assembly GCA_965249195.1 of Longimicrobiales bacterium. Classification (GTDB taxonomy): domain Bacteria; phylum Gemmatimonadota; class Gemmatimonadetes; order Longimicrobiales; family Gaopeijiaceae; genus CBDFLM01. The sequence goes on from CBDFLM010000015.1 coordinate 797,708, forward strand.
ATTCCCCAGATGGCTGACACGGTCGGGGTGAGCAAGTCGGCGGTGAGCCGCGAAACGATCGAGGCCTCAGAGCGCGTGCTGAAGCTGATGGAGCGCCAGTTCGACGCGTGGGACTTACGGGTGATCTACCTGGACAAGAGGGCTCGACCTCGAAACTCTTGCGTAATCGCAGGCTGTTCGCCCACCCCAGGATCCGATGTGCCATTGGCAGGGCAACTGGGAATCCGCATTATCCGGGTGTTTCCCCTAGGTGCCTCGTGCCAATCTCCCGGTTCGGAGTCAGGATGTCTCTCTACACACTCTGGAAGGAATCTCCCCAGCAGGTCCGAGACAAGCAGGTATCACAGCTCATCGCATTCGCAGGAGACGGCCGGCTTAAGGACGGAAGCCGGACGTCCGTGGAATTCCGGAGCCTGCTTCACAACGTCCCTTCAGAGCTCATCAGGAAGTACATTGATCAGTGCCTCTGGACCAAGTTCCAGGACAGTGGTCTAGTCTTGCAGGACGCCGTCAACGAGGTAGGAAGACGGCTCGGGTTCGACGTCACCGACGGTCGTTACCGCGGGAGCCAGACCGAGATCGCCTACGATGGTCTCTGGAAATTCCCGTCGGGCCGTCAGATCGTAGTCGAGGTCAAGACGACCGACGCCTACCGGATCGATCTCAACCCGGTGGCTGGGTATCGTAAACGGCTTCTTAAGACCGCTGACATTTTGGGGGAAGAGATCTCGATTCTGATCGTCGTAGGGCGTCAAGACACTGGCGACCTAGAGGCCCAGATCCGTGGTAGCCAGCACGCATGGGACATACGGTTGATCTCAGCAGAGGCCCTACTCCGTCTGCTTTCGCTTAAGGAAAATATTGAAGATCCCAGAGTCTCCGAGCACATTCGATCCATCCTGATCCCAAGAGAATACACTCGGGTAGATGACATTATTGACCTTGTGTTCAGCACTACCGAGGACATCGAGCAGGACATTGTAGCCCTGTTAGATGAAGAGGATCCGGCGGAGGATGGCGGCCCCGCATTCACGCCAGTGCGGTTCCACGAAGCATGCGCAGAAAAGGTGGCTTCACATCTAGACATAGGTCTCATCCGGAAGTCCCGGGCCTACTTCACCACACCGGACGATGGCGTTGGAGTCCTGTGCGCCATATCGAAAGAGCACGGTTCCGGCTCCACGGCGAAATACTGGTTCGCGTTTCATCCACATCAGCAGCAGTGGTTGGATGTAGCCAAAACGGCGTACGTGAGCTTCGGCTGCGGAGGGCCGGAGAAGACACTTCTGATTCCTTACTCTGATTTCACGAAATGGCTTGCAGGTATGAACCAGACTCATCGTGACGACGGACGCTCTTACTGGCATGTCAAGATTTACGATGAAAATGGACACCTGATTCTGCATAGCAAGAAGGGGACCGAGCGGCTTGAACTGACCGGGTACGAAATTGGGTCCTGAACCCGTTCCCGGCAGCGATGACGCTGGACGTGAAGGAGGGTAAGAAGAAGCTAGAGCAGCTCACCCGATGGCTCGAGCGCGGTCACCCTTCGGCTTCAGCGAGCCAGCGCGAAGGCCTCAGCGAGATGGGGGCGAGGCACAGCCATCGGCGGCGCCTGGTCCGGCTGTGGGGACTTGGCTGGACCTCTAGGGACATCCGCTGTTTTTCCGGTGTTGACCCGCATGAAGCGGGCTCCTCAATGTAGCCGGTATGGACACTCTGACAGTCCTGAACCGGCGGGGCCCATAGGTGGCTGAGCCTCGAAGGCCTCCGTGACGGAGCAGCAGCGCTGATCACGCATCGAGCCAGTCGAGAGTCACCGGCTGCGGGTGGCCCTTTACGCCTATCTCCAGCGACATTGTCCGTGGCAACCATCCATCAACCACCCGGCGTGGTTGGACTGGACGACTCTCTTACTCTATGAGCAGCATATGCTGGCCGTAACTGGGAAGACCCAGAACTCGTGACCGCAACCCTCTTCTTCTGGCTATGGTAGCAGAAACTTAGGTAATAACCGTCTATTAGTCAGGGCTTAACCAATGGACTACCAGTTCCACAAGAAGGGCAAGTTCGCCCTATTGACGGCGAATGATGTTCTTACCAGGCTTCCCACGAAGGCTTTCCAGCTCTCTGATGGAACCTGGGTCATGTCTGGCATGCCGGTCCCCGACCTTGGGATCTGGAAAGAATGGCTCGGCTCCATCCGAGTGGATGACCTCAGCCGCGCCAATTTGGGCCTGCTTGTCGAAGAGCCTTCGGATAATCCCGGGGTGCTCGACGATGTGCATGAACGGCTTGCTCTCGGCCTGCGGCGCCTGTTCTACATACTGCATCTCCGTGCCGGCATCGAGACTGCGGATGGCGCGGATGTGTTCTGCGGCTCGTCTGAGAACGGGATTCCCGAAATCCGGCAGGTGAGCCAGATGCCTGACTTCTTTCAGAGCAAAGGGTGGGAGGGTGCACCCATCACAAAGGACTGGCTTGAAGACTGTGTCGTTCTACGCGAAGGGTGGGTAGCGATGGGCACTGACGAGACACAGTTCAGGCGGGTCGGCCGCGGGTTGAATGTACTGTTTAGAGGCCTGCAGGAAAAAGTGGGCCAGGATCGTATCCACCAGTTTGTGCGATCGCTGGAGGCCCTCATTGTTCCGGATATCAGCAAGACCAAGAAACAGTTTGTGCACCGCTGCCAAACCTTTGCCCGTCCGGGCAACGACACGCGCGACCTTCTTGACAAGGCCTTCGATATGCGCAGCGACACAGAACACCTAAACCCATGGGATGGGTCTCTGCAAGGTAATCTGCCCAACCAGCGCGAAAATGTGGGATGGGAGAGGACGCGGCAAATGGAGCATCTGGCTTGCGATGCATATTCACGGCTGATGCGTGACCCTGCTCTCCGTGACCGCTTTCGGACTGAAGACACGATCAGTGCGTTCTGGAAGTTACGGGACGATGATCGACAGGCGCTGTGGGAGAACTCCCTCCACATAACCCCCGGGCTTGCAGCTCTGAGTGGAGTATTCTAGTCCGCGAGGTTGGGTCAATAGGTGTGTAAACGTATCAGGCGGCATTCTTCCGCTGTTGGGTTGAGACGGGCTTTCCGTCCCTGAATTTCCTTTCTTCAAACACGTCCTTGAGCAGGTGTGGAGCGTCGAGCCTTCTGAAGCGTTTCTCCGCCACCGTGAGGAGCTTCCAGATGAGGGCCGTAGCACTGTCGACGCGCTTAAATCGTTTTGCTGCCGACGTGCGGAGCCGTACCGAAGCGAACGGGCTTTCCACCACATTCGTCGTCCGTAGATGCTTCCAGTGGGCTTCAGGGAAGTCGTAGAACGTGACCATGCGGTCCCAGTCATCCTCGAGCACCGTCACAGCTTTCGGGTGAGCCTGCACTATCGCCCAAAGCACCGGCCGCGGCTTTCCCCCGGCCCCTGACGCGATTAAGCCGTCGCCCTGGTTCCTGAGGATGCCCGTCCTTCACGGCCCTCCACAGGTGCTGGGACTAACATAGGATGTGGTACCACTCTTGGGGGCAGGTCACTCGGGCAAGAGACCCACCTCTTGGAAATGGGGGCGCGGACCCAGACATACCCGATGGAGTTACATAGCTCGTCCACAGCAGCGGGTGATGTAGACTTGCTTGCACTGCAATCATCGGGTAGTGTCTCGACACGTTCCGCAACATGAGGAGGTACGGCCAATGGCGAGCATCACGATCCGCAATCTTGACGACGACGTAAAGACGCGCCTTCGCGTACGCGCTGCCAAGCATCACCGTTCGATGGAGGAAGAAGTGCGTATCATCCTGCGCGACGTCGTGAACGGTGGTCGCGCCGGTCCTCGGAATCTCGCGACGTTCACCCGCGAGTGCTTCGCGTCCCTTGGCGGCGTCGAACTCGAACTGCCCCCCCGCGGCCCGATGCGCGAGCCTCTGGATTTCTCCTGAGCGGCCCCATGTTCGTCATAGATACGAATGTCGCATCCGAACTCATGCGCCCTGAACCGACGTCCGCAGTAGCGGCATGGATTGACGAGCGCGATGCGGAGGACATGTACCTGACGGCCGTAAGCGAAGCGGAACTGCTCTATGGCGTCGCGATCATGCCCACCGGCAAGCGGCGAAAGGCGCTGGAGGCCGCCATGACCCGTTGGCTCGATCTTGGCTTCAGAGAGCGGATCCTGCCGTTCGACAGCGCCGCGGCTCGAGACTACGCGGAGATCGCGGCCGAGAGCCGCCACGCGGGCCGACCGATCGGCGAGGCCGACTGCCAGATCGCCGCCATATCCCGCTCACGCGGAGCCGTTCTGGTGACGCGGAATGTGCGGGATTTCGAGGGTACGGGAGTGAATGTCATCGATCCTTGGTCGGTTGGTCCATGCTGACAGCTACGGCCACCGACCGCAACGCTCGAATCCTTTGCGGCGGCAACCTCACCAATTGCTACGCAGGACTCATGTCGCCATCTCGGCGAGCGAGTGAGACGCATTGACAGCGCTGCGAGACGCCGGAGCCCAGGAGCACGCCACCGGATGAAACTCACTCTCCAGCAACTCGAAGCGCATCTGTGGGGCGCCGCAAACATCCTGCGCGGCAAGACGGCCGGACAGGACTACAAGAACTACATCCTGTCGCTGATGTTCTACAAGCAGCTATGCGATCAATGGGAGTGGGAAGCGGACGACTCCATCGCCGAGCTTGAGCGGCAGCAGGGGCGCGAGTTCACGGAGGCCGAGAGGGCAATCTTCCGCAAACGTGGCGAGCATCGCTACGTAATCCCGGACGGCTCCCGGTGGGGAGACGTCAAGGTCGTGTCAGTGAACATCGGCGAGGCCCTGACCCGCGCGATGCGGGCCGTGGCCGACGCCAACGACGAGTTACGGGGCGTTTTCACTGTGGACTGGAACCAGCCGGCACCCGACGGGTCGGGCAGGCCGTTGATCGCTAATGAAGTCGTCCATGCGCTGGTCCAGCACTTCGACGAGCACGACCTGTCGAACCGCAGCGTGCCGGCCGACGTGCTGGGCCGGGCTTATGAATACCTCATCAAGAAGTTCGCCGACGACGCCGGCGCGAAGGCGGGCGAGTTCTTCACGCCCCCGGAGGTGGTGGACACCCTGGTGCGGATCTTGGAGCCGCGCCCTGGTGATACGATCTATGACCCGACCGGGGGCTCCGGTGGAATGCTGGTGCACGCCGCCGAATACCTCCGCGAACACGGACATCTCGCGACCCACGCGGGCTACTTCGCGCAGGAGATGAACTGGAGCAACGCCGCCATTGGCAAGATCAACTCCGTGCTCCACGGGCTCGAAGCCGACATCCAGGCCGGCCACAGCACCATTAGCGACCCGCAGTTTCTCGAAGACGGAGGGGTACGCAAGTTCTCTCTGGTGCTCGCCAATTTCCCGTTCTCGGACGACTACTGGTGGCTGAAGCCGGAGCAGCAAACCGATGACAAGACCAGGAAGGCGCGGCTCAAGAAGGAGATTTTCGGCAAGGAGGGCTACAAGGACCCGTTCGGTCGTTTCGGCCGCGGCACCGGCTTCCAAGCGCCGCCCGCCGGCTACGGGGACTACGCCTTCATCCTCCACATCCTCGCGTCGCTCTCCGACGACGGCCGGGCCGGCATCGTCTGCCCGCAAGGCGTGCTCTTCCGAGGCCAACCGAAAGTCGAGGAGGAGACAGGCGATCTCGACGCTAAGGGAAATCCCAAGGTGAGGCGGCGCAAGGCCGACGACGAGCATCTGATCCGACGGGCGCTGCTCGAGTCTCGGCTGATCGACGCCGTCATCTCGCTGCCGCTCAACGTTTTCTACGGCGCAGGCGTGCCTGCGTGCCTGTTGATCCTGCGCAAGCAGCGCCCGGTGGAGCGCCGGGACCAACTGCTGCTGATCTACGCCGCCCGGCACTACCGCAAGCTCTCCGCCCTGAACGAGTTGCGACCCCAGGACGTGATGCGGATGCTCGTGCACTACCACGCCTACGGTGATGCGTCGAAGGCGCCCGGCCTCGTGGAAGAGCACCGCGAGAGGATTCACCGTGAGATCGACCGGAGGGAGGCGGACGAGGTCGGCCGGCTCGAGGCCGAATACCAGCCTCAAGCCGATCATCTGGCCGGGCTGGACGCCGAGCTTCATGTGTCTCGCGAGAAGCAGCGCGACGCCGAGACGAAACGCGACAAGCCGAAAGCAGCGTCAACGATGAAGAAGCTCCTGAAGCAACGCGACAAGGTCGCGGAGAAGGTCGCGGAGCGCGACGAGCGTATCGCTGAGGTGCGCCGCCGCGCGGAGGACGACCAGATGGATGTCAACGCGGTCGGCGAGGAGCTGGTCGCCCTATATGCCAATCCCGACGAGCTACTCAAACACGCCCGCGTCGTCGACATGGAAGAGGTCGTGGAGAACGAGTTCAACCTCAACGTGCCTCGGTATGTGGATACCTTCGAGCCAAAGCCGCGGATTGACGTCCAGGATGCACTGAGACAGTTGACTAACGCGCAGTCTGCGATGGAAGAAGCTGGTGCCAATCTCGCACGACTACTGAGTGATGCTGGATATGCAGACTGATTGCTTTCCGGTTAAGGGGGCAGATTGGCCAAAAGTCCCGGTTAGCAAGTTGGCAGAGATCAATCCGCGATACACCGCCATAAAGGGCCGGGACTACCCTTTTGTCGAGATGGCGTCAGTGGGCGAGGAGTTTACAGGAATTCTGAGGGTTGATCGGCGGAAACTGCAAGGGTCGGGACTGGCACGATTCAAGGCTCGCGATACGCTTTTCGCAAAGATCACGCCATGTCCAGAGAACGGAAAGGTTGCTTTCGTCTCCGAGCTCCCGGACACGCTTGGCCTGGGCTCTACGGAGTTCATCGTCCTTTCGCCGCGATCAGGAACGGATTCGCGCTTTCTGTACCATCTCGTGTGCTCGCACTCGGTTCGCGATCGCGCCGTCGCAAGGATGGAAGGCTCTACGGGTCGGCAGAGAGTGCCGGATCGGGTGTTTGTTGATCGGCTGCTCGTACCGATGCCGCCGCTGGCCGAGCAAGCCGCCATCGCCCGCATTCTCGACGCCGTGGACACGGCGCTGGAGCGCACTCGTGAGGCTGCCAAACGGGCTCAGGACCATGAACGTGCGGTAGTTCAACGGGTGTTCACTGAAGGATTGTACGGCGAAGTACAACAGAAGAGTTCCATCGGGCATATCCCGAGGTCGTGGCAGGTAGTTCCCGTAAAATGCGTTGTGGAGAACTTCCAATACGGCCTTTCAGTACCGATGGATGATCGTGGACATCTTCCCATACTTCGGATGGGAAGCATACAGAAGGGCGATGTGAAATTTTCTGACCTCAAGTATGTCAACTTGCCGGATGACGAGGTAGCTCCGTATCTGCTGAATCGCGGAGATGTGCTCTTCAATCGAACCAACTCGCAAGAATGGGTCGGGAAGGTCGGGATATTTCGACACAGTACACCAGCGGTGTTCGCGTCGTACCTGATACGCGTACATCCAATAACAACAAAGGTATACCCCGTTTACCTAGGGCATGTACTTGGCACGCATTCTGCGCAATGCCGAATCAAACGATTCGCGACACCAGGCGTTCAGCAGGTCAACGTCAACGCCACTAACTTGGGCAAGGTTCTTATTCCATTACCAGTGGGAGAAGCCGGACTTCAAGAGCAACGGCGCATCGGTGCTTTGTTGGAGGCCGCGCGTGATTTGGTCAGAAGTTACGACCCCGTCGTGGCGGCGCTGCAAGCCCTCAAGCATTCCCTCATGCACGACCTCCTCACCGGCAAGGTCCGGGTCGGCGACGTGGCGGAGGCCCTCGTGCCATGAGCGAGTACGGTTACGTCGAACGGCCGATCCTGGACTGGCTCTGTGGGGAGCCCACCGCCACCTACCGCGTGGGCGGACTCGGGTGGACGTACCGCGACCGGTCGGCCATGGCGGAGTTCGCTCGCCCCTTGGAAGACCCGCTCGTCGAGCCGTTGTTGAAGGAGGCCATCGTTCGCATCAACCCGCACGTGGCGACCGAGACGCACGCACGGCGGGCGGTGGAGGCGCTTCGCAAGGCGATGGGACAGCAGGACCGGCTTGGCGCCAACCGCGCGACGCTCGATCTGTTGCGCGACGGCGCCAGGGTCGTGCTCCGTCCGGGCGAGGACGCGCGCACCGTGCACTTCATCGCTTTCGAGGCGGAACGTCAGCATCTGAACGACTTCACCGCCACCAATCAATACCGCGTGCAGGGCGTCAAGCAGTGTCGCGACGATACGGTGCTGCTCGTCAACGGCATTCCCCTCGTGATCGCCGAGTACAAGAGCTACGTGAGCAGCGGCAAGGACTGGCGCGAGGCGGTGCGCCAGCTTCACCGATACCAACGCCAAGCGCCCCTGATGCTGGCCCCAAACGTCTTCTGCGTCGCCGCCGACGAGGACGAATTCCGTTACGGGACCGTGCTGTTTCACGATGCGAGCAAAGCGGACATCGACCGCCACCTCGACCAGTGGGGCGGCTGGCTCAGCCTCTATCCGGACCATCACGGCTGGTGGAACGAGCCCGAGGCCGCGGAACCCGGCGATCCGCTGGAGACTCCTGTCAAGGGTCTCCTACGGCTCAAGCCGGCGCACGTGCTCGACTTCCTGCAACACTTCGTCGTCTTCGAGACCAAGCGAGGCGCGACCAAGAAGAAGATCGCCCGCTATCACCAGTTCGAGGCGGTGAACGAAATGGTGGATCGCACGGTGGCGCATGTGGGTCGGCCGGTCACCGCCCAGGATCGGACAGGCCTCATCTGGCACACCCAGGGCTCGGGGAAGACACTCACAATGGTGTTCGCGGGCCAGAAGCTTCGCCGGCATCCGGCGCTCGACAATCCGACGGTGCTCATCGTAGTCGACCGGCGCGACCTCAAGACACAGCTCTCGGACGACTTCGAAGCCTGCGACTATCCCAACGTCGAGAAGGCGCTGGGCGTCCAAGACCTCAAGCGGAGGCTGCGGACCGACTGGCGCGGCACCCTGGTGACGACCCTGCAATCGTTCCAGCAAATGGACGACCTTGATCCGCTGAGCCGCGACAACATCGTGAGCTTGGTGGACGAGTGCCACCGGTCTCAGACGGGTACAAGCAGGGGTAGCCGCGAGAGCCATGCGCTCACCATGCGAGTCAAGCTCTTGAACGGGTTTCGGTTCGGCTTCACCGGGACACCCATCGACCGCACCCTGCAGAACACCCACCGCGATTTTGGCCCGTTGAAGGACGGCGTGCAGGAGCGCTATCTGAGCTACTACGGAATCCGCCGTTCGATTCAGGACGGGGCGACCTTGGAGGTGCACTACGTCCGGGACACCGTGCCCATCGAAGTCGACGAGGAGCCCCTGAGCATCGGGTTCGAGCAGGTCTGCGAGGAGATGGAACTCGAAGACGAGGAAGCAAAGGACTTCGTCCAACGCCAGCGGTCCCGATGGAAGGAGCTTGCCCGGCATCCGGACCGGGTTGACATCGTGATCGACAGGATGGTGGCCCACTTTCTGTCCCATCCCGACCCGAGCGGCTTCAAGGCCCAGCTCGTCACCGTGGACCGCAAGGCGTGCGTGGTCTACAAGGACGCCCTCGACCGCCGGCTGCGCGACCGGGGACTGCCGCCGGAAACGTCTGACGTGATCATCTCGACGGCGCAGAACAGCGAGCCGGCCGTCGAGCGCTTCGAGTATGGCAAGGCGAAGCAGGACGAACTGATCGACTACTACAAGCTCACCCCCGCGCAATGGGAGGACTGGAATCGGGAGCGCCACGGGGACGACCGGCACCGATGGCGACCGCCGCTCAAGATTCTCATCGTCTGCGACCGCCTCCTGACCGGATTCAACGCGCCGGTGCAGCAGGTGATGTATCTGGACAAACCCCTGCGCGACCATAACCTGCTCCAGGCCATCGCCCGAACCAACCGGCCGCTGCCTTCGATGAAGAAACGGACGGGGATTGTCGTCGACTTCTTCGGCGTCTTCGCCGACCTCGAGAAGGCGCTCAACTTCGATGACAGCGTCCGCGAAGAATCCCTGATCGACTGGGACAGGTTGCGGGAGACAGTGCCAGGCGAGGTCTCCCGGTGCATGGAGACATTCCAGGGCATCGCCATTGAGGATACCCGTGAGTGTCTCCTGTCCGCTCTGCAGCGGCTCCGCGATTCCGAGACAGCAAAGAACTTCGAGCAGAACTTCAGGAGCCTCGAACGGCTCTGGGAAGCCGTGTCGCCCGACCCGTGCCTGTACGCGCACCGCCTCCCGTACAACTGGCTGTGCGGCATCTACATCGCGCACCAGCGGCGGCAGCGCGCGAGCAGCGATACCTATGGGGAGCTGTCCGCGAAAACGAAGGAACTGATAGAAGAGAACACGACCTTTGTTGAGATGGCGCAGTCGCTGCCAGTCCTCAAGATCGACCTGGACTACGCGGGGAAGTTGGACGAACTTCCGACGCCCGCCGACAAGGCGGCTGCCCTCGAAGCGATGCTGACCGCCGAGCTGGCGGAGGACGATCCGGGTTTCCTCTATCGGCTTCTGGGGGAGAGGCTCCAGAGGATCAAGGAACATCAGGAGGCCGGGGACGAGGCTACCGCGACACGGCTGCGGGAACTCGAAGCCATCGCGGGCGAGGCTGCCAATGTACGGCTGGAGCCGGAACGGCTGGGCCTCACGCGACCCGGCGAGTACGGACTCTTCACGATTCTGCGCGCCCACACCTCCGCCACCGACGAGGGCTACATCTCGGAGTGTGCACGCAAAATGCTCGGCCACCTGCGCCAGTATAGGCTCTTGGTGGCGGGGTGGAGCAACTCGGTCAGCGGGCGCATGCGCGTAGAGCAGTCGCTGTTGGCGGAGTCGTGGAATCCGCGTTACCAACGGCTGGAGTTCGATACGAGCGCCGAAGACCCTCCGTTCCTTAAGCCGGCGGTGGTGGAGCTGGCCAAGTCGGACGGGATACCTGACGCTTGAAGACCGTAACTCAACATCGGATCGTGCTGCGCGGTAGCCGAGTGGACTATAACGTCGTCGTCTCCGAGGCCGCTCGGCAGACGCGCGTTCGGGTCGGTCCAGGCGGCGTCGAGGTCGTGAAACCGGCGGACGCGAGCGACGGGGAAGTGTCGGCGTTCCTACGCCGGAACGAGAGTTGGGTGCTCGCCCAGATCAACCGCGTGGCGAATCTTCGTGCGTTGAGGCGACCGCTGCGCCGGAAGTCCGGCGAAATCTTGTATCGCGGCGACCTGACCCCGGTGCGCGTCGAGTTCGTCGACACGAAAGCGCGCGGAAACCGCGTCGCGTGGAGCGACGGGGAGATCGTCGTTCGGCGCGGGCCGGAGACGCAAACGCCGGCGGTGCGCGGTCTCGAGAACTGGCTAAGGCGACAGGCCCGCTCGGCCATTGCAGGCTACCTGCCTGTGGTGACCGCGCAGATTGGTCGGGAGCCCGCACGAGTCTACGTGATGGGTCAGCGCACGAAGTGGGGCAACTGCTCGTCCCGCGGGAATCTGTCCTTCAACTGGCGCCTTATTCTCGCGCCGGATTTCGTACTCCATTACCTCGTTGCGCACGAGGTCGTGCATCTGGTCGTCCCGGATCATTCGGCGAAGTTCTGGTTGACCGTGCAGAGCCTTTGTCCCGACATGGAGCGAGCCAAGCAATGGCTGAGCCGCTATCACGCAGAGCTTACTGTGAGCCTTGCATGCCGTAAACTCCCGGTACTTTCCGGATGAAGGCGACCGCGGCAGCCTCTAGCGAGTGAACAACATTATCTGTCCATCAATTCGGGAAAGGTCCAGGACGTCACAACATCCGCGATCTGGTTGAGCGGTGGCAGGAGTTTAGCAGCAGGGCGGAAGACTCCCCAGGACACCAGATCGATCCTTTAAAGGGACTCCACCCATACCTTACCGACTGTTCAATCTGACGGATAACGATAACTCTGCGTAGTCAGGATCCATATTGAGAAGTGCCCCTCAGACGATGGTCCAATCCATCTTTCAGCTGCTTCATGTTCTGAAAGAAAATTACCGGGTAATCTCTTAGGTCGAATTCTAAAGGCGTGCCACATCTTGCAATGTATATAGGTGTTTTACCGTAACCCTGCGCGTATCCAGCTTCGTAAAATACATTCGGTTTTGAATTTGTTAGGTCAACGATTACGAATTCTGCTCGCCTAATTGACTCGAGAACTCGGTCGATGATCCGTTCACTAGACGGAGGATCGTCCACTCTCTCCGCATTTAATCCACAGCGTCTGCACGCTTCCTTTATTGAGTCCAGCACGTCCTCCAGTTCAAGATCTCTTTTATCGATTGGCATTGCAACAAAAACGTAGCCGGCGTCATAATCTTGGGACAGCTGTATCGACTCCCTTTCTTCCAGCTTTATTTTGAAATCGGGTGACGACATCACTCCAATCGCTTCATCGATCATGTCTAGAACATAAGGGACTAGATTCTCGAAGTATGGAGGTGTAAACATCATGTCGAATGGGCAAATTCCTTTCATGACCAATCCGCCTACAGCCGGCGGAGGTGAGATCGTTAGTGTTTTGTAGCAATTTGCTTCTATGACTTCACGCTTAACAGACTGCTTATTTTGATTTAGAACACTTCTAAGTCTTGTTTTTTCTTGCTCATCGAGAGAATTGTCCCACGCAATTGCGGCTTCCATGTAGCGCTGTAGTCGATTGATACGATTCTCCATATTCATTCTATTGTTGCCTAGCTAGTGCATCGTGAGTCTGTGTTGTAGTGCGGAGGTAGCTATGTCGTTGGTCATTGCGTGAGGTTGGTTTGGGCACTCGGACGGTGCCGCGAAGACCAGGGCGGACAGCGCGACCAGCCCCACGGTCAAGGCGCGCCACAGGACGCCGCCGCCCGTCGCCGCCCTGGGGCTCACGTCGCCGGATGCCGCGCGGGCAGCCGGATAGGGGCATGAAGCGGGGATTGAGAGCGGCCCCTCCCGCCGGTCACACTCCAGAGCATGCACCGGCGACAACGGCCCATTCGTAGCCGCTCTACGCCGTCCGCGCTGAAGCCAATGCCCCTCCGCCAAAGGGAGATGCCTCCGAGAGAGTGAGTCGGACGGCGTAGGCCGCACACAGACAACCCGTTTCGGTACTTCCGACATTCCACACGCCTCCGTCAGGATTTTCAAGCTCCCGATAATTGTAGTTATCGGGAGCTAATCGCCACGAATTATGTGACCGGAGCGCGCCGAGGCAACCCCTGCGGGGTCTTCGGCGCTATTTGCGTTTCTGAAGCCGCGCGAGCTGTGCGGCGCCGTTCCGTTGCGCGAGGAGCCGCTCGCCGTAGCGCTGCACCATCGAGGCGCTCTTCCAGCGCCCAGCCTGCATGATGGCCGGGATCCCGATCCCCGACGCGATCATGTCCTGGGCCGCACCCACCCGCGGGCTGTGCCCGGAGATCCGCCGCACCGTCTCCGCCGGGAGTCCGGCGCGCTCGGCCATCGCCCTGTAGATGCGCGGCACCTGGCTCTCGTCGAGCGCTTCGCCCACGGCGCCGTCCCTCCTGACCGAGCAAAGAGCCGCCCCGAGGAAATCCCGCTCGCGCCGAGCCACGCCCGCACCAGCTTCAGTGTGTCCCGGTGGAGGTAGAGCATTGCGCCCCCACCCTCCGGATCGTTCTTCGCGCGCCGCACCAGGAGCGACGCTCTCGAAGCCCCCGGATGCCCCGCAACCGAAGTCCGCCACTGCGGGTGGACGATACCAAATGGGCCGTGTCCGGGCTGGCCTCCTTGTCGAACGCCATGCGCTTGACGGGGCCTCCGGCGAGCGCTGCGGAGGGTGTGTCTGCCATGCCACTGGCGGCGGTGTCCAACAGCTCGTGTACCGTACTGGCTATCTCTAGCCGTTACAGGCACTTAGGAGATTTCCTAAGAATTGACTTCCTTGCATGCGGGTCTTCACCGTTGTGGCCATGAAGACGCGGGAGCAGTACGGCCATGGAGACGCTGGAGCAGCAGTTCGACTCGCGGGTGAGGGTGTTCCTCGGGCGGACGGGCCTAAGTCCGACGACGTTCGGCATGAAGGCGCTGGGCGACCCGAACCTGATGCGCCAGCTCGACGGCGGACGCTCGCTGTCGCTGAGAACGGCGGACCGGGTTCTGGCGTTCGTGGCGGACTACGACCTGGACTCGGACGGCCCTCGGACTCCGCCCCGAGGCCACCGGCGCCGGAAGCCTTCGCCGGGGGCGAGGAGAACGAGGAGGAGCAGAGCGATGACTGAACAACCGATGGAACAGAGAACGAACCCGCCGACCCGCTTCCTGCGGCGGCCGGAGGTGACGGCCCGCACGGGCCTGTCGCGGAGCACGATCAAGGTGCGGATGCGCGAGGGGTGCTTCCCCCGGCCGGTATTGCTGGGCTCGCGCGCCGTCGGCTGGATCGAGGAGGAGGTGGATGAGTGGATCCGCCAGCGGATCGCAGAAAGCCGCGGCGAAGCCGAGTGACCGACGCATTCAATGGAGACTAAGGAGCAGACGATGCAACCTTTCATAAGGACGGTACGAACGGCTGCGTGGGCCGCGCTGTGGTTGCTGTTCCCCGGGCTGCTGTGGGCTCAGGGGACGAGCCCGTGGGTGGAGGCGGTGAACGAGCTACAGGCGCAGTTCACGGGTCCGATCGCGCGGGGGCTATCGCTGATCGCGATCGTGGTGGGCGGGCTGATGTTCGCGTTCGGCGAGGGCGGTAGCAAGCGCACGCTGGCCGGGATCATCTTCGGTCTCGGGATGGCGATGGGCGCGGCCAACTTCCTGGCCTGGCTCTTCTGATGCGGGGTCTGAGGCGCTGGGCCGGTTATGCGGCGCTGAACCGTCCGCTCACGATCCTGGGGGTCGAGCGTAGGGGGTTCCTGCTCGTCGCGACGCTCGGTCTCGCGATGTGGAACGCGACGGCTTCGCTCGTGACGGGCGGCGTGGTGTTCGCGGTCGGTTACGGGGCCGGGTGGCTCGCTGGCCGCAAGGACCCCGACATGCTTGGCGTGCTCCGCGCCGGTACGCGCTACCCGTCGCGTTTCGACCCGGGCAAGTGGGCCGAAGAGCCTTGGCATCTCGTGATCCGGAGCGGGCGGTGAGGATCTCCGCGGAGCTCCGGGACCACGAGGCGGCCGGCTCGCTGGCCGAGGAGCTGCCCTACTGGGGCTGGCTCGAGGACGGCCGCACGTGCCTGACCCGCACGGGCGAGCTGATCGCGGCCGGGCGGCTAGCGCCTGCGGTAGTCGATGGGCGTTCGCCCGAACAGATCGACAGCGTGCTGGGCCGCTGGCAGCGTCTGCTGTCGGGGTTGGACTCCGACACGCGCCTCTACTTCTACATGCTGCGCCGGCCGGCCTCGCCCGAGGCCGCGGACGCCGACGGCTCCGGCATCGTAGCGGTGTCGCAGCGGAAGCGGAGTGCGTTTCTGGCCGGGCGGGTGCAGCGGCTCGAGGCCTACCTGGTCTGGTCGCACGATCCCCGTCTACGGACGGTCGCGGATGGGCCCGCGTCGGGAAGAGCCTCCCGGCTCATGCAGTGGTGGAAGCGCCGCCGAGGGGGCGCGCCCACCTACCTGCGGTCCGAGATCGAGGCGGCCGCCGCCCGCTTTCGCGCGACGGTGGACGCGGGCCGTGCGCTCGTGGAGGAGCACACGCCGATCGAAATGCTCGAGCCCGCCGAAGCCTCGCGGCTTCTCTCCGAGCTGATCAACCGTCCGGGCACGGTGTGGGACGGCGCGACGGGGAGCGGTATGAACTGGCGGCTCGCGCTCTCGGAGCTCGAGGCGGAGCGAGGGCACCTGCGGCTCGACGGCGAGCCCGTGATCCTGTACTCGCTCCTGTCCCCGCCCGGCCAAGCCTACGCGAACCTGCTCCGGGAGCTCTACTGCCTGGACGCCGTGATGACGGTCTCGCTCGAGTGGCGGCCCTGGGCGATGGAAGCGGCCCGGCGCCGGATACGGGGCGTGCAGCGCCACTACTTCGCCAAGCGCTACTCGATGATGGCGCACGTGCAGGAGACGGAGGGCACGGCCGCCGCGATGGTCGACTCGGCCGCGGCCACGGAGTCGGACCGTCTGGGCGAGGCGCTGGTCGAGCTGGAAGCGGACGGGGTGAGCTACGGCGAGGCCACGCTGACCGTGGCGCTCCACGGCGAGCTCGGAAGGATCGAGCGGCTGGACGGCGACCTCCGGCGTCTCTTCGCCGCGCACGACGCGAAGTTGATCCGGGAGGGCTACGGCCAGCTGCCGGCCTGGTTCTCCCGGCTCCCGGCCCAGCCGCGTGGGCGGCAGGTGCGGAAGGTGTTCGTGTCGGCCGGCGTGGCGGCATGTCTGGCACCGCTGTTCGGGCCTCCACGGGGCACCGTGAAGAGCAAGCACCTTGGCCGTGAGTCGCTCGCGGTCTTGGAGACGCCGTGGCGCACGGCGTACCACTACGACCTGTTTGCCGGCGATGTGGGTCACACGCTGATGCTCGGCGCGACCGGCTCGGGCAAGAGCTTCACGCTGAATTTCCTGCTGGTCGAGGCGCTCAGGTACGACCCGCGCGTCCTGATCCTGGACCTGGGCGGCTCCTACCGTTGGCTGACCCGGTTCCTCGGGGGCCGCTACCTGGAGCTCTCGCCCGGCGAGGCCGAGCCGACGCTCCGGTTGCAGCCGTTCGCGCTCCCCCCAACCACGCGGACCTTCCAGTTCCTGACCGGCTGGGTGCTCCGGCTACTGAAGCTCGGCGGCTGGGAAGCGAGCGGGGCGGACACGAGCGAGATCCGGGCACGGATCGAGGACCTGTATGCGTTCGAGCCGGAGCGGCGGACGCTGAGCGTATTGGCAAGCTCGCTTCCGTCCGCGACGTGGCCGGCCTGGAGCCGTTGGACCCAAGGCGGCGCCTGGGGCGCGTACTTCGATAACCCAGCGGGCGGAGCGCCGGACCTCGAGTTCGCCGACTGGCAGGTGATCGATTTGGCGGGCGCGGTCGAGCATCCGGATCTCTGCGACGCGGCGCTCTCCTACCTGCTCGAGCGGATGCGCTTGGAGGTGGAGGACCCGTCCGAGGCGACGCGGCTGAAGCTGATGGTCGTGGACGAGGCCTGGCGCTACCTGCAGGACCCGGCGGTGCTTAGCTATCTGGCCGAGGCGGCGAAGACGTGGCGCAAGAAGAACGCCGCGCTGATCCTCGCCACGCAGTCCGCCGTGGACGTGACCTCCACGCCCGGCGCTGCGGCGCTCCTCGAGTCGATCCCGACGAAGCTGTTCCTCGCGAACCCGGAGCTCCCCGACGAGGTCGGCGCGCTGTTCCGGCTGAGCGAGTCTGAGCTGGCCCAGGTCCGTGGCCTGATCCCCAAACGCGAGCTCTATCTGCGCCGCCCGGACGGGGCGGCGGTGCTCCGGCTCGAGGTCGATCCGGAGAGCTACTGGCTCTACACCTCGTCCGCATTGGATGCCGAGGAGCGCGCCCGGGCCGTCGAGCGCCACGGGCTCGCCCGGGCCATCGAGGTTCTCGCGAGCCGAGACCATCCCACCCCCACCCCCAACGCAAGGAGCTGATACGCCATGCGACCAGCAATGACACCCCTCGTTCTAACCGCCCTGCTCTTGGCTGCCTTCCCTGTCGCGGCTACCGCCCAGCAGGAGGACGACCAAGCGTTCCTCCGGGTGCCGGTCCCCGAGGAGGGGGAGGACCGGATCCACCGGCTCCGCACCCAGGTCCGTCACACGACCGTCATCGTGCTCCCCGCCGGTGAGAACATCCTGGACTTCGTGGTCGGCGACTCAGAGTACTGGCATCTGACGGGTGCGGCGAACGTCGCGTTTCTGAAGCCCCTGCGGCCGGGCGCGGCGACGAACGTCGCGCTCGTATGCGAGTCGGGACGGATCTACTCGTTCCTGGTGGCCGAGCAGAGCGCCGAGGAGAACGAGCGACCGCCCCATCTGGTCGTTCGTGTCGAGTCCGGCGCGGAGAAGACGGGACTGTCCGGCGGCGGCACGGGCCGTCCCGCGTTCGTCGCGCGTAGCGAGGTCGCGGCCTATCAGCAGATGGCCGCCGAGGCGGCCGAGGCCGCGCAGAGTGCCCGGGAAGCGGCCGAGGCCGGCATCCTGGAGGCCCGGTCGCAGGCTGAGTCGGCGATCGAGGAGTTCCGTGCGCGCTATCCCGAGCGTCTCGCGTTCGAGTACCGCCTGGACGGGGACGCGGCCGACCGCCCGTTCCTGGTCGAAGCGATGTGGCACGACGGCCAGTTCACCTACCTCCGCTCCCGCGCGCAGGAGTCGCCCGCGCTCTATGAGCTCCGTGACGGCGAGCCGGCGCTCGTCGCCTACGACCTCTCAGAGGACGGTCTCTACATCGCCCGCCATGTGCTTGCCGACGGGTGGCTGCAGATCGGCGACAAGCGGGCTGCCTGGCGGTTCACGCCGCAGGAAGCGCTCCGATGAGCCGCTGGAAGCAGTGGGTCTCGCCGCCGGAAGGCGCGCTCCCCGGCGGCATCGTCACGAAAGCCGGTGTCGTATTGATCGCCGTGCTCGTCGGTGGACTCCTCTTCTCGTGGGCGATGACGGGTCCCCAGGAAGCCGACACTCTCGTAGCCCTGCCCGAGGCGCAGGCTGTCGACGACGGGATGGGCCGATCGCTCCAGAACCGCATTCGGCAAGAGGCCGAGCGGCAGGCCCAGCAGGCCGCCGCCCGGGCGCGCGCCGAGCTCGAGCGGCGGCAGGCCGCAGCCGCCGAAGAAATGGCCCGGCTCCAGACCGAGTCGGAGACGCCGAACACCGCAGCCTTGATCCCAGGCGTGAGCGCGGCCGAGTCGGAGCTTAGGGAGGCGCTTCGGCTGGAGGAGCTGGAGCGAAGAACCCGCTCGCTCCGTGCCCTTCCCGTGGCTCAGTCGTACAGGGATCCGAACGCGACCGCGGAGTCGTCCGAAGCCGGCACCGGCGAGGCGGACGACGCGGATGTGGCCCTCCTCGAGAACACGGTCCAAGCGGCTCTCGCCTCTTTCGAGCAGTCGGTCGGGGCGCTCGAGAACGAATTGGAAGCTGGGCTGGCTGGCGACCAGCTTCTCCTCGGGTCCCCTGGCATCGCCGCTGCTGCGGCGCCCGCGTCCGGGCAGCAAGCCTCCCGTCCGGCACCGAGCACGATTCAGCCAGGGCGGAGCGTCCAACCCACTGACCCGCCGGGTTGGGAGCGGATCTACGAGGGCTCGTTCCTCGAAGGGGTGCTGCTCACGCAGCTCACGGGCGATTTCCCCGGGCCGGTGCTCGCCACTGTCTCGGTCCCATTCTATTCGGCCGACCGCCAACGGATCCTGATCCCACGCGGCGCGCGTGTCGTCGGCACGGCCCGGGCCGTTCAGGACCCGGACCAGAGCCGGCTCGCCGTCGCCTTCCATCGGTTGCTCCTGCCCGACGGCAGCTGGATCGACCTCGAGTTCACCGGCCTCAACCAGGCGGGCGAGGGCGCCCTTCAGGACCAGGTCGACCGCCACTACTTCAGCACGTTCGCGGCGGCCGGAGCCATCGGCGTCGTAAGCGGGCTCGCCTTGGCCGGCGGTTCGCCGTTCGGCCTCAGGGCGGGCGTCGGCCAAGGCCTCGGCCAGAGCGCGACCTCGGTTCTCGACCGGTTCCTGAACCGGCTACCCACCCTCACGATCCGCGCCGGCCATCGCCTGCGCATCTGGTTCACCTCCGATGTCCTGGTCCCTAGGGCCGGGACACGGCAATGACAAACAAGGAGCTCATCATGCGTCACCGCACCCTTACCACCGCCCTTCTGGTCTCGGTCCTGATGCTCGCGAGCGCAGGGCCGGCCAACGCCCTCTTCGACATCGGCGGCGTGATCCAGCGAGCCCAGATGATCGTGAACCAAGCGACCCAGATCGCTAACCAGATCCGCCAGATGCGGATGATGACCCGTCAGCTCACCGAGCTCGAGGAGCAGCTCGACTACATGAAGGAGGCCGCGCGGGGCGAGGTGGACTCTCTGATCGAACCGTTCTCGGAGCTGGCGGCCGGATCCATCGGCCTCGTCGGCGACGGCCTCGGCTGGGGCTCCGACTTCACCGGAGCGGCCGGCGAGCTGGTCGAAGCGGTGCGGGACATGGGGAGCGGAAGCTCGTTCACCGACGTCTGGCGGAGCGCGCAGGGTGTGGCCGACCAGGTGAGCGAGGCAGACATCCTCGAGCTGTTCCGTAACCACCCGGCCGAGGCGTCGTCGCGCGCGGTTGAGGACTACCGCCAGGCCAAGGAGACCGCCGACCGCCAGCGCGTGCTCGACTACGCGATGATGGACGCCGCGGCCTCGCTCGCATCGACCGTCGAGAGCGCGCAGAGCTCGTTCGACGACCTGACCGCGAACGGCAATCTGTCGAATACGGCACTCCAGCAGGCGCAAGTGGCTGCCGCGCTGACCCAGGGCCGGATCAACGCCGCCGTGGCGCAGGTGCTCGCCTATCAGGCGGTCGAGCAGGCGAACCGGATGCAGCAGGCCGAGATCGACCGCCTCGAGCGGCTCGCCGAGTGGAGGGACGCACGCCTCCGTACGAACGCGATGGCCGATGCGATGCGCACGGCCGCGTTCCAGAACCGCGACCGGCTCCGGGAAGGGCTCCTCTTCAAGATCCCGTCGTTCTACATGGGCGGCCAGGCATAGGCCCCGGGAGCGACTGTCATGCAACTCCTGCCACCTCAGTCGATCGATCCGAACGTCCCGGCCCAAATCCCGGCGGATCAGCTCCAGGACTTCAAGGGGTTCCTGGACGTCGTGCTCGATACCGTGGTCGGCGGCGCGGCGCCCGACGTGCTCACGCTCGGCCACCAGCTCTGGGGCGGTCTCGCGGCGATCGTCGTCGCCTGGAGCGGGCTCAAGATCGCGTTCAGCGGAACCTTCGAGCCCTGGTCCCTCGTGCGTGTCGTGCTCGGGATCGCGATTCCGAGGACGCTGCTCCACTACTACAGCGTCCCGATCCCGGGCGTGGGCTTCACGTTCCCGGCCATGGTGGCGGCCGGAGGGATCTGGCTCCAGAACCTGTTCATCTCCGATGTCGTGTCCGTCGGCTACACGGAGATGACCGCGCTCGTCCAGGCGTTCGCCGCACGGCTCGGCGCCGCATGGTCGGGCGGGAGCCTGATGACCCTCGTGACCGAGGGCGTGAGCGTGTTCTTCTCCTCCCTCGTCGCGCTGATGATGGGCGTGCCGCTCGTGCTCGGCCTCGTCGCGCTCTTCTGCCTGACCTACGCGCAGGTGATCTGGGCGCAGGTGGCGCTCGCGATCGTGATCCTCTTGGGCCCCGTGTTCATCCCCTGGCTGCTGTTCGAGCCGCTCGCGTTCCTGTTCTGGGGATGGTTCCGCACGCTCATGGTCTACACGCTCTACGGCGTCGTGGCGGGAGCCATCCTGAGGGTCTTCATGGGCGTCGGCATGGGCTACGTCACGACCTATACCGGCGCCTTGATGGGCACCGGCTCCTCCGACCCCGCAGAGCTAGGGCTGTGGGTCGTCGTCCTGCTACCGCTCGTCGTCTCCGGCCTGATGGCCGGCATGAAGGTGGGCGAGCTCGCCGCGATGCTCGTCTCCGGTTCCGGATCCGTCGGGTCGGGGTTCATGGCGCTCGCGGTGCGCGGCGGCGGGCGCCTCAACGCTGCCGCGAACCCGGCCCGCCCCCCAATCCCCGGAGGCTGAAGGAGACATCCATGAACCGAGAACACGATGCCGGCCGCGAATACGCGGAGATCTGGGGCGAGACCGTCGAGGCGAACCGAAAGCTCCGGACGCTGGCGACCATCCTCGCCGCAGCGTGCCTCGCGCTCGGCGTGCTCCTCCTCCGGGTCGCGACCGTCGAGCCGCCCCGGCCGATCGTGGTCCGGGTCGACGAGGTCGGCCGCGCCGAGGCCGTGGCCTACGAGGCCGCAACGGCGCAGGCGGACCCGCTGGATCCCACGACCAAGTACTTCCTGAACCGCTTCATCTCCGACTTCTATTCCAGGCGCCGGGCCACGGTCGAGGAGCACTGGACGCGGAGCCTGCGCTTCCTCTCGACCGAGCTGGCGAACGCCGCGTTCACGAGGGACGGCGCCGAGGTCGCCGCCATGGCCGCGGGCACCGCCGACACCGAGCACCAGGTCGAGCAGGTCGTGCTCCGCATCCACCCCGCACCGGAGGCGCCGCACGGCGCGACCGCCGACTTCGACCTGGTCCGCCTCAGGCAGGGGCAGGAGACGCTGAGGGAGCGGTGGTCGATCACGCTCCGGTTCACGTTCCTCACCGTCATCCCCTCCGAGCTCGTCGTCTACAACCCGATGGGCATCCTCATCACTTACCTCCAGGCCGACCGTGTCCTGGTCACGGAAGCCCCGCGATGATCGCCCATCTCCGGGGACGGGAAGCGGCCCTCGAGCCGTTCGGTTGGACGGGACGCCAGGCCGAGTGGATCGCGCTCGTCTGCCTCCACAGCGGCGTGTTCACCCGCACACAGGCGACGCGGTTCCTGGACACGCATCACGAGCGGGCGCGCCGCCTCGTCCACGCGCTGATCGCGCAAGGCGCGGCCGCCGAGGAGACCGTGCCGGGCGTTCGGGGGATCGGCCGCGTGTGCCGGATCTTCTCCCGGGGTCTATACCGCGCGCTCGGAACCGAGCACATCCGCCACCGCCGCACGGCGTCCGCCGACGTGCTCATGCGCCGCCTGCTCTCGCTCGACTACGTGATCGAGCACTCGGCTCTGCCCTGGCTGCCGACCGAACCCGAGAAGGTCGCCGCGTTCGAGGCGCTCGGCATCGAGCGTCGGATCCTGCCCTCGCGGCTCTACCGGGGCGCCGCCGGGGACACCCGGCGCTGCTTCCCGCTCAAGCTGCCGGTCGCACTGGACTCGGGCCGTGCAGTGTTCGTCTACGTCGATCCCGGCCACGACACCGCGACCGCGCTCCGTTCCTGGGGAGCGGCGCACCGCGGGCTCTGGCACGAGCTCGAAAACCAAGGCCGGTCCGTCGAGGTCGTCGCCGTCGCCCGCACTTCGCGGGAGATGGACCGGGCCCTGGCCGTGATGAGCGGCTGGGCTGAGGCGTCCGGCCCGGGCGAGTCCGACGCCGGGATCCGTGAGGAACTTGCCCGGATCGAGCGGGCGATCCTTCAGGGCGCGGTCCAGATCCTCGAGGAGTTCGGAGGCCTGCAAGCCGCCCTGAAACGCAGCGTGGCGCTGGAGAAGCAGGGCCGCCGGCAGACAGGCCGCGGGGCGATTCACCGCGGCGTCGCCTGGCAAACGGTGCGCCTCGCGGGAGCGCGCTACCGGTGACGACCGGCGCGCGTCACATGGCCGCACTGGAGTGCGCAAACGACGCGGGGGGCCGATGCGCACTTTGGCCCTCCGGCGATGCGCACGCGTGCTACGGAGTAAGCCACGACACGGCCACGTCTTGCGCCTATGCGGCCGGGTCGGTCAGCGCCGCACGGGCAGCACTGACCGGGACGGGAGCGACCCCCCAGTCCGAGGGCCTGGTACGGGTTCGGGGGCAGGTGTGTTTGCGCACCTGCCCCCGCCCTCCTGGGGTCGCTCCCGAGCCATCGATCCTTCCAGGAAGGGTGCCAGCGCGATGCTGAAGCCGGCGACGCTCGTACTCGTGGGCCTCGCTTCGGCGGCCGCCATCGCTCACGCGTTTCGGGCGCCGTTCCCCGGCATGGGCGGCAACCCCATGCTCGACCTGATCGCCTACCACGATCCGGGCCTTCACGCCGTGATCCGCGTCTGGTACTACGCGGCCCCGGCCGTCGCCGTCGTCCTTGCCGGGAGCGTGTGCCTCTCGGTCTGGAGAGTGTGGCTTCAGCCGCCCGCAAGACGCCGCGGCCGGGGCGGGCTGCCCGCCTGGCCCGCCTCGCCCGAGGACGGCGCACCCTCGCTCGTCGTCGGCGAGCTGCACCATCCCGTCGTCCCGCGCGAGAGCGAGCGGCCCTCCTGGCTCGTCGTTCCCGAGACGGGGCTCTACACCGGCGTCCTCGTCGTCGGCGCCGTCGGCACCGGCAAGACCACCGCCTGCATGCACCCGTTCGCCCAGCAGCTCCTCTCCTGGCAGGCGGACCGTCCCGGGCGCCGGGCCAGTGCCCTGGTGCTCGAGGTCAAGGGCGACTTCTGCTACAGCGTGCGCCGCATCCTCGACGACGCCGGGCGCGGCGGCGACTACCTGGAGATCGGGCTCGACGGCTCGTTGCAGTGGAACCCGCTCGACGATCCGCTGCTCGACTCCTACTCGCTCGCCTACGGCGTCGCCTCCCTCATCAACCAGCTCTTCGGCAAGAGCCGAGAACCGTTCTGGCAGCAAGCCTATACGAATCTCGTGCGCTGGATCATCGAACTGTACCGGCTCTTGCCGGGGGGCTGGGTCACGCTGCAGGACATCTACCGCTCGACGGTGGATGCGGAACTGTTCGGCCGGAAGATCGGCGAGGCCCGCGAGCTGGCCGACCGGCTCTGCCCTGTGCGGGCCGTCATCGCGACCAAGGATCTCACCGCTCACAAGGAACCCCTCGGGGAATGGGGCTGGGAGCCGGTGCCCGGCTCGGACAAGGCGGCTTGCCAGCTCGACCCCGCACTCCGGGACCGGCTCAAGGAACTCAAGGTCGCATACGCGACGGAGGAGAGCGGGGGCGGAGCGGGGAGCGAGTTCCGCGAGCAGGTCGAGGCGATCGAGCGCTGGTATCTGCATGACTGGACGGCGCTCGACGCCAAGCTCCGCACGTCGATCGTCGAGGGGATCAGCGTGTTCCTCTCGCTCTTCGACCAGCCGCAGGTCGCCGGCGTGTTCTGCCCGCCGCCACCGGACCCGGACGAATCCATACATATATATAGTACGGCTCCGGACGAGGACGCCGAGGCCGTCCGGCCCGTGCCGGGGCTCCGGCGCCGGCTGCCGCCGCTCAGCGAGCTGATCGAGGGCGGCAAGGTCCTCGCGCTCAACATGCCCGCGGGCGCGAACCCCGCGCTCGCCCGCGCCATCGGCGTCCTCTTGAAGAACGCCTGGATGCAGGCGCTGCTCCGGCGGCCCGCCGAGGCCGCCCGCCGGCCCGGACGCTACCTCCGGCCCGCCGTGTTCATCTGCGACGAGTACCAGGCGTTCGCGACCGTCGGCCAGGACGATCCCTCGGGCGACGAGAAGGCGTTCGCCTTGACCCGGCAGTGCCGCTGCATCCCGATCGTCGCCACGCAGTCGATCTCCTCGCTCCGCTCGGTGCTCCCCGGAGGCGAGGCCTGGCGCACGCTCCTCCAGACGCTCCGCACCCGGATCTTCCTGTCCTTGAGCGACGAGTCGTCGGCCCGGATCGCGTCCGAGATGTGCGGCAGCGTCATGAAGACGCAGCCCTCCTACACGTTCACCGAGACCACGGGCAGGCCCGAGTTCTCGCTCCTGTCCGGGCGAGCCGGAGGCGGACGCGGCACGATCGGCGCGAGCAAGTCGTTCCGGCAGCAGAGGGAGCCCGTGTTCACGCCCCGGGACTTCACGCTGCTCGCCAACTATCAGGCGATCTGTCTGCCCTACGACGGCACGAAGTCGCTCCCTGCCCGGCGCGTCTACCTGAAGCCCCACTACTTGCCGAGGGACGTGGGCTACTGGCGGCTCCGCGAGGAGGGACGGATATGAAGCGCGCCAGCGGGATAGGACACCTGAGGCCGTTTCTGCCCGGACTCGAGACCGTGCTCGAGGATCCGGAGGTCTCCGAGCTGATGATCAACGGACCCGGCAACGTCTGGATCGAGCGAGGCGGCCGACTCGAGCCCATCGAGGCGCCGGGACTCACCGCCGCCTGGCTCCACCGCGCCGCGATCCACATCGCCCGGCCGCTCGGCCTCGATCCCGCCGCCAGACCCATCCTCGATGCCCGTCTCGAGGACGGCTCGAGGGTCGCCATATGCACGCCGCCCGCGAGCCCCCATGTGGCCATGACCATCCGCCGGTTCGGGGGCCGTGCGTTCTCGGCCGAAGACCTCGTCGGCCAGGGGGCCCTGCCGGAAAAGGTGTTCCTCGTCGCCCGCGACACTCTCACTTCGCGGCGGAACATCCTGGTCTCTGGAGGCACCGGCTCGGGGAAGACCACGCTCCTGAACGCGCTGATCGAGTTGCTGCCCGAAGACGAGCGGATCGTCGCCATCGAGGACACGCTCGAGCTCAGGATCGAGCGCGCCAACTGCCTGCGCTTCGAGGCCGGAGCTGTCGGCACCGAGACCCCCGTCTCGATCCGCGACCTGGTGCGGCACGCGCTCCGCCACCGGCCCGACCACATCGTCGTCGGCGAGGTCAGGGGCGGCGAGGCCGCCGATCTGCTGCAGGCGCTCAACACCGGCCACGGCGGCTCGCTGACCACCATCCACGCGAACAACGCCCGCTCCGCGCTCTCGCGCCTCGCGAGCTGCGCCATGCAGGCCGAAGGCGCGCTTCCCTGGGAGGTCACCTGCCGGGGCGTCGTCGACGGGATCGCACTTGTGCTGCACACGACCCGGCAACGGGGCAGGCGGTTCGTCGAGGAGGCGCTCGAAGTGCGCGGCTACGACACGGCCAAGGGCCGCTGGATCGCCGAACCGATCTGGAGCGGGGCCGACGAAGCCCCGCAAGAACAGCACCCACACACCGAGGAGGTGAACCCATGAAAGGCGACGAGAACATCGTTCGCGTCGAGACGCTCGATGACTTCGACCGCGAGCTCGCGCGCGACGGCGGCGAGACCCTCGAGGTGCCGGCTTCGCTGGCCGAAGAGTACGGCCTCTTCTCCGAGGACGTGGGCAGCGAGGACGAGATCCGCGACGCCGCAGAGGATCCGCACGGCCCCGAGGAGGAAGAGCTATGAAACACGACGAATACCACCGCCAGTTCGCCGACGCCATCATCGAGCAGATCCGCCAGGGCACAGCGCCCTGGCAGAAGCCCTGGGGGCCGGGCGAGCGCGTGCTCCCCGCGAACGTCGATACCGGACGCTCCTACTCGGGAGGGAACAGCCTGCACCTCGCCGTCGTGCAGCAGGAGCGCGGCTACGGCGACGTGCGCTGGGGCACCTACCGCCAGATCCAAGCCCGGGACGGACAGGTGCGCAAGGGCGAGCAGGGCACCCGCATCCTCTCGTTCCAGGACCACCGGAAGATCGCCGTCAACGACGAGCGCGGCCGGCCCAAGAGGGACAACGAAGGCAAGCGCGTTTACCGCTACGAGCGCCTCCAGGCGCCCTTCGTCCGCCAGTACACCGTGTTCAACGCCGAGCAGGCCGACGGGCTGCCGGCCCGGCCCGCGCCCACTGCCGAGCCGCTCTGGAAGGTGCACCAGCAGGCCGAGCAGGTCCTCGAGGACGGAGGGGTGCCCGTCCGTCACGTGGCGGGGGACCGCGCGTTCTACTCGCTGAACAACGACGAGATCGTGCTCCCCGAGCGTGGACAGTTCCCCTCCGCGAACCACTACTACCAGACCGCGCTGCACGAGCTGGGGCACAGTACCGGCCACCCGGAGCGCATGAACCGCGAGACGCTCACCCAAGGGATCTCTGAAGGGTTCGGGTCGCCGGCCTATGCGAAGGAGGAGCTCCGCGCGGAGATCAGCGCAATGATGACGGGCGAGCGCGTGGGCGTCGGCCACGACCCGAGCCGGGGCGCCGCGTACGTCGAGGGCTGGATCGCCGCACTCGAGGAGGACCCCCGCGAGATCCGGCGCGCCGCCGCCGACTCGCAGAAGATCTCCGACTTCGTGCTCTCGCGGCACCGCGAGCGCGAGGCCGCGCGCGAACCCGCGGCCGTGGCCGCGACCCGCGCGCCCGCGCCGGGGCAAATCGTCCATCCCGTGCCGCCGCTCCCAGTCCCGGAACGCAGTTTCGGGCCGCGCCGCTGACGGTCGGTGAGGAGCCAGGAGATGTTCGACCGCACGGTCGAACCGGACCCGCGGACCGCCGCGCCACCCAGCCGCAATCGCTACCGCATGCGGGACGGCCACCGCCGAGAATACGCCGCGAGCCGGGACCGCGGGTCCACCTCCTTCCCCGAACGGTGCGCGCGCGGGCTCGCCGACATCGGCGTCTACGGCGCCGTCTCGTACCGCGATCTGGCCGAGGCCCGCTTCGGCGGACACCCCTACACCACCCGGCGGGCCGTGAACGCCTGGATCCGCGAAGGGCTCGTCACCGAGACCCGGGCCACCGGACCTGGGGGCAACCCGTTCAAGGTCCTGACGCTCACCCGCAGCGGCGTGGCCGAAGCTCGGAAGCGGGCCGCCGAACGGGGGATGGATCCCAGCCAGGAAATCCGGTTCGCACGCACCCGGCCTGCGCAAGCCGCGCACGACACCGCCGTCTACCGCGCCTGCATGAAGGAGAAGCAGCGCCTGCTCGACCGGGGGGCCACCGTGCGGCGCATCCGGCTCGACACCGAACTCAAGAGCGCCGTCGCGCGCGGCAGCGAGGCAGCGAGGCTGAAGGACGGCAAGCGGGCCGCCGATGCCGAACGGCACCGCACCGCCGGCGAACTCGGACTCCCCCTCGACGACGAAGGGCACGTGTTCTATCCGGACGCCCAGATCGAGTCCACCGACTCTGAGGGGCGAACTGGACGCGTCAACATCGAGGTCGCGTCCGGCAACTACCGCGAAGGGGCCATCAAGGCGAAAGCGGCGGCCGGGTTCGCGCTCCACGCCAACGGACCGGCCGCGGCGCGGCTGCTGCGCACGCTCGGCCTGGGCGGCGACGACCGCTCCTCGCTGCGGGGACCCGCCAACCGCGATCCGGCCGCAGTCGAACTCTGACTACGGGAGAAGCCCGCCATGCAACCCTGGAAAATCAGCGCCGGCCTCACCGCCGCCATCGCCGGTTCGGCCATCCTTCTCGCCGGGCCGCGCCTCGAATACCTCGCGCCGTATTGGCCGCTCCTCCTCGCCGAACACGGCGTCTCGCTCGCCCTGCACCTGGCGCTCGCACTCGCAGCCGTCGCGGCCGCCATCTACGCCGTCGCACGCGCCGCCGGGCTCGCCGACCTCGGCCGCCGCGTCGATCTCGCCGAGCGCTCCGTTCGGCGCGGCGAGGGCGACCCGGGCCTCACCGACGCGCTACGCAGAGACGCCGAGGGCGACTGGGAATGAACGCGGAGACCGGGCGGGCGGCGGGCCGACGAGATCGACCCAAACGTGCGCGCACACCTCGCGGCGCGTCCGTCGAGACCCTGCCAGTCACCTGGCGGACGCAGGCCAAGGCGCTCCGCCGGTACGGGGGCGACACGCCGGCCGTCGCGCTCGAAAGCTGCGCGGCCGAGCTCGAGGCCACGCTCAGGGAGAGGGACGAGACCACCCTCTCGCTGACGGAGGCCGCCAGGGAGAGCGGCTACTCCGCTGACCATCTCGGCCGCCTCGTGCGCGACGGCAGGATCCCCAACGCCGGAAGGCCCGGCGCGCCCAGGATCGCCCGCTCGCACCTGCCACGGAAGACCCAGGCGCCAGCCACACCGCTACTGGTGGAAAAGCCTAGCCGAGGCGAAGTTGCCAACGCGCAGATCGTGCAGTCCATCATCGAGAGAGGAATCGAATGATGGCACGCACGAAACCTATCCGGCGCTCCTACGGCGCCGGCGAATGGGGCCGGAACCGGGTACGGGTCTTTCCCGATCCCAAGACCGGCCTGTTCCAGATCGAGTGGCGCGAGAACGGGCTCAGGCTCACAAGGTCGCTGAAGCACCGCGACTGGAGACGGGCGAAGCGGCAGGGGGACGAGTTCGCCGCTGGCTACCTCGGGCCGGAGATCGAGGGCAAGGCGGAAGCCGAGTCCGAGCCGCTCACGCTGGGAAGGCTTTTTGACATCTACGGTGAAGAGGTGACGCCCACCAAGGGTGAGCGGACCCGGCGGCGCGACAGGGTCGCGACCGTGATGTTCCTCCGCTTCTTCGGCAGGGACCGGAAGCCCGCAACGCTCTCCCAGCGCGACTGGGACCGGTTCATCCGGGAGCGCCGCGCGGGCAGGGTCGGCCTCTCGGGTGAGCCCGTGGGCAACCGGACGATCGAATGGGACCTGACGTTCCTGATCGCGGTCTTCAACTGGGCCGCGAGGTCGAGGGACGACCAGGGCCGCCTGCTCCTCGACAGGAATCCGCTGAAGGGCCTCAGGAAGCCCAGGGAGAAGAACCCCGTCCGGGTAGTCCTCAATGAAGAGGAGTACCGGGCGCTGCTGCGGGTCTCCCGGCAGGTCGATTGGCGATTCCACGTCGCGCTCGTGCTCACGCACGAGACCGGACACCGGATCGGCGCAATCCGCAAGCTCCGGTGGTCGGACATCGACCTCGAGGGCGGAGTGGTGCGGTGGCGTGCGGAGCACGAGAAGACGGGCTACGAACACCGGACCCCGGTGACGGCCGAGGCGGTTGCCGCCTTGGAAGAGGCACGACGGATGAGCACGGGGACGGGAGACGCTCCGGTGCTGCCCGCAGCGAGGGATGCCTCCAGATGCATGGGCCGCGGCTGGGCGTACCGCTTGTGGCGCAGGGCGCAGACCCTCGCGGAGCTGGAGCCGAAGCGGGGGCGGGGCTGGCACTCCCTGAGGCGAAAGTTTGCGACGGATCTGATGGACCAGCCGCTCAAGGTCCTCTGCGAACTCGGCGGCTGGAAGAACGCACACACGGTGCTCAGATGCTATCAGAGAGCCGACGAGGGACAACTCAGGAAGGCTCTGGAAGGCCGCAGGCGGGTTCGCGGCTGAGATCCCAATCGGCGGGAATCAAACAGCGGGAACCGGGCCGACGAATCCCGTAAGTGACACGTTCACAAACAGATACAAATCTGATGATGCCTGCTGGTAGCACTGCAGCACCGTTTGGGCCGTCTTCCAGCCGCCGAGTTCGCATAGCACCTTCAGCGGTTGGTCCATGAGGTCCGAGGCGAACTTCCGCCTCAGGGAGTGCCAGCCGCGGCCACGCTTGGGTTCCAGCCCGGCGAGCTCTTGGCCTTTTTCCCACCAGTCGCGCGCCAGCGAACGGCTCCCACACTTCGATGGGTCCTTCGGCGCGGGCAGAACAGGGATGTCCCCGATCCCGGGGTTCTTCCTCCGTGCCTCTTCCAAGGCAGCGAGCGCCTCGGCGGTCACCGGAGTTAGATGCTCGTACCCGGTCTTCTCGTGCTCGGCACGCCATCGGATGATTTCACCTTCCAAATCGACATCCGACCATCGAAGCTGACGGATGGCGCCGATGCGGTGTCCCGTCTCGTGCGCGAGAACGAGAGCAACGTGAAAGCGC
This sequence comes from Longimicrobiales bacterium, assembly GCA_965249195.1. Lineage (GTDB taxonomy): Bacteria > Gemmatimonadota > Gemmatimonadetes > Longimicrobiales > Gaopeijiaceae > CBDFLM01. The sequence continues at coordinate 828,944 of CBDFLM010000015.1, forward strand.
CAATCGACTTCCCGCGATATGTGCAGCAGCGCTTGGTATTCCGTCTCGGTAAGGACTATCCGGGTCGGATTCTTCTCGGCAGGCGGTGTCAGGCCCTTCAGCGGATTCGACTCAAGAAGCAGTCGGCCCTGCTCGTCCCTCGACTGCGCGGCCCAGTTCAGGACCGCGAGCAGTAACTTCAGGTCCTGCTGGATCGTTCGATCAGACACGGGCCTACCGCTACGACCGACCCTTCCCGCGCGGCGGTATCGTATGAACCGGTCCCAGTCTCTCTTGGACAGTGTTGCGGGGTCTCGATCTTTGCCGAAGAATCTGAGGAACATCTCCATTGTGGCCCCATCATACTTCTGCGATTGTTGAGCCTTGGTGGGGGTCACCTCTTCACCGTAAATGTCAAATAGCGTCCCTAGGGTGAGTGGCTCAGGCTCGGCTCGCACCTCGTCCTGGAGTTCCGGCTGGGCGCGGCCTGCGGCGATTTCGTCCGCCTGCCTCTTTGCCCGCATCCAATCGCGATGCTTGAGCGACCTGCTTAGCCTACGCCCGTCGTCGCGCCACTCGATCTGGAACAGGCCGGTCTTGGGATCAGGAAAGACCCTTACCCGGTTCCGGCTCCGTTCGCCGGCGCTGTAGCTCCGCCGGATAGGTTTCGTGCGTGCCATCATCAGCCTCCTCGCTCGATGACGGACTGCACGATCTGCGCGTTGGAAACTTCGCCTCGGCGATGCTTTGCCACCAGTAGCGGTGTGGCTGGCGCCTGGGTCTTCCGTGGCAGGATCGAGCGGGCGATCCGGGGCGCGCCGGGCCTTCCGGCGTTGGGGATCCTGCCGTCGCGCACGAGGCGGCCGAGATGGTCAGCGGAGTAGCCGCTCTCCCTGGCGGCCTCCGTCAGCGAGAGGGTGGTCTCGTCCCTCTCCCTGAGCGTGGCCTCGAGCTCGGCCGCGCAGCTTTCGAGCGCGACGGCCGGCGTCTCGCCCCCGTACCGGCGGAGCGCCTTGGCCTGCGTCCGCCAGGTAGCTGGCAGGGTCTCGACGGACGCGCCGCGAGGTGTGCGCGCACGGTTGGGTCGATCTCGTCGGCCCGCCGCCCGCCCGGTCTCCGCGTTCATTCCCAATCGCCCTCGGCGTCTCTGCGGAGCGCGTCGGTGAGGGCCGGGTCCCCCTCGCCGCGCCGAACGGAGCGCTCGGCGAGATCGACGCATCTATTGACGTTCAGTAGCGCTCCATAAAAGCCCAATAACATCTGAATACAACGCGTTAGGAGATTTACATACTCCAGAGAGACCCCGTTACACCCCTTGACAGCCGGTAGTTTTATGGGGCACTATTCCGGGGCAGACTACCGTATCCCTCAATCGGTGCCCCAACATGCCGCTGACCGATACCGCCATCCGAAAGGCCAAGCCCACCGAGAAGCCGCGCAAGCTCTACGACAGCCGCGGCCTGTACCTCGAGATCGCCCCGCGCGGCACCAAGGCCTGGCGCTTCAAGTACCGCTTCGCCGACAGGGAGAAAAGGATCTCGATGGGGATCTATCCCGAGGTCTCGCTGAAGCTCGCGCGGGAGCGGAGGGACGAGGCCCGCAAGCTTCTGGCCCGGGAGATCGACCCGAGCGCCTACCGTAAGGCACGCAAGCGGTCGAAGCGGCAGTGGGCCAGCAACAGCTTCGAGGCCGTGGCCACGGAATGGCTCGCGAAGCATTCGCCCAATTGGTCCGCCCGCTACGTCTGGCGGATCGAATGCGATCTGGGAAAGGATGTGTTCCCGTGGATCGGAGCGAATCCGGTCGCGGAACTCACGGCGCCGGAGCTGCTGGCCGCGCTGCGCCGCATCGAGGAACGCGGCCACCTGGACATGGCGCATCGCACGCTTCAGCTCTGTGGGCGGATCTTGCGCTACGCGGTGGCGACGGGCCGGGCCGAGCGGGACGTGTCGTGGGACCTGCGCGGGGCGTTTCCTCCGGTGAAGCGGAGGCACTTCGCGGCGATCACCGATCCGAAGGAGGTCGGCCCCTTGCTCCGGCTGTTGGACGGTTACGTGGGAACGCTTCCGGTACGCTGCGCCCTGCGTCTGGCGCCGCTGGTGTTCGTGCGCCCCGGAGAATTGCGCAAGGCCCAGTGGCCCGACATCGACCTGAACGGGGGAGAGTGGCGCTACACGGTGACGAAGACCGACACGCCGCATGTGGTGCCCCTGGCACGTCAGGCGGTCGAGATCCTTCGCGAGGTTCATAGCCTGACCGGACACGGCCGCTACGTCTTCCCGAATGTACGCTATCCGAGCCGGGAGCGGCCGATGAGCCGCGCCACACTGTGGGGCGCGTTCCGGGCGTTGGACATCCGGCGGGACCGGATGACGCCGCACGGCTTCCGAGCGATGGCGCGCACCATCCTGGACGAGGTGCTGGGCTTCCGGCCCGACTTCATCGAGCACCAGCTGGCCCACGCGGTCAGGGATCCCAACGGCCGGGCCTACAACCGGACGGCGTTCCTGCCCGAGCGTAGACACATGATGCAGGCTTGGGCCGACTATCTGGACCGGCTCAAGACCGGGGAAGAGATCGAGCCCGGAACTCTCGAACCGGGACTTTCCCTCATCCCAACGTCTCCGGGGATCCGAAACGCCGACTCATGGCTCGACGTTCCCGGCAGCCCACGGTCTGGCGTTCTCCGCGGGTCCGCGCCCGGTCCTCTGCGGTAGCGCGGACACACCGGCTGGACGGTCGGTAGAACTGGCGATCCGCCGCCCCGCAGCGGCGCTGAACGGCCTTCCGGCACGGATACCTGATTCGGGAGCGACCCCAGGAGGGCGGGGGCAGGTGCGCAAACACACCTGGCCCCGAACCCGTACCAGGCCCTTGGACTGGGGGGTCGCTCCCCTCCACGTCGGTGCTGCCCAGTGCGGCACAGGCGGCCGGGTGGCAGCGACCGCAACTCCAAGCGCCCGCACGGGATAGGTGAATCCGGCGTCTGCGCATCTTCACGGGTGCATTGTGTGCATCGACCCCCAACGTCTCATGCACGCTCCAGTACGGCACAAGGCGTGGGCTTCTCATCGGAAGCGTGCCCCCGCGAGCCGAACTGTCCGCCAGGTGTCGGTGCGTTGCATCAGCCCCCACCCTGCCTGCCTGCGCGCACGCTTCGTCAGCGCGACGCTGCGCTTCATCGCGGCCTGCAAGCCGCCGTACTCCATCAGGACCGGGACATCCCCCTTGATGATGGCCTGGTCGATACGGTCGATCTCGCGGCCGATCCCGTGGTCGAATTCGGAGGGGCGGGGATCCCGCGCCCAGTTGGCGAGCACGGTCTCCGCCCGGCTGTCCTCCTCCGGTGTCCGGACGATGGCCACGACCTCGATCCCGCAGCCGCGATCCAAGAGCGCCTTCCAGAGTTCGCGGTGCGCCGCGCCCCAGGAGCGGAGTGCCGTCGCTGTCTCGTGGCCCGGATCGTAGCGGCCAGCAAGACGGTCAAGATGGTAACGACCGTCGACGTTCGGGTTGGCGACTCTTTCTTGCGCATCCGGGGACCTACCCTCCGCTTTTTTCGCATAGTGTCCGCTGTAGTCGAGTCGAGCAGAACGTCAATCCCCGCGGGCGCGCCAAAGCTTGGCCACCAACAGCCATTCGGGCGAGGACAACGGGTGACCAAAGCCGACCCCGTGAGGCGCATGCGCGACTCCTCGTCGAGGACGTACTGCACCTCATTGTCGCTCTCCGTCTGGGCCTCGGACGCTCCAGGCGTGGTCACTCGCTGACCAGAGCAGGAACGCCCAGAGCCACGACCGGGGTGACAACCACTGGGGCCTGGACCGCGCTCAGACGCGATGGATGCATCGACTCCACCCTCGCCAGCGCCGAAACCAGTCGTTCATGAGCGGCGGCCGACGCGATCATTGCGGGCCATGACGTGGCCAGCGGGCTCGAATGCAAAAGGTACCGAGCGGTTGTCGGGATTCCAGAGGTCGACGTGGGTCTGCACCTGGAGATGAAGGTGCGGCATGGTCGTGTTCCCTGAGTTTCCGACCAGGGCCAGCGGATCGCCCTTCCGAACCCGGTCGCCTTCGCTGACCCGGAGCGTCCCGTGCCGGAGGTGCGCCAAGACGACGAACAGACCGGTGTCGAGCTCGATGACGATGACGTTCCCCGCAGCGTCCGCGGCATCGGTCACGAAGTTGGCGCCGTCGGCATCCTCCATCTCGTCGCGCGCGCCGACTACCTTGCCGTCCGCAGGCGACAGGAGCGGCTGTTCCCAGCTATGGACACCATCACAGAAGACCCGCAGGGTGACGAATTGGAAGAACGGAGCGATGGCCCTCAGATGGGCGGCGGCCTCGTTCGTGGAGACCGAGAAGAGCTACCGCCGCATCATCGGCTACGACCAGCTCTGGATGCTCAAGGCCCACCTCGACGACCATGAACCAGTTGCCGAAATGAGAAAAGCAGGCTAACCAGGAGAGACTCCGGAGCCACCACCTTCAACTGTCAGCGGGACACCATCGCGCTAACGGCCAGACGGTTCAATGCCGCCGAATCCGCAGTGGACTTCATCGCTGTAGCACTTGGGCTCCTCGGAGCCAGGTGGGCGACCTAACGTCTCGCGATTCCGCTCCACGGCCCGCCCGAACACAAGCGGAGCCTACCCACCCCTTGACTGTGGCACTTCAAACTTGATGGCACGACGCGCCGCCCCTATAGCCAGCGGCGAGCGCGCCTCTTGTAGTCTTCGTAGTCTGATCCAAATGCCGCCGTCATCGACGCTTCTTCCATCCTGACGAACTTGCTCTGGAGTGGCCAGGCCAGTAGCGGCACGAAGAGGAACGGAGTAAGAGTGCCCCAGGCGACGCCCCCCCCCCGTCAGGATGAGGAGCATCGCCACGTACATCGGATTCCGGCTGACCCGAAACGGTCCGCTAATCACCATCGAGGAGGGGGTGTCGAAGGGATTGATTGCCGTGTTCGCTACCTTGAACTGACGGTCCGCCCAGACCATGACGACCACACCCATCACGATCAGGACTGACCCGACCGTCCTCCAGGCTCCGGGAACCACGACTGCAACGGGCAGGAGCGCATGCACTGCCCATTGGCCAACGAGAGCACCAAGCAATAGGACGGGTGGAAGGGGTCCTCGCCTCGCTGCTGCCATACGACCTCGCCTCCAAGGAATGCCCCTCTGACGGCTTGCGATTCTGCCGCGCGACCAAGATGTGATCCGAGTGCCGTAGGCGCGAGCCACGCGGCTCACCGCGTCGGCAGCAATCGCCTGTCTGGAGTTGACCCCATGAAGTGGACGCCGAATCTCTTGGGAGAAAGGAGCCCATCATGGGAAGAACGAGGCCACCGTACCCGCCGGAGTTCAGAGAGCAGATGGTTCAGCTCGTGCGGGCGGGGCGAAGTCCGGAGGAGCTGTCACGGGCGTTCGAGCCTACGGCCCAATCGATCCGGAATTGGGTGGTGCAGGCCGACCTCGATGAGGGGCATCGCACGGACGGACTCACCACCGAGGAGCGAGCGGAGCTGAGGAGGCTGCGCAGGGAGGTGAAGCAGCTCCGCATGGAGCGCGAGATTCTAAAAAAAGCCGCGGCCTGGTTCGCGCAGGAGACCGGCTCAGTGCCGGATCGGCGTTCGAGTTCGTGAGAGCCAACCAGGCCCGCTTCCCCGTGCGGCAGATGTGCCAGGTGCTGGGTGTCTCCCCCAGCGGGTACTACGCGTGGAAGGATCGTCCACCCTCGCCTCGGGCGGTCGAGAACGAACGACTCGTTGGGCGGATGCGGGACATCCATGCGTTCAGCCGAGAGACGTACGGCCGACCTCGGATGCAGGCCGAGCTCCGCGAGGAGGGCTGGGTGGTGAACCACAAGCGCGTGGCCAGGCTGATGAAGCTCGAGGGCTTACACGGAGCCAGTCGTCGCAAGAAGTGGCGCACGACGAAGCGGGCGAAGGACGCAAGGCCCGCTCCTGATCTCATCGAGCGAGACTTCGCAGTGAAGAGCCCCGACAAGCTCTGGGTGGCCGATATCACCTACGTGCCGACCTGGAACGGCTTCTTGTATTTGGCCGTGGTCGTTGACGCCTGGAGCCGTCGGGTGGTGGGCTGGCCGATGCAGACGCACCTCAGGACCGAGCTCGTGCTGCAGGCGCTCAACATGGCCGTCTGGCAGCGCCGGCCCCAGGCGGTGATCCATCGCTCCGACCAGGGCACGCAGCCCAGGTTCAAGGGGTCGTCGCAACAGTACCGTGTTGAGGGCTTTCTACGCCCCCGATCTCACTGGATAGTAGATTGACGACAGCGACGGGGTCCAGACAGAAGGGTATTCTCGATGTCTCCCGGAAGCTGTCCCAACGGTAGTTGAAGGTTCCTGATAGGGGAGAAAGAAAAGTGGTGGCTCCGGGGGTCCCGGGCCGATAGGCTCGGGTAGGCAAAAACCCCAACACGGAGCCACCACGATGAAGAGAACGTACGAGGTAAGGGATCGGGCGGACAAGCGCGCGATCAGGGAGTTCCTGAAGCGGGAGGGGCAGTTTCTGCTTCCGATGCTTGAGTTCGTGGAGCAGACGGAGGTCGTGATCGACGAAGTCATCCAGGTGATGGGACGAGCGACGATCGAAGCGGTGCTGGAGATGAGCGCCGAGGGTGTGGCAGGCGTGAAGCAGGCAGGTCGGTCACGAGCGGAAGACGACACGGTGTGGTATGGCCGGCAGGGTGGTGTGGTTTACCTGTCGGACCGGAAGGTGCGTGTGGAGCGGCCACGGCTCAGGCGCCGGGGCGCCGGGGAGGGTGGCGAGGTCGAGGTGCCGGCGTACGCAGCGATGCGGAGACCGGGCGCTGTGGCGGATCGGATGCTCGAGGTCCTGATGGCGGGGGTGAGCACGCGGAAGTACGGCCGTGTGATCGGTGAGATGGCCGACACGGTCGGGGTGAGCAAGTCGGCGGTGAGCCGTGAGACGGTCGAGGCCTCGGAGCGCGTGCTGAAGGAGCTGATGGAGCGCCGGCTGGATGCGTGGGACCTCCTGGTGATCTACCTGGACGGGATCCAGATGGGCTCGCACCACGTGCTTGCTGCGGTAGGCGTGGACTCAGACGGAAAGAAGCACGTGCTGGGCGTGAGGGAAGGAGCGAGTGAGAACGCCGAGGTGACCAGCGCGCTCCTAGAGGATCTGGTCGAGCGCGGCCTGGACCCGGGCAGGCGGCGGCTGTTCGTGATCGATGGCTCGAAAGCGCTCAGGAAGGCGATCGAGAAGGTGTTCGGCCAACGTCACCCCATCCAGCGCTGCCGCAACCACAAGCTCCGCAACGTGCTGGGTCATCTGCCGAAGGATCAGCATCCTCAGGTGAAGGCGGCGTTCCGGGCGGCGATGAAGCTGGACGCGAAGCAGGGCGAGCAGAAGCTCGAGCAGCTCGCCCGATGGCTCGAGCGCGACCACCCCTCGGCCTCGGCCAGCCTACGCGAGGCCTCAGCGAGATGTTCACGATCAACCGGCTCGGCCTCCCGCCGCGGCTGAGGAAGTGCCTGGGCTCGACCAACCTGATCGACAGCACCCACTCGGGCGTAAGACAGAAGACCCGCAGGGTGACCAACTGGAAGAACGGAGCGATGGCCTTGCGCTGGGCTGCGGCCTCGTTCGTGGAGACCGAGAAGAGCTACCGGAGGATCATCGGCTACGACCAGCTCTGGATGCTCAGGGCCCACCTCGACGACCATGAACCGGTTGCCGAAATGAGAAAGGCAGGCTAACAAGGAGACTCTCCGGAGCCACCACCTTCAACTGTCAGCGGGACACCATCGTCTCCCAACCCCGAGGGAGTCAGAAGCGACGGAGGTCGTGGAACCGGAGCGGTGGACCGCTTAGGTGGAGTTCCGGTTCAGCGATGGTAAGAGATCTTCCAGGGTCTCCGCCGGGGTTCGCCAACCGAGGGTCTTGCGGGGACGGCTGTTGAGAGCGGCCGCGACCGCGGCGAGGTCGTCAGCGGTAGGTTTGCTGAGATCAGTGCCTTTGGGGAAGTACTGTCTCAGCAAGCCGTTCGTGTTTTCGTTGGTGCCGCGCTGCCATGGGCTTTGTGGGTCGCAGAAGTAGACGGCCAGGCCAGTGTCGATGCGAAGCTGCGCGTGCTGAGCCATCTCTGCTCCCTGGTCCCACGTCAGAGACCGGCGGAGTTGCTCAGGCAGGGTCGTGATCGAGGAAGCGATTGCGTCCCGGACGGCTTCGGCACCGTGTCCAGCCAACGCTGGGCCGTTCTTGGTCCTGGGCTCGTCGTGTTTGTCAAGGCGGGGGAGGTGGAGCAGCATCGTGAACCGGGAGGTCCGCTCGACCAGGGTTCCGATCGCCGAACTGCCCAGCCCCAGGATAAGGTCGCCTTCCCAATGTCCGGGAACGGCACGGTCGTCTGCCTCGGCCGGTCGCTCGCTGATCATGATCTCGGGGCGAACGAACGTCTTGCCCCGTCCGCGGGTGCGAGCTCGAGGCACCCGTAGCGCGCGTCCCGTCCGAAGGCACGCGGTCAACTCCCGCCGCAGCGCACCGCGTCCCTGAACGTAGAGAGCCTGGTAAATGGCTTCGTGCGATATCCGCATGGACTCATCGTCGGGGAAGTCGAATCGTAGCCTGTTGGCGATCTGCTCAGGACTCCACGAGGCCGCCCATCGTCGGTCTTGTCGCCGCCCGCGCCGCCGCCCGGTCCAGCAGACATATGGGCCCGGCACGGCCGCTCCGTCTGGAGCCGCGATCAGGCCTCCGAGGCGATCTTGCACATACTGCCTCAGCTTCCCGTTTGCAGCGAGTTTGGCAACCTTCGGACGCTTCGCTCGCCGATCGGCATGCCATTGCGCGGTCGTGGCCCGATATTCGAGGTTTCCACCTCGTGTGGCTGCGTTCCGCCGCAGTTCGCGCGAGATCGTTGACGGTGAGCGGCCCAACTGCCGGGCGATCTCGCGCACGCCACAACCGCGAGCATGAAGAACGGCAATCTCTTCTCGCTCGACGAACGATAGGTAGCGCCCAGACAGAGCACGAAGACTGAAAGGTGGCATGCCACCACATTCGCGAAACCAGCGCGTCCCGACAGCGGGAGATACGCCGGCTGCCACCGCCGACTCGTCGCTCGAAAGACCACGAGCGACTTCTTCCCAAAACCTCTGCCGATGCTCCCGGCGTCCCACCGGGGGACGACCGGGCGAACGCATCGGCCGACGCAAAGCTCGATCCGAGCGTCGACGCCTGCTTGGCTCCATCGCCACACCTCCCTGAGGTGTTGCGACGACCCATTGAATCTACCCAGTACACCTCGATCGCCTTCGGGCTGCGCTGCAAGGAAGCCGGCGTAAGGCCGTCGATGGGCTCCGCCGGCGACGCCTACAACAACGCCCTGTGTGAGAGCTTCTTCGCCACGCTCGAGTGCGAGCTGATCGAGCGCCGACGTTTCAAGAATCAGGCAGAGGCCAAGATGGCCGTATTCGACTTCATCGAGGGCTGGTACAATCCACATCGAAGGCACTCCGCCCTCGGTCAGCAGAGCCCCCTCACCTACGAAAGGAGCTCACTACCGGCGGCTTAGGAGCGCAAACGTTTACCTGTCCACGAAACGGGGGCAACTCCAGGCAATACCATCGCGGGCCTGGTCCAACCCCTGAAATTTACGGCCCACCAGATCGCGTAGATGCCAAATAGGGTACCAAGAATCGCAGCCAAGGTGCGAGGAACTGCGTTGGAGCTTGCCATTGGTACCTCCGCACGATGTCGCCCATCAAGCCAACAACGCCAGCTGTCATCGGCTTGAGCGAGGGCGGGCTGAGACACGAAGGATCGTGGTCCCAACGGCCACGGGAAAGAGTCCAAACGTGCCTGGGAGGACGAACATCACAAGCCTTCGCTCCCACCCTCGCCGAGCATGCGCTCGATGCGGTAGCGGCCTTCGAGGGCTGCGTTCAGGCGGGCGGCGGGGTCTTCGGACATGGATGCCCATGCGGAGAGGTCAGCCGGGTGACGCAGACATCATCCGCGCGCATGGTGCGCGATGCAACCACCGAGGGCTCCTACAGCAACACGAACGGGAGCAAGAGCAAGCACAGCCCCTTCGTCACGACCACCGTCGCGAAGCCCATGGAGCGGAACGGCTGAGACGCCGGAAGCTGATCTCGGCCAGGGAGGAAACCACTCCCCGACACAGAGGAGGTGGTTCACGGTCTCGTGGACAGCCTCGGGGGTCGATCCCCAATGCTCGGGCGCGTCGAACGTCACGACGCTCGGCACGTCGTCCTCCCAATCCGTGCGGATCGTGACCGAGATGCTACGCGGCGTCGGCCACGGGGCGGCACCCGTGACTGCCAAAGCTAGTGGTCCCCGCACCGCCTTGTCGTTGGCGGTGCGGGGACCACACCCGTTCAGAGGCTGGCGTTCGTGTCCAACTCCGTCTGCGAGATCGGGATGCACCGTGATCGCTCCGCTGCGGTGAAGATCGGAGAGACGGATTCGAAGTCCGGCCAATCCACCTCCCCCGGCGTTCCGTTCTCTTCCCAGCGGCGCAGGTCTCCAAGACGGCGGCCCTCGATCCAGAGCTCGATGCTACGCTCACGCTTGAGGAACGTCCACGCCTCGTTGAGGGACTGAGCGACCCAGGGCTGGAGCGGTTCACCTGTCGCGTCACTGGTGTTGGATGTCCGCACGCTGTTGATCAGGACCATGGCCTCCTGCCATTGTCCCTGAGTGAGAAGCGCCTCGGCCTCGATGAGGCGCATCTCCCCCCCTTTCGCGAAGGGGAAAGAGGAATCACCGGTGAGATACTTCAGGTCGAACGTCCACGGAACGACGCCGTACCCGGAGAGCGTACCCTCCCCTACGGTGGCACCGCGGCCGGTCCCCCAGGGCGTCCTCGGGTCGCCCGTTTCCGCGTAGTAGTTCTCGAAGAACGTCATCCAGATCGTGAACACGCGGTACGGAAGGTTGACGTTGTACCACCAGAACCGGTTCTGTACCTCCTGATCGCGGCTGTCGGTCGCGAGCGTGTAGAGGAAGTCCTCGTCTACGGTCTGTGCATCGCTGCTGGCACCGGCCCAGTCCTCGAGCCAGACGCGGACCTGCGCCCGGCCCGCGTACGCGGCCGTGCGGACCTCCCCGCTGCCGCCACCGATGGCTTCGGCGAAGTGATCCTCCGCTCGTTCGAAGTAACGGATACTGGGTTCGGCGGGTCCCCCGTTGAAGACCGCATCACACATGTTCTCGCCCAGGACGCGGTTGGCGAAACCCGCGAAGAGCCGCGCCTGAGCCATGACACCAGGATCGACTTCGGCGAGCTCTCCGAAGCGGCGGACCGCTTCTTCGGCGATGAAGCGTGCTTCCTGAGCGTTGTTCCACATGAGGTTCACGTCGTCTTCGGTGAAGAGTCCCCCTTGGATCTGCGGCGTGAATCCCCAGTTGGTGCTGCCGACGGGGAAGATCTCGCGGGCTACCACTCCACCCTTGCTAAAGATCTCGTTGGCGGTCTGAACCAACATCCGTCCCGCGCCGTTCACCAGCCCCGCATGGGCCGCGGGGTCGTCGAGGAACTCGTCCTGGACCGGTCCCGGATTCGTGACGTCGCACCCGATGGCGAGCGGAATGGACATCCACAGGCTGAAGAGCGCGCGGCGGAGACCCCAGCGTGTTCTGCTTTCGATTGTCATGAATCACTCTCCACGCTCAGAAGGTGATCCGGAGCGATGCCCGGAAGGAAATGGGGCTAGGCACTCTGTCGGTCACTCCGACGACCTGTTCTGAGCCGTTGTTGCTCTGTTGTTCGGGAGTGTAGACCGGGAAATCCTTTACCCACGTGTAGGAATCATTCAGCGAAACCATGAGTGAAGCGTTGCTGACTCGCTCGGGAAAGAGGAAGTCCACCGGTATCAGGGCGCTCACGCTTCTGAGTCGGAAGAAGTCCCCTGGGAAGACCCAAGAGCCATTGTTGACGACGTTCGGAGTGCAGCGCGCTCGCCAGATGGCCGGGGTATCGGGCTGGAGCTCGACCGACTGGTTCGAGGTTCCGAGCGTGGGCTCCGGAACCACGTAGTAGGGGAAGCACGCGGGGAAGCGGATGGTACGACGCACGGAGTTCCACCCAGGCGTGATGAGCCTCTGGTGGCCCGCCCGGTAATCACCGCTCGCGGAGATCTGCAGACCGCCCGGCAACTGGACGCTCGTGTTCAGGCCGAGGATCAGCGTCGGGAGATTCGGACCGAAGTTGTGGTCCTCGGCGGCGAAGACGGGATCACCGGCCTGGTCCGGGTTGGTCACGAGTTCCCCGCGCATCACAGGCACGGGCTGACCTTCGATGATCCACGCTGCTCTTCCGATGGAGAAGGATGGCGCACCTCCCAGCGACAGCACTTCGGAGTTGTTGGTCGAGGCGTTCACACCAAAGTCCCAGCGCCAATCCGCGCGTACGACCGGCGAGGTGTTCAGCGCGAGCTCGATGCCGGTGTTCCGGATTTCCCCGACGTTCTTGAGCTGGCTCTCACGGAACCCCTGGGACGGGGTCTGGGTCACCTCGAAGAGGGCGTCTGTCGTCTTCTGGTTGTAGTAGGTGAATTGGGCGGAGAGCCGGTCGTCGAACCAAGAACCGTCGAAGCCCAGCTCCAGCTCCCCCGTGACCTCCGGCCCGAGGTCTGCGTTGCCCACGTTGCGGGGTCGGAAGGCTGGCACCCCCGCCCAGCCGGCAGCTTCCCAAGTGCGTACCGCATCGAACACGCCGGGGGCACGGCCGGACGTCCCGTATGCGCCCCGGAGCTTCATCGTGCCCCAGCCCGGCTGCCACCAATCCTCGTCGGAGATCACCCACGATGCGCTCGCCTTGGGGTATGCCTGGAGGCCGAAGTTCTCACCGAAGGCGCTGTTCCCGTCCACCCGGACGCCGAGGGTCAGGAAGTATCGGTCGGAAATGTCGAAGACGTTCTGGAAGAAGAACCCGGCAGTCCACACCTTTTCCTCTTCCTCACCCGCGATCCTCACGGCGCCCGAGCTCACCGTGGGTGCTTTGGCACCGGGAAAGTCCTGGGCATGGCCAGTGTAGGTGTGGGTGTCTTGACCCACGGCCTGGCCACCCCACGAGAAGTTGGAGCGGAGGGCGGAGGTCAGATTGAAGGCGTAGGTTGCCACGTAGTCGAACGTCAGGAGACGGCTTTCGAAGACCACGGTGTAGAGGGCTCCAGCCGGAAGAAGGCGAAACCCGAACGGTCGGAGGTTGTCCACGATGCGCTGTGAGTAGTCGTATCCGACAGTGAGGCGGTTCGTCAGAGCCCCCGTGGGCGAGTAGGTGACCGTGCCCCCAGTCGTGAAGCGGTCGATCCATGATTGGATGTCGTAGTCCAGGAGCGCCGAGATTTTCTCGATATCGTAGCCACCCACGTAGTTGGCGTCGCCCCTCATCGCGTTCAGGGTGACTCCGTGGGCGTTGTTCGCGCCTGCCTGGTTCTTCCCCCAGCGGTGGTTGAAGGCTGTGTTCCATTGGAGCTGGAGGCCATCCGCGGGGGAGAAGCCGAAGTTCCCTCGGATCCCCCACGTCTCGGATTGATCAGTGACCAGGACTCCTTCTTCCCTCGCGTGATTGCCGGAGGTGAAGTACTGAAATGCCTCGCCCCCGCCGCGAACCGAGACGGAGTAATCTTGGATCCAGCCGGTCTGGAGCCAGGGCTGCATGCCGAAGTAGGGCCGCTCCGGAGGGGCAAACTTGCGGCTCCAGCGCGCGCCCTGCTGGGTCTCCACGGTCCACACGGGTGCACCCGAGCTCCCTTTCTTGGTGAAGATCTGGATCACTCCAGCCGACGCCTCCGTCCCGTACAACGTGGTGGCGGCGGATCCCTTGATGATCTCGATGCGCTCGATGTCCTGGGGTGCGACGGACGCCAACGGGCTGGGCGTATCGTGTGCGCTGCGTGGGCCACCGGGCGCGATGATCACCGGGAACAGCTCGTTCTGCATGCGCACGCCGTCGATGTAGATGAGTGGCTGGTTGCTCATGGAGACGCTGCCGTTTCCGCGCAGCCGGATCTGCGATCCCTGTCCCAGCTCTCCGCCGATGGAGCTCACCTCGACTCCCGGCGCGGCCGCCTTCAACAGGTCCATCATGGACTCCGGCCGGTTTGGGAGGTCGGCCGTGTTGATTTGAGAGACGCTGTTGCCGATCTCTCTCCTTCGGGCCGCGCCTGCCGTCCCAGTGACGACGATCTCGTCGAGGCCGAGCGCCTGTGTGGACAGCTGGAAGTTGACCTCCGTCACCTCTCCTGCCGTCACCGTGACCTGTTGGGTGACCGCCGTCAGCCCGATCCGCTCGGCGCGAATCTCGTGCGTGCCGGCAGCGACCTGCAAGATGACGAAAGTCCCATTCGATCGCGTGATGGTTCCGATCCCCGAGGCCGGGATGTAGACCTGCGCCTCGCTGATCGGTGCCCCGGAGGCCGCGTCCGTGACCCTACCGGCGATGCGGCCGGTCTCCTGTGCGACCCCTGGAGTCGATGCGATCAACGCAGTTGCGCCGATCAGGACCGCTCGCTGGCCACAGCGTCTCAAGTGTCCCCACGGCCCCCCCCCCGGGATTGGACTCGACCTTCGACTGTACGCCCATCTTGTCATGGTGCGCTCCTCTGCGGCTCTCAGCGGATGATGACCTCAGCAGCCGCTCGCACCTGGGGCCATCGGGGACCAAAGTTCCCGTCCTCATGTTCTAGCGGACGATCAGCGCATGGCGTCCTCCCCGGTGGCGGCGTTCAGCTTGACGGGCTGGACCAAGGCTCCGTTGCCCGCCGAGTCCCAGACCGCGAACCGGATCCACTTCACGCCCTCGGCTTGCAGAGGGATCTCGAAGCGGTGACGGCCGAACGGAGGAAGATCGGTGGCCGAGATGATCTCGCGGCTCGTGGTCTCTCCGTCTCCCCAGACGGCCTCGACGAACTCGAGCGAGAACGTCCACTCCACCTGCGCCACGAGAGTGAGGCGCGCACCCGCTTGATCCACGGTGTACGACGGAATCAGCACTTCTCCCGACGTCACGAAGTAGTCCCCCCGGCGAAGGACGTCGATGATGGGGCCTCGATCGTCCGGGTCGGGAAGCTCTGGAATCCGCAAATAGTTGACGGGACCCATCGCATAGACGTCGTCGCCCGGGGCTTTGTCGTAGGTTTCGTTGATTGCCAAGAGATACTTTGGGGGGGTGGGTGAGTCGGCCATCCAGTTGTTCATCTCATCGAGGTGAGGCAGGAGGTCCGACATGCGCCGCTCCGAGAGGTCCAGCCCCATCCCCCAGCGCCATCCGACCCCTCGGTAACGCTCGTGGCGGAAGTGGGCCGTCTCCTTGATGGCATCGGGATAGCCCGTCGACCCCTTGGTTCGGGGGTGAGGCATGAAGATCAACCCGTCCTCCCTCCCGAGCATCTCCATCATGTCCCGCGCATTCGCCAGGTGATAAACCGTGCCGTGGACCGGATGCTCCTCCATCACCGGCTCACCCTCCCCGCGACCTTCCACCCAGAAGACCGGCCTGGACAGGAGGATGTCGGAATGCCCGCCCAGCAGGTTCGAGAACACCTCAACGTTGGGCATGACCATGAAGCTGTCGTCCGAGCTCCTGCGCGCACCCTCGAACGCGGCCGCTTGCACATCGATTGGCTGAGGGGAGTCGGCCGTCCCGAAGATCTCGACGCCCGCTGCGGCCATTGCCTCGAAGTCGGGAAGACGAGTATCCAGGCTCCCGGAATCGAGCAGGCGCTGACCGAGACTCGTATGGAAGTGACTCGCCAAGACTTTGTATCCCGGGAGGCTCCTGAAACGGTCTCCGTGCGTGAAGGCGAGCACCGACTCGAGGGCACCGGAAGCGGCGTCCGGGCTGACGTAGAAGTAGACGGGCATGCGCTGCTCGGTGCCGGGCCGCGCGCTGTAGAGCGGAAAGTTGGCCACCCAGCGCGGATCTTCCTCGCCTTCGGCCTGGCGGACCCCAAAGGAAAACGACGATGGGCCATCCTTCCGGTACCATCCGTAACCGAGATTGCTATCGATCTCCCGCGCCCAAAAGAAGGTGTGGGGTGGCGGAAAGGCCGCGATCGATCCGTTTTCTCATTCCGCAATAACCACCCGGTTGCTGGTCTTCACGGCCACAGGGTCGTCGTTGACGGCGCCACCAAGCGAGTTGGCCTGCCACAGGTTGGCGAGGTCGCGCCACGCGATCCTAGTGTAGTGATGCAAAAGTGTTATGGCTATAGGCGGTCCCAGACATTAGCTTTGGGGCATGTCTATTCCCATACGTCGTATTCGGTTGCGCAGGGGGGATCGCCGGGAGCTCGAACGGTGGGTTCGCTCTCGGACGACGCCCCAGCGTCAGGTCGAACGAGCTCGCATCATTCTCGGTGCCGCCCAAGGGAAGTCGGGCTACGAATTGGGCGACGAACTCCAGGTCTCGCGCCCTACGGTCCAACGATGGTTGGATCGTTACGAAGCGTATGGGGTCATAGCCCCAAGAGCCCAGGGAGAAGCACCGGTCGAGATTGCGAGCTCAACGGGTCGAAGGGTGGCAGAGTAGCGATGGCCTGGCCATGGAGGTAACGTTGCTGTTGAGGCGTGCTTGAGCCCACCAACACCGATGCGAAGTCGGCTGTCCAACCTTCGCAAGTAGCTCCGCCCGTCCAGTCCGATGGCAGTGGCCTCCCGCGAGATTGCCCGGATGGTAAAGAGTCACCTGGAGTCACGCACCTGGAGTATATAAGCTGTATCGATATCACCTCCTTGGAGCTGGGAAGTCAGAAGCGGGCTGCTTTAACCTGTTCGTAAGCCAAGAGGACAGCTCACGAAAGCCGCAGCATCGATATGGACAAGATATCGTTGGCGGACGTAGCGCACGCGCTGGACGCGATGATCGACCTGCAGATGACGGCGCAGGCGCGCATCACCGCACATCTCGTGGCCGCGGCGGAGGCAGCCGGGTATGACGCGGCGCGCCTGATCGCGACCCTCGACGATATCGCCGCGAATACGGTGGTCGACGAGTTCTGGATAACCGACGAGCAGGGCGTCGTCTACGTCACCAACGTCCGGGATGAGGGCGGTGCGCTGACACCGTTCCGGTTCGATCCCGATCCCGCCGTGCAGCCGCAGGCCTCGGTGTTTCACGCCCTTCTCTCGTCCTCCGTGGACAGCGACGACGTCGTGACGCAGGAAGCGCAGGTACGGGAGATCGACCACAGGGTCTACAAGTACGCCGACGTCTCGGGTGTCGACCGGCAGCGGATCGTCCAGGTCGGCAACGCCCTCGCATTCGAGGAGCAAGTGAGCCAGAGCAACGCCTACGCCTCGCCCGTCATGACCTCAGTGCTGGCGGCGTTCGACATGCCGGAACTCTTGAGCGACACTTACACCAGCGAGTTCGACGAGATCAGGCCCATATTCGAGGAGATCCTCGGCCAGCAGATGATCGTGCAGGCGACGCTCGTGGAGCGCTTCGCCGCCGCCGCCGAGGAGGCCGGATGGTCGGCCGACGATATCAACAGCTGGCTGCGCCGCATCGTGCGCTCTACCTCTATTGGCGAGATTCACATCATGGGCCGTGCCGGCGAGGGGCTCTACACCAGCCTGGAGCCGCTCCCGGACACGCTGCCAGACGTCGGTGACCTCGGCTCGCTCATAGGCGGCGCGCCGCCGGTGGTGGACTTTCCAACTGCACCGCGTGCGTCAGACGGCGCCATGTACAAATATGTTGTTGGCGCCGCCGCAGGCTCGTCGCTGATCGTCCAGCTAGGCCTGCCCGTCGCAGATAGCTCGCCCGTATCTCCGCGATTTGGCGGCACACCGTTTTTCCAAACGAGATGACAGCGGTGTCGACGTAGCCGGGAGCGTACGGGAAGGCTGTCGAGCGCCTATGGAAGAATCGGTGGATTGCGTTTTTCATGATGCTGTGGTGACTGCGTAACCGCTGTCGAAGCTCCGCACGTGAGCGTCTATGAACCATTGACCTATGATCAGCTGATGAGCCACTCCGTCCGCCATCATCTTCGCCTTGAGATTGATGCCTACGACGAGACCATCCGCACGTTCATCCCAGGCTACGAAGAAGGCTTGGAGAGGGCTGCCAACGAAATCGCTGGTGTTCGCCCAACCCTGGTGCTTGACCTCGGCGCGGGAACGGGCGCCTTGGCTGAAGCGATGCTGGACCATGAACGCGTCGGGGCCGTTGAAGCCATCGACATCGATCCGGAGATGCTGGCCCAGGCGCGCCTTCGGCTCAAGCGATTTGGGACCCGCGCTCGTGTCCGCCGGCGGTCGTTCGAGGCGCCACTACCCACGTGTGACGCCGTGGCTACGGCCCTGGCTCTGCACCACGTTCCCACCATGGCACGCAAACTCACGCTTTATACACGCATTTACCGGGCGCTCCGCCCCGGTGGCGTCTTCGTGAACACCGACGTGGCCATCAGCGCACACCCGGTGGCGCGCGAGCAGTCGTACCGTCGATGGGCCACGCACCTGGTGTCGTGCGGCATTGACGAACAGCGCGCCTATGAGCACTTCGCCGCGTGGTCGGCGGAGGACACCTACTTTTCAGTCGACGACGAACTCGCGGCCATGCGCGAAGCCAAATTCCAGGCTGACTGTATCTGGCAGGATCGCCCACACACTCTCCTGGTAGGACGCAAGATCTGAGCCCCGGTCTACGGGAATCTTGATGTCCCCCGTATATCGGCTTCGGGTTCAGCCTCCGTGCGCGGCGGAGTCGACGTGTCGCACGCGCGGGCCGTGACTCGGCGAATCCCTCCAATCTTGCGTGCCGATGCATGCCAACACGACGTTCGACTGAGCGGTTACCCCAACCGCTACACGGTGATGAAAAGCGCTTTAGAGGGGCAGGATGACGACAGACGAACTCCTACGCGTTGGTCCGTCTGATCCCCACTCCTGCTTGTCGAATGCGCGCTGCACATTCGTCGGCGCGGCTGAATAGTCCTTCTCGAACCTGGCGGTGTGAATGAGCCGCATCTACCTGCGGCTGGCCTTCCTCGCTCGACCCGCCCCCGGCAATCTTGTGGAGCGACGCCGTCGCCTGCTCCGCGGTGTCGAACGGCCCGGAGTACCTGCCGCTCTTGAAATCCTCCATGCTTTCCCGAAACGCCGCGTGCACGCGGCTGTCGATGAGCGTCTTCGGCGTCATGACGACTCTGCCCTGCTGTTCCTCGACCTCAAGGTAGTCGCCGGGCTTGAGCCCGAGACGGTCGTGCAGCTTCTTGGGGATCACGACCTGGCGGCTCACGCCCAACTTGACGGTAGTCGGTGCTTCGGATTGTGTTTTCATATATTTGTATTTTACAACTGGCGCGAGCATCGGTCAACGGTGTGCCTCACAGAGAGAAGCAACGTCATGGTCGAGGACGTCTGGGACCCGGGGGCGATCACAATCAGGCCCTCGGTTCGATTGTGATCGGGACGTCACTGAACAGGCAGGTCCTCCTAGCGAGGAGCGTTGCCACAATGTTGCCAAGACTGGGGTCGATTCAGGGGGACTCCCGGGGACTGGAGGGCACGTCCGCATGGCGGGAACGTGATGACTGATAAAGGGTTATCGCCAGAAGTCCTTTGCCATCATCAACTTAGCAAATCGTGTTGTTCGGGTTCGACTCCCTGTGCCTCCACCACTGCCACCTATATGAGGAGTGTTTCCGCTGTGCCAGCATCGTCCAAGGTAGCGTGCGGCTCAGCGCCGGCCGCCGAGCAGGCCCGCACGTCAGAGGAAGTACAGGAACGTCCTGCGCGGCGGTTCGGCTCTATGGTGCCTCTGTCCGTCGGCCACGCGTACGCGTCGCTGGCCGACGCGCGATCGTCGTTCGGTGACAACGGCGGGGGTGGCGATGGTGCCCCGCAGCGCCTGATCAGCGCGTGGTCGTCTCTGCGGTCCACGATGTCAAGCCGTCCACATAGGGTCTTCAACGCCCTCGGACGTCTGATTGCGAACGAGGGATACGATGAGGGGAAACGATTACAGATACAGCTGTAAGATATTGCTATAGAATGAGTTACCTCGTCTCTATGGCAGAGGCCCAGTCGTCCATCAGCCGGCGCCGGCGCTCGAACAGGTCCGTACGCCGATAGGCTGCCTCAACCTTGTTCTGCATGACATGGGCCAGCGCAGCCTCGACGACCTCGCGCGGATGGTTCGTCTCCTCGGCCACCCAGTCTCAAAAGCTAGACCGGAAGCCGTGCGGCACGGCCATGATCTGGAGTTTCCGGAGCAGCCGGCGCAGCTGTCTATCGTTCCGAAGCGAAAGCTGAAGCTGTCCCAACCGTAGTTGAAGGTTCCTGATAGGGGAGAAAGAAAAGTGGTGGCTCCGGGGGTCCCGGGCCGATAGGCTCGGGTAGGCAAAAACCCCAACACGGAGCCACCACGATGAAGAGAACGTACGAGGTAAGGGATCGGGCGGACAAGCGCGCGATCAGGGAGTTCCTGAAGCGGGAGGGGCAGTTTCTGCTTCCGATGCTTGAGTTCGTGGAGCAGACGGAGGTCGTGATCGACGAAGTCATCCAGGTGATGGGACGAGCGACGATCGAAGCGGTGCTGGAGATGAGCGCCGAGGGTGTGGCAGGCGTGAAGCAGGCAGGTCGGTCACGAGCGGAAGACGACACGGTGTGGTATGGCCGGCAGGGTGGTGTGGTTTACCTGTCGGACCGGAAGGTGCGTGTGGAGCGGCCACGGCTCAGGCGCCGGGGCGCCGGGGAGGGTGGCGAGGTCGAGGTGCCGGCGTACGCAGCGATGCGGAGACCGGGCGCTGTGGCGGATCGGATGCTCGAGGTCCTGATGGCGGGGGTGAGCACGCGCAAGTACGGCCGTGTGATCGGTGAGATGGCCGACACGGTCGGGGTGAGCAAGTCGGCGGTGAGCCGTGAGACGGTCGAGGCCTCGGAGCGCGTGCTGAAGGAGCTGATGGAGCGCCGGCTGGATGCGTGGGACCTGCTGGTGATCTACCTGGACGGGATCCAGATGGGCTCGCACCACGTGCTTGCTGCGGTAGGCGTGGACTCAGACGGAAAGAAGCACGTGCTGGGCGTGAGGGAAGGAGCGAGTGAGAACGCCGAGGTGACCAGCGCGCTCCTAGAGGATCTGGTCGAGCGCGGCCTGGACCCGGGCAGGCGGCGGCTGTTCGTGATCGATGGCTCGAAAGCGCTCAGGAAGGCGATCGAGAAGGTGTTCGGCCAACGTCACCCCATCCAGCGCTGCCGCAACCACAAGCTCCGCAACGTGCTGGGTCATCTGCCGAAGGATCAGCATCCTCAGGTGAAGGCGGCGTTCCGGGCGGCGATGAAGCTGGACGCGAAGCAGGGCGAGCAGAAGCTCGAGCAGCTCGCCCGATGGCTCGAGCGCGACCACCCCTCGGCCTCGGCTAGCCTACGCGAAGGCCTCAGCGAGATGTTCACGATCAACCGGCTCGGCCTCCCGCCGCGGCTGAGGAAGTGCCTGGGCTCGACCAACCTGATCGACAGCACCCACTCGGGCGTAAGACAGAAGACCCGCAGGGTGACCAACTGGAAGAACGGAGCGATGGCCTTGCGCTGGGCTGCGGCCTCGTTCGTGGAGACCGAGAAGAGCTACCGGAGGATCATCGGCTACGACCAGCTCTGGATGCTCAGGGCCCACCTCGACGACCATGAACCGGTTGCCGAAATGAGAAAGGCAGGCTAACAAGGAGACTCTCCGGAGCCACCACCTTCAACTGTCAGCGGGACACCATCCATTCTCTTCTTGTCGAAGAGAATCCCCAGTGTGTAGTAGATCTTCCCGTTCTCCGGCTGCAGGCGCCTGGCGCGGTGCAGCACCTGGAGAGCCTCCTCGACGCGCCCCAGCCGGTTCAGGGCTTCACCGCGGTAGAAGTGCGCAGACGCGTGTTGCGCGGCGCGCGCACAGACCCAACCGAGCCCCGCTTCCGCCTCAGCGTAGAGCCCTCTGCGAAACAGCAGGGTCCCGAGGTTCGCGTGCACCTCCAGTCCGTTCGGATCGAGTCGAGCCGCTCGTCGCAGCTCGCGCTCCGCGTCCTCGAAGCGAGACAGACCCAGCAGCGTCGATCCGAGGTTCGTGAGCACCTCGACGTTCCCCGGATCCAGCTCACAGGCAGCCTCGAGCTGCTCCAGAGCCAGCTCGGGGTGCCCGGTCTCGTCGTAGAGAACGCCGAGATTGTTGCGCGCCTTGAGGTCGCGCGGGTCGTCCGCGATGATCTCGCGGTAGATCGCGACGGCCTTCTCGACCTCGCCCCCCTCCACGAGCCGCTTGGCCGTCGCCCGTCGCTCGTCGCCGTGCCGTGCCTCGCGCCGCGCTACAGAGGCTGGACCGTCGGATCCTTCGTCCTTCTCCCGCCCGGCCGTCTCCATGACGAGCTTGAACGCGGCGGCCCCGCGCGCGTCGACCTGAGCTTCCACGGGTGGGGCGCTCTGGGGATTCTCGCCCTCCACCCGCTCGGACTCCTCTCGCGCGTCGCCCTCTCGGCCCGGGCCGCCGGCCTCGCCGAGGGGCGCGTCCTGGGAGTCCCTTGCTGCTGAGTCGTCGTCGGCGGACGGCGCGATCTCCACGGAAACGATCTCACCACCGCACGCGGAATCGGACGCTAGCACCTGCTCGCCCCCACCAGACCCCGGTCCCTGAAGTCCGCCCGAGCGTAGCGAGGGCTCGTCTACCGTCTTGCGCTCCGCGTCGGCGAGGAGGTCGCCCTGATCTCCTAGGCCGTCACCGTGCGGCCCTTGCTCGGGCCTGCCCATGCGCCTCTTGCGACGTCTTCTCGCCACGCCCTAATCCTCACCTCGCTGGCCCGCGAGACTCTCCCGGGCCACCCACTGAATGTACGGCTCGTGACCACCTTGGACGGGCAGAATAACGAACTCGGGAACCTCGTACGGATGAAGCTCGACGGCCCGCTCTCGGAGCGCGGGCACACGCTCGGCAGCGGTCTTCACCACGAGGAGAGCCTCATCGTCTCTCTCCAGCTCTCCCTTCCACCAGTACAGCGATAAGATTCCGGGCACCACGTTCGCGCACGCCGCGAGACGCTCCTCCACCAGCGCCGTGGCGAGCGCCTCGCCGGTCTCGCGATCCGGAGCCGTCATCAGGACCACGCAGATCGCGCCCCCCCCGTCAGCCGCCATCCTCGCCCCTAGGGAGGAGCTCGGAGGCTGCGAAGACGGCCCGGTCGACATTTTCTTCGGAGTAAAACCCGTCGATCACGTGGTCGAAGCGTTCCTGAACCACGCTTCGCTTGATCTTCAGGGACGGCGTCAGCATCCCGTTTTCGATCGTGAACTCCTCGCCCAGCAGAGCCAGCTTCTTGGGTGTTTCGTAGCTCGCGATCCCGTCCAGGCGATCCAGCAGCTCCTCTTCCATCTTCTCGTGCACTTCCGGGTCGCGTAGCAGACCCTCGCGACTACTGTAGCGCACGCCGTTCGAGCGGGCCCACGCCTCCAGAGGATCGAACGCGGGGACGACGAGAAGTGCGACGAACTTACGGCGGTCGCCGACCATGACGAGCTGCTCGACGAAGGGGTTCGTCTTGAGCCGGTTCTCGATCGGTTGTGGGGCCACGTTCTTCCCCCCCGAGGTCACGATGATGTCCTTCTTGCGATCAGTGATCCTGAGAAACCCGTCCTCGTCGAGCTCACCTATATCGCCGGTATGGAACCATCCATCGTCCTCGATGGCCTCCGCGGTCGCTTCCTCGCTCCTGTAATAACCCTTCATCACTTGGCGCCCACGCACCAGGATCTCGCCGTCCTCGGCGATGCGGATCTCCGTCCCCGCGACCGGAGGCCCTAC
The DNA here is from genome assembly GCA_965249195.1 of Longimicrobiales bacterium. Lineage (GTDB taxonomy): Bacteria > Gemmatimonadota > Gemmatimonadetes > Longimicrobiales > Gaopeijiaceae > CBDFLM01. The sequence continues at coordinate 852,729 of CBDFLM010000015.1, forward strand.
CGTTCCGACCTTGAAGCTCTCGAGCGTGTTGAGGTTCGTCACGGGGCTCGTCTCCGTGAGGCCGTACCCTTCCAGGATGACGACGCCGGCACCGTAAAAGAACTTGTTGATGGCCGGCTCGAGCGGCGCCCCCCCGCTGACGAAGAAGCGCATCCGCCCACCGACCGCGTCACGAATCTTCCGAAAGACGAGACGGTCGGCCAGGCGGTGCTCTAGATTCAGGAAGCTGCTCGGTTCCTTGCCAGCCAGCTTCTCCTCCGCCCAGGCGCGACCCACCCGCTCCGCCCACCGCACGAGCACGGCTTTGAACCCGGAGGCGTCCATCACACGGTTGTAGACTTTCTCATAGAGGCGCGGAACGGAGACGGCTACGGTCGGCCGGACCACTTTGAGATCGTCGGCCACAGTGCGGATGTCGCGCGCGTAGGTGATCGTGCAGCCGCGCGCGAAGAAGAGATAGTCGACCATTCTCTGGAGCACGTGGCAGAGCGGCAGGAAGGAAAGAGTCGAGTCGTTGTCATCGATCGGAAACGCGAGCGACGCGGCCATGACGTTCGAATGCAGGTTGTCATGCGTGAGCATGACGCCTTTCGGGGAGCCCGTCGTGCCCGACGTGTAGATGAGGGTCGCCAGGTCGTCCGGTGCCGACTGCCGCGCCGCGGTCCGAAACCCCTCGTCCGTGACTTGCTGGGCCCGTGTGCGTCCAGCCTTTACGAAGTCGCTCCATGTCTGCGCGCCGCCTGGGGGGTCTTCCAGCTCGTCGAAGACGACGACGTGGAGATCGCTGCCCAGCTCCCTCCCCGCTTCGAGCACCTTAACGACTTGTTCGCGGGTCGACACGAAGACGAGCTCGGCGCCAGAATCGTCCAGGATGTACGCAACCTGTGAGGGCACCAGTGTGTCGTACACGGGAACGTCGCAGACCCCTGCGCAGAGACAGCCGTAGTCCGCCAGCGCCCACTCCGGCCGATTCTCGGAGAGAATCGCGGCCCGTGCCCCCCGCTGCAGCCCCAACGAGCGAAGGCCCCCGACCACGGACTGTACCAGATCATATGCGTGCCGATACGAGATGGAGCTCAGCTCAGGACCGTTGCCAACGAAGGCGCGGAGCGCGGTGTGGTTGCCGAACTGGTCGATCGCGCCCAGGAAGAGGTCGACGAGCGTCCCACGCGGCACTTCCGTCTCGTTGGCTGCGTAGTCACGGCTACCCATGCGACCCATGCGCATCTCCGGAGAAGGGACGAGCCGGATCGTACCCCGCTACGGGCGACCTGTCACAGGCCTCGGATCTCGACCTCGAGCTCGATGTCGGGGCGCAGCGTGTTGAGGGCGCTGCAGTACGTGTCGCGTGAAAGCCGGATGGCGCGCTCCACTTGAGGGCGCTGCGACGGATCGGGGCCTTCCAACACGTACACGAGCTCGATGCGGGTGAACACGCGAGGGGGCTGGTCCGCCCTGAACCCCTTCGCCTCGACGGTCAGACCCGTCAGCGGCACGCGGGATTTGCGAAGGATCTCCAGGACGTCCGCCGCCATGCACGCCGCGACGCCCATCAGCAGCGCGTCCATCGGGGAGGGTCCCTCGCGAGAGTCGCCAGCGTCGATGGGGATCTCGGGGCGGTCGGGGGCCGTGCCACGGTAGGAGAGCCCCTTCCCGGTCCAGCGAACCGCTACCTCCTTGACGCGCGGCTTAGTGATCTCCATGCGCCCCCGGCACAGCGCCGCCGCCGCCCCCATCCTTCCGTTCGCTGATTCCCGCGAGAGTCGCGCGCGCGTGAGCGATGTGCTCCACGGCCTCTGGACCGTCCGGTGCGTGGGAGAGGAACGCGCGCAGGTGCTCGACCGCATCCTCTTCCTGCCCGGCGCGCAGCAGCACGTAGGCCAGACCATAGTGGGCGCCCGCCGCCGTGGGGTCTTTCTGGAGGACGTGACGGTACGTCTTCGAGGCCTCCTCGGTCATCCCGATCCTGGTGTAGGCGATCGCGATCTGCTGGAGGACCACCGTATCGCCCGGAGCCTCCTTCAGGGCGAGGCGAAAGGAGGTCAGGGCCTCGTGGTACTTACCCTCGGAGAGGAGATCCAACCCCTCCCTGTAGTAGTCCACGCGCCCCGCTCCTCTGGAGCCGCCGAAGAGCTTATTCCACCAGGCCATCCGAGGGGTCTGCACCCGAAGAGAAGGGAGTTGCGCGCATGGGAGGGCGCGTCGACGCGTCAATGAAACTAAACGCGGCGTGGGAAGGGGCGCAAACGACGGCGGGCGTTGCCACGCACCTGGACGCATGACGACCGAGCCTTCGAGCCCTGCCGGAGGCCGCCGCCGCGGACCTGGTGCCCGTCATGGGCTGCCCCGTAACTAAAGTCACGTTGCCCAGGAACGTAAGCCGCTTATCTTCAAAGCGTGGACGACGTGATACGAAGTTACCTCGCCGAGATCGGGCGGAAAGGCGGAAAGGCCAGCCGTCGGACGCTCGACCCGGACACCGCACGCGACATGGTGCGGGTCAGGGAGGCACGGAAGGCCTTCCGCCGTTTCCGGTCCGCGTGTTTCTGGTCATACCGCGACGATCTGGAGATCGGCCTCGACGACGTCGAGTGGGTAGCGCGAACCCTCATGAAGCACGGAAACCGGGAAGCCTGGGAGGTCGGGCGCCACCTATGCCCCTGACCGATTTCCAGCGTCGGCTACTGGCGCTGCTCGCCCCTGCGCGGGCGTCCGAGGGCTACCTCGCCGGCGGGTCCGCCCTCCACTTCGAGCCCAATTCTGCGCGCTACAGCCACGACCTCGAGTTCTTCCACGACTCGACCGAGCGGGTGGCGTCCGCGTTCGAGACGGACGGAGCGCTACTCGAGGGCCGCGGCTACCACGCACGGCTCGTGTTCAGCCAGCCTGGCTTCATCCGCGCCGTCGTGGAACTCGACGGCCGCGCGGCACAGATCGATTGGGCGCACGACTCGGCGTGGCGGTTCATGCCCCTGGTCCGTAAAGACTGGGGTGGGCTCCTGCTCCATCCGGTCGACCTCGCAGTCAATAAGGCGCTCGTCCTGGCCGGCCGTGACGAGCCCCGCGACTTCGTGGACATTCTCTTCGTCCACGAAGAGATCGTGCCGCTCGGCGCGCTCGTGTGGGCGGCGGTCGGAAAGGACCCAGGGTTCTCGCCGGAATCGTTGCTGGAGCAGCTCAAACGAACGGGCCGCTTCCGGCCGGAGGAACTCTCGAGGCTCGACCTCGCTCGACCGTTCGATCTTCAAGACGGCAAGCGGCGTTGGCTCGGGGCGCTCGCGGACGCCGATACCTTTGTCGCGTCGAGACCGGCCGAAGAGGTCGGGTGCCTCTACTATGCGACGAGCGCGAGCGATTCGAGGCGCCTGTGGCCGGTATCGACCTCGAGGCCCAGGGTCTGGTCACCCATTTCGGACGACCGGGGGGGCGTGCCCCGCCCGACGGACACGGGGTTGACCGACGCGGGGTTAACTAGCTGAAGGCGATCGAAGCGAGTGGCGCGAGGAGGGTTCGCGCCGACCTTCCGCACTCCGCGATCTCCCGGCATTGATGCCCCGCCGCGCTTCAGTTCATCGAGGGGTCGTAGGGCATCGACGCAAGACGGGTGTATTGGCCGCCCTTCCTCTGGAGGATGCGGGCCCACAGCGACTCGGGAGCAGTGGTGAACACGTCCTCCTCGAGGGGGAGCTCGACGATCCAGGATCCGCTCTCCATCTCCACGTCGAGCTGCCCCGGTCCCCATCCCGAGTAGCCTGCGAACACTCGCACCCGGCGGATGTCCGTCCGGGCTTGGGCGGGAACGTCACCGGTGAGGAACCCAACGGAGCCAAACACCAGGACGTCGGCTAGCCCGACATCGGTGAACTCGGCCAGCAGGACCGGTTGCTCCGGCCGCACCGGGCCTCCCGAGTAGAGGAGCTCTCCCGGAGAGACGAGGGGAGCAAGCGGAGGGACTGCCTCCTCGACTCGGTACCGTGTGGGCCTGTTCAAGACCAGACCCAGCGCCCCCTCCCGGTCATGCTCTCCCACTAACACAACCGTGTGGCGGAAGTTGGGGTCGAGCAGGCCACCTCCTGAGATGAGCAGCTGCCCCTGCAGACTCTCCATGGGTCGATCTACTGCTTGGTGTCAAAATGCCCAGATGGTACCAGGCCGCGAGTTGCGCAGGCCGGCACACCGGGGATCGGGCCGACGAGGTGCCGGATTGCCTTTTTTGTGATTCTCATCGCTGGCTCAACTTTCGTCACCCTCGTTATAGCTCAGTGCGCCCCGCCCGTCGAACCCCTTCGACTCCAGACCTTCGCGCAACCGGCTCCGGGCGCGCTAGAGGAGGACTCCGAGGTTAATGGCTCAAGCGAGTCCGCCGCGCTCCCGGCCTAAACGACCGGCAGTTCCCGCCCACCGCTCGACGACCTCGGGCCCGGCCGCGCGGCCACGAAGATGCTTCTCTCCTCGAGCACGGTTTCCAGCCCGGCGTTCCGTGCCCGCTCGCGGGCTTCGCCGGAAGCATCGAGCAGGACCACGCGTCCGCCCGGTGCCACCGTGCGGGCCGTCTCGCCCACGAAATCGACCGCTGCGCGCCCGCTCAGCGCCACGCCGCGGAGCGTGGCGTCCCTGAACGGCAAGCCGGGCCGGGTGAGCATCCGGCTCACGCCGCGCCGCTCTCCGGCTTCCACGAGCTCGGTACCCACCGCGACCACCTCCACCTCGTCCAGGAGGTCCGCGAGGCCGGGAGCGCACCGGCCGACCTGGCCAGCGAGGAGCACGACGGCCGATCCGCGCGCGACGTCGAGAAGGGCGGCAAGGCGCCACGGGCCCTCCGCCCGCGCAGCGGCGGAGGCATCAGAGGACGGCATCGACGGGGAAGGCCGGCGGTCTTCGAGCGAAAGCAGCGGTTCGTTCAGTTCGGGCTCACCCTGAGGAACGGGGCCCCTCGGGGGAGCCCGCAGGTCTGCGAAGCCACTCCGAACGGGGAAGGCGTCACGACAGTTGGCGCACCCGAAGGTTCCTTCCAGGACCCGGCGGTCGACCACTTCCCGCGCGAGCAGCACCAGGCCGAACCGAGGGCCACACCGCGGGCAGCACAGGCGGTCGGTGAGAAGCGTGTTCACAAAGCTGGGCTCCTCCCCGCGCAACGGTTCGCCGGGAGGGGCGGGTCGCCGGAACGGGCGGGTCGCCGCCTCACGAGCGTGAGCGCCGCTCCGTCCCGTCGAGTGCCCGGGTGGAGCCAGGACGCTCGGCGAGCGCAGCCGTGCCTTTCAACTTCGCTGGATCTGGACCAGGGGCACGTGCACACCCGGTGGGCGCGCCAGCATGAAGAGCACGGCGTCGGCCACGTCCTCGGGTCGCAGCATGTCAGCTCGGTCCGGCAGATCGTCGCGCTCGTCCGGGTCGATAGGGTCCCAGAGCGACGTGTCGGTGGCGGCCGGTTCGACGAGCGTCGCCTCGACGCCGGTCCCTCGAAGCTCTTCCACGAGCACCTCGTGGAGGCCGCGCAGCCCGAACTTCGACGCTGCGTAGGCCCCGTTGCCCGGGAAGGCCCTCCGTCCCGCGACGGAGCCGATGTTCACCACCCTCCCGCGACCCCGTTTCAGCATGGCCGGTAGGAGCGCACGGATCACCAGGAACGCCCCGCGCAGGTTCACGGCGATGTTGCGGTCGAAGTCCGTCACCGAGGTCTGCGCCAACGGAGCGAGCGCAAACGCTCCGGCCGCGTTGACGACGGCGTCCGGAGGGCCGCCGAGGAGGTCCTGGAGGGTGTCGAGGGACGCCCACACGTCGGCGTCGTCCGAGAGATCACACGGCCAGGGACGCGTGCGCTGCGTCGGGAGGGGCTCCGAGCCCGCCGACCTCGACAACACGTGGACCTCGGCGCCAGCCTCGGCGAGCTTCTGGACGACAGCGAGCCCGATGCCTCGCGTACCTCCCGTAACGAGAACGTGCTGGCCTTCCACGTCCCGCTCGATCAGGAAAGCGGACGATGATCGGTCATCGTGAGGCGCAAGAACTCATCCCGCGTCGCCGGATCCTCCAAGAACGCTCCGCGCATGGCGGAGGTGATGGTCTTGGAGTTCTGCTTTTGCACGCCCCGCATCATCATGCAGAGATGGTAGGCCTCGATCACCACAGCGACACCCAGCGGCTCGATGATTTCCCAGAGTGACTGCGCGATTTGATCGGTGAGCCTTTCCTGGACCTGGAAGCGCCGCGAATAGACCTCCACCAGCCGTGCCGACTTCGACAGGCCCATGATCTTGCCGTTGGGGATGTAGGCAATGTGTACCTTACCGAAGAACGGCAGCAGGTGGTGCTCGCACAAAGAGTACATCTCTATGTCCTTCACGAGCACCATGTTCTGGTGCCGCTCCTCGAAGAGCGCATCCCCGATCACCGACGCGGGACTCATGGCGTATCCGCGCGTGAGGAACTCCATCGAGCTCTGAACCCGCAGAGGCGTCCGCTTCATCCCTTCCCGATCGGGGTCGTCTCCGAGCCTCCGTATGAGCTCCGCAATGAGATCGGCGAAGGGCACGCCACCGAGAGGCACGCCACCTCCAGACGAGTCTTCGACCCCGGCCACGGCTAGCAAATCGCCCACGGCGACGTCACGATCTCCGCTACTCACCGGCGTACTCCACGTAGTTTCGGGGCGTCTCCCACAAGACCAGGCACTTCAACCCCACCCCTTCGGGAAGGCCGCCTCCGATTCGCTCCCATATCGCCACGACCAGGTTCTCTGTCGACGGAATCACGCCATCCATCCAGGGCACCTCGATGTTCAGGTTTTTGTGGTCTACGTCCCGCACGACTCGCTCCTCCACGAGGTCCCGTAGGTCCTTGAGGTCCATGACGAAGCCGGTGACAGGATCCACATTGCCCGAGACGGTGACATCGAGCTCGTAGTTGTGTCCGTGCCAGTGCGGGTTGGCGCACGCCCCGAACACCTCGTAGTTGCGCTCTTCCGACCACTCCTGCCGGTGAAGACGGTGGGCGGCGCTGAAATGCATCCGGCGCGTGATCCGAACTCTAGGCATCGTCAGGGAGGCGGCGCGAGGCGGGCGAGATCCTCCGCGAACGCACCAGCCAGATACTCGACCAGGGAGCTCGTGGCCGGAGACTGGCCCACGTTGGTGATCTCCATGGCGAACACCGACACCGCGGTTTCCCCGTCGGGCCCGGAGACCGCCGAGAGAGTGATGATGTCTCCAGCCTTCAGGCGCTCCAGCTGGCGCGGGGTAAGCAGGACGTTTTCTCCCACCGGCTCACCGGAGCGCGCCGGAGTCGAATAGAGCACGTCCGGGTCCGTGCCGTCCCCGAAGTGAACGACGTAGAAGGTCTCATCGCCCAATGGCTCGGTGACGTTCGTATTGATCTCGAGTGCGGGAGCGAAAACGAGCTCGGGATGATCGAACTGAAAGCCCAGCGAGTCCAGGACGGCCTCGAAGAGCTGCACCTCCTCCGCAACAAGTTCGGTCCTGGGCCGAATCAGCGGAACCAAGCGCACCGTGAAGATCAAGTTGCCGCGTCTCGTCCGGGCGGACGTGCGCCCACCCGTTAGTTGACCGTTCGGTCCCACTCCTATCGGTTCGGGATCGCTCCAGGGGCGGATCTCCTCGACGTCCCACAGATCCGCCGCCGCGTCGACGAATTGCACGCGCCCCGTCGGCCCGGTCGCTTCGGCCAGGGCGCACACGGGACTGACCTGGGATCGGCAAGCGTCCACGACCGCCCCGCGCACGAGGATCGCGCCCTCGCAAGGCGCCCCGGCCTCGAGAAGATCCTGGGACTGCTCGAGCCGCTGAGCAACGTCGACCTGAACGGCCTCGGCCGCCCGCGAAATGTGGTTCTCGACATCCGCCCTCGCCGCCCGTCGCTGTTCGATGAGAGCAGAGTCGCCCTCTTCGACGAAACGGTTGGCGAGCTCCTGATCCACGCCGAACCAGAGCGCGACTTCACGCTCGAGTGCGTCGGACGAGTCGAGCGAGTCGGCAAAGCTCAAGCGTTCCAAGGCCACGGCGTCGGCTACTCTCGACAGTCGCTGGAGGCGCGCACGCGGGGCCTCCAGGCGACGATCGAGCTCTTCCAATGCTGCGAACCCTGCCACGCACGCCCGCGATCGACGGTGCTCTAGATCGGCAAGATTGGGCGGCGGCGCGTCCTGTGCGCTGACGACCGCAGGCATCGCGAGCACGAGAATCGCAAGATGCCGCAGGGTCGACCTGGCTGCATTCATACAGACGGCTTGGTTGGAGCAAGGAGGCGTTGCACTCAGGTCGTGACCGCCCCGGTGGCGGCGGACGACACGAGCTTAACGTACTTCCCCATGACACCAGCCGGCTCAGGTCGTTCCCGCGGCGTCCAAGCCGCCGCTCGCGCTCGCATCTCCGCTTCGTCCAGCGCGACCGAAAGCGATCTCCCTGGCACGTCGAAGGTGATCTCGTCACCGTCGCGCACAGCCGCGATGGGTCCAGCGGCGACTGCCTCCGGAGCCACGTGCCCCGCCATCAGGCCGTGCGTCGCACCCGAAAAGCGTCCATCTGTGAGAAGCGCGACGGAAGCGCCGAGGCCAGCACCGGCGATCGCCGCGGTCACGGCGAGCATCTCACGCATCCCCGGCCCGCCCCGGGGCCCCTCTCCTCGGATCACGATCACGTCCCCCTCTCGGATTTCACCCTCCTGGACGGCGGCGAAGGCGTCCTCCTCGCATTCGAACACCCTGGCGGGACCGGTGTGACGCGTTCGTTCGTGACCCGCGACCTTCAGCACGCATCCGTCGGGCGCGAGGTTGCCCCTCAGAATGACGAGCCCCCCGTGGGGCTTGATGGGGCTTTCGATCGAGTAGACGACGGACTGGCCCTCGGTCTCCCGAACCTCGGCCACCTCTTCCGCCAGCGTCCGTCCCGTCACCGTAACGGCGTCGCCGTGCAGGAGCCCGGCTTCCAGTAGGCGCTTGGCGACGAGCCCGACACCCCCCGCGCGGTGGAGATCGGTCGCCACGTATCGCCCGCCAGGCTTCAGGTCGGCCAAGAGGGGCGTTCGTGCGCTGATGCTGTCGAAGTCGTCGATGGACAGCTCGACCCCGGCTTCGTGCGCAAGCGCGAGCAGATGAAGCACCGAGTTGGTGGAGCCGCCGGTCGCTACGGCCAGGCGGATGCCGTTCTCCAGCGCATCGCGCGTGAGGACGCGGCGGGCAGTCAATCCACTTCGTACGAGGTCCACGGCCAGGCGGCCACAACGTCGTGCGACCTCTTCTTTCTCCGGATCGGTGGCGGGCACGGAGCCACTGCCCAACGGAGAGATGCCGATCGCCTCGAACACGGTCGCCATCGTGTTAGCGGTGAACTGCCCGCCGCAGGCTCCAGGGCCGGGGCAGGCCACCTTCTCGATCTCATCGAGATCCTGCTGGGAGATCCGCCCCGCCGCCGCTGCCCCGATGGCTTCGAAGACGTCCTGGATCGTGACGTCCTTCCCGTGGTACCGGCCCGGCTGAATGGAGCCGCCGTAGAGCATCAGAGACGGGCGGTCCAGTCGCGCGAGCGCCATGACGGTGCCCGGAATGGTCTTGTCACATCCGGAGAGAGCGACGACGCCGTCGAAGAGGTAGCCGAGGCTCACGAGCTCGATCGAATCCGCAACGACCTCGCGACTCACGAGCGATACCGTCATGCCCGAGGTGCCCATCGTGATGCCGTCCGACACGACGATCGTGTTGAACTCGACGGCCGCGCCACCCGCCTCTCTCACGCCCTCCTTCACCCATGCCCCCAGCTCGCGCAGATGTGCGTTGCATGGAGTCGCGTCGCTCCACGTGTTCGCCACGCCGATGAGGGGCCGGCCGAAATCGTCGTCCTCGAAGCCGACGGCGCGCAGCATCGAGCGCGCGGCGGCGCGATCGCGTCCCAGCACGAGCTGGTCGCTGAGAAGCGGGAGCCGGCGACCGACGACCGCGCTCGGCGATCCTTCGGTCCGGCTCCCTGCGGTGCTCATAGCCAAGCCATGCGCGCGCGGAGCTCGCGACCCACGGACTCGATCGAGTGCTCGCGCTCCGACGCCCTCATCCTCTCGAACTCCGCTTCCCCGGACTCCCCTTCCTGGATCCACTGACGAGCGAATGCACCGGACTGCACGTCAGCGAGGATCTCCCGCATCGCGGTGCGGCTCGTCTCGCCGATCACGCGCGGCCCGCTGACGTAGTCCCCGTACTCGGCTGTGTCGCTGATCTCGGACCTCATGTGCGAGAGCCCGCCGGCGAACGCCAGATCGATGATCAGCTTCAGCTCGTGCAGACACTCGAAGTACGCCAGTCGATGGTCGTAGCCCGCGTCGACGAGCGTTTCGAAGCCGGCCTTCACGAGCTCGCTCAGGCCTCCGCAGAGCACCGCTTGCTCTCCGAACAGGTCGGTCTCGGTCTCGGCGGCGAAGTCCGTCTCGAGAACCCCGGCACGAGTGCAGCCGAGTGCGTTGGCGTACGCGAGCGCCCGTTGGAGCGCCCGACCGCTGGCGTCCTGGCTGACGCCGATGAGGGCCGGCACGCCGCGGCCGACCTCGTACTCCGCCCGCACCCGGTTGCCGGGCGACTTGGGCGCAACGAGCACGGTGTCCACGCCTTCCGGTGGGACGATCTGCCCGTAGTGGACGTTGAAGCCGTGCGCGAACAAGAGCACGTCCCCCGGCTCCAGATGAGCCTCCACGCTCGACCGGTAGACGGCCGGCTGCACCTGATCCGGAATCAGCACCGACAGCCAGTTGGCCCAGCGCGCTGCCTCTGAGACCGACCGCACTTCCAGCCCTGCCGCCCGGACCCGTTCGGTCGAGCCGCTTCCTTCCCTGAGGCCGACGACCACGTCGACGCCGCTGTCCTGCAGGTTCTGCGCGTGGGCAAAGCCCTGGCTGCCGAACCCGAGTATTGCGACCCGCCGATCGTCGAGAAGCGCTGGGTCGGCATGCTTTTCCTCGAAGAATCTCCCTTCACTCATCTTTCCCGGTCCTCTCTCTCGTTCGTGACTCACGTGCTTCGGGGTCCCCAACGTCGTGCACACGGCCGCCCTCCGCCAGAACCAGCGGATTGGCCCCACTGAACGCCCCAGCCATGGGGACGCCGAATCCAGGGCGAGCGCCGCCGCCGTGCGCATCGCGCCCGCGCCGGTCGCAACTCGTCGTAGGCTCGGAGGTATTGCTTTCCGGGGCAGCCGATAGTCGAGCCAGGGTCGTCAGGGACCGTGGACGGGCAGTCACCGGGTTAGCGGATCGTCAGAAGGAAGGGAACCATGAGCGAACTGGAGAACCACGGCACCGACGCGCCGGAGCCGGACACCATCGTCGTGGAGTTCGAGCTCACGCCCGAGGACTGGACCGCAGCTGCCGCGGTCCATCTTTCGAAGTCACCCATCCTCGCCAAGAGCCTCCGCAAGGTGCAGGCGCTCTTCGTGGCTATCTGGGTCGTGCTGGCGCTGCTTGAGATCTTGCAGGGCGAGGCTGCTCTCGCTGCTTTCTGCGTGTTCCTGGGGGTCGCTGCAGTGCCTTTCCTGCCGGCTCTCACCCGTGCCAGCCAACGCAATCACCTGAAGAAGGTGGCCATGAGAGGGCTCGCCAACGGAACCTTCGGAACCCACAGGGTCGAGCTCGGCCCCGAAGGGATGCGCGACGCCACGAGTGGGTACGAATGGCTCACCCGATGGAGCTCCATCGAGAGGGTGGAGATGGCCGAGGACATCTTTCTCATCTACACAGGTCCCCAGGCTTTCCTGCCCATCCCGAACTCGGCCTTCCGCGATTCGGCCACGCTGCGCGCTTTTGGCGACCGCTTCTTCCAGGGACTGGGGATGGCTCGCCAGGGGCTACCGGAGACGTCGAAGGATCGGGTCGACTAGGGGCGAGCGGCGGCCGCCCTCCCGGCGTTCGCTCCAGCGGGCGCACGCGAGCCACGCACAGCGATGCACGCGCTTCAGGGCCCGCGACCTGCGCGACGCCTTTCAGTCAGCGAGGCCAGCCGCCTGCCGCGCGGAGAGGATGATCCCGCGAATCATGGCGGAGCTGAACCCCTGATGCTCCATCTCGTTGAGACCGGCGATGGTGCAACCGCGTGGCGTGGTCACGCGGTCGATCTCCTGTTCGGGATGGCTCCCCGCCTGAAGCAGAAGCGACGCTGCCCCGCGGGCGGTCTGCGCCGCGAGCTGGAGGGCCTCATCCGGATGGAACCCGATCTCGATGCCACCCTGGGACGCCGCCCGCACCGAACGCAGAAAAAACGCTACACCGCACGCGCACAGGGCGGTTGCCGGCGTCATCATCTCCTCCGGAATCTGCAGGGTGAGGCCCACGAGCTCGAACAGCCGCTGGGCTTCCTCGAGCGCCGGACTACCGGTTTGGTCGCTCGCCAGGCAGGTCATCGCCTCCCTGATCGACACGGCCATGTTCGGCATCGCCCTGGCCATCGAGACGTTCTCGACGGCCAGCCTCCTCCTGAGCGAGTCGATCGAAACGCCCGTGGCAACCGAGATCACGCGATGCACGTCGCCGTCTATGGCGGTCCGGATCTGGCCGAGGAGCTCCTCCACCTGTTGCGGCTGGACGCAGATTACGATCGTGCGGGAACGTCCGACGGCAGCAGCGTTGTCACTCGTAACCTCGACGCCCATTGCCCTGATCGCCTCGAGCTTGTCGAGGCGGCGCCGGGTCACGACGAGGTCCGCCTTCGGCAACCCGCCGTTCTCGACCCAGCCGCGTGCGAGCGCTTGGCCCAGGTTACCGCCTCCCAAGATCGCGACGCCTCCCGCGCCTCCCGTGCTTGCCATGGGATCCCTGCCTCCTTCGCCCGCGCGCGCCCCCATTTGTGGGGGCCCGACGCCGGCACTTGTTCGCTGTGCACCGATCGGGAAGCTTACATGTTTTCGTCGGTCCCGTGAATTGCGCGTAGCGTTTCGCAACCGAGGGGCTTCATGACACGTCTGGCACTAGCGGCCAGCTCGCGCATCGCGGCCGAGGCCGGAGAGCGCATCGCTCGGGACGGGGGAAATGCCGTCGACGCCGCCGTCGCGGCGATCCTGGTTTCCATGGCAACCGAGCCCGGCGTCATCGGCCTGGGTGCAGGCGGCTTCGTGGCCGCCGGCTCGGCGGAGGGAAAGCCAAGAGTCATCGACGGGTACGTCGAGATGCCAGGGAGAGGGCTCACGTCGCGCAACCCCGGAACGGGTTGCCGCGACGTGCACCTCTCGTACGGAGGCGGGGTCGACACCCACGTCGGAGCCGGCACGGTCGGCACGCCCGGAGCTCTGGCGGCCCTGGAGGAGGCATGGCGACGCTGGGGGCGCCTGCCATGGAGTACGCTCGTCGAGCCGGCCGTGGAGTGGGCGCGCAATGGGTTCCCGCTTCCGCAGGCTTCGCACAACTACCTGATCCATGCACACGAGCTCGTCTTTGGTCGGGACCCCCGAAGCCGAGCCGCACTCCACGGACCCGACGGTACGCTCCTCGGGCCCGGAGAAACGGTCCGGGTCGAGCATCTGGCCGAGACCCTCGAGCTCATTGCGGCCAAGGGCACCGGTGAGCTGTATGGAGGCGACCTCGGTCGGCGAATCGCGGACGAGGTCCAGGCGAACGACGGCCTCCTCACCTTGCAAGACCTCGAGGAATACCAGCCCGTCGTGCGTACCCCCCTGGTCTCGACGCTCGAAGATTGGCGCCTCGCGACGAACCCTCCGCCTGCCATCGGAGGCGTGGTCCTCTCGGCCATGTTGCGACTCCTGCACGCCTCGGGTGACCGAAGCTCGCCCGCTGAGCGGGTCCGGGAGGTGGTAAAAATCCAGGAGGCGGTCCTCGGTTTTCGCCTCAGCAGGCTCGACCCCAGCGCAGACCTCGAGCGTGAAGCGAGGGAGCTTCTCGAGGTCGACACCCTCGAGGAGCTGGCGCGGCTCAACGGATCCCCTTCTACGGTCCAGTCATCCGCCGTCGACGTCGATGGCCTCGCGTGCTCGATCTCCGTCTCGACCGGGTACAGCTCCGGCATCATGCCGCCCGGAACGGGGATCTGGCTCAACAACTGTGTAGGCGAGATCGAGCTCAACCCCAGGGGCCTTCACGCCGACGCACCCGGCACGCGGCTCCGATCGAACATGGCTCCAACCGTGGGCAGGAGAGCCGATGGCTCGGTCATGGCGATCGCTTCACCCGGCGCGGACCGGATCACCACGGCCTTGCTTCAAGTGCTCGCCAACTACGTCGTGCACGGGATGGAGCTCGAGGCCTCGGTGGCACACCCCCGCGTCCACATGGAGTGGGTGGATGGGACTCCGAGCTGCGCGTATGAGGAGGGCATCCCGGTCGACCGACTTGGGATCCCGAGCCGGGGCTTCGACGATCTCTCGATGTTCTTCGGTGGGGTAGGGGTCGCGGTGGCACACGAAGACGGCAGGCTCGAGGCTGCGTCCGATCCCCGCCGGGCCGGAGGTACGGCTGTCGTTTGATGCGGTACGGGCGATCCGACACGACCTACGGACCCACCACGTGGGATAAAGCGTTCGGGGCCGACGCCGCTTGCGGCGTCGGCCCCGATAAGGTACTAGAGGGGTTGTTATTGAAGCCTGGGCTGAATCTTCAGTGACTCCCCCGCGAGTTCCGCCGTCCTCTGCCGAGGCGTGACGTCCGCCGCAGGAATCAGTCCCGACCTTGCAAGTGTTGGCTCAATAAGGGACCCTCTAGCACACGCCGTGAATATACTGGGCCTCCACGACGCCGTCCAGCAGGCCGCTGAAGCGCCCTGCTGGATCCAACCACTCCGTAACAAACGAGCCGACCGTCGTGTATCTCAGGTCGCCAATGGCCCGGATGGTGAGCCCCGATTCAACGCTCATCCGGACACGTGCAGATGCACGATGACCCAGCGGCCATCGATCTTCTCCAGGACGGCAGTTCCGCGTCCCTCGGCCGGGGCGATCCCCATGCCGGAGTGTGCTCTTCGGAACGCCACCCAGGCCACGTCACCTCGTACCACGGGTTCCACGGCCGTGTGCGCGTAGCTGAGATCCTCGATGGAATCCAGCCACGGCCTGAGATGATCGTCGCGATACTCGGCCCATCCGTGCGTCGTGGCGTCGTCGGTGAGGATGTGCAGGCCTGCAGGCCGCAAGAGGGATTCGATCGCGTTCATGTCCCGGGCCTGCACCAGTTCTCCGAAGTCCGTGATGAAGCTCAGCACGGCCTCTCGCTCCGGATCCTCGGCTCGCTGGCCGAGCGCGGAATGTGGGGCGACGAGCGTCACGATCGAAAGGGCGAGAATCAGACGTTCCACCATGATGAACCTCCCGGGCAAAGGGTCCTGATGATCTTGGCTCCTATTGGGCTACTCCGGCCGGGCCAGCGTATCGAAACGTGCATGAAGTAAACGTGAAGCACACGTGAAGAAACCTTCACGCCTCCCCGTGAGAAGGACCGTCAGCGTGTTCGTGCTGACAGCGACACCACGTGCAGTCGCACCGTCCGGGCAGTCCCGGAATCCGGCCGCTCACAGGCGAGCACGGCGGAGCCGGAGCGCGTTCCCGATCACGGAGACCGAGCTGAAGCTCATGGCCGCGGCGGCGAAGATCGGGCTGAGCAGCACCCCAAGGGCCGGATAGAGCACGCCCGCGGCGATCGGCACGCCGAGCGCGTTGTAGATGGACGCGAAGAACAGGTTCTGGCGGATGTTTCTCATCGTCGCCCAGCTGAGCTGCCTGGCGCGCACGATCCCGCGCAGGTCGCCCCTCACGAGCGTGACGCCGGCGCTCTCCATCGCGACGTCCGTGCCCGTACCCATCGCGACGCCGACGTGTGCCTGGGCCAACGCCGGCGCGTCGTTGATCCCGTCGCCCGCCATGGCCACCACGCGTCCTTCAGCCTGGAGCCGCTTCACCGCATCCACCTTCTGGTCCGGCAGCACCTCGGCGACGACGTCGTCGATCCCGAGCCTGCGGGCGACCGCCGCCGCCGTGGTGCGACTGTCGCCGGTGAGCATCGTGATCCGGACGCCCTCCTCGTGCAGCAGCTTGATGGCCTGGGGCGTGGTCTCCTTGATGGGGTCGGCGACCCCCACGAGGCCGGCGGCCTGGCCATCGACGGCCACGAACATGACGGTTTCGCCTTCGGCTCTCAGGTCCTCCGCCCGCTGCACGAGGTCGTCCACCTCCACGCCCAGGTCATGCATCAACCTGAGGTTGCCGAGGGCCACCCGTCGCCCGGCCACCGAGCCCTGCACACCCTTGCCGGTGACGGACTCGAACGACTCCGTGCGCTCCAGGGCGATGCCACGAGCTTCGGCCCCCTTCACGATAGCCGCAGCCAGGGGGTGCTCGCTGCCCCGTTCGATGGACGCCGCGAACCGCAGGAGATCCCCTTCCTCCCAACCCGCGGACGGCTCCACGCTGACCAGCTTCGGCTTACCCTCGGTGAGCGTGCCCGTCTTGTCCACCACCAACGTATCCACCTTGCGTAGCAGCTCGATCGCCTCGGCGTTCTTGAACAGCACGCCGAGGGTGGCGCCCTTGCCCGTCGCGACCATGATCGACATCGGCGTCGCCAGCCCGAGGGCGCACGGGCAGGCGATGATTAGCACCGCCACGGCGTTGATCAGCGCGTAAGCCATGGCCGGCTCTGGCCCCCAGATCCCCCAGACGACGAACGTGATGACGGCGACTCCGACGACCGCCGGGACGAAGTAGCCGGCCACCACGTCCGCGAGCTTCTGGATCGGAGCCCGGCTGCGCTGCGCCTCGGCGACCATGCGGACGATCTGGGCCAGCAACGTTTCGGCGCTGACACGCTCAGCCTCCATCACCAAAGACCCGGTCCCGTTGATCGTAGCGCCGATCACCTTGTCTCCCACGGTCTTCTCGACCGGGATCGGCTCGCCGGTGATCATCGCCTCGTCGAGGGCGCTCCGGCCCTCGACGACCACCCCGTCCACCGGGACCTTCTCGCCGGGACGGACCCGCAGCCGGTCTCCAGGCTGCACCTGATCGAGCGGAACGTCTTCCTCCGACCCGTCGTCGCGGATCCGTCTCGCGGTCTTCGGAGCCAGCCCCAGCAACGCCCTGATGGCGGCGCCTGTGCGGCTGCGGGCCCGGAGCTCGAGCACCTGTCCGAGGAGCACGAGCGTGACGATGACGGCCGCCGCCTCGAAGTAGACGCCCACCTCTCCCGAAGCGTCACGGAAGGACGCGGGGAATAGCTCGGGAAAGAGGGCGGCAATCACGCTGTACACGTACGCGACGCCCACGCCGAGGGCGATCAGCGTGAACATGTTGAGGTTCCACGTCACGACCGATCGCCAGCCCCGCACGAAGAACGGCCAGCCGCCCCACAGGATCACCGGGGTGGCGAGCAGCAGCTCCGCCCATCCCACGAGCTCGGGGTCGAACCAACGCAACAGTGGATTCCCCCCGGGTACGTACATCGACATGGCGATCACGAGCACGGGCAGCGTCAACACCGAGCTGACCCTAAACCGGCGAGTCATCTCCTCGAGCTCTGGGTTGCGCTCCTCCTCGAGCGTGGCGGTGCGCGGCTCCAGAGCCATGCCGCAGATGGGGCACGAGCCCGGCTCGTCCCGGACGATCTCCGGGTGCATCGGGCAGACGTACTCGGTGCGCGTCATCGGCGCAGCGGGAATCTCCGGCTCGAGCGCCATCCCGCACTTGGGACAGCTTCCCGGGCCCTCCTGATGCACCTCCGGGTCCATGGGGCAGGTGTAGACGGCGCCCTCCGGCGCAACCGTCTCGGGCGCTTCTCGCATAGCCTCGACAGACGCTAGGGACACGAACTCATCGGGGTCCGCCCGGAACTTCTCCAGACAGTGTGCGCTGCAGAAAAGGTAGGTCTGCTCACCGTGATCGTGGCGGTGAACGCTGTCGGGTTGGACCTGCATGCCGCACACGGGATCGGTGGACACGACTCCCTCCGCCTTCGCGCGCGCCGCTTGTATGGGTCGATCAGAGTGCATGGTCGCTAACTTCCTGAAGGGCCACCCTACATCCCGACCCCGTGGTGCTTGTCACGCTCTCGGCCGCGCGAAAGACAATCCAGAGGATGGTCGAAGCATCCATGCGCACCCCCGCGAGATCGAGCTCCCGCTTCTTTACGACACCCCGTCCATCAGCGTACACCAAGTTGGCGACACCAGGGTGAAGCCAGGGTGAAGGCATCATGAAGCTTCCTTCAGAATCCCGGGCTCCCGAGCAGCCAGGGTCTATAAGGTCGGGGCGGCATTCCTCGACCGGGATCACGACGCTGCTCAGCAGTGAGTGCGTCCTTTCGTGTCCTGCCATCCTCGCGACCGATCCATCGCCCGACGCCAGGACCTTCCGCACGACCGGTCCGTCGAAGCCGAGGTCCGAGGCTGGAGGTCATGCCCCAAAGGGAGAGATCCGATGGAAGGGAAGTCCCATACGCTTTGTCCCGAATGCAGCGTGCGTGCTTTCACCGTTTAGTTCCACCGTTGGCTCTCACCGCTGTGGTCAGCTCCTTAGCTTTGCGTCGAGGGGAGGCGCTCTCGGGCTCCGCGACGGGAAACACGACGCCCACGCGGGCACCGCCATCGGGCAGGTTCTCGGCCTCGACGCGGCCCCCGTACCTCTCAGCGATCGCCTTGACGATGGCGAGCCCGAGGCCGGTGCCACCCGACCCACCGCCGGGAGTCCGGGCCGGATCGGCGCGGAAGAAACGGTCGAATACGCGGCCCGGGTCGGCCCCTAACCCCGCACCGGTGTCCGAAACGTGGACCTCGAGCTCGCTTCCCGTTCCATCGATCTCGACGCGCACCGCGCCGCCGGGGGGAGTGAACTTCAGAGCGTTGTCGACCAGGTTCCAGATCACCTGCCCGAGCAGATCGGGATCCAGCGGGACGACTTCGGCGCCGGAATTGGACAGCGCGATCGAGACGCCCTTTTCTGTCGCCCCCCCCCGGAAACGATCCACGATCCGTTCGGCCACGTCCCTCGCGTCCGCGTCCTGCCGGTCCGTCGCAAAGGCGCCTCCGTCCGCTCGCGCGAGGGTCAGCAGGTCCTCCGTGATCCGTCCCAGTCGAACGATCTCCTCGAGGCTGCTGTTCAGGACCCGCCGGTACTCGTCAGGGTCGCGATCGCGCCGGAGCGCGAGCTCGATCTCGCCCCGAAGCGCAGTGAGCGGCGATCGGAGCTCGTGGCTTGCGTCCGCCGTGAAGCGGCGCTGGACTTCGAACGCGTTGTGGATGCGGGCGAGCATGGTGTTGAGGACGTCGACGAGACGACGGTACTCCTTGGTGTCGGCGTAGGCGCTGATCGGTTGGTCCAGCGACCCAGCCCCGATCCCCTCGGCCTGGTCGATCACTTCGTGGACCGGGCGTACCGCGTGCGCCGCGAGCCACCAGCTCCCGGCGAACGACGCCCCGATCACGGCGAGCGCGATCAGCGCCGACAGCAGCACCAGGCGCCGGACCATTTCGTTTCGCCCCAGCAGCGGCGAAGCCACCTGTAGCACGTGTCGCTCGTGTGCCTCGCCCAAACGCGCGAGGGGGTAATAGAGCGAGCGCACGGGTACGGTGCCGAAGACCTGAGTCCGCCAGACCAGCTCGCTCGATCCTGCCTCGGCCAGGGCTTCCCGATCCAAGGGTAGGTCCTGGGTCATGAACTGACTTCTCAGCAGGCTCCTGCCCGCCTCGCTCCAGACCTGCGCGTAGCGGATCAGGTCACGGACCGAGGCAGCCTCCGCGGGCGTGAGCGCCCACTCGTGGAAGTGCATGGCTCCGTCGGGAGAGTCCGTCAGCGAGGCCGCTTGGATGGTCGCGACATTCAGGATGCTGGCGTTGAGCTCGCGGTCGAGCGTTGAGCGGATCGCCAAGACGCTGACCACGCCGATGGCGACGACGGCCGCCGCCATGCCGACGGTGAAACGGGCGGCGAGCTGGAATCGGAAGGAGCGGCTCATGTCGGCTCTCCTTTCTGGAAGACGTAGCCGACCCCCCGGACGGTGTGAACCATTGGGTCATGACCCCCCTCCCGCAGCTTCTGGCGCAGGTGGCCTACGTGCACGTCGACGACGTTGCTCGCGGGGTCGAACGTGAGGTCCCAGACCTTCTCGAGAAGCTCCGTGCGACGAACGACGCGCTCTGAGTTCAGGAGTAGGAACTCCAGGAGCTGGAACTCCTTGGGTGTGAGGTCGAGCTTCTCGCCCCTTCTGAGGGCGGTGTGGCGTACCCTGTCCAGCTCCACATCGGCGTAGATAAGACGGTCCGGCCGCTCGGCTCCGCCTCGCCGCAGGAGCGCGCGGATCCGGGCCAGGACCTCGTCGAGGCTGAAAGGCTTCGTCAGGTAGTCGTCGGCACCCGCGTCGAGGCCCGCCACGATGTCGTCGCGGCTGTCCCTGGCAGTGAGGAGCAGGATCGGTACGGTCTTCTCCTTGGAGCGCAGCTCCCGCACGATCTCCAGCCCGGACTTGCCGGGGAGCATGACGTCGATGAGAAGGAGGTCGTAATCGTGCACCAGCGCGTTCAGGGCACCTTCAGTGCCGTCGCTGGCAACGTCCACGGAGTAGCCTTCCTCCCGGAGCGCCTGCTTCAGGAAGCTGGCCACCTTCCGATCGTCCTCGACGACGAGGATCCTCACGGCACCTCCTACCCGACCGCCGTCACCGCTGCTTCGAGCGTCCAGAATTTGCAACATGGGGCGCCACCACTGAAGGAGCCATGAAGCTCGGATGAAGAAACCTTCATCGAGATTTCACCGCCGGTTCATGGGATGTCCGGTACAATTCGGCTTCCGCGGGCCAGAGCCACATCCTCTAGAACAGGTGACGAGCGAGTTGAGCGATCCATACAGCCGACATCGACCGCGACCTGATGGCCCGCTTCCCCGCCGCCGTTTTCTCGAATACTCCGGCGCTGTGGGAGCCCTGGCGGCGATGGAGCGCCTCTTGCCTTCCTGGATCCGCGGATCACGTGGTGTGCTCCGGCCGGCCGCTCCCGGCGTTCTGTCCGGAAGCGGCTCCCCGGTCGAGATCGCCATCGCCGAGACGGCCATCGAGATCGCCGGACGTCGCGGCACCGCCGTCACCATGAACGGAACCGTGCCCGCTCCGCTTCTGCGCTTCCGGGAGGGGGACGACGCGGTCATCCACGTCACGAACCGACTCGGGGAGGACACCTCCATCCACTGGCACGGCATCCTCTTGCCGAACGAGATGGACGGCGTCCCGCACGTGACCTACCCGGGCATACGGCCCGGCGAGACGTTCACCTACCGTTTCCCGATCCGGCAGTACGGCACCTACTGGTACCACAGCCACTCGGGCCTTCAGGAGCAGCTGGGCCACTACGGGCCCCTCGTCATCGATCCCGCGGACGGGGAGCCACACACCTACGACCGCGAGCACATCGTGGTTCTCTCGGATTGGACGTTCGAGAACCCGTACCGCGTCCTCGCGAGGCTCAAGAAGAGCTCCGACGCCTTCAACTTCCAGAAGCGCACAGTCGGGGACTTCTTCCGCGACGCCTCCGACGGGGGCCTGGGCTCGGCGATCCGGGATCGTCTCGATTGGGGCCGGATGCGCATGAATCCGACCGAAATCTCCGACGTCACGGGCGCCACCTACACCTACCTCATGAACGGCATGGCGCCTGGCGCGAACTGGACCGGCTCTTTTGGACCCGGCGAGCGGGTGCGGCTGCGCTTCGTCAACACCTCGGCCGCGTCGATCTTCGACGTCAGGATCCCAGGCCTGCCGATGACGGTCATCCAGGTGAGCGGCCAGCACGTGAGGCCCGTCGAGACGGACGAGATCCGAATCGGCGTCGCGGAGCGCTACGACGTGATCGTGGAGATCGGCGAGGACCGAGCGTACACGATCTTCGCAGAAGCCGCGGACCGGAGCGGCTACGCCCGGGGAACGTTGGCGCCGCAGGACGGGATGGAGGCCGCCGTACCCGAGCTCCGAGAGAGGCCCCTTCTCACGATGGCCGACATGGGCATGATGCACGTGGCGGGAGAGGGGATGGGCGACATGGATGGAATGCCGGGCATGGCGGACATGCCAGGAATGCCGGGGATGGCCGGGATGCAGGAGCAGCCGGACTCCGCACCGCCCGTGGATGCGCACGCAGGGCATCAGATGCCCATGGGCGACGCGATGCCGGGCGTGCGTCTGCCAGGAACTGTGCCGGAGCCGACGATGCACCCACCGGACGACCACGGACCAGGAAACGCCGGCGTCGCCATGAGCGCCCAGAGCCGACTCCACGAGCCCGGTCTGGGGCTCGGTCACGACGGCTGGCGCGTGCTGACCTACGCGGATCTCGAGTCGCTCCGCCCGAACCCGGACTTTCGGCCACCCGACCGGGAGATCGAGATGCACCTCACGGGCAACATGGAACGCTTCATGTGGTCGATGGACGGCCTCAAATACTCTGATTCCGAGCCGATCCGAGTGGACATGGGCGAGCGCATCCGCCTCACGATGATCAACGACACCATGATGAACCATCCCATGCACCTGCACGGGATGTTCATGGAGCTCGAAAACGGGGCGGGTGCGTCGATCCCCTGGGTCGATACGGTCCTGGTGAAGCCCGCAGAAAAGGTCTCGGTCCTCTTCGCCGCCGAGGCACCCGGGCCATGGGTCTTCCACTGCCACATCCTCTATCACATGGACGCCGGCATGTTCAGGGTGTTCGACGTCGTGGAGGCGGGCGAGGCGTCGCGGGACGAGGCGTTCGCCCGTTGAGGCTCCCCGGTGGCCGCCGACCCAGCGGCCACATTTGGCTCGTCGCGATGCTCGCCGCGATCCTCGCCCCGATTCTCGGCGGGGTGAAAGCCAGCGCACAAGTCATGGACCGGGCCGTCTACACGTACGCGGCATTCGACGAGCTCGAGCTCGCCCCAAGCACCGACGAACGTAGCATCGAGTTGGACGCCCAGGCCTGGATCGGCGGCGACTACAACAGGCTCTGGGCCAAGCTCCGCGCGGAGCACGCGACCCGAGGTGGAGAGGGCGGCATCGAGGGCCAGCTCCTCGTCAGCCGCACCGTCAGCGCGTTCTGGAACGCCCAAGCGGGGTTGCGCCTCGATCATCACTACGGGGGCGCCGAGAACTCTAGCCGGGTGCTCCTCGCAATCGGCCTGGAAGGGCTCGCACCGTATTGGTTCGAGGTGGCAGCGTTCGTGTTCGTCAGCCAGTACGGGGACGTGTCGGCACGTCTGGAGGCAAGCTACGAGCTCCTCTTCACTCAGCGCCTGATCCTGGAGCCCGAGCTGGAGCTGAACGTCGCCATACAGGACGTGCCCGACTTCGGCGTGGGTTCCGGTCTCAACGACGTCGAGCTCGGCGCCCGCCTGCGTTACGAGATCGTCCGCGAGCTTGCCCCATACCTCGGAATCACATGGCTCCGTCGCGTCGGAGATACAGCAGAGTTCGGCCGTGCCCTAGGCGCGGACGTGAGCGAAGGCTCGCTCGTGTTGGGACTCAGAGTGTGGTACTGACCGCCCTGACATCCCCCGAAGCCAGCACCGCTTTCGTGACTACGATCACCCCGTTGCGAAGGCGCCCGCACGCGCGCGAAGGCCCGCTGGCGGCTAGGCCTGGCCGCCCCCTGGGAGGATAGAGCACGCGAGCCTCGCATGTGGTCATCTTTTGCCGACCAGCGGAAGCCTGGTACGAACGCAACATCCCCCTTTGCGCCGCTCCCTTTGCAACGTCATCTCATAAATCGTTCCTGTAACATGTGTTATAAGGTCGTCCTTTCGGTCTCGTGGCCGGACGGACGCTGGCACGGGACTTGAGTATCTCATCGGATCGGGCGCCGGCACGGCCGGGGCTGCTTCAACGGAGAGAGCCGATGAGACTCTGTACTGATGGATACCTCGACCTACGTGACAACCGTCGGGTGCGCACTCCCGGCAAGTTCGACCGGTACATCGAGCCGGCCCCGGAGAGGGAGGCTCTCGATTTCTTTTCTCCCACGTCTTCCCGAACCACCGGAGGATCGTGCGCCCGATCTCCATCGGCGAACGCCGCGCGATGAAGCTCGCGATCGTAGCGGGCTCCGTGGGTGAGCGGACGACCCTCGTGGATCGGGTATGGCGATCCATGACCCAGGCCATGTCTCCACCCACTCTTCTGGACCGTCCGACGCTGATCCAGGTCGTGACGTACGGAGACCACTGGGCCTACAAAGTCTACCTGGAAGGCGTGTCTACACGCGTCGTACCGCACGGCTTGTCGTCGACGGAGCTCGACATCGTCGACATCCCGCATCTGGACTTCAGGCTGGAAGCCTGAGGACAGCCCGACCCGCACCTAATCCGGCAAGCCGGGCTCGGTCATGCCTCTGACGTCGAGAGCCTCGTCGACCTGCACAGCGCTGGCGAGCAGTTCCCGCTCGATCACCACATCCCGCACGGATCGGCCCTCGCGCGCGGCTTGCTTGGCCACCTCCGCGGCTCGATCGTAGCCGACATACGGGTTGAGGGCCGTGGCGATGCTGGGGTTCCGCTCCAGCAGCTCGCGGCACCGCCCCTCGTTCACTTCGATCCCCACCACACACCGATCCGCGAACACTTTGGACGCGTTCGCCAGCAACGTGATGGACTCGAGCAGAGCGTGGGCCATCACAGGCATCATGACGTTCAGCTCGAAGTTGCCCCTTCCGCCCGCCACCGTGATGGTCGCGTGGTTCCCGGTGACCCGCGCCGCCACCATCATGAGGGCCTCCGCCATGACGGGGTTCACCTTCCCTGGCATGATGGAGCTGCCGGGCTGCACCGCGGGAAGGGAGATCTCGTGGATCCCCGAGGTGGGTCCGCTCGCAAGCCAGCGAACGTCGTCGGCGATCTTCATGAGCGACGTCGCGACGGTGTTGAGGGCGCCCGAAGCGCTCACGACCGCGTCCTTCCCGCCCTGGGCTTCGAAGTGGTCGTCGGCCTCTCTGAAGCTCACGCCGGTCGCGTCCGAAACGCGCGCGATGGCCAGGCCGGCGAACTCCGGATGGGTGTTGATGCCGGTGCCGGTCGCGGTGCCGCCGAGCGCGAGCTCCTCCAACTCCGAGCCGGCGCGCTGGAGCCGCCCGATCCCCTTACGCACCTGGGTCGCGTAGCCGCCGAACTCCTGCCCGAGGCGGACGGGCGTGGCGTCCATGAGGTGCGTGCGCCCGGACTTGAGGACGTCGTCGAACTCCACCGCCTTGGCCTCGAGGACCTCGGCCAGCCGTGCGAGCGCGGGGATCAGCTCCTCGTCCAGCGCGACCCGGGCCGACACGTGTATGGCCGACGGGATGACGTCGTTCGAGGATTGTCCGAAGTTCACGTGGTCGTTCGGATGGACGCTTTCGCCGCCGAGCAGAGCGTTCGCCCGATGTGCGATCACCTCGTTCGCGTTCATGTTCGTGGACGTGCCTGAACCGGTCTGGTACACATCCAGGACAAACTGATCGTCCCATTTCCCGTCCGCGACCTCACCGGCGGCACGCGCAACGACATCGGCTATCTCGGGTGCCAGCTTGCCGAGCTCACGATTGGCCTCGGCCCCGGCCCTTTTGATCAGGCCGAGCGCTTGGATGAAGCGGCGCCCGAAGCGCTGGCCACTGATGGGGAAGTTCTCGACCGCGCGTTGAGTCTGGGCTCCGTAGAGGGCGTCCGCGGGGACCTCCACCTCGCCGAGGGAGTCCTTTTCCACCCGGAATCTATCCGACATGCGTGCGTCCTGGCTTTGGATGGACACTTAGCCGACGAGCCGAAATATGGACGGGGCAGCTGGCCGGCGTAAGCCCCTTGGGCGTCAGCTGCGCTGGGGCTTCGAGGGCCGCATCTCCACGCGGCTCACGTGCGCGTTGGCCGGATAATCGAGGAGCCCGAGAACAGCCCTGGCGACGTCAGCCGACTGCAGCGCCCACGGACGTGCCACACCTTCGCGGTCCGCGAACCCGGTTTCTACGCTGCCCGGCATCACCAGGCTGACTCGCACTCCGTCGTGACGAAGGTCGAGCATCATCGCCTCTGTCATTCCGACGAGACCGAACTTCGTCGCGTTGTACGCCGTTCCGCCGGCGAAGGCATGCCGCCCTGCCAGTGAGCCGATATTGACGATCCATCCGTTGCCCGAATCGGCCAGGTGGTGTGCAGCGGCCTTCGAGCAGTAATACACTCCGCAAAGGTTGGTCTCGATTTGAAACCGGAAGTCCTCGATCGACAACTCGCCGATGGGCGCGAAGACACCGACCCCGGCATTGTTCACGAGGATGTCCAGCCAGCCGAACCGCTCGAGCGTCTGAGCGACGAGTCTCTCACAGGCGTCCGGGTCGCGCACGTCGCATGCGATGCCGTGCACGCGATCTCCCGACCCGGCTGCCAGCTCCTCGACGACGTCGCGCACGCGCCGCTCGTCCCTGGAGCTCACGACGACCGACGAGCCGGCCTCCAACAGGACGCGTGCCACGTCGAGCCCGATCCCTCTCGTGCTTCCCGTCACGAGCGCGACTCTTCCGTCGAGGTCGGACATTTCGCTGCGTTCCTCCGTTGGACCGTGACGACTGGGCAGTGGCGAGAGGAGACACTAGCATAGGGTCGCGTCGCATGACCAGCTCTTGGAGTCGAGTTTGCCCTGAGCAGGCCGCTTGAAGAGGGGGTGCGGCCACGTCAACCACTTGCAGAGGGCGAGGGGAGCCCGGCCTAGCGCGCGCCGACAGCTGGGAGGGATTACCCGTCGTGCGAGCGAGAGCTCGAGGAGCGACGTCATGGAGAAGGCTGCGCTCGTCACGGGAGGTGCTATCCGGATCGGCCGCGCCCTCTCGTTGGGCCTGGCCGAGGCTGGCTACGACATCGTCGTCCACTTCCGGTCCTCGGAGGAGGCGGCCAAGGAAGTGGCCCGTCGCGTGGAGGCACTCGGCCGTCGCGCCGTGCTGGCGCGCGGCGACCTGTCTCTCGCCGAAGACGCGCAGCGTGTCGTCGACGAGGCGTCGACTGAGCTCGGCCGACTCGATCTGCTCGTGAACAGCGCCGCGAGCTTCCGAGCCCGTGCGATCGAAGAGGTAGACGCCGCGGAATGGGACGCCGTGATGTCGCTCAACCTCCGAGGCCCATTCCTCGTCGCGAAAGCCTCCTGGGATCTCCTGCGCCGAGCGCGAGGCTCCATCGTCAACATCGTCGACCTCTCCGCCCTGCAAGCCTGGTCAGGCTACCCTCATCACTCGGTATCGAAGGCGGGGCTTCTGCACCTGACCCGAGTGCTCGCGCTCGGCATGGCGCCCCACGTGCGCGTCAACGCCGTGGCCCCCGGAGCCGTGCTCCCTCCCGATGATTACAGCGACGAGGAGCGGGAGCGACTCAGGATGAAGGCCCCTCTACAGACTCTCGGGAGCCCTCAGGACGTCGTGCGCACGGTGCTCTTTCTGGCGAGCTCCCCGTTCATTACCGGCGACGTGGTGGTCGTGGACGGGGGCAGCCACCTCTCGTTCTGACCGCGACGACCTGCTGCGGCCGACGATCCGCCTCGCTTCAGCGCGACCGGCGTCCCCGGGCGAGCGCGATCGCTCGCGACCGGTCTTACGACCCACGTCGCTTCACGCGGAGGTGGCCGCCCCCTCCCCCTCGCGCGTCCGCGCCATCGTCTGGCCGCTCTTTGCGTCTGTTCCACCGCCGCCGTGGGCGAGCCATCGCTCCGCCTCCAGCGCCGCCATGCAGCCCGTACCCGCTGCGGTGACCGCCTGCCGGTAGTAGGCGTCCATCACATCGCCAGCCGCGAAAACCCCCGGCACCGACGTCTCGGTACGCCAAGGAACCGGCAGCTCCACGTATCCGGACGCCGTGAGGTCCACCTTCCCTTTCAGAAAGGCCGTGTTGGGCTCGTGGCCGATGGCAACGAAGAGCCCACCTACTACGAGAGAGCTCTCCTGCCCGGTGATCGTGTCGCGGAGTCGCAGACGCTCGATCTCGTCTTCCCCGCTCACCTCGACGACGACCGAGTTCCAACGGACGGTGATCTTCTCGTTCGCCAGGACACGGTCCGCCATGATCTTCGAGGCGCGCAGCTCGTCGCGTCGGTGGATGAGCACCACCTCCCCCGCGAAGTTCGTCAGGTAGAGGGCCTCCTCCATCGCCGAGTCACCACCTCCGACCACGGCGAGTGTCTTCCCTCTGAAGAACGGAAGCGCCCCGTCGCACACGGCGCACGCCGACACACCCCCACCCGAGCGCGCGAGCCTCTCTTCCCCGGGAACACCCAGCCATTTGGCATTGGCTCCCGTGGAGAGGATGACCGCGTCGGCCTCCAGCTCCTTCCCGGTGCTCGTCACCATGAGCTTGGGCTCGCCCTCGAAATCGACGCGCGCCACATCCTCGGTAATGACGCGCGTGCCGAAGCGTTCTGCCTGCGCTTTGAAGGCCATCATCATCTCTGGACCCGTGACTCCATCGGCAAAGCCGGGGTAGTTCTCGACATCCGTGGTGAACATCAGCTGTCCGCCCGGAATCATCGTGCGGCTGCCGGCCCCCTCGATGACCAAGGGCTGCAGACTCGCTCGTGCAGCGTAGATGGCCGCCGTCCACCCCGCCGGGCCGGAGCCAACGATCACCAATCGCTCTCTAGGTCGATCATCCATCGATTTCATCCCCTGGCGGTGTCGCTTCTGCATCGTGATACCCGCACGGTTCCTCCGCACGCGCTGGCTAGGAGTCGGGCTCCGCTTCCGAAGACGCGCTACCCCGATAAAGATCCGACTCCCGATAGCTGGAGAGACCGCGCTGGATCAGGAGCTTGATGCCTACGGCTCCAGGGACGGCGATGAGAAGACCGACGAAGCCGAAGAAGAAACCGCTCACGGCGAGCGCCAGAACTACCCACACGGGATGCAAACCGACCGACTCTCCCACGATCCGCGGGCTGATCACGGCCCCCTCGAGTCCCTGGGCCGCACCGTACACGACGGCCAACTTGAGGATCGAGGTGCCCACGCTGCCGCTCACCAGCGCGATGAAGAGCGCCGGGAGAAGGCTGAGCAAGAGTCCCAGATACGGTACCACGGAGAACACGGAGACGATGAGCCCCAAAGTCCCAGCATACGGAAAACGAGCGGCCCAAAGCCCTAGTCCGGTGATGGCGCCGACAGCGAGGGCCACGGTGATCTGCCCGCGAAGATAGCGTGAGAGAAGCCTGTCGTACTCTTTCGCGAACTCGGCGACCTGGCCTCGTCGGTCGTGTGGAATGAGGTCGCCGATCGCCGCGACGAGGCCATCCCAATCCCGGAGCAGGTAGTACGTGAGAACGGGAGTGAGGACCAGGTAACCGAGGACGGTCAGGACAGTGCCCAGCCCCCGCCCAAGGCCAAGCACGCCAGTCCACACCCATGCGGCGAGCGCCTCACGCCGCTCCTCGAAGAACGAGACGACCGCCGCCGAGTCGACGTCCCTGAGCTGCCCCACCAGCGATTCCTCGTCGAGCAGCGGAATGTCGACCACGAGGAGCCGTTCGCGTGCGCTTTCCACCCAATCGGCGACCCGTTGGAAGAAGACGGGGATGCGGCCGACCACCTCGCCCAACTCACCGACCGCCGCCGGCAGGGCGACGAACAAGAGCAGGGCTAGCGCCCCGAGCGCGGGGAGGGCGAGCAGCGCGATCGCCAACGAGCGAGGCACACGACGTGCTTCGAAACGGTCCACGAGGGGATCCAGCACGTAGGCGAGCACCAAGGAAAGCACGAACGGCGCGAGAACGGAGCCCGTGGTCGAAAGCAGCCAGATGAGGGTGAGCACACCCGCTACCAGCAGAAGCCCTCGGTGCCCCGCCATCCCCCTGAATGGAATGAGAACGGCCCAGAGCAGCGCGAACAGCAGCAGCGGAGACAGCAGCTCTCTCAGGGCGACGAGGAGGAATCCCAGGACGAGAAGGACAGCCACAGCCTCCAACAGACGCCACGCGCTCCCGCGCGTGAGATTCAGTGGGTCGCGCACCCTCTCAGCCCGCCGCCTGCGACGTGCCATCGTGCAGGCGACGCCCGGCTTCCGCGACGACCTCGCTGGCGTTGCTGTAGGCGATGCGATCGATCGCCTCGACGAGCGGTACCCAGACGCACTCCGTGATGCCTTCTTCCACCTGGGGTGTCGCTTCGCCGGCTTGAGACTTCATGAGGTAGAACGTGCAGAACTTGTGCACGAGCTGCCCACCCCGGCGGAAGTACCAGTCGATGGTGGCGATCTCGGGCCCATGCTCGAGTGCTTCGAGGCCTGTCTCCTCCCGGACCTCGCGCTCCGCCGCGTCGACCTTACGCTCACCGGGCTCGAGATGACCCTTCGGGAGCCCCCACTTTCCGTACGGATCCCGAATCAGGAGCACATGTGGCTCGGAGTCGATCCTGCGCAGCACGACGCCACCCGCGCTCTGCTCGATGCGGGGCCTGGATCGGCGACTCATCGGCGTGTCTGAACGGAGGCGTGGGAGTAGTCACGCACGGTTCAGAAGATCGAAAGACGGACGTAACGGCCTGGGTTCTCTCGAATGTCCTGAAGCAGAAGCGCGAACTCGCCAACGGCCGACTCGACCCCGGCAGCGAACGTGGTATCGGTCAGCAGTCGGCCCAGCGCCCCTTCCCCGGTCTCCAGTCGGCCCGCCAAGCGGTCGATCACCGCGAGCGCCGAGTCTGAGCGCTGCAAGGTGGCCCGCAATCCGTCCATGGCCTGCCCGGCGTCCTCGCTCACGCCCGCCAACGCGGCGCTCGCTCTCCGGACGCTGACGAGGATCGAGTCGACGTCGCCGCTCATCAGCATCCGATCTGTCTGCTGGAAAACGCTCCGCGCAACGGCTGCCGCCTCGCCGATCTCGTTGGCGGCGACCTGGACTTCGGAGGTGACCTCGTCGAACGCCGCAGCCTGCTGCGCGATGAGGTCGTTGATGGAGACCGAGACCAGCTCGAGGTTTCGTACGGTCTGACTGAGCGCGTCGGCCGTCTCCTCGTTGAACGCCCGGTCGAATCGGTCGGTCAGGACGGCGAGATTCTCGCTGATCTCGTCGGCCGCAGCCGTGAGGCGAGAGATGTCGGGCAGCGCGTACCCTCCGAGAACGGGCAGGCCCAGTGCATCGACCGTTCCTTCAACCGGGTAGTAGTCGAAAGTCGGAAAACGGCTGCGCGACACGATCTCGCATTGCCAGTCACCGAACATCGATTCGGGAGCAATGAGCGCTCGCGCGTCGGGGGGGAACCGGGGTGCGTTCTCCAGCGCGAGAATCACCCTCACAGCGTCTCCGCCCGCGGTGACCTCGATCCCGGCAACCCGCCCGATGGAGACCCCCCGAAACTTTACCTGATTCCCCGTCTGAAGCTGGCCCACGTCGCTCACGAGAACGTCCATCCGCGTGATCGCGCTCCCGAAGTTCGTCCCCTGGAGCCACAGCGTGCCCAAGACGGCAACGATGGCGCCGCTTATGATGATGAGGCCAACGAGCAGCTCTCTGCCGTGCGTCACGCGGCTCCCTCCATCAGCTCCGGACGTCCCTCGATGAATGCCTTCACGACGTGGTCGTCGGCGTCACGGATCTCGTCGGGCCGTCCGATGGTTCTCACGCGACCCTCGAACAACATCGCGATCCGGTCCGATATCCTGTACGCACTCTCCATGTCGTGGGTGATCACCACGCCGGTGACCCCAAGCTCTTCGGCCATGCGAATGATGAGTCGATCGATCACTGTGACAGTCACGGGGTCGAGCCCCGTCGTCGGCTCGTCGTAAAGGAGATACTTCGGGTGGGTCGCGATGGCCCGAGCCAGCCCGGCGCGCTTCAGCATACCGCCCGACAGCTCGCTAGGGTATAGCGCCTCGACACCGCTCAGATCGACCAGCCGAAGGCTTTCCGCGACGCGTACCTCGATCTCCCCCTCACTCATCCCCCGGATCCGCCGCAGACCCATCGCGACGTTCTCGCCTATCGTCATGGAGTCGAAGAGGGCCGCGAACTGAAATACGTATCCGACCTTCCTTCTCAGCTCGTATAGCTCCTCGCGCACGAGCTCGTTCACGTTCTGCCCGTCCACCCAGACCTCCCCCGAGTCCGGCTGGACGAGCCCCAGAATGTGCTTCAGGGTCACCGACTTGCCCGCGCCCGACTGTCCGATGATGCAGAGGGTTTCTCCCTCCCTAACCTCCAGATCGAAGCCACGGAGGACGTGCTTGGTCCCAAAAGACTTGACCAGGCTCTTGAGCTCGATGCTCAACGGCTGCCCCCCCCACCCTCGACGAAGCTCACAGCAGCGTCACTGCCCAGAGCGCGTCGAGCACCAGGATCAGCATCGAGCTGACGACGACCGCACCCGTCGTGGCGCGACCGACGCCACGCGCTCCACCGCTGGTGTGGAATCCGAAGAACGACCCCACGGCAGTCACCGTGAGACCGAAGCTCACGGCCTTGATGAGCGCGAACTGCACGTCCCAGCTCTCGAAAAAGAGCTGCAGGCCGCGCACGAACGCCGGCGTCGACATGTCGAGCATGCCGAGCGCGGTGAGCCAGCCGGCGATGACCCCCATCCCCATGGAGAATATCGTGATCACCGGAAACATGACGATGCCCGCCAGCAGACGGGGCACGACGAGGTAGGCGATCGGATCATACGCGAGTGCCTCCAGCGCGTCGATCTGCTCCGTGACACGCATGGTCCCGATCTCGGACGCGATGCTCGCGCCCACGCGACCCGACAGAGCCAGGCCGGTGAGCACGGGACCCAACTCCAGGATGATGGTCTTTCCCACCAAGGCCCCCACGAAATACAAGGGTACGGTGCCCGTGAACGTGTAAGACGCCTGGATCGACAGCACGACACCGGTGAACGCCAAGATGAAGAGCGCGATGGGAATGGACGCAACGCCGATCGCGACGAGCTGACCCACGAACTGGGGACCCCAGATCTCCACCTGCCGCAAGGCCCGGAGCGCCCGTGCGGCCAGAAACCCGCTCCGACCCACCGCCGCTACGGTGCTCACGGTGATCCGCCCCACCGATCGGATCGGCCTCAGAACGCTTGTTGCTTCCATGGCGGAGCAAGATAGCCGGCCCGTGAGCGGGGCCGCCACCGCGCGGCGACGACCGCTTGCGGACAGTCTCCTGCCACCGTGCGGGGAGCAGGGCACGAGGTCCCAGCGCGATCCGCAATGAAGAAAAGGCCTCCGATCAGAGTCGGAGGCCGTCGTGGGCCCAGAGGCTTGCGGCGACTCAGACGGGTGGTCGCAAGCGGTTCTCCAGGGTGAACTCCACCTCCTCCCGACCCCCACCATCACGCGGCACCTCGCAAGTGACCCGGATCCGGGTCACAACCGCTTGCTCGTCCGAGACGGCGACCTCGAAGGCCAACGCCTGATCCTCCGACTCGATACGCGTCCGCATGCGCTCGCCGGGGTCAGCCAACTGCCGCACAGCTGGATTCTTGAAAAGCGTCTTGGTGGACTGGCGACCTGTTCGGAGCACCCGTGTGACCTTGACCAAGCGAAGCCAGTCCGGCTGGTAACTCACGGAGTACCCGTGGCCGAGTTGGTCGGCGCCGCCGCCCTCCCGATTATGCCGCGCCATCCAAACCCTCCCTACGACATTTCTCGAAAATCATACGAAAACGAATGTTTCCTCTTGAGACGAGATTGTCAAGTTTTCGTTCACGTGAACCTGGAGAATATCCAGACTGGAAGCCATTTGCAGCATTCGTGGGGCGAATTGATTTTGTTGCTAACTTCATGTGGCCGTGAAGCCTTCAATGAGCGTAAAGGGACCAGGATCTCTCTTGTCCTCGACAAGCTCGCGTCAAGGAAGAACCGGGGACATCGTCAGCAGGCCGATTGCGAAAAGACCTTGACCGGCTTCGGTACGACCCTTACGTTGACTGCGGTTTCCTCAGCTGATGTTCCTCGATTCGCCTCGCCCCGACCGGCCGACGATCCGCCAACTGTAGTCGCCGGTCTTCCCGCCCACCGCTGGTGCCGGTACGCAGAGCACCTCCCGCGTCGCTCTGGCCACACGTCAGGTCCAAATCCCTACACGGAGCCCTCCGGTGGACATCGCGGAACTAAAGAGCAAGAATGCCGCCGAGCTGCAAGAGATGGCCGAGGAGCTCAAGATCTCGAACTACTCGGGACTCCGGAAGCAGGATCTCATCTTCCGCATCGAGCAGAACCTGCTCGACTCCGACGTGGTGCTCCGTGGCGAAGGCGTATTGGAGATTCTCCCCGAGGGATACGGCTTCCTCCGCTCCCAGGACTGGAACTATCTCTATGGGCCCGACGACATCTACGTCAGCCCCTCGCAGATCAAGCGATTCGATCTCCGGACGGGTGACACCATCCACGGACAGGTCCGTCCGCCGAAGGAAGGTGAGCGCTATCTAGCGCTTCTCAAGGTGGAGGAGGTAAACGGTGACGAGCCGGAGAAAGCCAAGCACCGAGTCGCCTTCGATAACCTCCGCCCGCGCTATCCCGAGGATCGACTCCGTCTCGAGGACCCCAACGGCGACATCTCCATGCGCGTGGTCGATCTCATCGCACCCATCGGGAAGGGACAGCGCGGACTGATCGTCTCCCCCCCGAAGGCGGGCAAGACGATGATTCTCCAGAAGATGGCGAACTCCATCGTGGAGAACCATGCGGAGGTTCACCTCATCGTGCTGCTCATCGATGAGCGTCCGGAGGAGGTGACGGACATGGAGGAGCACGTCGACGCAGAGGTAATATCCTCCACGTTCGACGAGCCCGCAGAGCGTCACACGCAGGTTGCGGAAATGGTGCTGGAGAAGGCGAAGCGGCTGGTCGAGCACGGCCGCGACGTCGTGATTCTCCTGGACTCCATCACGCGCTTGGCACGAGCGTACAACGTGACGGTTCCCCACTCTGGCAAGATCCTCTCCGGCGGCGTGGACGCCAACGCGCTCCATAAGCCGAAGAGGTTTTTCGGCGCTGCACGAAACATCGACGAGGGGGGCTCGCTCACCATCATCGCGACCGCCCTCGTCGAGACGGGCAGTCGGATGGATGAGGTGATCTTCGAGGAGTTCAAAGGAACCGGCAACATGGAGCTGTTGCT
This sequence comes from Longimicrobiales bacterium, assembly GCA_965249195.1. Lineage (GTDB taxonomy): Bacteria > Gemmatimonadota > Gemmatimonadetes > Longimicrobiales > Gaopeijiaceae > CBDFLM01. The sequence continues at coordinate 887,763 of CBDFLM010000015.1, forward strand.
CGATCGGCATATCTCGGACCGGAGAGTCTTCCCCGCCATCGACCTGAATCGCTCGAGCACCCGTAGAGAGGAGCTCCTGCTGAACGACGTGGAACTCAATCGGGTCTACTTGGTGCGCAACTTCCTGTCCGACATGCCTCCCTCAGAGGCCATCGAGTTCCTTCTTGGGCGCATGCGGCGGGTAACCACGAACCAGGAGTTCCTGGACTCGATGGCTGCCGGCGAATAGCGGACCCACCCGGGCGTCATCGCAGCACGCGCTGGGTTCTCGGCCGCTCCCCCGATCGCGGCCCGCTGACGATCGATGTGCAAGCTCGGACCCCTCGAGCGTCACCTGTACGAGGCGGCCGACGAGCGGTCGCCATGACGCTTCCGAGGAGAACCAACAATGAAGACCCCCCTTCTGGCCATCGCGGTCGTCCTGACCGCCGCCGCTTCCGGGGTCGTGGATCGATCCGTCTACGAGCCGACCGGCGCCCTCCACGGCCTCCCATCCGTAGCCGTGGTCACCGGCCGGGTCATCGATGCAGCCGGCCGGACACCCCTGGCGGGCGTCCAGATCCGCATCGAGGCGCCGGGCGGGGCGGGCGCGCTCACGAATAGGGCCGGCCTCTACCGCGTCGAGCTGTTGGACGCGGGCCTGCTGGGAAGTGAGGTCACCGTAGTCGCCGAGCGCCTGGGGTACAGCAGCGCTCGTGCCACGTTGGTTCTGGCCGACGGCGAGAACGTGGTCGACTTCGCGCTTTCACCGGCGCCGGTTCTGGACGAGCCGGCCGTCAGCGACGAGAGGGAGATCCGAAGAGAGGCCCTGGGACTGCGGCTCAGGAGTCGTGTCGATGCCACGGCTTCGGTCCCAATGGGTGCGATCGCGGGCGCCCCGTCGCTCGGCCAGGCCTTTCAGCACCTGCCCGGACGTTTCAACCCCGATTTCAACACTGAGGGCTACGACCATCTTCCCGAGAATCCATTCCTCACGGTCACAGCCAACCCGCTCTCGACGTTTTCGATAGACGTCGACCGAGCATCGTATGCGAACGTGCGTCGCTTCATCCGCGGCGGTCAGCGTCCGCCGCGAGACGCGGTACGTATCGAAGAGCTCGTGAACTACTTCCACTACGACTATCCGGAACCCGAGGGGGACGAGCCTTTCTCTGTTCACACCGAGGTGGCACCGACGCCCTGGCAACCCGATCACCTCCTGGTGAAGATCGGCCTCCAGGGGCAGCGCGTGGACGTGCGCGACATTCCCCCCTCGAACCTGGTGTTCCTCCTCGACGTCTCCGGCTCGATGAACTCACCCGACAAGCTGCCGTTGCTCAAGACGGCCTTCCGGATGCTGGTCGACGAGCTTCGACCGCAGGACCGCGTGGCCATCGTCGTCTACGCTGGGGCCGCGGGACTCGTGCTCCCGTCCACATCGGGTTCGGACAAGGCGAAGATCCTGGAAGCGCTTCAGCAACTCGAGGCGGGCGGTTCCACCGCGGGTGGGGCCGGGATACGCCTGGCCTACGACGTGGCGCGCGACAACCACATCGAGGGTGGCAACAACAGGGTGATCCTCGCGACCGACGGGGACTTCAACGTGGGCGCGTCCTCGGACGGCGATATGGTGCGCCTCATCGAGGAGAAGCGCGAGCAGGGCACGTTCCTCACCGTGCTCGGATTCGGGACCGGGAACCTCAAGGACTCCAAGATGGAGAAGCTCGCCGACCACGGGAACGGCAACTTCGCCTACATCGACGGCGTGCTGGAGGCACGCAAGGTCCTCGTTCAGGAGATGGGGGGCACGCTCCTCACGATCGCCAAAGACGTCAAGCTGCAGGTCGAGTTCAACCCCACTCGGGTGCAGGCGTATCGGCTCATCGGGTACGAAAACCGGATGCTGGCCGCCGAGGACTTCGACGATGACGAGAAGGACGCAGGGGAGTTGGGCGCCGGACACTCCGTCACCGCGCTATACGAGGTGATCCCCGTTGGTGTGGAGAGCGATGCCGAGGTGCGTGGGGTCGGCGAGCTGCGCTACCAGACGACAGGCGTGGCGCCAACCGCGGACGCTAGCGAGGAGCTGCTGTTCGTCAAGCTGCGCTACAAGGAGCCGAACGGAGCCCAGAGCCGGCTTCTGTCCCACCCCGTCAGTCACGAGATAGGGCATGCGAGTGAGGATTTCCGCTTCGCCGCCGCGGTCGCCGGCTTCGGGATGGTCCTGCGCGACTCCGAGCACCGTGGCGCGTGGGGGCTGGCCGACGTCGAAGCGCTCGCCAAGGCCTCCATCGGCGAGGATTCCGAAGGCTATCGGGCAGGGTTCCTGCAGCTCGTGGGTGCGGCCCGCTCGCTGGAACTGGTCGCGGGCGGATGAGTCGTGGCCGACCTAGTCATCGGCCGTCGTAGCAAGCCGTCGTGAAGCCGCGGCGTCCGGTGCTTCAACCGGGCGCCGCGCTCGCTACTCCTCCAGCACCTCTTCGTAGCGGGGGTTCATCACCCAGCGGTCGCCGTCGAAGATCTTGCGGTCCCACGGGAAGATCACCGTCTGGTCCGTCTCGAGGGCGAAATAGTCGGGCTTGTATCCCATCGGACGGGCGAAGCTGGTGGCCGTGCGCACCTCCCGCGGCCCGATGTCGCGGATCGCGGCGAGACCGAGCCGTAGAGTCTCTCCGGAGGTGGCGATCTCGTCCACGAGCAACACCCGCTTCGTACGCGCCTGCGGAGGTGCCGCCGACAGGATCGCGGGCCTTTCACGTACCAACTCTTCTCCGACCTTCCTGGATATCTTCATCGAGTAGAAGTCGATGCGCAGGCTGGAGGCGACCACAGCCGCGGGGATCGCACCGGCACGAGCGATTCCGACCACGAGCTCCGGATCGAAATCCCGCGCGACCTTAAACGCCAAAGCCTGGCATAGCTCACCGAACATCTCCCAGGAGAGGTCCAGATACTGCTCCGGACCCGGAGTGGGGGAGGACCGTACATCGGTTGCATGCTGACCTCCGCTTGCGGCAGGCGGTGGACGGCGGCGGGGCTTATGATAGCGGGGCGCGGGCGCCGCGCCAATGCACGGATGGGGGCACGACCTTGACAGCCAGTCAGCGAGAAGCCGCGGACCGACGCCTCGATTCCGCACTCTCCACAACCGGTGCCCGCGACCCGCGAGAGTTCTATCGCGAGCGCCTTCGGGAGCTCAAAGTGAACGACGAAGGAGCGTACCGGGAGGCGGTCGCACACTTCGAAGAGACGTTGGTGCCCGCAGTGGCCTCGGGGGAAGTGGATCCCCTGGCCGCGTGGACGGATTACGGGCGCAGATTGGCTGAGCTGACCCTCGAAGGAAGAACGGTATCGATCGACACGAGCGGACGGGCTGAGCCGTACGTATCGCCGGCGGACCCTGGCGCGCTCGTGCTCCATCTGCCGGTGCGCGGCAGCACCGCGCTCCTGGTCGCGCTGCCGCCTGACCTTTCGCCGGCTCAACGGGCTACATACGACTGGATGGTAGGGGGGCAGCAGCGGCGACGTGACGCCTGAAGGCGATTCGCCCCCTTGCTCCTTCACCCCAACGAAGACCACGACTCCCAACGAGACCTGGGAGTGTTCGTGGCGCAGGGCACGCGCGGTGAAGCCCGCACTCTCGAAGACGTCGATCCACTCCGTGGTCGCGAAGAGTCCTTCGACGTGGCGGTCGTATCGGGCCTCGATCGTACCGTCACTCTCTCGTAACAGGAACGCGTAGTCGGTCACGTACGTCGAGTCGGTCGGGTCGGGGTCCCATGTCCACTCGAGGTAGCGCAGGCCTCGTCCGTTCTCATCATGACCACCGTGGTCCGTCGTCGCGCGGAAAGTCTCGCGCACGTAATCGGGCGCGAAGAGCACTGCGCCGCCCGGCCTACAGTGGCGATGAGCTGTCTCGACGACGCGCCTGAGGTCGTCGAGGGTCGTGGCGTAGCAGATGGCGTCGTGAACGAAAACGCAGTCGAAGAGCCGGCCGGGGCGGACGGATCGCATGTCGCCGAGGTGATGCTCGCATTCGGGGTTCAGGGCCTGGCTGACCTCGAGCATGCCTGGGGAGATGTCCACCAGCGTCAGGCGCTCGAAGACCTGCTTCATGTGGGATGCGTTATTTCCACCGCCGCTGCCCAGTTCGAGCACGCTCTCGATCGGAATCCGGGAATGCCCCCGTAGAGCTTTGGCGTAGTAGGCCGCCTCCTCCGCGTAGTCCGCTGGAGCCGAAAGAAGCGGCCACCAAGACGAGAGCTCGCGGTAAAGAAGTGGGCCGTGCGTCAAGAACCCGACGATCCTTAGTGGCTCACAGGGCCGCGAGCGACACGAGGTCACTCTCGGGCTCGGGGCTGCTCGGAGGGCATCCCCAATACCAGAAGCAGCTCGGGGGATAGGAGCCGTGGACACAGCGCTTGGTGGGTCGAAGGATCGTTCGGAGCCGAGTGTCGGCGACCTGGATTCGATGCCGTAGCTCCTTGGCGTGTGGATCCTCCCGGTTGTCTTCCAGACTCTGGCGGCAGGAGAGGTCGTTCGCGTATTCGTCGACCGACGTCTCGTGGCCCCCGTGCAGCGAGGCCACGAGCGTTTCGTGGGCAGCGACCCACCGCTCCTCGCGGGACGGACGTCGGTGAGCAAAGCTACTCATGGTCCGTGCTGGATGCTCCCGAGGGTCGCCCGACGTGGTTCGATCATATTGCTACGTTCCGAAGCTCGAAGAGGCCATAATCGCAGGAGCCGCTGCCGGTTCATTTGGCCGACCCTACGGAGGAGCGAAGTCATCGACATCGGAAGCGCCTCCATGCTCGGTGTGCACACCCTACGATCGCAATCGTCGAAACAGCCAGACATGGTGAAGTGACCCCCGGAACCTGATCCAGTTATTGTGGGACTCCTTGAGCAGGAGGAGTCATGCAAAAGAGGCGGTTTCGGGAAGAGCAAATCATCGGGATTCTGCAAGAAGTGGAAGCTGGAGCGACGATCCGTGAGATGTGTCGCAGGCACGGGATCGCGGAGACGACGTACTATCGGTGGCGCACGAAGTACGGTGGTATGGACGTGAACGAGGCGCGACGCCTCAAGCATGTCGAGGAGGAGAACCGACGGCTGAAGCGGATCGTGGCCGACCAGGCCTTGAATCTTCAGATCCTGAAGGACTTGTTGGGAAACGGATCGTGACGGCCCGGGAACGGCGCCAGGTCGTCGAGCAGGTGCAAGCCGTGCGAGAGGTTTCAGAACGCAGAGCGATCCGGTACACGGGTTTTCCACGCTCTACGATGCGATATCGCAGCACTCGCGATCCCCAGGAGCTTCTACGAGCTCGCATCGTAGAGTTGGCGCAGGAGCGGCCACGCTGGGGCTACCGGATGATCCACGTGATGCTTCGACGAGAAGGCCGGCTGGTGAACAGGAAACGAGTTCAACGACTCTACAGGGAGGAAGGGCTCGCGGTGCGTTCGAAGGGAAGGAAACGTAGGAGCCAGGCCCCTCGACCGATCCGAGAGGCGTTGAGCGGCCCGAACGAGCGGTGGAGCATGGACTTCGTCTCTGACACGCTGAGCAACGGCCGCCAATTTCGGTGCCTGACGATCATGGACGAATTCAGTCGCGAGTGCCTGGCGATTCACATCGCGCATTCGATTCCGGCCGCCGGGGTCATCGAGGTGATGGAGTGCCTCAAAGAGTCCAGAGGGTTGCCCGAAGTGATCATCACGGACAACGGCTCCGAGTTCCGCAGCCGTGCGTTCGATTCATGGGCCTACGCTCGAGGCGTGAAGCTCGATTTTATTCAACCGGGCAAGCCCGTCCAGAACGGCTTCATCGAGAGCTTCAACGGAACACTCCGGGGCGAGTGCTTGAACCTGCACTGGTTCCTCTCGATCCACGACGCGAAACGTTCGATCGAGCAATGGAGAGCTGACTACAACGAAGTTCGTCCCCATAGCTCCTTGGGCTTTCTGACTCCCGAGGAGTTTATGGATATTCATTCACCGAGCGAAGAGAACCTCGCTCCCAAAAATATCTCGGAAGTCCCATGATTTTTGGATCAACTTCGGGGGTCACTTCAGCCAGTCCAGCCAAGTGTTCGATTTTGTGATTGCCAACTTCGGATTGGGGAGCGCGCACCGTGTCGGTTTCCAACTTGATGTAGATGAAGAGGATTTTGACGCACATAACGTCACCATGAAACAGCGTGCTACGGACATTCCCTTTTCCGTAGTTGAACCCGGTGGACAGATCACCAATATGTTCGGGTTCGGCCCGTCATTGCTGGGAAAGGATCCCCCCTTGAAGCCGTTCAGGGCCATCGTAACATACGAGTGGCAGCCATTTTGGTCTAGGCGGCGGCGCGTCGAACAGCGACACTACGACATAGATGTCCGCCCCTTTTTGGGGCTGGTTCCGGAGTGGAAGAAAGATGAAGTTGCCGAGGCGCTGAAGGCGGAGCTTCCGAAAATCGCTAAAGCTGTTGGGGCTACACAGAGACCTCCCGTACCGGCCGACAGGAAGAGTAGTGGCCGGGCGTTCTTTAGGCGCATTGAGAGTTTGATGCCAGAGTTTTTCGCAGAGATGCGAGCCGACCTCAAGTCCTTTCCAATGAAGCGTGAATTCATCTTGATGCCTAAGTTGGCAATGTACACTGCGGGACAAAAGGAACCTCTCTCATACCACTACGAAGACCACGAGGATCTCGCCGACAAAGTTGGTCTATTGGTGAACGAGGGGGTTGTAACCGACATCACCTATAACAACGTTGACCGATATGTGATGTCAGAGACTCTGGTCGAGTACTTGGAGGGGAGTGCAGCGGGGGACCCGAAGTGACTGAGGTCATGGCCATCGGCGCGGCCATCGCGGCAGTCAAGAACTTCGTTGATCTCGTTGGAAATCTGGGAGACGGCGTTTCCAAGGAGAAAGCTAAGGCTATTTCCCAACTTTATGACAGTGTCTTGGACATACAGCAGCAACTGCTCACGGCACAGAGCAGAGAATACGACTTGCTCTCACGGTGCCGGGCTCTTGAGGAAGAGATCGCACACGCGAAAGACTGGCAGGCGGAGGCCACTCGCTAGGTCCTGCGAAGCGTAGATGGCGGGGTTGTCCGTCAGCAGAAGGCGAACGATGCCCCTGGGAATCCACCTCATTGGCTATGCGCAAATTGCTTCGAGGAGCAGAAAAAGTCGTACCTACAGAAGGACCCGAAGATCGTGGGTGGCAGGCACGTCTGGAAATGCCCACGTTGCAGCACTGCGGTCCTGGTCGACCAAGATACCGCGTCGGGGATTGTCTAGCGGTTCAGCTTGGTCCGTTGCAATGACAGAACGTCAGGCTCGCATCGTCGCCGGCCATCGAGTCACGTTGCCCAGCCGGCGGACAGCACCGCCGCCTGTTCCAGCGCTGCCCGAGTCGCCAATTCGAGACGCGCGCTGACACGGATCTGATACGACCTGGGCTCCCGCCATTTGAGTGCGATTCTTCTGCTGTTTCAGTAAAGCAGAAGCTGATATGGTCCAACGGCAAGAAAGGCAGATCGTGCAGTCCTGTATGAACTTACGTGGTGTCTTGCCGTGATTCGACCAATCCGTACTCTGCTGGCCCACCGGGCGATCTGGTTCAGGTTCGCCCCGATCCGCGCCAGCTCGCGGGTCCGCTCTCGCTCCACCTCGGCGTGCGCCACGGTCCAGGTGCGCACCCGGCCAACCGACCGGCGCACCAGATCCGACAGCGTCAACCTTGCGGAGCGCGCCTTCGCGTGCCACTCAGCACGCTCCGCCTTGCTGGCGCGGATCTTCACCCACACGTCGCGGCCAGCGGCCCTCATGTGCCGTTGCCGCTGGGGCTCCTAGTCGCGTTCCTCGGAGCCACGAGGAACGTGCAGAGCCTCTCCGACTCTGACATCGGGCGCTACGTCATGGCGAGACGGGCTGGAGACGCCTCCCTCATCGGTGTGGTCCCGAAAAGGCGGGTGCGCGACCGTACCATCCAATCCGATCTGGTGTCGCTGCTGTCAGCATTTCGCTGGGCGGCGGGAGAGCGGACCAGGGATGGACGGCAGCTGCTGGCGGAGAACCCGCTCGCTGGGGTCAGGCTTCCTAGGGAGACGAACCCGCGACAGCCGCTGATGAGGCATGACGAGTACCTGCGTCTTCTGGACGTGGCGGATCAGGTGCACAGGCTCCTGAAGCCTGCCCTTGTGTTGGCTGAGGGAACCGGCCGGCGGATCTCCGCCGTGCGCAACCTCCGATGGGCGGATATCGACGTTGAGGCTGGTGCCATCCGCTGGCGGGCGGAGCACGACAAGAAGGGGTACGAGCAGGTGGTGCCGATGAGCGAGCCGGTAAGCAGGACGTTGATTGCGTTGCAGCAGATGCGGCAGTCGATCGGGAACACACCAGTCCTCCCGGCTCCGCGGGACCCGACGAGGCCGTGTAGCAGATACCTGCTGGACGCCTGGCTACGGCGGGCCCATCGGAAAGCGGGGGTGGAGCCCCGGCCCGGCGGGCTCTGGCACCCCATCCGCCGGAAGTGGGTTACCGAGCGCAAGGGCTATCCGCTGAAGGATGTCGCCGCGGCAGGCGGCTGGCGTGATGAGCAAACCGTGCTTAGGGCGTACCAGCAAGCCGACGCCGAGACGGTGAGGCAGGTGGTTCTCCACCCGACGCAGCGCGTGGTGAGTCGCCGAAGAAACTCACAACAAAACTCACAACATCGGAGCTCACGAGAGCAAGGCCCCACAACGGAATTCGTTGCAGGGCCTTAACTTACCTCAGTCGGGACGGCCGGATTCGAACCGGCGACCCCCTGAACCCCATTCAGGTGCGCTACCGGGCTGCGCCACGTCCCGAGGCGGTGAAGTATAAGCCGGCCGCTATCCTGTCACCAACCGGTACCCGCTCCCCCGGACGGTCTCGAGCCGATGGTGTCCCGCTGACAGTTGAAGGTGGTGGCTCCGGAGAGTCTCCTTGTTAGCCTGCCTTTCTCATTTCGGCAACCGGTTCATGGTCGTCGAGGTGGGCCCTGAGCATCCAGAGCTGGTCGTAGCCGATGATCCTCCGGTAGCTCTTCTCGGTCTCCACGAACGAGGCCGCAGCCCAGCGCAAGGCCATCGCTCCGTTCTTCCAGTTGGTCACCCTGCGGGTCTTCTGTCTTACGCCCGAGTGGGTGCTGTCGATCAGGTTGGTCGAGCCCAGGCACTTCCTCAGCCGCGGCAGGAGGCCGAGCCGGTTGATCGTGAACATCTCGCTGAGGCCTTCGCGTAGGCTAGCCGAGGCCGAGGGGTGGTCGCGCTCGAGCCATCGGGCGAGCTGCTCGAGCTTCTGCTCGCCCTGCTTCGCGTCCAGCTTCATCGCCGCCCGGAACGCCGCCTTCACCTGAGGATGCTGATCCTTCGGCAGATGACCCAGCACGTTGCGGAGCTTGTGGTTGCGGCAGCGCTGGATGGGGTGACGTTGGCCGAACACCTTCTCGATCGCCTTCCTGAGCGCTTTCGAGCCATCGATCACGAACAGCCGCCGCCTGCCCGGGTCCAGGCCGCGCTCGACCAGATCCTCTAGGAGCGCGCTGGTCACCTCGGCGTTCTCACTCGCTCCTTCCCTCACGCCCAGCACGTGCTTCTTTCCGTCTGAGTCCACGCCTACCGCAGCAAGCACGTGGTGCGAGCCCATCTGGATCCCGTCCAGGTAGATCACCAGCAGGTCCCACGCATCCAGCCGGCGCTCCATCAGCTCCTTCAGCACGCGCTCCGAGGCCTCGACCGTCTCACGGCTCACCGCCGACTTGCTCACCCCGACCGTGTCGGCCATCTCACCGATCACACGGCCGTACTTGCGCGTGCTCACCCCCGCTATCAGGACCTCGAGCATCCGATCCGCCACAGCGCCCGGTCTCCGCATCGCTGCGTACGCCGGCACCTCGACCTCGCCACCCTCCCCGGCGCCCCGGCGCCTGAGCCGTGGCCGCTCCACACGCACCTTCCGGTCCGACAGGTAAACCACACCACCCTGCCGGCCATACCACACCGTGTCGTCTTCCGCTCGTGACCGACCTGCCTGCTTCACGCCTGCCACACCCTCGGCGCTCATCTCCAGCACCGCTTCGATCGTCGCTCGTCCCATCACCTGGATGACTTCGTCGATCACGACCTCCGTCTGCTCCACGAACTCAAGCATCGGAAGCAGAAACTGCCCCTCCCGCTTCAGGAACTCCCTGATCGCGCGCTTGTCCGCCCGATCCCTTACCTCGTACGTTCTCTTCATCGTGGTGGCTCCGTGTTGGGGTTTTTGCCTACCCGAGCCTATCGGCCCGGGACCCCCGGAGCCACCACTTTTCTTTCTCCCCTATCAGGAACCTTCAACTACGGTTGGGACAGCTTCCGGGAAAGGAGGTCAGGATGGCAGTGCCAAAGAACCTGAGCGCGGGAAAGTCATCAACCAACTGCGCAGGGCGGAGGTGGCCCTGGCGAACGGGAAGAGGGTCAAGCAAGTGTGCCGGGAGGGTCAAGTCCCGAGTTGTGTGTAAAAGTGAGGGGAAGCTCCTCGATGCTTCGGTTAGGCTGCCTTGGCGACCTCCTTGGGCTCGAGGAGTGAGAGGTCCAGGTAACGGCGCTCGCTCCAGACCGCAGTAGTCCTCAGAGCAACCGCGGTGATGAGGCGCAGTGCACTGGCTCGGTCGGGGAAGGCGCCGGCGCTCCGGATTCGACGCTTGATCTCGGTGTGCAGGCGCTCGAGGCTGTTCGTGGTGCGTAGCCTGGCCCAGTGGGGCTCGGGAAACGCGTAGAACTGGGTGGCGGCCGTGAAGCCCCGCTCGAGCACCCTCATTGCCTCGGGGAGTTTGTTGTGCCAGCGCGCCGTGATCTCGGCCAGGCGCTTCTTCGCCTTAGCGAGCCCGGGGGCCCCGGAAGACGGCGGCAACCTCGCGCGCCACACGCTTGCGCAGGCGTTGCGGGACCTTGGCCAGCACGTTGCGTTGCAGGTGCACGGTGCAGCGCTGGCGGCGCACCTCAGGCAAGAAGCGGCGCACCGCAGCTGCCAGGCCCGCGTGCTCGTCGGCGATCACCAGTTCGACGCCGCTGAGACCTCGCTCCAGGAGCTGCTCGAGGAGCTCCGACCAACTGTCCTCTGACTCCTCAGGGCCTAGCGTGATGGCCAGGAGCCGTCGGTGACCGTCCGGATCCACCGCGTAGGCCACGAGCGCGCTCACGTTCTCGACCTTCCTGGCCCAGCGCGCATCGAGGAACGTCGCGTCCAGATACAGATAGGGGTGAGGCCCCTCGATGGGTGCGCTCCGCAGCGCTTCTACAGCCCCATCGAGCCGCTTCGCGACCAGCCTTACCGTCGAGCGTCCCACGCGCTCACCCAGCAGTGCTTCAGTCACGTCGCCCATCTTGCGCTGCGACACACCGCTCACGTAGGCCTCCACCATCATCTCGTCCACTTCTTCACTCCTGCGCCGGTAGCGGCCCATCACGTCGGCGGGCGAGCCGCCTTCCCGGCTGCGCTGCACCATCACGTCGATCTGACCCAAGCTCGTGAGCAGGCGCCTGAGGTACGTGCCGTTCCTGTGGTCCTTCCGGCTGCCGACCCGCTCGAAACGACGCGCTCCGACCATCGCTTTCAACTCCTCCTCCAGCACCATCTCGAGCGTCACACGAATCGCGCCCTGAAACAACGACTTCAAATCCTGCCGTAACTCTTCTTGCGTGGCCCGCTCAACTTCAACCATCTTTTCCATGAGGAAGCTCCTTTCCGGTTCCGGATCTGCTGGCGCAGGCCCGGACTCCCCGGGTTCGTGTGATGATGAACATTCACAAGGAGCTTCCTCTCTCTTTCCCGGGCTGTCCACCCTCCCCGGACCCCTCACCCCCTTTTACACAAATATCGTGACACTACCCGTGGATCCTCCCCAACGGAGGCGCCTTCGAGTACGGGCGGTTCGTGCTGGACGACGCCAGCCGGACCGCTCTCCTGGCCGGGGTCGCAGACATCCCCGACGGGCGTGTCCGAGGGGCCGCCTGGGTCACGCTTTGGGACGCCGTGCTCGAGAGGGAGATCCCGCCGGAGCCCTCTCTGCCAACGTACGTGAGACACGGAGCACGCAAAGAATTAGAGTAGGGCGAAGGCAGAGAAAACGAACATGTTGGGACTGCGAGAGAGAATGGAAGAGAATGGTAGTGCCCCTGGAACCGGGGAGGCCAAGCGAAGCGCGGCAGCTCCTGCGGACCCAGAGGTAGTAGATAGGCCGCTACGGCGGCGGTTCAGTCCGTCGTACAAGCTGCGGATCGTCGAAAAAGCGGACCGGTGCACCGAGCCCGGCGAGGTGGGTCAACTCCTGCGGCGAGAGGGCCTGTACTCGTCGCACCTGACGACGTGGCGCAAGGCGGCGCATAGCGGGTCGCTGAAGGCCCTGTCGAAGAAACGCGGCCGCAAGCCGGAGCGAAATCCGCTGGATGAGAAGGTACGCAAGCTGGAGCGGCGAAACGCACGGCTCGAGAATGAGCTCAGGAAGGCACACCTGATCATCGACGTGCAGGGAAAAGTTGCGGGGCTGCTGGGGATAAGCCTAGACGACGGGACAAACTCTTGAAGGCGGCCGACGAGCTGGCTAAGCACGTCGGTGTAAAACCGGCGTGCGCGGCCCTCGAGGTCTCCCGATCGACGTTGTACCGTCGTCGAGGCCCATCAACCGGGCAACAGCAGCCCCGCCCGACGCCCGCCCGGGCATTGAGCGAGACGGAACGAGGCGAGGTCTTCGACACGCTGTGTTCGGAGCGGTTCGTGGACCGCTCACCCGCCGAGGTGGTGGCCACGCTGCTCGACGAAGAGGTCTACCTGTGCAGCGAACGCACGATGTATCGTGTTCTGGCCTCCGAGGTGCCGGTTCAGGAACGCCGGGCGCAGCGCACCCATCCGGAGTACAAGAAGCCCGAGTTGATGGCCACGGCGCCGAACCAGGTGTGGTCCTGGGATATCACGCGGCTGCTCGGGCCGAAGAAGTGGAGCTATTACTACCTCTACGTCATCATGGACATCTACAGCCGCTACGTCGTGGGCTGGATGGTGGCGGACCGGGAGAACTCGGCCCTGGCCGGCCGGTTGATCCAGCAGAGCTGCCTGAAGCATGGCGTCCAGCCCCGGGTCCTGACCCTGCACTCGGATCGGGGAGCTCCAATGACGAGCCAATGCACCGCTCAACTTCTCGCTGACCTCGGCGTGACCCGCTCGTTGAGCCGGCCTCAGATGTCGGATGACAACCCGTTTTCCGAGGCTCAGTTCAAAACCTTGAAGTACCATCCCTCGTTTCCCGGACGGTTCGGGGATCAGGGCCAAGCCAAGACGTTCTGTCGATCGTTCTTCCGCTGGTACAATGCCGAGCACCGCCATGGCGGCATCTCGATGCTAACCCCCGAGCAGATCCACTTCGGGAACGCCGATCAGGTCATTGCCGGCAGGAAATCCGTGCTCCGCGAAGCATGGGCCGCTCATCCCGAACGCTTCGTCAGAGGTGTGCCGAAGCCCAAACCGCTCCCGGAGGCCGTCTTCATCAATCCTCCCATCCCTTCCCTCACCACACAGGACATTGCTCTCTAATTAATCCCGTAGAGTGTCCCATTGTCGTTGACAGGTTCCGGAGCGCTTTCTGGAGCGGACCCTCTCGAGTCTCCCTGAGGAGCCGAACGAACAGGTGACCCAGCTCCTCCTCGGCTATCTCCAGATCGCCTACTGGCGGCGGCTCCCCAGTGTGGAGCGGGGTCGGCGCGGTCCCGGGGTCGAGCTGGCGCTTTGGAGGGGCGCGCGCGAGGCGCCGAGCGCCACCCTTGCGAGCGGCGTATTTCTCGGCGTGGCGCAACGTCGTCGAAACCGCGGGCGAGGCGGCGCGGATGAGGCGGACTTGGAGGGCAAGGAGCTTTCCCCGGTGCCGCTCGCAGAGCCGGACCGGACTCGGCTGGCCGCAACCCTGGCCGTCCTCGAAGTCGATGGATGGCGCGAACTCCTGGAGCAAGAGGAGTCGGCGATCCGAAACCCTGACCGCAGGGCCCGCTTCGCCTTCCTCCGTGCGGCGCTGTCTGCGGATCGTGCGGATCGCGAGCGCTTCTTCTCCTCGCTGGCCGATCCGGTCAACCGCGAGCGAGAGCCTTGGGTGCTCGATGCGTTGTCCTACCTGAACCATCCGTTGCGCTCCGATCATGCGCGGCGGTTCATCGGGCCAGCCCTAGAGCTGCTCGAGGAGGTCCAGCGCACCGGTGACATCTTCTTCCCCGGGGCCTGGATCCAAGCCACACTGTCGGGGCACAGCCAGCCCGAGGCAGCGGAGGCGGTGCGCGCGTTCCTGGACGCCCATCCGGAGTATCCTGCTCCGCTGCGCGGCAAAATCCTGCAGGCGTCGGACATGGTGGAGCGTTCCGCCCGCATCGTGTACGGTTGGAGTGGATGAGGTCGGACGTGGCTCTGTTGTGCGTCCCACGCACGGCCTAGCGCGCTCGCACCTTCTGTCACTAAACGCCGTTCCCAGATTAATAGCTTTGGCAGTTGACAGTGCAAACAGTACAGTTTACACTGTTCACTTATGAAAGGCCGGATCCTCAGCTGCGCCTGCGAACTCTATCTCAGCGACGGGATGGACGGCTTTTCGATGAGGAAGCTCGCCCGCTCGGTAGGGGTGACGGCTCCTGCGCTCTATCGCCACTACGAGAGCCGGGAGCAGGTGCTCCAGGACGTCGTGGGCGAAGGGTACCGGCACCTGATCCAGTACCTCCACCGGGCTCTCAAAGGACGCACCCCCGAGGACCGCTTCCGCATGGCCGGCGAAGGCTACCTCGACTTCGCCCTCGATCACCCCCGCTATTACGAGGTCCTCTTCGCAGGCGCGGAGCTCCTGGACGACGTGCCCGACGAGGTGGCCGATCAGGGCTGCGCGGTCGCCCAATTCTGGAACGACCGCATGCGTGAGGCGATCGCCGCCGGACTGCTCGTCGCGGGTGACCCGAAGGCGATCGGAATGACCTGTTGGGCCCACGCACATGGGCTCATCTCCCTCTACCTCAAGGGCATGCTTCCGATGGAGGAGAGCGAGTTCAAGATCCTGTACCGCGATTCCACTGCCCGCATGTTCGTCGGCCTGGGAACCAAGCGGTTTGCGGAGCGTCTGGAGGAGCGGGACGAGACGCCAGCTAATGCCACTGCCTCAGCAAAGGAAGGGACGTGAAGATCAAGCAGGGTGTGAGAAGCGCTGTGCTGATGTTGTTGACCGTGGGGGCGCCCCGCGCCGCGATTGCACAGCAGGCGCCGGCATCCGTGATGACACTGCCCGACGTGGTACGCACGGCGCTCGATCGGAGCCGGGAGATCCAGCAGGCGCGATACGCTCTAGACGAGGCGCAGGAGCGCGTGAGCGAAGCGTGGGGGAGCGTCTACCCGGTGGTCGATCTGTCCGCCAACTACACGCGCAACGTTACGCCACCCGTAAGCTTCCTGCCCGCGATCATCTTCAATCCCCAGGCGGGGCCCGATGAGTTGATCCCGGTGCAGTTCGGGGCCGACAACCTGTGGACGATCTCGATCAACGTAGACCAGCCGTTGCTCGATGCCGCTTCCTTCCTCGGGCTCGGCGCCGCGGGACGGTATCGCTCCCTTCAAGAGGAGGTTCTGCGCGCCCGCACCGAGACGGTCGTGACCAGGGTGCGGGTCGGGTATTACGACTTGCTGCTCGCGCAGGAGCAAGAGCGGCTCATGGACAACTCGGTGCGGCGGGTGCGCGAGAGTCGTGACGAATCCAAGGCCCTCCGCCGAGCGGGCTTGGCGTCGGACTACGACGTGCTCCGTCTCGAGGTGGAGCTCGCCAACCTGGAGCCCAACCTGAGGCGGGCCCACAACGCGATCGCCCAAGCGCGTCGCCAGCTGGCCGTAGAGCTGGATCTCGAAGACCCGGAGGCGCTAGCGGTGGCAGGCTCGCTTGCCGCCATGGATCTGGGTGACCTAGGCGCCAACACGCCCGAGAACAGGACCATTCTCCAGTTCAACGGCGTCGCCGAGCCCGGGGGCGAGCTAGCCGAAACCCTCGTCGAGGACGCCCTAGCCGAGCGCTCGGATTTGCGGCAGCTCGAACTGACCGAAGACCTCCGGCGCACCGAACTCCGTTTGGAGCAGGTGCAATACTTCCCGACGGTCAGCGTGTTCGGCGCCTACGACATCAACGCCCAGCAGAACGGGAGCCCGCAATTCTTCGGGTCGCCGCGCGCCTATGGCCGGAGGGTGGGGGTCCGGCTTTCTCTGAATATTTTCAACGGCTTCCAGCGGGAGGCCAGGATCGACCAGAAGCGGGCGGTGCTCAGGGCAGCGCAGAGCCAGACCCGTTTGGCGACGGACCAAGCGGAAGCGCAGGTGCGAACCCTGGCGGACCAGGCTGAGGAGGCGCTCGCTCGCTCGCGCGGTCAGCGGCTCGCGGTGCAGCAGGCGGAGCAAGGGTTCGAGATCGCTCGCGCCCAGCGGCGCGAAGGTCTCGGGAGTCAGCTCGAGCTGACCGACGCCGAGGTGGCGCTCCGCCAGAGTGAATTCAACTACGCCCAGGCGGTCTACGACTACCTGACGGCGCGGGCACGGCTGGACGAGGCGGTGGGGCGGGTGCCCCTCGTGGACGGGGTCCGCCTCGCGGCGGTCTCGTAGTGAGGACCCGGGCGGCCGGGATCAGCCAGAGGCGCGGACGGAAAAGCATTCACGATCGGGGGATGAACATGTCGGTCGCGGTGAGAAAGCGTTGTGGGGCGGTGGCGCTGGTGACGACGCTCACCCTGGCCGGCTGCAGCGCCGAAGACGCGAACGGGGCGGACGAGGCGTCGGTGGCGACCGGCCAGGTGCTCAACGTCGAGGTGGCGACGGTCGCGCCCCGGGACTTCTCGGAGGTGATCCGTCTCTCGGGAACGGTAGCCGCAAACCGGGAGGTCGTCGTGTCGGCGGAGGAGAGCGGGATCGTCACCGCGGTGCTCGTCGAGAAGGGGTCACAGGTGAGCGCGGGGCAGTCGCTCGTGCGTATCGACGACCGGTTGCTCGCGTCGCAGACGGCCCAGGCGCAGGCGCAGGCGGCCCTGGCGCGGGAGGTTTGGACCCGCCGCAAACGGCTGTTCGAAGAGGATCACGTGGGGTCCGAGCTCGCGTACCTGGAGGCCAAGTATCAGGCCGAGCAGGCCGAGGCGGCCCTCGCGACGTTGCAGTACCGACTCGAGCGAGCCGTAGTGTCCGCACCCATCCAAGGCGTTCTAGACGACCGCTTCGTGGAGGTCGGCACCATGGTCAATCCGGGCGCCCCAGTGGCCCGCATCGTGGACCTCGATCCGGTCAAGGTCGCGGCTGGCGTGCCCGAGCGGTATGCGGCCGACATCCAGCCGGGAAGCCAGGCCAGCGTCACCTTCGACGCGCTCGAGGCCCAGTCGTTCGAGGCCACGATCAGCTTTGTGGGGGCGTCCGTGAACCCGTCGAACCGAACCTTCCCCGTCGAGCTTCAGCTGCCCAACCCGGGCCGCTCGGTCAAGCCCGAGATGGTGGCCGACGTCGAAGTGGTGCGGCGAGTCGTGAGCGATGCCCTGGTCGTGCCTCGGGACGCGGTCGTTCGCGTCGAAGACGGCTACGTGGCCTTCGTCGTGGTCGAGCAGAGTGGAGCGGCCTCGGTCACGGCCCGACCGGTGACTCTGGGAGCCTCCCAACGCAATGAGGTCGTGATCACGACGGGACTCGAGGCCGGGGACCGAATCGTGGTGGTGGGGCAAAAGCAGGTGGCGACGGGGGACCGCGTCCGCGTCGTGGGCGAGCGCTGACGATGAGCGAGACGAACGCGGGTAACGGTACGGGTCAGGCAGGTGCTGTCCGCACGGACCAGGCTTTCCTCGACCGCTTCAGGGAGTTCGGTCCGACGAGTTTCTCGGTGGATCACCGAACCAGCGTGATGGTGCTGCTCGTGATCATCCTGGTGATGGGGATGTATTCGTACGTGACTACTCCCCAGGAGTCGTTCCCGGAGATCGAACTTCCGATGGTGGCGGTGAACACCATGTATGCGGGCGTGGCTCCGGCCGATATGGAAAGTTTGGTCACGCGGCCGCTCGAAGAGGACCTGAGCACGATCAGCGATGTCAAGCAGATGACGTCCACTTCGGTCGAGGGCTACTCGAGTGTCCTGGTCGAGTTCGAGACTTCGGTGAATCTGGACGAGGCCCTGGCCAAGATCCGCGAGAAGGTGGACCTGGCGAAGTCTGAGCTCCCCGCCGAGGCGGAGGAGCCGATGATCATCGAGTTCAACTTCTCCGAGGTGCCCGTCCTTCAGGTGAACCTGGCCGGTGACTACGGGCTGGTGCGGCTCAAGGAGATCGCCGATGACATCAAGGATCGGCTGGAGCAGATCCCGTCGGTACTGAGGGTCGACGTTCGTGGCGGCCTCGAGCGCGAGGTCGCGGTCGACGTGGACCTGGGCAAGCTCAAGTACTACAACGTCGCCCTCAACGACGCGATCGAAGCCATCGCGTCCGAGAACGTAAACATCCCAGGGGGCGCCATCGACGTAGGCTCGTCCAAGTATCTGGTGCGGGTGGACGGGGAGTTCGATGATCCGGCACTCATCAACGACGTCGTGGTGACGACGGTGAACGGCAGGCCCGTGTACGTGCGCGACATCGCCACCGTGGACTTCGGCTTTGCCGAGCGAACGAGCTATGCGCGCCTTAACGGGTCGCCCGTCGTGACTCTGGATGTGATCAAGCGCTCGGGTCAGAACATCATCGCGACGTCCCAGGAGGTGCGGGAGGTGGTCGCGACCATGATACCCGAGTTCCCGCCGACCACGAAGGTCGAGTTCACCTCGGACAGCTCAGAAGACATCGCGATGATGGTGTCGAGCCTCGAGAACAACATCGTCTCGGGGCTGATCCTGATCGTGGGCGTGCTCCTCTTTTTCCTGGGCCTCGCCAATTCGGGCTTCGTGGCGATCGCGATCCCGTCCTCCATGTTCCTCTCCTTCATCATCATCAAGGCGATGGGGATGACGATGAACATGATCGTGCTGTTCAGCCTGATCCTCGCTCTGGGGATGCTGGTCGACAACGCGATCGTGGTGGTTGAGAATATCTACCGCTTCATGGAGCAGGGTTGGGACCGCGTGTGGGCCGCCAAGAAGGGGACCGCAGAGGTGGCGCTGCCCGTGATCGGATCGACGGCCACGACGCTGGCGGCGTTCACACCTCTAATGTTCTGGCCGGGCATGGTGGGGGAGTTCATGGGCAACCTTCCCCTCACCCTCATCATCACCCTGTCGTCGTCTCTGTTCGTTGCGCTCACGGTGATCCCAACGCTGTGCTCGATGTTCATGAAGCTGGACAGCGAGCCACGGAGCCCGCTGTCGCCCATGGCCCGCCGGACCGTCGTCGCTGTAGTCGGCATCGCCGTGCTCGGGGTGGCGCTCATGAACCCGCTCACCGCGGCGTTGCTTATGGGCACGGCCGTAGGGCTGAGGTGGCTTTGGAAGGCCGTGCTTCTTCGAGCCTCCCAGACATTCCAGCACCGGTGGGAGCCTGCGATCGTCAGGAGCTACGAGCACAGGGTCCGGTGGGCGCTCGACCATCGCCTGAAAACGATCGGTGGTTCGCTGGCGGCCTTGGTCCTCACCGTCGTCGCGTTCGTCTTCCTCAACAACGGGATCGAGTACTTCCCCGAGAACGTGCCGCCCAAACAGGTGTTCGTGGACGTCGAATTGCCGGTGGGGAGTCGCGTCGAGGCTACCGACGCGATCGCGCTGCGGATGGAGGAGGAACTCAAGACCGTTCCGGGGCGCGAGGATTGGAGGTCCGAGGTTGCCACGATCGGGAGCGGAGGGAGCGGTGGTGCCTCGGCCATGATGGGCCAGGGCGGTCCGGGGGGGCCGGCCTCCGGCCGGGTCGGAGTCAGTTTCGTCGCGTATAAAGATCAGAAGCACGACCCCTTCGAGACCCTGTCGTGGATGCAAGAGCACCTGGGAAGGGACGTGGCGGGCGCCGTGGTCACGACCCAAGCGCTCAACGAGGGGCCTGCCACGGGGACGCCGATCACGATCGAGATCGTGGGATTGGACCCGGCCCGCCTGCAGCAACTCTCGGACCGGGTGCTCGACGTACTTCAAGCCGCGCCGGTCTACTCCAAGCTGGTGGGCCTCGAGAGCGACTTGGACGCAGCCCGATCAGAGCTCTCGGTGACCGTCGACCGCGAGAAGGCGGCGCTCTACGAACTTTCCACCGCGAAGGTCGGACGCGCGGTCCGCGGCGCGATCCAGGGTGTGGAGGCGGCGAAGTACCGGACCGGGGACGACGAATACGGCGTCGTCGTACGGCTCGCCCCCGAGTACCGCAACGAGCTCGAGAATCTGCGCGACCTGACGGTCATGAGCGAAGGTCGGCAGATCCCCCTCTCCTCGGTGGCGAGCTGGGAGGTGAAGGAGGGTTACGGAAGCATCCGCAGGAAGGATCAGAAACGCATGGCGACGATTGTATCGAACGTAGCCGAGGGGTTGAACGACTTCGCCGTGCTGGCCGAGGTGCAGGAGACCCTCGCGCCCTTCACCGCGGTGGAACTCCCCCCTGGCTACACCATTAACTACGCCGGCCAGAATCAGGATCAGCAGGAGGCGCAGGAGTTCCTCCTCGGTGCGTTCCTCATGGCAGTCATGGTGATCGCGCTCATCCTGGTGAGCCAGTTCAACTCCGTGGTCAAGCCGTTCATCATCATGACCTCGGTCCTGCTGTCGACGATGGGTGTGCTGCTGGGCCTGATGATCTTTCGTATGCCTTTCGTAGTGATCATGACCGGTATCGGGATCATCTCGCTGGCGGGCATCGTGGTGAACAACTCGATCGTCATGATCGACTACGTCGATACGCTGAGGGAGCGGGACAACATGAAGCGGCGCGATGCGTTGGTGCGCGCGGGAATGACCCGCTTTCGGCCGGTGATTCTGACAGCGATCACCACTGCCCTCGGGCTCGTGCCGCTCGCGATCGGGCTCAACTTAGACTTCTTCGGGCTCTACCGGTCGTTCCAACCGGAGCTGTTTTGGGGCGGTGAGCAGGCGGCGTGGTGGGGTTCGATGTGCATCTCCGTGATCTCGGGGATCCTGTTCGCGACCTTCCTCACCTTGATCCTTGTTCCGGTGATGTACTCGATCGTCGACGACGTGTCCGACTGGTTCCGGCGCGAGTATGCTGGCGACGCCCCGCCGGAGGCTCCCGAGCGGGAGGCCGTTATGCAGGCGCTGGGGGCGCCGGAGGCCCAGCTGAGGCCGGCCACCGACTGAAGCGGCGGTGCCGGGGAATGGTCGAGGGCGCCGCTTGCTTGGTCGGGCACCTCGGGGCATCGTTCCACGGTGGTCGATTCACCGTCCCTCCCAGGGGTGCAGTGATCTTCAAGCTCGCGCGCCGCCGTCGCTTCGATCCCGACCTAGCCACGCCGTGATGCGGGCCCTGGTCGCTTCGGTTTTCGTGTTCGGTGTGGCGGCGCTTCTATTGGTTCGCGCCGGCCCTCGGCAACCCCCCGTTCAAGCGGACGCGCTGCCCACCGCGTTGGTCGGCATGCCTGACGGGCGCGCCGAGCGGCTCGGCAGAGCCCTGTCCTTCCGGACCGTCTCGGAGGAAGGGGGACAAGGGGATCCCGCCGCGTTCGCAGACCTCCGGGCGTTCCTGGAGGTCTCGTTCCCAGCCGTCCACCGCACGCTTGACCTGCCCCCAAGAGTGGTACCACATCCTATGTTAGTCCCAGCACCTGTGGAGGGCCGTGAAGGACGGGCATCCTCAGGAACCAGGGCGACGGCTTAATCGCCTCAGGGGCCGGGGGAAAGCCGCCGCAGGCGCTGTGGGGTCGGACGGTATTGTACTCGCGCCTCCATTGCTCGACCAGCACGGCCGCCTCCGCCAACTAGTAGAAGATCTCCCCGTTCAACAGCTCGTCCCTGAGCTTGCCGTTGAAGCTCTCGTTGTAGCCGTTCTCCCACGGGCTGCCCGGCTCGATAAAGAGCGTCTCGACGCCCACGCGCCCCAACCACCGCCGCACGAGCTTCGCGGTGAACTCCGGTCCGTTGTCCGACCTCAGATACTCGGGAGGCCCGTGTCGGACGAACAGATCGGCCAGCACCTCGAGCACGTCGTGGGCGCGGATCTTGCGAGCCACCACGATCGCCAGGCACTCCCTCGTGTGCTCGTCCAGCACTGTCAGCAGCTTCAGCGCGCACGCCCGTCGTGCGTCCTCGAGGCCACGAAGTCGTACGACCAGACGTGGCCCCGATACAGCGGCCTCAGCCGGATGCACGATCCGTCGTTGAGCCACAGCCGACCTCGCTTCGGCTGCCGCTGCGGGACCTTCAGCCCCTCCTGCCTCCAGATCCGCTCCACCCGCTTGTGGTTCACCCCCCAGCCCTCGATGCGGAGCATGTCCGTGACGCGTCGGTAGCCGTAGCGGCCGAATCGACTCGCGAGTCGCACGATATCACCTCGGAGCGCCCCCTCGTCACTCGCCACTTTCCTCGCCCGGCGCTGGGTCGTGCGTGGCTGCCCGAGCACCCGGCACGCTCTCCTCTCCGACGCCCCGAGCTGCTGACGTACACGCACCACACAACGTCGTCGGCGCTCGGGGCTCAGAAGTTTCCCTTGGCCGCTTCCTCCAGGATCAGCTTGTCCAGTGTCAAGTCCGCCACTGCTCGCTTCAGGCGCCCGTTCTCGCGCTCGAGCTCCTTCAGGCGCCGTGCCTGGCTCACCTTCATCCCGCCGTACTCCCGCCTCCACCGGTAGTACGTCTGCTCGGTGATGCCGAGCTCCCGGCTGATCAGCTTCACGGATTTGCCGCGAGCCAGACCCACCTCTGCCTCCCGCAGTGCAGTGATGATCTGCTCCGGAGTGTGTCGCTTCCTTCCCATCCTGACCTCCTCGCTGAAAAGCTTCAGACCAGGTCGATCCTAACATTGCACCTGGTCTCGTTTCAGGGGGTCAGGTCACAGTCGCTTCCTGACGTGCATGTTAATCTTTACGCGCCACTCGGAGCCCCGGATGCCCACCAAATGCCCTCTCTGCCAACGTACGTGAGACACGGAGCACGCAAAGAATTAGAGTAGGGCGAAGGCAGAGAAAACGAAGCTGTCCCAACCGTAGTTGAAGGTTCCTGATAGGGGAGAAAGAAAAGTGGTGGCTCCGGGGGTCCCGGGCCGATAGGCTCGGGTAGGCAAAAACCCCAACACGGAGCCACCACGATGAAGAGAACGTACGAGGTAAGGGATCGGGCGGACAAGCGCGCGATCAGGGAGTTCCTGAAGCGGGAGGGGCAGTTTCTGCTTCCGATGCTTGAGTTCGTGGAGCAGACGGAGGTCGTGATCGACGAAGTCATCCAGGTGATGGGACGAGCGACGATCGAAGCGGTGCTGGAGATGAGCGCCGAGGGTGTGGCAGGCGTGAAGCAGGCAGGTCGGTCACGAGCGGAAGACGACACGGTGTGGTATGGCCGGCAGGGTGGTGTGGTTTACCTGTCGGACCGGAAGGTGCGTGTGGAGCGGCCACGGCTCAGGCGCCGGGGCGCCGGGGAGGATGGCGAGGTCGAGGTGCCGGCGTACGCAGCGATGCGGAGACCGGGCGCTGTGGCGGATCGGATGCTCGAGGTCCTGATGGCGGGGGTGAGCACGCGCAAGTACGGCCGTGTGATCGGTGAGATGGCCGACACGGTCGGGGTGAGCAAGTCGGCGGTGAGCCGTGAGACGGTCGAGGCCTCGGAGCGCGTGCTGAAGGAGCTGATGGAGCGCCGGCTGGATGCGTGGGACCTGCTGGTGATCTACCTGGACGGGATCCAGATGGGCTCGCACCACGTGCTTGCTGCGGTAGGCGTGGACTCAGACGGAAAGAAGCACGTGCTGGGCGTGAGGGAAGGAGCGAGTGAGAACGCCGAGGTGACCAGCGCGCTCCTAGAGGATCTGGTCGAGCGCGGCCTGGACCCGGGCAGGCGGCGGCTGTTCGTGATCGATGGCTCGAAAGCGCTCAGGAAGGCGATCGAGAAGGTGTTCGGCCAACGTCACCCCATCCAGCGCTGCCGCAACCACAAGCTCCGCAACGTGCTGGGTCATCTGCCGAAGGATCAGCATCCTCAGGTGAAGGCGGCGTTCCGGGCGGCGATGAAGCTGGACGCGAAGCAGGGCGAGCAGAAGCTCGAGCAGCTCGCCCGATGGCTCGAGCGCGACCACCCCTCGGCCTCGGCTAGCCTACGCGAAGGCCTCAGCGAGATGTTCACGATCAACCGGCTCGGCCTCCCGCCGCGGCTGAGGAAGTGCCTGGGCTCGACCAACCTGATCGACAGCACCCACTCGGGCGTAAGACAGAAGACCCGCAGGGTGACCAACTGGAAGAACGGAGCGATGGCCTTGCGCTGGGCTGCGGCCTCGTTCGTGGAGACCGAGAAGAGCTACCGGAGGATCATCGGCTACGACCAGCTCTGGATGCTCAGGGCCCACCTCGACGACCATGAACCGGTTGCCGAAATGAGAAAGGCAGGCTAACAAGGAGACTCTCCGGAGCCACCACCTTCAACTGTCAGCGGGACACCATCGAGAAAACGAACATGTTGGGACTGCGAGAGAGAATGGAAGAGAATGGTAGTGCCCCTGGAACCGGGGAGGCCAAGCGAAGCGCGGCAGCTCCTGCGGACCCAGAGGTAGTAGATAGGCCGCTACGGCGGCGGTTCAGTCCGTCGTACAAGCTGCGGATCGTCGAAGAAGCGGACCGGTGCACCGAGCCCGGCGAGGTGGGTCAACTCCTGCGGCGAGAGGGCCTGTACTCGTCGCACCTGACGACGTGGCGCAAGGCGGCGCATAGCGGGTCGCTGAAGGCCCTGTCGAAGAAACGCGGCCGCAAGCCGGAGCGAAATCCGCTGGATGAGAAGGTACGCAAGCTGGAGCGGCGAAACGCACGGCTCGAGAATGAGCTCAGGAAGGCACACCTGATCATCGACGTGCAGGGAAAAGTTGCGGGGCTGCTGGGGATAAGCCTCGACGACGGGACAAACTCTTGAAGGCGGCCGATGAGCTGGCTAAGCACGTCGGTGTAAAACCGGCGTGCGCGGCCCTCGAGGTCTCCCGATCGACGTTGTACCGTCGTCTGAGGCCATCGACCGGGCATCAACACCCAGTCATAGTCTGCCGATGTCCGTAGGGATCTAGTAAGTGCTATAAACAGTTATATCCTAAACGGTTATGACTGTTCTACAGCGCCCTGAGCCACCCGTAGCGTCCCTTGATATCCGCTTGCATCCCCTATATTATTGGGGAATGAATAGTGTGAAGCACTCGGCCAACCCGCCGCGAAAAACCAAGCCCAAGGGCCGCCATCCCGACAAGGCGTTGTCGGCCGCCTTCGTGCGCACGGCCCCGCCCGGCAGACATTGCGACGGCAATGGCTTGTGCCTCTACGTGCAGCCTACGGGAACGCGGAGCTGGATTCAGCGGCTCGCGATCCGGGGCCGCAATCGCGAGCTCGGACTGGGCAGCGTGGCGCTGATTTCGCTGGCCGAGGCCCGCGAGCAGGCGCTGGCCAACCGCAAGCTCGCGCGCTCGGGCGGCGACCCGCTCGCCGAGAAACGCCGCACGCAGGGCGTGCCGAGCTTCGCGGAATCCGCCGTGAGGGTGATGGAACAGAAGCGGGCCGGTTGGCGCAGTCCGGGTCATAGCCGCGAGTGGATTTCGAGCCTCAGGCGCTACGCCTTCCCGCGCATCGGCGAGATGGCGGTCTCGGAGGTGACGAGCGCCGACGTGCTGGAGATCCTCACACCCATCTGGCACGTGAAGGCGCCCACGGCCCGGCACGTGCACCAGCGTATCCGCACGGTGCTGGAATGGGCCGTGGCGATGGAGTTCAGGACCGACAACCCATGCGACCGAATCGGGCCGATCCTCGGAGCGCAGAACGACGTGGTGACACACATGCGGGCCTTGCCCCATCGCGACGTGGCGTCGGCGATCGAGACGGTGCGGGGGTCGGGGGCGCAGCCGGTCGTCAAGCTCGCGTTTGAGTTCGTGGTGCTGACGGCGGCGAGGTGGGGCGAGGTCCGGGGGGCCGAGTGGGCGCAGATCGATCGAAGGGAGGGAGTGTGGACGATTCCCGCCACGCGGATGAAGGCGCAGCGCGAGCACCGGGTGCCGCTGTGCCGCCGCGCCACAGAGATTCTCAGCGCGGCGCGGAAGCTCGAGGACGGCAGTTCGCTGGTGTTCACCCGTGGGGGTGGCAAGCCGCTCTACGAAAAGCGGCTGCGCCGGCTTCTCCGGAACTGCAAGATCGCGGCCGTGCCGCACGGCTTCCGCTCGAGCTTTCGGGACTGGGCGGCAGAAGAGACGGATCATCCGCGCGAAGTCATCGAAGCGGCGCTGGCGCATGTGGTCCAGAACAAAGTCGAGGCGGCCTATCGGCGCACGGACCTGTTCGAGCGCCGGCGTGTCTTGATGGACGATTGGGCTGCCTATCTAGCCGGAGCGCCGCGAGAACCAGAGGCCACGACTCCCCGAGGGAATGCCGCCGAGCTCCGATGAGAAGCTTGGCCGGTCATCGGGGGCGCTAGTGATGGCCAACCGGATTCGGAAGTCTCGGAAGTGGAGCCGGTGACCAAGTCCACGGACACGTGCGAGTTTCACCAATACCGCGGCAGTTAATTGCGTCCGGGACCTGAGAGCCGGCTTCAGTCGGACGATGTCCTGCAGACGCTGAGCGAGTTGTTCGTTGAGCATGGCCCACCGGCGAACCTGCGCTCCGACAACGGTCCGGAGTTCACGGCCCGAGTGGTTCGGCAGTGGCTTGGAGGGTTGGGTGTGAAGACGCTGTTCATCGCACCCGGCAGCCCCTGGGAGAACGGCTACAATGAGAGCTTCAACGGCACGTTCGGTCAGGAGCGGTCGCTGCAAGCGCGTCGGATCAACGGATCGGATCGGCCTCCGGAGACCGACCCCTCCAACGGCGAGGTAGCGCTCCCGGTCTGGAGCACTGTTTCCGAGAGGTCCAGGTTCAAGAGCCCCCGCGGTGGGCTTGGTGTGGACCTGCCCCGGCAGGTGTCGGAGGGGGATAGGCGGTCTGGTTGACTTGGTTTTGGGTGGTTTGGGTCACTGGAGACTCCTACATCCTCTCGATCAGGTGCTTGGCGATTTTCTTGGCGATACGAGCGCCCTTGGGATGCCCCGCGCAGAAGATGAACTCGAAGAGGGGGGAGTTCTTGGAATTCTTCAGGGTGCGGGACTCCGGCAGGAAGCGGGTACCGAATACTCCCTTGAGTTGATCCTTGTAGATCTTCAGCAACCCATCCACACCGGGCTCCCTTTCCGAAGCTTCCTGGCCAAACAGGTCTCCCTGAGGTGAGACGGAATAGAGCTTCCGCCAGTGGTTACCTCCGAACACGATGTTCAAGCGGTCCACCCACTTAGGTTGGACCTCGTCGGGATTCCTTGAGAGCGGCAACATCCTCCCGATCGCCCCCACCGGCACGAGGAGCCACATATCCAGCCGACGAAGTGCAGCAATGTGCTCCACTGTGGTCCATTTGAGCTCGGTACCAAACGGATCCACAAACAGTACACCTCGCCAATCCACGTGAGCGTGGGTGGTCGGACCGCGTCGGAAGCTCCGTTTGCTCAGGCTGGCCAGCAACGCATTGGCATCGCCCTGCTTGACGTCAATCAACCGATCCGGATGCTGCGCCTTCAACTCCATCAACTCATTGTACCTGTCGGCCTGCTTCTCCACGAAGACGAATTGATCGAACGGCCTGTCCCGTGCTCTGAGCGCTTTCGCGGTCGATCCCGTAACGAAGGAGTCGCTGTCAAAGTCGCTGACCCCGTACTCGCCGATATTGATCTCCCCCGACCCAGCAAACGCGTCGACATAGACGAGCCTGAAAGGCTGGCTCTTCAGAGCGGTCGTGTAGGAGTTCAAGTAGCTCTCGAGAATGCTCAGCTTTTCCGTGGTCCACGGGCCACCGAACCCCATCATCCATTCAACGCGTCTGCTCATACGGCTCTCGCCGCCACGGGGCGTTGAGCTTCGTCGGATTGGTGGTTGCTGAGTGCTTCCAATCCTATTGCTCCACCCCCAGCCCACACCGGCATGTCATTCCACTCCCTCCCCTCCAGTTCCCTTCCCCCCGCCTTCGGCGTCCTTCCTCCCCACTGCTTGAAGAAGAACGGCACCTCCGCAGCCAAGCACTCGTCCCGCAGGTCCCGCACCCACCCACCATCCATCGGCCTGCGCCCCGCCCCACTCTCGCCCCCCACGATCACCCAATGAATCCCGCCGGAATCCAGCACCTTGCACAGGCTCAGCGGTCCGATCAACGGTTCGCAGCTCAGGAACCGAACCGCCGCCGGTACTTCTTGCAGATGCCGGATCCTGTAAGCCGTCTTCTGGTTTTCCGTGGATGTGCCGATCCAGATGTGCGGAGGCATTCCTTGATCACCGAATAGATCCTGGTTCTGTCGCACGAAGCGTGCGGCCCGGCTCGGACGCTTGGTCAGCACTTGGTAGGTGTGCCGACCCACATCGAGCATCACCTTGAAGACCTCCCGCAGGAACTCCACCTGGATGTCGCAGTGGAAGAGGTCCGACATCGAGTTGACGAAAACGAGGCGGCTTCCCTTCCACCGGGCCGGCTGGGCCAGCCGCTCCGGCCACGTCCTCACGGCGAACGGATCGGCACGGTTTGCCGCCGTGTTGACGACCGGCAGGCACCGACGGTAGATACTGGTCAATAGCCTTCGGGACAGCACGTCCGCGTAGCAGTTGTCACACCCTTCCGACACCTTCGTGCACCCGGTCGTCGGGTTCCATGTGACTTCGGTCCACTCAATTGATGTCCGCTGGCCCATCGGGCGACCTCCGTGCTGGCGGGGTTCGCATGGTATCCCGGTAGCAACCGAACATAACCCGAATATTACCACAATGGGAAGTGGGCCGAGCATGTGATGAACTCCGCCCGATAGCGAGATCTGCGAGGATTCGGGTTACCAACCGGCGACGCCCCTTACCCGTCCAAGGCACGAATTTGGGTGTTCGATCCGCTGCCCCGCCTCCCAGGCTGGCCCGCGCTTCCGTCACGGTGCCTCCGGTGCCCTGGCCGACCGAGTGTGATGCCGTCCAGCCAGCAGACAGCCCCGGTCCCGATCCGTTTCGACAGCCCGCTCGCGCGCATCCTCGATCAATCACCGGGCAAGTGAGTGGATTTGGTTACGAAGCTTGCCGAGGTTCCCAAGCGTCGCGCGAAGCTGCTCGGCCTGCTCGAAGCTCATGGCGTAGTTGTTGGCGTGAGCCACGTCGTCGCGCACCCGCTCGATCGCCTTAAGCTCCTTCTTCAGTTTCGTTTTCCCAATGTCGAAATCGAAGGACTTGATGAGGATATCACGCTTGTCGCAGAACTGCGTACAGAGCAAGAGATCGACATCGCTGCCTCGCTCGCGCTGTTCACGGTACTCCTTCTCGGCGATACAGAGTCGACGGCCGTTCAGGAGCTTGGTCCAATCGTCGCACTTCCCGAAATGTCTTTTGATCGCCTCGTACATCGTGAGCTCGAATCCGGTTAGCAGCGCGAAGAGGGCTGCGCGAACCGGTAGCTTCTGAAGGTCTGACCACGCGACCATCCCAACAGCCTCTTGGGCGGACACCACCAGGAACGGCTTTTTTCGGATTCGGCCGATCAGGGCTACAATGGGCGTTCCCGCACCTATCAGATCCGCCTCGGACAAAGGATCCATGTGTTCGCTGACCCTCGCATCATCGCCATCGCGGTTAGCGTTGTTGATCGCCAAGTTGGAAAGCAGTCCGATCAGGTGCCCGTGGGCATCCTCCACAGGGAGATAGTCGAAGACGGGGTCACGGTTTCGCGCCCGGACTTCAGGCACCCGATTGCCCGCGCTGCATATCCTGAGCTTAGGGCGCAGCACGGCGATTTGCCCGACGGTGAGACCCGCGTGAACCTCTTCGAACCCTTTGCTCTGCCGACTTCTATCGGGCTTCTCGCCACGCATCGCCATTCCGTACGGTCTTGGGGACTAACT
Organism: Longimicrobiales bacterium; assembly: GCA_965249195.1. GTDB lineage: Bacteria > Gemmatimonadota > Gemmatimonadetes > Longimicrobiales > Gaopeijiaceae > CBDFLM01. The sequence goes on from CBDFLM010000015.1 coordinate 917,805, forward strand.
GGACTGACCCAACGGCGTCGCCAGGAGCAGCCCGCATGCACCCCAGAATAGAACGGCTGCCAGTGGACGGAAGCAATTGGTAGGCTCCAGTGAGTTCCACGGCGTTCTGTAGGCCGTACAGTCCGCTGTCCGGTTTGTCCCAAGTCCCTCTTATAATAGAATTCATGTTGGATATACGGTTCGCTAGTCACCCTTTCAATCACACTTTGGAAATTCGGGCTCGGAATCCATGGGCAAGCACCGGTCGGCCCACCGGACGAAACCGTCGGCCCTTGCCAGCCCGCGCGGATCCCTCAAGAGACCTGATCGAGATCCTTAACGACCGCTACAGCAGACCCTCGGCCATCGTCACCAGTCAGATCCCGGTCCCCGACTGGCATCGCCACTTCAACGATCCGACCATCGCCGAGGCCATCCTCGATCGCCTCGTCCACACCGCCTACCGCGTCGAGCTGACCGGCCCTTCCATGCGCGCCGATCGCTCCCCTCGATCCGGAAGCTGACGGATCATGAGCGGTCGGTTGCCGACCGCCGGTCTCTTCGTCATGATCTGTCTTGCCAGCGCACATGCGCCCCTGCGTCGGATGTGCGTTTGCCGCTCGGCACGACAAGTCCCGATGGTGTCCCGCTGACAGTTGAAGGTGGTAGCTCCGGAGAGTCTCCTTGTTAGCCTGCCTTTCTCATTTCGGCAACCGGTTCATGGTCGTCGAGGTGGGCCCTGAGCATCCAGAGCTGGTCGTAGCCGATGATCCTCCGGTAGCTCTTCTCGGTCTCCACGAACGAGGCCGCAGCCCAGCGCAAGGCCATCGCTCCGTTCTTCCAGTTGGTCACCCTGCGGGTCTTCTGTCTTACGCCCGAGTGGGTGCTGTCGATCAGGTTGGTCGAGCCCAGGCACTTCCTCAGCCGCGGCGGGAGGCCGAGCCGGTTGATCGTGAACATCTCGCTGAGGCCTTCGCGTAGGCTAGCCGAGGCCGAGGGGTGGTCGCGCTCGAGCCATCGGGCGAGCTGCTCGAGCTTCTGCTCGCCCTGCTTCGCGTCCAGCTTCATCGCCGCCCGGAACGCCGCCTTCACCTGAGGATGCTGATCCTTCGGCAGATGACCCAGCACGTTGCGGAGCTTGTGGTTGCGGCAGCGCTGGATGGGGTGACGTTGGCCGAACACCTTCTCGATCGCCTTCCTGAGCGCTTTCGAGCCATCGATCACGAACAGCCGCCGCCTGCCCTGGGACCCCCGGAGCCACCACTTTTCTTTCTCCCCTATCAGGAACCTTCAACTACGGTTGGGACAGCTTCCAAGTCCCGTATCCAGGCCCAAGATCCACCTCCGCGGTGTAGCTGGGATGGTACTCCCTAGGTTCCCCAAACTATGGCGCGATGGCTGGATAGTGCTATTTCCGTTCTCACGGGCTTGCGACCGCACGATCTGACCATACCGGCCGTCGGGCGAATATGGCCTGCGACGTTCACATGGCACCGGGAGGCAGCGGTGTCACCGATCCCGAAATGGAGATCAACGCTTAGGTCACTGGAATCTCTATTCCGAAGCATAGAGGATGTGATTGCGATTTATGAGGAGGAGACTGGAGTGCCAGCGTCGCGCACGCGGCAGATGATCGAACGGCATGGTCACATAGAGGCACTTTCCAAACTGGCGGTCAGCGCCAATCTGCAACAGGGGTTCAAGGTACTGCGGGATCGGAATAAACTTGATATGACTTTTGAGGCGCTGATTGTCCGCCAGGCCAAGGATTTCCCCGACGACGTCGTCGAGGCCGCCAAGTGGCGACTGGAGAATGCCCAACAGCTTGGCTAGGAGAGAGTGCGTCTGTCTTAGAGGGACCTGGGTGATTGTATACTTGACACCGGATCACCCCGTGGCTAGCGTGGGGGCATGCGACATGCGAAGGCGGTGCAAGCGACCCTCGGGTTATTTATGGATATTTGGGGAATCCTCGAATTGTGGGACGATATCCGGGAATGGCCAGGGTGGCAGGGAATGAACACAAACGATTATGTGGCCATTGGCTTACTTGTTCTGGGAACCTCGTTTTTGGCGGAGATTCCTATCAGCAAATGGAGGAGTCGCAAGAAGGCAAGAGATGTAAGTAAGCCAGCACGTCCATCGGGGAAATCCTCATCTGAACAATACGCATCACCCGATCACAGTGGGACGGTCACATTCGATTATTCGAACAACGACGGTAGGTATCGAATAGGACATGGCGAGCAAATATTTAAAATTAAATGGGGCAGGTGCAGTGAAAGCGCCATCTATCTATACAAAGATTCTGGGAGCCTCGGTACTATTGCGGTCACGGACAAGCAAGCCATAAGCGAAATTGAGGATGCAAGCGTATACGAAGGATCTTCCAATACCCGTTGCCCTAGAGTTGGAGAGGTTGCGGTACTAGAAAATCCACATGGATTCTGGGCAGCAGTGAGAATTATCAACATTGAGTACAAAAACAGGGGCAGTGATCATAATGAACTCATTTTCGAGTATGTGATCCAGACCAATGGGACGCCGAGCTTTACCGGAATCACGCCACCAGATCCCGATAAGTGAGGTGCTCAGTGTGCATGATCCGCCGGAGCGTGTCGCGGAAGATGTACGGGTTGTCTCGGTTGTTGAACCGCCATTCCAGCTCTTCCAGGTAGCGGTCCATATGCTTGACGCTCATTTTGTGGAAGGTGCCGACGATGGAGCGCTTGAAGAGGCTCCACACGCCTTCGATGCTGTTGGTGTGGACGTCCCCTATGACCCACTCCTCGGCGGAGTGGTTGACGGTCTCGTGGCGCGTGTCGTGGTCTCCGATACCGATGTAGGACCGGAGGTCGTCGGTGTAGATCGCCTCGGCCTCGTCTTTCACAGCGCGACGGATGAAGTCGTGCAGGGTATGCTTCCTGATATTCGGGATGCGCTCGATGCGGACGCGGCCCCCGCGCTCGATGGCACCAGCCACCCAGTGCTTGTTGTCGCGCCAGTTCTCGCCCGTGCGCTTGCCGCCGACCATCGTCTCGTCCACTTCTACGACGCCTACCAGCGTGGGGCCGCAGAGCGGGTCGTTGCCCATCGCTTCGCGGATGCGGTGGCACAGATACCAGGCGGTCTTGTAGGCGACGTTCAGTTGCCGCTTGAGTTGGTTGGCGCTGACCCTCTTTCTGGAATCGCACATGAGGTAGATGGCGACGAACCACTTGCGGAGCGGCAGGTGGGTATCGTGCATGATGGTGCCCGAGGTCACGCTGAACTGGTAGCCGCATCCCCGGCACTCCCACTGGCTCCGGCGCTGGAGTTCATCGACTGCCATGTCGCCGCAGCGCACGCACGCCACGCCATGTGGCCAGCGGATGGACTCCAACAGCTCTCTGCACTTCTCGTCCGATCCGAACCTGTCAAACAACGAAATGAGGTTAATGTCCTTCATGGCTCAGACTCCTAAGAAGCGAAAGCTGCCCCGGAACATCGGCGAGAAAACCGACCGCGAGATCATGGTCCGCCTGTTCGGCAAACGGGCTATGGCCGAGCTGGACAAGGTGGTCGAGCGCGATCCCAAGAGCAGCAAAGACGAGTCCATACCAACAAGTTAACGGGCATGTGCACCGGTGTCAAGTATACAATCACCGGGACCTGGGCTGCACGCTGTTTCAGGTGTAACCACGCATGAATGAACTGCAGAGGTTGGGTCAATAGGTGTGTAAACGTATCAGGCGGCATTCTTCCGCTGTTGGGTTGAGACGGGCTTTCCGTCTTCGAACTTCCTTCCTTCAAACACGTCCTTGAGCAGGTGAGGAGCGTCAAGCCTTCTGAAGCGTTTCTCCGCCACCGTCAGGAGCTTCCAGATGAGGGCGGTAGCACCTGTCGACGCGCTTAAATCGTTTTGCTGCCGACGTGCGGAGCCGTACCGAAGCGAACGGGCTTTCCACCACATTCGTCGTCCGTAGATGCTTCCAGTGGGCTTCGGGGAAGTCGTAGAACGTGACCATGCGGTCCCAGTCATCCTCGAGCACCGTCACAGCTTTCGGGTACTACGGCCCATAACGCTTGCCGAACGCCTGACGAGCTTTGAGCGCCGCGGCCCGTGTCGAGGCGTAGACGACTGTGCGCAGCAGTTCCTTGGCCTCTGACTGCTCGCGCTGCGGCAGCCGATCCAGGACGTTCCTCATCTTGTGATTCCAGCACCGCTGCTCGCCGGAGGCCCCGTCAAAGCGCATGGAGTTCGACAGGGAGGCCAGCCTGGGCACGGCCCATTGGGCATCGTCCACCCGCGGTGGCGGACTTCGGTTGCGGGGCATCCGGGGGCTTCGAGAGCGTCGCTCCTGGTGCGGCGCGCGAAGAACGATCCGGGAGGGTGGGGGCGCAATGCTCTACCTCCACCGGGACACAGTGAAGCTGGGTGCGGGCGTGGCTCGGCGCGAGCGGGATTTCCTCGGGGCGGCTCTTTCGCTCGGTCAGGAGGGACGGCGCCGTGGGCGAAGCGCTCGACGAGAGCCAGGTGCCGCGCATCTACAGGGCGATGGCCGAACGCGCCGGACTCCCGGCGCCGATCGTGCAGCGGCTCTCCGGGCACAGCTCCCGCGTGGGCGCGGCTCAGGACATGATCGCCTCGGGGATCGGGATCCCGGCCATCATGCAGGCCGGGCGCTGGAAGAGTGCCTCGATGGTGCAACGCTACGGCGAGCGGCTCCTCGCCAAGCGCAATGGCGCCGCACAGCTCGCGCGGCTCCAGAAACGCAAATAGCGCCGAAGACCCCGCAGGGGTTGCCCCGGCGCGCTCCGGTCACATAATTCGTGGCGGGTAACTCCCGATAACTACAATTATCGCGAGCAACAACGGAGAGTTGACCATGCGCGCACCCCTGACCGGTACCGGGGACAGGCGATCCGGGCGAGGCTGTCGAGGTTCTTCCGAACGACGAGAGAGAACAGAGGCCTGTTTCCGCCCGCAACGCCACGGAATGCGGAAGAGTGATGGTCTACTTGGAAAAGGGCTCGACATCCAACGAGCATCATGACTGGGCATTTCACATGCCGGGCACCGAGCTCCGATCGCCCGCACACCGGCACAGAAGCGCCGGCACACACCTCACTCACCTATTGGACCACGAGTCCGCGCCAAGCCCCCGCCGGCCCTCTGAATCCTCCCCGCCCGGCGCGGGCGGGTCCTCCTGCATTTCCAGAGAACGCGCGTCCCGCCTGCCTGCGGGGACATCGCGGTCGCGCGCGGCGGTGCGGCGCCTGGCGGCCGGGTTGCTCCTGGTCGTGGCCGGCCTGTGGGCGTGTCCGCGGCCGCCCAGGCGCAGACCACTTATGTAAGCAATATCGGCGAAACGCTGAGCTCCTCAGAACGCTCCGTAGGCATCTCTGGTACCTCCACGTTCACGCAAGCGCAGCCGTTCCACACGGGTGACAACCCGGACGGCTATACGCTCTCTGAGGTTGTGGTCAAGGTTGGGTCGGAGGCCGACGCCGCTGATGTTCCCAGGGTCAGCATCTACTCGAGATCGTTCGGCCACCCCGGCACCAGTCTCTACACGTTGACCAACCCCGTGCCGTTTGCCAGCGGGGACATGATCTTCACGGCGCCGGCCAATGCGACCCTCGCGAAGGGAACCAACTACTTCGTCGTGGTCGAAGAAACCGCCGGTGGCTGGAAACTAAAGTCGACCGCGTCGGACAGCCCGGGCACGGTGGAAAGCGGGTGGAGCATAGGCGACAGGCTTTCCTTTAGGGATTCGGACGCCGGAGCCTGGGCTTCAAATAGTTTTTCGCTGCTCATCACAATCAAGGGCGCCACCCCCGTCACCATCGAGGCGGAGCACGATAGCATCGGCGGGGGGCTGGAGGACCTCGTTTTCACGCTGACGCGGGAGGGCGCGACGACGGACGCGCTAGATGCGAAGGTGACCATCGTCCAGGACGAGACCTGGCTGGGCAATTCGGACCTCGAGCACGGCGTGACCTTCCTGGCCGAGTCGGCCACCGCGACCCTGACGATCACCGCGTCGAAGTTCTCGTTTGCCCCCTCCACCACGGGCGACCTCACCGCCACGGTGTCGGGCGACGGCATCGACGGCGGCTCGGACACGGTGGCGGTCATCTCGACCTCGGAACCGCCGATCACGATCAGCTACGACATGTCCGACTACACCTTCGCGGAGAACTCAACGGACGCTGCCGTATACCTGGTGGCGACGCTCGATGCGGCCTATCCCCAGGGGGCCGTCGCGTAACTATTTCATGACCTTTTCGACGAGGTCAGGGACGGCCAAGGCTGACGATGACTACGCCCCGATATCTGAGCGGGAGTCATTCACTCGCAGCGAATACGGACGTGACGCCGACACCGACCCGTTCGTGGCCCGCAAGCTCTTATCAGACTTCGGCTTCGCTATCGTGGACGACGCCATCTACGAGGGCTCGGAACGGCTCGGCCTGGTTATAGAGGCGGACCCCAGGCACGTTTGTAGCATGGCCTCTACGTGATGCAAGGCAGGGATGGCAGAGGCCGCCTACCCACGGGGGGCGCTACGACGGCGGCGTGAACGACGCGGCGGCGGGGGCACGGGGAGCACCGGTTGGCGCTGACATCGTGTGGCCTGCCGTGTCGGGCCACGCGAACGAATCAAGACGTTTTACTCGCGATAACTGGAATTATCGCGAGCAAACATCTGTAGTGGTTAGGCGTCCCTACTCTGCGGAAAATGGGACGGGTTCCCGATTTCGTCAACAAGCGTACGCGACTTTCGCGCCCGGCGGAATCGCCGGAGCTGCCTCGAAGAGGCGCCGTCCGCAGAGGACTCTACATCCCGTGCTCGCGACCCCGCTCCGCGAGGGACGGCCCGTGGTGACTCGGCGCCTGACCGCCTCGGCGACCGGGCTGGCTCAGCGCCGCTGCCGCTTGGCCAACTGCGCCGCACTGATCTAGCCCCCTGAAACGAGACCGAGTCCAGTGTTAGAATCTGGTCGGGTCGAGACAGGAGGAGATCACGATGGCAGCGCGGAAGAATTTTTCAACAGGACAGATCATCAACGCCCTACGGAAGGCGGAAGTAGAGATCGCAAACGGGAAGGCGATCAAGGATGTGTGTCGGGAGCTGGGCGTCAGCGAACAAACGTACTACCGGTGGCGGCGGGAGTACGGAGGGATGAAGGCCAGCCAGGCGAAGCGCCTGAAGGATCTCGAGAAGGAGAACGCACGGCTGAAGCGAGCGGTGGCGAACCTGACGGTGGACAAGCTGATCCTGGAGGAAGCGGCCAAGGGAAACTTCTGAGCCCCGAGCGGCGGAGACGATGCGTGGTTCATGTACGTCAGCGGCTCGGGGTGAGCGAGAGGGGAGCGTGCAGGGTCTTGGGACAGGCCCGCTCCACGCAGCGCCGCAGGAGCACGAGGAAGGCGGATGAGGAGGCGCTGAGAGAGGACGTGGTGAGAGTGGCCCGAAGCTTCGGGCGTTACGGCTACCGGATGGTGACGGGGCTTCTGAGGACGGAGGGCTGGGTGGTGAACCACAAGCGTGTGGAGCGGATCTGGAGGGAAGAGGGGTTGAAGGTACCGAAGAAGCAGCCCAAACGGGGACGTCTGTGGTTGGCCGACGGCTCCTGTATCCGGCTCCGGCCCTTGTACCGGCACCACGTCTGGGCGTATGACTTCGTGGCGGACCGGACGGACGACGGTCGACCGTTGAAGATGCTGACGGTGTTGGATGAGTACAGCCGGGAGTGTCTAGCGATCCTCGTGGCTCGGCGGCTGCAGGCGGACGATGTCTTGGAGGCGCTGACCGAGCTCTTTGTCCGGCACGGTCCACCAGCGCACATCCGCTCGGACAATGGCCCGGAGTTCACGGCTACGGTGGTTCGAGGGTGGTTGAAGCAACTGGGGGTACGGACGTTATTCATCACGCCGGCAAGCCCGTGGGAGAATGGCTATAACGAGAGCTTCAATGCAACACTCGGCGAGGAGCTTCTGAAGCGGGAAATCTTCTATTCGTTGGAGGAGGCGAAGGTGCTCATCGAACAGTGGCGGCGCGAGTACAACACCATCCGTCCTCATAGCTCTCTGGGCTACCGGCCCCCGGCTCCGGAAGCGATCCAGCCCGATCCGGCCTTCCTGAAACTCCCGACACTCTGCGGCCCTCTCCCCAGGCTTCAGGAGGCGGTTGGACTAACACAGTAGGTGGTACCACAATGGGGGGCCGATCACAACACCCCCACCCCCAAAAGCCCCGAACTCGGCTCAGACGAACTCAAGAAATGGGGGCAGAACTGTAGATAACACAGACAAACAGCACAAAACCATAGCATTTATGCCAAATCATGGGAGAGGTGGTCCCCCATCACCACCTGGAAGACCCCGGATAGCTGCAGCACGCCAGGCGCGTCAACGGCTCCGCCGTCCTCCGCTCCGCTCCGCTCCTCGAGGCTGTTCGTGGTGCGTAGCCTGGCCCAGTGGGGCTCGGGAAACGCGTAGAACTGGGTGGCGGCCGTGAAGCCCCGCTCGAGCACCCTCATTGCCTCGGGGAGTTCGTTGTGCCAGCGCGCCGTGATCTCGGCCAGGCGCTTCTTCGCCTTAGCGAGCCCGGGGGCCCGGAAGACGGCGGCAACCTCGCGCGCCACACGCTTGCGCAGGCGATGCGGGACCTTGGCCAGCACGTTGCGTTGCAGGTGCACGGTGCAGCGCTGACGGCGCACCTCAGGCAGGAAGCGGCGCACCGTAGCTGCCAGGACCGCGGCGGAGAAGTGGATCGCGCAGCGAGCCCGGCCCGGACAAGTCACGCCTACCGCGGTCCCAGCATGAACGCGCTCACCGGGCCGCGATGGCTTCCCTGGGCGGTTGCGACCGTCCTCGTATCGGGTGCAGCTCTGACCTCGAAGGTGCTGGATCAACGGGCTCGACATGGTCGGTGGCTTGTCCAGGACGATCCGCAACAGTTCCTGGCACAAGCAGTCTTCTCAGTTTCTCACCGATGCTCAAGAATACCAGCAATCTGGCTATGGCAGTTATCTCGTCGGCAAATCTTCCAATGTGCAGCTTCGTTACTCCGTTAATTCTTTCGACAGATTTTGCTGGTGGGTGTCAACGGGCCAACCTATGGCAGGGCGAGTTGAAATTATTGTCGGATCACAGTATCGACAATTACTCTCGAAAACTGGCGACCTGGGCTTCCTATAAGCAGCAGCAAAAGCCATAGAGTCTCGGGCGACGGCAGAGGAGGTCGGGTCAATAGGTGTGTAAACGTTTCAGGCGGCTGCTTTGCGCTGATGAGCTGAGACGGGCTTTCCGTCCCTGAACTTCCTTTCTTCAAACACGTCCTTGAGCAGGTGTGGACGTCCGGAAGAGTCAATCCCAAAGTTAGTTGAAACTGGAGCGACCTCCGTCTCAGGCGACGGCATGTGAACGGCTCTCGGGAAGGGTGATCCCGAGGTCCTTCTGGATCGCGGCCCTGAGGAGCGGGAGGTGTCGGTACCCGAGCAACCTCCGGAGCCGTGACTCGATCTCCAGGAGCGTGGTCGCGAGCCATCGGTGCTTCTGGCTCGAGTTCTTCCAGTGGTCCACGCGTCCGCACCTCTGCTCGGCCAGGGCGTTCACGGACTCGAGCACGTTGGTGGTCTTGAGCGACCGGCCGACCAGGGGGAAGACTCCCAACCGGTGGAGGGTGAGGGTCTCCTCGAACCCCTCATCGAGACTGGCCGCCGCGGACTGGTTCACCCCCGCGAGCTCCTGGCGCAGGGCCTCGAGGTCCTTGACGGCCTCTTCGTACGTGGGCCGCTGGTAGGCGCGCTGCAGACGCTGGCGCCAGCCCTTCTGCTCCGCTCTCGGCAGATACGAGATCACGTTCTCCCGCTTGTGCCACTGGCACCGCTGGATGAGCACCTGTCCCTTGAAGACCGCCAGGACGCCGCTCCGGAGACCGCGGGCTCCATCGATCACCACGAGCGCTCCGGCCGACAGGTCGAGACCTCGGTCCTTCAGACTCCGAAGGAAGGATCGGATCACCACGGCGTTCTCCGTGTCGGTCTGGACGAACCCGAGGAAGACCTTGTCCCCCTTGGTCGTCACCCCGAGCGCGACGACCATCTCGTCCTCGGCAAAGCTCTTGCCGTCCAGGACGAGTGCCACCACGTCGTAACCCGAGAGGTCCCGCTCCTGAAACTCCTTCAGCTTCGCGGCCGTGGCCTTCTTGAACTCCCGCGAGACCGTCGACTTCGACAGCTCGATGGCTCCAGGCACCGCCTCGACCGCTGCCTCGTAGTCCCGGCACGAGATCCCGAGCAGCACCTTCCGAAACAGCCCCTCGTCCATCTCGCCGGGCGAGCCATGCAGCTGCTCATACGCCGCCAGCCTCGACTCTCCGGCCGGGCCTCGCACCCGCGGTACTCGCACCGGATGCCGCTGGCCGCCCAACCGCACCGACCCTGGGTTATGCCCATGCCGGTAATGTCGATCGTCCTCGGTCTTCCTGGCGTGACGTTGCCCCGCCAGTTGCTCCACTCCCTCCTCGAGCATCCGGCCCACCTCCGCCAGTCCCAGCGGAATCAGCTGCCGGATCAGCTCCACCCGAGGGTCCAGCTCCAGCGCCTCGATCTCCTCCCAACTCACCTCCCTCGGTTCCCCGAGCCGCCGGTCCTTCTTGCCCCGCTCGACGAGCCTTGGCATCCTTCCCATCGGTGGCCTCCTTCCTCTCTTGTGGTCCCGTGGTGTGGTCGCACACCCACGTTACCTGAGGTTGGAGGCCGCTTCAATTTCAACTAAAGATGGGACTCACTCGCTGAGACGGTATTAGCGTACGGTATGGCCAAGAAGAAGCTCGCCCAAAAGCTCCGCCCCGACGTAGCTCAGACCGCGCATCGGCTAACCAGGAGACTCCCCGGAGCCACCACGGTGCTTAGACTCTTGGTGGAGGGCGGGGAGTTTTGTTCGGTTTATCAGGACTATCGACTGCAGAGCCTGAACTGTGAGCGAATCGAGGCTGACGAGATCTGGACTTTCGTCGGAGCGAAGCAGAAGAACGCCCGGTACCGGAGCCAGGGGGACATCTAGACCTTCACGGCGATCGACCCGGACACCAAGCTCATGGTGTCGTGGTTCGTGGGCGACAGGAGCCAGGAGAGCGCGAATACCTTCATAGAGTACCTGGCCTCCAGGGTGGCAGGGAGGATCCAACTGACCACGGACGGCCACGGGATGTATATCGAGGCGATCCGCAGGGCCTTCGGCCACCGGATCGACTACGCGCAGCTCGTCAAGACCTACGGCCAGGACCGGCACCCGTCAGAGCGTCGGCGCTACGGGAGTTTAGGGAGCAGATGGTGGCGTTGGTGCGGTCGGGGAGGAAGCCGGAGGACAACCGGATGGTGTCCCACTGACAGTTGAAGGTGGTGGCTCCGGAGAGTCTCCTTGTTAGCCTGCCTTTCTCATTTCGGCAACCGGTTCATGGTCGTCGAGGTGGGCCCTGAGCATCCAGAGCTGGTCGTAGCCGATGATCCTCCGGTAGCTCTTCTCGGTCTCCACGAACGAGGCCGCAGCCCAGCGCAAGGCCATCGCTCCGTTCTTCCAGTTGGTCACCCTGCGGGTCTTCTGTCTTACGCCCGAGTGGGTGCTGTCGATCAGGTTGGTCGAGCCCAGGCACTTCCTCAGCCGCGGCGGGAGGCCGAGCCGGTTGATCGTGAACATCTCGCTGAGGCCTTCGCGTAGGCTAGCCGAGGCCGAGGGGTGGTCGCGCTCGAGCCATCGGGCGAGCTGCTCGAGCTTCTGCTCGCCCTGCTTCGCGTCCAGCTTCATCGCCGCCCGGAACGCCGCCTTCACCTGAGGATGCTGATCCTTCGGCAGATGACCCAGCACGTTGCGGAGCTTGTGGTTGCGGCAGCGCTGGATGGGGTGACGTTGGCCGAACACCTTCTCGATCGCCTTCCTGAGCGCTTTCGAGCCATCGATCACGAACAGCCGCCGCCTGCCCGGGTCCAGGCCGCGCTCGACCAGATCCTCTAGGAGCGCGCTGGTCACCTCGGCGTTCTCACTCGCTCCTTCCCTCACGCCCAGCACGTGCTTCTTTCCGTCTGAGTCCACGCCTACCGCAGCAAGCACGTGGTGCGAGCCCATCTGGATCCCGTCCAGGTAGATCACCAGCAGGTCCCACGCATCCAGCCGGCGCTCCATCAGCTCCTTCAGCACGCGCTCCGAGGCCTCGACCGTCTCACGGCTCACCGCCGACTTGCTCACCCCGACCGTGTCGGCCATCTCACCGATCACACGGCCGTACTTCCGCGTGCTCACCCCCGCCATCAGGACCTCGAGCATCCGATCCGCCACAGCGCCCGGTCTCCGCATCGCTGCGTACGCCGGCACCTCGACCTCGCCACCCTCCCCGGCGCCCCGGCGCCTGAGCCGTGGCCGCTCCACACGCACCTTCCGGTCCGACAGGTAAACCACACCACCCTGCCGGCCATACCACACCGTGTCGTCTTCCGCTCGTGACCGACCTGCCTGCTTCACGCCTGCCACACCCTCGGCGCTCATCTCCAGCACCGCTTCGATCGTCGCTCGTCCCATCACCTGGATGACTTCGTCGATCACGACCTCCGTCTGCTCCACGAGCTCAAGCATCGGAAGCAGAAACTGCCCCTCCCGCTTCAGGAACTCCCTGATCGCGCGCTTGTCCGCCCGATCCCTTACCTCGTACGTTCTCTTCATCGTGGTGGCTCCGTGTTGGGGTTTTTGCCTACCCGAGCCTATCGGCCCGGGACCCCCGGAGCCACCACTTTTCTTTCTCCCCTATCAGGAACCTTCAACTACGGTTGGGACAGCTTCGACAACCGGGTCTCGCCGCGCAATCGCCCGGCGAGACCCGGATTCGTTCCTGCCCCTCGCTACAACCTGCTGCGGTTGATGCTGCTGTCGGTGCTCTCGAGGAAGCGCATGGCTTCCTGATAGCCCTCGAAGGAAGTGCGTCCGGCCCACACCTGGGTGAGCTTCTCGTAGGCTTTGGTCGCCCGCTCGAAGTCCCCGGTCTCTACGCTCGCGCGCGCCAAGCCGAGCAATGAGTGCGGGCGGTTCGGCATGCGCATCAGTGAGGTCTCGAACATGGCAGCGGCATCCTCGTGGGCTCCGAAGCCCGCGAGTATCTCGCCGTACAGTTCGTGCACGGGCTTGATCGGGCTGGCGGCCCCGCGCGGGGGAGCCAGCGCCTCCACGGTCTCCACCGCCTGGTCCATCAGCTTCCGGGCGCCGGCTTCGTTGCCCCGGTCCGCTTCCAGCAACGCCGCCACCTGCTTGTGCATGACACCGGCGTAGCCGGCCCCGTCGGCGTCCAAGGCGGCTGCGGCTGCTTCCAACGCAGCCCGGTCACCGGTACGGGCCGCGCTCAGCCCGGTGGCGAGCAACTCATGCCCGGATGATTCGTCGGTGATGGGCAGGACCGCCCACTCTTCGGTGTCGACGATGTAGCGAGCCTTGAGCAACGCCACGGCACCGCTCGGGCGAGCCTGTCCGCCCTCGTCGGAAGGACCTCCCTCCAGGAAGGTGCCCGAGGCCATCTTCTCGATTCGCTGGATCCACAGGCGCGCCTTCTCGTAGTCGCCAAGCTGAAGGTCGCCGTACTGGCCCCAATCCAGCGCGTGGGTCGCGTCGCCCATGGGGTCGCCCGGCTGCCATAGCTCGCGGGCAGCGTCGTAGGCGGACTGGTTGTGTCCGGAGACGTAGTCCCACATGCCGTGCTGGATGAAGATGTGGGTCGGCATGTGGCGTGCGTGCGACACCGCCGCCGCGATCTCCGCGAAGCGATGCGCGGCCTCGAGCGCCAACGGAGCGTGGAGCGGGTCGTCAAAGGCATGGATGGTGTAGTGAACGGCCCCCGGATGGTCGTTGTTGTCCTTGAACAGCTTCAGAGCGATGGTTCCCGCCCGCACATTCAGGCGCCCGCTGAGATCGCGGGTCGCGGCGACGGTGCTCAGCATGGACAGGGCGTAGAAAGCAGCGACCTCGGGATCGTCGGGATAGTCTTCGTAGAGCTGCTCCATCGCTTCCATGTATTCGACCCTGCGCTCGACGTGATCGCCCTCGCCCCAAAGGATCTCCACGGCGTTCAGAAAGCCCTTCTCGCGATCCGTCGGCGCTTTGGCGAGGCGCTCGGCCCGGGTGGGGGCCAGTCGCTGCAGAGCCTTACGCGGCTCGGTGGCGTCCATTTGTGAGACCAGCGGGTGGTTGTAGGCCAGCGACTCTCCCCAGTACGCCATGGCGAAGTTCGGGTCGAGCTCCTGAGCGGCGTGGAACTGCTCCCGCGCCTGCAGCCAGCCGAAGCTGTGAAGGATTGCGACGCCCCGCAGGAAGCGGTCCTGAACCTCGCCGGTCGCCGACGTGGGAAAGTCGATGACGCCCACACTCTCGAACTGCGCACGAGCCTGGCCCGCCGCGACGGCGAGCAGGAAGGCAGTCAACACAATGTTTCGTACCAGCTTCATCGGATTCTTCCTCCAGTAATGGCCTCCCCGCCCGTAACCGCCCTGATGCCGCGGGACACTTGGCAGCATTATAGTTCGAACTTCATTTTGCACGCAAAGGGAGGCTCGGATCGTGTCCGAATCCCTGAGGGAGAGGGTCGCGGAGCGAGAAAAACGCAGCGACACGATTTCGGATGGTGTCCCGCTGACAGTTGAAGGTGGTGGCTCCGGAGAGTCTCCTTGTTAGCCTGCCTTTCTCATTTCGGCAACCGGTTCATGGTCGTCGAGGTGGGCCCTGAGCATCCAGAGCTGGTCGTAGCCGATGATCCTCCGGTAGCTCTTCTCGGTCTCCACGAACGAGGCCGCAGCCCAGCGCAAGGCCATCGCTCCGTTCTTCCAGTTGGTCACCCTGCGGGTCTTCTGTCTTACGCCCGAGTGGGTGCTGTCGATCAGGTTGGTCGAGCCCAGGCACTTCCTCAGCCGCGGCGGGAGGCCGAGCCGGTTGATCGTGAACATCTCGCTGAGGCCTTCGCGTAGGCTAGCCGAGGCCGAGGGGTGGTCACGCTCGAGCCATCGGGCGAGCTGCTCGAGCTTCTGCTCGCCCTGCTTCGCGTCCAGCTTCATCGCCGCCCGGAACGCCGCCTTCACCTGAGGATGCTGATCCTTCGGCAGATGACCCAGCACGTTGCGGAGCTTGTGGTTGCGGCAGCGCTGGATGGGGTGACGTTGGCCGAACACCTTCTCGATCGCCTTCCTGAGCGCTTTCGAGCCATCGATCACGAACAGCCGCCGCCTGCCCGGGTCCAGGCCGCGCTCGACCAGATCCTCTAGGAGCGCGCTGGTCACCTCGGCGTTCTCACTCGCTCCTTCCCTCACGCCCAGCACGTGCTTCTTTCCGTCTGAGTCCACGCCTACCGCAGCAAGCACGTGGTGCGAGCCCATCTGGATCCCGTCCAGGTAGATCACCAGCAGGTCCCACGCATCCAGCCGGCGCTCCATCAGCTCCTTCAGCACGCGCTCCGAGGCCTCGACCGTCTCACGGCTCACCGCCGACTTGCTCACCCCGACCGTGTCGGCCATCTCACCGATCACACGGCCGTACTTGCGCGTGCTCACCCCCGCCATCAGGACCTCGAGCATCCGATCCGCCACAGCGCCCGGTCTCCGCATCGCTGCGTACGCCGGCACCTCGACCTCGCCACCCTCCCCGGCGCCCCGGCGCCTGAGCCGTGGCCGCTCCACACGCACCTTCCGGTCCGACAGGTAAACCACACCACCCTGCCGGCCATACCACACCGTGTCGTCTTCCGCTCGTGACCGACCTGCCTGCTTCACGCCTGCCACACCCTCGGCGCTCATCTCCAGCACCGCTTCGATCGTCGCTCGTCCCATCACCTGGATGACTTCGTCGATCACGACCTCCGTCTGCTCCACGAACTCAAGCATCGGAAGCAGAAACTGCCCCTCCCGCTTCAGGAACTCCCTGATCGCGCGCTTGTCCGCCCGATCCCTTACCTCGTACGTTCTCTTCATCGTGGTGGCTCCGTGTTGGGGTTTTTGCCTACCCGAGCCTATCGGCCCGGGACCCCCGGAGCCACCACTTTTCTTTCTCCCCTATCAGGAACCTTCAACTACGGTTGGGACAGCTTCAGAGAATGCCCCTCGAGGCGGCAGAGATGTACCGTAAGGCTCGAGAGCTGTCGCGGTGATCAGGGTCCGTGCGGGTCATCTCGACACCGCCGAGGCCGTGGCGGTGGTACGGCCGGCGCGTGCGGACGGCGAAGCGATCACCGCCGAGGGCCGTCGTCTCGACCTCGCGGCCGGCCCACACGTGGCCGACCCGATGCACGGCCTCGGCCAGTTGCCGGTCGGGGGAGCCCTGGTGACGTCCGGGGGCGCGCTCGAGGCCACGTACGTGATCCACGTGGTGGTGCAGGACTTCGATGAGCCGGTGTCCGCCGCCGGCGTGAGGCGCGCGCTCGTGAACGCCCTGCGGCGCGCTCAGGATCTCGGTATGACCTCCGTCGCGTTTCCGCTCGTGGGCACCGGCGCCGGGAACCTCGACGCGGAGGACGCCGCTTCCATTCTCGCGGACGTCCTGAAGGACCACCTGAAGGAAGGTACGCAGCCCACGAGCTTCGTGGTGCTGGTCGCGAACGACTACGAGGAAGAGATCTTCGCGCGGGCCTTGTCGCGCACGGACGTCGCGAGCGCCAACGGACGATGACGAGGAGAGGTGCAGTTCGATGAAGATCAGGATGACCTGCCCCCAAGAGCGGTACCACATCCTATGTTAGTCCCAGCACCTGTGGAGGGCCGTGAAGGACGGGCATCCTCAGGAACCAGGGCGACGGCTTAATCGCCTCAGGGGCCGGGGGAAAGCCGCCGCAGGCGCTGTGGGGTCGGACGGTATTGTACTCGCGCCTCCATTGCTCGACCAGCACGGCCGCCTCCGCCAACTAGTAGAAGATCTCCCCGTTCAACAGCTCGTCCCTGAGCTTGCCGTTGAAGCTCTCGTTGTAGCCGTTCTCCCACGGGCTGCCCGGCTCGATAAAGAGCGTCTCGACGCCCACGCGCCCCAACCACCGCCGCACGAGCTTCGCGGTGAACTCCGGTCCGTTGTCCGACCTCAGATACTCGGGAGGCCCGTGTCGGACGAACAGATCGGCCAGCACCTCGAGCACGTCGTGGGCGCGGATCTTGCGAGCCACCACGATCGCCAGGCACTCCCTCGTGTGCTCGTCCAGCACTGTCAGCAGCTTCAGCGCACGCCCGTCGTGCGTCCTCGAGGCCACGAAGTCGTACGACCAGACGTGGCCCCGATACAGCGGCCTCAGCCGGATGCACGATCCGTCGTTGAGCCACAGCCGACCTCGCTTCGGCTGCCGCTGCGGGACCTTCAGCCCCTCCTGCCTCCAGATCCGCTCCACCCGCTTGTGGTTCACCCCCCAGCCCTCGATGCGGAGCATGTCCGTGACGCGTCGGTAGCCGTAGCGGCCGAATCGACTCGCGAGTCGCACGATATCACCTCGGAGCGCCCCCTCGTCACTCGCCACTTTCCTCGCCCGGCGCTGGGTCGTGCGTGGCTGCCCGAGCACCCGGCACGCTCTCCTCTCCGACGCCCCGAGCTGCTGACGTACACGCACCACACAACGTCGTCGGCGCTCGGGGCTCAGAAGTTTCCCTTGGCCGCTTCCTCCAGGATCAGCTTGTCCAGTGTCAAGTCCGCCACTGCTCGCTTCAGGCGCCCGTTCTCGCGCTCACGCTCCTTCAGGCGCCGTGCCTGGCTCACCTTCATCCCGCCGTACTCCCGCCTCCACCGGTAGTACGTCTGCTCGGTGATGCCGAGCTCCCGGCTGATCAGCTTCACGGATTTGCCGCGAGCCAGACCCACCTCTGCCTCCCGCAGTGCAGTGATGATCTGCTCCGGAGTGTGTCGCTTCCTTCCCATCCTGACCTCCTCGCTGAAAAGCTTCAGACCAGGTCGATCCTAACATTGCACCTGGTCTCGTTTCAGGGGGTCAGGTTAGTTACAGCGAACTGGTCGACCTGCTCCTGGGCCTCGACCCGTCGGTGACCATCGAGGTCGGGAACTCGATCTGGACGAAGCTCGGCTTCCCAATCGTCCCCGACTTTCTCGCCCGGGTCCAGACGAGCTTCGGCGCCGAGGTCGAGGCCGTCGATTTCGCCGACCCCGGCACGCTCGGCCGCATCAACGGCTGGGCGAGCGAGGCTACGCACGGGCGCATCGAGACGATCTTCGACGAGCTTCCCCCCAACGTGATCATGGTGCTCCTGAACGCCATCTACTTCAAGGCGAGCTGGGTCACGCGCTTCGACGCCGCTCTAACGGAGCGCGCACCGTTCACCCGTCCGGACGGCTCTCAGGTCGCGGCCGATCTCATGTACCTAGACGGTCACGACGTCCCCATGCGTCACCGCGACGGTGTGACGATGGTCGAGCTGCCGTACGGCGGCGGGGCGTTCAGCATGGTCGTGGCGTTGCCCGACCCGTCCGCATCGGTGGAGGACTTCCTCCGCGAGATGACCGACCAGTCGTGGGAGGCGTGGATGTCGGAGCTGGCTCCGGGACGAGCGTATGTGCGCCTCCCGCGCTTCGAGCTCGCATGGGAGGAGAAGCTCAACGACCCCCTCATGGCGCTGGGCATGACGGACGCGTTCGGTCCCGCCGACTTCAGCCGGCTCACGCCGGGCGGCGGCGTGTGGCTCGACATCGTCAAGCAGAAGGCGTTCGTGAAGGTGGACGAAGAGGGAACGGAGGCGGCGGCGGTGACCGGCGGTGCTGTCGTTACGTCGGCCCCGGCCGAGATCCGCTTCGACCGCCCGTTCCTTTTCGTGCTTCGTGAGCGCCTGACCGGGGCCATCCTCTTCATGGGCGTGATCCACGACCCGACGGGTTGAGAGGTCCTGAACGCCCGGGGCGGTTATGAGTAAGGAGATGGAGCCAAGAGTGTTGTGAGTGAGGAGACGCCATCGAGGACGAGGGGCCGGACTGCTACGGTGACACCGACGCACAGGGTAACGCCTAAGATCGCATCAAAGCCGCTAAAGCGTTTCATCTGAAACGTGTCCGTCCGTCGCCGGCTGTAGGTGGTCCCGTCCGGCACCGAGTCGCTTGGTTCTAATGCTTGATCAGAACAAGCTCGTAGGAGCCGGTACTGACGAAGTTGTTGGCGTTGACGCGCAACACGAAGGTGCCCGTCTCGCCCAGCGTGAAGTCAGCCTGGCTGTCGGAGTCGAACGAACCGACCAACGCGTCGGACGGCGCGTAGAGCGTGACCCGGGCGTCGTGGGCGCTAGAGGTGCCGAAGCTGGATTCGCTCAACGTGAGGGTGATGAAGTCACCGGCGGAGCCTGAGAACGTGTAGAGGTCGGCCTCTGCCGGGTCCATGGTGTCGCTTGAGATCAAGTCACCGTAGGTGATCGCTACCGCATCGGAGCTGGCGGGCCGGATGCATTCCAGCCCAATGCTGTAGGAGCCGGTGCTGAGCGAGTCGTTGGCGCCCGCGCGCAACACGAAGGTGCCCGTCTCGCCCAGCGTGAAGTCAGCCTGGCTGTCGGAGTCGAACGAACCGACCAACGCGTCGGACGGCGCGTAGAGCGTGACCCGGGCGTCGTGGGCGCTAGAGGTGCCGAAGCTGGATTCGCTCAGCGTGATCGTGATGAAATCGCCGGTCGAGCCCGTGAACTCGTACTCGTGGAACTCACCCGCAGCGGTGATGGATCCCGAGATGAGATCACCGCACGCGATCGGCGGCTCACCCGCCGGCGTCACCGTCACCTCGGCCGTTCCGTCGATGCCTTCGCTGGTGGCGGTGATGGTGGCCGAGCCTTCGGACGCGCCTGTGACGAGTCCGGTCGCGCTCACGCTCGCCACACCCGCGTCGTCGGTGGCCCACGTCACGACGCGGCCTTGGAGGGAGGCGCCCTCCGAGTCCTGCGGGTCGGCGCCGAGCTGCACTTCGCCACCCACGAGGATGTTGGGCGCCGAGGGCGTGACCAACACCGAAGCCACGGGCGTGACTCCGCAGCTCTCCCCGAGCTGCCCGTTGGCGAAGGTCGTGCCGACGTCGGAACGGCCGTTCACGGCGACGATCCCGTCGGCGCCGGCCGCCCCACCCGCGCCGGGAGGCGCTCCGCTTCCTCCGCGCCCACCGTTCCCCGTTCCAACCGAAACGAAGACTCCACCGCCCGCTCCTGGAGCGAGGCCCGACCCACCCGAACCCGCTCCGCCATCCCTGCTTCCGGCATTCCCGCCGCCGCCGTTTCCGCCGGTAGCCTCTGCGGACCCGCCCGAGCCACCACCGCCACCCATCATGACGGCGTTGGACCCACCGGAGATTCCGAGCGTCGCGGTGATCTCCAAGTCGGGTGTGCTTCCGCCCTGCCCGGCCACGGCGGAGGCTGCCCCACCGAATTCGGCCGCCCCCCCGCCGCTGCCCAACGCGCTCGCATCACCACCCGCGCCGCCGAGCCCGAGCTGTAACCCGAGGCCGCCGGGTTCGATTGAGATCGATCCTCCCGCCGAGACGATGACACCACCTGAATCGCCCCCGTCACCGGCCACTGTAGTCGCAGAGGAACTCGGATGATTCGCGGTGGCCGTCGCCGTGCCCCCAGCGCCTCCATCGCCTGAGCGAACCGTCGCGCCGCTGTCCACACCGAAGAGGATGTCCCCTCCGACCACCATTCGGATCATGCCACCCGATCCACCAGGGTCGGCGTCAGCGCTCGACGGACCGGTCGCGGGGCTCGAAAGCACGTCTGCGGCGTCTCCCCCACTTTGGGAGACGATGATTGTGTTGCCTCCGAAGCCGAGGTTGCCGTGACAGAAGATCTCGATCGGCTGCCCATCGAAGCCGACACCTGCCTTCTCGCGGCCGGGCCGGAGCTCGGTGTCGTGAATCACGCAATCGCCTGCGGCGCGGACTGAGCGAGCCGGCCCGGTGCCGCCGCCGATTCCCGAGAGCACGCTCACGAGCTGTAGCACCCCTGACGAGATCAAGGGATGGTGTCCCACTGACAGTTGAAGGTGGTGGCTCCGGAGAGTCTCCTTGTTAGCCTGCCTTTCTCATTTCGGCAACCGGTTCATGGTCGTCGAGGTGGGCCCTGAGCATCCAGAGCTGGTCGTAGCCGATGATCCTCCGGTAGCTCTTCTCGGTCTCCACGAACGAGGCCGCAGCCCAGCGCAAGGCCATCGCTCCGTTCTTCCAGTTGGTCACCCTGCGGGTCTTCTGTCTTACGCCCGAGTGGGTGCTGTCGATCAGGTTGGTCGAGCCCAGGCACTTCCTCAGCCGCGGCGGGAGGCCGAGCCGGTTGATCGTGAACATCTCGCTGAGGCCTTCGCGTAGGCTGGCCGAGGCCGAGGGGTGGTCGCGCTCGAGCCATCGGGCGAGCTGCTCGAGCTTCTGCTCGCCCTGCTTCGCGTCCAGCTTCATCGCCGCCCGGAACGCCGCCTTCACCTGAGGATGCTGATCCTTCGGCAGATGACCCAGCACGTTGCGGAGCTTGTGGTTGCGGCAGCGCTGGATGGGGTGACGTTGGCCGAACACCTTCTCGATCGCCTTCCTGAGCGCTTTCGAGCCATCGATCACGAACAGCCGCCGCCTGCCCGGGTCCAGGCCGCGCTCGACCAGATCCTCTAGGAGCGCGCTGGTCACCTCGGCGTTCTCACTCGCTCCTTCCCTCACGCCCAGCACGTGCTTCTTTCCGTCTGAGTCCACGCCTACCGCAGCAAGCACGTGGTGCGAGCCCATCTGGATCCCGTCCAGGTAGATCACCAGCAGGTCCCACGCATCCAGCCGGCGCTCCATCAGCTCCTTCAGCACGCGCTCCGAGGCCTCGACCGTCTCACGGCTCACCGCCGACTTGCTCACCCCGACCGTGTCGGCCATCTCACCGATCACACGGCCGTACTTGCGCGTGCTCACCCCCGCCATCAGGACCTCGAGCATCCGATCCGCCACAGCGCCCGGTCTCCGCATCGCTGCGTACGCCGGCACCTCGACCTCGCCACCCTCCCCGGCGCCCCGGCGCCTGAGCCGTGGCCGCTCCACACGCACCTTCCGGTCCGACAGGTAAACCACACCACCCTGCCGGCCATACCACACCGTGTCGTCTTCCGCTCGTGACCGACCTGCCTGCTTCACGCCTGCCACACCCTCGGCGCTCATCTCCAGCACCGCTTCGATCGTCGCTCGTCCCATCACCTGGATGACTTCGTCGATCACGACCTCCGTCTGCTCCACGAGCTCAAGCATCGGAAGCAGAAACTGCCCCTCCCGCTTCAGGAACTCCCTGATCGCGCGCTTGTCCGCCCGATCCCTTACCTCGTACGTTCTCTTCATCGTGGTGGCTCCGTGTTGGGGTTTTTGCCTACCCGAGCCTATCGGCCCGGGACCCCCGGAGCCACCACTTTGCTTTCTCCCCTATCAGGAACCTTCAACTACGGTTGGGACAGCTTCGATCAAGGTCCCGCCGTCGAGAGTCAGGCCGCCGTCGGCCTCTACTTTGAGTGAATCACCCTGACCCTGAGTCGCGCACCCGTTCTGAACTGTTCCCGAAATCTGAACGGTGCTGGAGCTCTTTAGCCCGAGCTTGCCGCAATCCGACTGTAGCGTGCCGGCGATGTCGATGACCCCTTGGACTATGAGGTCGATGTCGCCGATCACAGTAACCGTGACGCCCAGCGGGATAACGACGGTCTTCAGCTCGATCGAGTCGCCCTGGAGCTCTGTATCTTCGGTGGGCTCGAGCGGGCGGAGGCCCGCAGTGACATCGGAGAAGTCTGAGCGGCCTTCGCTCGTAGCAGTGATTCGGGCAGTGCCTTCCCGGTGAGCCGAGACCACGCCGGCGCTGCTCACGGAGACGGCGAAGGGATCCGAAGAGTCGTAGCTGATCTGCCGACCGGAAAGCTGAACCCCGGCATCGTCGAAAAGGGTGACCACGAGCGTGGCCTGGTTCCCCACGAAGAGCTCGAAGCCGTGTGGTGAGATCTCGACGCGCGCTACGGGCTCTGAGTCTTGAACCCCGGTCCCGTCATCTCCTCCGCCACACCCAGCCAGGAATACAAGGACCGCCCGAATCACGGGCGCTCGGCGGAGGGTTGTGATCATCGACCCCGAAGGGAACGGAGAGGGTAGGGCGAAACCAAGAAAACGCAGCTTAGCGGTATTGAGCGGGGTGGGCTACCCTGCATCGAACCCCCCGAGTTCGCCGGCAGGGCACCGAAGCGCATCAGATGGGAGGAACGCACGGCGGGTGTTACGTTCTTGACGGAGTGAGGCCGCCGCATGACTCTACCTGGCTCCCAATAAGAGAGCTTCTCCGCCATCGTGGCGAAGAGATGGCACGTCTCGGGGCCTTCCGTCTATCCGTGGGCACTTCACTACAGCGCGATCAGCCCCTGTCGGGCGCCCGACCCGTGGGCGCCCGCGTTGTCGCGGACGGCAAGTTCCTTCGCGCCGGGAACGAGCGATTCCTGGTCAAGGGCGTGTCGTACGGCACCTTCGCACCCGATCCCCAGGGGCACCAGTTCCCTTCCGCGTCTCGGGTAGCCGAGGACTTCCACCGGATGGTGGAGCTCGGCATCAACACCGTGCGGGTGTACACGCCGCCCCCCATGGAACTCCTGGACGAGGCCGCGCGGCACGGGCTGCGCGTGATCGTCGGCCTCCCATGGCAGCAGCACACGGCGTTTCTCGACGATCGAGGCCTGGCGCGCACGATTCGCCGCGAGTTGGTGGCTCAGGTGCGCTCGCTCGCATCACACCCGGCCGCGCTCCTGTTCGCGCTCGGCAACGAGATCCCGGCGGGCGTCGTGCGTTGGCATGGCCGCCGGCGTGTGGAGCGCTTCGTGCGCAGTCTCTTTACGGACGCCAAGAGCGCAGCGCCCGAGGCTCTCTTCACGTACGTCAACTTTCCGCCTACCGAATTTCTGGACCTCTCCTTCCTGGACGTCTGCGCGTTCAACGTGTACCTGCACCGCGAGCCGGAGCTCCGCGCCTACCTTGCGCGCCTACAGAATGTTGCGGGCCACAGGCCGTTGCTTCTCGCCGAGGCCGGAGCGGACAGCCGCCGCGCAGGTGAGCAGGAACAAGCGAGAATCACTGCGATGCACGTCCAGGCAGCCTTCGAGGAGGGAGCCTGCGGCGCGGTGGTGTTCGCCTGGACGGACGAGTGGTGGAGGGGGGGACAACCTGTCGACGATTGGGCGTTCGGCCTGGTCGATCGGGAGCGGCGTCCCAAGCCGGCCGCGAACGCGGTGGCCGTGGCATTCAGGGACGCGCCCTTCCCGGCCAAGGTGCGGGCTTCCTGGCCCCGCGTGTCGGTCGTGGTGTGTGCCTACGACGCGGCCTCGACGCTCGAGGACTGTCTCGATTCGCTCGAGTGCCTCGACTATCCGGATTACGAGATCATCCTCGTCAACGACGGATCGCGTGACCGCACGAGCGAGATCGGTCGTCGCAGCGTGCGCGTGCGCGTGGTCGACACTCCGAACCGGGGCCTTGGCGTCGCGCGCAACGTGGGTTTGGCCGCCGCGACGGGCCCGATCGTGGCCTACGTGGACGCCGACGTCCGCGTGGATCGGGACTGGCTCACGTTTCTTATCCAGCCACTGCTCGCCGCCGACGACGTGGTCGGATCGGGAGGTCCGAACCTCGTGCCGGAGGACGATCCTCCGCTCGCGCAGTGTATCGCGCGCGCACCTGGCGGTCCGACACACGTGCTCCTCGACGATCGGGTCGCCGAGCACGTGCCTGGCTGCAACATGGCGTTCAGGCGCGATGCCCTCCTGGACATCGGGGGCTTCAACCCCATCTACCTGCGAGCCGGCGACGATGTGGACGTCTGCTGGCGGCTCCAAGCGCGCGGCTGGAGGGTCGGTTTCGCGCCGGCTGCGCTCGTCTGGCATCACCACCGCAGGAGCATCCGTGGATTCTGGCGCCAGCAGGTGGGCTACGGCGAGGGCGAGACGTGGCTCATGACCCAGCATCCGGAGAAGTTCTCGGACGGAAGGACGCTGTGGCGTGGTCGCATCTACAGTCCCCTGCCGTTCGTGCGCTCCTTGTCGACCACCCGGGTGAACGCTGGAGTCTGGGGCACGTCAGCGTTCCCGTCCGTCTACCGCGTCGACGCTCATCCCCTCGGGTTCCTCCCCCACTCCGTCCCGTGGCAGGCAGCGTCGCTCGGGCTCGTACTCGCCGGCAGCGCGGCCGCGGCGGTCGGAGCGGGCCCGTTGGCGACGAGCCTCCTCATCGGGACCGGTCTCGCGGGACTCGCCTCGTCGCTGGTGAGAAACGTGATCTACGCGCTTCGCTCCGAGCTCGCGCCGGCCGGGGGTTCCCGGCTCGCGCAACGGGCCGTGATCACCTTCCTTCACTTCGTCCAGCCGATCGCGCGCTCCTGGGGGCGCCTCAGGGGTGTATTGACGCCGCCTGAAGTGGCCCGCTCCCATCGAGAGGCGGTCGAGCCGCGCGCTTCCCGTTCGTCGGGCGCCCATCGAACGTGGCTCGCCGACCGATGGAGCACGGCGCGACTGCTTTCGGGCGGTGCCGTGGAGGACCTCTGCTGGAGTGAGCGCTGGACCTCGGCCGAGCACGTCCTAGCGCGGCTGGTCGCGGAGATCCGCCGCACCCGTGCGGGCCGCGTGGTCGCGATCGACGAAGGCTGGTCCGAGGATCGGGACGTGAGCGTGCTCGCCGCTCGCTGGGCGTGGCTCGACCTTCGCGTGCTGGTCGAGGAGCACGAGCTCGGCCGGACCCTCGTGCGGGTGGGCAGGAGCGTCCGTCCGACGACGTTCGGCGTGGCCGCCGCGCTCGTGCTGGGGATCGTCTCGGCATGCGCGCTCGCGCTGGGCGTAGCGCTCGAGGCACCGCTGCCGGGAGGCATCGCCGCGCTGCTGGCGGCGTCGACGGCGACGCTGGCGTTCTCGCGCACGGTGCGCACGGCGGTGACCGTCCAGCGCAGCCTCGAGGACGTGGTGGGCGCCGAAGGAATGACCCGCCTTCCGTCGGCCCCCCGCAAAGACGCCCTGGCGCCTTCGCCGCTTCGGCTCCTCGGCCTCCCGACCGCCGCGGCGCTGGTCATCATGATCCTGTGGCTGGGGGCGGGGGGGCTGCTGATTCGCGGGCTCTCGGAGGTCGTGGGCGCTCAGGAGGCCACCGCGGAGGAGCGCGTGCCCTCCGTCCGTGTGGAGGCGCCGAACGCTACTCCAGAAGGTCCGTGAGCGTGTTGGCCCCCGCCGCCCGGGACAGCGGCCTGCTGGCGTGGATGGCGCCGTACCTGCGGCCGTACCGGCGTCAGTTCGCGCTGCTTTCTGCTTTGCTCGGCGCCGAGGTCCTGCTGGGCGTGCTCCACCCCTGGCCGCTGGCGATCGTGCTGGACTACGTGCTGGTGGGGGAGCCTTTGCCGGAGGCGATCGCGGGCTGGGTGGGGCGCGTCACCTTCGACAGCCGCGTAGTTCTGCTCGTGACTGTGGTTCTCGTGGGGGCGGCGCTCGGCATCCTCAACCAGCTCGTCACGCTGCAGGCCACGCAGGTTCAGGTGAGCACGGGTCAGCGACTCGTATACGACCTGCGCTATCGCCTATTCCAGCACCTGCAGGCGCTCGGCCTGTACCACCACGTTACACGCAACACAGGAGACGCCGTCTACCGCATCGACGCGGACTCCTATGCGATCGACAACCTGGTCATGAACGGGATCTTCCCGCTCGTTACCTCGTCCGCGGCGCTGGTCGTCATGTTCGCGCTGATGTTGAAGATCGATCCGGCGATCGCGGCGTTGTCGCTCCTGGTCGTGCCCTTCCTCTTCCTCTCCCTGCGCCATTATATGCGCACGTTGATGGGCCGCATCGAGGAAGTGAAGGGCATAGAGTCGCGGCTCCTGGAACGGCTGTACGAGGTCTTCGCGGCCATGAGGCTCGTGAAGAGCTTCGCACGTGAGAGGTTCGAGACGGCCCGCTACCGGAAGGCGGGCGACGAAGTGATGCACGCTCGCATCGAGATCACGTGGCAGGAGTCACTCTTCGGGGTCACGATCAGCGCCATCACCATCCTGGGCGCCGCGTTGGTCCTGATCGTCGGCGGCCTCCAGGTGATGCGGCAGCAGATGACGATCGGGGAGCTGACCGTGGTGCTTACGTATCTGGGCTCCGTCTACGGGCCTTTGTCCGCCGTCGCACACACGAGCGGGGAGCTGCAGAGCGCCGTGGCGAGCGCTCGACGGGTGCGTGCGGCGTTGGAGATCGAGCCCGAGGTGCTTGAGGCGCCGGATGCGGTCTCGGCGGATGGCATCCGCGGTGAAGTGCGATTCGAGGGCGTCGGCTTCGCCTACCCGGACGGCGCCGAGGTCCTGCAGGACATCACCTTCGTCGCCGAGCCCGGCGAGATGGTCGCGCTCGTCGGGCTCACGGGCGCAGGGAAGACGACTCTGGTGAGCCTAGTACCGCGCCTGTACGACCCGAGCCGAGGGCAGGTGTCGATCGACGGCTTGGACGTGCGCAGCTACAGGCTTCGCGCCCTCCGGGACCAGATCGCCATCGTGCCGCAGGAGCCGCTGCTCCTACAGGGTTCGATCGCGGACAATCTGCGCTACGGACGACTCGACGCTACCGACGCCGACATCGAGGAGGCCGCGCGGGCTGCGCACGCACACGATTTCGTGGCGCGCCTTCCCCAGGGTTACGACACCGAGGTTGCCGAAGCGGGTGGCACTCTGTCGGGCGGGGAGCGCCAGCGGCTGAGCGTTGCCCGCGCGCTCCTGAAGCACGCCCCGATCCTCATCCTCGACGAACCGACGTCGCAGCTGGACGCCATCTCGGAGGAGATCATGTTCTCGGCGCTGAGGCGCATGCGGGTCGGGCGTACGACGCTCGTGATCGCCCACCGGCTTTCCACCGTGCGCGACGCCGACCGGATCCTGGTGCTCGACGGTGGCCGCATCGTGGCCCAGGGCCCGCACAACGAGCTGATCGAGTCGAGCGGCCTCTACCGCCGCATGTGCGCACGGCTCTCGATCGGCCGCTCGCTCACCGAGCCACCGACCGTCGACGAGCTGATCCAAGCGAGGTGATGAACCGGGACGCCACGGCTGCGCGCCCAATCCCCCGACCATCGTCCTGGCGATGAAGGTCGTGCTGGCCGGTATCATCGCCCGGCATCCATTCGGGGGCGTGACGTGGTGCTCCCTCATGTACCTGCTCGGTCTGCGCGAGCTCGGGCACGAGGTGCTCTATGTCGAGGACACGGGGGAGTGCGTGTACGACCCCATCCGGAACGCCCGATCGCTCGATCCGAGCTATGGGACCTCTCTCATTCAGCGCACGCTCGAGCGGTTCGACCTGGGTGAGCGCTGGGCATACGTCAACTATGACGGCACCTATCACGGCCGAAGCGCCGAAGAGGTTAGACGGTACTGCGCTGATGCGGATCTCTTCCTCAACCTGTCGGGGGGCTCGTGGTTCTGGCGTGACGAGTACGAGGCGATTCCGCACAAAGCGTTCATCGACTCCGATCCCGGCTTCACCCAGCTCGCGATCGCCAAGGACGAACCCTGGTACGTGGAGTTCTTCCGGGGCTTCGACCGCTTGTTCACGTTCGGCGCCAACATCGGCACGCCGGCGTCTTCGGTGCCGACAGGGCCGTTCACCTGGCTGCCGACTCGGCAACCGGTAACCCTAGCCCATTGGAAGGCGAGCGCGCCCCCCGGCGACCGGTTCTCGTCCGTGATGACGTGGCGCACCGAGAGCTTCGGCGACGTCGGCGGGGACAAGGACGAGCAATTTCTGCGATACCTCGACCTGCCTTCCCGCACGACGCAGCCCTTCCGGCTCGCCGTCAACGGCCCCATGGCTCTCCTCGAGGCGAACGGATGGAGCCCGGTGAACGCGATGGACGTTTCCCGCACGCCGTGGGCGTATCGCGATTTCATCCATGCGTCGAAGGCGGAGTTCGGCGTCGCCAAGCATACCTATGTCTCGACCCGCACGGGATGGTTCAGCGACCGCACCGAGTGCTATCTGGCCGCGGGCCGACCGGCGCTCGTGCAGGACACCGGATGGAGCGACCACATGCCACACGGCGAGGGCCTCCTGGCCTTTTCCGATCCGGACGAGGCGCTAGCCGGAATCGACAGAATCAACAGTGACTACGCCCGGCACGCCCGCCGTGCCGAGGAGATCGCGCGCGAACACTTCGCCGCTCCCCTAGTCCTGACGAATCTGGTCGAGGAGGCTTGCTCTTGAGCGGGGCCGCCGAGACCAGTGCGGGCTCACCCCTACGGATCGCGCACGTCGGACCTGTGGCCACGTCGACGCCGCCTCCGAAGTCCGGGTCGGTCGAGACGATTACATCGATCCTCACCGAGGGGCTGGTCGGGCGCGGCCACGACGTGACGCTGTTCGCGACTGGCGATTCGACCACCGGCGCAGAGCTCCATGCGACATTCGAGCGAGGCTATTGGCACGACGAAGCTCTGTGGCCGTGGGAGCTCTGCGAGATGCTCAACCTCGCCGCAGCCGTCGAGCGCGCCGGCGACTTCGACGTGATCCATTACCAGGCGGCCTACTATCCGATGTCGCTCGCCTTCACCCGCCTGTGTGCGACGCCGATCGTGCAAACGCTCCACCACGCACCCAGCCCGGAGGAGGTCCGTCTGTGGTCGCGCTATCCCGACGCGCCCTTCGTGGCGATCTCCCGTGAGCAGGCTCGTCTTCTCGAGGGGCTCGAGGTCGTGGACGTGGTGCTTCACGGCATCGACACCGACGCCTTCGCCTTCCGCCAGGATCCCGATGAATATCTGCTCTTCGTCGGGCGCTTCGCCGCGGAGAAAGGGGTGCTGCAGGCGGTCGACGTGGCCAATCGCGTCGGGATGCGCCTCGTGCTCGCCGCCGCCGAGGAGGACTACTACCGGCGTGAGGTGGCGCCCCATGTGGACGGAGTGAACGTCGTCTATTACGGCGAAGCGGACCACGACGCGAAGGTGGATTTGTTCGGAGGGGCCCGCGCACTCCTCTACCCGATTCAGGCGAGCGAGCCGTTCGGCCTCGTGCTCGTGGAGGCCATGGCGTGCGGGACACCCGTCGCGGCGCTCGACCGCGGAGCCGTCGGAGAGCTGGTCGAGGACGGTGCGACCGGGATCGTGTTCGACGATCTCGACGCGATGGTGAGCGGTCTGGGCCGTGTCCTCGAGTTGGATCGGGCCAAGGTGCGCGAACGGGCGATCGCTCGTTTCGGCGCGGAGCGCATGATCGATGAGTACGTGTCCGTGTATAGACGGTTGGCCGACGCTTCTTCGGGGTAGATGACGCCCCCTCACGGCGGACGCGAACCGATTTCGATGCAGCATCTCGCCTACGTCAGCGTGCTGCGATCGGGTCGGGCCGCCCTGCCCAACAGGACCGGCATGCTGCATCGATGCTGCAGATCTTGGATTCGATCCTGAACCCAGAGGGTCCCCTGGCGGGGGCTACGATCATGGTCGTCCTCGCCCACCCCGACGACGAGGCGCTCGCCTGTGGAGGCACGTTGGCACGCGCAGGTGCCGCCGGCGCGCGGGTGGTGCTGGTGTGCGCCTCGCGGGGTGAGCTAGGCCCCGTGAGTGATCCGGGGCTGGCACCCGACGGAGACCTGGGGAGGGTGCGGGCCCTGGAGCTCGGGGCTGCTGCCCGGACGCTGGGCATCGCAGAGGTCCTTCTCCTCGACCATCCGGACGGCAGCCTCCGGTGGGTGGACGCCCTCACCGAAGAGATCATCGAGCTGCTCGAGATGCACCGGCCAGCTGCCGTGATTACCTTCGACCGCGACGGCCTGTACTGGCACGCGGACCACATCGGTGTGCACGAGCGAACGACGGAAGCGGTCGCCCAACTCGGGTCTCGGGCCCCACCTCTGTACTACGTACAGATACCGGTGGGGGTCATGCGGGCCGTGGCCGAGAGAGCGCGCGCGCGCGGGGGCGCACCGCCCGACACCGGCTTCTGGGGGATCTCGCCGGACGCGTTCGGAGTCGCTGTCCCACCGGCGAGCTTTCGCGTCGACGTACGCGAATGGGCGCACCTGAAGCTCGCGGCTCTCAGGTGCCACCGCACACAGGCAGGCCTACGGAGTCCGTTCCACTGGATCGACGAAAACGATGCCCGCCGCTGGCTCGGATACGAGCTGTTCAGACGGGCTCCGGCCGATCCCGCAGGCCTCGACGTGCTCGAGCCGTGGGGCGAGGGGGTGGCGGAGGTTTGAGGGCGGATACCCTGGGCATCCTGCGCTGCCCCTATTGCGGGGGCCGGCTCGACCTGGTCGAGTCGCTCCCGCACTCCCGCCACCGGGACGCAATCTCCCACGGAGTGATCGGATGCCACTGCTGTCTGTTCCCGGTCGTGGCCGGCATCCCGGTAATGCATCTGGGCAAGGAGGTCGTGGCGGCGCGCGAGGCCCTGGAGGCCGGTCGGACCGAGCACGCGTTCGCGTCGCTGATCGCGCCTGATAGAGCGCGTGCGGAGCGTTTCCAGGAGGCTTCCGAGTCGCCTACCGTCACCTATCGTGAGTTGATGGAGACGCTCGATGAGGACGCTGAAGCCGGGTACTTCCTCTACCGGTTCTCGGACCCTTCGTACGTGGTTGCCGACGCGGTGATTCGGGCGGTGGGCGCAGTGGTCCTACACGAGGGGGGGAGGGCCATCGACGTATGCGGCGGATCGGGGCACCTGACCCGGTCTCTGCTGGCCGGTAGTGGCCCCCCTCCCGTGATCGCCGACCTTTCCTTCGCGAAGCTGTGGCTCGCTGCCCGCTTCGTTGCACCCGGCTGCGAGCCGGTCTGCTGCGACGCCAACGCCCCCCTGCCGTTCGGGCGCGGCGCGTTCCGTCTCACGGTCTGCGCCGACGCGTTCATGTACGTCTGGACGAAGCGCCAGCTCGCGTCGGAGATGACGCGGCTGATCGATGGGGACGGCCCGAGCGCCACCGTGATCACGCACGCCCACAACTCTCTCGTCTGGAGTCATTCCCAGGGCGATGCGCTTCCGCCCGAGGGGTACCGGGCCCTGTTCGAGACCGGCGATCCACGTCTGTACTCCGAGGCCGGGCTGTTGGACAACGTCATCGCGGGCGGTCCAATCGATCTGTCGCGAAAAGACGACGCCGACCAGCTTGCTGGAGATCCAGCGCTCTGCATCGTCGCGACGCGTACCGAAGAGGTGCTTCGCACCCACCCGTTGCAATCTGATCGGGCGACAGCCGGCATGCTGCGGACCAATCCGCTCTACGAAGCGACTGAGGACGGCCCGAACACGAGGCTTCGCCTCCGCTTCCCCACGCCGGAGTACGAGGAAGAGTTCGGAGCGTGCCGGCGCTACCTACCCGATGAGGTGGCACTCGATGCGACGACGATGAATGACGTCGAGAACGGCAGCAGGTCCTCGAGGGTGCTCGAGCTTCTCCGGAGGCGGGTCGTGCTCGAGCTTCCCGAGCGCTACTGCTGAGACTCCGGATCCGAGCGGCCCTCAGCCCCCCGGTACATGCTCAGAGATCATGTCCATCAGCCAGTGGCCGGAACGCCGGACCTTCGCCTGCACATAGCGGAGGTTGTGCCTGTTGATACCACCATAGAGGGGAACGCGGTCGACGACGCGGATGCCCCCTTCCTCGACCGCGCGCACCTTCTCCGGGTTGTTGGTGAGGAGTTGGACGCGATTAATCCCGAGGTGGTGCAGGATCTCGAGCGCGGCGTCGTATCGTCGCTCGTCGGCGCCGAAGCCGAGGATGCCGTCGGCGTCGATCGTGTCGAGCCCCTCCTCCTGGAGGGTGTACGCGCGGATCTTGTTACCGAGACCGATCCCCCGCCCTTCTTGCGCGAGGTACACGAGAACGCCCCCGCCCGAAGCCCCGAAGTGACGGAGGCTGCCGCGTAGCTGCTCGCCGCAATCACAACGAAGACTACCGAACAGATCGCCGGTCAGACACGCCGAATGAATACGCAGCGGCACCGGATCGGGCCACGTCTCACGCGATCCGATCAGGACCGCCACGTGGTCGAGAAATCCGCCACCCTCGCGGAAGAAGACGAAGCGGGAGTTCTCTGCGTCGGCCAAGGGAACCGGCGCGTCGGTCACGTGCGTGACCGCGATGCCCGACTGAGCCACCAACCGCTCGATGGCATCGCTGGGGACTGCGATGACGGTGCCGTCTTCCAGCCAGCTCGCGATGTGGCCTGCCCGCTGGTCGATCGTGACGCTGACGAGCGCGGGCAGGAGGCGTCCGAAGCGCGCCAGCGCGAGTCCGGCGGACTCGGCGGCCGTAGCCGTTCGCACGTCGCAAACCGGAACTTTGCCCGCGCCGGGGGCGGAAGCCAGCTGGAGGATCGCGTCGGGTCCTGCGCCGTCGAGCGCCAGACTCAAGTTGGTGCCCACGTCCGTCAAGGCGAGCCCGATCGCGCGCCCGCGATGGTGCGTCATCACGAGCCGCAGATCGCCCCCGAGGGAGCGAAGTCGCTGAAGGCATTCGTTGCCGATGCCATCGACCGCTGCAACGAGCGCCGAGCCCGTCGCTTCCGCGGTGGTGATGCAGAGTGCTCGGCCCTGTCGTAGCTCGAAGAGCCCGCGTTCGGCTTTGTGCGCCATTCAGTCCGGTGGTATCGTTGGGCCTGCATTGAGCCCCGAGCGCCGCCTCACCGGCTACCACGCTGGTGTGCCGGTCGTCCTGCGCGCCGGTACGGGACGCTCGAGCGAGTGATGCGCCGGGGCGAATCTAGCGAATAAGGGGCCGATACAGATGATGAGGCTGGTGTCCGCATGGGTGCTTGTCAATGGGCTGCTGATGTCGCCGCAGTGGCTTTCGGCGCACTTCAGCCCGGGGCAGCCCCCCGCGTGGGTGGCCCTCGAGGCGGCTCTGGTCGTGGGCGCGGTGGCGCTACTGCCGCGGAGCACTTGGAGTCGCGCACTGGCGTGGACGCTCGCCCTCGCTGTGGTTCTGGTCACCCTCACAGGCCTTACCGACCTGGTCTTTTTCTCGAGCCTCGGCCGGTCCTTCAACCTGTTCGTCGACCTCTATCTGATCGGATCCGTCTACGACCTGGCGGTCGGCAACCTGGGAGCAGCGAGGTCGACGGCGCTCGGCGTGTCGGTGGCGCTCGCTCTGGCCCTTGCCGCGTTCGCCCTCGCCTGGCTCCTTGCGCCGGCTTCCAGAGACCGAGAACGGCCCAGAAACCGCCTGGCTCTGAGGCTCGGAGGGGTGGCCCTGGTCCTAGTCTTCCCGCTCGGACTCATCAGGGAGCGAGCGCCGGGCGTGCAGGAGCGTCTCGCGACACCGATGGTACACGTGGTTCGCGAACAGGCTCGACATTACGTGCTCACCCGGCGCGAACGGGCGCTGTTCGCCGCGGAGTTGGTCGACACCCCTGGCGGCTACGGCGATGTGCCGGGATTGCTGGAAAAGCTACGCGACCGCGACGTCTTGGTGGCATTCATCGAGTCGTACGGGATGGCTGCGCTGGACGACCCCGAGTTCGCCGAGGTGGTCGGACTTCGGCTGGAAACGTTGGCCGCGCACCTGAGCGGCGCAGGAATCCACATCGCCACGGCGACGCTCACCTCGCCCACTCGAGGCGGGCAGTCGTGGTACGCTCACAGCACGATGATGAGCGGCCTCTGGGTCGATAATCAGCTGCGGTACGATTTGCTGATGACCAGCGAGCGTGAGACGCTCGTCGACGATTTTCGCAGGACCGGCCACCGAACGGTCGCGCTCATGCCCGCGATCACGACGAGCTGGCCAGAGGGCGCCCGGCTCGGCTACGACGATGTGTTCACTCTCCCGACGATCCCGTATGCGGGACCGCCCATCTACTGGGTCTCCATGCCAGACCAGTTCACCTGGGAGTTCATGGGTCGTACGATTCGGGCGGCTGCCGCTGATGGGCCGCACTTCGTCGAGGCCGCCCTGGTGAGCAGCCACGCGCCGTGGACGCCCGTCCTGCCCATTCTCCACTGGGATTCGATCGGGGACGGCGTCGCTTTCGAGCCCTTCCGACAGGAGGGGCATCCGCCGGAAGAGCTATGGGTGGACATCGCCGAGCTTCGAAAGGGCTACGCACGATCCCTGGATTACTCGCTTCGAGCCATGGCCGGCTTCGCCGAACGCTTTGTCGAGAACCGGACCCTGTTGATCGTGCTGGGCGACCATCAGGCCGCGCCCTGGGTGACGGGCTCGGTCGAGGCCACGGTCCCGATGCACGTCATCGTACGTGACCCGGACCTGCTGGAGCCGTTCCTGAGCTGGGGCTTCCGCCAAGGGGCGTTCCCGGACCCGGAACAGGAGCCGCGAGGCATGAACCTGTTCCGCGATTGGTTCGTGCACGCGTTCAGCGACCCAGGTGCCGCGCGCTTGTCCGAGTTGCAGAGGACAGGTCCGTGACGCTGCGCTACGGGACGGGGGCCCGGCTGTTCCACTGGCTCGTGGTCGTGCTCCTGCTGGTGCAGATTCCCGCGGGGATCGCGATCGTCGCTCCGGGACTCGAGCAGGAGACGATCGACGCCCTCTTCGTGCTCCACAAGGGACTCGGGGTGGTGCTGCTCGTGGTCGTGCTCGCGCGGGTGCTATGGCGGCTGACGCATCCTGCCCCTCCGATGTCGGAGAGCATTCCCGAGCTTGAGCGTCGCATGGCGTCGCTGACCCACGGCGTCATTTACGCGGTGCTTCTCGTGGTGGCGGTAAGTGGCTACGTCCGCGTCGTCGGCGATGGCTTCCCGGTCGAGCTGCTCGACGCGATCGGGGTGCCTCCACTGATCCCTTCGATGCCTGAGGTGGCCGCTATGGCATCCCTCGTGCACCGCTTCGGTGTTTTCTTTCTCGTCGCCCTCGTCTCCATCCACGTCGCCGAGGTGCTGCGCCATCATCTCGTCGTTCGGGACGGCGTTTTGGCCAGAATGTGGCCCCCCATGGGTGGCGGCCCCGACGCCGCGCCGTCTCCGGATGAGGGGAGCGCGGACGATGGCGTGGCGCAGTAGCGCCGAGCGTTGGGGTGGGCTCGCTCGCTCGCTCTTCATCTACTGGCGGCCGGGTAGACAGCGAGGGCTACGCAGGCTCTACCGGCCTTTCGTGGGTCCGGACGATCTCGTCTTCGACGTCGGCGCCCACCTCGGGGACCGTACGGCAGCGTTTCTGGCGCTGGGCGCTCGCGTCGTGGCACTGGAGCCGCAGCCGGCGGTACGCCGCTGGCTGGAGCGGCTCGTGGGCGGTAATCCTCGCGTCACCGTCAGGGCCGAGGCGATCGGCCGGGCGGCCGGTACGGCCCGCCTGGCGCTGAGCCGCCGCACACCCACGGTATCCACCTTGGCTGATCGCTGGACCGGCGCTCTGCCAGGGGGGAGCCCCGTCTTCGAGGGGGTTCGTTGGGAGGAGACCATCGAGGTTCCGGTCATCACGCTCGACGAGCTCATCGACCGATACGGCGCCCCGCGCTTTTGCAAGATCGACGTTGAAGGATACGAGGCCGAGGCGCTCGCCGGGCTCACTCGTCCAGTCCCGGCGTTGTCCGTGGAGTTCGTGTCCGGCGCGGTAGACGTCGCGCTGGCCTGCGTGTGGCGCCTGGATCGGCTGGCGAGCTACGAGTTCAACGCGATCCTGCGCGAGGAGCGATCGTTCGTGTCCGATGACTGGTGGACTCCGGACCGGATCGCG
Source organism: Longimicrobiales bacterium (assembly GCA_965249195.1). Classification (GTDB taxonomy): domain Bacteria; phylum Gemmatimonadota; class Gemmatimonadetes; order Longimicrobiales; family Gaopeijiaceae; genus CBDFLM01. The sequence goes on from CBDFLM010000015.1 coordinate 954,431, forward strand.
GCGTGGCTGTCCGAGGGTGCCGACGGTGCGCCCTCCGGCGACGTGTACGCGCGCCTTCGGGATCGAACCCGATTCCGGCGGGGGCCGCGGTGACGATGGCTGAACGGACCATGCGCTGGTGGCACTCACTCACGACCACCGAAGCCGGGGCGCACGCCGCGGGTGATCCGGTCCTCGTCCTGCCCCTGGCCGCTATCGAGCAGCACGGACCGCACCTTCCGCTTTCCACCGATCTCGACATCGGGCTGGGGCTGCTTCGGGCCGCTTTCGCCTCCCTGCCGCACGATTTTCCGGCCTGGGCGTTGCCGCCGCAGTCGGTGGGGTGCAGCCGCGAGCACGGTCGTTTTCCGGGCACCCTCTCGGTTCAGCCGGAGCTGCTGGTCGGTTTGATCGAGGCGACCGGCGCCGCGCTCGCCCGCCACGGGGTGCGACGCCTGATCCTGTTCAACAGCCACGGCGGCAACCTTCGAGCGCTCGACGACGCAGGCCTGAGGCTCCGCGACGAGCACGGGATATTGGTCGTAAAAGCGAGCTGGTTCCTCTTTCCGCGGCCCGACGAAACGGGTCTCCCTCAGGCCGAGTGGCGCCACGGAATCCACGGGGGCGCCGTCGAGACCGCGATGATGATGCACCTGCGCCCGGACCTCGTTCGCCCGTCGGAAGTGCGCAAGGCCCAATCGCTGGGTGAGGAGCTGGAGGGAACGCTGCTCCAGATAGGCCCCGAGGGATCGACCTCGTTCTCGTGGCTGGCCGGCGACCTCAGCCCTTCGGGATTGGCCGGAGACCCGACCCTCGCGAACGTCCGCATGGGTGAGCGACTGGTATCGCACTACGGGGCCGTGCTGGCCGACGTGATTCGCGACGGGCGCTCGTTTCCCCTCGACCGGCTCGCGGACGCCGGAGGGGCGAGCGATGCTCGATGAGGAGACCGCGTGGGCGCTCGTGAAAGCGGCGGCGGCGCGTTCCGGAAGCCGAGCCGGGCCCGGCCGCGTGCGTCTTCCCGACCGCTCCGATCTGTGGCTGGACGTCCACGCGACGGGCCTCTGGGAGGCCGCCGCTCCATCCACGCAGGAGGCGCGCGAGCTTCTGGACCTCTATGTCCCGCTCGTCGGGGCCGGCGACTTCGTCGTGGCACAGTTGGGCCAAAGCCTGGATGGCCGAATCGCGACCGAAACAGGTGAATCGCACTACATCACGGGATCGGCCGACATCCGGCGACTCCACAGGCTGCGTGCGCTGGCCGACGCGGTGATCGTGGGCGCTCGGACCGTAGAGCTCGACGATCCCCGGCTCACGGTGCGTGAGGTGGAAGGGGAGAATCCAGTCCGGGTGGTCCTCGATCCACGTGCGCGGCTCGAGAGCGACCGCCGCGTGCTCTCCGATGGGGCGGCAAGGACGATCTTGATGCGGGGCGCCGGTCCTCGAGCGCGCGCGCACGAGCTCGATGTTGCCGGGAGCTCCTCGACAGAGGGAACGCCGGCCCCGTACGAAGTCGTAACGCTGCCTGTGGTGGGGTCGGATGGTTTCGATCCGGCTGCGGTGCTCGACGCGCTCCGGGCCCGAGGCCTCAGGCGCGTGCTCGTCGAGGGCGGAGGAGTCACCGTCTCCAGGTTCCTTCAGGCTGGACTGCTGGACCGGTTGCACGTGACGGTCGCGCCCCTGCTGATCGGCTCCGGCAGGCCGGCGCTCACGTTGCCGCCGATCGAGACCCTCGCCGAGGCGCTGCGTCCTCGCTGCCGGCACGTGCGCCTGGGTGAGGACCTGCTGTTCGATCTCGATTTGAGATGAGGAGCACGAGTCCCCCGGGCAGAGTCGAGATCAATACCACCACCCCGTAGGCGGCGGAGATCGCTACTCCGTCGACGGCGGTGAGTCCGACCGCGGCCCACACGGCGGCGGCGGTGGCCTCTCGGATCCCCCAACCGGCGACGGTTCCAGGGATCAGCATGCTCATGAGCACCGGTGCGACGAGTGGCAGCAGAGTCATCACAGGCGTATCGACTCCGATGGCCTTGGCGGCCACGACGTACATGGCGAGCAGGGAGGCCACCACGAGGGCGGAGGTGGCGAGCTGGAGGGGGAAGACGTCTCGCGCGAGCAGGGCCTTGTGGACGTCTTCCCACTCCGACGCCAGCGGTCCGAGGGAGGGAAGGCGTCGCCGCACTAGAAACGCGAACAGCACGGTGGCCCCGCAGATTCCGGCGCCAAGGAGCAAGAGGCTGCGCGGCGCGATTGCGAACGCGAGGGGCATGCTCGCCAGTGACAGAGCCGCGGTGGCCGCCATGACGGCTTGTCCCGAGGCTCTCTCCAGGATCACGGCTCGGAGGACGGGTCCGACCGGGGCTCCATCACCCGCGCGCGTGTGCCTCCAGGCACGCGAAGCGTCGCCCATCACGCTGCCGGGGAGCACCTGGTTGAGGAAGGTGGCCAGGTAGTACTCGCGAAGGGCTACACCGAATGGCAGGTCGAGCCCCAACCGACCTGCCGTGAGCCGCCAGCGGAAGGCCATGAGCGCCATCTGCGGCACCGACAGCCCGACGGCCAGGAGCGCCCAACGTGGGCGTAGCGCCGCAAGGCGCGTGGCCAGCGCCTCCGCGTCCAACAACCAGACCAGCGCGCACAAGAAGAGCGCACTCGTACCGATGCGGAGAAGCCGTCGGACCATCAGGAGCCTGTCGAAGGGTTGTCGTGACCCGCGCCGCGAGCGTCGACGGAGTGTCGCGAGGCGGCCGCCCGGGCCGCTTCGGGGCGACTCGCCGACCTTGGAAGTGCGAGCAGGTCCAGGTGGCCGACCGACAGCTCGAACCCTGGGTTCGCGGTGCCTAGCCTTCGGTATTCGGCCCATCGGCGAATGTGCGCCACCTGATCAGGACGCTGCTCGAGCGCGGCCTCCTCCCATCCGTCGATCAGTGCGAGTGCGAGCTGCGCATCTTCGGAGCCAAGCCGCCACAGGCTCGGTAGCAACCAGGTGCGATAGCCAGCGCCGTCGAAGGCACGCGCGGCCGCGGGCCCAGCCGTGGGCCCGAGTGCAGGACCGAGCCCCTTGTCCCTGCGCTGATGTGCGCGCACGAGATCGAGAACCAGCTCGTCTTCCCGCGTATCGTCCTCGGTGCGCCAAAGGGCAGTGCCGTCCCAGGTAAGCGCGAACAGCGCCGCGCACGAGGCGCCCCGGCAGGCCTCGACGAGCAAATCCAGCCATCCCTCCGATACCAGGTCCAGCAGCGCCGAGCCGGTGACCAGCTCGACCTGATCGACGGCCTGAATTCCTTCGGAAGCGAGATCTCCACGCACCTGCTCCACGTGCACCGCCCCGGCGCTCCATGGGCCGGCACCGCACGCGCGCTGGAGCAAGGTCGCGTCGCGGTCCAAGAGCGTCCATCGCTGTATCGGCGAGAGCCGCGGTGCGAGGTAGCGGAGGTTGGAGCCGGTTCCGCTGCCGAGGTCGAGGACGCGGATCTCCTCCCGGCCATTCCACCAGCCGTTCAGCAGCACTACCGCCTCGGCGGCGCGCGAGCGATGATCGACGGGCTCGCGAAGGGCCAACCAGTTCGCCGAGAAGGTCTCTTTACTCGTCGCTCAACTCCAGCACGGCCCTTTCGAACGCGATGGCCACCTGCTCCCAGTTCGGCAAGGTGAGCCCGTGCTCCAGCGCAGCGGATGCGAGCTCGGCCCGCCGTCGTGCCCCTTCTCGGTCCGCGAGCAGCAGCCCGAACGCTCGGGCCAGCGCGAGCTCGTCGCCAGGCGGCACCAGTATCCCCGTACCCGCGGGCACGGTGTGGGGGACCGCCCCGCCCGTCGTGCTCACGACCGGGAGCCCGCGGACCATGGCTTCGGCCAATGCCATCCCGTAGCCTTCCAAATGCGACGGCAGGACGAAGACCGAAGCGGAGCTGTAAAGCTCCTCGAGATCCTGCGCGCTACGCTCGCCCACGAGCCGGATTCGCTCGGCGAGCCCGGTCTCCTCCACCTGTCGTAGCACTGTGCGGGCGAAGCTCGGATCACGCGTGAGGCTACCCGCGCACACGCAGCTCCACGGCTGGTGAGCGAGGCGCGCGAGCGCTCGCACGAGCACGTCCTGCCCCTTGCGGGGGACCACCGCGCCCACACAGAGGAAGCGCGGGGGCTCGCCTGGACCCGGACCTTGCGCGGGGGGGGCCGGGTCGACGCCGGGCGGGACTGGACGCACCCGGCGGCGCGGGACGCCGTACGCCGCCAAGCGCTCGGCCGAATACTCGCTGGTGACGATCGCTCCGCTACACGCAGCCAGCGCTTCTCGCTCGAGGGCAGCGAGCCGCTCGCGCTCTGCGGCACTCGTCCCGGTCTCGTCGGCGAGGGGGTGATGGACGAGGGCCAGGAGGCGCAGTCGGCTCCGCTCGGCGTGCATGGGCCCCGGGAGGGCGCCCATGGCCAGTCCGTCCAGGAGGACGCGGGCCCGCTCCGGGAGGTCGGCGAGTGTCTGTGAGAGGCTGCTCTCGGCTCGAGCGTCGCCGTCCGGGAAGGAGCCCATCAATTCGTGCACGACCACCGTCCACCCGAGCGCCGTCAGCTCCGAGGTCATCCGCGCGTCGTACAGGTATCCTCCGGTGCGCTGATCGATCGGACCCGGTACGACGAGGTGGAGCTCCTCCGCGCTCACACCGCGCCTTCATAGGAGGCCCAGGCCACGTGGGACTCGTGGAGGCTCACGCGCAGACGGGCCAGACGGCGGGCCCCCTCGCCCAGCTGACCCGCGTGGATCGCCCCGACCAATCGACCGAAGATCACCTTCGCCAGGAACTCGGTCGTGGTATTCTTCCCTTCGAACTCGGGCTGGTCGTCGAGGTTGCGGTAGTTCAGGTCTTCGAGGACGGTGCGGAGAGCGGCGCTCGCGAGCCCGATATCGACCACGAGCCCGTTGGCGTCCAGCTCCGGGCGGAGAAAGGTCGCGTCCACCACGTAGGTCGCCCCGTGGAGCCGCTGGGCGGGACCGAAGACCTCGCCGCGGAAGCTGTGGGCGATCATGAAGTGGTCACGCACGTTCAGGCTGAACACGAGTCTGCCTCTCTTCGCGGTCGCGGGGGTCGCGTCGCGACCCCGAGCGGTGACGATCGGTTCAAAGGGCTCACGGATAGCGGATCCGGTGACACAGTACGCCGCTCCCATCTCGGCTGAGTCGCTCCATGACGTCGGGAAGTTCTTCGAAATCGCTTTCCCCCGATATGAGGAGGTCGAGCAGCGGCTCGCGCAGGAGGCCGAGCGCGAGGTCCAAGCGCCGCTCACGACTCCAGCGCGGCGCGCGGCGGGGTGGAACTCGCCCGACCTGACTGCTCCGCACCGTCAGGCGACGTGAGTGGAAGGCCTCTCCCAAAGGGAGCGCGACCGGGCGCTGGCCGTACCAGCTCAGCTCGACCACTTCGGCCTCCTCGCCTGCGATGGAGAGAGCGGAGGCGAGGCCCTCGGGGTTGCCGCTGGCGTGCACCACCAGGTCCGCCCCCGCCTCGTGCGGTGGTCGGTCCAGGAAGGCGAGGCCGAGCTCGCGCGCCACCGGCTCCCGCGAGGGGTCGACGTCGACGACACTCACGCTCGCTCCAGGAACCCCACGGCACAGCCAGGCGACGAGCAGGCCCACCACGCCCGCGCCGACGACCACGATGCGGTCTCCGACGGCCGGTCGCGCGTCCCAGAGTGCGTTCACGGCCGTCTCCATGTTGGCGGCCAACACGGCGCGGCCGGGTGGCAGACCCTCCGGGAGAACGTGCACCGCCGTGGCGGGCACTACATAGAGATCTTGATGAGGATAGAGACAGAAGACGCGTCTCCCCACCATGGCTTCCCCGAGCTGGTCGGGTGCCTCGAGTATCTCGCCCACGCTACTGTAGCCATACTTGAGTGGTCCCGGGAACTCGCCCTCCTGGTGAGAGGCACGCATGACCTGGTACTGCGACGGTGGCACTTCTCCTCTGAAGACGAGAGACTCCGTCCCCCGACTGACGCCGGAGTAGAGAGCGCGCACGAGTACCTGGTCGGTCTGCCGCGGGGGCAGGTCCGCAGTCATGATCTCTCCCCGACCCGGGGCGCGGATCCAGAACTGTCGAGAGGCACTCGACACGAGCGCTCCTGTTTCTTCTAGGAAGACGAAGCCCATGAGGTCGGCCACCCGGACGCCGCAGCATCCGCGGGTCTCGAAAGCGACGAGGATAGCGACAGCACGCGACATCGTAGTCGGCGCTCTCCTCGTGGTGGCTCTCTCTTTTGCAAGTTGTTGGCTGCTCGCCCTTCCGACCAGCCATGTCCTCTTGGCCGCCGGACTCTACGCCCTCTTGGCCGCCGTGGTCCTTCGTGCGCTGCCACCGTCGAGCGCCGGACCGGGCCTCGGGGCTGCCAACCGGGTGACCCTGGCTCGGGCCGCGCTGGTGATACCGGTGGTGGCTCTGGCCTTGCGGCGGGGTGCACTCCCCGATCACGGATACTGGTGGATCCTGCTTCTGTCGGCGGTGGCGATGGTCCTTGACGGCGTCGACGGCAGGGTCGCCCGCCGGACGGGCACGGACGGCGCGTTCGGAGCCCGCTTCGACATGGAGATGGACGCGATTCTGCTGCTCGCACTCTCCGGTCTCGTTTGGCAAAGCGAAAAAGTGGGCCTCTGGGTCCTACTGATCGGCGCTCTCCGCTATTTGTTCGTCCTGGGCGGCGTCGTGTGGTCGCAGCTCAAGAAGGAGTTGCCGCCGAGCGTGCGGAGACAGGTCGTTTGCGTCGTTCAGGGCGTGTCACTGGTCGTGTGTGTGGCGCCTGTAACCTCGCCGTCCGTGGCGAACCCCGTCGCGGCCGCGGCACTCCTCCTATTGTCGTACTCGTTCGTAGTCGATGTATGGTGGCTTCAGCGCTCCGTGACGCGACCGTCCCATTGACCCGGACGGGAACGACGATTTCGCTGGTTTCGGGTATCGACGCGGATCCCGTGCGACGCTGCGTGGAAGCTCGTTGGTGGTCGCGCGGCGAGTGCTTATACTGGTTCCCCGAGCACTCGCGAAGCCCCCCCAAGGAGTGGGAGAATGGCTGGAAAATTCGAGATCTATGAGGACAAGGCCGGCGAGTTCCGTTTCCGGCTCAAGGCGAGAAACGGGGAGACCATCCTTACCAGCGAGGGATACAAGGCCAAGGCGAGTGCCAAGAACGGCGTGGCCTCCGTCCAAAAGAACTGCGAGGACGAGACGCTCTTCGATACGAGTCAGACGGCTTCCGGAGCGTTCCGTTTCCAGATGAAAGCGAAAAACCGTCAGGTGATCGGTCAGAGTCAGAACTACCAGTCGGCGGCCTCGCGCAACAACGGCATCAAGGCCGTGGCCCGCGCCGCTATAGACGCGAAGATCGTCGATCTCACCGGATGACCCGGCCCAACAACGGGGGAGCAGAATCATGACCATTGCGAAGGTGATCGAAATACTTGCGGAGGGTGGCACGATCGAGGAAGCGGTGGAGAACGCGGTGAGCTCGGCGTCCGACACGGTTCGCGGGATCCGGAACGTCTACGTGCAGGACATCCAGGCGATCGTGGAGGACGGCCAGGTGACGAGGTACCGGGCCAACTGCAAGGTCACGTTCGTCGTCGGGGGTTGACCCACCGGGGTCGGCGGCGGCCCCAAGGAACGAGCCTCTTTCTCCAGCCGTGTTGAATCCTTACAAGCCCTGTCGCGCGTAGCGATCGGGTCGGTATGAGGCTGCCATTCGAGGTTCGCTCAGCGGCCCATCGGGTGCTCGACAGGGTCGCCGTCCGCATTCGTAGCGGCCCCAACCAGGGACTCAGGTGGAGCCTCGCCTCCTCGGGGCGCGGATGCCTGCGCGGCACGTTCGAAAGGATACGCGTAAATGCTTTCATGGCGCTTACGCAGCCCGGGCACGCCGTTTGGGACGTGGGTGCTCACAAGGGCTACGTGACGCTCGCGTTTGCGCGCAGGGTGGGCCCTTACGGAACCGTCACGGCGGTCGAGCCGGCGGAGCAGAATCTGCTTCTGTTGCGCCGGCACCTGGCGTGGAACCGCCCCGGCAACGTTCGTGTGATCGAAGCCGCCGTCTCCGATTACGAGGGCGACGAGCGCATCGGGGGACGGGGCTCGACGATCCAGTTCCGGCTCGGCGTGGGCGACGAAACGGTCCGGGTGATGCGGCTCGACTCCCTGATTGAGCGTGACGGCGCACCGCCACCCGATCTCATAAAGATGGACATCGAGGGCTCGGAGGCCGACGCGCTCGCGGCCGCGGGCCCGGTGCTGACCGAGAGGACGATACTGTTCGTGTCCGTTCACTCCCGGGAAGTGTATCTGCGCACTCGGGCGACGCTGTTGGATCGCGGCTTCAGACTCTTCGAGTCCGCTCGGTTGGCCCGTACCGCGGCCCGCGCCGACAGGGGTTGGGAAGATGATCCCGAGCTGCTCGCGCTTGGCCCAGCGTCGGAGCATCCGGATGAGGAGATTCGCGCGCTGGAGTTGTTCGCGACGATGTGAGCCCCGCCATGCACCGAACCCATCGGCGAGCGCGGGGCGCGTCCGCGCCGGGGCCCGGGGCGCCCACGTGCAGGAACGAGCCAGGAAGGATCGTGTAGGTGACATGAGCATCACTCGGCCGGGCCAAGCCATGCTTCGAGGTTTCGCTTCTCTTTTTTGCGTTCTGATTCTGGTGTCAGCGGTGAGCGAGCACGAGTGTTCATCCTCGCCGCCCGGTTCGAAAGTTTCGCTCTCCCTTCCGTTCTTCTACGACCTCTACACCTTCCGTGGCGAGACCGGGGTCACGACGGTTGTCGCTGCTTTCGCCGTGAAGATCGGGGAGCTGAAGAGGGAGAACGAGGACCGGCAGATCCGCTACCGCTTCGACGTAACGCTCGTCCTCGCCGACACGGCGCTCGGTTCGGTCTCCCGCACCGACGACTCCGTCTTCGTCGCCATGGCGCGCCCCCTCGCGGGTGAGCATCTGCTGCATACCTACGTGGAACTCCAGGCTCCTCCGTCGAACAGCACCGTGCAGCGCGTCATCCTCACGGACGCGACCACGCCCGGCATAGGTCAGCTGTACGACTCTCCGTTTCCCATCCCCGACTACAGCGGCGACGAGTTGATGCTCAGTGACATCGCGCTGGGCCAACCCGATGCGAGGACTGGCTGGGACCGCCGGGGCGTCACGCTGGGTCTTCTCCCCACGAGCCAGTTTCCCGAGGGCTCGTTCGACGTGTACTACGAGGTCTACAACCTCCCTTTCGGCAACCCGTACACCACCCGGATCTCCGTCGAGTCCGTGCGAGAATCCGGCGAGCGCGTCGGTGCGGACGACGCCGTGAGCACGCGCTTCTCCGGTGAGTCCGCCGCTGGCGCGGACGGCCTGCTCCAGGAGCTGCGCCGTGTGGAAGCCACGCTCGCCGAAGGTCGCTACCGCCTTACGGTTACCGTCACGGACGAGGAGACCGGTCGGTCCGCGACCCGCTCACGGCCCTTCGAGGTGCGCGGTTGGGGGCAGGGGGTGACGCTCGTGCAGGCGCTTCCACGCAGGGGCTGACCCCCCCTCGACGCTCAATCTTCGGGCGCTCCGAACGTGTAGCTCACGTCCACCAAGATCTCGGTGTTGGCAACGTTCGAGAACCTGAAGGCGATCTGGTCGGCGACCACCGGATGGGTGTGACCCATCACGATAACGAGCCGGGTCCCGAACTGATCGGCGGCGAACTCGACGCTGCCGATTTGTGTCGGCGCGGCGACGTTGCCGGCCACACGGACGACGAAGAGGTCCCCCAGTCCTTGATCGAAGATGATCTCTGCCGGCACGCGGGAATCGGAGCAGCCGGTAGGGCGAGCTTCGCGCCCACCGCGCACCACGGCCTCGAGGTCCTCGCTTGCCACGGGCGGCCCCCATGCCCACACTCCCGGCCTGGCCACCGAACTGGCAGTTGCGGCCGGGTTGAAACTGCGAACGGCCTTTCCTTCACATCGCGCACATCGCCGGGAGTCCTTCGATGGGTCATCTGCTGATCCACACCGCCGCTGTGGTCGCCGTCATGGCCATTCCAGTAGGCGCGGCGTCGCAAGAGCAGCCCGCGCACTTCGGCGACGAGTTCCTCTCCCAGTTCAACGCTTCCGCCGAGAAGATCGTCGCGCTCGCCAACGCGATGCCTGCGGAGTCGTACTCCTGGCAGCCGATGGAAGGGGTATACACCGTCGCGGCCGCCTACATGCACATCGCCCGATACAACTACATGTACCCGGACGTCGGCCTCGGTGTCGAGCCGGACGTCGAGTACGAGGCATGGGAAGAGGACGTCACGGAGAAGGACCAAGCCGTCGAAATCCTCGCGCGCTCCATGGAGCACGTGCGTCGGATCGCCAAGGGCATGTCCAGCGCGGACCTGGAGCGGACGACGCGCTTCTACCGCCGCGACGTACAGCAGTGGGTGGTGCTGTTCCAACTGCTGACGCACATGAACGAGCACCTGGGACAGCAGATCGCCTACGCGCGCATGAATCGGGTCGTGCCGCCCTGGTCTCTCTGACCGATCTAGGCCCGGAGCATGCTCGCTGCCCCCACGGGCGGGGGCGGATCGCAGGCCCGACGGCTCAGGGCGCCCCACCCACGAACGACACACGAAAGATCCGGTTGCCCCCGTCGTCGGCGACTAGCAAAGATCCGTCCTCGTACTGGAGCACGCCGACCGGACGGCCCCAGACCTCCTTCTCCTCTTCGTCTCGGAGGATGAATCCGGCCAGAAAGTCCTCCGGGGGTCCCGACGGCCTTCCATCCACGAACGGAATGCGCACCACCGAGTAGCCCTTGAGGTCGAGGCGGTTGATCGACCCGTGCAGGGCGACGAAGGCGCTGTTCCGATACTCCTGGGGAAACTGCTCGCCCGTGTAGAACGCCATGCCCATGGGGGCGGCGTGGGCGGGCAGGAGCACGTCGGGAACGAGGCTCTTCTCGACCAGATCCGGCCGCGCGCCACCGAGGGTCGGTTCCGGGTTGGGACCGGTATAGGCGTATGGCCAGCCGTAGAAGCCACCGTCCACGACCGACGACACGTAATCGGGAGCAAGGTCGTCCCCTAGGTGGTCCCGCTCGTGGACGGCGGTCCACAGCGTCGTCGATCCTGGGTGGAAGGCGAGCGCCACAGGGTTGCGGAGGCCCCCGGCGAACACACGATGTCCGGAGCCGTCCTCGTCGTACACGTTGATCGCGGCCCTCCGCGGATCGGTGCCGGGCATGACGTTCGTGGCGGAGCCCACTGCAACGTACATCTTCCCGTCCGGGCCGAAGATCAGGTTTCGGGTCCAGTGATTGAAGCCCCGCGTGCGGCTCACGTCGATCCCGAGACGCTCCGCGGTGTCGGTGTCGAGCGCATCGCTGCTCACGGGGAGCTCGACCACGTGCTCCGGCTCGCCTTGAGCCCGCCGCTGTCCTGCGACGTAAGGGAAGCGCACGACTCCATCGTTGTTCCCGACGTACAAGAACCCGTCGTGGAACGCCAAGCCGAAGGGACGCTCGAGACCGGTCGCGAACGTCTCACGGCGCTCCGCTACGCCGTCGCCGTCTGCGTCCCGGAGCACCACGATCTCGCCCGTGCGGCTCTCGGCGACGAAGACGTCTCCGTTCGGGGCCAGCTCCATGCGCCGCGGATTCGCGAGCCCCTCGGCGAACACGTTCACGGCGAATCCGTCCGGAACGGACAAGGCGACGCCTTCCGGCCGGTCCACCACTCTGGGGATGGCTCGGTTCCAGGGGGTCTCGAAAGGCTCGGGAAGCTGCTGCACGGCCACGAACAACATCAGCACAGCGACGGACATGGGCGAGGACTCCCTTCGGGGTGAGCGGCGGGCGCGCGTGCCTCCAGCGGCGTAGGCGTGATATGGTGAAAGAGCTCGTCAGCGTCAACGGGGGCCGGGACGCCGTCCTCGACGTCAACGGTCCTACCGGCTTCCGTGTGAGCAAATCCGATCTGGCGGGTCGGTTGTCCCTTCCTTCGGGTGCGACCTAATTTGCCCGTGGGCCCCCGTACGGTCCGGAACCCGTGTCCGCAAAGGAGGAGCGCATGAGCGAGGTCACGCTCAGGGTCAACGGTGTCACCCACACGCTCGACGTCGACCCCTCGACGCCGCTGCTCTACCTCCTGCGCAACGACTTGGAGCTTCGCGGCCCTCGATTCGGCTGCGGGCTCGGGCAGTGCGGGGCGTGCACGGTGCTCGTCGACGGCGTGGCGATCCGCTCCTGCGTTACGCCGGCTTCCGCGGTCGACAGCGAGATCACGACGCTCGAAGGACTCTCCCGGGGAGGCGAGATCCACCCTGTGCAGCAGGCCTGGATTGATGAGCAGGTGCCGCAGTGCGGATATTGTCAGAACGGGCAGATGCTCACGGCCAAGGCGCTGTTGGACCGGAACCCCGACCCGACCGACGGTGAGCTCCGCCAGGGCATGAATGGCGTCATCTGCCGCTGCATGACCTACTACCGGATCCATGCGGCGATCAGGCGGGCGGCGCGAGCGATGGCAGCGGACCGATCCGGCTCGGGCGAGGCGGGAGCGGAGGTGATCCCATGAGCCGGCCCGACGGAATCCCGCGGGAGATCGAACAGGCGCTGGAGCCCTGGTCCGGCACCACATCGAGACGCGACTTCCTGAAGACCTCGGGCCTCTTCGTCTTGAGCTTCAGCAGCCTGCCGATGACCGAGGGAGTGTCCCTGGTGGGCGCCGGCTCGGGGCCGCGGGCCGCACCGTATCCCGACCCCGACTTCCGCCTGCTCGACTCGTGGCTCGTCGTGCACGAGGACGGCACCGCCACCTTCTACGTCGGCAAGACCGACGGAGGGCAGGGGACCGGCACCGCCTTCCGCCAGATCATGTGCGACGAGCTGGACATCGCGTTCGAGAAATCCACCCTCGTCATGGGCCGGACGGACCTGACGGTCGACCAGGGTGGATCGGGGGGCTCGGATGCGATCGAGCGTGACGCCTGGCCGGCTCGCCGGGTAGCCGCCGAAGCGCGCCGCGTTTTGCTCGAGATGGCTTCCGAGCGGCTGGAGGTGCCGGTGGAGGAGCTGGTCGTAAACGACGGCATCGTCGAAGTGCGGCGCGATTCCTCGAAGCGGGTCACCTACGGAGATCTGGTCGGCGGCAAGCGGTTCGACGTCACTCTGACGGGTGCCAACGTAAACGAGACCACGGGTGTGGCGAGCGTGAAGCGCGTCCAGGACCTGAGGCTCGTCGGGCAGCCGATCCAGCGCTACGACATCCCGGCCAAGGTGGACGGTTCGCTCGAGTGGGCGGTCGACGTGAGGCTCCCCGGCATGGTGCACGCGCGCAACGTGCGGCCGCCCGTCGCCGGCGCCACGCTCATCAAGATCGACGAGTCGTCGGTCCGCGACCTGCCGGGGTTCATCCGGGTCGTGAGCCGGGGCAACTACGTTGCGGTCGTCTGTGAGCGGGAGGAACAGGCGATCGAAGCGGCGCGCAGGTTGGTGGTCGAGTGGCAACGGCCCCAGACGGCGCCCTTCCCGTCCTCGGAGGATCTGTTCAGCTACATGCGAACGGCGGCACCGATGTCCCTCACACGGATCGTCGGGTCACGAGCCGTCCCCCTCGCACAGGTGGAAGGCGACCCTGAGCGAGCGTTCGCATCGGCGGCAGCCGTCGTCGAGGCGGAGTACGACTTCCCGTTCCAGGGCCATACTGCGATCGGGCCAGCCCACGGCCTGGCCGATCCGTCGGATGGCCAGATGACCATCTACTCCAACGACATGAAGCCGTACAGCCTGAGGACGGGCGTCACCGAGTTTCTGGGCATGCCCAGGGAGCAGGTGCGAGTGATCTGGAAGGAGGGACCGCAGCTCTACGGGCGCACGGCGGCCGACGACGCAGGTTTCGAGGCCGCGTTCCTGGCCTCGGAAATCGGCCGGCCGGTGCGGGTCCAGTGGATGAGGGATGAGGAAACGGCATGGGACACCAAGGGGCCCGCCTTCGCATTCACGCTACGGGGTGCATTGGACGATGAGGGCAACCTGGTCGCCCTCGACTACGGGGCCCGCGTCGCCGACTACGCCCACGTCGGCTACAACGAGCCCGACACGGTCCTGATCGCGCAGCTCATGGGGATCCGGCCCGAGCGGCCCTCCCCGGGCGGCGCGTCCCCGCCCGCCGAGACGTACGCCATCCCGAACCGCCGCCGGGAGACGCTCGTGGTTCGGCTCCCGCTCGTCTTCGAGACGCCCTTGCGCACGGGCAACCTGAGGGACCCGAACGGTCCGCAGACCACGTTTGCCGGTGAGTCTTTCATCGACGAGATGGCCGCCGCGGCGAACGCCGATCCCGTCCAGTTCCGCCTGAAGCTCCTCGGCGGCAGCACCGAGGATGACTACGTGTTCAGGCGAGCCCGTTCCATCGCGGTCGTCGAGGCTGCGGCTGAGGAGTACGGCTGGGACACTCGGCCTTCACCGAAGCCGGCGAACGCGGGCCGTGTGCTCACCGGCCGGGGCATTGCCTACGCCTATCGCGGACGTACGACGGTCGCCGAGATCGCGGAGGTCGAGGTCGACCGCGAGACCGGACGCGTGTGGGTGAAGCGCATGGTGTGCGCGCACGACTGCGGCCTCGTGATCAATCCCGACGGACTCAGGAGCGCCATCCAGGGCAACCTGCTGCACGGGCTCAGCCGTGCGCTGTACGAGGAAGTCCAGTTCGACACCGAGAAGGTCACGAGCGTCGACTGGCTCACCTATCCGACGCTCCGGCACGTGGACGCGCCGGAGCGGATCGACATCGTCGTCGTGAACGGCGACCCGAATCCCGACCGGCCCGATCTGCCTCCATACGGAGCCGGTGAACCGTCCATCAAACCCGTCGTCGCGGCGGTCGCCAATGCCATTTACGATGCGACGGGGGTGAGAATTCGTCGTGCTCCGTTCCGACCCGAGCGGGTACTCGCGGCCCTGGAGGCTGCGGGCGTGTAAAGCGGAGTCCATGGCCCCGCTGGCCGTCTCGGGGCTTCCGCGTGAGAAGCGGCCTACGACCGTCCAGAGTCCGACGATCTCATTCGCGGCGTGAGCCAGAGCCCCGCGGGTCTGAGACCGGTGGCAGAAACATCTTCTAGGCGCGCCACTCCCTGCTCGAATCCGCCAGCTCGAGGAACTCCGCAGGGTAGGGGTCGAAGTAGAACTGCTGCTCCAGGTAGTCGGCTCCGAACCGCGCAATCCAACTTCGAATGAGCGCCAGCGGGGCCGCCCTCGAGACGCGTCCTCGCGCGTATCCGTCGAGAAGCTCCGTGAAATGGCCCTTTTCCCGTGTCGTCAGCGCTTTCTTGAAGTACCCTTGTGCGTGCTGCAGCACGCTGACGTGGGATCCGCGGCGCGCTTTACGCCGGAGCGCCTGGAGGAAGCCCGCTCGATAGGTACGGAGAAGCTCCGGGATATTGGCTCCGCCCCGATTCGCGACGAGGCGTCCGAGCCGTCGAAGGGGGGCTTGGCCGTGCGCCAGGAGTACGAGCTCGTGCCGGGCGTGGAAGCGAACGAGCTTCGACATCCGCGTCGTCTCGAGGAGCTCCCTGAGCCTGGCGAACGCGAAGAGCCGGATGAGGAAGTGGTCCCGGATTCCCCAATCGAGCAGGCGTCCTTCGTGTTCTACTGCAAGATCGGGATGTCGCTCCCGAACCTTCGCGGCGAACAGGCCTGAGTCCCTGCCGATCGAGGGACCCTTGTCGACCTGGCCGTAGACCTTGACGTCCCCCAGCCCGCACGACGGCGATCTCGCCTTGAGGAGGAACCCGTCGACCTCCGCGAGCCCGTCGAGGAACTGATCGGCGAACGAGGTCATGCTCGAAGTGAGGTCTTTCCCCGTGGTAGGCTGGAGCAGGCGCGGCGTGCCCTCCCCTAGAACCAGTCGGATCGGGTCACGGGGCACTCCGAGCCCGATCGCGAGCTCCGGGCACACGGGGACGAGCTCGACATGGCCTTGGAGCCGCTGCACGATCGGCGCCGAGATCGACTGACCGTTGTAGCGACAGGCGTCCAACTCGAGGCATTGGCTGAGCACGAGCCTCGGTCTTACGAGTTGGCTCGGCTCTGGCGCCCCGGATCGCGGCACGTGTCACTCTCCTCCTGTACGGGGCGCGTCGCGAAGGCCCGCGAGGTCTTGGCAGATTCCGCAGCGATATCCTGGGCTGCTTCAGCGATGGCGCAAGGCGGGGGGTCAGTTCCCAGGTCGCCGACGCTCCACCCCTCCGACGCGGCGGTCGCGCTGGCCAGCAGCGCCCCGAGCCCTTGCCGCCTGCTTTGTAGCGTCGCGACGATGACCCGGTTCGCGTGGGAGCGGATAGCACGAGGAACGCCGCCGTACGATGCGCTCCCAGCCGTCGCCGCCGAGCCTGCTTCGTACGCTGCGCACCGGGAGTCCGCGACGCTGCGACGGTTGCGGACGCGCACGCAGGCGGTGAGAATTGCCCGCCCGCCCGGCTCACCCCCAGGCACGCTCCGCCCGTGAGATCGGTCCGCCTGCCCGCACCAATCGGGAGAGACGATGGAGCCCACGTCTCAACTCCGTCCGTGGACGGCCCCGCGGCGATGACCGCCGAGGAGCCGGCGATCTGGCGCTGGACTGCGAGTCCTCAGCTGGGCGCCTGAGGGGGTTTCGGCCGCACGATGGTCTCTACCCGAATCAGAGCCGCCGACGCCGCGTTCGCAGCGGTCAAGCAGTTCTATTTCTCGTCACGCTACGGCAAGGCGCGGCTCGAGCCCGACATCTGCGATTTCACGTTCGGCAACCCGCACGAGATGCCACTGCCCGATCTGGTCTCGGCGATTCGCGAGCGTGCCTCTCCACACGACAAGAACTGGTTCGCGTACAAGACCTCGGAAGAAGAGCCGCAGGCGTTTCTCGCCGAGCACGTCGGACTTGAGCTCGGCCTGGCGTTCGAACCTGCCGATATCGCCCTGACGGCGGGCGCCTTCGCCGCGATTCTGGTGGCCTTCCGCCTTGTCTTGGACGCGGGCGACGAGGCGGTGTTCTGCGAGCCGGCCTGGTTCTGCTACGAGCCCATGCTGCTCGCCGCCGCCGCGGTGCCCCGTAAGGTCTTCCTGAAATCCCCCACTTTCGAGCTCGACCTCGAGGCCATCGACGAGGCGATCGGCCCGAGGACCCGGCTCGTCATCGTCAACACGCCGCACAACCCGACCGGTCGCATCTACGGTCGCGAGACCCTCGAGCGTCTCGCTGACCTCCTCGAGCGCGCTTCTGCGCGGATCGGCCATCGCATCTACCTGCTGTCGGACGAGCCTTATCGCAGACTGCGCTTCGACGGACGGTCCTTCGACAGGCCTGCGTCGATCTATCCGTGGACGTTCATCTCCTACAGCTACGGCAAGATTCTGCTCGCTCCCGGCCAGCGCCTGGGCTATCTCGCGATTTCGCCTTTGGTGCCTTCTGCTGAGCGACGGGCTCATCGCGACGCTTTGTTCACCGCCCAGATGGCCCTCGGGTGGTGCTTCCCCAACGCGGTGATGCAGTACTCGGTCCCCGATCTGGAGCGCCTGTCGATCGACCAGGCTACGCTCACCCGGCGAAGAGATCGGCTGGTCCGCACCCTCCGCGACGCCGGTTACGCTGCCCTTCGGCCGGAGGGCACCTTCTATCTCTGGAGCCGGTGGCCGGAAGGTGATCCGGATCGCTTCTGGAACGCGCTCGCAGACCGCAACGTGTTCGTCATGCCCGGCAGTCTGATGAACACCCCCGACCACTTCCGCATCAGCTTGACGGCGTCCGACGAGATGGTCGCCCGCGCGTTGCCCGTGTTTGCCCAGGTTGCGGGAGAGTCACGCGAGTAGGGACCACCCTATGCTGTTTTGACGTGACCCCCTGAAACGAGACCAAAGTTGATGTTAGGATGCGGCTTTGGTCGCAGCTATCAGGGAGGAGGTCAGAATGAGTAGGAGACGACACACGCCGGAGCAGATCATCACGGCATTGAGAGAGGCGGAGGTGGGTCTGGCGAACGGCAAAACGGTGGCGATGGTGAGCCGGGAGTTGGGGATCAGCGAGCAGACGTACTACCGGTGGAGGCAGGAGTTCGGGGGGATGAAGGTGGATCAAGCTCGACGCTTCAAGGAGCTGGAGAAGGAGAACGCACGGCTAAAGCGAGCGGTGGCGAACCTGACGGTGGACAAGCTGATCCTGGAGGAAGCGACCAAGGGAAACTTCTGAGCCCCGAGCGCCGACGCAGGTGCGTGATGCATGTACGTCAGCGACTCGGGGCGAGTGAACGTCACGCGTGTCACGTACTGGGTCAGCCGCGCGCGACGCAGCGCCGGGTGAAGAAGCTACCTGGCGACGAGGAGGCGCTACGCACGGACGTGATACGGTTGGCGAGCCGGTTCGGCAGGTACGGGTATCGCCAGATCACGAACCTGCTGCGTATCGAGGGCTGGGAGGTGAACCACAAGCGTGTGGAGCGTATCTGGAGGCAGGAGGGGCTGAAAGTGCCCAGACGGCAACCGAAACGGGGTCGGTTGTGGCTCAACGATGGCTCGTGCATCCGGCTCAGGCCACTGCACAAGAATCACGTGTGGTCCTACGACTTCGTAAGCACGAGGACCCATGACGGCCGTGCGCTGAAGCTTCTGACCGTGCTCGACGAGTACACGCGGCAGTGTCTGGCGATCAAGGTCGGTCGAAAGACTCGAGCTCACGACGTTCTCGAGGTGCTCACCGATCTCTTCGCTCGGCACGATCCGCCCGAGCATCTGCGCTCGGACAACGGGCCAGAGTTCACGGCGAAACTGGTGCGGAGATGGCTGGCCAGGCTGCGGGTCCAGACCCTCTACATCGCGCCGGGCAGTCCGTGGGAGAACGGCTACAACGAGAGCTTCAACGGCAAACTGAGAGACGAGTTCTTGAACGGAGAGATCTTCTACACACTGCCGTGGAGGAGCGAGGCAACGGTACTCGTCGAGCAGTGGAGGCGGCTGTACAATACCGTCCGACTCCATCGTGCCCACGGCGGACTACCCCCCGCCCCAGAGACGATAAAACCATCGCCCTGGTTCCTCAGGATGCCCCAACTCCAGGGACCACCGATGGCTCGGGGTCTAACATAGGAAGTGGTACCGCAACTGGGGGCACCTCAGTTTGACTCTCGATGCTCCGGTCCTGCCTTTCCGTCACGACGCTTACCTCAACGGCCTCTGACCACGTGTCGAAGCAACACTTCACCTGGAAGTGCGCCCGTGAGCGATCCCTCGTCCACCACCGGCCGTCCGTTCACGAAGACGTACTCGATCCCGTCGACGTCTCCTCCGGGGTCGACGATCGTAGCGTGATCCTGGACGCGGTCGTAGTCGAACAGCACGAGATCCGCCTTCTGACCTGGTCGCACGTATCCGCGATCGGGTAGCCCGACGATCTGAGCGGGCAGCCCCGTGGAGGAGCGCACGAAGAACGGAAGCGTGATCGTGCCCTTGTCGCGCACGTAGGTCGCGATCTTGTGCGGGTATGTGCCGTAGTAGCGAGGGTGTTGGCCGGGGTTCGGCGACAGGACGATGCCTCCGTCGGTGCTCGTCGCCGTGAAGTCTTGAGACATGTAGCGCTCGACGTCCTCGGATGAGCCCGCGAGGCCGCGGAAGCGAACGCCCGAGCGCAATTCGGACTCCCGTTCGAGCGCGAAGTGGATGAGCTGCTCGATGGGGGTCCGGCCGTGTGCCTCAGCGACCTTCGCCAGGGTCTTGCCGACCAACGACGGGTCGTCGGGTGCGATCACAATAATATGGCGATCGGCCCCGCCCTGGAGATCGAGGATGTACTCGGTGTCGGTTACGAGCTCCTCGTGAAGCTGCGGGTCGGAGAGGTGGGCTCGCAGGTTCTCACTGGCGTTCATCGTGAGGTCGTCCTGGCGCCAGATCGGTGCGTCGAGGCCCCCGCTTCGGTCCGTGCCCACGGGTGCGTAGTACCACCTGGGAATGACCTCGACGGAGCCCCCCCCGAAGGTCTCGTACGGATATTGATCCAAGTACACCTGGACGCCTGCGGCCCTCGCCTGCTCGATGGCCATCACGTCGACGGCGGATTGGCCCCACGTGGTCGGTCCCTTCGCTTTGATGTGCGACCCGACGACCCGGATTCCCGTTTCGCGTCCGATGCGGATGGTCTCGTGCATCCCGTCGGTTGCGGTGAGACGCCAGCCATGAGGCCACGTCGGGGGCGGGGTGTACTCGTCGACGATACTCGGGGTGAGCCAGAGCGGGAGTGGAGACTGGCTCCGCTGATGGGAGTAGTAGAACCCGTCGTACTCGGCGACGACGTGTGCGAGCGCGATGATTTCCTCGGTCGTAGAGAATCGGCCCGGTCGATACTCGGGTCCGGCACCCATCCCCCACGCACCCGCCTCCATACCGTTGTGAACCTCGGCGGCCATGGCGCGGATCTCGTCATGGGTCGCGTGGCGCTCGTAGTCGTCGCCCATGACGTGGCCGCGAACCGTCGCGTGCCCGACCATGGGGATGATGTTCAACGCGGTGCCACCGTCTCGATATCCCGCGAGCTCCTCCTCGAGCGGCCAGGTGGGGTTCCGCCCATCCGGCCCGAACACGACCGTAGTGATTCCCTGCGCGACCAGGTTGGACGCGCGACGCACGTCCGCCACCCCTCCGTAGAGCGAGCGATCGGCGTGAGAGTGCATGTCGATGAACCCGGGCACGACGTACAGGCCCGACGCGTCGATCGTCCGCGTGGCGGTTGCTCCTGACAGGTCGCCGACCTCGACGATCTCGCCGCCGCGGATACCCACGTCGGCCGCGATAGCCGGATTTCCGGTGCCGTCCAAGACGAGGCCACCGCGCAGTAGCAGGTCGAAGGATTGGCCGGCGAGCGGCGCCACAACCAGCCCAGCGCAGAGCGCGGCCATTGTGGGCCCCCGCATCAGGTTCTTGCACTGCATCTTCTCCTCCTGGGTGCCGGGTCATCGGATACGTGGGCAAATCGGCCCACTTCGCATACGGGGAGAGCAAACGCGCGCCTGGGCCGGAGACGTAGCCTATGGCGGGGCCTGGGATGAGGCAAACGTCAGGCGACCCCGCGGGATTGTAGATTAGCTCGTGACCCCGGGTACCGGGGCGGACGGGGCAGAAGGTGGGAGACGGTGTCCCGCCCCGCAAGTCGAAGGCAGGCTCAGGCTGCGGAGCGGTGTCAGCATGATCGAAGGCTCTCGAGACTCGGCCGCAAGGCGATTGGAGCTTGCCGTCCTGGACATGGTCGGCACCACGGTGCGCGCCGACGATCAGGTGCCCGAGGCCTTCTGCGAGGCGTTTCGCGCATTCGGCCTAACGGTGTCCAGAGAGCAGGTACGGGCCGTGCGCGGGCGATCCAAGACCGACGCGATCCAACGGCTGACCACGACCCTCTCGGCCGATTCGTCCGAGGTCGACCAAACCTCGCGGGGGGTCTATGTCAGGTTCAAGGAGTTGCTGCGGGAGAAGTACGCCTCGTCCGCCGAGCCGATCGAGGGTGCTCAGACAGCGATCGACTGGCTGAGGAAGAGAGAGGTCGGGGTCGTGCTCACGACCGGCCTAGACCGTGAAACGGCGCGGACGATCCTGACGCGGCTGGGTTGGGGGAGGCGGGTCGACGGGTTGATCTGCGCGGACGATGTGGAGCACGGTCGGCCCGCCCCGGACCTCATCCGAGCCGCGATGAAGGCGATGGGGATCGACGATCCTGGCTGCGTTTTGGCGGCCGGCGATACGGTCGCCGATCTCGAGGCCGCCGAGGCCGCGGGCGTGCGCTGGAGCGTTGGCGTGACGAGCGGCGCTCACGGCCGCGAGACACTGCGGAACAGCAGACACTCGGCTCTCTTGTCCAGCGTCGCCGAGCTACCGGCTTGGGTGGAAGGCGAGATCCGAGTGATCGGGCGCCGCGAAGTCTGAGCTCGAGTCGCTTCGCGCTAGCCCTGTGGCTGTTTCGGCTGGATGCTCACCACCTCGATGGAGTTCTGGAGCGAGCAGGCGGCATCGGATGGCCGCCCCTCCACGATGATCTCGTCGCCGGCTTGTACGATCTGGACGGATCGCTCGCCGATGAGGGCGTATTCCGTACCGCTCACCCCCAGCAAGCTGAAACACCCGGGCGAGGCCTGCCGCACGACTCCTTGGCGCCGGATCAGACCACGTTCGTCGGTGGCGTGGAACACGTCCGAGAACGCAATGGGGCGGAAATAGATGTCGAACACGATGAAGAGCGTGATCTCATCCCAGCTGGCCCACGTGGGAATGGGGATGGCGGCGCTGAGTTCTCCTCCATCGGTCGTCATGAGCTCGTCGAAAGCCTCGAAGCCGGTCCCCATCGAACCGATCCCGACCCGCACCGGGGTTCTCGCCGGCATCCCACCGGTGGTAATGCGGACCCGCGTACCGGGTGGGCCTTGACGTGGACTGATGGACTCGATGCGGCGCTCGACCGTCCCCTGGATGTGCTGCGAAGGCCCGATCTGGCCTTCGAGCGGGGTCACCGAGGCCGACTGAAGCAACGTACACCAGGCAACGGTCGCCACTGCTAAGGGGAGGCCTCCACCCGCTCCGGTGATCCGCAGCCTAGCCATGGGACTCCTCTACCGTAAGGGAAGATTCGTCGACTACACTCGACAATATACGGTCACGTCCGATGTCGCGGATAGTGATCGGGGCCGTTTTTCAGGGCGCTATCCTAGTCGCTTCTCCAGGGGCTCGGGTGCGCGCCGACTACCGGTCCGCACATCCTCGACCGCCCTGCGATCGATGATGCCTGGACGGGCGCCGCGCCCCCTACGCCGGCTTCAACCGGATCAGGTTCCAAGGGTCTCTCTCAACCCACGTGCCCCTCGGAGTCCGTACGATCGGGACGGGCCTCCGGGGAAGGCGTCGGGGTACCCCTGGCGACTCCGGTGGGACTGTACGCGACGCGGAAGCCCCGGTAAAGGCTAGGGGGTTACCGGCTCCGGCCCGCGCGTTTGCCACGCCTATGCTCCGGGCCCCATTATGTCGAGGATGCGGACGGGTGGCCCCGCCAGATTACCAGTCGGTCTTCCGAAGTCGCCGCTGCGTCCGAACCCGTCCATCATTCGTCGCAGGAGTCGATATGAGCCTCGATGCTGAGCGCGACCCGCCCGCCGGCCAGTCGGCGCCGGAGCCTCCCACGCAGGAGCAGCCCCAATCCGAGTCCCCGGCAGCAGAGGAGCTTCGGCGCCCGCCCGAGGTCGTCGCGTCGTCGGCTCCGACGGCGGTCAAGGCGGACCTCACGAAGCGATTCGTCGCAGGTATCATCGATGCCGTGGCGGCGGTGGTCGTGGGTTTCATACCGTTCGTGGGAGGACTCATTAGCGCCGCATATTGGCTCACGCGGGACGGGCTCGACCTCGAGTTCATGCCGAACCGCTCACTCGGAAAGAAGCTCGCCGGGTTGCAGCCGGTCACCCTCGACGGAAAGCCCCTCGACCTGACGGCCTCGGCAAAGCGCAACTGGCCGTTCGCCATCGGGGGTCTGGCACAGGCCCTGGTCTTCATCCCGATCATCGGGTGGCTGCTTCTCATCCCGGTGGCGCTGGCCGCACTCGTCCTCGTTATCGTTGAGATCTTCTTCGTCGTCACCGACGAAGAAGGTCGCCGGCTCGGGGACAAGATCGCCAACACGAAGGTGATCGAGGTCGGCGGCGGCGCCTTCTGAGCGCATGAAACGACGCGTCGCCCTGGACGGGTTCAGGCCCAGGGCGACGTCGGGGACCATCATCGGTCAGGCCGTAGACCCGCGGCTCCAACCGCCGTGAGGAGCCAGTGCAACCGGTCGCAGGAACGCCTGCAGCAACGGACCCCGGGAAGCGTAACCAGGCCATCGATCAGGCGGGGAGCGGAGGCCCGGTTCGCACGTCCAGATGGGCGGCGTAGTGTACGAGAGCGGGTCTATCGGGAAGCGTCAGTCCGGCGGCTGCGGCCATCGTGTTGTCCCCGATCTCGGCCAGAGCGGGCTGGATCGGCCAGGGCTCGTGGGCCACTTCGACCCGGCGAACGTGACCGGGACGGGGCACCACGAAGAGCCGGTACCGCTCCACGAGGAAGTGGAGGAGTGTGCTGTCGCGCGCTGTCGTAGCTTCGCCGCTTGGACGGTAACGCCCCTCGAAGCGCGCCTCCCCAAAACGGCGGTGGCAGCGGTACTCGTGCCAGCCTCCGAGCTCGGCGAGGCTGATATCGGCCCGGTGGTAAGGAAGATGAAACAAGCACTGGGCGGCTCTCACGGCCAAGCCACTCGCGGCGTCGAGGCTGAAGAAGTAGACGCCGCCGCGCCCACCGGCCCGCACGTACGTTCGTACGTTGAGCTCCAGAAAGTTGGTTGCGGTCGGCACGCCAGGGAGGCCCCTAACGCGCAGCCCCCGCAAACGAAACGGAACGATCCCGACCCAAGCCCGCCCGTCGTAGAGGTCCAGCTCCAGCTCCGGGGGCACCAGCGGACGTAGGGCTGTGGGCTCGAATGGCCAGTGCGCGAACAACAGCGTCGTCCAGGTCTGGCGACCGGGGAAGGGACCACGGCCTCGCGCGCTCTCGTTCATCTCGTGGACGGTGTAGTGAGAGCGGCCGAGCGTCAACGTCGGGCGGGAGCGGGGCTGACGCCGAGTGTTCCGAGGCGGCTCCACCTTCGCCTCATTGGGCGGATCGTTAGGATGGTCTAGTCGAAGGGGTTTCCATGTACTCAGCCAGAGGTTGAGCGTGAGCGGGCGAAGGGGGACCATCGGGATCCTGACGGGGGGTGGCGACGTACCGGGGCTCAATCCAGCGATTCGCGCGATCACGGTCCGAGCGCTCCGTGAGGGTTACCGCGTGCTCGGCATACGCAGGGGCTGGGCAGGCCTCGTGGACCTCGTCCCGGAGGTCGACGCCGACAACACCGGGAACGTGACCGAGCTGACCGAGGAGGTCGTTAATCGGGCCGGCCGCACAGGCGGAACCTTTCTCCACACGTCCCGCACGCGGCCCAGTCACCTGCCCAGGGCGATCGTGCCCGAGCACATGCGCGATGTCTACGCGGACGAGATCAACGACGTCACGCCGGAGGTGCTCCGAAACCTGGACTTTCTCGGCGTCGACACGCTCGTCCCGATCGGCGGTGACGACACCCTCAGCTACGCCGTGCGTCTACACGATGAGGGCGTGCGGGTCGTGGCCATTCCCAAGACGATGGACAATGACGTTCCCGGGACCGACTACTGCATCGGATTCAGCACGTGCGTAACGAGGACCATAGAACTCACCCATCGGCTTCGGACCTCGGCGGGCTCGCACGAGCGCTTCCTTGTGATCGAGGTCTTCGGGCGCTACGCGGGCTTCACGGCCCTCTTGCCGACGATGGCAGGTGCCGCCGACCGCTGTGTCATCCCGGAGCATGCCTTCGACATCGAGCGACTTGCCGAGCTACTGGTGTACGATCGCAACCGCCGCCCGTCGAAATACTCGGTCGTGCTGGTGTCGGAGGGCGCACGCATGGGTCGGCATCCGGGGATGACTTTTCAGAAAGAGGAGGCCGACCAGTTTGGCCACAAGAAGCTCGGCGGTGTCGGCGACACGGTGTCGAGGTTGCTGAAGGAGCTCTCCGCCCGATACAACGACGGGCGCCGCGTCAACGTCGTGAACCAGCGACTCGGATACCTCGTTCGTTCCGGCGATCCCGACGCGCTCGACTCCATCGTCCCGATGGCGTTCGGAAACCTAGCCCTCGACCTTGTGCTCGGCCGAGACTCGGGCAAATTGGTCGCGGTCCGAAACGGGGTCTACGACGCCGTGCCAGTGGACGTGGTGACGGCCGGGGAGAAAAAGGTCGTGGACGTCGAGCGGCATTACAACACAGACCGCTTGAGGCCTCGTTACACGACCTTTCGGAATCGCCCCTTGTTCATCATGGCCGGCGAAGCTTGAGGGCTAGGAGTCGGGCTTGTCGCCTTTCCACATGCCACGGGAGCGAAGAGGCTGGTAGGTCCCGGCTCAGGCCGTGGCCCTAGACCATTGTACGAGCCGGGGGTGTGGATCCCGCTCGTCCCTCGGACCGGAGCCGCGTGGAGCTTCATCGGCTGCCGGGTCGAGCTCCGGGCTCCAGCACGAGCGAGGTGGTGAAGATCACGTCACCGAGCGGTGAGTTGTCTCCGTTGCCCGAGTTGGCGGCCACGTCGATCGCGATCGCACCGCCCTCCTCCGGAGAAGTCCAGTGGAACGTCCAGCTCGTAAGGTCCGATCCCTCCGGCACGACCGTTCCTTCCAGCGTGTGCTGGACGTAATCGACCCCGATGTCGTCGTCGGAGCGCACTGCGACCCGGCTGTCCACCGGCTGCACGGATCCAGCCGAGCGCCCCTCTCGCGGACCAGCCACATGACGAATGGCTGTCTGGAAACCAGCCCTCTCGGTCCCCTCGGCGCGTAGGAGCACGGTTACCGTATGGACAGCGCCCGGTCGGTATGCGTCTCCGATGCCCTCCACGCGCAGCTCTCCCTCCACTCCGTTCAGCGGATACTCGAAGTGGCAGGCGTAGCACGTGTCCTCACCGAATCCTCCCGTGTGGCGTGTGGGTGGACCTTCCGCGTGAAGGGCGTCGTGCCGGACCATCGGGGCAGGCCTGACGTCATCGCTTCGGACCCCGCCTGGGACCGGGGGCGAGAGGGCCCGCGAGGTCGCGACCGAAGCACTAGTGGCTGCGGCCAGCCAACCGACCGCAGCCACCTTGAGTGCGGCTCCCGTCAGCTCACGGCCCTCCGCAGGGCCGGGAGATTGGCGCGCCCGATCGTGTTCCGGTCCGTCCCGTACCACACCACGTTGTGGTCCGCGTCGTAATACATGTGCCGTACGGTTCCGCCGCCGGGTGTCATGGGCGTAACGCTGAAGAACTCCTCGCTCGCGGGATCGAAGCCCACGAACTGGTTGGGATTGACGCCTCCCTCGACGTACCAAACGCGGTCGTCGGCGTCGATCGTCACGCCGTACGGGGCCGAACTCTGCCCACCAGGGCTGGGCCACTCCGTCACCTCGCCCGTGGACGGGTCGAGACGCCCCAACTCGCCTTGCGCGTAATCCACGTAGAAGATGACGTCGTCGGACGTGACGACGAGCCGGCGGGGCCTGGAGCCCTCCGGTAGCTCGTAGGTATTCAGCTCCATCGTGGCGGGATCGACCATCGCGATCGCGTTCGTGTTGAACAGTGTGATCCAGGGACGGTTCTGCGAGTCCATCTTGATGCCATAGGGGCGGCTGCTCCCCGGGTTACCACCGCGCCCCTCGACCGTCGGAGCGTCGACGAGTTGGGCCTCGCCCGTTTGCTTGTCGAAATGACCCACGAAGTTGCCCTGCTGAACGGTGAACCACATGTCTCCCGAGGCCTCGAGGACCAGCGTGTGCGGGTCGCGTGCGCGCTCGTCAGGCATCATGAACTTCTCGATCGAGCCGGTCATCGGGTCGACCCGGCCGATGTGGGTGGCCCGGTTGCCCGTGTACCAAACGGTCCCGTCGTCGTCCACGACGAGATTGTGCGGACCGGTACCGTCCTCGAGGTCGTGTCGGGTGAACTCACCGCTTGCCGGGTCGAGATGGGCCACGTAGTGGCCCCGCTGGCCGACGAACCAGACCTTGCCGTCGGGAGCCACGTGCGGGTCTCTGGGGCCTGTCTCCTCCCAAGGCACCTCCCACTCGTCGAGCTCGATCGAGTCCGTCTCCTGGGCCTCGATGGGCGACGGCGCCAGGAGCGCGAGCATCACGACGGTGAACACCGAGAGCCGGAGCAATGGGCGCATTTCTGAACCTCCTGGAACGGTTGGGAGTTCCGACCGGATCGAGCGAAAGCCCGACACCAAACCACGGACAGCTGAACAGTCGAGAATGCTGGGGTGATCGGCCAGCATGATAGCCGGTACCCAGCGATTCGCGCGAGCCAGCGTGCAGCGCTTAACGTCACCCTCATGCGCGCGAGGGTCGGGACCAGTGGATGGTCCTATGATGAGTGGAAGGGACCCTTCTACCCCGAGGACCTTCCCAAGGACGCCATGCTCCGTCATTACGCCCAACGCCTCCGGAGCGTGGAGGTGAACAACACCTTCTATCGGCTTCCGAGTCGAAGCGTGCTCGAGGGGTGGGCGGCGCAGGTCCCCGATGGCTTTTCGTTCGTCCTCAAGGCGTCCCGCCGCATCACCCACAATGCCAAGCTCGGTCCCGACGCGGCCGATCCGCTCGGCTACCTGATGACGAACTGCGAGGTCATGGGGGACAAGCTGGGACCGATCTTGTTTCAGACCCCCCGCTGGGTCCGCAAGGACGTGTCCCTGCTGCGCGACTTCCTGGAGATGATCCCGCCCACTCGCCGCGCCGCCTTCGAGTTCCGCAGCACTTCGTGGTTCGACGATGAGGTGTACGGCGTGCTGAGGGACAGGGACGCGGCGCTGGTCGTTGCCGATACCGGGGACGCAGACAAGGACCCGCCGCTCACGGCGACGGCCTCGTGGGGTTACGCGCGGCTGCGGCGAGAAACGTACGAAGACGGAATGCTCGCTGATTGGGCCGACCGGCTGCGAGAGCAGCCGTGGGACGACCTCTATGTCTTCTTCAAGCACGAGGACGAGGGGGCGGGGCCTCGCCTGGCCGCTCGATTTCTGGAGATGCTGGAGGCGGGTCCGGGCAAAGGCTGAGACGTGCTCGTTTCACGCCGCGGTCCGGTGCCGTCAGGGGCGGGTTCCGCGAATGACGATCAACCGGTCACCTGAGCGAGAGTAGAGCGAAGCCGCCGAGTGAGTACTCGATAGATCCCCCGAGCCACCGCCGGGTTGCGGTCTACGAGCGCGTCGAAGCTGTGCTGCTCGATCCGGAGGAGCGTCGTGGGCTCCACCGCCGTGGCCGTGGCCGAGCGGGCCTCGTGGTCGAGTATCGCCATTTCACCGAACCCCTCACGAGGCCCGAGGATGGCGAGCTCGGTATCCTCGCGACTGATGCGGATCGCTCCCTGGACGACCATGTAGAATGCGTCTCCGTCTTCCCCTTCGCGGAAGAGCACTTCGTTCGCCCCCAGGTGCGTGTCCATGGCCAATGCGGCGATCCCCGCGAGCTCCTCGCCGGGAAACGTCTGGAAGAGCTCCGAGCCTTTGAGGATCATCACCTTCTCGATGAGCGGGATCATCTCCTCTTCCTCCTCGGTCAAG
Source organism: Longimicrobiales bacterium (assembly GCA_965249195.1). Taxonomy (GTDB): domain Bacteria; phylum Gemmatimonadota; class Gemmatimonadetes; order Longimicrobiales; family Gaopeijiaceae; genus CBDFLM01. The sequence goes on from CBDFLM010000015.1 coordinate 983,600, forward strand.
ACGGGGCCCGGGGGATCGCTCCCGCTCAGGGCGTACAGGGCAAGCGCGCGAACCCACCAATCCTTCTCGCGGCGCAGCACCCCGAGCGGGTCGGAGAGCAGCGCCGCCCCATCTCTCACGTGCACGGCCAACCTCGTGGGCTCACTCGTCTCGCACAGCGGGATGAGCAGCGCGGTGTCGAGACGATCCAGCATACCCTCCAGAAGCTCCAGCGCGCTACCTTGGCGGTCCGCAACGCCGGAGAGCAGCGCCGCCTCGACCGCTTTGATTCTGTCGCTTTCGTAACCGAGCGCCAGGATGTCCATCGCGCGTCGCACCGCTTGATCCCGGACGCGCGCGAGCTCGGCTGCAACCCGCTCCGAGCGTCCGTCGGACCCTGAGGCGCCGTTCGCGAGAGCGGCCGAAGCGAGTGCGTAGCGCAGGCCCGCTCGGCATTCGCTCTCGAGAAGCCCGGCGAATCCCTCACGCTCCCCTGCGCGCATCTGCCCAGCATCGCGAAGGTGACGCAGCGCCCGCAGGGCGGTCGGCCTGAGATCGGGCTGCAAGAGGGCCGCGACGAGTCGGTCCCGCGCGCTCCCGTCGTCTATCTCCACCAGCGTGCTGAGCGCGGCGCGCCGCACGGAGACTGGCAGTTCGGGATCCTCACTCAACTGATCGAGGACCGCCACAGCCGGGAATCCCATCCTGCCGAGCGCTTGCAGTGCAGCCGGCCGGACGTCGTCGTGTCGGGCCGAGGCAGCCAGGTCAGGGAGGAAATCGACGAGATCGAGCTGGCCCACCACCCTGCACGCGGCGGCCCGGATCTCGGGGGCGCTCACTGACCAGCATCTCCGCGACCCACGTGCCGGTCTCGTTCCAACCTCGCCGGCCCAGCGTGAGGAGCGCCCCCTTTTGGACCTCCACCGACGGATGTTTCAGGAAGGTCGCGAGACTTGCATCGACGTCCTCCCCGGTCCAGGCTTGCATCGCGCCCAGGAGCGCCGAAAGCGCCATAGCCGACTCCTCCAACTCCAGGCGTCGGAGGACGACCCCTCGAGTGGCCATGTCCGGCCGTCCTTCATCCAGCCTCGCGATCGCCTTCGCCGCCTCCGTCCGGACCTCCTTCCGCTCGTGCTCGAGGAGGGGCAAGATCCGCGGGAGCGCATCCTGCGAGGGGACCCGGGCCAGCAGGGAAACGGCAAAACCAGGACCATGGGCTCGTCGTCGGCCAACGCACGGTCGATCATGCCCAGAGCGGTACGATCGACGACGAGAGGCGTCTCGGAGACCGAGCCCATGTCGACGAAGCGTCGCGCAAGGGCCTCCTCGAGCGCCGCCAGGTAGAGCCGCCGGTGCCTGGTGTACACGAGCATCGCTGCGGCCGCCGCGATCGCGGTCGCGACGGGCAAGCTCGCGGGTTGTCGGGTCATCAAGATCGCGGCCGCTGCGGTGAGGGCGCTCGCTGCGGGCCTCAAGACGCCACCGATCGTCGTGTATGCCGGGCCCTTCACCCTGCGCGGGAACGGCAGAAGGGAGACCTGCTTGGCGGGCTTCTCGATGGAGTTCCGGAGCGAGTCGTCCATGACCTGGAGCAGGAACAGGACGGGGAGCCCGCCGAGCACCGCAACGGCCCCCGCGTTCAGAGCGAGTGTGCCGGCGTGTCCCATCGCCGCGGTGCTGATGCCGAATTTGGGAAAGATCACACGCGAGGCAGTGAGTTGGAGGACGAGCGAGGCCACCCCCACCGCACCCAAGAGCAGGCCGTAGAAGGTCGCGATTTCGTCCTTACCGAAGCGGCGCTGGACCTCAATCTTGAACTGGAAGTCGATGAGCGTGCTCGTGACCATGACGAGCACCACGGCTACGGCGAGCAGCTTCAGGGGCGGCTGTTGCGCGAGGATCCGGAAGCCCTTCCCGGAGCTGCGTACGAACCCCGCGATGCCTCGCTCGAACTCGATATCGGCCCCGATGCTCTCGCCGCCGTCTTCTTCCGGCGTTTCGACATGGCCCAGGAGCGAGAGCGCGGACCATATCAGAGCCGAAGCCAGGAGGAGGAGGTTCTCGGTGCCGAGAAAAGGTGCCAGAGGAGCCAGCCCGAAGCCCGTCAGAATAGCCGCGCCGCTGCCGCCGATCCCGATCAGAGGCATGAGACGCTTGCCCTGTCGCGTGGTCAGCGAGTCCCCTACGTAGCTCCAGCCCTGGATCAGGAGCAGGATCCCGCACGTCTCGAGCCACAGATAGATCGCGAAGGCCGAGCGCGGATACATGGCGAACGCGACCCAGCATAGGAACAGGGAAGCGGCCATGAAGCGCAGGAAGCCGCCCGCCAGGCCGTCCCGCGATCGGGCCCGAGCGGTGAACGCGGAGAAGACGACCGACACGAACGCCGCGACCACCGCTCCGGCGATCATCGCGTAGGGGATCCACTCGGGTGGATACTCGGAGAGGAACAGGCCGTTCTTGACGGCCATCAACAGTGTCGTGGTAGCCGTGAGGAGGAAGAGATAGCCCCCTAGCACGATCAGCGTGCGAGCGTCCCCGGGCCGGAGGTTCAACGCGGAGGAGAGAGCCACGCGGGGGTTGATCATACAGGTGCGCGGGCCGAGCTGGACGCAAGCGCGGTCGGTGCGACGTCACCGTCGAGGCCGAAGGGCGCTCCCACCATGTGGAGTGACCGGGTACTCATGGGAGGCCGCTGCGTAGTTGGAATCGACAGCGGGGACCTCGTGATCGGGAACCTGTTGCGTCGACCGTCGCAAAATGCCGGAGGGCGCGGTGGGCAGCAAGGCGTCCAGCCACTATACTCTCCGCGCCCATCCCCCGGGTCTACGTGACGCCAGAAGCGGATCCGAGCTTGAAGATCAACGACGTCCAGGCGTTCATAGAGAGCGCCAAGGATCCACTTCTCGACTTCCGACGAGCTCGACCACGTATGGAGTCGGATGTCGGAGCTGGCCTGACGCCTCGATGACGCCCACGACGGTCCGAGTGCAGGGCCTCCGCAAGACCTTCTGGGACGAGTCGCGCGGAGAGATCCATGCGGTGGACGGGATCGACTTCGAGTGCCGGGCCGGCGAGGTCTTCGGACTACTGGGCGCCAACGGCGCCGGGAAGACGACTACGCTTCGCATGCTCGCGACGATTCTGAAGCCCACGGGGGGCTCGGCCACCGTCGGTGGGCATGACGTTTTCGCCGATCCCGAGGCCGTCCGCCGCAGCCTAGGTTTCTATTCCGCCTCGACTGCCCTTTATCCGCGCCTCACGGCGCGTGAGACTCTGGAGTTCTTCGCGCTCATCAACGGTTTTCCGCGCGAACGGCTGGCCAACCGGATCGACGAGCTCGTCACCCGCTTCGGGATCGCCGAATACGCCTCGGCCCGCGTCGAAAAGCTGTCCAGCGGAATGAAGCAGAAGGTCTCCATCGCGCGTACGGTCGCCCACGACCCGCCCATCCTGGTGTTCGACGAGCCGTCCGTGGGACTCGACGTCATGAACGCGCTGGAGATGCAGCGCGTAATCCGTGAGCTCCGCGAGGAGGGAAAAACGATCATCTTCTCGACCCACGTCATGAGCGAGGCCGAGAAGCTCTGCGACCGGATCGCGATCATCCACCGCGGCAGGATCCTGGCGATGGGCACGTTGGAGGAATACCGTCGCAACACCGGCCATCACTACCTCGAAGACATCTTCATAGAGCACGTGACGGCTGTGGAGGAGAAGGCCGGCGGATCAGGCTGAGCGAGGGGTCTGCTTTCAGTGTTCCATTCGCCAGAACGCGATGCCACCGGCCTGCTTGCCGACCTCCATGGTGGCAACGCGCTCGTAGGTGGCCAGATCGATGACCTCGACCATCCCGGGCTCGCCGCCGACGCCCTCGACGCTCACGAAGGTGTAGCGGCCGTCGGGCGTCACCACGACACCGTGGGCGATGTCGAGCGTCGTGCGTACTCGAGCGACCTGCTCGCCCGTCTCGAGATCCCACACCGCTAGGTGGGCGCTTCCCTTGAGCGTCGACAGCAAGCGTCGGCCGTCCGGTGTGAGCGCCAGGTTATAGGGGGCTCCCTCCGCGGGAAAACGCCGGGATATGCCCCAGCCCACGACGTCGATCTCCAGGATCTCGTGGCCACGGTTACAGGGCACGTACACGAATTGACCGTCCAAGGAAGGAGTTGCCCAGGTGGGCGAGCAGACCGGCGCCGTCCCCTCGCGCATTTCGTGATCTGCCCGCTCGTCCAATGCCGTCCCGGTGGCGAGGTCGAGTCGCCTGGAGACGGTAAGCGATGCCCCGTCGATCTCGACGAGCTGATCGTCCATCATGCAAGCCGAGTAGTGAGCCCGCCCGTCATGAGAAAACCGAGACCCGTGTGGCATGGTGCAGGTCTGCACGCGGTCGATCTCGAACATGGTCGTGAGGTCCACGATCGAGACGGTGCTCGGCATGTGGTCGCCGTGGAAGTTGGAATTGACCGCGAGGGCCACGGTGCCCGAAGGGGCTACGGCTATCGTCGCGGGGAAGAGCCCCAGCTCCACGCTCCCGACGAGCGTGTCCGTTCCGGTCTCGTACTTGAGGAGCCGTCCATTGGGAAAGCCGTGTCCGAGCGTCAGGTACCAGTGCTCTCCCGAGGGATCCACGAACAACCCGTGGGGCGCTTCGATTTCGGCCGGCAGCCATCCCACCCGGATGACCTTTTCTCGCTCGAGTCCCTCGCCGGGGGCGAAGCGCAGGAGCGTGACCTCGTCCTCCGACTCAGACGCGACATAGAACCGGTACGACTGGGCCGCGCCGCACTCCGGGATCGACGCCCCGACGAGTACGGGCACGAGTGCTGCGTGCCAGAAAAGGCGGAGACCGCGGAGCACGGGCCTGTTCCCCAGCCTTGGGCTCGAGTGAGAGGGGGCTAAGGGAGGAGCGTCGTCCTGGGGAGGAGTCGCACCGCCCACAAGCCGCTGTGATGCTCCGCGAAGAAGAGGTGCCCCTTGTACGGCTGGGGTCCCCACGTGAACGGCGCATTCGCCACGTACCCGTCGGGGTCGTAAGCCAGGTAGCGGGCGATCTCGCGGCCCTGAAGGTAGAGGTTTCCCTTGAGCTCGCCGGAAACGTCGACGACTCTGAGCCCGCCGTTGTAAAAGGCCGCGTAGAGCTTGTCGTCCTCGACCCAGAGGTTGTGCGAGCCGGCCTCGGGGACCTCGTAGCGGGCCACCTCTTCAGGTGATTCCGGATCGGTGAAATCCACGATGTGGACATAGCCCGACATCGCTGGAGGGACACGCTGCGGATCCTGGCCGTCGAATCCGGGCCGCCCGGCCTCGTCGCCCATGAAGATGTAGAACCTGCCCGTCGGGCTCACGTAGGGGAACGCCGCGTGAGTAGCCCCGCCGATGTCACGGAAACGCGCCATCTCCACCGGATTGGAGGGGCTTCCTCCCCGGTTTCCGCCACCCACGTCGATCACGACGACCCCGTCGCCCCAATTCGACGTATAGGCGATGCCGTCCACCACCCAGACGTCGTGGATGGAATGGCCGGGGGTCTCCAGCTCGAATCGTCCCACGCGGTGGGGGTTGGTGGGGTCCTCGATGTTGATGACGTCGAAGCGCACGCCGTTGTTCACCGCGTACACGTGATCGTCGTAAACGAAGACGTTGTGGACGCCGCCGGTCAGCTCCTCGTCGAACGTGCTCAAGATCTCCACGTCGCGCGGATCCGTGCAGTCGACGATGATGATACCGTTGCGACGGTTCGAGGCACCCTCACGGGAGAACACGCAAACGCTGCCGTCTTCGGACACCTTCACGTCGTTGGTCGTCCGCGCGTCCACGACGAGCGAATCGGTTAGGATTGGGGACGCCGGGTCGGTGACGTCCCAGAAGTAGGTGGCGCCGAACGCTCCCCACGTTCCGGTGATCGCGTAGTCCCGTCCGTCGCCCCCCTCCCAGACCCAGAGGTCCGAGGTGGGTACGTTGCGCACCGCGCCTTGGCCGGTGAGCTCCACTTCCTGCGAGACCAGGCGCGCTCCAATTTCCACCGTGGAGCGGGCCGTGTGACCGGGCACGCTCGCGACCACGGAGTAGACGCCGGGCTTGTACGCGACGAAGCGGCCTTTCTCGTCGACCTCGGCGGCAGGGAAGTCGGCCTGGGCGAATTCCGGCTCCGGGTGGGAGATCAGTGAAAAGGTGACCGGCATGTCCTCCACCGGCTGGCCGGAGCCGTTACTGGCGCGCGGCTCGAAGTGGATCACGTCGCCGGTGCGGCCGGCTTCCTGGCTGGCCGCGAGGGTGAGCTTCCGCACTGGGTCGGCTTCGACCTGGTAGCTCGCCGAGCCCTCGACGCCCTCCGCCTGAGCGGTCAGGGTGACGCTTCCCGGTGCGAGGGCGGTGAAAACGCCGAACCGGTCGACGGTTGCCACGGACGGAGCGCTCGTGGACCAACGTAGGGGGACGTCACGGACATCGTCGGCCTCGTCCACGACCAGAGCCTCGTGCCGCACCGAGGCGCCGACATAGAAGCGCTCCCCTCGCTCCGGCTCTACCGTCACGCTGGTGAGGGGCGGATAGGCGACCACGACAGGGACCTCGCTGCGCATCGCGAAGGCGGTTGCTACCAACGCGACCACGACGAATTCCCCACCCTTGTAGGCCGTGACGACTCCCGTGGCGCGGTCCACGTCTATCCGACCGCGGGCAGGACCCGCCGCGAAGAACTGCACGGGCACGTCGATCGCGTCGCCGGACTCGTCGAAGACCTTCGCCGTGATCCGGGCGGTCTCGCCGACCGCAAGTGAGAGTGCGGCTGGAGAGACTTCGAGACGCGCAGCGCGCCGCTGCGCCTGTGCCCGCGCGTGGACCGGAAGGATCAGTCCGATGACGGCGATGGCCAGGGTGGCTCGTCGTGTACGCATGGGAAAATCCCCGTTCGGTGTGGCCAAACAAGCGGTTCTGGTCACGAGAGCACGAATAATCTTCGGCACGCTACGTTCACGCAACGCAGAGGCCGCGCTCTGCGAACGCTCCAGCTTGCCCCAGGTTCGTGAAGCGTCGTACGCTTCGCCTCGCTCTGTCGTGCACAGTGTAGCTGTCGCCTCGGAAAGCGCACTCCCGAACGCACGATATGGAGAATGAGAATTGGAGCGTTCATGCCGCGTCTCGCGATTTACATCTTCGTGTATGACAGCCTCCGCAAAACGTTCCCGGTACGCGTTCGAGTGGTTCGGTGGGGTGAAGACGAGTCGAAGATCGAGGACCTCGGAAGTCTGACGGGGACGGTTCTAGCGGACGAAGCGGAGAAGACCTTCGAGAGGCTCCTCGGGGAGTGCGCGGGGGCCCGATATGAGGTTTCTCGTGCGTCCGCCAGTGCCTGGAACGCGATCGCCAGCAACTACGTCGGCATGAAAGACAATGACTTCGACGATATACCCTGCCCTCTTGTGGGGGACTGTGTGGATCTAGAGGGGGAAAACGTCCTTTGCCCAGTCCGGTGTTGACTCGAGCGTTCGAGGAGGCTATTAGTTGTATGTGACAACTACAATGGACGTGCCCGGGCCCGCCCGTACGACGCGAGTGATCCCGGCCGTGGAGGTCGACTCCGCCCTGCTCGACGATGCTCGGAACGTGTCAGGCGCGCTCACGGAGCTGATTCGGGTCATCCAATTCCGCGATCGCGACCGAGCGTGCTGCTATGACGTCAGTGTGAGTCAGTGTTACGCCCTCAAGGCCGTGGTCGATGCCCAGGGGCTCACCGTCAACCAGCTCGCTGCGCACCTTTACCTCGATAAGAGTACCGTGAGCCGGATCGCGAACGGATTGGTCGAAAAGAGATACGTGACGCGAGCGAGGGACGACGGCGATGGTCGCGTCGTTCGACTCGTGGCCACGCCGGCGGGCGTAGCGCTCTGTGGGCTGATCGAGGGTGATCTGGTCCGAGAGTACGCCGAGCTCCTGAGTGACTTCGATCCGGAGATCCGGTCCGCCATCACGACACTCGTGGCGCGTCTCGGCCGTTCCTTCGCAAACCGTGTCGACGCGTCCGGCGGAAGCTGCTGCGTCGTGCGGGCATGATTTTTTTCATCATATAGTTGCTATCCACAACGGAAAAGGCCAGAACCTCCCATGCATGCAACGTCTGGAAGCCACGATCGATTGAGCGTCGTCCGCGAGCGCTACGCCCGTGCGGTCCTGGGGACGGGCGGCTGCTGTGAGCCTGCCTGCTGCGCCGACGCCGAATTGGCGACGACCGACGACGTCAGCCTCCAGGTCGGATATACGGCTAAAGAGCTGGCGACGCTCCCCGACGAGGCCGACCTCGGCCTCGGATGCGGGAACCCGACCGCGATCGCCGGACTGACGGAAGGCCTCACAGTCCTCGACCTGGGCTCGGGTGCGGGCATCGACTGCTTTCTCGCGGCGCGCCAGGTGGGACCGACCGGTCGCGTCATCGGAGTCGACATGACGGCCGAGATGATCGCGAAAGCGCGAGAGAACGCGCAGAGGGGAGGGTACGGGAACGTGGAGTTCCGGTTGGGCGAGATCGAGGCGCTTCCCATGGCGAATGAGAGCGTCGATGTCGTGATCTCCAACTGTGTGCTGAACCTGAGCCCGGCGAAGGAACGCGCGCTGGCCGAGGCGTACCGGGTGCTGAAGCCGGGGGGCCGCGCGGTCGTCTCGGACATGGTGTCCGACGTGCCCGTGCCTACGTTTCTGACGGAGGACCTGGATGCGATCGCGGCGTGTCTGCCCACGTTACGGGGCACCTACCTCGAGCAGTTTCGGATCGCCGGTTTCCAGGACGTGCGCATCACCGCTGAGAACCCCTACCCCGCGACCTACATCCTCGGCGACGAGGGCGTGCGGGCGTTTCTGGCCGACCACCCGGGCACGGAGGGCGAGATCGAGGCGTTCGCGCGCTCGATCGTAGGCGCACACTTCGAGGCCGGCAAAGGCTGAGAAGCCGCTCGTCTTGCCCCTCTTCGCGGGCTCCCGCATTCTCGGGCGTCGGTCAGACGAGCGATGGGTTGAGTTCCGACCATGCGTCGGCGGCGTTCTCGATGGAGATTCTCGAATGAACACACCGTGCGGCTTCACGATCCGGGTTGGGTCGCGATCCTGGATGGCGGTCGCGCTCGCCTCGATCGTGGCCGGTTCGTGCGCGGAGCAGCCGGGAGCCACGGACGGGGGCGGGGTGATCACGGCCGGGGACTGGGCGTTCATCACCGGCAATGCGATGAGTCAGCGCTACTCTCCGCTCGATCAGATCACGGTGCAGAACTTCGAGCAGCTGAGGGTCGACTGGGAGTGGGACGGGTCACATCACGGTGAAGTGCTCGCCCGTCCGATCCCCATCTACGTGAACGGCAAGCTCGTCACCGTGGTCGGGGAGCGCCGCGCCGTCGTCGCGCTCGACGCGGGCACCGGTGAGGAGCTCTGGTCGTACGCCGAGCCCGAGACCTTCCGCTGGGAGTACTCCATGCGGAAGAACCACGGGAAAGGCGTGGCCTATGCCAACGTGGACGGCCGCGACGTGATCTACGTCGTGACGCCGGCGTTCTTTTTGCACGCGCTCGACGCCGAGACGGGAGAGCACCTGGAAGATTGGGGCGGCCCGGTGCCCATCGAGGGCTTTCCGGAGACCGGCGTCGTGGATCTCGTGGCCGACCTGGGCCACGAATACGACCCCTATTTCGGGGTCCCGCTCGAGGTGGGCTACATCACGAGCTCATCCCCTCCGATCGTCGTGAACGGCGTGATCGTCGTGGGGAATTCCGCAGAACAGGGCTACAACCAGACGCGCCAGGAGATGATCCCTGGCGACATCCTCGCCTACGACGCCCGCACGGGGGATCACCTGTGGAAGTTCGACGTCCTGCCGGGTCCGGGTGAATTCGGGCACGAGACTTGGGAGAACGACGCCTGGAGGTGGACCGGAGACATCTCGTCGTGGGCGCCGCTCTCTGCCGATCCGGAGCGGGGGATCGTCTACGTCCCGACCAACGGGGCCACCGCGGACTTCTGGGGCGGCTTCCGTCCGGGCGACAATCTCTTCAGCACCAGCCTCATCGCGCTCGACGTGCAGACCGGTGAGCGAATCTGGCACTACCAGCTCGTCCACCACGACATCTGGAACTACGACTCGTCGACGGCCCCCGTCCTGGTCGACCTCACAGTGGATGGCAGGGCAATCCCGGCGATCGTCCAGGTGGGAAAGCAGGCCTTCGTATACGCCTTCGACCGGGAAACGGGTGAGCCCATCTGGCCGATCGACGAGCGCCCCGTGCCCGCCTCGCTGATCCCCGGAGAGCAGCTCTCCCCCACACAGCCGTTTCCCACGAGACCCGCTCCCTACGAGATGCAGGGCCTGACCGAGGACGACCTCATCGACTTCACCCCCCAGCTTCGGCGGCAGGCGCTCGCGCAGCTCGCGGAGTTCCAGATCGGACCGCTCTTCAACCCGCCGCTGCACCGGGACAACGAGCTCGGAAAGACGGCGGCGCTGTGGTGTCCGGGAGACGTCGGGGGCACGAACATCGACGGCACACCCGCCGTCGACCCTACCACCGGCATTCTCTACGTCCCCTCGCAGAAGGGGTGCACGTCGCGGATCATGGTCCCTGGTGTCGAGCGCGACGCGCTTGAGGAAGCCCCCACGGGCGTGACGATCAACGAGTTCGCAGTCGGTGGCTCTGTGACCCCCCGCGATGTGGACGGGCTACCGATCTTCAAGCCCCCCTACAGCAAGATCACCGCCATCGACATGAACACCGGCGAGCACCTCTGGTGGATCCCGATCGGCGACACGCCCGCCCACGTGCTCGAGCATCCCTCGCTGCAAGGCTTGGACATACCGAACACCGGGACCGGGCGGCAGGCGGCCCAGGTCGTCACGGCGAGCCTGCTCTTGTACTCCGGAAACGGAAGCGATGGGACGCCCTATGTCTACGCCGTGGACAAGGGCACGGGCGAGCGGCTGGGGCAGGTCGAGGTGCCGCGCCCGATCCGGTACGGCATGATCACCTACATGCACGAAAGGCGACAGTACGTCGTCGTCCAGATGGTCGGAGGGCTCGCGGCGCTCAGGCTGCCCCGAGTCTAGCCTCTCCAGGTCTCTTCCAGCACGCGGAGCCAATTCCCGTGTGCGATCATGTGGAGCTCGGCGTTCTCGAACCCAGCAGCGCCCAGCGCGCCCAACAGCGCAGGTAGCCGAGTGACGTCGCCGAGATCGTCCGGCATTCTCGCGCCGTCGAAGTCCGATCCCAGGCCTACGTGCTCCACACCGATGCGGTCGGCGATGTAGCGCGCGTGCCGTACGATCTCGGTGAGCGGCGTGGGGAGCTCACCGCTCCCGTTACCGTCCTCGCGAAGGAAACCGACGTGGAAGTTCACGCCCACGATCCCCCCGCTCGCTGCGATGCGCTCAAGCTGCGCGTCGGTCAGATTGCGGGGGGACTCACAGAGCCGGTGTGCGGAGGAATGGGTCGCGACCAACGGCGCGTCCGAGAGTTCGGCTACGTCATTGAATCCCTTCTCGTTCAGGTGCGATAGGTCGATCAGCACACCGAGCTCGTTACAGCGTCGCACCAGGCGGCGCCCGGCGGGCGTCAGTCCCGGACCGGTGGAGGGCGAGCGCGGGAAGTCGAACGGAACGCCGTGCGCGAACGCGTTCGGTCGGCTCCAAACCGGTCCCAACGAACGCAAACCTGCCTCGTAGAGCACGTCGAGGGTCTCGAGGCGAGCGTCGATGGCCTCCGCGCCCTCGATGTGCAGAATGGCAGCGAACGTCCCATCGTTCAGGCAACGCCGCAGTGCCTCCGAGGTGCGGACCACCTCGACCTCACCTCGCGCGTCCTCGACCAATCTGAAGAGGTCCGACATCACCGAGAGCGTGAAGCGCAGTGCAGTACGGCGGTGTAGCCTGGGAGGGAGAGGGACGGCGAACCCGCCATGGACGACGCGACCCTCGTCGTCTCGGAGAGGGCCCTGCTGCCTCTGGTAGCTCGGGGATGCCGTGAAGATGGCAAAGAAGCCGCCGGCGAGCCCCCCCTCGCGCGCTCGGGGAAGGTCGACGTGTCCGCGTTCGCCGCGCTCCAGGAAGGTCCGGGCGTTTTCGCCGGTCGCTCGGCGGATCTGCGTCAGCGTGTCGTTGTGCCCGTCTAGGATCGGGATCATGGGAGTCCGGGTCATGCTACCGGCTACCGCGCTCAGCCCTCGCTCGCCACCGCCGGCACGGACTGTAGGTACAGCCATAGAGCTTCCGTCTCCACGTCCGTCATGTTCTGCGTGTATGGAATCGTGAGGGACATGGGCTCCAGCACTGCGGTGCCGTCGGGCCGGATCCCCGTCCGCATGGTCGCGTCGAACTGCTCGAAGGTCCAGCTGCCGATGCCGTCGGCGTGCGGCGTGAGGTTCGCGGCCGGTCCCCAAGCGGGGTCGCCACCCAGGATCGGTCCCCCGGCGAGGTCCGAGCTATGACAGCTGAAGCATGTCCCCGCGAGGTGCCTCCCGAAATCGGTGGAGGCTTCCGCCGGAGGCGGATACTCGGTGTGGGACGCGTCGTGGGATTCGATGAGGTCGGCGGAAAGCCTGAGCTCTCCGATGGTCATCAGGAACTTGCCGAGCGGTCCGAGCGTCGGAGAAGGAACCTCGTTGTCGACAGGGGGGAAGGAGCCGATGTAGGCGACGACGTCGGAGAGCTCCTGGTCCGACACGCGCTGGAAGTCCTCCGCCGGCATGGCGGAAGGGCGTCCGTCCGGCAACACACCGTGACGCACCGTCCGGTCCCAATCCGCCGGTGAGTAGTCGGCGGTTCGGCTCCCGGCGCCGCTCGTGAGGTTGGGTCCGAGGAGACGCCCTAGAATGGGAACGTCCACCATCACGCCGCCGCTGAAGTCGTCCCCGTGGCATGCGACGCAGAAGTAGCGGGCCTCGACCAGGTGCCGTCCTCGCTCCACGGCACGCTCGAGCGCTAGCTGCTGGCCCTCCTCCACGGTGAAGTCCTCGTCGGACGCCTCCGCCTCCGCGATCTCCTCTTCCGTGAGCGGAAACGGAATCTGTAAGTCGACGGTGTGGGTCTCGATCGTGCGGGACAGGATGCGATCGCTGCTATTGCTGACCCATAGGTATCCTGCCCCAGCGGCCAGTACGAGCACGAGCAGCAGAGCCCCGAGGATCTTGAGGACGAGCTTCATAGCAGGAGCCTCCAGAGAAGAGCCCGGATCATGACGTACGGATTTGATCCTGAGCGCGACCACCCCGAAAGACAAGAGGTTCGGCTCCCTCCAGCGTAAGGCGCGTTGGGCGTGCGCGCGCGCCCGCAACGATCGCCCGGCCGCGAGGTCGCATGTGATGTCTCTCGCTTAGCGGTTCAGCTCCTCGACCTGACAAGACTCGGCAGCGAGCTCCCCGCAAAGAGCGTTGGTATACACCTCGTAGATGGTGACGTAGGACTCCAGGTCGTAGGCCGCCCCGTGCGCGCCCGGCGGATAGAAGCGGAGCTCGGCGTCCTTGCCGGCCGACGTCAGCGCAGTGAGGAGCTGCATCGTGTTCTGGGGGTGCACGTTCTCGTCCATGGCGGAGTGGACGAGCAGCAGGTCGTCGTTCAACTGCTCCACCCACGTCAGCGTCGAGCTGTTCCGATATCCGTCCGCGTTCTCCGACAGCAGTCCCATGTAGCGCTCGGTGTAGATCGTGTCGTAGAGAGCCCAGTCCGTGACCGGCGAGTTGGCGATCCCCAGCCTGAACACGCCCGGATGTCGCAGCATCGTGTAGATGGCCATGTACCCGCCGTAGCTGCCGCCGTGGATGGCCATGCGCTCGCCGTCCACCCACGGCTGCGAAGCGAGCCAGGCGCCGACCTCCGCGAAGTCCTCCGCCTCCAGCTCCCCGAGTCGGCCGTGGACGGACTTCATGAAGTCGCGGCCGTAGTTTCCGGAGCCCCGGTTGTTGAGCCCCACGACCACGTACCCCTGCTGTGCCAGGTACTGCGCCCAACCGTCACTCGCGAAGCGCTCGTAGACCTGCTGCGACCCAGGACCGCCATAGATGGACAGAACCACGGGGTGGCTTCGCGACGAGTCGAAGTCGGGCGGGCGGATCATCGATCCATCCAGCTCCACACCGGCGGAGTTGGTGAAAGAGAACAGCCGCACGGGGCTGTAGGCGTTCCCTTGCACCCACTCGCTCACACCCGCGTTGTCGGTGAGCACGTCGACCCGCTCGCCGCTCGTGGACCAGACCTCGACCTGCAGTGGCGTCTGCGCGTTCGACCAGCGGTCGATGTACCAGCGTCCGTTCGGCGCGAGGTCCACGGAGTGGGTCCCCGTGTTCTGGGTGAGCCGCCGCTTCCCGGCGCCGTCGAAGCCGATCGCGTATAGGTGACGTTCGAGCGGGGACGGCTCGGTCGAGGTGTAGTACACGGTTCGCGTGCCGGGATCGATCCCCTCGACCCTGGTCACCACCCATGCACCGTCGGTCACCTGGCCGAGGAGCTTCCCCTCGTAATCGAAGCGGTAGAGGTGTTGGTACCCACTGCGGTCACTCAGCCAGAAGAACTCCTCGACCCCGTCCGGGAAGTAGAGGAAATCGTCCACGTCGGCGAAGAAGTCGTATACGTCGATCCACGCGTCCGAGCGTTCTTCGAGCGCGAGCGTACGGTCGCCCGTGACGACGTCGAAAAGGAACACACGCATGTGATTCTGTGGCCGGTTGAGCGTCGCTACCGCCAGCCGGTCGGGATCGGACGTCCAGTAGACGCGTGGGACGTAGTGCTCCTCGTCGATCCCGAGGTCTAGCCAGCGGATCTCGCCGGAGGCCACGTCGGCGATGCCGATGCGTACGTCCGGGTTCTCGTCGCCGACCTTGGGATAGGCGATCTCCACCCACTCCGGGTGCGCGCCCTCGTAGTCGGTCAGTCGCACTACGGGCACGCCCCTCTCGTCGGTCTCCCAGAAGGCGATGCGTCGCGAATCCGGCGACCACTTCCACGCCTGCGCCTGTCCAAACTCCTCTTCATAGACCCAATCGAAGACGCCGTTGAAGATCGTGTCCGACCCCGTCGTGGTGAGCTCCCGCTCCCGTCCGGAGTCGGCGTCCACGACGAACAAGTCACCGCCGCGCTCGTAACCGATTCTCCGGCCGTCGGGCGAAAGCTCGGCCGTGCGCACGTCGTCGGCCACCAGCGTGAGCGCACCGCCCTCGAGGTCGTACAGGTAGAAGTCCGAGACACCCGAGTTGCGGTATATGGGGCGAAAATCGGCTTGAAAGAGGAGGTGTCGCGAATCCCGGGCCCACTGGAAGGCTACGTAGTCCAGCGGCTCCCCGGTTCCCGGTCGCTCGAACGCCTCCTGGTCGAAGAGGGATTCGTCCAGTCGTGTCGCTGGGCTGTAGCGGCGTACCTCCTCGCCGCGTGTCCGCGGATTCGACGCAGCGTAGGAGAAGCTCTCCCCGTCGTCGATCCAGTTGACGCTCTCCGGGCCGCGATCTCCTGCAAGCAGCCCCGATACGCCCAAGGCTTGCCGCACGCTGGAGAGGCGCTCGCCGCTTTGCGCTACAGGGATCTGCGCTAGCGCGCCGACGGGAAGTAGCAGCACGGCGCAGGCCGCCAGGCGGAGGGCTCGGGTGTGCGCGAGGACTCTCATTCTACGTATGCCTTCCGGCTGGTGGTCAGGTGGCTGAGGAGGTGTCGAACGGCGTATCTGAAGCGGACTGTCGCGGAGGCTCCCGAACCGGCCGGCGGGTCCGTCAGATCCAGCCCTTGGCGCGGAAGGAACGCAAGGTCTCGCTGAAGCGCTCCATCTCCTCGGGGAGACCGAAGGAGACGCGGCTATGGTCCGTCATGGGTGGGAAGGGACGCCCGACCTGGAAGCCTGCCTCGCGCATACGCTCGTTGTACGCTTCCAGATCTCCGTGGATGCGGTGCATCATGAAGTTCGTGTGACTCGGTAAATAGTCGATCCCCAGCTCGTCGAGCGTCGCCATGGTGATTGCCCTCGCCCTCGCGTTCGACTCCCGGCTGCGCCGAAGCATGTCCGCATCGGTCAGCGACGCGACCCCGGCGGCGAGCGCCACGACGCTCGCGTTGTTGGAGGCCATGAACTCGGACAGGCGAAGGGCCGTATCGGGATGCGCGATCGCGTAGCCCAGCCGAAGGCCGGCCATCGCGTAGATCTTGGAGAACGTGCGTGCAACGATGACGTTCGGCCGGTCGTGGACGTGCTCGAGCGCTGTCCAGTACGATGGGTCTTCGACGAACTCGTAGTACGCTTCGTCGATGAGGAACGTGGTGGTTTCGGAGGCCGATTCTATCCACTCGTCGATCGCGGCGCTCGGGGTGATGGTGCCCGTCGGATTGTTGGGGCTGCAGAGGTAGACCACCGTAGGCCGTCGCTGTGCCTCGACCGTCTCGCGCATCCGGCCCACGTCGTGCGCGTAGTGAGCATCGAGCGGTACGGTTCTGACGTCGAACGAGAATGGGCGCTGGTAGCGCGCTACGTCCTCGAACGTGGGCTCTGCGATGACGAGCGGCGCGTTCGGGCCCGCCGCGGCCTGGACGGCCATCTGGATGACTTCGGTGGAGCCGTTGCCGAGGACCAGGTTCTCGGTCTCCACTCCGAGCAGCTTCGCGAGCGCCTCTGTGAGCGGACCGCGGTAGTCGCCTGGATAGCGGTTGCCGTCGACGAGCGATTCGATGGCGGCGTTCCTGGCCGCCTCGCACACTCCCAGAGCGTTCTCGTTGGCGTTGAGCCTGATGGGGTCTTCCTGGGTCCCCAGACCCCGACGAGGCGCGGCCGCCATCAGCCAATCGGGGGTCGCGAGCGCTCCCGCGCCGCCTATTCCGGCCAGCCCGGCGGCGGCTCCACCGGTTCGCAGAAAGCCTCTACGGTCCATCGGCCCCCCTTGTTGCTCAGGTGCGGTGACGGCCCTGCGGTGCGCCGGATTCGTCGCCCAACGACGAGCTGCACGCCCGTCCAGGCTGACCCGGCTCACGAAGCCGTGGGACAATAAGTATCGGTTCAGAGTCGTGCCAGCAGAGGGGTTGGCAATGGTGCTTCCATCTGTCGGCGGCGGGTTGGTCGCGAGCAGGACTTCAGTGCGACCTGGCCAGTTGGAAGCTGACGGGTCGCCTTGCGAAGGTCCCGCTCCGCGCCATGACACGCCTGTCGACTACGCAGAGCTCGGACGAGATCAGCGCCTGGTCACCGGGAACGCGCATGAGGGGCACCGGCCCGCCGACGTTGCCGGACGCCCAAACGCCACGGCTCGCCGCCCGGAGCGACGACGCCTCCCCGAACGCACGCAGCGCATGGGACCATGGGGCGGCGCCCAGGCTTCCGAGTACGACGACCGGCTCGGTCGTGATTCGGGCACGGGTGGCGAGCGCCTCGAACTGGAGTGAGCGCGACCGATAGCCGTCTGCTTCCCACGGAGACGGCGTCACGACGCCGATGATTGTCCACGAGCCTCCGGGGCGTGACACACGAGCCACGATGGTGGGTTCGGCGGTCGCGAAGAAGACGATGCGACCCTCCAGCAGCGGCACGCGGCTGAGGAGCATCACACCCCTGTCGCTCGTGCTTCCCTCCGTCACCCTGTGAGGGTAGTCGCTTCCGAACTCGGAAGTGAGTGTGGCCGCGACGCCCCGATCCGCGTCGAGGAGGAAGACCAACTCGGCATCGGCGCGGCGGATGGCATCTGCCGCAGCTTCGGGCGCTGCCCTACCCGGAGCGAGCGTGAGCACGCGTAAGACCGGCGACGCGGCTGGGCATCGGGCTGGCTCGGCTACGTGGCGGAGCCAGGGCGCCACGGCAGCCCCCGTCGCGAGCAGGGCGAGCGCGGCTGTCCTGCGCCGGCCCAGGGGGAGTAGGACCAGCGTGCTCGCTAGGAGCACCAGGCCCAGCTGAGGCTGCACGAGGGAAAGCTGGTCGAATGCCCAATAGCGGCTGCCGAGGTAAGGAGCGAAAGCGCCGAGCCCGGCGAGTAGGGCGAGCGCGAGGCCGAGTCGTCCCGCAACGACGATCAGCCGGCTCGGCTCCTTTCTTCGTGCCGTGGACGAGCCCTCGGGCGGCGGGGTCACGACGAGGGACGGGAAGGGAAGCTCATGCCTCGGCTCCGCCGTACACGACGCGCTCGACCTCGCCATGGATCCGGCGGATGGTCTCGGGGGCGGGCGGCCTCGACTTGGCCGAAACGGCGTACGCAACGACGTAATTCGCCACCACTGCCCAGATCCCACCGTGTATCCCGAGAGGGTGTGGGCTGACGACGGGCGTCAGGTACAGCCCCAACATGCCGGCGCCGATCCCGGCCAGGACGCCGGCGCGCGTGAGCACCCGGTGCGATGGGAAACAGACCCCGAAGACCGCGGGCATGAGCTGGAGAGCGCCGGCTCCGGAGAGCGTGACGAGGGTGACGAGGAAGCCGTAGGTGTTGACGGCGAGCCAGTAGCCCACCGCGAGCAGCCCGAGGACGATGATGCGACCGACCATCACGTAGTGTCGCTGGCTTCCATCCGTTACCAAGTAGCGCTGATAGACGTCGCGCGTCAGCACGGTCATGTTGGCGTGCAGGATGGAATCGAGCATGGACATCGCTGCCGCGGTCGCGCCCGCGAGGATGACACCCGTGAGCCAGGGGTTGGCGTACCTGAAGAGGAGCTCGGGGAAGATCTGATCCGGCACCTCGAGGCCCGGCAGCACGATGGCACCTCCGAGGCCCACCAGCGCGGCCGGAACGTAGAGCGTCATGAGGTAGATCGGCGCGGTCGCGCCGAGCCACTTGATCGTCTTGGCGTCCACCGCAGTGTAATAGCGGATGAAGATGTGCGGCTGGAGAACGATGCCGAAAGAGAGCGCGATGGACATCCCGAACCACATCCCGGGCTTGAAGAACCCGCGAGGTCCCGGGAGCGTGAGCAGATCGGGTCGCTCCGCGGCCACGGCCTGCCACAGCTCGAAGGGGCCGCCGAAGAGCTCGTAAGCGAGTACGAGCGCCCCGATCCAGACCGCCAGGTACATCCACAACCCTTGAACGACGTCGGTCCAATAGACCGCATGCAGTCCCCCGGCCATCAGGTACGCCGCAGCCACCGTGATGAGGATCAGCGTACCGAGCTCCAGCGAGACGCGACCGCCGGAAGCCACGGAGATGATATAACCGAGACCTTGGGCCTGTACCTGTATGTAGAGGATCGTGAACAGGACCGAGACGAGCGCCACCACCACCCTCACGCCTTCGCTCTCGTAGAAGTCGGCGAGCATGTCGGCTGGGGTCACATAGCTGAATCGCTTCCCCGGCGCCCAGATACGCGTGCCGAGAACCCAGGTGAGTGCTCCGGTCAGCAGGGTCCAGGTTCCTGCGGCCCAGAATCCGACTCCATGTGTGTAGAAGAAGCCACCGGATCCCAGGAAGGCGAACGCCGAATGGTACGTCGCGACGACCGTGAGGTAGAGAACGACGAACCCGGCTCGGCGACCGTAGAGGAGGAAGTCCTCCAGGTCCACCGTCATCCGGCGATTGGCCACGATGCCCAGGACGATCGTGAGCAGGAGGTAGACGAAGATCAGTCCTGTCGCGACGACCCATGGCTCCACGGCCGTCGCTCAGCCCCGCCGCGGCGCGATCACGCGGTCTTCAGCGCGGCCCACACGAGGACACCGATCAGCGCCACGTAGATCACGAGCAGCCACGCGTAGAGGAAGGGGAGTCCGCCGAGCCAGGGCTCGACCCGGTTGGCAAGCAAGTACAGCAGGGGAGGCTCGGCCAAGGCCAGTAGGGCCAGGAACCAGAATACGGCGATCTTGCCGACCCGCGTTCGCGGAACGAAGTGCGACGGGTATGGAGGGCGCGGGTCGTCCATGATGTGGGAGGATTCGGTGATTCTCGAGCACTGCGCAAGCCCGCGCCTTCAGCGCCGTGATTGGAGGCGGTCGGGGCCCTGCCCTACCTTCCGGTCATGAATACCACGTCCGAACGGGCGATGCGGTTCCTGGTGCGCCTCTCGCCGGAGCTCACGACCAAGGCTCGGCGGACGCGCCGTCGGTTCCAGCGCCGGCTCGTCGCCAACCTACGTGATGCTCTCGCTACCCTGGATGGAAGCTCGGCCATCGAGTCTCGATGGTCGCGGCTTCTGGTGGAGGCGGACGATCCCCTCGCGCCGGCTTGCGCGGCTGCGGTCTTCGGCGTGAGCTCGGTCTCGGTTATCGACGCGACGGTGTCCGCGGAGCTCGACGTCATCGTTCGCACGGGGGAGAACCTCTATGCTGAGGATGTCGAACGGGCGGGAACCTATGCGGTAGCGGCTCGCCGCACAGGGAGGCACTCCTTCTCGTCCCAGGACATCCGAGTACGGTTGGGTGCTGCCTTGAACCCGCACGGTGTCGTCAACCTCGACCGGCCTGCGCTAACCGTTTCGGTCGAGGTCCGCGACGGCGAGGCGTTCTTCTTCAAAAGTATTCTGCCGGGCGTCGGAGGGTTGCCCTTGGGCGTCGAAGGGAAGGCGGTTTGTCTTCTCTCGGGAGGCTTCGACTCTGCGGCGGCCGCGTGGCTCATGCTGAAGCGAGGAGTCTCGCTCGAGTACGTATTCTGCAACCTCGCCGGTGGGGCCTACGAACGCTCCGTCGCTTCGGTCGCGAAGGTGCTCGCGGACGACTGGAGCTTCGGCGACCGACCGCTCATGCACGTCGTGCCTTTCGCCGACGTGGTGGATGACCTCAGAGAGAACGTCACGCCTCGGTATTGGCAGGTGCTGCTGAAGCGGCTGATGTACCGTGCGGCCGAGCGTGTGGCGGCCGAGGTCGGAGCGGACGGGATCGTGACCGGCGAGGCCATGGGCCAGGTATCTTCCCAGACGCTCGGCAACCTCAGAGCCATCAACGACGCGGCGTCGATACCGGTGTTTCGGCCTCTGTTGGGTTATGACAAGAACGAGATCATTCGCCTAGCGGAGCGCGTCGGCACCTCTGCGCTGAGCGCGCGAGTTCGCGAGTACTGCGCGATCGTGCCCGATCGGCCGGTGACCAACGCAAAACCGCACGCGGTGCGCAACGAAGAGTCCACCTTGGATTTCGCGATTCTCGAAGGAGCGGTCTCGAGCCGCCGCGTCCTCGAGCTACGCGGCTTGTCGGCAGCCGATTTGGTGGAGCCGTACGTGTTCATCGATGACGTGCCGGACGGAGCCGTCGTCCTGGACTGTCGGCCGAGGCACCAGTATGAAGCGTGGCACTTCCCGGGCGCACGCTGGATGGCTCCTCGCGGGGTCACCGAGAGGTTGGGCGAGCTCGACAAGGAGCGCACCTACTTGCTCTACTGCGAGCTAGGGGTTCGGACCGCTCCAGTGGCCGAGCTCATGCAGCGCGTGGGTTACGAGGCGTACTCTTTTCGAGGCGGCTCCACCGGGCTCCGAAAATGGCTCAGCCAGCAAAGCGGCTCCCGCCTCCCGGCGCCAGCGCCGGAAGCACCGTAACACTCCTCGCAATTGTACGCGTCCAAAAGCGTACAATTGCGACACTCCTTTATGGGCTCCAGCTCACGAAGGCCTGAATCGGGAAACTCGACGCCTCGCGAAACGCGTGGAGCACGGGCGAGCGTGCTGCCAGCTCGGCGGTGCGCTCCTTGTCGGCGTACGTGATGAAGACTTGTCCGATGACGCCGAGGCTCAGGTTGTCACGAAATCGCCGGCCGATCACGAGCGCAGCATTGATCGAGAGATACGTGTCGATGAAGTCATCACTGTTCGTGTAGAACCGCGCGGTGTCGTAGACCGTGGCGCCGGCCCCCCCCACGCGCCGCGATCCGCCAAGGAGATCCCTCGGATTGCAGCAGGCCGAGCTCGAGCCCGCCGTGGACGTGCCAGAGGTAGGTGATGGGCATGATGGTGCCGCCGGCGACGTCCTCGCTGAGGATCTCCAGATCGCCGTCTGCCCTGAGGGAGACGCGATCGTGGACCGCCCAGCCGATTCCGGCGCCGAAGCCGCCTCCGGGGTCGCCGACCTCGCTGAGATCGCCAACCGGCACGGAGATGCCTCCTCTGAGCTCGAAGGAAAGGTTCGACTGCGCAACCGCGTCGGTGGTCGCTCCCGCAAACGTGAGCATCGCCAACGCCGAGGTCCAAGCGGCGATCGCAGGTGCTCGGCCTTTGTCGAAGCTGGACATGGCTCTTGCTCCCTTCATGGCCCGAAACCACCCGGCGGAGGAAATGAGCCGCTCCTCGCCACACGACCGGTTTCGCGAGTAAAATGGGTTTTCCACACACTCGATCTTACTACGGTTCGAGGATCTTCGCACTGTTTGCGCTTCCCGTCACGACCTCCCACGATAGCTGCGGAACCTCGAAACTTGCGGAGGGGACACGCCGATGAAGACGATTCCTAGGCTGGGTGCGTTGACGTTGTTGGGCGCGATCTTGGCCGGCGCGGCCTCCTGCGCGGACGCGGGCGGGTCGGCCCTGGCCTCGGCCGACTCCGCCCCAGGGGCGAACGACGACGGCTGGTATCCGCACGAAGGAGGGCTCCTGCAGTACCTGGTTCAGATTCGTTTCGGCGAGGAGCTCGAGGACAAGAGGCCGAGTAACGCTCTGCCCGACGGTTGGAAGTTTGGCCGGGTCTCGTCGGTGGCCACCGACTCCGAGGGTAACGTCTATGTGTTCCATCGCGGGGCTCACGCCGACCCGATCGTCGTGTTCGACGCGATGGGCACCCGAATGCTGCGCAGTTGGGGCCGGGGGATGTTCACGAACCCCCACGCGATCCGCGTCGACCCCGACGACAACGTCTGGATCACCGACAACGGCGATCATCGCGTGATGAAGTTCTCCAATGACGGCGAGCTGCTCCTCGAGCTCGGCACGAAGGACGTCGCCGGTACCACCCCGGACCTCTTCAACCGGCCGGCCGATATCGCGTTCGCACCTTCAGGCGACCTCTACGTCGCCGACGGTTACGGAAACGCGAGGGTCGTGCGCTTCTCCAAGGAAGGGACGTACCTCGGCGAGTGGGGCTCCCCCGGGACCGGCCCCGGCCAGTTCCACCTGGTCCATGCCCTCGCCATCGACTCGCAGGGGACCGTTTACGTGAGCGACCGCGAGAACAACCGCATCCAGATCTTCGATGCGGAGGGGAACTACCTACGGGAGTGGAACCACCTCGGCACGACGCAGAACATCTTCATCACGCCCGCCGACGACATGTGGATCATCACCCACCGTAACAACATCGAGACCCTTACCTACGACACGCTGGCGGGTCGGATCATGAAGATCGACGTAGAGACCGGCCGGATCCTGGGGTCGATGGAGAGCCCCGGTCACTGGATCGACGTCGCACCGAACGGCAACATCTTCCTCGGCAGCTTGACCGGCAACGTCTTCCGCTGGTACGAAGGCTGGCTCACCGAAGGCGCCGGCGAAACGGAAGGGATCGTCGGGGGCTGAGTGGTCTCGTCCCACGGCGTTCAGAGCCGGTCGAGGATCCACTTCAACACCGCGCGCAGAACCTGACGGAGCACATGGGCCATGGGGCCTCGGCAGCTGGTTGTGGGGGTCGTCGTACTTGAGCTCCGGTGCTCACAATCGAGGGAGTGAGTAGCGCTCCAGGTAGGCCAGGTTGAAGTCGTCCCAGGCGACTGCGTAGAACACGCCGTCGCCGAAACCCACGACCTGGCGGTTCGCGGGAAGCCGGACCGATCCCAAGCGGCGACCATCCGCGCCGAACACGTCGTACACGGGACGCTCGACGGCGCTCAGGTGCCGTCGAACCCAGGCTCGGTCGAGCCCATCGACCGGGATGGGACCGGCGTAGAAAGGCGGCTTCACCGCGGGCCAATCGTAGCGGTCCAGATCCTCGTCGTCGGGAAGAAGGCCGCCACGAGCGAAGCTCATGCGCGTGGAACCGTTCGTGATCTCGACGGAGATTTCTATTCCACCGCCCGCTCGGTTCCGCTCCCTCGCCCACTGCTCTTTCTCCGCCGTTCGGACGGGTACCGGCTCGTAGGCGATGGCTGGGCCACGAATCACTGACCCGTCCACCGCGTGCCACTCGAGGTGATAATCGCCGACGCGCGCGACCGCTACCCGCCCGTCCGCTGCGACTCCGAATGCGTCTTCGGGCGAGAGTGGCACGGCCGTGACCTCCACACTCTGGTTGATCGCGCTGCGGCCTCGGGCGCGGGTCTGCCGATCCTCCCGCTTGACCATCGCGACCGGTTCCGCGGTCATCGTTACGCGGTCCAGGCGTACGATGGCGACGGAGTCGGAGGCCGGGGCGGATACCCCCATCGTGCCCGCGCTTCTCGTGTGGATGTGGCCGCGACCGTCTATTGCCAGCGGAATGGCCAGGATCATCTCGCGTCCAGGCTCGGGCTCGGAGAGCTGGATGGGGCTCGTCGGACCGAAGCCCATGTCCGGTCCGAGTCGGGTGAGACGTGCATTGCCCAGGTCGACCAGCAGCGTCGAGTCGCCGGGCAGTGGCCAGACGGTGTCCGGTGCCCGGTACCCGGTGGGGCCGTCCCCCTCGTGGCCTACGGGCTCCATCGTGCCACCGTCGAAGTCGACGATGGCCAAAAGCCTGCGCAGCGGGTCGGCCACAAGCACGCGCCCGTCCGGTAGTTCGCGGACGGTCTGAACGATGGCAAACGACTGCGGGAACGCCCGATCCGGGGAGTCGAGCGTCAAGAGCTGGCCGCTCACCGGACCCGCCGCGACACCGGACAGGACGATCGCGGGGAGCAACACCGTGGGGCGCATCGGGCTCACCGAACGACTCCTCCATCAGGGACCGTTCCGAAAGCTATGGCGTGCTCGCCCGCCGGCGCACCCTTCCCTCGTGGCGGCCGTTCTCCTGGGCACTGCCGGGATCCTCGCTGCCGTCTCGACTGAGGGATTCGGGGCTGTGGCGGGGGTCATCTATGCTCTGCTTGCCCTCATCCCGATCTTCATCGGCTTGAACTTCGTGCGGGCAGGCAACGCGCTCGGAGCCGTCGTCACGACTCGGGGCAACGACATCGACCATCTCATGGGTTCGCTTCAGAACCTGAGCAACGCCTTCCTCATCCAGATCGTGGCGACGGTGCTGTGGTTCGTGGCGTTCCTGGTCGGGATCGCCGCGGCCGTCGCGCTGCCTGCGTTCCTCCAGGCGCAGTAACCGCCTCGAAGGGGGCGGGCGCAGGACCGTCCCACTCTCTCAGGCGGACGCCAGCCCCAAAATCTCGGCCGTACCGATCAGCACGCGGTCGTACTGCTGGTTGTGTCCCTCGATCGCGCCCGTGCCGTGGATCGCGGTGACGACGATGGAGATGGACTGGCCGGGTAGGAAGACGGTCAATCCTGTCCGGTCGTTCTTGCTCTTTTCGAACATGCTTTGCATGAGGTTCGCGTCCATGCGTGCGGCCCCTCCTCCTCTGTACGTGGTCGGCCTGTCGATCCGTTCGAGGACGTGTCGGTGTTCAGGCTCACCTCACCCCGACACCTGGAATGTACGTTACGATCTGCGCCTACACCTTCTGCCCTTCCCGGAATGTTTCGCGCGCATCGGAGCCGGGCTCGTTCGACGTTTCGCTGGCGGAGTTCGTTCGATCACATATTCCCCCGGGTGGCCGGGGGGATCGCTGGTGGCCCGAGACGGAGGACTGCTTCGCCGAGAGCGCACGGCCACCGCGGCGTCAGCGAGACTCCCTGAAACGACTCCTCGAAGCCGCGCTCGGACTTCGAGACCGTCCGGATCTCATAGCGCCAGACGTCGAGCGGGTCTGGGGAGAGCTTCAGCAGCACGTCGCGCGCAAGCGACAGCTCCGGGGCGAAGACGGCGTCCGGAGGGAAGGCTGCGGGGTCCCACTCGTACCCCACGGTCAGCTCACCGTTGGGCGAAAAGCGAAGTGTTTTCCTCAGGGCCCCCGCGCCGCCGCCGCGCATGCGGATCCGCACGGCGTTGGGTTCCACCTCGGTGTCCACCTCGAATCGCTCTCCCGCCCAGGATCGCACCGCCTCGTACTCGGCTCCTCCGTAGGCGGCGAGCGATAGGTCGGGCGGGAGAACTCGATCCACCAGTATCGCCCGGACGTCCAGGTCCACTGGGGGAAGCTGGTCGAGGGCGAGGCCTCCCTCGAGGTCGTGGATCGAGGGCATGCCGCCCTCTTTATCCGTGCCTGCCGCAACCGAGATCTCCCCTTCGCCGTCGCCGGGTGCCTCCACTGCGCCGGCCGACCGGTCATGGGCCGGGCGATGATAGCTCTCCCGCCGCCGGGTGAGTACATCCGCCAGATTGGAGCGCGCGGCAAAGTAGGTGAGCTCCTCGAGCGAGCCGCCCCGTGCCGGCGCGACGGTGGCCGAGAATCTCGACGAGTGGACCATGACTTCATCGTGCCCGTCGCCGTCCGCGTCCGACCGCTCCACCTCCAGCCCCTCCCCGGTCCTCAGCAGACCCTCCGCTTCGGCGAGGTGAGCCCAGACTGCCTCACGTAGGTGCTTGAGGTAGAGACCCCCGAACACGCCGTGCCAGTAGGCGTCATTGCACTGCGCGCGGCCCAGGGCTCGACGCGCGCCGGCGGGATCGCCGCGCTCGCGACACAGCTCGGACAGCCTGAGCGCCTTGTTGTGCATTCGGCCCGACTCGGCGTATCGCGCCAGGAAGTTGCGCCAGTGACCTCCCCGTACGTGAGCCTCGGACCCGGCGGTGACCGCGATCTCGGGCAGGATCTCGGTGAGTCGCCGGAACCTCCCGGCCGCGGTCGGTGGGAGCGACCAGCCCTCCATCTCCCGATAGGAGGCCGTCGGAAGGTACGCCACGCCCGCCTCGTCAGACGTTGCGGCGTCCCCGGGCGTGAGCATCACCACCGCCCCGTCTTCGCGCAGCTGCCGCATGGTGTCGAGAAATCGGTCCATCCACCCCGCTTCCCAAACCCACCGCGCGGTGCCGGGCCAGCCACCGAACTTCTCGCCGTCGTCGGCGAGCACGGCGAGGGGCCTCCCGTACCCCGGGGCGGATCGGGTCGTGGACCGACCCGTCGCGAAGCGGCGCAGCGAGCTCAAATACGCGGCGATCTCGGACGGCGGACGGAAAGGGATCAAGTAGCGCAGGCGCTCGTCGATGGGCAAAAGCGTGACGCTCTTGCCGCCGGCCTCGCTGCGGTAGGGGCGGTGGAGCGCCGCCTCCTCGAAGCCGGAGACGAGGAAGGCGCGGTCGTCTACCAGGACGTAGCGGACCCCGGCGTCGTGCAGGTCCTCTGCGAGCCCGGGCTCCCACACGCGTTCAGTGAGCCAGAGGCCGGTTGCTTCGACGCCGAACCGGGAGCGCAGCCACTCGCGCATCCAGGCGATCTGTCCGCGACGATCCACACGCGAGAGCGCGGGCAGGACCGGTTCATAGAACCCCGACAGCAGGAGCTCGACGAAGCCGTCGCTCGCGAGATCGCCCACGAGGTCGAGGAGTGGATGTCGGTTGCTCTCGAGCCATTCCAGGAGCGGGCCGGACACGTGCAGTCCGAGGGGTCCGAATCCGTCCCTGGCGAGAGCTCGCAGGAGCGGTTCGTAGACATCGTCGGTGTGGGCCTGATAGACCTCGTCGAAGTTCCCCACGGGTTGGTGCAGATGCAGCGCGACCACGAACCCAACCGGTGGCGCCGCCCGCATCGGACCGTCGCGAAGGAAATCGTCGGCGAAGCCGAGACGGCGCGCGACGTCCTGCAGGTCGGGTGTCGGGGCATCGGCTCGATCCGCGACGGCGCGCACGAAAGAGTGCTGAACCTCGACCGGCACGCCGCGCTCCTCGTTCTCGAGGCTCACGAGCGCTTCCGCGATCGTCCGGGCTCGGTGTTCGTCCGGCTCCCGGGTGAAGAGCCGAACGGCTGTCGCGAGTCCGTGCGCCGGGTCAGGGGAACTAGGTGTGGAGATGGCGTCGGCGGGCGACGGATCGTCGCCGGCTGCCCAGCGGTCGCCGGTGAGCTTGGGTGGGATCTCGGAGGCAGAGGGTCCCCGCACGCGCTCGTCCCACAGCCGCCGGCCGTCTCCGACATCGGGGTCACCGGTCTGCGCGCGACGCAGCGCCTCCCGCAGCCGGCGCTCCAGTCCGGGCGCCGCCTCCCCCGCCAGATCGATGGCATGGGCGGCGTAGCGGAGCACCTGCAGCGGCTCGATCCGTGCTAGGTCGTCGAAGAACCAGCCGCAGGACGTGAACATGCTCAGCGCGTCGTGCTGAAGCTCTAGCAGCTCCTCTGCCCTGGAAGCCTCACCGCCGCGCAGTGGATGCCCTGCCTGCAACTCGACGAAGCGGCGGCGGGCCGAGGGTCCAGCCTCGAGGACGTCCCCCCAAGCGTCGCGGGCCGCCCAGGGATCAGGGAGTAGCTTGCCGGCCTCTCGCCCGAAGACCTCGGCGAGCTCGGCACCGAGGTCCTCCAAGGCGTCCCGAAGCACCCCTCGCCATGCCTGCGAGGACGGGCGATGGGGCGCGATCTTGCATCCGCAATCGCTCCGCCAGCGCTCGATCCCGTGGACGCAGGACCACGACGTCTCGTCGACGATGGTCAGCTCGCGCGACGCTCGTCGTCGGGCCAGCACACTGGCGAAGTTCTCCAAGCGGATGTCCGCTCGAGCTGCGAGCAGCCTCAGCGCTGCGGCGAGGGCCATGTCCCCCCAGCGGTGGTGATGCCCGAAGGTCTCCCCGTCGGTCGCGAGCGATACGAGCCGTCGCTCGGGCTCTCTCGCGAGCTTGGCCATGACGTCCACCCACTCGTGCGCGTCCTCGAGCAACCGTCCGAACGCGAGGTCGTGCGAGAGGCCGCCGTCGTACACGAAGACGGCGATGCTGCGGCCTGCGGGAAGAGACACGGTCCCTGGCAGCCCGTCGTTGGGAGCGTCCCGCACCTGGTTGGGGCCGAGCACGGTGAAGCGGACACCTTCGCGGGCGAGGACATCGAGCGTCTCCATGTCGACGGCCGTCTCCGGCAGCCACATGCCCTCCGGCTCCCGGCCGAAACGGCGCCGGAAATCCGCGATACCCCACCGGACCTCGGTCACCTTGTCGCGCCGTGACGCGAGGGGGAGAATGACGTGGTGGTACGGCGCTGCCACAGCGTTCCCGTGGCCCAGCCGCGCCAGACTTCGTGCGTCGCCCTCGACGAAAGCTGCGTAAGTGTGGGGCTCCTCGCGCGCGAGCCAGCGCAATAGCGTCGGCGCGGCGTCCCAGCTCATCCAGTCGAGAGCGGGGACGATCGCCGCGATATCTCCTTTCGCGTCGAGCACCCGCCCCACGGCCACGGTGCGATAGCACTCGGCGTGGATGCGCTCGTTCCAGTCGTGGAACGGCGAGGCCGACGGCTCCACGGGCACTTCCCGGGTCCACGGATCCTCCCGGGGCGGCTGATAGAAGTGTCCGTGGACTACGGCGGAACGAACGGTCATCGGGGGCGTGTCGGGTCAGCCACGACCAGTCTGGTCACGACGGGCCCTCGCGGCCCGGCGATACGCTTCTGCGTAACGGTCCACCGAGCGTGCCCATCCGAAATCTCTCCCCATGGCCTCACGGACGTGAGACTCCCAGGTTTCGCGGTGGCTGTATAGGTCGATGGCGTACTGCACGGTCTCCTCCAGGGCCCAAGGCTGGTATTCGTCGAACACGAAACCCGTGATCCGATCGTCCACCGTGTCGACCAGACCTCCCACGCGACGCACCACGGGAAGGGCGCCGTAGCGCTGGGCGCGCATCTGGGTGAGTCCGCAGGGCTCGTAGAGGGAGGGCATGAGGAGGAAGTCGGCGGCTGCCAGGAGCCGGTGCTCTCGCTCGGCCGAAAAATCGAACCGTACGGCAATGCGGTCCGGAGCGTGCTCGGCAAGGCGCCCGAGCGCCTCCTGGTAGCGTGGCTCGCCCTCGCCCAGGAACACCCACTGCGCGTCGAGACGGGGAATGATCTTCGCCTGGAGGATGAGATCGAGTCCCTTCTGTTCCACCAGCCGTGCCGTCATCGCGAAGAGCGGTGTGTCCTGCAGCGGGGGCAACCCGACGGCGTCCTGGAGCCACACCTTGCAGGCGGCCTTTCCGGTCAGGTCGTCTCGGCCGAAGTTGGAGTGTATTACACCGTCCGTCTCGGGGTTCCAGACCTCGTAATCGATGCCGTTGAGGATCCCCATGAACCGGTCCTGCAGCTCATTGAACGTGTCGTGGAGCCCAAATCCACCGGTACGCGTGCGAAGCTCATGGGCGTGGGTCGGGCTCACCGTCGTCACGATGTCGGAGAACACGAGGCCGCCCTTGAGCAGGTTCGCCTTCCCGTACCACCCCATGAGGTCGACCCTATAAAGCTCCTGCCCGAGACCCACCTCGTCCAGCACCTCCCGGCCGTAGTAACCCTGGTAGCCGGCGTTGTGGACCGTGAGGAGTGAGCAAACGTCGTCGAAATATGCCTGGCCTGCGAGCGTCGTGCGCAGGTAGATCGGAGCCAGGGCCGCGTGCCAATCGTGGGCGTGAACAACCGCTTTGCCGGGGGAGAGCCTCGGTAGCGATGCGAGGGCCGCACGACAGAAGAGCGCGAATCGAAGGTGATTGTCCGGGTACGCCCCTCCGTGCTCCCCGTAAAGCGTGGGACGCCCGAAGTACCCGTCATGCTCGATCAGGTAGATCTGTGGCTCGAACGGCCCAGACGGGTATCGATGTAAGGCCGCCGTCTCGGTGCGTGGGCCGATTCTCAGGGAGAAGGGCTCGCCGCATGGTTCGATTTCCGGAAAGGCCTCGCGGACGTTCTGGTAGAGGGGAAGGAACGCGAACGTCGGTACGCCTGCAGCGGCTTGGTGGCGAGCGATTCCACGCACCGCCTCGGCGAGCCCGCCCGACTGGGCAAGCGGCCAATATTCTGCGGCGAGGTGCACGATCGCACTCTGTGGAGGGGGCTCGCTTCGTTCCGCGGAGGTCTCGGTCTTTGACTTTGGGCTGTTCATGGCCTCGTCGCTCCGCAGCGTCGCCGGTGGGCGGGGTGCGGTCGATCACCCCACCACTGCCGCCTAGCCCCAACATAGGCCATCGCACTGGTGGACGCCCCAATGGAGCGAGCCGCGCCGTCGACTTCTTCGCCCCCGGCAAGCTCGAATGACCCAGCGCGGCGATGGAGGCGTACCCGAAGCGGTGGTCACGGCCCTGGCGGAGGGTCGCTGCCGAAACGCCTTCGACGTGCTCGGGGCGCATCCGCTGCGCGGGTCAGGGGGACGTGACTGGGTCGTAAGGGCGTTCATCCCATGGGCCCGCTCTGTGACCCTGGTTCGAGCGGGCCGCCGAACGGCCATGGGACGCATCTCGAACGGTGGTCTGTTCGAGGCTCGATTCCCCCACGCCGGGGATCTTCAGCACTACGAGCTCGGGGTGGTAGATCCGGACGGGAGGGAATGGCCAGTCCACGACCCATATCGCTTCGGCCCCTTCGTGGACGAGCGACGGGTGAGGAGCTTTCTGAAGGGTCACGAGCGCAGGGTCCACGAGGTTCTGGGGGCTGTGCCGATGGAGGCCGACGGAGTGTCCGGGACACTCTTCGCCGTGTGGGCACCTCACGCTCTGGCGCTCAACCTCATGGGGGACATGAACGGTTGGGACGCCCGCTGCCATCCGATGCGTTTGCGCGGAGACACCGGCGTGTGGGAGCTGTTCGTTCCCGGTGTCGGCGTGGGAGCGCGCTACAAGTATCAGATCGTCACGACCGACGGGAGTCGGCTGGAGAAGGCAGACCCGTGTGGGCGGGCCGTGGAGCTGAGGCCGGCGACCGCCTCGGAGGTGTGGCACCGGGGGCGATACGAGTGGAGCGATCAGAAATGGATGAGCGAGCGGTCGCGACGAGACCATGACACGGCGCCCATGTGCGTGTACGAGACCCACCTGGGTTCCTGGCGTCGCCGGAAGGGGTCGGAAACGGCACGAGACGCATCGAGTTGGCTGTCGTACAGGCAGCTCGCCGACGAGCTGCTCCCCTACGTGCTGGAGCAGGGTTTCACCCACGTCGAGCTCCTCCCCATCACGGAGCACCCCCTGGACGAGAGCTGGGGATACCAGCCCCTCGGGTTCTTCGCCCCGACCTCCCGGTACGGGACTCCGGACGATTTTCGCCACTTCGTCGATCGTGCGCACGAGCTCGGCATCGGTGTCATTCTCGACTGGGTGCCGGGGCATTTTCCGCGCGACGATCATGGCCTGGCGCTTTTCGACGGAACGACGCTCTACGAGCACCCCGATCCTCGCCAGGCGGAGCACCCGGACTGGGGCACGCTCGTCTTCGACTACGGCAAGCCGGCCGTGCGTTCCTTTCTGGTATCGAGCGCGATCCACTGGCTCGAGGACTACCACGTCGACGGGCTCCGCGTCGACGCGGTGGCATCGATGCTGTACCTGGATTACTCGCGCCCGGAGGGGGAGTGGGAGCGCAATCCCGAGGGCGGCAACGAGAACCTCGAGGCGGTGTCGATGCTCAGGTACCTGAACGACGCGGTCCACGCCGAATGCCCGGGAGCATTGATGATCGCCGAAGAGTCGACGGCCTGGCCGAGGGTGTCCCACGGTACCGACCGCGGCGGACTCGGCTTCGACCAGAAGTGGAACCTGGGATGGATGAGCGACGTCCTCGAAGTAATGAGCCACCGCCCCGAGCATCGCTCAGGCCACTACCACCGGCTCCCTTTCTCCCTCGTGTACGCCTTCAGCGAACGCTTCGTGCTGCCCCTTTCTCACGACGAGGTCGCGCACGGCAAGGGCTCGCTTCTCTCGAAGATGCCGGGCCCGATCGAAGAGAGGCTCGCCAACCTGCGCCTCCTCCTGGCATACCAGTGGGCCCATCCGGGCAAGAAGATCCTCTTCATGGGGGCGGAGCTCGGACAGGAACGGGAGTGGGACTCGGGCGGGTCCATCGACTGGGCGCTCCTCGACGACCCCGAGCGTCGGCAGGTCCAGGCGCTCGTGCGCGAGCTGAACCGTCTTCACGTCACCTACCCCGCGCTCCACGCCCTGGACTTCCGGCCCGAGGGTTTCGAGTGGCTGGACTGCCACGACGCGGACCGCGCGACTCTGTCCTTCATCCGCTGGGCGCCGGGTTGGATCGACCCAGTGATCGTCGTGGCCAACTTCGGGCCCGACCGCCACCCCAGATACGAGCTGCCCGTCCCCTTCGCGGGGCCCTACGAGGTGGTCCTGGACACCACTTCCGTCAACCCCGGTGCGCGGGGACCCGAGGAGGGGGGTCGCCTGTTGGAGTCCCGCGAGAAGAGGAGGCACGGTCGCGACCACGTCGTCGAGCTCCCGCTCGAGGCGCTTTCGGCGCTCTACTTGGTGCAGACCGGCTGAGACGGGCGGTGGCGCGGCCGCTCACTCCGACTGCGATCCGCCCTTTGTCTGGACCACGCGGATCAAGTCGGTGGGAGGGTCGTCTCGCTCGGCTGATCCGCGCAGCGCGTCGACGTAATAGTTCCGCGTATAGTCCTGCACCATGCGCCGTGTCGTGAACGACAACCCCGCGACATATGCCGCCCACTTCATCCGCTTCACCCAGGCGCGCGGGATGCCGTGCTCGTCCCTTTCGTAGAAGGAGGGCACGATCTCGCGCTCCAGCATCGTGAACAGCGCGTCGTGATCGCTCGCGTCGACTTCGGAGTCGCTTCCCTCGGCCAGCGGAAGCGCCCAGCCGTTCTCCCCGTTGAATCCCTCGGCCCACCAGCCGTCGAGCGTCGACAGCTGGGGAACGAAGTTCAAGGCAGCCTTCATGCCGCTGGTCCCGGACGCCTCCATCGGCGGTCGGGGAAGGTTGAGCCAGAGGTCGACGCCCTGCACGAGCCGGTGGGCTACATGAAGCTCGTAGTCTTCGACGAACGCGATCCGACCCTCGAAGCGTGCGTCCCGTGTCGCGCGCCATACTCGCTGCAGCACTCCCTTGGCCTCGTCGTCGGCCGGATGAGCCTTGCCGGCGAAAACGATCTGCACGGGTCGCCTCGGATCGGTCAGGAGCCTGCGTAGCCGCTCCTCGTCGTGGAAGAGCAGGTGGCCGCGCTTGTAAAGCGCGAATCGCCGGGCGAAGCCGATCGTGAGTGGCTCCGGGCTGAGGAGAGTGCCCGCCCCGACGAGATGAGCCGCCTCCTTCCAGAGAGTCTTCCACCGCTCGCGGGCCTGCTCGCGGCAGAACCCCAGAAGCTTCTTCTTGAGGTCGACGTGGGTCTCCCATACCCGCTCGTCGTCCAGCTCCAGAACGGACTTCCAGAGCTCGGGGTCGTCGCCGCTCGACTCCCAGGCCTCTCCCAGGTGCTCGTCGAGCAGCATCATGTAGGGATGCCCCATCCAGCTAGGCAGATGGACGCCGTTCGTCACCGAGCTGATGGGGACGTGGTTCACCTCGCGATCCGGCCAAAGCGAGGTCCAAAGCTCCTTCGTGACGCGGCCGTGCCGTTTCGATACCCCGTTCACGTGGGTAGCCAGTCGGATCGCCGCCGCGGTCATGTGGAAGCGGTGGAGATCGAGCTCCGGGTGCCGGCCCAACCCGAGGAAGGCGTCCGCACCGATGCCCATCTGCTCGTGGTAGTCCCCGCATACGGAAGTGATGAGCTCGGGTGAGAAAATGTCGTGACCCGCCGGGACGGGTGTATGGGTCGTGAAGACCGTGCGCCGTCGCACCTCGCTCATTGCCTCGTCGAGCCCCAGGCCAGCCGCGACGTGCTCCCGCACGCGCTCGACCATCATGAACGCCGCGTGACCCTCGTTGGCGTGCCAAGCGGTCGGATCGACTCCGATCGCTCTCAAGACGCGCACACCCGCGACGCCCAGAATCCATTCCTGTTTGAGGCGATGCTCTCTGCCTCCGCCGTACAGCTGGTACGTGAGCTCGCGGTCCTCGGGGTGGTTCTCCGGCAGGTTGGTGTCCAGGAGGAATAGCCGCACACGACCGGCGTCCAGGCGCCAGGCACCCACGTGAACGGGCCGTCCAGCCGTCTCCAACACGGTCAGCGCATGAGAATGGTCGGAAGCGGTCACACGCAACAACGGCATGATCCGCTGGTCGAAACGTTCGTCCGACCCCTCCTGCCACCCGTCCATGTTGAGCTTCTGGTCGAAGTACCCCTTCGAGTAGAGTAGGCCGACGCCGACCAAAGGCACGCCGACGTCCGAGGCGCCTTTACAGTGATCGCCGGCGAGGACGCCGAGGCCGCCCGAGTAGATCGGGATCGAGTTGTGCAGGCCGAACTCCGCGCAGAAATACGCGATCGTCCGGTCCGCCAAGTCACCGAAGTTCTCCAGGAACCAGCTGCTATCGGGCTCGAGCGCGCGGCCGAATTCGGAGATGACCCGGTCGTACGCCTCGAGGAACTCGGGGTCCTGCACGCAATGCGCCAGCCGTCCCGGGTCCACCTTTCGCAACATCTCGACCGGGTTGTGGCGCGTGGCGGACCACAGGACGGGATCCACCGACCGCAGAAGAAGCCGAGCGCGCCGGTTCCACCGCCACCACAGGTTGAGCGAGAGCTTCCCGAGACCGGTCAGACGCTCGGGGAGGTAGGGGATCTTGTCGGGTTCTTCGGCCATGGAAGTGGAGGGAGTGAGGCGGGCGTTATGCGAGGCGGCCTGCAATCTGAGGGTCCACACGCGCCTTGGAAAGGGAGGGTGGCGGCCCTCTCCGAGTGTACCGGTGGCTCGCCCCGAACTGGAGTCGGAGATCGAGCCGGGCTCAAAGGCCCTGTTAGGCGCCGCCCCGGAAAGCGCGCAGGAACAACTGCCGTATCAGGAGCCCACCCAGGACGACTATGATCAGGAGCTCGACCAGGCTTCCGATGAAGAAGATGCCCCAGCCCCTGAACATCGACAGGAACCAGACGAACGCCGCGCACACCGCGAAGAATCCCGCCACATCGCGCACCGAGTGCCAGGAGGCGAGATCGTTGAGCGGGAAGACCCGGCGAACGCCGCCGAGCGTGAGCACGAGCCAGACCCAGGGTGCGGCCAACAGAAGAAAATCCGCGTCGAACAGGCTCCGCTCCAGGAAGGCCACGCCCACATAGCCCACGACCATCGCCACCACGAACTGGATGACCGCGACCAGGACGAGCACGTTCGCGATCACCCGACCGTCCTCGTCCGTGCGCCCGCCGCGACCGACCAGGGCAAGGGTCACCCCCACCGACGGCACCAGGACGGCGATGAGGAAGATCGTGGCGGGGTTGGACTCCGCGAGCCTGTAGAGCCCTTCGAAGACCTCGCGTGGCGTCACCATTCAGAAATCGTTGACCGAGGACCGGGGGAGGACGGACATTGAATTAGGCCCCCTTGCGAGGCGTTTGTGCGTCTCAGAAAAGCCGTAGCGGGTCGCTCACGGAGGGTTCAGGGTAAGTTCGTCGGGTTCACGATGCAGGTCCATGGGCCCGAGGGCTTCGAGTTCGAAGCGAGATTCGACGGCGCGCTCACGGCGTCGAGAGGGAAGCGTGCGCGATGGCCGGCCGCCGTGCGCGTGCCTATACTCGGCCATTGAAACATCCATAGAACGCCAGCCACAAGCATTGCGAATAGAGGCCCGGTCATGACACGCTCGCTTCTTCTCGTCGCCTACGTCCTCGGGGCGCCCACCGTCTTGCCCGCTCAGATGGCTTCCCTCTTCCAGGGGAACGCCCCCGACGACCGCGCCGAGACGACCGCTCCCGCGCTCGAGGCCCTGCTGGACGAGGTCGAGGAGTTGGTGGAGGCGCGCAGCAAGCTCACCCAGGTGATGGTGGACAAGATCTTCTCCTTCTCGGAGCTCGGCTTTCAGGAATTCGAGACCTCCGCCTACGTGGTAGAGATCCTGAGAGAGAACGGATTCGAGGTGGAGGAGGGAATCTCGGGCATCCCGACCGCGTGGTGGGCGAGCTGGGGCTCGGGCGAGCCGGTCATCGCGTTCGGGAGCGATATCGACGGCATCCCCAAGTCGAGCCAGAAGCCCGGGGTGGCTTATCACGACCCGCTGGTCGAAGGCGCACCGGGGCACGGCGAGGGCCACAACTCCGGGCAGGCGGTGAACGTCACGGCGGCTCTGGCGCTCAAGGAGGTGATGGAACGAGAGGGCATCGAGGGCACGCTCGTGCTGTGGCCGGGCGTCGCCGAAGAGCTCGTTGCGACCAAAGCGTGGTTCGTGCGCGACGGCTACTTCGCCGGCGTCGACGCCGTGATCTTCACGCACGTCGGCAACAACCTGAGCGTCACCTGGGGAGGCGACCGCGGCACGGGTCTAGTGAGCGCCGAGTTCGCCTTCGCGGGCGAAGCGGCGCACGGCGCGGGGTCGCCGTGGCGCGGACGCAGCGCGCTCGACGCCGTCGAGATCATGAACGTGGCCTGGAACTTCCGACGCGAGCACCTGCGTCCCGTCCAGCGCTCCCACTACGTGGTCGTCGATGGCGGAGACCAGCCGAACGTCGTGCCGCCGAGCGCGAGCGTCTGGTACTTCGTACGCGAGATGGATCAGGAGCACATCAAGGAGAACTTCGA
This sequence comes from Longimicrobiales bacterium, assembly GCA_965249195.1. Lineage (GTDB taxonomy): Bacteria > Gemmatimonadota > Gemmatimonadetes > Longimicrobiales > Gaopeijiaceae > CBDFLM01. The sequence goes on from CBDFLM010000015.1 coordinate 1,021,009, forward strand.
CGCCCTGGTGCGCACCGCGGACGGCGCGGCGATGATGACCGACACGGAGACGAGCTACCGCATCGTGGGGACGGCGTATCCGCGGCATTTCAACCGGCCCATGGCCGAAGCCGTGCAGCGGCACATCGAGGCCGTCGGGCTACCGGAGTGGAGCGAGGAGGACCAAGCGTTGGCCAGGGCCGTGCAGACGGAGGTGGGGAGCGATGACGACGGGCTCGCCACCGAGCTCCAGGAGCTCCGCGGTCCACCGGACGAGCCCGAGAGCGGCGGGTCGGACGACATCGGCGATATCTCGTGGACCGTGCCGACGGTCACGCTGAGGTTCCCCTCCAACATGCCGGGCCTTCCGGGCCATCACTGGTCGAACGCGATCACGATGGCGACGCCCATAGCCCACAAGGGCGCTACAGCGGGCGCCAAGGTGCTGGCTCGGGCGGCGCTGGAGCTGTTTTCCGACGAGGGAGTTCTCGCCGATGCGCGCGGGTACTTCGAGGAGCAGACCGAGGAGCACCAGTACACGCCTTTCATCGACGAAGACGACCCGCCGGCAACGGAAAAGAACGCCGCGTTGATGGAGCGATTCCGCCCGCTGCTGGAGCCGTACTACTTCGACGAGACGCGCTTCGACACCTACCTGAAGCAGCTCGGCATCAGCTATCCGACGCTTAGGTAGACCTCCGACGGCTCGGCTGGCGAGGGCGCGGCTCGCTCGCAGGGCCGCTGACGAGGGACACGCCAGCGCTGGATTCGCGCAGTCGGGAGCGGGGCGGCGAGAGCATGCCGCCAGCTCGACGCCCGGCGGCGCCGGGGCCGCCGCGGCGCTCCCGCGACGGTCAACGGACGATCACGTCGAGGAGCATGTAGCCCCCCGTCGCGCCGAGGAGCGCCAGGACCGCGAGGCGGAACCGGTCCTCGTGGACGCGGCGAGCGAGTGCGTGCCCCATCCCAGCGCCGACGGCCGCCACGGGCACCAGGACGGCCCCCGTGATCCAGACTTCGGGTGCCATCCCGATGCTCGCCGCCTGGAGGATCAGGGCCACGCCGTAGGAGACCGCGAAGAAAGTGAGCGAGATCGCTCGCACCTCGTCCCTACGGGCGTCGACCGCGGTGAGGTAGAGGACCAGCACCGGCCCGGGCATCCCGAGCGCGGTCGTCATGCCGCCCGCGAGAACACCGGTGGCGAGCGCGGAGGGCGTACGGTATCGCAGCTTCGGGGCGACGGCCTGGGACGCGGCGCGACCCCACAGCGGAGCCGCGGCGGCGAACGCGATCAGGGTGATCGCCAACACGAACTTCAAGTGCCCGACGTCGGCGCTGCGGAACGCCCACAGGCCGACCGGGAAGCCGGCGAGCGCGCCGAGCACCAGCCGAGCCAGCAGGCCTCTGTGCGCGTCTCTCCAAAGCCGGGGGACGAGCGACAGCGAGATCGCGAGGTTGATCACGATGAGCACCTGGACCGCGTCGCCCGACTCGAGGATCAGCAGGAAGAACGACAGGACGATCAGCGAGAACGCGAAGCCCATCGTCCCTTGGACCGCGGCGGCGATCCAGGTGACGACGCCTAGTTGTGCGAGTGCGAGCGGGTCGGGCGTCGCGATGGGGCCTCCGAGGGTACGGAGCGGTCGTGCGGCGGCTCTCGGTAGGATCAGCGCGGTGAGCGCGGGGCGCTCAGGGCATCACGATGATGGGGCGGCTCGCGATCGCCGGCTCGCGCCCCGCGAGGTCCACCCGGAGGTGAAGCGTGTACTCGCCCGGCTCGAGATCCGGTAGCTCGAGGGCGACGGCGCGGAACGCGGTCTGAACGACATCGGGACCGGCGTCGGTGAACGTCACCTCGACCGGGTCGTCGGGCTCGAGGACACCGAGGAACTCTCCGACCCTCTGCAGGAACCCCGGCCTTCCCTGTGTGAACCCCAACGTCACCTGGATCGGCTCCTGGATCTGTAGACCGTACGCCTCCCAGACGACGGTGAAGCGCTCGCCGTCCGCGATGCGGATGCCCGGTCGCACATGAGGGAGCGCCTCCTCGAGGCTCGCGGGGAAGGGCGCACCCTCGGTCAGGATCAAGAGGTCCGATACGGCGGCGAGTCCGGGCGTCAGCGAGCCCTGGCTCACGCCCTGGCGTGCGCGCCATGCGCGACGCGCACCGAGCTCGAGGACCTCGAGGCTGCTCACGTACCGGCCGGGGGGAGCGCGAAGCGTGAAGACCCCCTCGGCGTCCGCGCTACGGGTCTCGATCGCCTCGCGCCCTCCCTCGGGGAGGAGGAAGAACCCCGCCCAGACGGGCCCCTCGATGGGAGGGCCGGCCTCCGCTACGGCCGGCGACACGGGCCGGTCCGGAGGCGGGCGGTCGCGAGCGAACGGGTCGAGCGGGCCCGAAGGACCCTCACGTCGCTCCCGAGGCGCGGCCGCGAACCGGGGATCGAGGGCGAGGTTCGGCCGATACGCTCCGACCACGAGCATGTCGTCTCCCCTCCGGAAGCGGCCCACCTGCGTCTCGAGCGCGGTGAAGTCGGGCGCGTAGGGCGGAGCGTACCAGGTCCTCGCCTCGCGGGGGGCGGTGATCCAGCTCTCCGGCGGGATGTCGGCGGGCGCTTCGATGAACTCTTCCGGGAAGATGTAGCCGCGGCTGCGGGGATGGTGGTGCGCGATCACGCGCCGGTCATCCTGAAGCAAGCCGGGTCCGCTGAAGGATCGGGCGCGTCCACCCCGGGACCGGCTCCATCCGACTGTCCGCCCGTAACGGATGAGCGTCTCCGCGAGATCGTCCTCCCACTCCAGCGCTTGCGGACCCCCTGCGTCTTCGTGGTTTCTCACCTCGACCAAGCGGGCGAAGTGCTCGGTGAACCGGTCGTTTCCTTCGACCAGAAAGAGCGGGTCCGAGAAACGCCAAAAGAGCTCCGATTGGCGCGTCCGTTCGGCCGGGTCGCCCTCCTCGAAGTCCCCCCTCCCGTCTCTGGTGAGCACGTAGCCCGGGGTGCTCCAGAGCTCACGCTCCTGGTCCGGCATCGCGGTGATCGCCGAACGGAAGGTCGACTCCGCCTCTACGACCTCTCCGCGGAGGTGTAGCACGTAACCGAGCAGCGCCGAGCACCACCACGCCTGCACGAGGGCGCACTCGCGGGCGACGTTTTCTGCCTGCCTGTAGTTGCGGTCCTCGACCAGGTAGCGGACGAGCTGGCCCGTGATCCACGAATCCGCGATCTGCTCGGAGGCGGTCGAGAGGATGCCGATCAGCTCGCTGCGGGCGAGACCGGTTTCCGGGGGCTCCGCCGGGAAATTGACCTCGTCCTCGCCCCCGAACCAGATGCACATTCTTCCGATCTGCTCGTCGCAGCGCCCCTCGGGGGGTTGGGTGAGGGGAATACGGCTCGCGCGGTACGCCTCGAAGGCGCGCTGCCGCTCGCGGGCCTCCTCGACCAGAGCGGCCGAGTCCGACTCCGAGAGCGTTTGGGACTGGGCGGCGAGCTGCCGGCCCGTCACCGCAGCCGACGCGATCCACACAATTCCCAAGACGATCGAGGAGGGGAGAATGGACGGGAACCGGGGCGAAGAAGACACTGAGCGCGCTCCGTGACCGAGGTGTGGCGGGTGCCGCGGCAGACCGAGTGGGTCCGGGCATTTGGACCGACCGCCGTCCATGGATACACTCTCCGAGCCGGGGGTGGTCCCGGAGAGCGACAGCAGGGTTTCGCCTAAACAGTTGACGGCGAAGCACGATCCCGCGAATATTGCGTGCGTCTCGACACGAGTCGCTTGACAAGTCAGCGAGGGCGAGTGTCTCGTTCCTGGAGGCTCTCGCCTTTCTTCATTGGTGGCCAAGAGGGTCACGAAAAAAGCGCGGTGTAGCCGCGCAATGCAATGCAGGTCGGCAAGTACGCGTGATCGTGGGCTCCGACTCGCACAACCATGGGAGCGCACGAAATGCGTACCAGGGGAACCGTGAAGTGGTTCAACGACCAGAAGGGTTTCGGATTCATCACGCCTGAGGACGGAAGCAAGGACTGCTTCGTCCACCACAGCGCCATCCAGGCTGAGGGCTTCAAGAGCCTCACCGAGGGAGCGACCGTCGAGTTCGACGTAGTCGAGGGCCAGAAAGGTCCGGCGGCCGAGAACGTCGTAGCAGTCTAGGCTCGCTGTTGAGCGTGAAGAGAGGCCGCCCCGCAAAGTGCGGGGCGGCCTTCGCGCATCTGTAGGGCCGGGCGGGATCGCTCCTGCGAGGACTCCTCCCGGTAACCGCTCCCACGCGGAGCACGGAGGCAACGTTGGCCAAGGAAGCGGCAATCGAAGTCGAGGGGCTGGTGACCGAGGTGCTTCCCGATCAGAAGTTCCGGGTCAAGCTGGAAAACGAACACATGGTCCTGGCGTACGCCGCGGGGAAAATGTCCAAGTTCCGTATCCGCGTGCTGCAAGGCGACCGCGTGACCGTCGAGCTTTCGCCGTACGACTTGACCCGCGGACGCATCACATATCGTCACAAGGTGGAGAGCACGGGCCCGCGGCCCGCCCCGTATCGGCGCAGGCGTTAGCTCGGATCAGATCCGCGGGATCCCCCCCAACAATCCTCCGACCTTTCGCCCCAGCTCGGCACGGGTGAAGGGTTTTTGGAGGAAGTCGTGCTCCGCAGCGAGCCGGCCTTGCTCGAAGACTTTGTCCTCCGTGTGCCCGGAGACGAAAAGCACGGGAAGCGCCAGCTCCTCCGCCGCGAGTTGCTCCACGAGCTGACCCCCGGTCATGCCGGGCATGACCATATCGGTCACGAGCAGATCTACGCGGGGCCCGCCGGCTCCGAGCTCTGGGCGTGCACGAGCTGGGCCTCGAGCTCGCGCTGCCGCGTGATGTCCTCCGCGAACATCTCCCAGTAGCGGAGCTTAGAGTCCTTGTCGCGCACCGCACGGCCGCTGAGCCTCAACCTGATCGCCCGGCCGTCCTCGCGCACCCACGCGGCTTCGTGTCCGACGATGCGGTCCGAGCCTCGCCGACGCTCCGACGGCAGACTCTGAGGCTCCGATTCGCCCACGAGGGTCCTCGGATCCGAACGCCGGGCTGAGCGGATCACGAGGTCCCGACGCTCGGGTCTATCCCCCCGAATCCTCCCGGGTTGACACCTCGACCCCCGTTCCCAGCCGTCCTACGTTGCCCTCGAGCTTCCTCGAGCCCGCCTGGGAGACCGCAACCATTGAAGAGGAGAAGCGCATGTCCCCCCCGTCCGAAGACATGAGCCGTCGCGACTTCGTCCGTGTGACCGCGAGCGCCGCGGCCGGCGCCGCTACGCTCCCGGCGCTGCCCGAGCTCGCGCACGCGAGCGCCACGACGGCACGCCAGTCCGACGAGCTCGCTCGGCTGACCATCGCGGAGGCCTCGCGGATGATCCGCGCCCGGGAGCTCAGCTGCACCGAGCTCACGCAGGCCTGCCTCTCCCGGGCCGAGGCGTACAACCCCAAGGTCAACGCTCTCATCACCATCATGCACGACGAAGCGCTGGCGCAGGCTCGTCAGCTCGACGTCGAGGCGGACGTGGGCGACTTCCGTGGCCCCCTCCACGGGATACCGATCGCTCTCAAGGACAACATCGACACTGCGGGCACCCGCACGACGGGTGGGAGCCTCGTCTTCGAGGAGAACGTGCCCGACGAGGACGCGTTCGTCGTCCGTCGCCTGAAGGACGCCGGCGCTGTGATCCTGGCGAAGGCGGGCCTCCAGGAGTTCGCCATGGGCGGCAGCAACGTATCGACGTACTTCCTTCCGGTCCGCAACCCCTGGGCGCTGGACCGGATCTCCGGCGGCTCCTCCGGGGGCTCGGCCGCTGCGGTCATCGCCGACATGACGCTGGGGGCGCTCGGCACCGACACCGGCGGCTCGGTGCGCATGCCCGCGGCCTACTGCGGCATCGTTGGGCTGAAGGCGACCTACGGCCTGGTCTCCATCGCAGGGATCATCCCGCGCACGTACTCGCTCGACCACTGCGGTCCGATGACCAAGACCGCCGAGGACTGCGCGCTGCTCCTGGCCGGCATGACGGGCTACGACAAGGGAGACGTGGCCAGCGTCGAGCACGCCCGCGAGGACTATGCGGCCGCGGTGAGCCAGCCCGTGAGCGGACTCCGCCTGGGCATCCCGCGGGAGCCGTTCTTCGACTTCCCCGACCCGGACATCGAACGCGCCGTCGACGAGGCGATCGGTGTGCTTTCGGGCCTGACCCGGAGCGTCCAGGACGTGCACCTTCCTCCGCAGGGGAAGTACTCCAAGTCGTACCTCGACGGCGAGGTCGAGGCGTTCCACTGGGAGTGGTACCAGCGCGCCGCCGGCCGCTACTCACTGAGCCAGAGGCGTACCATAGAGGCGGTCCACCGCAGGCTGAACGACGTCCACACGACGCAGTGCTCGACGAGGGTCGTGGATTACATCAACGCGCAGTGGGAGCTGCAGCGCATGCGTAAGACGATCGACGACGCCTTCGTCGACTTCGACCTCGTCGTGCTTCCGACGTGGCGGACCCTGCAGCCCACCATCGACGCGACCCTGGAGCGTGAGGAGATGGGAGGCGGTCCGCGCGAGCCTTCGGTCTCGTCGAATTGCCCGCCCTTCAACAGCTTCGGCATCCCCGTGGTGTCGATTCCGTGCGGGTTCTCGGCCGACGGTCTACCGATCGGGCTCATGATCGCGGGCCCGCGCTTCGCGGAGGGCAGGGTGCTCGCTCTCGCCAATGCCTACGAGAAAGCCACCGATTGGCACACCCGCCGGCCGAGCCTGAGCCTCGATATGGCGGTCCCGCCGATCCAACGGGGGGACGGACGATGACGGTGCGGCGGAGCGCGCCGGGCAGGGCCGACATCATCGCCGTTCCCAGCAACCCGCTCACCGACATCGACGTGCTCCGCGAGCGCGCGTGCGGGGCGCGAGAGATGCGGTGAGCCTCGACGCGGACTTGGCGTCGCTCAGCGCGACCCGCATCGCACGCCTCGTGGGTGCAGGCGAGGTGTCGCCCGTGGAGGTCGTGGAGGCCGCGCTCGGCCGGATCGAGCGCCGCAATGGCGCGCTGAACGCGGTCGTCACGTTGAACGAGCGCGCCCTCGACGACGCGCGCGCATTAGAAAAGTCGCTCGCCCGTGCGACCGAACCGGGCCTGTTGTGCGGCGTGCCGGTCGGGATCAAGGACGTCACGCCCGTCGCCGGTCTGCGCACGACCTACGGATCGCCGCTCTTCGCGGACCACGTCCCGCAGGATGACGCACTCGTCGTCCGGCGGCTGAGAGCTGCCGGGGCGATCATACTCGGAAAGACCAACACGCCCGAGTTCGCCACCGGCGCCAACACCTTCAACGAGGTCTTCGGCCGGACGCGAAACCCTTGGGACGTCTCGCGCAGCGCCGGTGGCTCGACCGGGGGAGGCGCGGCGGCCCTGGCGAGTGGGATGATCGCCCTCGCCGAAGGGACCGACCTGGGCGGCTCACTGCGCATCCCTGCGTCGTTCTGCGGGGTGGTGGGTCTTCGCCCCTCGCCGGGTCTCGTCCCAACGTGGCCGACCGACTGGGCATGGGACGACCTCGCCGTGAGCGGGCCCATGGCCCGCACCGCCGAAGACGTGGCGCTCATGCTCCAGGCGGTCGCGGGGCCCACGCCGTTTTCTCCACACAGCCAGTCCGTGTGGGGCCGGGACTTCGCTCGGGCGGTCCACGATGGGCCGCGTACGCCGTTACGGTTGGCGTACTGCGCCGACCTGGCCGCGCTGGGCGTCGATCCCGAGATCGAGGGCGTCTGCCGCTCGGCCGCGCTTGGGCTCGTCGATACCGGGGCGAGCGTGGAGGGCCTGGCGCTCGAACTCCCCGAGGCCCGTGACACGTTCCTGCATCTGCGCGGACTGTGGATGGTGATCCACCACTACGAGCGGCTCGATCGGCTCGACGCGCTCGGGGCCAACCTCAGGGGGGACATCGACGCGGGCCTTCGCCTGAGCACCCGCGACATCGCTTGGGCGGAGCGTGCTCGGGGGCGCATCTGCGACGCCTTCAAGCGATCCCTCGAGACCTTCGACCTTCTCCTCACCCCCACCGTCGCCGTGCCGCCCTTCGACGCGGAGCTCAACTATCCCGAGAAGGTGGGTGGGATGGCCATGAAGACCTACGTCGACTGGTTCGCGCCAACCTTCGTCTTGAGCCTCACGGGGCTACCGGTCGCGTCGGTCCCCTGCGGGCTCGATGGAGAGGGCCTGCCCGTCGGGCTGCAGGTGGTGGGCCCGCCCCGGGGTGAGGAGGCGGTCCTCGCGCTCGCGCACGCGATCCAGCGGAGGCACCCCATCGGATCACCCCCGCTGGAGTGACGTGGGGATCGCCCTGGACGCCGGTCCCGTGGGATTCAGGCGGCCACCGCCGCGAGGGTCGGCTCTTCGACCAGCGAGCCGCGCCGCATGGTTTGCCCTCGCGCGGCGCTCTCGTGATTTTTCACCTACGATGAGCGAGCGACGTTACGACGAGGAAGAGGTCGCCCAGATCTTCGAGTTGGCGGCCGAGAAGGAGCGCACGGCCACGCGTCGAGTGGCGCCTTCGGAAGGGATGACCTTGGCGACCCTCCAGGAGATCGGCCTGGAGGTCGGCATCTCCCCGGAGCTGGTGGCGCAGGCGGCGAGATCGCTCGATCGGAGCGGACGAGCCTCGTCGCGCAGGTTCCTGGGGCTGCCGCTCGGTGTGGGGCGCACGGTCGAGCTCGGCCGCACCCTCTCGGACGAGGAGTGGGAGCGGCTGGTCGTGGACCTTCGTGAGACGTTCGACGCGCGCGGCTCCGTGCGACGCGACGGCTCGCTTCGCCAGTGGACGAACGGCAACCTCCAGGCCCTGGTCGAGCCCACTTCTACGGGCGACAGGGTCCGGCTCCGAAGCTGTCCCAACGGTAGTTGAAGGTTCCTGATAGGGGAGAAAGAAAAGTGGTGGCTCCGGGGGTCCCGGGCCGATAGGCTCGGGTAGGCAAAAACCCCAACACGGAGCCACCACGATGAAGAGAACGTACGAGGTAAGGGATCGGGCGGACAAGCGCGCGATCAGGGAGTTCCTGAAGCGGGAGGGGCAGTTTCTGCTTCCGATGCTTGAGCTCGTGGAGCAGACGGAGGTCGTGATCGACGAAGTCATCCAGGTGATGGGACGAGCGACGATCGAAGCGGTGCTGGAGATGAGCGCCGAGGGTGTGGCAGGCGTGAAGCAGGCAGGTCGGTCACGAGCGGAAGACGACACGGTGTGGTATGGCCGGCAGGGTGGTGTGGTTTACCTGTCGGACCGGAAGGTGCGTGTGGAGCGGCCACGGCTCAGGCGCCGGGGCGCCGGGGAGGGTGGCGAGGTCGAGGTGCCGGCGTACGCAGCGATGCGGAGACCGGGCGCTGTGGCGGATCGGATGCTCGAGGTCCTGATGGCGGGGGTGAGCACGCGCAAGTACGGCCGTGTGATCGGTGAGATGGCCGACACGGTCGGGGTGAGCAAGTCGGCGGTGAGCCGTGAGACGGTCGAGGCCTCGGAGCGCGTGCTGAAGGAGCTGATGGAGCGCCGGCTGGATGCGTGGGACCTGCTGGTGATCTACCTGGACGGGATCCAGATGGGCTCGCACCACGTGCTTGCTGCGGTAGGCGTGGACTCAGACGGAAAGAAGCACGTGCTGGGCGTGAGGGAAGGAGCGAGTGAGAACGCCGAGGTGACCAGCGCGCTCCTAGAGGATCTGGTCGAGCGCGGCCTGGACCCGGGCAGGCGGCGGCTGTTCGTGATCGATGGCTCGAAAGCGCTCAGGAAGGCGATCGAGAAGGTGTTCGGCCAACGTCACCCCATCCAGCGCTGCCGCAACCACAAGCTCCGCAACGTGCTGGGTCATCTGCCGAAGGATCAGCATCCTCAGGTGAAGGCGGCGTTCCGGGCGGCGATGAAGCTGGACGCGAAGCAGGGCGAGCAGAAGCTCGAGCAGCTCGCCCGATGGCTCGAGCGCGACCACCCCTCGGCCTCGGCCAGCCTACGCGAAGGCCTCAGCGAGATGTTCACGATCAACCGGCTCGGCCTCCCGCCGCGGCTGAGGAAGTGCCTGGGCTCGACCAACCTGATCGACAGCACCCACTCGGGCGTAAGACAGAAGACCCGCAGGGTGACCAACTGGAAGAACGGAGCGATGGCCTTGCGCTGGGCTGCGGCCTCGTTCGTGGAGACCGAGAAGAGCTACCGGAGGATCATCGGCTACGACCAGCTCTGGATGCTCAGGGCCCACCTCGACGACCATGAACCGGTTGCCGAAATGAGAAAGGCAGGCTAACAAGGAGACTCTCCGGAGCCACCACCTTCAACTGTCAGTGGGACACCATCCCGGCTCCGGACGCTGAACGGGAGCGCGCGTGGGTTCATGACCGCCGGTGGGAGCATTCTCGGGGTCGCCGTGGTGATGCTGATCGGCCTTGGAGTTGGCGGCCGTCTCGGCGACCCTGGGTCGCTCGCAGACATCGCCTTCATGTCGACCATGGGCCTCGCAATGTTCGGCGTCGGCGCGCTGCGCCTCCCGAGGTGGGCACGCGAGCGTCGCAGGCAGATGGAGGAGTTGGCCGGGCGCCTCACACTCTCCTTGGCGACGACCGAGCTGGAGACGGAGTCGCAGGATTGAAGGACGGCGCGCACGATCGGTGCCCGGCTCGATCCGTGCCTGGACGTCGGCACACGCGACCTTGACGTCGAGTCTACGTGGAGCGGCGCAGGGAGGCCGCCGGCCGCTTCATCCGCCCGGACCCAGCACATAATAGAGGATCATCAGCGCCGAGAGCACGTACAGGACCGCGTTGGCCTGATAGCGCCTTCCCGTGAGGAGCGAAAGCAGCGTCCAGCTCAGGACCCCCGCCGCGATCCCGTTGGCGATCGACCACGTGAACGGCATTACCGCGATCGTGAGGAATGCCGGGATGGCCACCTCGTAGCGGGCCCATTCCACGTCCGCGACGGCGCCCATCATGAGCGCGCCCACCACCACCAGCGCTGGGGCCGTCGCCGCGGAGGGTACGGCGATGAACAACGGCCCCAGGAAGAGGGCCATCACGAAGAGCGCCGCGACCGTCACCGCGACCCAACCGGTCCTTCCACCCTCCTCGACGCCCGTGGCGGATTCGATGTAGGTGGTCACGGTGCTCGTCCCCAGGACCGCGCCCAGCACCGTGCCGACCGCGTCGGCCGTGAACGCCCGGTCCGCCCGGGGCAGCTCGCCGCGCTCGTTCAGAAAGCCCCCCACTTTCCCCATGCCCACGAGCGTTCCAGCGGTGTCGAGGAAATCCACGAAGAGGAACGCGAGGATCACCGTCACCATGGTCCCCGAGAAGAGGTCGCCGAGCTCGAATGCGAAAAACGTGGTGGTGGGCAGCGCGGGGACCGCCACCCACCGGTCGGGAAGGGGGTGTGCGCCCGTTACCCACGCCACGGCGGCGGTCGCGAGCATTCCCAGCAGGATGGCTCCGGGAACTCTTCTCACGAGGAGCACCGCGATCACGAGCGTTCCGGCGAGCGCGAGGATCGGATCCGCGGCCGAAAGCTCGCCGAGGGACAGGGGCGTGCCGCCCCCCCCCACGACTACGCCGGCCGCGTTCAGTCCGATGATGGCGAGAAAGAACCCGATTCCCGCGGTCGTCGCGGCCTTGAGCGGGAGCGGAATCGCGTTGAGCACGGCGGTGCGGACGCCGCCGAGCGACAGTAGCAAGAAGAGCAGTCCCTCGACGAAGACCGCCCCGAGCGCGACCTGCCACCGGACCCCCATGCCCAGCACTACGCTGTAGGTGAAGTAGGCGTTGAGACCCATGCCGGGCGCGAGCGCGAACGGATACCCTGCCCACAAGCCCATCACGAGCGTCGCCGCCGCCGCCGCGACGGCGGTGGCGAAGAACACGTCGCTGGCCGGAAGCCCCGCCTCGGACAGGATGAGGGGGTTCACGGACAGGATGTACGCCATCGTCAGGAAGGTGGCGAAGCCCGCGCGGACCTCCGTCTTGTCGAGCCTTCCTTTCAACCCTGGCATGGCTCGCAAGATGGGCCAGGAGGGAACGTGGCGAAACCACTGCTGGGGGGACCCCGAGGGGCCTGGGTCACCCGCCCCAGATGAAGGTCTCTGGATGGAAAGACGCCCATGCGAACCAGAACGAGACATAGGCCTCCGCCACCGGGTCCAGACGCTCGGACGCAAGCGGCCCCTCGACGGCTCGGCCGGCGACGTTCCACACGCTCCCCGTCTCGTCGTCCACGAAACCATCCCCACTCGTGCGGAAGCTCAACTGCGTACCGTCCTCCAGGAACGGCCTGAAGGCCATGGCGGCTTGGGCCTCGGAGTCCCAGAACACGACCACGTCGGTGCCACCGAAGGCCGTCTCGACCACGACGAAGTCGCCGCGCGCCTCCAGCTTACCGAAGGGGAAGGCCATCCCTCCGTCTCCGCCGAGACGGACCGCTAGGACCCGCTCCTTGGGGGGGCGCCGCGTGTCGACCGGGTCCGGGAGCGGAAACAGGAGCGCCCCGTTGTCGACCTCGTCGTAGCGGCCGTAACCATAGAATTGGTAGTTCCTGGGGTGTCCCGTGTCGGAGCCGATGACCGACCCGTCAGGGTACATCTCCCGCCACGCGGCCCAGGTCATCTCGATGCCGGGAAGCATGTTCAGTGAGCCGCCTCGCTTCGGTCCACAGACGGCGGCACGGGCCATCTGAGGCCAGAGCGATTCCTCGGTGGTCCGATCGTACATGATCAGGTTGGTTCGGTAGAGCAGGCCCGATACCCCAAGTTCGGCGCCGCCCAACGGCGCTCGGTCGAAGACGAGGCTGGAACCGGTCAGCGGGCAGTGGGTCACCGCGACGGTGTGTGTCCCGACCTGCAGATTCACGATCTCGTGCCACCACATGATGTTCAGCGGAACGGCGACGCGCCCCCCGTCGAACTCGACCGCGATGACCCGATCGTCATCCCTGAGGTAGGCCGCGCTCGGGTCGTCCGAGCTCACCAGGGTCGGGTCCGTGAGCGCCGGAATGCCGTCCTTGCCGGGTCCCCCGTCGAAGATCTGCGAGACGGGGATCGAGCATTCCGCCCCGCCCTCCGACTCCGAAGGTTGGAGGCTGGTCGTCGAATCCGAGCCGCACGCGGCAAGGGCCAGGGCAACGGCAATGACGGATATTGTGGGCGGTCTTACGACACGCATCGTGTCTTGCTCCGATCGGGGCATCTGCCTGGCCAATCGGAACGGAGGCGGGCAGGTTCCCGAAAGAGCACCAGAGGCCGCGCTGTTCCCGGTCGATCCGAGACCCCGTGAAGAGGATCAGGCACGACCGGTCGTCTCACATCCCTGCCTTCTCCTTCACGTAACGCGCCGCGGCCTCGTGGGTGGCGAACCATACGCCGTCCCTGGCCACGATGTGCTCGATAAGACCCTCCAGCGCGATGATCCGCGACCGGTGGCCGATCCAATGCGGATGCATGGTGAACAGGAACATCGTGCCCTCCTCCCAGGCGAGGTCGAACTCGTCGATCCATACCTGCATGGCGTCTCGGGGCGCGCTGTAGCGATCTCCCCTGGGGTTGATGAGCGGCGCGTCGTCGAGGATCCACTCCACGGGCAGCTCCACGATTCCCGTCGGTTCCCCGTGTGCGAGAAGCTCGTAGGGCCGGTCGTCGGCCATGAGCGAGCTCTCGTAGAGGAAGCCCATGTCGCGGATGATGCCCAGCGTAGCCGGGCTGAAGTTCCACGAGGGGGCCCGGTAGCCGACGGGCCGGGTGCCCGTGATCTCCTCGATGGCGTCGGTGGCCTGCTCGACCAGTCGGCGTTCGGTGGCAGGATCGAGCACGGTGTTGAGCTCGTGGATCCAGCCGTGCACGCCGATCTCGTGACGCCCGGACGCCTGGATCCAGTCGGCCATCTGCGGCTGAAGCTTGAGGCTCCACGCCGGGAAGAAGAACGTTGCAGGGACCTGATGGCGGTCGAGAAGAGCCAGCACCCTCGGGAGCGCCACGCGGGCGCCGTACTGCCCTTGTGACAGCGGCCCAATGCTGACCTCGCCCGTGCGGAGCCCGTGCGTGGTCTCATTGTCCACGTCGAACGAAAGGAGGACGGCGACGCGCGCTCCACCCGGCCACTCCGAGGGCGTCAGGTCGCGTCCTGCCCGGACCTGGTCCACCGCTGAGCGCACACGCTCCTCGGACCATTCCCACGGCGGGTCGTCCTGGATCGCCGCCTGGGCTTGCGCGCGCTCGATAGGCTGGGCGGAGCAGGCCGCGAGGAGCGAACAGGCGGCGAGCGAAAGTGCCATCGATTGCGCCTTGTGAGCGATCATGCTGGGCCTCGAGTGGTTGAGGAGTGCCTGGGCAGTCACCGGACGCAAGTGTAGGCCTGTCGGCGCCCGATTCCGAGCTCGTCGAGCTAGCGGATCCGTCGGCTGGACCGCAGAATGCTGATCTCATTTCGCCACCCCCCGGAGTCGATACGATGAACTCGAAGAGCAGACGGAAATCTCGGCGGGCGACTACGCGCTGGTGGGTCGCCGGCTTCCACGCGCTTTCGGTGGCGCTCGTCTTCCAGATTCCGGCCGCCGCGCAGAATGGCGCGCCCGGCGACTGGCCGGCGTACGGTGGAGACCAGGGCGGGCTCAAGTACACTGCCCTGGACATGATCGACCGGTCGAACGTGGGCTCGCTCGAGGTCGCTTGGACGTGGAACACGGGCGACCGTCCCATCACCGGGCCGACGCGGCCCGTGAGGGGACAGTCCGTCCGGCCGGGGAGCTTCGAGGTCACGCCCATCGCCGTGGGCGACACCTTGTACCTGACCACCCCGTACAACCGGGTGGTGGCGCTCGACGGACGCACCGGGGAGGAGATCTGGAGCTACGATCCCCGGACGTGGGAATGGGGGCAGCCACCCAACGGAACGGGATTCGTCCACCGGGGCGTCGCGGTGTGGGAGCAGGGCGCTTCGCGGAGAATCCTTCTGAACACCCGCTGGCGGCTCATCTCGATCGATGCGCGCACGGGACTCCCCGACCCCCACTTCGGCCACCGGGGCGTCGTGGACCTGGCCGACCATCTCCTGTGGCCGACGCTCCGTCTCCACTACACGCAGACTTCCCCGCCTGTCGTGTGGGGGGACCTGGTCATCGTCGGGAACGGCGTTTGGGACGGCTTCTACTATCCTCAGGACCCGCCGGGCAACATCCTGGCCTTCGACGTCCGGACCGGGGAGCTCAGGTGGCGCTTCAACCTGATTCCCCAGGAAGGGGAGGTGGGGAACGAAACGTGGAAGGAGGGCTCCTGGAAGGTCACGGGCCATACCAACGCGTGGGCGCCCATGGTGGTGGACGAGGAGCGTGGTCTCCTCTACGCAGGCATCGGCACGCCCAGCAACGACTATTACGGCGGACACCGGCTCGGCGACAACCTGTTCGCGGAGTCGCTCGTTTGCATCGACGTGCGCACGGGCGAGCGGTTGTGGCACTTCCAGACGGTGCACCACGGCCTCTGGGACTTCGACCTTCCGGGCGCGCCAACGCTCTATACGGCGACGGTCGAGGGGAGGCAGGTGGACGCCGTCGCGGTCGCGGGGAAGACGGGCTTCGTCTACGCATTCGATCGAGTCACTGGCGACCCGATCTGGCCGATCGAGGAGCGGCCCGTGCCGGCCTCGGACGTTCCGGGTGAGCAGGCCGCCGCGACGCAGCCCTTTCCTACGAAGCCAGCTCCCTTCTCGCGCCAGGGCCTCGGCGAGGACGACCTGATCAGCCTCACGCCGGAGCTCCGGGCGGAGGCGCTCGAGGTGAGCCGGAAGATTGAGCTAGGCCCGCTCTTCACGCTTCCCTCGCTGGGGGGCTCGATCACGATGCCCGGAGTCATCGGCGGGGGTAACTGGGGTGGCGCCGCGGTCGATCCAGAGACGGGCATCCTGTACGTGAAGTCCACGGAGGTGGCCAACCTCCTCAAGGTGGTCCTCGCCGACACCTCCCGCGTGGTCGCGCGCTACGACCTCGACCGCACCGTGCGGACCATCGAGGTTCAGGGGTTGCCGATCACGAACCCGCCCTACGGCGCGCTCACCGCCATCGACATGAACACGGGCGAGCACGCTTGGCGAATGCCCGTGGGCGACGATCCCGAAATAAGAGCGAACCCTGCCCTCGCTGGGGTCGAGCTTCCCGAGCGGCTCGGCGTCATGGGCGCGCCGGGTCCCATCGTGACCAAGGGGGGGTTGGTATTCCTCACGGGTGGGGGCGACGTGCTCTATGCTTTCGACAAGGCCACCGGGGAGGAGCTCTGGGGTGCGCCACTTCCCGGTCGGGGGTACGCCAATCCTATGAGCTTCGGGACCTCCGACGGGCGTCAGTTCGTGGTGATCGCCGCCGGAGGTGGAGACGACGGCGGGACCCTGGTGGCGCTCGCACTGCCGAACTAGTCTGAGGCGCGCGCGCCGCGGAATCTTTGAAGTGCTTGGCCATAGCCACACGACTGCGTCGGTCGGGCCCGGTTCGTCAGACGACTCCGTAAGCGAGCATCGCCTCGGCGATCTTAACAAAGCTCGCGATGTTCGCGCCCTTCACGTAGTTCACGTAGCGGGCTCGTTCAGCGCCGTACTGCACGCACCGCTCGTGAATGGTCTGCATGATATCGCGCAGGCGTGCGTCGACCTCTTCACGGCTCCAAGAGATGCGAAGGGCGTTCTGAGACTGTTCGAGACCGGACACTGCCACGCCGCCGGCGTTGGCGGCCTTGGACGGCCCGTACAATATCTTCGCCTCCAGGAACTGGTGCGCGCCGTCTAGAGTGCAGGGCATGTTTGCGCCTTCGACCACGACGGTACAGCCGTTGCTCAGCAGCCTCTTGGCATCGTCGCCGTCGAGCTCGTTCTGGGTCGCACACGGCATCGCCACGTCGCAGGGCACATCCCATGGTCGTCGCCCTTCGTGGAACTCACAGGCGAAGTGCTCGGCGTACTCCGCGATTCGCCCGCGCCGCACCTCTTTCAGGTTCTTGACGAACGACAGCTTCTCCTCGTTCAAGCCATCGGGATCGTAGATCATGCCGCCCGAGTCCGACAGCGTTACGACCTTGGCCCCGAGCTGACATGACTTCTCCGCGGCGTAGATGGCAACGTTGCCGGAGCCTGAGATCGCCACGGTCTTGTCCCGCAGGCTGTCACCGTTGTGGTTGAGCATCCGTTCCGTAAAGTACACGGCGCCGTAGCCAGTAGCCTCCGTGCGAACCAGGCTTCCCCCGAAGGCGAGGCCCTTGCCAGTGAGCGTTCCCACAAAGCGGTTCACGAGCCGTTTGTACATGCCGAACATGTAGCTGATTTCGCGGGTTCCGACGCCGATGTCCCCGGCCGGCACGTCCGTGTCCTCGCCGATGTGCCTGTGCAACTCGATCATGAGCGACTGACAGAACCGCATCACCTCGCGGTCGGACTTGGCCTTTGGGTTGAAGTTGGCTCCGCCCTTGGCCCCGCCCATGGGCAGGCTGGTCAGGGCGTTCTTGAAGCACTGCTCGAAGCCCAGGAACTTCAACACCGACTGGGTGACGGTGGGATGAAACCGCAGGCCACCCTTGTAGGGGCCGATCGAGTTGTTGAACTGCACGCGCCAGGCTCGGTTGGCGCGGATATTGCCTTCGTCGTCCTCCCAGGAGACTCGAAACGTGATGATCCGGTCCGGTTCGGTCATTCGCTCGAGGATCTGTGCCTTCTGGTACGGTGCGTGGTCCAGGTAGAACGGCATCACGGTTTCGACGAACTCCTGGACAGACTGATGGAACTCCAGCTCCCCAGGATTCCGCTTCACCAGCCCGCTCATGAAGTGCTCGACCTCGTCGCTGGCTGTGGGCATCGCGATCTCGGATTTGGGTGACGGTTGGGCGGGCCCGACGACGATTGCGGGCCTCCAGGCGGGGGGGGGGGGCGACTCAGGGGCCAGGCGTTCCGCCAACCGAGTCACGGCCCAAGACAGGGGTCACCAGATGGGCCCGCGCTCATCCGGAACCGATCTTCGTGGTAGGAATGACAGTTCAGGCAACTCTGGGTCGCCATCCCACTCATGTGACACGTCACACACGTCTGCCGGGGCACGGCCTGGAACCTCCCGCCCTCCGGAGCGTCCTGATGACAGAGAGCGCATTCGCGCACGAGGTGCGGGGCATGATCGAAGGTGGTCAGGGGCGCGGGCGCGCGACTGAGCACACCCTCCCTCCAAAGACTTTGCTCGTCGCCCGGGGACGCCGGGGCGATCGAATGGCACTTCGCACATCGCCCCGGTGATTGCGAGTCGGTGAGCGATGCAAGCAGGTCACCGCCCGTGCCCCCGCCTGGGGCGGTGCGGTAAGCGATTTCCGTCAGGCGACGAAGGAACACGTCCTTGTGCCCTGACGGCTGATACTGGATCGTGAAGTCGAAGTCCACGAGCCACCTCTCCTCGTCGGTTTCCGGCTCCACCAGGCGGAATCCGTTGACCAGGTTCACGTCGTGGCATGTACCGCAGAAGCCCGACGTCGAGATCTGGGGCAGAACCTCCGCATCGGTATGAATCGCCCGTCCGGCGGCGCTGCGGTCCGTATTCACCCGGTAGTCCGGGCTCGCGATGACCCGGGTGAGCTCGGCGTTGCCGGTCGGACCGAAGACGGGGTCGAAGATGCTGCCCTCTTCGATCGCCAGCCGCCCGCCCACCTTCCCGAAGGGTCGATCGAGACGGTGGCACACGACGCAGGTGACGCCCTCCCGCGAGGTGGGGTGTCGGTCCATGTTCGTCATGAACTCGGGCTCGCCGAGGTTCATGCCCACAGGCGTGTGACACCGGATACAGAAGTCACCGTTCATCCCGTTCGTGATCTGAAGGACGGTCCCGTGAAAGGCGTTGAACACGGGGCTCATCTGCGAATAGGCGTGCGGCGACACCGACCACTCGCGGTAGTGGTTCGGATGACACGTCGCGCAGGCGTTCGCGGATGGGTACCGGCCCTCGATCTGGAAGACCTGCAGGTGGGCCCGGGTGCTGAAGGCGTCCGAAATGTCCGCAGCCGCGTCCGGGTTCACCGGATCCGCATGCCTCGCGGTCAGCAATTCGGCCCGCTCCGTGGAGCGCTCTGGGGGCGTGTCTCCCGACGCCTGGGCGCCTAACACCGTCGGCACCGACGCGACCCAGAAGACGAACAAAACCGAGGGGGCGCGCCGGGGACAGAGAGATCCCTTTCCGGGAAGCCCTGGGGAGCAACGTGGTGAGGGATCGCCGAGTCTCATGGGCCGGTTCGATCGGGGGTTTTGGCAAACCCGGGTTGCCTCTGAAGCACTCGTCGATGGCTCGATGCGCAGCTCACCGACCGCGGATTCGGTGATAATGCCCCGGGAGCCCGCGCGGTGGCAAGCACGCCGGAACCCGAGGAGGCGCGTGCAACCTGGGTGAGGTGCAGGAGCCGATCTGGACCGCACCGCCAATGCGACCCGCCTCGTGGAAAAGCCTAGAAAGCGAGCGATGGTGAGCCGACGGAGCGCGCTCGGCTGCTCAGACGAAGCGGCTGACCCAGTTCTCCAGCCGCTCCTGCCGGCCCGAGCGCGGCTGTGGGTCGATGCCGTCGAGTGCCACGCGCTCGGTGGCCTCCTCCAGCCCCTCGTCGAGCGCCCTGGCGGCTTCCCAGTCGGCGTAACGCGCGGCGCGCATCGCCTCGAGACCTCCGTCTTCCAACATCGCCGCAGCAGCTTTCAACCCGCGCGCGCATACGTCCATCGCGCCCACGTGGGCGACGACGAGGTCCACGGGGTCGAGCGACTGCCGCCGAAGCTTGGCGTCGAAGTTGGTTCCGCCCGTGGTGAAGCCGCCTGCACGCAGGATCTCGTAATAAGCCAGCGTCACTTCGCGAGCATTGTCCGGGAACTGGTCGGTGTCCCAACCCGACTGGTAGTCGTTGCGATTCATGTCGATCGACCCTAGAAGGCCCAGCGAGGCAGCCAGCGCGCTCTCGTGCTCGAAGCGATGGTGTCCCGCTGACAGTTGAAGGTGGTGGCTCCGGAGAGTCTCCTTGTTAGCCTGCCTTTCTCATTTCGGCAACCGGTTCATGGTCGTCGAGGTGGGCCCTGAGCATCCAGAGCTGGTCGTAGCCGATGATCCTCCGGTAGCTCTTCTCGGTCTCCACGAACGAGGCCGCAGCCCAGCGCAAGGCCATCGCTCCGTTCTTCCAGTTGGTCACCCTGCGGGTCTTCTGTCTTACGCCCGAGTGGGTGCTGTCGATCAGGTTGGTCGAGCCCAGGCACTTCCTCAGCCGCGGCGGGAGGCCGAGCCGGTTGATCGTGAACATCTCGCTGAGGCCTTCGCGTAGGCTGGCCGAGGCCGAGGGGTGGTCGCGCTCGAGCCATCGGGCGAGCTGCTCGAGCTTCTGCTCGCCCTGCTTCGCGTCCAGCTTCATCGCCGCCCGGAACGCCGCCTTCACCTGAGGATGCTGATCCTTCGGCAGATGACCCAGCACGTTGCGGAGCTTGTGGTTGCGGCAGCGCTGGATGGGGTGACGTTGGCCGAACACCTTCTCGATCGCCTTCCTGAGCGCTTTCGAGCCATCGATCACGAACAGCCGCCGCCTACCCGGGTCCAGGCCGCGCTCGACCAGATCCTCTAGGAGCGCGCTGGTCACCTCGGCGTTCTCACTCGCTCCTTCCCTCACGCCCAGCACGTGCTTCTTTCCGTCTGAGTCCACGCCTACCGCAGCAAGCACGTGGTGCGAGCCCATCTGGATCCCGTCCAGGTAGATCACCAGCAGGTCCCACGCATCCAGCCGGCGCTCCATCAGCTCCTTCAGCACGCGCTCCGAGGCCTCGACCGTCTCACGGCTCACCGCCGACTTGCTCACCCCGACCGTGTCGGCCATCTCACCGATCACACGGCCGTACTTGCGCGTGCTCACCCCCGCTATCAGGACCTCGAGCATCCGATCCGCCACAGCGCCCGGTCTCCGCATCGCTGCGTACGCCGGCACCTCGACCTCGCCACCCTCCCCGGCGCCCCGGCGCCTGAGCCGTGGCCGCTCCACACGCACCTTCCGGTCCGACAGGTAAACCACACCACCCTGCCGGCCATACCACACCGTGTCGTCTTCCGCTCGTGACCGACCTGCCTGCTTCACGCCTGCCACACCCTCGGCGCTCATCTCCAGCACCGCTTCGATCGTCGCTCGTCCCATCACCTGGATGACTTCGTCGATCACGACCTCCGTCTGCTCCACGAGCTCAAGCATCGGAAGCAGAAACTGCCCCTCCCGCTTCAGGAACTCCCTGATCGCGCGCTTGTCCGCCCGATCCCTTACCTCGTACGTTCTCTTCATCGTGGTGGCTCCGTGTTGGGGTTTTTGCCTACCCGAGCCTATCGGCCCGGGACCCCCGGAGCCACCACTTTTCTTTCTCCCCTATCAGGAACCTTCAACTACGGTTGGGACAGCTTCCGGGAAGCTGTGGCCGGCCAGGATCGAGTGCCCCTGCTCGATGTTCAGCTTCACCTCCTCGGCCAGCCCGTAACGATGCAGAAAGCCCGCGACCGTAGCCACGTCGTAGTCGTACTGGTGCTTGGTCGGCTCCTGAGGCTTCGGCTCGATCAGGATCGTGCCGCGAAAGCCGATCCTGTGCTTGTAGTCGATCACCTTCGACAGAAACGCGGCCGCCAGGTCCGACTCGCGCCTGAGGTCCGTATTGAGCAGCGTCTCGTAGCCTTCCCGTCCACCCCACAGCACGTAGTTGTCCCCGCCCAACCGGTGCGTGGCGTCCATGCACACCTTCACCGTCGCTGCGGCATAGGCGAAGACCTCGGGGTCGGGGTTCGTCGCCGCACCGGACATGAAGCGGCGGTGGCTGAAGAGGTTGGCGGTGCCCCAGAGCAAGCGGGTGCCCTGCGCCTCCATCTTGCCGCCTATGTAGTCCACGATCTCGTCCAACCTGGCGGCGCTCTCCGCGAAGCTGGCGCCCTCGGGCCGTATGTCGCCGTCGTGGAAGCAGAAGAACGGCTGGCCCAGAATCGCGAAGAGGTCGAAGGCGGCGTCGGCCTTGGCGCGGGCCGCGTCCATGTCGTCGCCGAACCAGGGCCTGTGGAACGTCGGGCCGCCGAACGGATCGCCGCCGGGCCAGGCGAAGGTGTGCCACCAAGCCACTGCGAAGCGCAGATGGTCCTCCAGTCGCTTGCCTCCGACCATCTCGTCGGGATCGTAATGCCGGAAGGCCAGCTCGTTGCCGCTGTCCGGCCCTTCATAGGCGACTGGGGCGATCCCCTCGAAATAGCTCATCGAACCTCCTTCAGAGCGCCGTAGGCGGCGCGCCAGCGGCCGTGCGCCTCGTCGAACGCGTCGGTCAGGGTGATCTCGGGTTCGATGCTGAGCGCGATCGGCGGTGGCGCGGCCTCCATCGTGCCCGTTCTCGCCATCCGGCCGAGTCGGGCGGCTCCGAAGGCCGCCCCCAGCTCGCCGGCTGCAGGCACGTCGATCGTGATCCCCAGCACCGTCGCGAGGAGCTCCAGCCAGTAGGCCGAACGGCTCCCACCGCCCAGAGCCACGGCCCGTTCGATGCGCGGCCCCGTGCGCGCCAGGGCGTCTCGACATTCGCGAAAGGCGAACGCCACGCCCTCCAGCACGGCCCGTGTCATCGCCTCGACGTCGTGCGTGTGACTCAGCCCGACGAACGCGGCCCGGGCCGCGGCGTCGTTCATCGGCGTCCGCTCGCCGCCGAGATGCGGCAGAAACAAAGGGCCGGGCGGACGCAGGCGCCCCAGGTCTCCGGTCAGCTGCGCTGCGTCCTGGCGAACTAGCCGCGCGAGCCAATTCAATGCGTCCGTGGCCGCGAGGATGACGCCCATCTGGTGCCAGCGACGGGGCAGGGCGTGGCAGAACGTGTGCACCGCCGTCCGGGCCGCCGGATGGTAGCCGTCGGTTGCCACGAACAGCACCCCGGACGTGCCGAGCGAGATGAAGGCTGTGCCCTGCTCGACCACGCCCGCCCCCACCGCTGCTGCCGCATTGTCGCCCCCACCACCGGCCACCGGCGTGGCGGGTCGAAACCCCCATCGCCGCGCGACTTCGCCGCGAAGATCGCCCGAGGTGGCCGATCCCTCGATGACGGCGGGCATGCGATCGCGCGACAGCCCCGATCGCTCCAGCAGCGCATCGGACCAGTCGCGCGCGCCGACGTCCAGCCAGGCCGTGCCCGACGCGTCGGACAGGTCGGAGACGCACGCGCCCGTGAGCCACAGGCGAAGGTAGTCCTTCGGCAGCAGGACCTTCACGACTTTGGCGAAGACGTCCGCCTCGTGCCGGCGCACCCATTCCAGCTTGGGCGCGGTGAAACCGGGAAAGACGATGTTGCCGGTCGTCTCGCGCCAGGGCGGCGAGGCGTCGAGAAGGGCCGCCTCATGCGCTGCGCGCGTGTCGTTCCACAACATGCAGGGCCGCAGCACCGCGTCGCCCGCTCCCAGCAGGGTCGCCCCGTGCATCTGCCCGGAGAGCCCGATCGCGTCGACGCCGGCCAGGTCGTGGTCCGCTCCCAACGCGTCGAATACGGCCTCGGCCGCGGCGATCCAGTCCGCCGGATCCTGCTCCGACCAGCCATCGTGGGGGCGCGACAGGCGCAGCGCGGCCGAGGCCTCGCCCGTGAGCCTTTCTCGGTCGTCGATCAAGACCGCCTTCAGCGCGGACGTTCCAAGATCGAGTCCCAGAAACATCACGCGAGGCGCTCGGGCGCCTTACCCGTGATGATCATGCTCAACAGGTGCTCCTCGGTCGCGTCCGGGATATTCACGGTGCCGACCAGCCTCCCGTTCTTCATTACGGTGGCACGGTCGCACATCCGCAGGACCTGATGTAGATCGTGGTCGATCAGGAAGATGCCCAGGCCTTGCCTCTTCAGCTCGTCGATCAGCTCGGCGACCATCTCGGTCTCCTCGACGCCCAGCGAGGCCGTCGGCTCGTCCATGATCAGGATCTTGGCCTCGAAATAGACCGCGCGACTGATGGCTACCGATTGCCGCTGTCTCCGGACAGGGCCGCGACCGGGGTGTTGAAGCTCCGGAAGTTCGGGTTCAGGCGGCTCATGATCCTGCGGGTCTCCGCCTCCATGGCGGCGTCGTCGACGAAGCCCAGCGCGGTCGTCAGCTCGCGCCCCAGGAAGAGGTTGCTGGCGGGGTCGAGATTGTCCGCCAAGGCCAGAGTCTGGTAGATCGTCTCGATGTCGTAACGGCGGGCGTCGCGGGGGTTGTCGATCACCGCGCGCTCGCCGTTCACGTAGATCTCGCCCGTGTCCTGCTGATAGGCGCCGGAGAGGCACTTGACCAGCGTCGACTTGCCGGCGCCGTTGTGGCCGAGGAGGCCGTGCACTTCCCCCGGGTAGAGCTCGACGCTCACGCGGTCGACTGCCTTGACGCCGCCGAAGGCGACCGAGATGTCGCGCATCTCGACGATCGGGGCGCCTCGAGTATCGACGCTCATGACCTCGCCCCCGTGCGGCGGCGGTAGACGATGTCGATGAGCACGGCCAGCACCAGCACGGCGCCGACGACGATGTTCTGGAACGGGGCCTCGACGCCGACCATCGCCATGCCCGATTGCAGCGACTGCATGATCAAAGCACCGAGGATCGCGCCGTAGATCGTGCCGATCCCGCCCGAGAGCGCGCTGCCGCCGATCACCGCCGCCGCGATCACCCGCAGCTCGTCCAGCGTGCCGATGTCGTTGGAGTGGAAGAAGAGCCGCGCCGACGCGACGATCGCCGAGATCGCGCAGAGCGCCCCCATGATCGCGAACACCTTGACCGTCAGCAAACGAGTGTTGATGCCGCTGAGCTCGGCCGCGTCCGGGTTGCCGCAGGTGGCGAAGATGTAGCGCCCGAGTCGGGTTCGGCTGCCCACCATCGTCATCACGATGGCGACCCCGATCAGCAGCAGGACCGAGTACGGCACACCGTACCCTTGGGAGTAACCCGCCGGCATGACCTCGCCGCGGGCCTCGAACATGCGCTCAAGTCGCGGGCGCGGAACCTCGTAGACGTTCACGATCCAGACGAAGCCCAGGATGGTCACGGCGACCAAAGCGGCAACGCTCGCCTCGGCCCATATCGGCCTTACTGCGAAATCGTGGGCCATCCTGTTGCGTCGCACGGCCCCAAGCCCGGCCAGAGCCGCGACGACGCAGATGAGGAAGCTGTCCCAACCGTAGTTGAAGGTTCCTGATAGGGGAGAAAGAAAAGTGGTGGCTCCGGGGGTCCCGGGCCGATAGGCTCGGGTAGGCAAAAACCCCAACACGGAGCCACCACGATGAAGAGAACGTACGAGGTAAGGGATCGGGCGGACAAGCGCGCGATCAGGGAGTTCCTGAAGCGGGAGGGGCAGTTTCTGCTTCCGATGCTTGAGCTCGTGGAGCAGACGGAGGTCGTGATCGACGAAGTCATCCAGGTGATGGGACGAGCGACGATCGAAGCGGTGCTGGAGATGAGCGCCGAGGGTGTGGCAGGCGTGAAGCAGGCAGGTCGGTCACGAGCGGAAGACGACACGGTGTGGTATGGCCGGCAGGGTGGTGTGGTTTACCTGTCGGACCGGAAGGTGCGTGTGGAGCGGCCACGGCTCAGGCGCCGGGGCGCCGGGGAGGGTGGCGAGGTCGAGGTGCCGGCGTACGCAGCGATGCGGAGACCGGGCGCTGTGGCGGATCGGATGCTCGAGGTCCTGATGGCGGGGGTGAGCACGCGGAAGTACGGCCGTGTGATCGGTGAGATGGCCGACACGGTCGGGGTGAGCAAGTCGGCGGTGAGCCGTGAGACGGTCGAGGCCTAGGAGCGCGTGCTGAAGGAGCTGATGGAGCGCCGGCTGGATGCGTGGGACCTCCTGGTGATCTACCTGGACGGGATCCAGATGGGCTCGCACCACGTGCTTGCTGCGGTAGGCGTGGACTCAGACGGAAAGAAGCACGTGCTGGGCGTGAGGGAAGGAGCGAGTGAGAACGCCGAGGTGACCAGCGCGCTCCTAGAGGATCTGGTCGAGCGCGGCCTGGACCCGGGCAGGCGGCGGCTGTTCGTGATCGATGGCTCGAAAGCGCTCAGGAAGGCGATCGAGAAGGTGTTCGGCCAACGTCACCCCATCCAGCGCTGCCGCAACCACAAGCTCCGCAACGTGCTGGGTCATCTGCCGAAGGATCAGCATCCTCAGGTGAAGGCGGCGTTCCGGGCGGCGATGAAGCTGGACGCGAAGCAGGGCGAGCAGAAGCTCGAGCAGCTCGCCCGATGGCTCGAGCGCGACCACCCCTCGGCCTCGGCTAGCCTACGCGAAGGCCTCAGCGAGATGTTCACGATCAACCGGCTCGGCCTCCCGCCGCGGCTGAGGAAGTGCCTGGGCTCGACCAACCTGATCGACAGCACCCACTCGGGCGTAAGACAGAAGACCCGCAGGGTGACCAACTGGAAGAACGGAGCGATGGCCTTGCGCTGGGCTGCGGCCTCGTTCGTGGAGACCGAGAAGAGCTACCGGAGGATCATCGGCTACGACCAGCTCTGGATGCTCAGGGCCCACCTCGACGACCATGAACCGGTTGCCGAAATGAGAAAGGCAGGCTAACAAGGAGACTCTCCGGAGCCACCACCTTCAACTGTCAGCGGGACACCATCCAGATGAGCCCCAGTACCCAGCTTCCGGTCTCGCCCAACGTGCCACCGATGCCCCCGAGGAGCTGGAAGGTCTCGTCGAGCGGGCCGATGGTTTGTCCGCCCGTGAGGTACCACGCGACGTTGCGCCAGACCAAGAGGCCGGCCAGCGTGACGATGAAGGCGGGAATGGCCAGGTACCCGATCAGCCAGCCCTGGAACGCCCCGATCAGCGTGCCACAGAGCAGGGCCAGCCAGGATCGCCAGTGGTGCGATCGCCCAGTGGCCCAGGCCGAGGCCGAGCCAATCCGGCAGGACCACCGTCTGGGTCATCGCCATCACGGCGCTGCAGGTGGCCAGGAGCGAACCGGCGCTGAGGTCGATATGGCGGGTGACGATCACGAACACCATGCCGGTGGCCATGATGGCCACGCTGACCGTCTGGATCGTCAGGTTGAAGACGTTGCGCGGTGTCAGGAAGCGGCCGTCGGTGACGACGTTGAACACCAATGCCAACGCTACGAAGGCGCCGATCATGCCCAAGAGCCGGGTATCGAGCTCGAGCGCGGCTAAGACGCTGCGCCGTTTCGGCGATGCTTGGTGGGCGGTCTCGGTCATGTCGGTCCACTCGCGCTGGGCCCCCGCCCGCCAAGGCGGCGCCGATCAGATCATTCGCACGGAGCAGGCCCGTCCACGACGCCCTGGCAGAGGGTCTCCAGGTCGATCCAGCCCGCTTGCGTCACCACGCTCAAGTTTTCCTTGGTGATCGGCACCGCCTGGAGGAACTTCGCCGTGAGCTTCGTGCCACCGGGAGAGGTCCATTCACGGGCGCCCTCGATGCTCCCCATCTCGGTGGCGAGGGCCAGCTCCACGGCGATTCGTCCGGCCTCGCGGCCGAGGTCGCGCGCGTCCTTCCACACGCTGACGGTCTGCGTGCCCCTGGCGACGCGGTTCAGAGCGGCGAGGTCGCCGTCTTGTCCAGAGACCGGGATGCCCTCCATTCCCTGCGCCGTCAGCGCAGCCACCACCCCGCCCGCGGTGCCGTCGTTGGAGGCCACCACCGCGTCGACCCGGTTGTCGGTGGCGGTCAGGATCTGCTCCATGTTCCGCTGCGCGTTCGCGGGCAGCCACTGATAGGTGTAGGCCTCGCCGACGAGGGCGATCGCTCCGCTCTCGATAGCACCCCGCAGCACCTCCTGTTGGCCGGCGCGCAGGAAGTCGGCGTTGGGGTCGGTCGGCGATCCCTTGATCATCACGTAGTTGCCCTCGGGCGCCTCCTCGAGCACGGCCCGGGCTTGCATCCTTCCGACTTCGACGTTGTCGAAGGTCAGGTAGAACGCGCGCGGGTCCTCGATCAGGCGGTCATATCCGATGACGGGGATGCCCTCGTCCGCGGCCATCTCCACGGCCGGACCGATCGCCTGCGCATCCTGCGCCAGGATGATCAACGCGTCGACACCCTGGGCGATCAGGCTCTCGATGTCTGAGAGCTGCTTTGCGCTCGACGACTGAGCGTCCGCGCTCACGTAGCGGGAGCCCGCCTCGTCCAACACCGCGCGCATCGCGGCCTCGTCGGTCTTCCAGCGCTCCTCCTGGAAATTCGACCAGCTGACGCCGACGGCCATTTCGTCCGACGCGCATGCCGAGCACGTGATCGCCGCCGCAGCGGAGAGCAGCGCGACTCGGCTCGTGTACGACCTCATAGATAGAACATCAAGTACGCAGCGAGCAGGATCGCGACCCACAACACCATGCTCCCGGTGGGCCAGGTGCGGGCTAGGATGCCCCGGGGGTCGTGTCCCCTCTGGACGGTCCGGATGAGCCGTTTGACCCATCCCATCACCGTGCTGCGTGCTGCCCAGTCCACGTAGGCCACCGCGCCGCCCACGCCGCGCACGATGCGAGGGCCGAGCCACCGATACGTCCACTCGACGTCGATGTTGACCGACGGGGTCTCCGGTGGATAGATGCCGGCCTTGATGAGCACCAGCACCGCGAGCGCGCCGAACACGAGGATCTGCGTCTGCGTGAGGACGTGGGTGAGGTCGTAGGGGTGGTACTCGGCCTCGAAGGGCAGCAGCGAGTAGAGCAGATCCGGGAACGTGCCGATCACGATGCACAGCGCGGCCGCCAGCCCCATCGCGGCGAGCATGTTACGCGGTGGCTCCTTCGCGCGGATGCCCGAGTCGTGGGCAAAGAACGCGAAGTAGGGGATCTTGATGCCCGCGTGCTCGAGCACGCCGGCCGACGCGAAGAGCAGGAACGGCCAGATCCAAACGAACCCCTCCTCGAGCGCGGCCGCCATCACCATGGACTTCGTGATGAACGCGCTGAAGAGCGGAAACGCCGAGATCGTCATGGCTCCGATCACGCAGAAGGTCGCCGTGATGGGCATGGTCTTGTAGAGACCGCCCAGCTCGGAGCCCTTCGCGGTCCCGGCCATCTTGAGCACCGCGCCCATGCTCATGAAGAGCAGCCCCTTGAAGATCACGTCCGCGAAGGCGTGCGCGACGGCGCCGTTGAGCGCGAGCGCGCTTCCGATCCCGATGCCCGTCACCATGAAGCCGATCTGGTTGATCATGCTGTAGGAGAGCACGCGTCGCAGATCGTTCTCGATGACCGCGTAGAAGATCGGGAAGCAGGTCATCACCACGCCCACATAGACGAGCACCTCGGAGCCCGCAAAGCCACGGGCCAAGGCGTACACCGCGACCTTCGTCGTGAACGCGCTGAGGAAGACCGTGCCCGTCGGCGTGCCCTCGGGGTAGGCGTCGGTGATCCAGCTGTGGAGGAGCGGGAAGGCCGCCTTGACGCCGAGCGCCACCAGAATGACCCAGCCGGCTGCGCTCTCGACCCCGATGTGCCCGAAATCCAGCGAGCCGGTGTCGTGCGCCAGCATGAGCGCCCCCGAGAGCAACAGCACACCGGAGAGCACGTGGAGCACGAGGTAGCGGAAGCCGGCTCGGTACGAGCTCTCGGTGCCGCGCGCCCACACGAGGAACACCGATGTCAGCGCCAGGAGCTCCCAGAAAATGAAGAGCGTGATGAGGTCGCCGGCGAACACGGCGCCCATCGCGCTGCCGGCGTAGAGCATGGCGGCCGTGTGCTGTGTGGTGGCCCGGTCCTCGTCGTCCAGGTGGAGGGCGTAGAGGTTGGCGAGGAAGGCTGCCAGGGAGAACAGGTAGCCGAAGAGCAGGCTCAGCCGGTCGACCCTGAACGGCACCAGCTCGTAGCCCAGAAGGCTCCAGCCGATCGCCGTCCCCTCTTCTAGGCCAAACACAAGGGCGCCCGACACGAGCGGCGCGACGAGCAGCACCGCGCGGCGTACGTGCCCTTTCGTGACGGCGCAGAGCGCCGCCGCGGCGAAGAACACCACGAAGGGAGGCAGCTCAGTCCACATCGTAGTAGTCCTCAGGACGCATCGCGACACGGCGCAAGAGCTTTGCGAGCAGCACCAACACCACGATCCCCACGAAGCCGTACAGCGGGTAGAAGGCGATCAGCCGCTCCCAGGGATGGACCTCGTGGCGGTGGACGACGAGCTCTAGCACGACGAGCACCGCACACACGACGTAGAACGCGCTGAAGACCAGGCGCACGTTCGCGGGCTTGTCGAAGAAGTGCTCGCGCTCGTCGGCGCCCGCTGCGTGGGCGTCCCGGCCGTCGTGGCTCATGGCGACACGACCAGGGTCATGAGGTCGTAGAGCGGGCCCGGGTGGAGGAAGAGCGCCACGGTGGCGACCGCCGTGATCACCAGAGCGGTGAGGCTCTGCCACGGCGCTTCTTGGATCCCTTCTCGGTGGTGGGCGTCCTCGGGGGGCGGGCTGAAGAACGCCCGGACCGGGACCTCAAGCAGGTAGACGAGGCTCAGCAGCGAGCTCACCATGAGGACCGCGAGCAGCCCGAACTGGCCCGCCTCCAGCGTACCCATGCCGAGGAACCACTTGCTCCAAGACCCACCCGCCGGGGGCACGCCGATAATGGAGAGCGAGCCCACGAAGAACGCGCAAAACGTTACCGGCATCGTGCGTCCCAGGCCGTGCATGCGGCTGATCTCGGTTTCGTGCGCGGCCACCAAGACCGCCCCCGCGACGAAGAAGAGCGTGATCTTGCCGAAGGCGTGCATGGCGATGTGCATGCCCCCGCCGATGATCCCCCACTGGTTCGCCAGGAGCGCGCCCAGGACGATGTAGGAGAGCTGGCTCACGGTGGAATAGGCCAAGCGCGCCTTCAGATTGTCCTTGGTGAACGCCACCAATGAGCCCAGGATGATGGTGGCCGCCGCGGCCCAGGCCAGCCATGGCGTGGCCGCGAGCGTGCCCAGCAGGTCCACGCCGAACACATAGACGGCGACCTTGAGGATCGTGAAGACCCCGGCCTTCACGACCGCCACCGCGTGCAACAGCGCCGACACCGGAGTCGGCGCGACCATCGCCGCGGGGAGCCAGCGGTGGAAGGGCATCACGGCGGCCTTCCCGACCCCGAACACGAACAGCACGAGAATAGCGCTCAGGACGGCGCCCGACGCCGTCCCGGCGAGGATCCCCCCCGGCCGAAAGTCCACCGTCCCCGCCAGCTGCCAGGTCCAGATGATGGCCAGCAGCTGAAACGCGATGGAGGTGGTCAGAAGGATCCCCAGGTATATGCGGCCGGCGCGCTTGGCCTCCTCGGTCTGGTGGTGCGTCACGAGGGGGAACGTGCAGAGCGTCAGCACCTCGTAGAACGCGAACAGCGTGAACAGGTTGGCCGAGAACGCGACCCCCATCGCGGCCGCAATGGAGATGGCGAAGAAGGTGTAGAAACGGGTCTGGTTCTTCTCGTGATGCCCCCTCATGTAGCCGATGGCATAGAGCGACGTCACGATCCAGAGGAACGACGCCACGAGCGCGAACAGCAGCCCCAGCGGCTCCACCTCGAAACCGAGGGTGACGCCCGGCATCACGTCCACGATCGTCCATGCAGGTCGTGCCCCCGCTCGCACGGGCTCCACGAGACCGAGGACCGCAGCGAACGTGGCGCCGCCGGTCAGCAGCGTGGCGGCCTCCCGGACGTTCGGAAACCGGCCCAGGGCGAGGACGAGTAGCGACCCGAGCAGCGGGAGCACGACGGCGACGACGGTGGCGACGTCCGCGCTCATGGACCGACCCCCAGGAGCGACTCGGCCGCGCGCCTGGCCACACCGGCGGTGAGGCTGGCGTCGACCCCGAAGAACACGTTCGCGAGCACGAGCGCCCACGTGGGCACCAGCAGGCCGAGCGGGGCCTCCTGTGCTTCGATCTCGGGGCCGGGGCGGAAGTAGGCGGTCTCGACGACCTTCCAAACGTAGACGACCGCCATGAGCGAGCCGACCAGCACGACGGCCGCGATGGGCCACAGACCCTGGGCGAGCGCCGCTTGCACCAGGTACCACTTGCTGATGAACCCCACGGTGAGCGGCACTCCGATCAGGCTGAGCCCGGCGAGCACGAAGGCGGCCATCGTCCAGGGCATCGATCGTCCTAGACCCGCCATCGCCTCGATGCGTACCGAGCCGACCCGATACATCACGCAGCCCATGGCCATGAACAGCGCACCCTTGATGAGGGCGTGGTTGAACAGGTGCAGGATCCCGGCCGTGAGCCCCAGCACCGAGGCGAGGCTGATGCCGAGTACCATGTAGCCGATCTGCGCCACGCTCGAATAGGCGAGGAGGCGCTTGACGTTGGTCTGGTAGATGGCCACGAGCGACATGGACAAGATCGCCACGATCGCGAGCGGCATGAGGATGCGGTCGAGCTGCATCACGTCGAAGGAAAACGTCGCGCCGAAGACCGTGAAGAAGAACCGCAGCATCATGTAGACGGCGACCTTAGTCGCCGTGGAGGCGATGAACGCCGTGACGGCAGAAGGCGCGTACGCGTACGCGTTCGGCAGCCAGAGGTGGAGCGGGAAGAGCGCCACCTTGAGGCTGATGCCGACGGTCAGGAACGCGAACGCGACGGGGATCGTCCGAGTCGACGCCACGGCCGGAAGGCGCTCGGCCAGGTCCGCCATGTTGAGCGTCCCCGTCATCACGTACATCATGCCGATCCCGATGACGATGAACGTCGCGCCGACCGCCCCCATGATGAGGTACTGGTAGGACGCAGTGAGCGCTTTTCGGTCTTCGCCCAACGCGATGAGCGCGTACGCGGACAGCGACGAGATCTCGAGGAACACGAAGACGTTGAAGACGTCCCCCGTCACGGCGATCCCCAACAGCCCGGAGAAGCACAGCAGGAGCGCGGCGTAGAAGAGCGCGACGCGGTCCGGCGCGATCTCGCGCTCGACGCTCTTGGCGGCGTAGACCGCGACGAGCGACCCGATGACGGACACGATGAGCAGGACGAACGCGTTGACCTCATCGACGCGGTACTCGATCCCGTACGGCGCCACCCATCCGCCCAGCGCGTAGGAGATCGGCCCCTCGACCAGCACCTGCTGCAGAAGCTCCAGCGAAGCCCAGAGGCTCGCGTAGGTGGCTGCCATCGTGATGGCCCAGACGAGCGCGGCCTTGCGCAGCAGCAGACACGCGGGCGCCGCCAGGAGCGGGATGACGACCACCAGGACCGGAAGGTGCTCTCTCAAGAGAGGTTTTCCAGCGCCTGGATCTCGTCTTCCTCGATCGTGCCGTACGCCTCGTGGATGCGCACCACGAGGCTGAGCGCCACGGCCGTCGTCGCAATGCCGACGACGATGGCGGTGAGGATGAGCACGTGCGGGAGGGGGTTGGAGTAGACCACCTGGTCGGCTTCGGCACCCTCCACGAGGATCGGTGCCGTGCCGCCGAGGATCTTCCCCATGCTGATGTAGAAGATGAAGACCGAGGTCTGGAAGACGTTCAGCCCCACGACCTTCTTGATGAGGTTGGCGCTCGAGATGAGGATGTAGAAGCCCGCCATCATGAGCACGATGAAGATCCAGTAGTTGAATAGCCCGAGGGCTTGCATCAGCGGAGCCTCGTGCGCCCGGCGAAGGCGTAGAAGACGGCGACCATCACACCGAAGACGGTGATGAGGACGCCGAGCTCGACGAGCAAGATCCCGTAGTGCTGCCCGTGCTCGGGGTCGTGCGCCAGCACCCCGTAGTTGAGGAACTCGCCGCCCAGGATCATGGTCGCCACGCCGACCCCGGCGTAGAGCATGACGCCGAGCGCTGCGCACGCCCAGACCGCGCTCCACGGAAGCACACGCTTCAGGTGGTCGAGCCCGTAGACCAGCCCGTGCAGCACGAACCCCGCGGCGAAGATCACGCCAGCCTGGAAGCCGCCTCCTGGCCCGTAGTCGCCGTGAAACTGCACGTAGAGCGCGAATAGCAGGATATAGGGGATGAGGATCTTGGCGCCGACACGGAGGATGACGCGGTCATTCATCGTCGGGTCCCCGCTCGTCCTCGCTGCCGTTCCGCGCGCCACTCGCCATGAGTAGGAGCACCGCGACCCCAGCGGCGAGGATCACCGTGGTCTCGCCCATGGTGTCGTAGCCGCGGTAACTGGCGAGGACGGACGTCACGACGTTGGGCACGCCGATTTCGTGGCCCGACTCCTCGAGGTAGTGCGGCGCGACGTGTTGGTGAATCGGGTTGTCCGGGCTGCCGAAGGCCGGCATGTCGAGCGTGCCGTATACGAGAGCCGCACCCGTGACGAACGTGACGAAGAGTGGCAGCACGGGCGTGTGGCTGGGCGTCTTCGCCTCACGGGCTGTGAGCGACATCGCGCCCAGCATGAGCACCGTGCTGATTCCGGCGCCGACGGCGGCTTCGGTGAAGGCCACGTCGACGGCGTCCATCACCACGAACAGGCTCGCCGAAAGAAAGCTGTAGATCCCGGCCATCATCGCGAGGGCCACGAGGTCCCTCGTCCTCACCAGCGCGAACGCCGTGACCGCCAGCAGGGCCAGCAGCGCGAAGTCGACGAGCAGCTCCGGGCTCGTGACGAGACTCATGCCTTCCTCCCCGAGAGGTCAGCGCGCACTGGGTCGACGCCGCCCGCAAGCGCTGCCCTAGCCAGCGCGTGTGTTCCGATGGGACTCGTGAAGAGGAGGAAGGCCCAGACCAATAGCAGTCGGACGGCGAGGAGCCCGGGCCCAGCCTGAACGGCGAGTCCCACGAGGATGAAACCTGCCCCCATCGTGTCCGTCATGCCGGCGGCGTGCAGGCGGGTGAACACGTCGGGCAGTCGCAGGACTCCGATCGCTCCCACGATCATGAAGAAGAGCCCGAGAAGGATGCAGATCCAGCTGGTTGCGTCTACGAGGAGCGCCATCATCCCTCGTCCGGGTTCGGGGAAGGGACTCCGGCGCCCAGGTCACCTATGGCGACGAACTTCAAGACCGCGATCGTGCCGATGAAGTTGATCAGCGCGTAGACGAGGGCGAGGTCGAGGAATTCCGGTCGTCCGGTCAGGAAGCCCAGCACCGCGATGAGCAGCACGGTCTTCGTCCCGAACATGTTCAAAGCGAGCACCCGGTCGTAGACGGTCGGACCCAGCAGCGCCCGCGCCATGGCGAGCGTCATGCTGACGACGACGCCGGCGGTGGCCGCCACGAACATCAGCCGGAGCCCTCCACCCACACCACGCGCCGATCCATCTCGTCCTCCTCCCGTCCGTCCACGTCGGCGAACGTGAGTGCATGGATCTCGAGATCTTCGCCCGCGACGCCGGTCGTGATGGTCCCCGGCGTCAGCGTGATCGAGTTGGCGTAGATGGCCCGTCCGAGGTCGGTCGTCTGGTGCGCCCGGAAGTTGACGATGATCGGGCTGATCGGAAGGCGCGGGTTCAGGATGATCCGGGCCACCACGATGTTGGCCTGCAGGATTTCCTTGAGGAGCCAGGGGACGTAGAAGACCAGGCGGGCGAACACCCGGAGTGGCATCCCCTCGTGATCGACGACGTCCATCCGGTGCGACAGGTACACGACCAGCGCACACGAGCCGGCGCCGAAGCCGATGAGCAGCGGCGTGTAGTGGCCGGAGAGCAGCAGCCACAACGCGAACAGCATGCTCCAGAGAGCGATGACCCGGACCAAGAAGGCGTTTTCTCCTCGCTCGGGAGGCCGATGTTGCCGTCCCCTGGGACGGCGGACCGCGTATTGTAGCGAGTGGTCAAGATGGCGTCCACGATGGTTGTCCCTGCCGCCGGACCGGTGGCGGGGAGAGCGCTCTTTGGCGCTGTGTCGCACAGGCTTTTCGATTCCTCTCGCCATTGCGCCCCGCATCACGAGCGCGCAGGCTAGCCCCTCGTCCAGCATCGGCCGCCTCCGCGCGAAGGGTGGGACTCGCCCATGGCCTCACACTCCACTGGCCCATCCTCGAGCCCGTTGGACGCGGACGACGCCTTCGCCGACCTCGAGATGCCGGACCTCACCGTGCGCGGGCTCATGGGTCATTTCGGACCCGGCGTGATCCTCATGATGACCGGGATCGGCACGAGCCATCTGGTGACCGCGCCCACGGCCGGGGGACGCTTCGAGTTCGCGCTGCTCTGGTGCATCCCGGTCGCCTACGTGTTCAAGTACTACGGTTTCGAAATGGCCTTCCGCTTCACCAACGCCACCGGCAAGAGCCTGATCGAGGCGTACGGCACGGCGTGGAGGAGATGGCCGCTGTGGTACGTGTTGATCACGACCCTCATTCAGTGTGCGCTGGGACAAGCGGGCCGTCTCGTCGCTGCTGCGGCTGTCCTCTACTACGTGTTCAGCGAAGCCCTGGGGCTACCCATCGGGCTCGAGGTGTATGGGCTCGTTGTGGGAGTGGTCTCCGTCGGCATCATCCTGCGCGGCCGGTACAGGGCCGTCGAGCTGGCGGCCAAGATCCTCGCAGCCATCCTGGTATTCTCGACCATCGCCGTGTATGTGGTCGAGCCCGCACCGCTGAACGAGATGGGGCATTTCTTCCTGATCGAGGTCCCCGAGGGGTCATGGCTCATCATCGCGGCGTTCCTGGGTCTGCTTCCCACGGGTATGGACGTCTCGCTGCAGGCGTCGGAGTGGGGCAAGGCCAAGAAGAAGGGCATGAGCATGATCCGGGGCCGCATGGAGGCCATGGGGCTGGCCCGAAGCTTCTCGATCCCTTCGCGCCGAACCGCGACGATCTGAGCGTCGACACGTCGCGTTTGCCACCCCGGGCTGCGGAGTACTGCCGCCGCTGGTTCAAGATCGGGATCTGGGACTTTCGCCAGGGTCACGTCATCTCCTTCTTCCTGGCCTGCGTCTTCCTGCTCCTGACGGCCGTCTGGGTCTATCCGAGCCCCGTGGAGGGCCAGGCCGTGATGGGGGAGATCGCGGGAATCTTCACACGGAGCATCGGCCCCGGGATGATGATCGTGTTCATGGTCGGTGCGTTCGCCGCGACCTTCTCGACGGCCTTCAACTACTTCGACGGGTGGCCCCGATCGTGGGTGCGTGCTGCCGTAACCTCTTCCGGGGCACCGCCGAGCTCGACGGCATCGACGCGGAGGGGCTCACCGCAGCGCACCGGCGCACCTGGTACTCGGAGTGCAACATCTACCGGGCGACGATGCTCTTCTCGCTCGTGGCGTCGGTCCTCATCGTCGCCGGGCTTCCCCGCCCCGTGTACCTCGTGCTGGTCGCCTCGGCCCTCGCCTTCTTCATCGCCCCGGTGATCTTCTTCCTGAACCTCTACTACTGCCTCGTCATCATCCCGAAGGACGACCGGGCGTTCTACCCGTCCACGTTCGCGCGCTGGTTCGGATGGACGAGCCTCGTCGTGTTCACTGCGATGAGCCTGGTGCTCGTCTTCTGGCGGATTTGGGTCCCCCTCTTCGGGCCGTAGTGTGGTGGAGGGCGTTCGAGCGCTGCGGGAGATGGGGCCGACCCGATCGTGCGGCGGTGTGCCGGGAAGATCCCGGTGCCGCCCGTTGCTCGCTTTCGGGATCCGATACAGGTTGGGCAGCCGACCGTAACGCCTCTTCCCTCACCGCGAGCTCGACATGGCGATCATGCTGAAGATCCGTTGGGACATCACCGAAGGTCGTGAGGACGAGTTCAGGACCAACCAGGAAAAGCTCTGCTCGGTGATGAGTGAGGATCACCCGGGCGTCATCTGCTACCACGTGGACTACCCGGCCGCGGGCGTCAGCGAATGGGTCGAGATCTACGCCAACGACTCCGTGTGCAAGGCGCATCTGGCCAACGAACGGGGGCAGGGGCCGCTGGGCGTGCTCGTGGAGGCCTGCGACGCGATCGACTGCAGATGTTTCGGGGATCCGGACGAGGAGTCAAGGGAGATCCTCGTCGGTTTCGGAACGATCTACCATCCGACCGCCGCTTCGTCGTTCTCCCTCAACCCGCGGGCGGACCGAGCGTCCCTGGTCTAGCGGCCCTCAATCTTCCTCCGCCGGGTCGCGCACGACCGCTGGCGGGTACCCGTACGTCCCGGCCTCCTGCGCCCGCTGGCGCACGAGCGCCAGAACCACGTCGAGGGTCGGTGTCGGCACCGCGACCAGCCGGCCCAACTCCTGGACCGCGGTGACGAGCGCGTCGATCTCCATCGGCCGACCGCGCTCAAGGTCCTGCAGCATCGACGTGCGGTGGGCACCGACCGCAGCCGCCCCGTCGATCCTGCGCTCGACGTCGACCGGGAAGCGGACGCCGAGCTTCTCTCCGATCGACTGCGCCTCGACCATCATCGCGCGGCAGACGGCCCGCGTGCCGTTCTCGGTGGCGATGGTGTCGAGGGTAGCGAGCGTGAGCGCGCTTATGGGGTTGAAGGTGAGGTTCCCCCACAGCTTCACCCAGATCTCGTCGCGGATGCGGCGGATCGGCGCACGGAATCCTGCCGCGATCAAGGACGCGGCGATCGCCTTCACCCGCTCGGTCTTCTCCCCCGACGGCTCGCCCAGGGTGAAACGATTGCCCGCCAGGTGTCGCACCACGCCGGGCTCCACGACTTCCGCGGCCGGATAGACGACGCATCCGATCGCGCGGTCCGGCCCGATCCCGTCCCATTGGACGCCCCCGGGGTCGACGCTTTTGATGCGGCGATCCTCCCATCCCTCCAGCCGGTAGAAATACCACCAAGGCACGCCGTTCACGGCGCTCACGACCGAAGTATGGGCAGCCAGGAGAGGCTGCATCGGCGCCACGATCGCCGGTGCCGAATGGGCCTTGAGCGTCACGATCACGCAGTCCTGCTCGCCCGCCTCGGCTGGGTCGTCGGTGCAGAACGGGTGGGCCACGCGCTCCTCGCCGTCTATGAGGAGCGTCACGCCGTTCTTCCGCATCGCGTCCAGGTGGGCCCCACGCGCGATGAGCGTGACCGTCTCACCGGAGAGCGTAAGTTGGGCGCCGAGCAGACCGCCGATGGCGCCCGCGCCGTAGATGCAGACTCTCACGCGACCTCGACCCCTCAGGTGATTCCGAGCTGCTCGGCGAGGCCGATTCGGCGGAGCTTCCCGGTCGGGCCACTGGGGATCTCGTCGAGCAGAAGGATGGTTTTGGGAACCTTGAAATCGGCGAGCCGCTCGGCCGCGAAATCTCTGAGATCGCCCGCGGCGGCTTCGAAGCCTTCGCGCAGCACGACCGCAGCAGCGACCTCCTCGCCGAGCTTGGCGTGCGGTACGGCGAACGTGACCACCTGTTGCACCGCGGGGTGATCCATGAGCACTTCGTCGACCTCCTTGGGCGAGATCTTCTCGCCCCCGCGGTTTATGATCTCCTTGAGTCGTCCGGTGAGCGTGAAATAGCCCTCGCCGTCCGCCACTCCCTGATCTCCGGTGCGGAACCAGCCGTTGGTGAACGCCTGCGCGTTCGCCTCGGGGTTGTTCTCGTAGCCGGGCGTCACGTTCGGTCCCCGGATGACGATCTCACCCGTGACGCCGGGCCCGAGGAGGCGTCCCTCCTCGTCCATCACCGAGACCTCGGGCCCCTGGGCGATACCGACCGTGCCAGGCTTGCGTGTGCCCGGAGGCAGCGGGTTGCAGGTCATCTGGTGAGACGCCTCGGTCATCGCGTACGCCTCGACGACCGGCACGCCGAACGTCGCCTCGAGCTCGGCGAGCACCTGAGGCGGCAAGGACGCAGACGAAGAGCGGATGAAACGCAGACGGGCTCGCTGCACCGATTCGGCGTTGCGGGGAGCCCGCGCGAGGAGCGCCTGGTGCATCGTGGGCACCGCCGAGTACCAGGTGGGCTCGAACCCGTCCAGCCACGAGAAGCACCTGAGCGCGTTGAAGCCGGGCGTGCACACGACGCAGGCCCCCGCCGAGAGAGACGAGAGGACCGGGGCCATGAGCCCGTGGATGTGGAAGAGCGGCATCACGTTGAGGCAGCGGTCCTGCTGGTCCAGGCGAAGTGTGGTGCGGATGTTCCGCGCCGATGCGCAGACGTTGCGATGCAGCAGCGGGACGATCTTCGGCCGCGACGTGGTGCCCGACGTATGGAGAACGAGCGCCACGTCGTCCGGCTGGGCGGGCCCCGGCGTTGCCGCTTCGGCCGCGACATCGTCCTCCGCGACGAGCTCGAACTCACCGGCGCGCGCGCCCTCGAGGACGCGGAGCCGGATGACACCGATCCCCAGATGGCGGGCGCCGTCGAGGGCCTCGGACTCGCTACCCTCCTCGACGACGATCGCCTTAGCGCCGAGATCCTCGAGGTAGAAGTCGTACTCCGCGCGACGGTACCCCGGGTTGAGCGGCGCGGTCGTGGCGGCGCAGCCCAGCGAGACGAACGCCGAAGCCATCTCGGGGCCGTTGGGCAGGACGATGGCCACGCGGTCGCCACGGCCCAGGCCGAGGCGGTTCAGGGAGGCCACGGTTCGGTCGACGTGCGCCCTGAGCCCGGCGAAGTCGAGGTAAGGTCGGCCCGGGGCGCCCAGGGAGGGGGAGTTGTCTGCGCCGACCTCCAGGAGCGCCCGCACGGTACGCGCGTCGGCCATGTAGGTCCCTTTTGGGTGAGCGGATCGTTGCGTCTTGGACCCGCCGCCGCGCAGGCGCCGTGTCCCGGTGGGGCGAGCACGAGCGTAGGAGGGCAGGGAAAGCTCGGCAAGAGCCGTTTGCGCCTGGCCTCGTTTCGGCCCTACCGTCCGGGTCGGGGAGATCCTTCGACGCAGGCGGGGGTGACGCGCGATGGGCAGCAGTGATCGGTTGACGGTCGGTAGCCTCGAGATCGCCGCGCCTCTCTACGACCTCGTCCGGTTCGAGATCGCGCCCGGCACGGGTCTCGATCCGGACGCGGTCTGGGTGGCGCTGGGAGCGATCGTGGCCGAGCTCGTTCCGGAGAATCGTCGGCTGCTGGACGTCCGCGCTCGGCACGAGAAGAGTCTCGACGATTGGTACCGCGACCTGCAGGGCGGTGAAATCGACCCGACGGCCTACCGAGACTTCCTGCGCTCTTCCGGCTACCTGGCGCACGAGGGGGACGACTTCTCAGTCACGACCACGAATGCCGACCCCGAGATCTCGTCGGTGGCCGGCCCCCAGCTCGTCGTTCCGGTGGACAACGCCCGCTACGCGCTGAACGCAGCGAATGCGCGCTGGGGGAGTCTCTACGATGCCCTCTACGGCACCGACGTCGTACCCGAGGACCGGGGGGCCGAGAGGGTGAGCTCCTACAACCCGGTCCGCGGGGAGCGCGTGATCGCCTGGGTGGAGCGTTTTCTCGACCAGGTCGTGCCGCTGGAGCGTGGGACGTACGCGGACGTCGTCGGTTTCGGGCTGGAGGACCACGAAGGCGGAAGGCACCTGGTCGCGTCACTCCGCGACGGCGGTCGGGCAAGGCTCGCCGACCCTTCGCTCTTCGCCGGTTACCACGAGACCGGAGGCGAGCTCCGCACGGTCCTCCTTCGCCACCACGGCCTTCACATCGAGATCCGCATCGATCGGGACCACCCGGTAGGTGCTGCGCACCCCGCCGGAGTCCAGGACGTGGTGCTCGAGAGCGCCGTGACCACCATCCAGGACTGCGAGGACTCGGTGTCGGCCGTCGATGTCCACGACAAGGTAGGGGTCTACCGTAACTGGCTGGGGATCATGAAGGGCACTCTCGAGGCCACGTTCAGCAAAGACCTCCGAGAGGTCACCCGTCGGCTCGATCCGGATCGTACCTACCGCGATCCCTCCGGTGAGAGGCTCACGCTGCCGGGGCGCAGCCTACTGCTGGTGCGGAACGTCGGAATTCACATGTATACCGACGCGGTCACCACCGCCGAGGGAGAGCCGATCCCGGAGGGCTTCCTGGACGCGTTGATCACCGCTTTCGCGGCCATCCACGACCTGCAGGGCGGCGGGCCCGTCCGTAACAGCAGGACGGGGAGCGTCTACATCGTGAAGCCGAAGCTGCACGGCCCCGAGGAGGTGAAGGCGACCGTTGAGCTCTTCGCTCGCGTCGAACACGCGCTCGGGCTGGCCGCGCGCACACTCAAGATCGGGATCATGGACGAGGAACGTCGCACCACCGTGAACCTCAAGGAGTGCATCCGCGCAGCGAGAGACCGCGTCTTCTTCATCAACACGGGCTTCCTCGACCGGACCGCTGACGAGATCCACACGTCGATGGAGGCGGGTGCCATGATCCCGAAGCCCGAGATCAAGGGAGCTCCCTGGATGCTCGGCTACGAGGACTGGAACGTCGACGTCGGGATAGAGTGCGGGCTGCCCGGCCGGGCCCAGATCGGTAAGGGCATGTGGGCGATGCCCGACATGATGAGATCGATGGTGGACACGAAGGTCGCCCACCCCCGGGCCGGCGCCAACACGGCATGGGTCCCCTCGCCCACGGCCGCTACGCTACACGCGACGCATTACCACCTCGTCGACGTCCGGGACGTGCAGGCCAACCTCGCCGCCAGGGAGCGAGCCGATGCGGGAGCGATCCTGACACCTCCGCTTCTCGGCGATCGCGGCCTGAGCGCCGGGGAAATCCAGGTCGAGCTGGACAACAACGCCCAGGGAATCCTCGGCTACGTCGTGCGCTGGGTCGGCCAGGGGATCGGATGTTCGAAGGTGCCCGACATCCGCGACGTCGGTCTCATGGAGGACCGCGCGACGCTACGGATCTCGAGCCAGCACATCGCCAACTGGCTCCATCACGCCGTGGTCGACCGCGGCCAGGTAGTCGCCACGTTCGAGCGGATGGCGGCGGCGGTCGACGCCCAGAACGCCGGTGACCCCCACCACCGGGCGATGTCCCCCGACTTCAGCGACAGCATCGAGTTCCAGGCCGCATTGGACCTCGTCTTCAACGGTCGCGGCGAGCCCAACGGGTACACCGAGAAAGTCCTCCACGCCCGCCGCCTCGAGGTCAAGGCCCGCGACGTCGCTGCTAACCTATGAGGACCGCCGCTACCGTCCCGGAAAGAAGGAGCACGAGCGTGAGCGGAAGCATCTTCCGGCGCATCGCGGCCCCGCCCAGGAAGACGGCCATGCCACCCTTCACAAGCGTGTTCGAGAGTACCGCGATGAGAACGGTCCGCGCGGCCGGCCCGAGGTCCGCGGGACTCGTGGTCGCCAGGTTGGCCATCGACAGGGAAATGGCGTCGACGTCGGTCAGACCGGCCAGCCCGCCGGCGAGGTAGAGGCCGGTTTCGCCGAAGTAGACCAGCGCCACCTTCGCGACGAACGTTACGACGGCGAAGAGCACCCCGAACTTCACGGCCTCGCTGAGGTCGAACGGGTTTCGTCCGGACTTCACCGTTTCCGTCCCGTGGTCCTCTGCGCGGTGGCGCCACCAGAGGGTTGCGGAAATCACGAGGCTGACCGCCGCCATGAGCCCGATGCCACCGGCCAACCGGATCCCGAGGGGGCGGCTGACGATGCCGACCATGATAATCACGCGAATGAACATGACCGTCCAGGCCAACATGATCCCCAGCGTGAGCGCCGACGACAAAACGGGATCGACCCGGCTGCGTTGCGAGAAGCCGAGTGTGACGGCGGTGCTCGAGACCAGCCCTCCCAGAATGCCTGTGAGCCCGAGGCCGTGACGCTCTCCGACGACCTTCACGAGCACGTAGCTCCCGAAGTTCAGGCCCGAGATGAGGACCACCATGAGCCAGATCTTGAACGGGTTGAGGACCTGTAGCGCCTCGGTGGGGCCGTAGGCGACGTTGGGAAGCAGGGGGAGGATGATGGCCGTGATGACGGCGAACTTCACCGCGGCGATGACGTCCTCCTCGGAGATGCGCTCCACGAGCTGATTCGACCATCCCTTGATGGCGAGGAGGAGCAAGCCCGCGACCCCGATCGCCGCCGCGAGGCCGAGACGGCCCCACCCGCACAGGCATCCGACGATGAAGGTGAAGAGTCCCGAAATCTCGGTCGTGGCTCCGAACTGTCCGGCCTGAAAGGAGAGGAAGTACGAAACCGTCACGATGGCGGCGACGCCCAGAAAACCGGCCACCACCAGCCCTGTTGCTCCATGCTCGACCTGGAGGTAGGCGGTGAGGGCGCCCAGCAGCGCGATGAGGGAGAAGGTCCGGGCGCCGGCGTAGGTGATTTCGCCCTTCTGGCTGCGCTCGCGCTCCATGCCCAGGACCAGGCCGAGACCCGCGGCCGTGCCGAAACGGGCCGCCAGGTCGAGGGCGCTTCCTTCGATGATCTCCATGTCGTTTCCCCCCTCCTCAGCCCCCGCTCACCGACGGCAGCACGGTCA
This sequence comes from Longimicrobiales bacterium, assembly GCA_965249195.1. Taxonomy (GTDB): domain Bacteria; phylum Gemmatimonadota; class Gemmatimonadetes; order Longimicrobiales; family Gaopeijiaceae; genus CBDFLM01. The sequence goes on from CBDFLM010000015.1 coordinate 1,065,223, forward strand.
TCCGGCTCCCGTCCGTGAGTGGCGTGTCCATCCCGCCGCTCCAGCGGATGTCTTCGTTGTCCACGAAGACGTTGACGTGTGGTCGCAACGACCCCTGCTCGGTGACGATGCGGTCGTAGACGGCAGGGAGCTCGAGGCGCAAAGCTTGCAGCGCGTCGGCCACGGTCTTGCTCGATCGAAGTTCCACGCGCGCGTTACCTCCGCTGAGGTCCCGCAGTTGGCCTGGCAGCACGATGGTGAGACTCACGCCACCACCCTCGCCTTCACGCATACGACCGGCGGCAGCCCTTCCAGCAGCCGGGTCCCTGAAGCTCCTTCGTCGCGGGAGCCGAAGACCTTTCCGCTGCGGGCGCCGAAGTAGACCCCTGCTTCGGGGAGGGTGTCCGTGTCCAGAGCGTCCCTGAGCACGGTCTCCCAAGCGCCCTCCTGGGGGAGTCCTCCGGACAAGGGTTCCCAGGAGCTCCCCGCGTTCCGCGTGCGGTACACCCTGAGCTTGCCCTCCGGGCAGCATCGGAACTGGTCGGACTCCATCGGCACGATGTAGACCGTCTCCGGGTCTGTGGGATGCATGGCCATGGCGAACCCGAAATCGGATGGCACACCGTTGGCGATGTCTTCCCACGAGTCGCCAGTCGTCGCTTCGGTATAGGCCCCAGTGGTTCTGCAGGAATAGCCGCTCAGGGATCGCGGAATGATGAACGACCTTGTGCACGCACTGTCCGAACTCGGGGTGCTTGTCTGGAAGGAACTCCGCCCGCACGCCGACGTTGCGGGGACTCCAGCTCTCGCCTCGGTCGTCGCTGCGGTACACACCCCCTGTCGAGAAAGCGACGAGGATCCGATCCTCGCTCGTCGGGTCGAGGATCACCGTGTGAAGGCATAGGCCGCCGGCGCCCGGTGTCCAGTACTCTCGATGCTAGTGCTCGAGAAGCCCGCCGACCGGACCGCAGGACTCGCCACCGTCTGAGCTCTCGAAAAGGCACGACGGCTCGACACCCAGAAAGAGCCGCTCTGGCTCGGAAGCGCGTCCAGGCGTGATCTGCCAGATGCGCGCGAGCGACAAGCCAGAATCCTCCGGGAATTTCACCGCTCGTTCGTCCTTCCCGGACCACGTCCCCCCAAGATCGTCGGAGCGACGCAGCGTCGTGCCGAAGAACGAGTTTCCCGGGGTGGCCCAGAGAACGGGCGATCCCGAACGTTGGTCGAGGCCGAGGGCGTATACCTCCTCCCCCGGGAAATGCGGACCATCGATTTCCCAGGTGGCACGCTGGCGGTCCGAGCGAAGCAGGAAGGCGCCCTTGGTGGTTCCGACCAGGCGCAAGACGTCGCCCGATCGGGCCTGCACGCCCGAGGGGGTGTCCGGCATCTCTCACCTCCCCTTCGATCACGTCGCCGACAATCGGTCTCCGGCACCTCACGAGGCCAAGCATATTCGTGTCGGGCGGGCGCGGCCAGGGATGATCATGGGCGGCCACGGACCGGGATCGCGCGCCGAGCCTCCAGCGGGTCCCGCGGCCGGCTACATCCGATAGGTGTAGTTAAGCTTGATGCTGGCGCCCCGTGACAGGGTGACGTACCCGTCGCCTGGCCGACCGAGGAGCACGTCGGCGGGCAGGCTCTGCCAGTTGTGTTGGTACACCAGGAAGAGATCGTTGCCCGGATTGATGATCCAGCGTCCGAGCAGGAAGAGCCCCACGACCTCCGACACGTCGTCGAACTGGACGTTGCCCGTGACGGACGCCCACGGGCTGATGTCCCACCCCCCGTCGACGCGGAACAGGTTGGTTGCGAAGCTGCCCTGGGGCAGATCGACGTCGTTGTACCCGTAGTCCACCCCGAACGTCAGGCCCGGTGCGGGTCTGAAGTCCACGCCCACGAACGACGCGAGACGGCTGCCGTTCCAGAAGTCTCCGATGGTAAGGTAGCCGAACATCGAGACCCGGCGTCGTCCCGCGGTCCTCCCGCCTACGTCGAGCTCACAGGTGCTGTAGCGACCCTGATCCACCACGACGCCGTCGCTGATCTCGAACGCGTCGTCCAGGTACTCGTAGCGGTGGTTGACATCGATGTCGATGTTGTCACCGCTCTCGAAATCGAGTCCCAGGACGCCGAGCCGCCAGTTGCGCTCTTCCACGATTCCACTCTGGAGCTCGGTCTGATAGTTGAGTCCCACGGTGAAATCGAACTGCCTCAACCAGTCGATTCCGTCGGGTCGAGGTCGCCACGAAACTCGCTGAGAGAAGAAGCGATAGCCGTTCCGCGTCACGAACCCCACCTCGGGATCGTAGTCGTCCCCGAACTCCCGATACGCGACGCTCCCGCTCCAGAGGTTGTTTGGGAAACGGAGCTGGAATCCTCGGGCGGAGAGGTCGGTGAACGAGCGCCCGACGTCCGGATCCGGATTGGAGTTCCAGACGAGAAAGGCGTCGAGGCTGAGGTTCTTGTCTCCCATGAAGTGCGAGGTGGCCAAGCTCAAGTCCACCCCGGCCGTGTGGCGGTCCGTGAGCCTGACATCCAGCGAGCTCCTCGACGTGGCTCGCCTCGTGTAGAGGACACCGATCGTTGACTCCTCCAGGAAGCGGCGTTTCACCCTCCCGATCGTGAAGCTCTCCGACGGGATCTCCAACAGCTCACCCTCGTCGTCGTACTGACCCTGGTTCACGGTCCCGGTCCGGATCTGATACAGTCCGAGCTCGTAGGCGCCCGCCTGTCCCCCCAGTCTCGCCCCGTACGTGATGGGGATCGGCTGTCCGCTCACCAGACCGATGTTCCGGGAGAAGTAGGGCGTGGTGAAGTTTCCGGGCGCGAAGGCGAACACGCCCGAGCCCTCGAGGAAGAAGCCCCGCTGCTCGGGCAGCCGAAGCGGGAAGCGAGTGAGGTTCACCTGCCGCTGGTCTGTCCCGACCTCCGCGAAGTCGGTGTTCAGGCTGAGAGCCGCTCGCAGGCTCGGCGTGATGCTGTAGCCGATATCGAGACCGACGTCGCCAGGGAACGTCGACGGATAGTCGACGCCGGTGACCGTCTCCTCACGCTGGGAGCGCCAGTGGGTGACGGCGTAGGGCGTGGCCTCGAGTCCCAGGCCCTGAGAGGGACGGCTCAGCCCCGTCAAGCGTCCGGCGTGGATGGGCCTCGTGAGGCCCTGATTGCGGCGATATCCCCTCCAGAGAATCTCCTCGTTGTTTCGTCGGATCGTGAGCTGGAAGTTGATCCCCCACGTGTCGAGGTCGGGATCGCAGTTGAGCGTCCGAAACGGGATCCTGATCTCGGCGGACCAGCCCTCTGGACGCCTGGCCGTGCGAGCTTCCCAGATTCCGTCCCACGACCTGTTCATGCCGAATCCGCCGAATCCGCCCCCTCCGCCGCCGCCTCCGAACCCGCCGCCTCCGAACCCGCCGCCTCCACCCCCGGTGATCAGCGCGTCACCCATCATGCCGTTGGCGTTTATCTCGAAGAAGTATCCGGTGCGACCGTCGAGGAATGTGTCGAGGATCCACTGGAAGCGATCGTCGGTGTTCAGGAATGCGTCGCGACGCTTCTGATAGGCCAGAATGCCCTCGGGATCGTCGAAGAGGATGACCCCGATGTAGAGGTTGTCGTCGTCGAACAGAACGCGGACCTCGGTTCGACGCGATGGCTCGCCTCCCTCGACCGGCTCTTGTTGCGTGAAGTCGGCAATCGGCACCGCGGTGGCCCACGGAGCGTCATCGACGACGCCGTCGATCCGGAGAGTGCTACCGCCCGGAAGGGCGAGAGCCACGAGCGGGGCCTCGATCCCTACCGCCGCATCGGCGTCTGCTCTGGTCTGGGCCGTGGCCCAGGATGGATGCACGAGCGCGAGCGCGGTCAGCGCCCCCGTCCAGCCGGAAGTAGGGCGTCTCACTCGATGGGTTCCAGGGGTGGGCGTGGATGAGTCACACACTAGGGGGAGGCGACGGCTCCAGGGATATCGGAACGCATCCCCCTCAGCGCAGTGCTCTGAACAGCCGGTCCGAAAGCGTCATGATGAGCGGCGTTCCCACCGTGAGCGCGATCACGCCTGTGGCCTTCAGGCCGTCGGAGCCGTTCTCGGTCGCCTCGGACAGAAGCACGTATCCGCCTGCGACGAGCATGCCGCTCAGGAACGCAGCGGGCACGAGGCGGCCGCGTGAGAGGTCGGTCTGGCCAGCCCAGCGAGTGGTCCAACTACCCACCGTGCTATGCAGACTGATCCCGATCGACGCGGCAAGGACTGTGACGACGGGCTGACACTTCGGACGCAGCCCGTCGAAACCACCCTGGTCGACAGTCAGACAATGATTCACCAGCAGCATCCCCACCCCTGCACCGAGGGCGTTCCCCAGCAGGGACATCCCCAACACGCGCGGCCAAGGGTAGGATTCCTGCTCCATCGACCAATCGAACAGGGACGCGCGGCGGCCGAGCTCGTCAGGCCGTTGGGGGCCCCTGCGCGTCTCCACGATCAGAACGCCGTTGCTGGCTCGCATCCCGTAACGCGCTCCGGCCTCACCCGGGGAGAGGACCTCCAGCCGCTCGATGTCCAAGAGCGGTATCGTCCTCATGAGCATTGAGGGGCTCGTGACAGGCACACCATCCATGTACACCGCCATCTCACTGCACCCGGCCAGGCTCACGCCTCCTCGATACTCGACGCACGATCCTCGAATCGTAACCCCGGGCATGTTGTTCAGAAGCTCCGGAAGGGATATGCTGCGCTGCGCCGCGGACTCGATATCCTCCCGTGCGATCTCGTTCATTTGGAAGCCCGTGTTTCTCCTTCGCCGCTCCAGCTCTGTTTCCGCCGTCACGACGATCTCCTCGAGCTCGATCGTCGTCCTCGACACGCGGATCTCGATACGGGCTGGGACACCGGCCTCCACGTCCAGCGATCGCGTGTGCTCCCCGTAGGCGAGGTGGTTGAGTCGAAGAGTCCGCGTACCGGCGGGGGCATCGAGAAAAAGAAAGCTTCCTTCGCTGTTCGTGATGGCCCAGAGAGACTCGCCCTCGATGCGCACCTCCACGCCCGCCACGGGCTCGAGCGTCGATGCGTCGAGGACCTTCCCGGTGACCCTTGCCGAGCCCTGGGCCTGGAGTGACACCGCCACGAGGAGAGGCGCAAGGGCCGCCGAAATCCTGACGAACGCGGCGCTCATCGGGCGGGCGGCTCGAGGGTCGGTGCGACCCGGGCCCGCGTAGCCTGCTCCAGATCGTAGGCGTAGGCGAGCAGCTCGGACTCGGTCCAAAGGTCGCCGATGAGCGCTACCACGAAAGGCATGCCGTCGTCGTAGTAGGCGTAGGGCACCGTCACCACCGGCACGCCGATGTCGTTGACGATGTTGCTGGGGAGCTCGGGGTGGTTGTTGGGACTGTAATCGGGACGGTCGGGGTCCTCGATGAGGTCTCGAATCGGTGCACCGGCCTGCGGAAAGAACAGCCCGTCGAGCAGGTTGTCCTCCAGTACCTTGCGGAAGAGCTCCCGCATGTCCTTGCGCCAGGCCTGGAATGCATCGCCCGCCTCCGTTGCGCTCGGCCGCGCCGGGACACCTGTGTCGCGCCTCCCGCCCCGCGCAGCGCTTTCTCCTCCTGCGCTGGCAACCGCCGCCGTGGCTCCTTCCCCGCTGGCTCCTGGGTCCGCCGACGACGTTGCGCCTCGCTCGTCCTCGCCGTCGCGGAACGTCCGGCCCGTGAGCGCCTCGAACGCTCTTCGTAAAGCTCCCTCCAACCCGTGTCGGCGAACGGATCCTCGACGACTTCGGCCCCGCGGCTGCGGAGCGCCTCGATGGCATCGCGATAGAGCGCTTCGGTCTCCGGCTCCAGAGGGAGCCACGACTCCCGCCACCCCATCCCCACCAGCCCGAACCTCTTGCCTCGGAGGGCCGTGGTGCTCAACGCGGCGAGGTAACCTTCGTCCGGGATATGCCCCACAGCCGCGAACATGGCCAGGTCCTCGGCAGTGGGGCCGGCGAGAACGTCGAGAGCCATTGCGGCGTCGTGAACACTCCTCGCGATGGGTCCCACGACATCCCGGTACGTTCCGTCGATGGGGACCACGCCCTCGAGGGGGACCAGCCCGTAGGTCGGCTTCACTCCCACCAGCCCCTGCGCTGCCGCCGGGTTCTGGATGGACCCGCCCGTTTCCGTGCCGAGACCCAGCACCGCGAAGCTCGCGTTCACCGCAGTCGCCGTTCCGCCGCTCGAGCCTCCGGGCGCCCTCGTTACGTCGTATGCGTTCAGGGTCACGCCCGCCACCGAGCTGCGGGTGCGCGTGCCGTCTCCGGCGAAGTCCGGCAGGTTGGTCTTCCCGAGGATGATCGCGCCGGCCTCTCTGAGCCTGTTCACCGTGGCCGCGTCGTCGTCCGGGACCATGTCGATGCCGCCAGCGGCGCTCTGGAAGCCCGAGTATCCAGCCGTAGTGACCAACCCCCCGTAGTCGATGTTGTCCTTGACGACCACGGGCACGCCGTGCATGGGGCCCCGCGGCCCGACTCGCAGGTACTCGAGGTCGAGATCCTCAGCGATCGACAGCGCCTCCGGGTTCATCGAGATGAAGGCGTTGTAGCGGTCCTCATATCGTCCGATGCGATCAAGGAACGCCAGCGTGAGATCCACGGCGGTGTACCGTTCCGCCGCGTAGTCGGCCGCGATGCGCTCGGCGGTCAGCTCGACGACCTGCACCGTGGGGCCCGGCGCGGGCTGAGGGACCGGGCTCGTCGCGCACGCTGCGCCGATCGCCGAGAAGGAGAATACAACGCTGATTTTTCGAACGAGCTTTGGGCGCATCGCGATTCTCCGAAAGAGGCCTCTCGTGCGCACCCGGCTCGAGGGTGCTCGGATCCGGTGGGTGGGCTGGACGGGAAACCGGATCTCCTGGGTTGCGAATGATTAGGATTCCGCTGTGGGTTGAGCAAGTGGCGCGAACGCACGTAGAATCCTTATTGCGCGGACGCTGATTCCGCGTGTCACGGGATTTCTACATACAACTTCCCAAGGAGTTGACACTTCTGATCGCCAAGGTGCTGAGACCTGCATTCGCCGTGGGCGTGGCGAGGACCTCGTGGATCGGGCCCGCCCGGTGCATCCGGTGACCCGGTAGTTGGCCCGGTCATCCCGGTCGGGCGAGGCCCGAGACGAAGCGCCGACGGCAACGGTCCCCGACGGAACCCCGCCGAGGACGGAGGGAGGGGTGCACGAGACTCCGACGCCCGGTGCCGATCAGGGCCAGCGCGAGGGTCACTCGCGGCCCATCCCGAAGGCTGTTTCCGCGCAGCCGCTCCCGGATGACGCCGGGGTCGATCACCCTTCGCTCTACTTCAACCGCGAGCTGAGCTGGATCGACTTCAACTGGCGAGTCCTGCACCAGGCGATCGACTCGCGCATTCCACTTCTCGAGCGGGTCAACTTCCTCGCAATCACGCAGAGCAACCTCGATGAGTTCTTCCGCAAGCGGGTCGGAGGGCTCAAGAGCCAACAGGCTGCGGGCGTGCGGCAGCTGTCCCCCGACGGCCGAACTCCTTCGGAGCAGATTCATCTCGTGCGGAAGGCCGCCGGCGTGATGCAGGCGGAGATGTCCAGCACATGGCGAGAGCTCCTCCGACCGGCTCTCCACGAGGAGGGGATCGTCGTCCATGCGTTCGACGACCTGGGTGCTCGAGTGAAGCAACAGCTCCAGCGCTACTTCATGAGGCACATCTACCCGATTCTCACGCCTCTCGCCGTCGATCCTGGACATCCGTTCCCATTCATATCAAACCAGAGCCTCTCGCTTGCGGTTCTCCTGAGGCACCCGGGCCGTGAGGATCTCCAGTTTGCCCGTCTCAAGATCCCCGTGACTCGCGACCGTTGGATCCCGCTCAAGGAGCCCGGTCACTTCGTCGCGCTCGAGGATCTCGTGCGCAACAACGTGGCCGAGCTCTTCCGTGGCACCGAGATCGTCAGCTGCGAGGCGTTCCGCGTGACGCGAAACGCAGACCTGCGCAGGGAGGACGACGACGCCGAGGACCTGATCGAGATGATCTCGGAGGAGCTACGAGAGCGGCGGTTCGCGCCGGTGGTCCGCCTGGAGGTTGACCATCGCATGCCAGAGCGCGTCGTGAAGCTCCTCTGTACCGAGCTCTTGCTGGAGCGCCTCGACGTGTACCGGATCCACGGGCCCATCGACTTCAGCGGCTTCTCAACACTGGCGCAGCTGGATCGTCCCGAGCTGCGATTCCCTCCCTGGGAGCCTGTCTGGCCCAAGCGGCTCCACAGGGATCCTGTAGATGGGGAGGGCAGGGTGATCGACGTGCTGCGACGCGGCGACGTGATGGTTCACCACCCCTACGAGTCCTTCACCGCCAGCGTCCAGCGCTTCGTAGAGGAAGCCGCCGACGACCCCCGCGTGCTCGCGATCAAGCTCACAGTGTACCGCACGACCGATGACTCGCCGATCGTGCGGGCTTTGATCCGCGCGGCAGAGGCTGGGAAGCAGGTGGCATGCCTGGTCGAGGTGACCGCCCGTTTCGACGAGCAGCGCAACATCGACGTCGGGCAGCGGCTGGAGCGCGCAGGTGTGCATGTGACGTATGGCCTGGTAGGACTGAAGACCCACGCGAAGGTCGCGCTCGTGGTACGCGACGAGGAGAACGGTATTCGCGCGTACTCGCACATCGGCACGGGTAACTACCATACCGACACCGCACGCGTCTACACCGACCTGGGTCTTCTCACCGCTTCGAGAGAGGTAGGCGCGGATCTCGTCAACTTCTTCCACCACCTCACGGGACATGCGCCCGAGCAGGAGTACAAGGCCCTGATCGTGGCCCCGAGAGATCTGAGGCGCGTGCTGGAGGAGCTGGTGGAGCGTGAGATTCAGCACCAGCAGGAGGGTAGGGACGGGCGCATGATCCTCAAGATGAACGCGATCGACGATCTCGGCATGATTCAACTCCTGTACCGCGCGTCGCAGGAGGGTGTCCAGATCGACCTGATCGTGCGTGGCCACACGCGGCTCCGCCCCGGGGTGGCCCACTTCAGCGACAACATTCGCCTCGTCAGCATCATCGGCCGCTTCCTGGAGCACGACCGCATCTTCTTCTTCCGGAACGGGGGCGACCACGACGTCCTCGTCGGCAGCGCTGACTGGCGACGGAGGAACCTCGAGGAGCGTGTGGAGGCGCTCGTTCGCATTACCGACCGCCGTCACAGGAAGCGGCTCCGTCGCATCCTGGAGCAGGCGCTGGAGGACAACCGGTTGGCTTGGGACCTCGGAAGCGACGGACGCTACACGTTGCGATACCCAGCTCCCGACGGGCCGGTGCGCGACTATCACGCCCGCCTCATCAAACACGCCCGCAAGCGGAGAGTAAGGGCTATCGACAGGAAGCGGGTCCCGCCCAGACGTCTCACGTAACGAAAGCACCCGCCTAGGCGATCTAGAAAATGTGCAGAAGTAAGGGCTTTACACGAGACCTGAGGAGTCGATCAATGAGGCGGTTGTCGAGCGCGGTGACGGTGGCGGTGATGATGACGGCGCTAGGGCCGCTCGAGAGCACTGCCCAACGGGGTCGGTCAGGTTCTCGAGGGCCCGCGGCAGGGGTGCCCGGCGAGGGAGTGGAGCTGGTCATGAGGCTGCGGGACAGGCTGGACTTGACCGAAATCCAGCTCGAGCAGCTCGAGGAGATCCGGCGCCAGTCGGTTGCGCGGCGGAGCGCCGCCCGGGCCGAGATGCAGGATCTGCACTCGCGGATGCGTGCAGGCGAGCTCGAGGGGGGCGTGATGCCCGACCTCATGGCGGAGCGGCGCGAACAGGTTGAGGCCACAGTCGAGGAGCACCGCGAGCTCTTGAGTCAGATCCTCACGGCGGAGCAGCAGGAGCAGCTCGAGGAACTGAGACGCGAGGGCCGCAGTCTGCGGCGCGGATCGCCGAGCCGAGGGTCCATGGGCCCTCGAGGCCGAGCTCTGCGGCGTCACAGGGACAGCCACGGCAGAGGCGGCTTCGCTCCGCGTTTCCGGGGCCCGCGTCGGATGGACGGAGCGCTCCCCGGCCCCATGGGCCGTCGCTGGCGATGGTGATGCGCTGAGGGACCGGTCGGCTGGGTGCGCAATTTCGCACCCGCCCGCGAGCGCGCCGCAACCCACGATGTGACGACGAATGCGCTCGTGATCGTCACAGCACACCGAGGTGCTCGTCTCACCCGTTGAGGCGTAGCGCCTCGCGGGCTTTTGGTAACCGACGCAGAGTCCTTGCTCTGGCGACGAAGACACCCCCGGGGGGCCATGGAGTGGGAGGGTGCCGCGGAAGGGAGCCCCCCCGTTGTGAACGCAAGGAGGCGGCACTTATGATGCACGGCCCACGGCCAAGTAGAGACGGGGCCGCGGGACTGCACCCCAGAGTAACGCGCGGTGAAGACCGGAAAAGGAGAAGCGAGATGAGCAGACGATCGATCGGCCTCATGGCCGTGGTTGCGTTCGTACCCTTTTTGATCGGCCCCTCGGCAGCCAGCGGACAGGATCAGCCGATGGGTTTCTTCATCACGAGCGTCGGTCCGGGAGACGGGGCCAACCTCGGTGGCTTGGAGGGTGCGGACGCCCATTGCCAGGCGCTCGCGGAGGCTGCGGGAGCGGGAGAACGTCAGTGGCACGCCTATCTCAGCACCACGGCCGGGGGGGGGCAGCCGGCGGTCGACGCTCGCGACCGGATCGGTGAAGGGCCCTGGCACAACGCGAACGGCCAGATGATCGCCGGGAACGTCGCGGACCTCCACGGGGACGTCCACCGTGACCGCAACAACATCCGCAAGCCGACAGCCATCGACCAGAATGGCGATCTGGTGAACGGTTCGGGTGACCAGCCGAACCAGCACGACATCTTGACCGGCTCGGATTCGCAGGGCCGTTCACTCCTGGGTGCGGCGAACACCACCACGTGTAACAATTGGTCGAGCAACGGCGAGGGCAGGGCGATGGTCGGACACCATGACCGGCTTGGGGGCCCCAACGCCTCCTGGAACGCGGTGCACCTGAGCCGAGGGTGCAGCCAGGAGGACCTCGTCGGCACCGGCGGGAACGGGCTCTTCTACTGCTTCGCGACCGATGGGCCGATGTGAGCCGGGGCAGGGTAGACCTGCTACGCCCTAGCGCGGGACCACCATCTCCACGGTGACGACGTCCTCGGTCTCGGGCATCCACACCGCGGTGGTAACGGCCCCGTCCGAGTCCGTCGCGGCGGTTCTACGGCGCTCGTCGTCGAGTCGTAGGGGAGCCTGGTAATCGGGGAGGGGAGCGCGCGAAGCCAGCAGCGTCACCGTGTAGTAGGTCGGGACGTTGCAGTACGCGAAGACCCCGCGTGCGTCGGCGCGGGTCTGGATCGCATGATCCAGTTGCTCGATCGCGACGGGCGCACCCGCACGGTTGCGCTGCCATCTGGGACGCGCACCTCCTGGTATGCCGGCGAGCCCCGTCGGGCCGTAATCGGTCCAGCGGGCTCGCACGTGACCCCCGGCGACCGGCGCGCCCGTCTCGTCCACGATCCTCCCGATCAGCGCCGCCTCATCGACGCCCGAGGGTGTCTCGATGCAGCGGTCGAACGCCACGCGGTGCACGGAAGGAAGGGAAGGCATGAGGCTGATGATCCCGCCGCGCTCGACGCTCACCTCCTGGAACACCCCGGGGTGGCCCACGGTCTCCAGGGTCGGGTGAGAGGAGCCAACCGACCACGTACCTGGGGTGACGCCGGTGATCGAAAAGCGACCCCCGGGTCCTGTTTCGTCCTCGAGCTCGGTTCCCTCGACCCACACCCTCGCCCCCATTGCGGGGCTTCCGAGGCTGTCGGAGACGATGCCCTCGATCGTTCCCAGCACCGTTTCCTCGCCGATCAGCTCTCCGCTCCGCGTCGCCACGCGATCCACGACCCCGCCCTCCACCTGGTACCCCAGGACGCGGTAGCCGACGACGTGGCCGAACGGGTTGCGCTCCTGAAGCACGCGAGGCAGTCGAATGTGCTATTCCTGTACGATCCACGTTCCGTTCGGAAGCTCGCGGAACAGGATCTCACCCCCTGGACCCGGATCGCCGACACGATAATCGAGGTTCACGTACCGGTACTCGACGGAGCGCAGCCGTCCGCCTTCGCGCTCCAGCCAGAGCACCCCCTCGATCTCGGGCAGGTCACGGTCCGGGATGGGCTCGAACCGGAGTCCTACGAGCACTTCGGGTTCCTCTTCGTGCTCTTCGAGGCCTAGACAGTGGGTGTCGAGGAACGGGTCCGAGAGTAGCACCGATGCATCGGGAGCGACGTAGAGGACCTCCTCTCCCCGGGCCAGTAGGAATCCCTCGCTCGCCAGAGTATCGGGGTTGACGCTCACGAAGGGTCGATTCGTCAACTCGCGCCGGCGCGTCCGTTCCTCGCTGAGCACCCTTCGTCCGCTGCTGTTGAGGCTTTGCACGAACCGCACCCACGCGAACTGGTAGAGCCCTCGCTCGCTGGTCCATTCCGCAGCGGCGAGCGCTTTGCGCGCCTCCTCCCAAACCTGGCCCGTCGCGAGCCCCTCGGCAGGGCGCGCGCACCTCGCATCGGCGCGAGGTCTCCACGTCGACGCCGGCCAGCAGAATCGGGCGCACGTTCGTGGAGATCGTGCGTCGCACGACGGCGCCTTCGTCGAGGTCGAACACGTCCGAGAACTGGCTGGCGTACCCAATGCGGTCGACGCGCATGGAGTAGCGCCCGGGATCGGCGACGCTGAGACGGAAGGAACCGTCGGAGGCGGTGATGACGCGCGTCACTTCCTGCTCCCCTTGCAGGAGGATGACCATCGCGCCTCCGATGGGCATCTGGTCGTCTCCGTCGAGCACGGAGCCGCGAACTTGTTGCTGCCCGAGCGCCACCGACGGAATCGCGGCGGACGCCAAGAAAACGAGCGGAGCAAGAATAGCCCGCGCCGAAACCGAGGCCGTGAGGGAGCTTCGTAAGGACATCTCGGTCCCCGAGTTGAGTTGGGCTGAGGGACGTTCTGGCATATACGACGAAGTCGACGGAATGCGGCGACGTGCGCGACTGCGAGCCCCGATTGGTTCACCCTCCCGCGAGCATCGCCTCGCGCGTCGCTTTGAACTCCGTTCCACCGTTCCACGTGGGGTAGGCTGGCGTTTGAGCCACGTCCCACCCCACCAGGAACAGGAGCCTCAGATCCTCCAGCGCCCCGGACAGATCCCAATCGGGCTTCACCTCGTCGGATGGCTTGTGGTAGTCCAATGCGGTGTACTCGTCGCGCTTCTGCTGTCCGTACCCCTCGCGCCTGCCTATGAACTCGGTCCCGGTATCGATGTAGAGGGAGGGCACGCCCTGCTTGGCGAACTCGAAGTGGTCCGAGCGATAGAAGAAGCCCTTCTCGGGCTCGGGGTCCGGCGCGAGTCGGCGGCTCTGGCTGGCTGCGTGTCGAGCGAGCACGTCCTCGAGGCTGGAGTTTCCCGATCCGACCACGACGACATCCCGGGTGCGGCCCCACTGGTTCACGCCGTCGAGGTTGATGTCGGCGAGCGTGCGGGCCAGCGGGTAAAGGGGATTCTCCGCGTAATAGCGGGCGCCGAGCAGTCCCTTCTCCTCGGCGGTGACGGCGAGGAACAGGATCGAACGATCGGGGGCGGAGGGCAGTTGCGTGAAAGCCTCCGCGATCTCGAGCATGCCCGCCACACCCGTGGCGTTGTCCAAGGCACCGTTGAAGATTTGGTCGCCGGGGAGGTCGAGATCACGGCCCAGGTGGTCCCAGTGGGCGGTATAGACGATGTACTCGTCCCGGCCTGATGGATCCCTCCCCTCGAGCTTGGCCAACACGTTCCGGGAGTCGACGGTACGCCTTTGCATGTCCACGGCGAGGGTCGCCGTGGCGCCGAGATCGACGAGCGCGAAGTCTCGTGAGCGTGCGCGCTCTTTGAGGTCGTCGAAATCCTCGCCGGCGGCCTCGAACAGTGCGCGCGCGGTAGCCTCCGTGATCCAGGCCTCCACCTCCAGGGGGTCCTCCCCGCCGGCGCCGACGATATCGAACTGCTCCGGCCCCCAACTGCCGGTGACTACCTCCCATGGGTATCCGGCAGGCTCGGTCTCGTGCACCACGATCACGGCCGCTGCGCCCTTGGCGGCGCCGATCTCGTACTTGTAGGTCCAGCGGCCGTAGTACGTCATCGCCCGCCCGTTGAATACGCCCGGATCGAGCACCGAAGGATCATCCGGCGACACCACCGGTGGATCGCCCACGAGCACCACGAGCGTCTTACCGCTTACGTCATGGCCGGCGTAGTCGTCCCAATCGTACTCGGGTGCTTCGACCCCGTATCCCACGAACACGACGGGCGATTCCTCGACCCGCGCCTGCTGCGCGTCGCGGTAGGAGACCGCGGCGAAGTTGTCCGGAAAAGTCAACGTCAACGTTTCGCCGCCCGCCTCGATCGAGCCACGGGCCCGGTTCCGGACTCCCACGAGGGTCACCGCCTGGACGTATGTCCCGTCGTGGTTCCCCGGTGCGAGGCCCATGGCCCTGAAGCGGTTCTCCAGATAGACCACGGTGCTGTCCTCCCCCGCCGTACCCGGGGCGCGCCCCCCGAAGTCGTCCGACGAGAGGCGTGCGATGTCGGTTAGGAGATCCTGCACGGTGATGCTCTGCAGGGCCTGCGCCGCGGTCGCGGCAGAGACGGCCGCGCCTCCACCGGCCGCGCTGCCGGCGCCATTACGCGAAACCGGCCCTTCACAGGCCGCGAGCAGTGCGAGACCGAAGAGCAAGGCGGAGGCATGCCGGGTCTGCGTCATTCGATCTGAATCCTCGATCCAGGGTTTCTCCGGGTCGCGCCCGCTTCAACGTGACGGGCGTGCGCCCACCGCCGAAAGGCCTGTGCGGTTCGGCGGTGACATCGGGTCGCGTCCGGAGTATCAACGTGTGCTCGAATCCGACCACCCTGACGGAGGATTCCCTTGACCCCTGCACGAGCACGCCCCTTCAGGGGTGGGTGCCGCATCTGTACCGTCGTCGGGGCGCTCCTCCTGGTCTCTTCGCCGGCCGCTGGTCAGGTGCCTCTCAGGTCCTGGGGCATCCGAGGCACCTTCGGCGGGACCATTCAAGGCGACATCTACTTCGGTGGGCAGGTCAACTTCAGGGTCGATCGCTTCGCGGCGCTCATCGAGATCGGGGCGCTCGGCCAAAAGAGCAGCCTGCAGGAGGTGCGAAACGAGCTCCACAGCTACGTGGAGTACACTGAGCTCGCGACGCTCGGGCTCATGGCCAGCTTCCTGTTCGGGTACGACGACCTGGAGCCAGGTCCGTTCGCCGCTGCGGGGATCGGTGTCGGCGCCATCCGGCTCAATTGGCGTGAATCCAGCAGTACGGACACATCGCTGGGCGAGAGGCTGCAAAACGGGGGCAGCCAGAGTACGGCCGAGGGCACGTCGGCCGGGTTGGTCTTCGAGGGAGGAGTCGGTTACGCCATGGGGGGCGGGGTCGATGTCCGCCTCACCGTACCGGTGATCTGGAGCCCCGACCCCCCGGGCGGCGCGCGTTCCACGTTTCCGGCGGTCGCCATGTCCTTGGGACTCCGGTTCTAGTGTCCCGCTCCTACGGAACACTAGCCTCGCGATCGGCGAGCTCGGCTCCCTGAAGCCGCCGGCTGTTACCCGTCGATTCGAGGCGCCGTGTTGGTCGGCAGCTGGGTCTCACGGACCGCCGGAGCGGTCTTGTCACCGAGTTGAATCGCAACGAAGCGGTGCGTAGCGTCCGTCCTGCTCGTTGAGGATCTCCAACGACCGAGAACGGCCAGCAGGTCCTCACAGAGGTGCCGATTACAGGCGTCGCTGCGCATCTCTCGAGGGAGCCTGCACCCGGTCTCGCTCTGGAAGACGCATCCCCCTTCCATGTGCTCCGTTCCCAGGTACGACGCGTAGTGGCGGGTGACGTCCTCGGGACTGAAGTCGGGACGATCACGCCTCACGCGCTCGATCGTGTGCCGATCGAGGAACGCGTGCGTGCCGCCCTGCCGACAGCACCAGCCGCGGCAGGCTGCGCAACCGACCGCCAGGGCTCGGCTCTCCTCCGGTCCGGGCGCAGGGCAGGCGAGAGGACGCTCCCGGCGACCCTCTCGCGGGGATCTCTGCCAGACGCCGTCGGCCAAGGACTCTTCGACCGTACGATCGAGATGGCGCAAGAAGTCGCGCCGAAGCTCCGGCAGCAGCGGAACGGTTACGGCCGGGTTCGCCGGCGTCAGAGACCAACTCTCCGTTTCGGGATCCACGCCGTGTTCGTGTAGCCTCCGCAAGGCCCGCTCACGACGCTCCGACTCGATTCGCCGATCCTCGACTCCGGCTTGACGCCGGCGGGCGATCCGGCACTCGATTCTCGTGCATACTCCCGCGTGCTCGATCGCCTGGTGCGGATCGATCGGCGCGTCACAGGCCCAGCACCGTCGGGCAGGTGCGAAACGGAGGCGCTCGCCGCGACCGCGTGTCCTCAACTCGGAATCAGGGGGCATTACCCATCGAGCTCGCTCAGGGCCGCGATGATGTCCTCGTTCGCCGGTCGGATCCTGTAGTTGGTCTCGATGAACTTCCACCGGACGACGCCGTCGGGGTCGAGAACGAAGGTCGTCGGGTGGGGGGTCGGCCGATCCTGGGGGTCCTCCTGGTTGAGGAGGCCGTACCGGCCGATCACCGCGTGCTCGGGGTCGGAGAGCATTCGGAACGTCGGTAGGACGCCGTCCTCGGCCGAAATGCGATCGATCATGAGCTGCTGTCTCTCGCGGTCGTCTATCGATACCGCCAGCACCTCGGTCTCATCCCGTTGCTCCGGAGTCAGGAGCTCTCTCAGCTCGCCGAGCTGACGGGCGCAGTGTGGTCACCAATGTCCCCGGTAGAAGACGAGCACCAGGTTCTTCTGCTGACGGTAGTCCGAAAGCGTGATGACGTCCCCCCGTACGACATCAACGAGAAGTCCGGCGCGAGGTCCCCGACCTCTACGCGTCCGGTGTCAACGGGTGGGAGCTCTCTCCCGTCCACCGGCCCGAGCTGCGTGAGATTGTCGCCGTCAGCCGGCATTCGGGCCTCCGTCTCGCAACCGGCACCGAGGATGCCGGCGACCAGAAGTGCTGTGATCGCTGACTTCCACCTCATCCTGTGCTCCTCGACCTACGTTTGTGAATCCACTTCCAACGCACGGCATGGTGCCGGCACGCTCGGCGACTGCGCAAGCCGACCGGACCCCGAGCGCTCCGCGTCGCACCCCGAATGCGGTCATCAATCTTCGTGACCGATCTGACCAGGGGAATCAGTTCGTGGGGGGGGGGGGGGCATAGATGCCCAGAACATGCACCTCGATAGCTCCGTGCTCCAGGGTCGCCAACGCGGCCTCCACGCGGTCCCGTGGGCCGCGCACGTCCGCGTAGAACCGGTACTCCCACGGATGGCCGGGAATGGGCCTCGATTCGAGGCGGGTCAGGTCGACCTCGGCGTCGGCGAACGCCCCCAGAGCGCGATGGAGCGATCCGGGCTCGTGGGGCACGACGAACGCGAGCGCGGCGTGCACCAAGTCGTTCTCGGGTGCGGCCGGATCGGGCGCTACGGCGAAGAACCGAGTGAAGTTCTGAGGGTTGTCCTCGATCCCGGTCATGACGACCTGGGCGCCGTAGAGCTCCGCCGCCAGCTCGGACGCGATCGCCGCGTCGAACGCGGCGTCGCGGTTCATCAGGTCGCGGACGCCACCCGCTGTGTCGTAGACGGTCACGGGGGTCACGAGAGGATGATCGAGGAAGAAGCGCTGGCACTGGAGGAGAGCCACCGGGTGTGAGGCTGCGGACCGAACGCCTTCCAGCGACAGGCCTGGGGGGACGATCAAGCAGAGCTCGACGCGCACGTTCGTCTCGGCGACCACGTGAAGTCCGGACGCTTCGAGACGGTCGAGATTACCGGGCACGGAGCCCGCCAAGGTGTTTTCCACCGGCAAGGTTCCGTGGGTCGCACGGCCTTCCGCGACACTGGCGAAAAGCTCGTCGAACGACGCGCACGCCACGATCTCTACTTCGGGGCCGAAGAGCTGCCGGGCCGCCGCGTGGCTGAAAGCGCCCTCTTCGCCCTGAATCGCGGCTCGGATCACCGGCGTTCGCCGGACGATCGGGGCCCGATGGCCTCTCGCCGCGTAGGAGCTGCGCCTGCAGCGGCCGGCCGGACCATGCGCGGCCCCGGGCGAACGGACGCCGCTGGTTCGGACACGGCCCCGTGCGAGATGGCGATGAGGCGCCAGAACACGTCGCGCACATGCTCGGTGTGCAGTCCCCGCTCGCGAGCGATCTCGGCGCTCCGGCGGACTACGGCCGCCTCGCGCTCGGGGTCGACCTGGGACAGTCCTGTGCGGCGCTT
This sequence comes from Longimicrobiales bacterium, assembly GCA_965249195.1. Lineage (GTDB taxonomy): Bacteria > Gemmatimonadota > Gemmatimonadetes > Longimicrobiales > Gaopeijiaceae > CBDFLM01. The sequence continues at coordinate 1,083,584 of CBDFLM010000015.1, forward strand.
CACCTCACCGATTCGAAGGGCCAGGTCGCGCCGTGACGCGATGAGCTCGACGAGCCCTTGGTCGATCCGGTCCATCTCGGCCCTCAGCGCCTCGAGCTCGGTCGGCTCGGACTTGGCTCGAACTAACATCTCGATTCCTCCATGAGTATGAAAAAAAGCGGCCCGGCGATGGGCCGGGCCGCTGTCGGTCGTCTCGAATTCAGGTACTAGAAGGCTACACCTGCTTCCATGACGGATCCACAGCCCCCGGCGCCGCGGCGCGGGGCTCCGTAAAGAAGAATCCGTAATACCCGTTCGAGAGGCTCATTGCGTGAATGATGTGGACGCGTTACGGCCGGGTCAATGGTTTCGTGCCGCGACGCTCTGTCGCTCGGCCTCGTGGTCCGGCACGCGTCCGCTTGGAGCGTTCCTCAGCTCACCAAAAGCCGAATCGTTCCGTCGTGCTTGTTGAGCAGGAAGACCCGACCGTCCGGTCCGGAGCCGAAGCGCAGGTCCGTACGCTCGGCCGGGGGCTTGCCCTGCTCCGCGTTCTTTTCCTGGACGAGTTGAAGGAGGGTCTTCGCCTGGCCACCCTCCCGTAATAGGATTCGCCCGATGCCGTCCTGACCCCCGTCCGGCAGCCTGTCGGCATGGACGTGGAAGATCTCGCCACTGGGGAGGTCTCCCCAAAGGACCAGGTTGGCGAGCTGCGGGATGGCGCTCTCGCGGTATACGTGCAGCCCCGTCGCGGCCGATCTGGGCTGCAGCATTGGATCGGCGTGGTCGTACTCCGCGACGGGATAGATCATCGCACCGTCGCTGCGGGGGTTTCCGAAGCCCACTCCGGAGCGGCCGACGTACTCGAAGCTGCCCTCCCAGAAGTTCCACCCGAGGTTGGCCCCGCCCGTGACTACGCCGAGCTCTTCGACGGTGTTCTGGCCGATGTCGGTGACGAGAAAGTTGCCGTTGGCGCGGTCCCAGCCGAAGTGTTGGACGTTACGTACTCCGTAGGCGTAGATCTCCCCCAGGGCATCGGCTCGGCCCGCGAAGGGGTTGTCCGCCGGGATGCCGTAGCGCCCATTGGCGCTGTTCGATCCGAGCGGGTCGATACGCAGGATCTTTCCGAAGGCCGAGCCCAGCTTCTGCGCGTTGCCGAGCGGATCGCCGCCGCTCCCTCCGTCGGCGACCCCTACGTACAGCATTCCGAAGTCGGGGTCACCGGGCGAAGCGAGCGGGTTGAAGGCGATGGGGCCCCCGTTGTGATTCCCGAACGGCTGCTCGAGCCGCAGCACCTGGCGGGGCGGGCCGCCGTCGTACGTGGCGGCGTGTGGGGTAGTGGCGGTCCATTCGAGCAGGACGGTGTCGTGGGTATCATCGCCGCCTCCCGGCGTGAAATCCGGCGTCGGCTCGGTGTTCTCGGTGTCGGTCCACGTGTAGATCTTGCCGAAGCCGGGCGTGCCGGGCCGGGCGAACTGAGGATGGATCGCGAAGCTCTGAAAGCCCCTTTCCCGGCCGCCCGACTCCACGCCGACACCCCAGGCCGTGTCGTTGATGTCCAGGTAGAGCGCCACGGACTGCCCGTCGTAGCTCACCGTGTAGAGAGGCCCCGTCATCTCACTCAGGAACATCCGAGCCGTGCCGGGCTCGTCGACGAGGAGCATCATGCGGGCCGCCTCGCCGTCGATTTCGGGAACCGAAGCGAACTCTACGAAGTCGACTTCGATCAGGTCGGCTGCCCCGATCGGTGACGGAAACGGGTCGTCGGTGGTCTGGGCGAGCGTAGGCGAAGCCGACAGGAGCGCTGCGGCCGCGATGCGAATCATAGACATGGTCCGGGTACTCCTTGGCTGTCGTGCTCTCGTCGAGGCGCCCTCAGGGCTTCGACCGCATTCTACGCGGGTCGGCCGCAACCGAACAACGTGCAGCGACTTGGAGTGAAGTAGGCAAGGCCACCCCGACCACGGGTGGTCCACATCGTCTCGAGTTGCCTATATTGAATGTTGCAGGCCGGTGACCTGCGGCCGGTCGTCCGTACGCAACGCAGACCTTGTCACGACACTTTGCTCCTCCCCGAATCTCGAGTCGATGAACGGTCCACCAACTGCCTGGATCACGGTCGCGGAAGTCCCACCCGCCGATTTGCGCGAGTCTAGCCTGGAACTGCACTGGGCGGCACAATATGTCGCCGCCGCCGGTCAGACGTTCGTCGACGCGCGTGCGGACGACAGCCATCGGTCGATGACGTGGGACTTCGAGCTCGGAGCGCTGGTGGGCGAGGAGTTCAGTGGGGGCTACGGATTCCGAGTGGCCCTGCGGCCGGATGATCTGACGCTACGGCTGTTGGACCGGACCCGCACCGTCCTGGGCGTGCAGCCGCTCAGCGGGGTTACGCTGGAGGACGGCTACGACCGGCTGGCCGATGCGTTCAGAACCTACATGGGTCACAGCCCTGACATCGCGCGTCCCGAGTACGACCTCCCCCCTCACGCTCTGGCGGACGGTGCGCCGTTCGCTCTGGGGCGACAGAACGAGCGCGCCGCCCTTCAAGCCCTGTACGGGAGCGCTGCCGACCTCCTGGGGAAGTCCGCCGCGGGGCGCGACGGCGCGAGCGCCGTCCGGTGCTGGCCACACCACTTCGACATCGCCACGCTCCTCACCGTGGTCGAAGGCGCGGCGGGAGGATCCACGCCGGAAGACTCGATTGATTCGGACGCCTCCACGCCCCGCACCGTCGGAATCGGGATGGCCCCGTATGGAGGCGGGTACGACGACTGGTATTGGTACGTGAATCCCTATCCCTATCCTTCCCATGACCAGCTTCCGACGCTGACCCCCCCCCGGGCCCACTGGCACACCGATGGGTGGGTGGGCGCCGTTCTCCGGGGCGCCCAAGTCGCTGCGACACCGGCGAGCGAGCGGGAGGCGCTCGTAAGCTCGTTCGTGACCGAGGTGGTCGCGGTGTCGATCAAGGCGCTGGTCAGCTGACGGATTGGTCTCCAGGAGCCGTCGCATGCCGACGACGGGGCGGGGGCAGGACAGACCTCTCTGGAGGTGTCCCGAGTGCGGGCTCCCGTTCCTCAACCGCAATCAGTGGCACGCCTGCGGACGAGCGAGCCTCGAGCAATGGCTCGTGCGTGTGGGCGCTCCCGGCAGAAGGCTCTTCCACGCCTTCGCGGATACCATCGGCGAGTTCGGCGAATTCCACGTGAGCCCGGCGAAGACCAGGATCACGTTCATGGGGCAGGTCCGCTTCGCGGGGATCACACGACTGACCGACGACGCCATGTCGTGCTTCCTCGCGCTCCCCGACGCCCTTCAGTCGGAGCGTTTCACGAGCGTAAAGCAGGAGGTGCCGGGCTGGTTCTCTCATCGCTTTCGCATCCAGAGCGTCGAGGAGTTGGATGACGAGCTCAGGGCGTGGCTGGGCGAGAGCTACCGGCTCATGGGAATGCGGCAAAGGCTCGACTGACGGGGACGGAGGCGCGGAATGGCCAACGAGAGCCTGGTCTCTGGGTACATCTTCTGCGGCGCTGTTCAGTGTCATCACCGAAGGGGCGACCCACGGTCAGCGTTGCGGTCGATGGCCAGGACATGGTCCTCGGGTGGGCCGGCGCGATCCCGGAGTACCGAGGTCACTTGTGGGAGCTTCACCCCGTCGTCGTCCACCGCTCTCGATAGTCGCTATGCCTTGCCGCGACCGAGCCCACGTCCCAAGGTGCGGTGGGGCGGAGCGAATGGTCGCCCCGCGCCACGTCTTCATCGAACGACGACCGCCATGACCGATCGACCCACGCCGGCAACGTCCGTATCGCTGGGACCCAAGCCCGCGGACGACGAGATCGACATCCACGGCCTCACCCACCCGGGGAAGGTGCGGAGTGAAAACCAGGACCACTTCCTCATTTGCTCCCTTTCGAAGCGGATGCAGGTCCATCACACGAGCCTTCCCGACACGTCGCGAATCGAAGGCGAGGGCGAGCGACTGGCGTTCCTGGTCATGGTGGCCGATGGCGTAGGCGGTGGCGCTCTCGGGGAAGAGGCCAGCCGGGTGGCCCTGGAGGCGGTCACCGACTACGTGGCCAACAGCATGAACTGCTACTACACTGCCGACCCCACCGACGAGGGCGCGTTCTCTCGCTCCCTGGCCGAAGCGGCACTCCGGTCGCACGCAGACGAGCTGGGCTCCGGCCGGATGGCGACGACCCTCACGCTAATGCTCAGCGTGTGGCCGCGCGCCTACCTGCTACAGGTGGGAGACAGCGGCTACTACGTCCTCCGGGACGGAGAGCTGTCGCAAATCTCGCGCGACCAGACGATGGCGGAGGCACTCGTCGAAGACGGTGTCTTTTCTCGCAAAGAGGCGGCCCGGTCGCCCTTCGCGAACGTGCTCTCCAGCACCATCGGCGGCCAGGAGACGACGCCCGTGGTGACGAGCATCGACCACGAGTGGGGCCTGGTCCACCTCTTTTGTAGCGATGGCCTCACGAAGCACGTGAGCGACGAGCGCATCGCGGAGAGGCTCCGCTCCATGACGTCGGCCCGGCAGGTGTGCGAGGACCTGCTCCAGGACGTCCTCGACGACGGGGGTACGGACAACGTCACCATCATCGTCGGCCGCTCCGCGAAGCGCGCGCGCCGGCTCGCTCGTGAGGCGGGTACGCGCCCGACGCGAGCACGGCGCGCGACCACCATTCGGCCGCCAACTTCAGATAGCGGGCGGGTTTAGTGTTCTGGATCTTCCCGACGTTTTACTCCCGAGAGAAAATCGAGAGTGTGGTCTTCGAGCGTTGGGAGCTGCAGCCGGGGCGCTGACTCTGTGGCGTTTTCCTCGCGTCGGCGGCTCTCGCTCGTCGTGCGCCCGCCCTTGACGCGAGCCCGGCGCGCGGCCACCGTGCGGCCCAGCTTGAGATAGCAGGCGGGTCATAAGGGAAGCCGGTGAGAATCCGGCGCGGCCCCGCCACTGTGAGAGGTCCGGGGAGACCCGGAACGTCGAGTCGACGAAGCCACTGGAGCGTGTGCTCTGGGAAGGCGACCTCGACGGCCTCCAGCCAGGAGACCTGGCCGCCTGCTCCCTGATCAAGTCTCCGCAGGGGGGCTCCGGGGGGCGTCCTCTCGTCCCACCGTCCTCCATCCGGAGACCCGGAAGACGTCCCGCGCGGGCGGGGCGGGGAGGACGACCGATGCTCCGATTTGCCCACCTTGCCGCCGCCTGCCTGGTCATGGCCGCCCCTGCTCTCGTAGCGCAGGAGCCCGATTTCACGTTGGAGGGTCTCGTGGTCACCGTGACCCCCGTGCCCCGCGCGCTGGACGCCGTCGCCTCACACGTCACCGTTCTCGACGGGGAGGAGCTGAGGGAGCAAGGAGTCACACGCGTGGTCGATGCGCTCCGTCATCTAGCGGGTGTTCACGTAGCGCGCAGCGGCTCTTTCGGGGGCCTCACCTCGGTATTCTTCCGGGGAGGCGAGAGCGACTACGTGCAGGTCCTCGTGGACGGCGTACAGGTGAACCAGCCGGGCGGCGGCTTCGACTTCGCCACGTTGAGCACCGACAACGTCGAGCGCATCGAGGTGGTGCGCGGACCGAACAGCGCTCTACACGGTTCCGACGCGGTGGCCGGAGTCGTCCATGTGATCACCCGTTCGGGCAGGGATGGTCCCCGCGGCTCGCTCAATGTGGAGGCCGGTTCGTTCGGTCGGCTCGAGGCCGTCGTGGACCTCTCCGGTGGGAGCGAGCTCGTCGGCTACGGGTTCTCCGCCACCAGGCGTGCCACGGACGGAATCCTGGCCCTCAACAACGACTTCGACGACGCGACCCTCTCCGGCTCGGTAAGGGTGAGCGCGGAGGGCGGCACGAGCGCCCGTCTGTCCGTCCGCTATACGGACCGCGAGTACCACTTCCCCACCGATGGCTCGGGCAACGTCGTCGACCGGAACTCCTTCCAGTTCGCGGACCAGCTCGCCCTGAGCCTGGAGGCTTCTCGACACGTCGGCGAGCGGGTCGAGCTGCGCGTGCTCCTTACCACCCACGACTTCAACGGGGGCACCGACGACGCGCCTGACGACGCCGCCGATTCACTGGGCCTTTACTCGTTTCAGAGCCTGGACGACGTACGGCGCACGACCGCCGACGTACGTGTGAACGTCCGGCTGGACCCCGCGACCGTGCTCACCGCCGGGGCCGAGCTCGAGGAGCAGCGCCAGCGCAGCCTCAACGAGTCCCTCTCCGAGTTCGGCCCCAACACCGGGCGGAGCGTCGACGAGCGCTCGAATCGAGCGGCGTACCTGCACGGCGTGGCGGGCTCGGGCCCGGTCTCGGGACACGCGGGCTTGAGACTCGAGGACAACGAGCGCTTCGGGAGCTTTCTCACGCATCAGGTGGGGGTTGTGCTCGATCTCGGCAGAGCCACGAAGGTGCGTCTCAGCACAGGTCGCGGCATCAAAGAGCCTACCTTCTTCGAAAACTTCGCCACGGGCTTCGCGCTCGGGAACCCGGCGCTCGAGCCGGAACGTTCGCGCTCCTGGGAGGTCGGCGCGGAGCATGGGTGGAGCGACCGATTGCGTTTCACGGCGACTTGGTTCGATCAGGCGTTCTCCGACCTCGTCCAGTACACCTTCACCCCGCTCACGCCCGGGGGCGCGAACTTCTACAACGTCGCCGAGGCACGCTCACGTGGTCTCGAGCTTTCGGCGGTCGCCGTTGCGGGGGTCGTCGACGTCCGCGCCGACTACACGTACGTGGACACCGAGGTCGTCGATTCCGGCTTCGACGAGGGAGAAGGGGCGACGTTCGTCGACGGCTCCCGCCTCCTCAGGCGTCCCGCGCACGCGGCTTCCGTTCGTCTGGGCTGGCACCCGGCCGCCGCCGTCCAGGTCCACGCTGCCTGGAAGCTCGTGGGCCCGCGCGACGACCTCGACTTCGCCACCTTCCCAGCCGCCCGGGTGACGCTGGAGCGCCATTCTACGCTCGACGCGGGCCTCGCAATGAGCCTGTCCGGGCTGCATGCGGCGCTCGCGCGCGTCCGACTCTCCTTACGGGTTGAGAACCTCTTGGACGCCGCGTACGAAGAGGTGCTGGGCTTCGGCGCACCGGGCCGTGGCCTGTACGTCGGCGTCAGCGCTGGTTTCGGAGGAGGCTGAGTGGAAGGCCAGCCTCCGAGGATCGTCTCGTTGATCGCCAGCGACGATCTCAGACGGGTGCCCGCCGTGGCGAGAGGGCGCTGCCACGTGCTCGACGGAAACGCCTACTTCAATCGGCCCGGTCCCCGACTCGCCGACTCGGCCGAGCTGTTGGCGAGCGTGCTTGATCCCCGCCTCTTCGGGGACCCGTCCCCGCTTCGGCGAGGCCGCCGCGCGGTGGACCTGAGCAACGAGGGTGGTGGCCGGTGGCGGCCCTCGTGAGGGCCGGACTCACCACCGCGCCTACTCGACCCTTCCGCCCCTTGCGGCCGTAGCGGAAGAGACGGAGGGGGTGCTCGCGCCAGGCGTTACCGCGGGTACTCGGTGCGAGGGCACCCCCTCGCGCGAGCCGAGCTCGTGCTCTTTATTCCGTGTCGCCTCGGTTACGGGTGCGTACGATGGCGGGAGGGCTCCATGGCTGACTCGGGGAAGAAGTTCGGCGGGCGCGCATTCCTCTACTGTGTGCTCGTCGCCGGGGCGTGGGTCGCCGTCGCTGGAGCGGCCGACCGCCCCCGCGACACCGCCCACGCATCGACGATCGAGCCCGCCTCTCACGTGCGCGGGCGTGCGATCGTCGGTACGCTCGCGGGGACTCTACGACTCGCTGCGCTGCCCGCCGAGGGCGGTCCACCGCGACTGAGCCCGTATTCGCGCCGGCGATATCAGTCCCCGACACCGACCATGGGGGCGTCGGGCGTGGAGGACGCTGTGGTCTATGTCAGCACCGCGACCTCCGCGGTGGCGCGTACCGACACCGTCGTCCGTGTTCGCCAACTGAACCAGCAGATCATCCCTCACGTGACAGCGGTACAAGTCGGCACGGAGGTCCGCTTCCCCAACGACGACGACATCTACCACAACCTCTTCTCGCTCTCCGATCCGAAGCCCTTCAATCTCGGTCGATACCGGCCGGGAGAGTCTCGCTCCTGTTCGACCGTCCCGGCATCGTGCGGCTATTCTGCGACATTTACTCCGACATGTCGGCAGTGATCGTGGTCTTGGCGCCTCCGTTCTTCACCCGCCCCGAAGCGGACGGGAGCTTCCGCGTCGATGGCCTGCCCGCAGGACGTCACACGGTCGTTGCATGGCACGAGCGGCTGCTGCCCGACTCGGCCGACGTGGACGTGCCCGACGGTGGCGCGGCACAGTTGGACTTCGTGCTGGGACGATGAGGGCTTGACTCTTTCGCTCCGGAACCGGATCTGGGGATGGGGCGCCGGGAGCGTGCTCGCGTTCCTCTTCGCGTTCTTCCTGATCGCCGACAATTCGTTTCGACGCACGATCCGGCGAGACGTCGAGGAGAGCCTGCGCTCCGCCTCTCGGCTCGCCGTCCAGCTGCGGCTCACACAGCTCGGGGACCTGATCACCCGTACGAGCGAGCTCGCCGAGGACCCCACACTCAAGGCTGCGGCGTCGACCGACGATCCCGCCACGATCGAGCGAATCCTCACGCAGAGCCGCGAGGCCGGGCCGGCGGGCGGCCCGGAGTGGCTCGCCGTGCTCGCACTCGACGAGTCGGTGGTTGCCACGACGCCGGGGGCTCGCACGGAAGGACTGGAGGGTGCCGGGGTGATGCTGGCGGACGCGCGTTTCTACGACACGGGCGACGTCTGGGCCACCCGCGGCGGACTGTTGTACGTCGCAGCAAGTCCGATCATCATCGACGACAGGACGTACGCCATCCTGGTTGCGGGCCGTCGCGTCGGACGCGTCCAAGTTGCGGCGCTCAAGACGTTCACCGGTCAGCCCACGGCGGTATTCGCATCGGACCTCGTCGTGGCGAGCGCCGCCGATTTCGCCGCTGCCGCCCTGGCCGTGGACTCGCTCACGCTTGCCACCGACGATGGTCCCGGTACGCTCGAGGGGGAATCGGCGACTGTCCCGGAAGCCGTCCAGTCCTTCTCGGCGGACGGTGAGCCCTTCCTGGGGGTCGCCGCGCGGCTACTCAGCGCGTCCGGAGTACCGGTCGGTTCCCTGTTCGTGTTCCGGTCGCTCGGGGCGGCGATGGCACCCGCGCGGACGCTGCGATTGTCACTCCTGGGGTTCGCGGCCGGCGGCGTCGCCGTCGCGTTCGTGCTCGGGCTTGCAGTGGCGGGCACGGTGACGGCACCGGTCGACCGGCTGATCCGGGACGCGCAGCGCCTCGGAAGTGGAGACCTCGATCACCCAATCGTGGCGCAGAGAAAAGACGAGATCGGACGGCTCGCGGAAGGGTTCGATCGGATGCGGGTGTCGCTCAAACGGGCCCAGGAGCATCTAATCCGCTCCGAGCGGCTATCGGCCATCGGCGAGATGGCGAGCTCCATCGTTCACGACCTGTCCAATCCTCTCGCGGCGATCCGCATGAGCGCCGAGATGCTCGAGATGACGGCGACCGACGAGCTCGACCGTGAGACGTTGCACGGCATCATCGCCGAGTCCGATCGCCTCAACATCATGATGCGCGAGGTGCTGGAGTTCGCTCGCGGCGAACAATCCCTGGACGTGGTCGAGGCCGACGTCGGGGAGTGGCTCACGGAGATCGTGGACTTCTGGCGCCCGAGCCTGGGCCAGGTGGCCCTCAAGACGGATCTGCAGTATCGAGGCACATGGCTCTTCGATCCCCATCGGCTGAGACGCGTGATCGACAACCTCGTAAAGAACGCGAAGGGGGTGATGGGGGCGAGCGGGGGGCTCGTCGTCCGAACGAAGCTCACCGACGCCGGACTCCTCTTCGAAGTACAGGATGCGGCCCCCGGCATCCCACCGGAGATCCAGCACTCGGTCTTTCAGCCGTTCGTGACGCACGGCACGAAGGGCGGCACCGGATTGGGACTCGCGATCAGCCAGAGCATCGTGGAACGACACGGGGGTAGCATCGCGTTCGAGTCCAGGCCCGGTGGGACGACGTTCCGGGTCTTGATATCCCGGAGGGGACTCCCGACGGAGGCGGACGATGGTGAGACCTAGGTACGGTTTGGCGCTGACGACGCTCCCTCTCGCCGTTCCTTATGCAGCGGACGCGCAGCTCGACATCTCCGGACAGATCGACGTGGTCGCGACAACCGGCTACGAGGCCCCGCTCAACCGGAACTTCAGGCGGGACGACCCGTTCAACGAGATCCGGCTGCGCGTGTTCATGCAGCACTGGGTCACCGAGCGGATCGCCGTATTCGGAGAGATCCTCTACGACCTCGACGCCGACGTGCGCGTGAACGGGGCTTACGTGGTCGTGAACGAGATTGCCGGTAAGCCCTGGCTCAACTCCCGGATCGGCATGGCCCCCTCGCTGTTCGGGAGCTTCGGCTTCCGCGGCACGTACTTCAATCAAAATCCCCTGATCGGGGTCCCGCTGGTGTGGCACTACCGGACGACGCTCGACGGGGGAGGGCGCGCCAGCTGAGAGGAGCTGGCCGCTCGAAAGGAGGCGAACCAGCGCGGGCTCCCGCTCCTCTACGACGCGTGTTGGGGTCTCGTCTGGGAGCTCACGGGCGACGCCGGGGGCTTTCAATACGCGCTGGGGCCCTACATCGGCGAGGCTTTCTCACCGCCGCTCGAGGCGGCCCTAACGGACTCACCGGAGGACTTCGATCAGCTCCTTCTTCGCCGGACGCGTGGACATGCTCTCGTTCAACGAGATCGAAGTACGGGGAACGGGCGGCGTCCCTGCGCCGGAGTCATGGGACGACGATGTCTGGCGCACCGAGATGGCGTTGGGCCGTCGCGTCGCGCGCGAGGTGCTGCTCAAGCTCGACTGGCAGCACTTCGGCTTCTCTTCCGGGAGCGACGACGCGCTCGACATGCTCGCCGTACAGCTCTCAGCGGTCTTCTAGCGGTCGAACGGAGATCCGGAATTACGCACTCACCGTCGTGCGGGCCAGACTGGGTGGGTCGTCAGCGCCCCGCCGGTGTGGCCTCGGCCAGGATCGGTGCCGCAAGAGGCGGTGCGGGCTCGCCGTCCGCCACCATCTGCCTGAGCGCCCTAGCAACGCGAACGCTTCCGAGTCCGTCCTCGCGGGCCGCGGCCCGGAGGAGGAACCTCGCCCGCCTCTTGGGATCCAAGCTGCGTCCTGTGTCACGCCCGGCCATCGTTCCGCCTCCCTGGGTCGACTAATTTCTGTGGTACCTAGCCGCACGAATCGTGCCAATGAACTCCTCGTGGACCGTGTCAAAACCCAAGTGACTGTCGTGCAAAAGGTTGGGCGGACGCATGGGGAGGTGGGCCAACCAGCCGCCGGTCGAGCGGTGTCCAATTTCGGTGACCCTGCTTCCGCAGAACGGGATCGAAGGGACTGATACGGCAGGCCCGTGAGGCGCCTACAGTGCCAGTACGGCACGCTTCCTGAGTCGCTCGACGCCGCTCACCGAGGTGAGCTCCTCGTCGACGATCGCGGCCAGGTTCTCCGCTTCCTGCCAGTACTGCTCCACAGCCGCCATCTCCAGGCCGAGAAGTCGCAGCTCCCGAGTCTCGTTGAGGGCGACATCGAGGGCGACCGCAGCGTCATGCGGCAGATCGCCGAGCTGGTTCGTGAAGTGCACGAGCACGCGGATGAGCTGGGCCGGACCACCCTCCCGGTCGATGAGATCCATGGCCGAGCGGACGCGTTGCTCCGAGAGGCCCAGGACGTGCCGGTACGCGAGCATACGTCGCAGCGCTTGCTCCGCTTCGTAGCCTACCAGGTGTAGCCCGCCTTCCGCTTCGTTGCGGCAATGAGGACAGCGGCGGTGCAGACTCGGACGCCCGTCATCTCCGTGGCCCGGGAGAAGCTTGACGATCGTTTGATCGAAGAACGACAGCTCGGAGATCGGCGCGCCGCAGAGCGCGCAGCGCGCGGCTCCCGACCAGGCGCGGTCTCCGAACCGGAGCCAACGGCGGACCTCGGTCGGGCTGAGCAGGGGGTAGCGCGCGGGGAGCGCCGCACTGAGGACCCCGCCGATGATGGCTGCACCGAACGTGGCCATGGCTCCGACATCGCGTCGCCACAGGCTCCTTCCATCGGCGCGGAGGTGCGGCCCATAGCGCCACCACGCTTCCTCGAAGCGGTCTGACGCTCCTACGCGGACGATGCCGAGCGGGCCGAGTGCGAACAAAGCGACGTTGTCGGTCTGCGCCAGGAGGTGAGCGCGTCGAGGGCTGCCAGGCACGGCGGCGGTCGCTCGCTCCAGCTCCTCGAGCGCCTCCCAGCGCTCCTCGATCGGAGCGAGGCTCCACGACCGGCACACGCTGCAGATCGACCAGAGTCGGCCCCGCGCAGGGTCGTAGGCGATCCGCGCACCGGGCAGGGGGTGCTCGAGCAAGCTCGGCGCCGGGAACTTCGCACGGCAAGACAGGCAGTGGGTGAACACGGGGTGCGGGCCGGCTCAGGGCACCGGCGAGCGCGGCTCCGGGCTCACCGGCGACTCCGGCCGACCCGCTCCATCTCTCCGACTCGGTGCTTCAGGTCTCTCGACGTCGCGCGGGCGGCAGGTACGCGTGCGGGCCTGTCGGGCATGCGGACATCATGCACGCGCGTACGTCGTGCGACCAGGGACGTGCACGACGTCGCGCCGCTGTCCTTCACACGGTGCCGGAGCGGGTGAGCGGACCCGTGACGTGGCATCTGGCTGGGGCGAGTGCGCCGCTCGTCCTGGAGCTGGAGGAGCTGTTCAAGCCGATCGAAGGGGGGCGGGCTCCTAATCCCGCTCCACTTCGAGAGCCTCGCCTGCGGCGCTCACTTTGACCTCGACGTCCACCCCGTCGACGGCCCCGGACAGCTCGTGGATCGGCTCATCGCCGTCCCCCTCGACCTCCCCTCCGTGATCTGAAGACAGGCGCGATCCCTCCTACTGGATCGCCGTGACCGAGTAGACGGTCATGTCGGCGGAGATGCCCTTGAAGCTCAGGCCGGGGACGGGCGCGGCCACGACGGCGTCGGCGACCAGCTCGTGGGTGGCGGGGCTCACGAGGATCTGCCCTCCCTCGGCGACGCCGCAGATGCGCGCTCCGAGGTTGGCGGCGCTTCCGATCGCGGTGTAGTCGCTGCGCTGCGCCGAGCCCATCTCTCCCACGATCAGCTCGCCCGTCGCAATCCCCACGCCCATCGGGCATCCTGGCAATCCCTGGCGCCCTCGTCGCGCGAGCAGGGCAGCGTGTGCGTTCTGCATGGCGAGCGCGACACGCACTGAGCGGAGTGCGTGGTCTTCCTGGGGCGCCGGCGCCCCGAAGAGGGCCATCACCTCGTCACCGATGAACTTGTCGAGGGTGCCCTCGTGCTTGAGGATGACGTCCGACATCGTGCCCAAGAAGGCGTTCATGTAGTCGACGAGGACCTCCGGAGCGACGACCTCGGCCATCGACGTGGAGCCACGCAGGTCGGCGTAGAGAACGGTTAGCACCTGTCGCTCGCCCTTCAAGAACCCCACGTCGGATGCGGTGAGGAGGCGCTCCATGACGCGCGGGTCCACGGAACGGCCGAGGACCATCCGCAGTCGCCGTTGTTCCAGGCTTTCGAAAATGGCGGTGTCCATCTGGCTCGCGATGGCAGCGAGCAGCCGGCGCTCTCGCTCCTGGAATCCCTTCGGCCGGGTGCTTGCCATGCCGAAGACGCCCAGGATCCGCTCTCGCAGGATGAGCGGTACGCACATGAGCGAGCCGAAGGCACCGTCCAGCTCCTCGAGCACCATCAGTCGCGCTTCCCGCACGGCGGCCGACGCGGCCTCCTCGACGTCGTCGAACGAGCCCATGAGCGACGCGAGGTCCCCGCCGCTCGATGCACGCGTCTCCAGCTCCTTGCCCGTATCGTCGTACAGCATGATGAACGACAGGTCCGCTCGGACGACGTTTCTGAGGTCGAAAAGGATGCCGTCCAGCATCTCGTCGAAGGGCAGATTCCGGTCGCGCAGCCGGTCGAACCGGTAAATGGTCTCGAGCTCCTGGTTGCGCAGGTCGAACTCGAATAGTTGGGCCGCCTGCGCGAGGGCCGAGTCGAGCTGGCTCTCGGCGAAGGTGAGGAGCTCCAGCTCATGGGCTTCGAAAGGCCGGCCGTGGCGTCCGAGGAGGAGCGACCCCAGGCGCCGGTCGGACCCCATCACGATGGGAACGACGACGAGCTGGGGACGGGCACCGTCGTCGGACAGCGCCTCCGGAACATCGGCTTCGGAGAGGAGTTCGACGGCCGTTAGGCTGCTGCTTTGTCCCGCAAGCTGCGCCATCGCATCCGGCGGCATCCAACCCGGTCGGCCACTACGGTCGGTGAAGGCCCGGAGCTCCGGCTCACCGCTCGCAGGGTCGTGAACGAACAGAAGGCTTACGCTCGCGTCGATTTCGGCGGCGACAGCTTTGGCCACGGTGCCGAGGAGCGTGTCGGGATTCTGTGCCGAGTCACGCACGGCATCGATCTGCATCAGGAGACGGAGCTGGCGATCGGCGAGCCCTTCGGAAGCCGATGAGCCTTGGTCGGGTCTCGCCACGGGTCGTCTCGGGCTCGATGGGGGCAGTGGGTCGAACGCCGGCGTAGCGTATCCCGCGCACAGGCCCCAGCAAGCCGCGGCCGTTGCCGGCGGCAAGGAGCGATTCCCCGCTGTCGCGACCGCTGTCTCCATCCCGGGAGGTGCCTGAACGGGTCACGTGCGTCGCCGTTCTCCACCGCTCTTGGCCCGACCCGCCGTGGTCCCGGTGCTGGCTGCCGTGCTACTGAGCGGGTGCGCCCGGACGGCGCCCGTCTGGCCCGCCGACCTCGCACTGCGTGGCGGTCGTCACTGTTGACTCCCCGAGGCCCGCCGGGACTGCTCGGCGGCGTCGCGTGAAAGCCGCCGAAACGTTTCAGCTGAAGTGGGTATCCACTTGACTCTCCTTACCCCAAGATGTAGGGGTGACGGAGGCGGCAGGTCATCCCGTGGGAGGGTTGGATCACCCCCAGACGTTGGCGGAATTCGATCAATGGTTCTCGTCGGAACGGAGGGAGAAGGCCAGAGCACCGCCTCGGTCATCCTCGTGCGGAACTTCTTCCAGGAGCTGAAGGAGCGGGTGGCGCGCTGACGGGGTCGTTGCGCATCCGCGACCCTACGGCAAAAACCGTGAGCGCAGCTCCGGAGGTAGGATAGGGCACGCTTCCGGCGGCGGGAACAGCCGGTGCCGGAGCCGTGCGACCACGTCGTAGCCGAGGTTGCGCACGGGGCGTGGCACGATCCAGAGCAGCGCGCCGAGGACGGACCAAACGCCCCCCAGACGGCGGAGGAGGCGCACGACTCCAGTGGAGCGGGTCAACGTCCTTCCGTCACCGGTCACGAGGACGAGGCTGTCCGGGAGTCGGGCTCGCTCCGCCTCGGGCAGCGCGCGCTCGAAGGTGGACCCGCCCAGCGGGGCGAATCGGAACGCACGGCCGCCTTCGTCGTTTCTCAACACGAACCGGACGGTCGCGTCGCACAGCCCGCAGTGTCCGTCGTAGTAGAGGACCTCGGGCTCGACCTGCTCGGTGATGGTCTTCATGGCCATGGCAGAGGGCTCGCAGTAGGTGCCTGTGGGGTATAGCAGGATCGACAGGTGGTCGTTCCCTCCCGACCTGACGTGAGACCCTTCGTGCCCCTCATCGGGAGGGAGAGATGCGACGTCATCGCTTGGCGTGGACGGTCCTGGTGCTCACGGCTGTTATGGACGTGCCCCCGCTCCTGAGCCCGCCTTGAGCGAGATGCACGAGCATTTCGCCGCGATCAGCTACGCGCGCCACGCGGCTGTTTTCGCAGACCTGTCCGGGGTGCGGGCCGCAGCCGATCGCCTCTATCGGCGAGGCAGCATCGTCGGAATCCCGCCAGCCAGCCGACCCTTCCTGTTCGATCTCCGCCAGCAAGCACGAGTGGTTCTGGACGAACCCTCTCGCGAGGGGGCGTTCCGCGTCCTTCCTTCGGTCGTCATGCAGTGCGGCCGCTGTCATGAGGCGAGCGACGTCGACCTCGGCGCCGAGAGCCTCGAGCGGGTGCCACCCAAGCCCTCCCCCAGCGACCTTGCACGGGACACGGCTCTCGTGGGCGGTGAACTTGCTCTGGGACGGTCTCCTGGGGCCCTCCCCGTCTGTTTGGGGCGCTGGAGCGGAATCGCTGAGCGGGGCTCGTTTCTTCGACGGAGCACTCGGGCGGCGGCTCGACGACCCGGAGCGCGCCGAGGCAGATGCTCGGGAGCTCGAGCGGCTCGCGCGAGGGCTCCGAGCTGCCGGGCCCGGTCCGGAAGGTGCGGCGCTGGCCGCGGACCTCCTCGTCCTCTGCAGCGGCTGTCATCTCGAGACGGGTGTGGACGGACCACGGGGAGGCTGAGCCGCAGACCCAATGCTCACTTCCACCGCCCGGTCCCGGCCGGCGGCACGCAGCTTGAGGGGGTCATCCGCGCAAGTCCGGCTTCCCCTAGACCATACAGACTGGCTGGAATGCGGCGCCCGCACAGGGAGGAGGGCCCGCCCCCGCCCCTTCGACGGTCTGACGACGTGACCGACGAAGCGCTCCGGGACGCGCGTCGAGGCCACAAACGACCGACTTCTATCACTCCAGAGCGACTTTGCGCGACGTGGTCCCGGGGGTCGCCGGGCGATCGCCCGATCGGATGAGCCGTTCGGGGAAATCGCCACTGAAGCTCTGGAGGACCCATGCGTACGAAGGCCCCGCGCCCCTCTCGTCTCTGGCTCTTGTTCGGCGTGCTCGTGTTGGCCGTCGCGGTCCAGCCCGACACCGCGGCATCGCAGGAGGATTGCACCACGACCGACAGGTTTGGAATCGTTCGCCGCTGCACGTTCACCGAGGAGTTCGGGGCGTGCATTTGGGAGGCCGAGGACTCGATGTACCAGTGTTGGCAAGCTGGTGGGTTCTGGAACGACCTCTTCTGCGTCCTCGCGTACGACATCGATTGCGCCGCGTGCGGTATCGACTCCCTGAGTAGCCTGCTCCTCAAATAGGTGGATGCAGCGATGAAACGAGAGCGGGGGTCCGTCGCACGACGGACCCCCGCTCGCTCGTGCGGTCTCATCCAACCATGCCTGCGTTCACGGGAGCGCAATAGCTTGGCGCCACCTTGCCCTGTCAATCCACGATCGAGAGACACGCCGTGAGTGCTGCTGGGAAGTCGGGTCCCCAGGGCGGCCGGTCGCGACGCCCACACGCGACCTCGGTGCTCCTGGCAACGAGCATGTGTGCCGCCGCCGGCTGTCGGGCCCCGCGTGAGGGGCCATCTGTCCCCGTGCGCGAGCTTCCTCCACCGGTGGAGGTCTCGGCGGTCGACCCAACCTTCGGACCCGCGGAGCCGCAAGTGATGAGCGCAACG
The DNA here is from genome assembly GCA_965249195.1 of Longimicrobiales bacterium. Taxonomy (GTDB): domain Bacteria; phylum Gemmatimonadota; class Gemmatimonadetes; order Longimicrobiales; family Gaopeijiaceae; genus CBDFLM01. The sequence goes on from CBDFLM010000015.1 coordinate 1,100,999, forward strand.
GACGCCGTCGAGACCGACGCCGGTTGGGTCGTCCTCGATAGGCTGGGAGGACGCCTGGCCCTCTTGGCCGGCGACGGCGAGCTCGTGCGCACGTTCGGACGCAAAGGTGAGGGGCCCGGGGAGCTTTCGGCCCCGGTCGCGCTGGCGTACACGGGCGAGCGTCTCGTGGTCGCGGAGCGATCGGGCCGACTCGTGCTCTTCGACCGAGAGGGCGCAGCTACCGGTGTCGTGAGGTTGAGGTTCCCGGGCTGCGGCGCGGCCCGTGTCCACGATCTCTTGAGTGCGCCCGACAGTCTGGTGATGCTCACACGGTGCCCGAGGGCGAGCGGTGAGGTGTCGGCGCGGCTGGAGCTCGTGACCCTGGACGGGGGAAGGCGGCCCCTCATCGAGGTGGCGTACAACGACCTCCGTCATGCCCGGGTGGATCCGTTCCGAAGCCCTGTGGTCGCCCGGGTGGACGGGCGGCTGGCGATCGGCTTCCTCCCCGACCGCTGCTTGGACGTGCTGGACGAAGATGGCACGGTTGAACGGCGGCTCTGCTATCCGGAGGGGCGACGCCGCCCGTTTCCGGACTCTGCCCTCGCGGTGCTCAGGCTGATCGAAGAGCGCACCGGCGGGCGTGTCGAGTTCGCCGTGCCGGAGCACGCACCGCCGTTCATCTCCGTCGAATCGTCGGAACGGGCATGGGGTTTCGTCGCCCTCTTACCGCGAGGGGGGCAGGCGCTGGACCTGGTCACGGCCCATGGCCTCGCCCGGCACCTGCTTCCGCCGGGTGTCGAGGTCTTCCTCGGCCGCCGGACCCTTCTCATCGCCAAGCACGAGCTCGCTGGAGTCGCGTTTGCCGTGGAGCCGCTGGGGTGAGCACCACGGAAGCATTCGTGTCCGTTCGCGACCTCACGGTCGGCTACGGTAGGCTGCGTCGGCGAGCGGTGCTCCGTCGGCTGTCCATGGATCTGCAACCCCGGACAGTCACTGGGCTCGTGGGACTGAATGGAGTGGGGAAGACCACCCTGCTCCGCGCGCTGTTCGGTCTGCTTCGTCCCTGGTCCGGTCACGTGCGGATCGCGGGCGAGCACGCGGCGACGTATCGGAGACGGCACGGCATCGGGTACTTGCCCGAGACGCTGCGCCTTCCGCCGGGGATGAGCGTGGCAGGGCTCCTCGCGACGGGGGCCGGCCTCGCCGGTCTCCGCGGAGCTTCGGCGGGCGAAGCCGTGCGGACCGGGCTGCGCATGACGGACATGGAGGACCACGGGAGCCGGAGGTTGTCGGAGCTCTCGAGCGGGCTCGCGCGGCGGGCCGCTCTCGCGTACGCCCTCACGCCCCGTCCCGCGCTCGTCCTCCTCGATGAACCCACGCGCGGGCTCGACCTGCGCTCCCGAGTGGCTTCGAGGAGAGCGATCCGCGCGGCGGGGGCGGAGGCCGCGGTGGTCGTGAGCAGCCACGACCTGACCGAGCTGCAGAAAACGGCGGATCGCGTCGTCGTCCTCGACGGGGGAGAGCTGACGCAGGATCTGGGCCGCGACGGGCTGGACCGCTCGGACCTGGAGGCGCTGCTTCTCTCCGGGTCGCCGTGCCCGTGAGGGACGCCGCCGCCCGCATCGTCGGTGGTTGGGGCGCCGTCGTGAGAGAGCGCGCCGTCCCTCTGGGGTCAGTAGCTCTGGGACAGGTTGCCGCAACTCTGCTCTCTAGCGCCGGCGACCCAGCGGCGCTCGAACGGATCCGACTCAGCCTCGCATTCGCTTCGTTGGTCGTGGCGCTGGCGCTCTCGCACGGAATCGTCTCTTCGGACCTGCGTTCGGGGCGGTCGCTCCTCTGGATCCAGAAGGCGATTTCTCCGGTGGGGTTCTATCTGCGCAGGTGGTGGGAGCGTACGGCATTGGTGATGCTCCTGATCGCTCTGCTCACCGTCGTCACCGCAGCGTGGACCGTTCTGCTGGAGCCCCGCGGCGCTGCCGTCGTGCTCCGTGGACTGCCGACGCTTCTGCTGCTGGGCGTCGGGGTGAGCGCGCTCACTTATGCGATCTCCGGTTGGCGCGGCTACCCAGACTCTCTGCTCGCGATGGCGCTCGTCGTCGTTTCGGTCTTCGTCGTCCTGGCTCTTGGACCGCCCGACGGGGTTGGGCGGGCCGTCCTCGCCATCGCAATTCCCCTCGACGACGTGGACGTGCTCACGACGTTCTTCAACGGCCCGTTTCCCTGGTCAGGCGAGGTGAGAAACGCGGCCCTGCGCGTGCTACGGGCGCTGGGTCTGTGGCTGGGGGTCGGTGCAGTCGGCACCTGGTTCACGACGCGGTCTCCGCTCCCGAGCGACTAAAGGACCGTCGATTCGCTCACGGGCTGAACCAGTAGCTCAACTTGACGGCGAAGATGTTGTTGGACGGCCCGCTGAACAGCTCGCTGACGTCGCGGCCGAGATCGAGGTCGTCGAGGAAGACGGTCTCCGAGCGTTGATGCTGCCAGACCACAAAGAGCGTCGAGCCGGGGCGCCACTCCCAGCGCAGGACCAGGTTGCCCCTCAGACTTCGCCGGTTGAAGTCGCCCTCGTCCAGCCGGAATGGCTCCGCCGGCCCCGGCCCGTCCGGGTCGACGACCAGCTCGGTCCCGTCCTGGCCGACCGTACCCAGATCGTTCCCGTACCTGAGGAAGGCGAACGTGCCGGGAGAACGGAGCGCTTTGACCCCCTCGAAGTCCGCGCTGGCGATGAAGGGCTGGGCATACATCTCGAGCGTGAGGTCCGGCTGAAAGGTGATGTTCACGCGCGCGTCGAGGGACAACGTTGCTTGGTCCAGCTCGGAGAAGAGATAGCGGCGACCGAAGGTGGCGGAGGCCGTCGAGTCCGCCCTGGAGCCGATGTACTGGGCCGGCGTGCGCTCACGGCTGTAGCGAGGTCCGAGCTCGACGTTCCACGAGTGGGAGGGGCGCCAGCCGAAGCTCGCTCCCAGGTCGAGCCGGTGGCCGCCCTCGGCGTCCCACCCATACGATCCGTTGCTTCCGAAGCTGAGGGCTTTGCGACGGTCCGAGCGCACGTTGGCACCGACCTCCGTCGCGCTGGGCGTACGGGCCAGCGGCCCGCCGCGGGTCAGCCGGTCGTCGGACGCGGAGAGACTGCGGGTCAGTCTGACCCCGCCATTCCAGTAGCTCAGCAGCTGACCACCACCTCTGAGCGTGACACCGGAGCCGATCACGTCCCAGCCGTGATTCCAGTTCCGGTCCAGCCTGGCCTGCACGTTCCAGTTGCGAAAGGTTTCGCTCGGCTCGTTCTCGACGTACTCCACGGACGTGTTCGCGCTGATCCTGTCGGCGTCGCGCTGGAAGCCCAGATTGTTCGCCTCGAAACCGGAGCTGATGACTGAGATCGCCGCGCTGCCCAGCCAGTGGAGGCCGGCCTGCTTGCGTAACTCGATTCTACCCGTGTAGCCCGCGAGCGACGTCCTCGTCGGGTCGAGGGTGAGGTGGTCCGCATCGGGTCGTTGGAGATAGCGCGCGGAGGACATCTGGACATCCTCGATCGCGCTCGCCTCTCCGCCGACGCGGCTGAGCGCGAGGTAGCCCCGGAGCGCCCACGCCCGCTCCGCCCACTCGTGCCTGAAGTCGAGGCCGCCTGTATGTGCGTTCGACCGAAGCTCGTCGACCAGATCCAGCCCTGCCAGCCTCCGAACCACCGACGTGAACATGCCTCCGAAAGAGGTGGCGCCTTCTCGGAGCGTCTTCTGGGCGCGGCCGGCAAAGTAGTTGGAAAGGGGGGCCGCCACGGCCACTTCGCGTCCACCGGACGCGTTCGCGTAATGCGCCCGCTCCTGCGCAGTCACGGCCTCGAGGATCCCGACGTTCCAGCCGCCGCTCGTGCGGCCCGTGAGCTTCGCGGCTGCCAGAATCGTAGCCACCTCCGGCAACTCGGAGTACACCGCGTCAGAGGGCGCTTTCCAACCGGGAGACCCTCCGATCCGCCTGGAATAGAGGAGCTGCGTGCCGCCTCCTGCGCCGTTGCCGCCTCCGCCTCCACCGCCTCGGCGTCCTTGGTCCGCTCCCCCGAACTGGAACACCTCGCTGCCCGCGACGAAGGAGGGCCGATTCTCACGGAAGAGCGTCTCGAACGCGGTGAGGTTCACGACCGCGGGGTCGACCTCTACCTGTCCGAAGTCGGGATTCACCGTGGCGTCCAAGGTGAGATTCGACGCGAGCCGGTACTTGAAGTCCAGACCGCCGTCGGCGAAGTAGTCGGCGCCGTCCCGGAACGGGTTGTCGAATGCTACGCCGTCGGAGTGCTCGACGGGGGAGAAATCGGCTCGGGTCGTCGCGTACGGTAGCAACTCGAATCCACCCCCCCCCTCTCGATTCCCTCGAGCCCGACGAGGTGTCCGAAGCGCGCGATGGTGCCTGACTCCCTCTTGGGTACGAACGCGAACCAGGACTCCTCCTGGCGCCGTGCGATGAAGCGCTCCATCTGCAGCCCACAGACCTGCTCGGGAGCTTCGGAAAAGGGGACCTGGCTGAGCGGGATACGCATCTCCATCGTCCACCCGGAGTCGCTCACCGTCGTCGCGACGTCCCACACCGGGTCCCAGGTCACGTCTCCGCCCTGCATCTCTCCGCCGGAGAGCTTGGTGTCTCTTCGCACGGCTGCCGGGTTTGCGTGGAAGCGGTGGGCGGTCAGGTGGTCGTGGTAGGTGTCGAGCGCGAGCGTGAACTTGTCGGAGTCGAACATCACGACGTCGCGGCGAGCCAGCCGGGTCGTGACCGGGCTGCGGTCGTAGAAGAGACCGCCGACGTACATGTTGTCGTCGTCGTAGAGGATGCGGATCTCGGTGCGCTCGCTGGCAGGGTGTCCCTCTTGCGGGTCGATCTGCGTGAACGAGGTGACGGGGACGGCGGAATCCCACGCCGTTTCCTCCAGGCGACCGTCGAGCTCGATCGGCTCCGTGATGCGCACGGCGGTTGCTGTCGCCTGTCCAGTTGGGGACGGACTGTCCCTCTCCTGCCCCACGATCGGATGTGCGCTGAGGAGGATTGCCAAGGTGACAGCCCTCCAGCGATCGTCGATAAAACGGTTCGTGATTGCGCTTGCCACTCAGATTCCACGCCGCGGGCACGCGGCTCACAGGACGTGCCCCGGAATGCCACGGGACTTCGGACGGCCAATCTAACGTGGAGCGTCGCCCCCCGATGCCCTTTACAAGTCGGTAGCGCTGAGAGCGCCATTACCGCCGCGGCCGGCATGCCGGTGCGACGTGGTTTTCGGAAGAGGTGAAACCACGGACGTGAGGGCCGCGTAGAACCACACGCATGACGACCCCCGTATTGTTGACTCTCCTGTTGGCGATGGCCCCCCAACAGGCTCCGCGAGCGTCCGGCGTCGACGCGTACGTCGATGAAGGCGCCCGGGTGCTCGTCAACGCTGCCCGGGACCGTTGGAAGAACGTCGATCAGTCGCTCCTGGGCTACTCGGCTGTGCTTCGGGAGCGGATCGCGGTCGGTCTAAGGGCGTTTCGCCGCGACCGTACGCTGTTCCGGCAGGAGCAGGCGAGCCGCGTTCAGTGGTTCCGGGACGACGAGTCCGTCGTCCAGGTAATCGCCGCCCGACAGCAGCATCCGGGCGGAGTGGAGGTGCCCAAACGCGATGAGATGCTGTCCGGCGATCTGTTCGATCCCTCGGACGATCCGCTCCTCTTCGGGATCGATTCGGACGACGACGAGCCGGCTGACGTGGAGTGCCGCGTGCGCCATCCGCTGGAGACGGGAAGCGAGCGCTTCTACCGCTTCCGGACCGGGGACACGCTGCGCATCGCCCTGCCGGATCGCGAGCTGATGGCCGTCGAGGTGGAGGTATTGCCTCGTGAGCGGGCGATCGACCGGATCACGGGCTCGCTGTGGATCGACCCCGAGAGCGGCGGCCTCGTGCGCGCGGCGTATCGGCTCGCCCGCGCGATCGACGTCGAACGGGACTGGGAGTCGTTCAGCGACGATGACCCGGACGTGGACGAGGCGCGCACGCGGGTGAGCCGGATCCCGGGCATTCTCAAGCCGATGAGGATCGAGATCCGGATCGTGGTCGTGGAGTACTCGCTGTGGGAGTTCGAGTATTGGCTGCCCCGGACGCTGAGGGCCGAAGGCGAGGCCCGCGCCGGGATCGTCCGCGTGCCCGCGTCCTTCGAGATCTCCTACGAGATCCTCGACGCCTGGGGTGAAGACGGGCTTGCGGAGAGACTGGCGAAGGGGGAGCCCACGACGAGCAGTGAGGTGGTCGCGGCCTGGGACCCCGACTACGAGCACAACCGGCACTTCGAGCGCCAGGAAGGACGCCTCGGTCGAGATTCTCGTCCCGGGGGACGTGGAGCGGCTCCTCACCAGCCGTGAGCTCCCGCCGCCTATCTGGGAAGACATCTCGCCCGCGATCTCTGCCGGTGAGCTGGAGGAGATGTTTTCCGAGATTGCGGACCTCCCGGAAGCGCGGCTCAGGTCCTCGCCGTGGATGTTCGCGTGGGGCTACCAAGGATCCGGACTGCTGCGCTACAACCGGGTGGAGGGGCTTTCCGTCGGCGCCCGGATGCTGCGCTACTTCGGTCCGTTCGAGGGGAGCTTCACGGCGCACGCCGCGCTCGCCGCCCCGACGCTCGACGCTACGGTCGAGCTGAGGCGGGCGCGACCCCGTGGGCAGCAGTCACTGACCGTCTACAGGACGCTTCGCAGCGTCGACTCGCGCGGGCTCGCACTCGGGCTCGGAAACTCTTCGAGCGCCCTGCTGCTGGGCCGCGACGACGGCGAGTATTTTCGCGCCACGGGCGCCGCGTTCGCGTGGATGCCCCCTACGACGGACCGCGAGTGGTATAAAGGGCGGCTTTACGTGGAGAGACACGAGCCGGTCGGGGTCCACACCGACGTGGCCTTGCCCGGACTCTGGGACTCGAGCGTCTTCCGACCCAACATCGTGGCGGACCGCGCCGTACAGGTCGGCGCCGCTCTTCGCTTGACGCCTTGGTGGGGCTCGGACCGCTCGAAGCTGCAGGGTGGCCTCGACTGGTTCGTGCAGGGCGAGGTGGGGGATTTCGACCACGCGCGCTCGCAGCTCACCGCATCGCTCGTCGCGCCCTTGGGGGAGAGGCTCCGGACGGGCCTCGAGGTGGCCGGTGGCTCAGGCCTGGGCGACGTCCCGGCCCAGCGTCGCTGGTACGTCGGTGGCGGGTCGACGCTGCGCGGCTATCCGGGGTCGACGCTCACCGGGACGTCGTACCTGAGGGGACGGCTCGAGGTCTCTCACGGGACCCAGGCTTTCGGGCTCGCCCTTTTCTCGGACTGGGCCTGGGCCGGAGAGCGCACCTCGTTCGACGCGGGCGAAGGACTTTACTCGCTCGGGCTCGGTGCCACGACGCTGGACGGAATCATCCGAGTCGACCTCGCCCGGGGCCTGAGGTCGCCGACCGGATGGCGGCTCGATCTGCGCGTGGACGGACTGCTGTAGCGCTCTTCAGGCTGTGCGGAGCGGCGGCAACTCCATGAGCGCCCATGGGCCCTGAGTGCCCTCATATGTCGAGGATGGGGCTCGTACGCCGGGGCCGACGCACCGCCTCCCGCTGGCAATCGTCGCAATGACACATGGAGCGCCCGGCGTCCGCGCGCCCCTCGCTCTACCACCTACTCCCTGGCCGCCGCCACCTGGCTGGGCGTGACCACTATACCGGAGTTGCCCCACTGGCTGTAGACGTACGTCAGAACGTCGGCGAGCTCCTGGTCGGAGAGGCGCACCGCGGGCATGACGCCGTCGTACGGAGCGCCGTTCACGGTGATCGGTCCCTGGAGGCCGTCGAGCACGGCGGCGATCGCGCGACCCGGGTCGTCGTTCAGGAAGTCCGATGCAGCGAGTGGAGGGAACGCGCCCGCGATTCCCTGACCTTCCGCTTGGTGACATGCCGCGCAATTCTGTGTGTAGATCCGACCGCCCGACGCCAGCCGCTCCTCCATCGAAGCCGCGCCGGGAACCGTGCCGACCTCCTCGGCCTGCGGGAGGATCTGGATCGCTCCACCCTCGGGTATGTAGATGCCCTCGTCGACGCGGCCGGAGTAGACCACGGGGTCGGGATCACCGCTCACCTCGAGGATCCCGAGCGCGCCCTTGTTGAACGCCCTGAAGATCGAGTGATCCACCAGAATGTAGTCACCCGGCACCTGCGTCTCGAGCTCGACGATCGCCGCGCCCCCAGCCGGCAGAAGTGTCGTCTGGACATTCTCGTTGATGGCGGACCCGGCCTCGTGATGAACTCGGTCGAAGATCTCGCCGATCACGTGAAACGACGAAATGAGATTGGGGCCGCCGTTGCCTACGAAGAGCCGCACCGTCTCGCCGACCGCGGCCCGAAGGGCTCCCTCCCCCGTCAGCGCACCCACCGCTCCGTTGAGAACGACGTAATCGGGAGCCTCGGCGAGTGCCTTTTCCATGCTGAATCCTTGCAGCCCCGGCGCGCCGTACGACCCGGTCGTGTAGAACTCGCCCTGCATCACGTAGTACTCTCGGTCGACGGGCGGGAGGCCTTCCTCGGGCTCCACCAGGATCAACCCGTACATGCCGTTGGCGATGTGCATGCCGACGGGCGCCGTCGCGCAGCGGTACACGTACAGGCCGGGGTTGAGAGCCTTGAAGCGGAAGGTGGCGCTCTGGCCGGGGGATACGAAGGACGAGGTCGCTCCACCCCCCGGTCCGGTGACCGCATGAAGGTCGATGTTGTGGGGAGCGCGACTGTCAGGCCGGTTGCTCAGGTGGAACTCGACCTCGTCTCCCTCGCGAATCCGGATGAACCGCCCGGGTACCGCCGAAGGTCCAGAACGTGTACTCCACTCCGTCGGCGAGCCGCGCGACGAGCTCCTGGGTCTCGAGTCTCACGACCACCGTGGCCGGATCACGGCGCGTGATCGGCGGCGGTACTCGCGGGGGGGCGTGAGCACGGCCTCCACCGCCTCGGGTGGCTCGCCCACGGGCTGGCAGCTCCACGCCGACAGGGCCGCCGTGAGAAGCGTCATCGTCCACACGCCACCGCGCCCCGCCCGTCGCACCCGCTTCGAAATGCTCACGTCCCGGCTCCCTGTCTGGTACGCTGAAATTACACGTCCGACGTCCTGACTTCGCCAGACGAATATCGGCCCAGGTGGGAGGGAGCCACTGGGACATCCAACATCTGTGAGCCCGCGGTCGTTAGCAAGGCCGATGCGGTTGCGTGACCCACTGGAATCGCGCGCGCGCTTGCGTTCTCTTTGTCCGATCGGAGCCTGCGGGCTCGGGCGCCGGAGATCCGAAACCGCCGGCCCAGCCGCCCGACCCAGAGGCTCGACGCCAAGCGAGAAGACGGGACCACCCATGGCAGCCTCCCCCCGAAGCGATGGCCCGCTCCCGGAGCTGGAGCGTTCCGAGCTCGCCCGCTACGCCCGGCACCTCGTCCTACCCGAGGTCGGCGTCGAGGGGCAGCGACGCCTCAAAGCAGGCAGCGTACTGCTCATCGGCCTGGGTGGGCTCGGCTCCCCGGCGGCGCTGTACCTGGCCGCCGCCGGGATCGGCCGGCTGGGCCTCGTGGACTGGGACGACGTGGAGGCCTCGAACCTCCACCGGCAGGTGATTCACGGGACCAGCGACATCGGCAGGCCCAAGCTCGAGTCGGCACGGGATCGTGTCGTGGACCTCAATCCTCACGTGGAGGTCGTTCTTCATCCGCTTCGCCTGGATTCGAGCAACGCACTCGGCGTGATCGGCCCCTACGACATCGTGATCGACGGATCCGACAACTTCCCCACGCGCTATCTGGTCAACGACGCGTGCGTGCTGGTGAAGCGCCCCTACGTCTACGGCGCGATCCACCGCTTCGAGGGCCAGGTCTCCGTTTTCGCCGCACCCGAGGGTCCCTGCTACCGGTGCCTCTTCCGCGAGCCGCCGCCGCCAGGGCTCGTGCCGAGCTGCGCGGCGGGCGGCGTGCTGGGCGTGCTGCCCGGAGTGATCGGTTCGCTCCAGGCGCTGGAGGCCATCAAGTGGATCCTCGGGCGGGGAGATTCGGCCGCGGGCAGGCTGCTCCTCTTCGACGCGCTGGAGCTGGACTTCCGCACGCTGGAAATCCGCCGCGATCCACTCTGTCCGGTCTGCGGGGACCAGCCCACCGTGACCGAGCTCATCGATTACGACGCGTTCTGCGGCCTCGGCCCCTCGGTCGACGAGAGCGCAGGGCGCGAGGTCGCTGTGCCGGAAGTGACACCGCTCGAGGTGAAGCGTCGGATCGAGGCGGGCGAGCCCCTCACTCTGGTCGACGTGAGGGAGGCCCACGAGTGGGAGCTCTCGAACCTCGAGGAGTTCGGCGCCCGTTGGATTCCGCTTGCCGACATCGCTTCCCGCGCGGACGAGCTCCGCGACGCGCAGGGGCCGCTCGTACTCTATTGCCGCGGAGGTGGCCGCAGCCGACGCGCCGCGCGTGAGTTGAAGGAGGTCGGGATCGTGAACGTGGAGAACCTCGAAGGCGGCATCGTGGGCTGGGAGCGGGACGTCGACTCCTCCTCTTCGGACTCCTGAGCCCCTGAGCCCGCGCCGAGTCGTTCCGGTTGTGACCGCCGCCGTCGCCTTTCTGGTCGTGGCGGTCGTGATCCTCGTGCTCGTGCTCAGCCTACGCGCCCCGCGCTCGGACCGCGATTGGGCGGCCGATCACGCCGAGCAAGCCCGCGTCGCGTTCGAGGACGGTGCCGTCCGTATCGACCGCCTGCGCGACTTCCGCCACCGGCCGGGCGGGACCTTCAGCGAGGCGTACCGCGACGTCCGCTACGAGCTCGACGAGGTTCGTGGCGTCTGGTTCGTCCTGGCTCCGTTTGCGAAGCGCTGGAGGGGGCTCGCCCACAGCTTCGTGAGCTTCGAGCTCACGGGAGGTCGGTTCGTCGCGGTCTCGGTCGAAGCCAGGCGCGAATCGGACGAGGGCTACTCAATCGTTGGCGGGATGTTGCGGGGCCTTGAGGTCACCTACGTCGTCGGCACCGAGGAGGACGTGATCGGCCTGCGCGCCGTCCGTGGGGATACGCTGTTCCTGTACCCGTCGAGGGCCACGCCCGAGCAGGCCCGGACGCCCTTCGTGGACATGTTGAGCCGGGCGGAGTCGCTGCGCACCGAGCCCGAGTTCTACAACACGCTGCTCAACAACTGCAATACGATCCTCAGGAACCACGTGAACCGCGTGGCGAGTGAGCCCTTGCCCTTCGGGTGGGGCGTTCTGCTCCCCGGGTACTCCGACGCGCTCGCGCTGAGGCATGGGCTCCTGGACACCGAGCTTTCGATCGACGAGGCCCGGCGGCACTTTCGGATCGAACAGCGCGCCGCCGCGGCGCTGCGTGACGGCCGGCCGTTCTCGACCGCGATCCGCGAGGGGCTCTGATCCGTCGCCTTGTCGTACCGGCTGAGGACGTGTACGGTGCTCGCTCCCGAGCCTCGCCGAGGTGTCGCGAGCAGACGCATCCTGACGACCGTGGACCTGGTGGTCGACGCCGGCTTCGACCCCGTGGTCGTGGGACCGCTCGCGCGCGCCAGGGAGTTCGACCGCGGGACGGCGGTCTACGTCACCGGGATGAGCGCGGCCGAGATCCGGGGGGCGTTGGGGCTGGGGTAGCGGCTGCTCAGCCCCCGCACACCACCTTGTACGCCCTCACCGGATGCGGTCCCCGCCTGGACGGGTCCTCTCCCGGAGCGACCGCGTCACCGACCGCGCGGCCGACCCCCACCAGGTTCTGACCCTCGCGCGCGAAGGTCAGGGCGAAGCCGCCGCCGGCTTCGCCCACCATCACCGAGTCGCCCGCTCTCGTTTCCCGAAGAGGCGCGCGCTCTGGTGTTTGGTGGGGCATCGCGAAGGCAGGTGCTCGCCGAGGCGGGAGTTCCCGAAGAGTTGCGTGCCGACATCGCGCACGCCAAGGAGCGTGCCTTCTTGGGCGCACTCGACCGAAACGAGTTGCTACCCGTCAAAGGGGCCGAGCGGTTCCTCCGCGTGCTGAACAACCTAGGCTGTCCCGCTGCTCTGGTGTCGAACAGCGAGACGGCCGCGCAGTGGGTGGAGTCGACCGGACTGGCTTGGGCCTTCCAGGCGGTGGTCGACGGGACGTCCGGGGTTGCGCCGAAACCGTCACCGGAGGGGTTTCTCCTCGCGTCGCGCAGGCTGGGGGTGCCCGCGAGCCGTTGCGTCGCGGTGGAGGATTCCGCGACCGGTGCAACGGGCGCACGGGCAGCAGGTGCATTCGTCGTCGGCGTAGGCCGGGGGCTCGACGAGGATGCGGTCGATCTATGGGTGCACGAGCTTGAGCAGATCCCCCTCGACCGCTGGGTGGTACCTGCAGGTGAGCGAGGCGTGGGATGAACCGTTCGTGATCGAGTTGCCGGAGAAGGTCATCGAGCTCGCCGAGCTCGTGGAGCTGAGGGCCCGACTTCGGGCGGAGGGGAGGAAGCTGGTCCAGTGCCATGGCGTCTTCGACGTGGTCCATCCCGGTCATGTCCGGTACCTGAAGTTCGCGCGGAGCCTGGGAGATGTGCTGCTCGTATCGGTCACCGCTGACGAGGCGGTGGAGAAGGGCTTCGACCGTCCCCTCGTGCCCCAACACCTGCGGATGGAGAACCTGGCCGCCCTGGAGCTGGTCGACCTCGTCGTTCTGAGCACCGAGTCCTGGGGCGGGCCGCTCTTGGAGGCCGTGCGGCCCGACGTCTATGTGAAGGGGCGCGAGTACGAGTCCCTCGAGGACCCGCGATTCGCCCGGGAGAAGAGCCTCGTCGAAAGCTTCGGTGGCGAGGTCGTCTACGGCTCCGGCGACGTCGTCTTTTCCTCCACGGAGATCATACAGAGGCGAGGCTCAAGGTTGGGCATGACCGACGAGCGGGTGGCGGCCTATTGTGCCCGTCACCACGTTACGGCGGCCCGCCTCCGGGAGCTGCTGGCTCGCTTCGCCGACCTCCGAGTCCTCATCGTAGAGGACCCCATCCTGGACCGGTACGTGTTCTGCGAAGGGGCGTCGGTCGCGCAGGAGACCCCGATCCTGTCCGTCTCACCCGTCAGCGAGATGGAGTTCCCGGGGGGCGGCGCCGCGATCGCCGGTCAGATGGCCGCCCTCGGCGCTCAAGTGGGCTTCGTGACCACGGGCTCGGCAGACCCCCGGTTCGAGACGTACGAGCACCTGCTCGCCGCCCCGGGTGTGGAGCTGCACGCCGTGCCCACCGAGGCGCGCCCGCTCTTCGTAAAGGTCCGCTACGTGGTCGACGAGCAGAAGCTTCTCAAGGTCAACCACGGCCATCACGCACCGATCTCGACCAAGGCCGCGGACAGCCTCCTGGATTTCTTACGGCGGGAGATGCCGCGCTACGACGGGCTGGTGGTCACCGACTTCGGTTACGGGCTCTTCGGGCCCCGCTTCTGTGACGCGCTCCCGGAGCTCCTCGACGATGTCGACAAGCCCTACTTCGCCGACGTGAGCACATCCGGACAGGCGAACGTTCTCAAGTTCCGGAGGCCACGGCTCGCCACGCCCACCGAGAGCGAGCTGCGCTTCGGTACCGCGGACATGGAGAGCGGTCTATCCGTCGTGGCATCGAAGTACCTCGAGCGCAGCCGCGCCGGCGAGGTCGTGGTCACGCTGGGGCGGCGAGGCTGCATTTCGTTCCAGAGACCCCCAGAGCCCGGACCGCGGCTGCGTGCGGCCTACCTGCCCTCCCTCGCCCCGGTGACCGTGGACTCGGTTGGGGTCGGCGACCTATTCCTGGCCGGCGTCGTGCTTGCGAACCTCGCGGGCGCGGAGACGCCCGCGGGGGCTTATCTAGGTTCCTGTCTCGCCGCGCTGGGTGTGAGCCGGATCGGAAACGTCATTGCGGACCTTCCGAGGGTGTTGGCGTTTTTCGATCGGCGCCCCGAGCTCACCCCGTGATGCTGGACGCCGCACGCTCGGCGGTAACGTCTGGGCGGGATGCGGCGGACCGTGGTGAGGGTGGCGAGGATGTCAGGGAGCATTCCGGCCGGCGTTGGTCGCGCCCCTTCCTTGTGGGCCTGGCGGTGTCCGCTGGCTTCCTGTGGCTGACCCTGCGACGGGTGGACCTGGCCGCGGTCGGCACCGCGGTGGCGGGCGTGTCACTGCCCGTGCTCTCGCTGGCGCTCGTCACGCGGGGCATCGCATTTCTGTCGATGGGTCTTCGCTCACGGGTGACGACGGCGCTGGAGCGTGATGTGTCGCTCCGTGTGCTGACGCTGTCTCACCTCCTTGGGTACACGGGCAACAACGTCCTTCCGCTCCGCCTCGGGGAGCTGTTGCGCGTCGACTTCGTGGCCCGACGGGCCGGCCTGTCGAGGTCGTTCCTGGTGGGGACCGTCGCGGTGGAGCGTCTACTCGATTCGGTCGTTCTGGTCGTCGTGTTCGCCGCTACCGTGCCCTTGGCGGTGGGTGGTGCCTCCTGGGCGGGCGCGTTCCCGGCGCTGGCGACCGCGACGGTGCTGGCTCTGCTGACAGCCATGGTGTTAGCGCGCTGGCGCTTCCTTCTCCCTTCCTTGCTGGAGCGGACGATCCGCCCACTGAGTCCGGGTCTCGCCGGATCGCTCCGGGGCCGAGCCGAAGAGGTCGCCAGAGGCCTGTCCACGCTCTCCAGTGCGCGCTGGCTCCCCTCCGCGGTGGGAGCCACGGTCCTGTATTGGGCGTGCGCGCTGGGCTCGGTCCAGATCATCGTGGCGGCCTTCGGGCTCGCGATGCCGTGGTGGGGGCCCAGCCTGATCCTCTCCCTGACGGCACTGGGCACTGCGCTGCCGTCTTCCCCAGGCTTCGTGGGAACCTATCACTACTTCTCGGCTCTGGGGGTCTCCACGCTGGGAGCGGACCCATCGACCGCGGCCTCGTTCGCCCTCGTGGCGCACGCCATGGCCGTGGCGCCTTACACGGTCGTGGGGTTGGCCGTGTTCCCGGGCTCGTTGCGTGAGTGGACGAAGAAAAACTGAAGCGGCGGCTGCGATCGCTCAGCCGCTTGGGTCGGTCCCTCTCAGAGCCGGGTCCGTCCCGCCGGACGAGATGATGCGCCGTCTGTACGCCGACACGCTGCGATAGCCGCGAGACACGTCCCACATCGCACGTAGAACACCCTGAATCGAGAACGCCTTGGTGCGGCCCGAAGACCTTCCGCGGGCTGTGAAGGGCACCTCGCCAACGCGAAGGTCGGGGTTCCTGAGGAGCGCCTTGGCCAAGAGCTCTGCGTTGAAGGCAT
Source organism: Longimicrobiales bacterium (assembly GCA_965249195.1). Taxonomy (GTDB): domain Bacteria; phylum Gemmatimonadota; class Gemmatimonadetes; order Longimicrobiales; family Gaopeijiaceae; genus CBDFLM01. The sequence continues at coordinate 1,116,225 of CBDFLM010000015.1, forward strand.
GTCCCGTCGAGACCATGTCGATTCCGCGGAATGCCTCGACACGATAGAGCTTGAAGCCGTTCAAGTAACGGTATGGAAAGCCGTAGAGGAACTGCGCCGCACGCTGGAACGCGGCCGAGACCAGACGCCGTCGCAGGCGTCGAACGACCGTGTTTTAGAGACAACCGAGGAGTACGTCGTAATCGTGGCGTACAGCAAGGTGGTATCGGATCGAGGAGAAGACGAACTCGTTGTCACCAGGCACGACCGTGACCCAGTGGCCGTCCTCGATGCGGTCGTAGGTCGCCAGGACCGTCCGGCCCAGCCCGAGGTTGGTCGGGTTGACGTGCATCCGGCATCGCGGATGCTCCGCGCACAACCGCTCCATCGCTCTGGCGGTCTCGTCGGTGGAGCCGTCGTCCACTAGGAAGATCTGCAACCCGATGTCCAGCTGCGGGGCCGTCGCCAGGATCGATTCCACCGTGTCGGCCACCGCGGTCTCCTCGTTGAGGCAGGGTACGACGACCGTCAGGGTCTCGGCGGCGACCTCGTTCATGCCAGGGTTGTCGAGCGGCTGGAGGCGGTCACGTCGTCGGCCCCCTCGCGCGGTGCGGGCCCCACCAGGGGGTCCACGTCCACCTGCCGGTACATGTGCACGCCGGCGCGGCATCCTCCCGGCTCCAGCGCGTCGCCCGGGTCTCGCCCACTGAGGGCCCTCAACGCCGCGAGCGGAAGGTTCACGCCCGCTGCGGCCAGCAGCAGCGGACGGCCGGCGAGCCGCGCGTTCACCTCGGTCACACGGGGACGTCCCTCCAGGTCCTCCTTGAGATCGACGCTGTAGACGCCGTGCGGCTGCGCATCCAGTGCGCGTACCACCCGTTCGCTGGCCGTCGCCGCAGCCTCGTCGACGACGGACTCCAACCAGCGCGCCTGGCCCGATATTCCACTCGGCGATACCGAAGCGAGCAGGTAGCTGTGCCGCAGCAGGGTCCCGGCGGCTACCAGCGCTCCGCGAGCGAACACGCCCGACCAGTTGAGGTTGCGTCCGGGTAGGTATTCGTGAAGGACCCAGGCGACCTCACGTCCGCGGCGCTCCCAATAGCTGATCCAGCCCAAGGCGTCCTCGGCTGTTTCCACCTTCAGGCTACCCGCACCGCCGGAACCGGTGCGGGGGCGGAGCCAAGCGGGAAGCCTGACGTCGTGCACCGCGCGCGCTACGTCATCCCTTTCCAGGGCGACCGTGCGCGGGAAGAGCTCGTCGGCTCGCGCGACGCGGCGGGTCGCCTCCTTGTCCAGAAGGTTCGGCAGCACCGTCACGGGCGGTAGGGCGCTGGGTGTGTCCAGCCCGACGCCCATCCGAGCCACCGCCTCGATCTCGGGATCCTGACAGAGGAAGACGAAGTCCATGCCCCGGGACGCCTCGGTCAGGGCGTCCACGAAGCCGCCGGGGTCTACGCTCGCCGAGGGCAGGCCCACCACCTCGTCACAGATGCGGATGGTGTCCCGCTGACAGTTGAAGGTGGTGGCTCCGGAGAGTCTCCTTGTTAGCCTGCCTTTCTCATTTCGGCAACCGGTTCATGGTCGTCGAGGTGGGCCCTGAGCATCCAGAGCTGGTCGTAGCCGATGATCCTCCGGTAGCTCTTCTCGGTCTCCACGAACGAGGCCGCAGCCCAGCGCAAGGCCATCGCTCCGTTCTTCCAGTTGGTCACCCTGCGGGTCTTCTGTCTTACGCCCGAGTGGGTGCTGTCGATCAGGTTGGTCGAGCCCAGGCACTTCCTCAGCCGCGGCGGGAGGCCGAGCCGGTTGATCGTGAACATCTCGCTGAGGCCTTCGCGTAGGCTGGCCGAGGCCGAGGGGTGGTCGCGCTCGAGCCATCGGGCGAGCTGCTCGAGCTTCTGCTCGCCCTGCTTCGCGTCCAGCTTCATCGCCGCCCGGAACACCGCCTTCACCTGAGGATGCTGATCCTTCGGCAGATGACCCAGCACGTTGCGGAGCTTGTGGTTGCGGCAGCGCTGGATGGGGTGACGTTGGCCGAACACCTTCTCGATCGCCTTCCTGAGCGCTTTCGAGCCATCGATCACGAACAGCCGCCGCCTGCCCGGGTCCAGGCCGCGCTCGACCAGATCCTCTAGGAGCGCGCTGGTCACCTCGGCGTTCTCACTCGCTCCTTCCCTCACGCCCAGCACGTGCTTCTTTCCGTCTGAGTCCACGCCTACCGCAGCAAGCACGTGGTGCGAGCCCATCTGGATCCCGTCCAGGTAGATCACCAGCAGGTCCCACGCATCCAGCCGGCGCTCCATCAGCTCCTTCAGCACGCGCTCCGAGGCCTCGACCGTCTCACGGCTCACCGCCGACTTGCTCACCCCGACCGTGTCGGCCATCTCACCGATCACACGGCCGTACTTGCGCGTGCTCACCCCCGCCATCAGGACCTCGAGCATCCGATCCGCCACAGCGCCCGGTCTCCGCATCGCTGCGTACGCCGGCACCTCGACCTCGCCACCCTCCCCGGCGCCCCGGCGCCTGAGCCGTGGCCGCTCCACACGCACCTTCCGGTCCGACAGGTAAACCACACCACCCTGCCGGCCATACCACACCGTGTCGTCTTCCGCTCGTGACCGACCTGCCTGCTTCACGCCTGCCACACCCTCGGCGCTCATCTCCAGCACCGCTTCGATCGTCGCTCGTCCCATCACCTGGATGACTTCGTCGATCACGACCTCCGTCTGCTCCACGAACTCAAGCATCGGAAGCAGAAACTGCCCCTCCCGCTTCAGGAACTCCCTGATCGCGCGCTTGTCCGCCCGATCCCTTACCTCGTACGTTCTCTTCATCGTGGTGGCTCCGTGTTGGGGTTTTTGCCTACCCGAGCCTATCGGCCCGGGACCCCCGGAGCCACCACTTTTCTTTCTCCCCTATCAGGAACCTTCAACTACGGTTGGGACAGCTTCCAGATGCGCCTCCCCAGCTCCCTTCCCCACGCTCCTGCGTCGGCGCCGACGAGCGTCAGGGTCGCGTCGCGACGAAGGCACCGGACCACGTCGATCGCTGGACATCCGCCGGCGCTTGTGACCAGCACGCGAGTCATGGACGGCCTCGGGCTTCGCGAGCAGAGCATACTGGAGCCCGTGGACCGGGGTACCGGGCCACGGGACGAAGTGGCACATATGGGGACGCCGCAGCGTTTGGCGCAAACGACCGCTGAACGAGCCCATGAGGTCGCGAGTTTTTTTCCTTGCACCCCGACCCCCGAGCGCTCTAGCTTTGATAGAGAGAGGCGAGTCGCCCGTTCCGACTGCCCCTCGCCCCGACCACGGGGTTGCCGGCCCGCCCGACGCCAGCGTCGGTGGCAGCGTAGGGAAGAGCGCTTCCTGGCCGGCCCAGCCTGAGCGGACCTCCCCGAAAAGCGAAGCCGAGTACTACGCCCGATGCAGGGCGCAGCTCCGCGTGCGGGTCTTCGCGGCCCGCACAGGCCCGGGGAAGGGACGGATGAGAAAATGGCGATGCGATTCAGGATTCACGCCGGGGAAGAAGAAGGCGAGCTCCTGGCGGCCACGCTGGAGGAGCTCCGCGAACTGGTGACGGCTGGCAAGGTCGCACCCGACGATCTCATGTACGACGCCTTGGCCGGAAGGGTGGGTGCGGCGCGGACCCACGCGGCCTACCGCCTCGTGTGTGATCCCTTTCTCGAGGAGGCGACGGCCCCCGAGCTCCGCCTGGACCTGGTGGAGGCCACCGGACCTACGCGCGAGGACGCCGCACGGGCGTTTCTCGAGAGCATGGACCGTGAGCGGCGGGCCGACCCCGACCTCTCGCCTCTCTCCAGGGAGATCGCGGTACAAGGGGCACGCGGTGACCCCGGCCCGCAGGGCGCTCCTCCCGTAGCCGACCTGCCGGGCACACGCGACGAGGTGGGCGAGTCTGCCGTGGAGGGGTCGTCGGCGGAGCGGACCCGTGGAAGCGAGTTCGATCAAGAGGACGCGCATGCGGCGCTCGCACGGGCGGTAGCGCGTGGAGCCCTCCCCCTGGCTCGTACCCTGAGGCGCGCGCGAGCCTCGCGCGCGGGCCTGGTGATCGCCATCGGTATCACAGCCGTGGCGGTCGCCGCGGTTCCCGCGCTGAAGGCGGGCCCGGGCTTGAGCCTGCCGTGGCGTGAGGCCGGCGGCGTCTCCGCGGTATCCTCCGACTTCCGCGAGGTGGACGTGCGTACCGAAGCCTGGAGTGCGCTGCTCGGTTCCCTCGAGGCCCTCCGTGACGGCCTCCAGCTGCAAACCGTTCCTCCGTACTGGATGGAGGGACGCTACCTCGCAGAGCCGTCGGCGTACGCGGACGTGCGTAGGTTCTGGGAGCGCACGCTGCAGTTCGTCGACGCCGCGAGGACGCAGGAGGAGGCGCTGTACCGCAGCGCCTACGTCGCCGCCCTAGATGGGCGAGACGTCGAGGGCCCGCTGCGCAGCCTCCGGCTCGCGACCGCGCTGACCGACTTCGCGGCGGCGCGACCGGTGCGCGAGGCGCATTACCTACGAATCAGCGAGCTGGCGGAGGTGGCGTTGGCCCTCCACGACTCCCTCCTCCGGTTGGAGGGCCGGATTCACTTCGAACCTGCGGTGGGTCCGCGGGTTTCGCGGGACCCCATCGTCGAAGCCGTCGCCAGCGACGCGGAGAGCCGGGTCAGCTTGGAGGGTGCAGTCGATCCGGTGCTCGAAGCACTCCTTCGTGGCGGCCTGGGCGCGCGGACCCGAGGTCGGGTCCCGGGGTGGCTCGTGGGGGGCCTTCGGGGCCCTTCGAGAGCCGAGGCTATGTAGGCTCAGCAAAGCGTGTCGCTCGGGCGCGCTACAGTCCCAGCCAGTAGTTGACCTTGACGAGGAAGCGGTTGTCGGCCGGGGCTCCCCACAGCCCGTCCAGGTCACGCCCGAAGTCGAAGTCCCCGACCCGCGCGTCCCCCCGCTGGGCGCGTTGCCACACCAGAAAGATCGTCGAGCCCGGCCTGTACTCCCAGCGGAGCACGGCGTTGCCGATGAAAGAGCGGACGTTGAAGTCCTCGTCACCGAAGCTGTAGTCGGTGAGCCCGTTGCCGTCGAGATCCACGTGCTGGGTCCCGTCCGCGTCCCGGCAGATGCTGCCGGCGGCGCACACGGTCTCCCCGCCGATGAGGACGGGGTCGCCTTCCTGGAACTCTCGGAACTCGTAAGAGCCCGCACGCTCCAGCTGCCTGTAGCTCAAGTAATCACCGGAGGATAGCAGCGTTTGCGCGTAGAGTTGGAAGGACAGCTTGGGTGAAAAAGTGTAGTTGACGCGGCTCTCGAGGGTGAAGGTCTTGCGGTCCAGCTCACCGAATACGTAGCTGCGTCCCAAGGTTGGCTCGTACGAGGGCGTCGATGTCGCGAACACGTATTGGCTGCCGTCCCGTTCCACCTCGAAGCCGGGCTCCAGGAAGATCTCGACCTGGGAGGAGGGCCGGAAGCCGACCCTGGCCTCGATTTCGACCTTGTCGCCGCTCCCCAGGGAGCCCCGGTCGTACTCGACGTTCCCGTTGACGTTGAAGGTGCGCCGGCGGTCGGAGTTGATCCCAAGTCGCACGCCTGTGCCCCCTGGCTCGAGCATGACCGGGCCGCCTCGTGTCGCGCGCCGACTGTAGCGGTCCGGTTGCCAGGAGAAGTTGACGTTGGCTCCGTGGTAGTTCAGCAGCGTGAAGCGGGTACCCAGGTTGAACGTTCCGTTCGTGTACGCGCGACGCCATGAATCCCACGACCCCACGTCGTCGAGCGCCTCGTGGCTGAAATTGTTGAACGTGAAGAAGAAAATGTCATAGTCCCGGAACACCCTGCCGGGCTGTGTTTCCCGGTATCCTACGCGAACTCCCCCGTCGAGCCGTTCGCGCGAGCCACTGAACCCGAGGTCGTTGATCTCGAACCCCTTCGTGACCTCGGCGAGCCAAACCGCGCCGTTCCAGTGATCGTCGTTCTGCCGCTCCAGTTGGAGGCGCCACTCGGCTCCCGCGAGCGAGGTCGCCGTCGAGTCGACGCTCGCGCGCGTTCCGTCGGGCCGCTGGAAGTAGTGGTTGCTGGCTCTTTGGAGGCGGGTGATCGCCCCCGGGCTCCCCCGGACGTGGCTCCCGGCGAAGAATCCTTCGAGGCGCCACAGCCGGTTGCTCCACTGGTGCTCGAAGCGTACGCCGGCGCTGTAGGCCTGGTCCGGGAGAAAGTCGAACTTCCCGCTCGACGGGAGACCGCGGTGGAGCGCTGTGACGATGCCCCGCACCTGCGACGCGCCTCCGTTGAAGTCCTGGTGCGCCGTGGCAACTCCGTACTCGGTCCGCGGCTCGACCCCGAAGTCGCCGAAGCTACCGTCCTCGAAGCGTGCCTCTCCGCTCTCGGCCTGGGTAACCGCGGTGAGGACCCCGAGGGAGAGCCCACCGGCGGTGCGGCCGGTTATCTTGGCCGCGCCCAGAATCGTCGCCGCCTCGGGCATGTTCGCGAACTCGGCCTCGTCCGGAGCTTCGCCGTGCGGAGGGCGACCGATGCGCCGGCTGTAGAACAGCTGGTTCGGACCGCCGGAAAGCCGGAAATCGAACACCTGGGCATCTTCGACGAAGAACGGACGCCGCTCGTCGAAGAAGGTCTCGAACGCCGTGAGGTTGATCTCCGCCGGGTCGGCCTCGACCTGTCCGAAGTCGGGGTTCACGGTGGCGTCCAGGGTGAATGCGGAGCCCAGCCCCAGGCGGAAGTCGGAGCCCAAGCGCGCTCCCGCAGCGCTACCGTCGAAAAACGGGTCACCGTCCTCGGCGGGACCGTCGTGGTAGCTGCTCACGACGTAGGGACGTGCCTCGATGCGCTGCGACGAGGAAGGCACCCGCACGATGCGGATCTCTCCGAACTGGCTCACCAGCCCGGTTCTCCTCTTGCTCTCCAGGGAGAAGTGGCTGAGCTCCCCGGCGGCGGAGCGCCTCCGGTGGAAGTTGATGCCCCAGGTCTGGGGCTCGGGACCCGATTCGTAACGAATCTGCGAGATGGGGATGCGAAGCTCGACCGTCCACCCCTCGTCGTCGGTGGTCACGGCGGACTCCCAAACAGCGTCCCAGTTGGTGTCCTCGCCCGAATCGTCGAACATGTAGAGGTCCTGTTGGACGCCCGCCGCGGTCACCCGGAACGCGTAGCCCGTACGGCGGTCGTGGTTGGGATCCATGGAGACCCCGAACCAGTCGAAGTTCCTGCCGCGCTGATCTCTCCGCACGAGCAACCTGCGAATGTCCGCGGGATCCTCGAACAGGCGCGCGGAGACGTAGATCGCGTCGTCGTCGATCAAGAACCGCACCTGCGTGTCCCGGCCTGCCGGAGCCCCTTCGTCCGGCTCGCTCTGGATGAAGGCGGATCGGACGGGCGCCGCACTCCACGCGGGCTCGTCGAGTCGTCCGTCGATGCTCACGGCGCCGGTCCAAGCCCCCGCCTCCATGACCGACATCGGGAGGGCGTCGAGGTCCACGAGGCCGTTGCCGCCGTTCTCCTGCTGGGCGAGCAGGGGAACAGCGAGAAAGGGGAGCGCGGCGAAAAACGCGGGTATGCCCCCGCGGGCCAGGTTCTCGATCAGCCTCATCAACGCAGTCGGGTGCACACGCCGGCTCGGTAACGCATAGACGGCGTGCAGGAAACGGAACGCTCTTCGCCTACCCTGACACCCTCCGCACGCGGATTGTTCAGGTCGCTCGCTGCCGCACAACCCCGGGGCGGGTGGTCTCGACCCTCATCAGGCCGGGGCTCGCTCGCCGCTCCTCCTCGAACATGTTCCGGACACAGACCGCGAAGTGCTGCCCCCCCGGCGCGGCGCCGGTGACCGCGAGGGGGACGCGGACCTCGTCCCGACCCTCGAAGTCCACGCTGAAGCGCTTCACGAGGCCGCCACCATGGACCCACGAGAGGCAATGAGGCAGATGGACATGGACGAGGTCCCCGACCTGATAGCCGTCCTCCAGTGCCACGCGGAGCTCGACGCCCTGTCCGGGCTCGAGCCCCACGCGTACGCCGAAGGCGGCGCCGTACTCGTCCCAGTCCTCTTCGCGAACGGCGATGGCCTGAACGGCGACGGTGCCCTGCACCGCCTCGACCGACTCGGCTCGGTCGCCGAGGTGGATGGCGGCGGCCAGGTCCATCTCCTGGCCGTTGACGCACACACGGGCTCCATCGGACAAGACGAAGCGAAGCCGCAGTTGCACGAGGAGCGCGATCGCCGCGGCGGAGTCGACGGTCGAGTACAGGCCGCCCTTTTCGTCGAACTCAGCGACCACCGCGTTCGCGGCCATGACCCCACGCGTGAGCTGGCCGGCAGCCAAGAGGCCCGCGGCCGCGTAGGCCAGGCCGGCGCGCCGCGCCACCGCGTGCGTACCGTTGCGCACCCGCGCCCGTCCTGACGAGAAGTCGACCTCGTGCTCGATGAGCGACAGTGCTCGGGAAGCGTTCCCTCCGCGTGTCATAGTGGCGTAGGCCTCCTCGAGCGTACGCGGCTCCTCCGGCGCCTTCTGCAGGCCGTGGAAGGTCCCGGCGTCATCGGCCATCTCGATGCCGCGCTCCGCCGCTGTGCGCAGCCCGGAGGGTATTCCGGGCAGCTCCGCAAGCTGGTCGAGGCTCCACAGATGTCGTGCCGCGATGCGGCTGTAGTGGTCGCTGAAGCTCGAAGCGTTTGGGTACATGAGAAAACCCGCCCCAGGCTGGAACATCCGCTCCTCCCGCGCGATGCCCTTGCGGATGGTGCTCTCCGCCTGCGCCCGCTTCCCCTCGTCCTGGCCGCTCAGATACATCGCCGCTGCCGAGAGGATCTTGGCGGCGGTCTGTTCGCAGCAGAGATGGGCGTAGCTCGCGGTCGTGTCGAGGCGCAGCTCGAAAGGCTCGTCGAGACCCGGTAGGACCTGCAAGCTCAACGCGCCCGCGTCCTCCAGCGTGAGCGTTTCTCCCTCCCGTAGAAGCACGAGTTGGCGGGCGAGCGTGCGCATGCGGCCCGGCTCGGCCACCACCGCCTCGACCTCGTCGACCTCGCCCGACTCCGCGTCTTCCACGAGTGCGCGGTAGGTGCCGGGCGTGACCGGGAAGGTCAGAAACGCCGGCGTGTAGACTTCCTCCGCGAGATCCGAGCCGTCGTGGGTGCGGAGGGCGACGGCCGAGCCGTCGTGCGTCAGCCGCACGCGGGCCCGCCCGGACGGCGTCGCGACCCGCAGCGTTCCCTCGACGTCGTCACCTGCCCGCGCCGCGGCGGGCAACTCCAAGTCCGCGCGCACGGGCTGGTCCACGAGCAGGTCCCGCGATACGGCTTCCCAGTCGCCGTCGTGAAACGCGAAGGCCTCGACCGAGAACGTTCCCAACCCGTCCCCGCTGGGGACCTTCAGCTCCACCCGTCCGTCGACTTCCGGCAGGCCCGAGTAGAGGACGGGCGGGAACTCCGTCCTCGGTGCCCCTGGGCCCCCTTCGTCGGCATGCTCGACGTCCAGGGGGTCCTCGAGAGACCTGTCGAGCTCTTCGAGGATGCCGACCCCCTCGCCGGCGGCAGCCGGCTGGGACATCATCAGGTCGAGCTCGCCCTCCCCAGCCATCATCGACATCATGACGAGCGGCAGCGGCCTCGGCGCGAACGTCAGCGGCTCGATTCCGGAGTCCCCCATACCGTCGGTAGCGGCGTCGACGGCGCGCTTGAGGGAAGCGCCGAGCGAAGACGAGGGCCTGTCCGTCACGGTCAGCCGGCGGTCCCGCAGGGTAAGGAACACGGGAACAGGTCCTGCCGGGCGCGTTTCGATGGAAATGGTTATGTCCTCGTGGGGCCGGACCACAGCGGGAGCCGATACCTCGATTTCGAGGCGGCCCGGGCGCAGGAAGGTCGTGAACCCTTCGAACGGGGCTCCGTCGAAGAGCCCGCCGACCACCACGAGCGACAGGCCCGAGGGTGTCTCGACTGCGATCTTGTCGCCCGGGCGCGCCTCTCCGTGTTCGACCACTTGAGCCGAGCAGTCGACGAGGTCGAAAACGAGGAGGTGCACGTCGTCGGCCGCGACGTGCACGTCGATTGCCGGTGCGTTGGTGATCACGTCGGCGACCGTCAGGGGTGTCGCGAGCCGGTCCCCGGAGCTGATGTATCCGCCTCGCGCTGGAATCGCTTCGGGCTCGGGCATGAGTGAGAAGAGCATCTCCTGTCCGAGCTCGCTCAGAACCGTGACCTTGCGCTCGGTGCGACGTGTTCCCGGAATCGAGACCGTGGCGATCCGGGACGGGTCTCCCTGTACTCGGATCGAAAGACGGAACGGACCGTCCCCTTCCATCGGCAAGACACCGTTGTAGCGGCCGGGGGACTCCGGGCCGAGCGTCGTCGAGGCGACGGGTCGAGCGTCGTCGAGCAGGGAAACGTCCAGCGTCTCGTGAGTCGCTTGTTGCCAGCTCTCCACGGCGAGCCGGAAGGAGAGACGCTCCGCTTCGGCTGAATGCTCGAGAAGACGCGCGCTCAAGGGTGCCAGCGCATATTCGGCCACCGTGAACTCGGTCTTCGCCCCGAGTCGCTCGCTCTGTGTGGCGATTCTCGCCTCGTAGCGCCCGGGGAGGAGGGCCGCGAGGGTCACGACCGCGCAGCCGTGCCGGAGCGTCAGATCCCTCTCTGCGAATGGCTGTTCATCGCACTCCACCACGAGCCGAGCGCCGGCGGGCTCCGACGGCAAGACGACGAAAAGACGCGCGGTGTCCTCTTCGGCACGGTACAAGTCTCGATCGGGCACCACGACGGCAAGCGGTCTCGGACGCTCGGCCGCTGGGTTCAGCGTGAGCCCCCGAAGCTCGATGGGCTCCGTCATGATGGGGATCACGCGAAGCCTTCGCTCCGAGCCGCGCAGACGGAGGCGCGCCTTGCGTCCGGATTCGATGCCTGCTGCGTCCAGAGCCTCGGCGAACACGAAATGCCTTCCGGCCAGCACCCGGCCTTCCAACTTCCGGGCGAGCTCCCAGTCGGTGATCTCGATGGTCACGGGCGGTTTCATGGATGTCCTCCCTTGTGATCCGTCCGGCGCGGACGGTGGTTCGTTCTCAGTGCTGCAGCCACGTCCTCCAGCGCCTCGGCCAGTACTCGCAGGGCCTCGGGGTCGTCGAACGTGCCGCCTGGAACGTCGAGGCTCGCCCCACCGGGGAGCTCGAGCCTGCGGAAAAGCGCGGCGGGCCGAACGCGGGACGCCGCGGCCGAGAGATCCGCTGCGCCGGCAGCGGCGCGCTCCGAGAGCTCGGCTGGACGATGAGGGGGGGCAACGAGAACGGAGGCGTTGCCGCGTAACAGAAGGCCGGTGACAGTCTCGTCGTCCAGGTCCTCGAGGGTGCGCTCTATCCGCGAGAGCGTGAAGTGCTCCGCCTGGAGCTTCTTGATCAGAAGAAGCCTCAGAAGGTGAGTGCCGCCGTAGCGCGCCCGACCCCCGGCGTAGCCGGTCGCTCTCGGCAGGAGTCCGCGCGTCACGTAATAGCGAATGGTCCGCACGTCCGGTCGGTCGGTGACCTTGTAGCGGGTCTGTTCGTCCGCCACGTGTGGAAGCAGCCGGTCCGCCGCGTCGACTAGGTCGTCGATCGTCAGATCGTCTCGGGCCACGAGATCCGAAAGCTCCCTCCGGAGAATGCTCATGGATCTATGATATTATATACAGTAAATACTGTCAATCAGCCACCCGCTTCGCCCACAGCCCTGAGCGAGCGGACAGCGGTGCCCCGCAAGGCCGTCGAGGCGGGGCTGGACGTCTGCGGAGGGACCCGATCGTTGCACGCGCGTCTTGCGCGCGTTGGTGTGGAGCCGCTAGTAACGGACTCCAACTCCACCGAGACGCCTCACCACACACAGGAAGGAATCCATGCCAGCGACCGCCAAGGAGCAGTTTCTCGACGCTTACGAGCGGGAGCACGCCACGACGATGAAGGTGCTTCGGGCCTATCCGGCCGACCGCTTGGACCTCCAGCCCCACGAGAAATGCAAGAGTGCCCGCGACCTCGCCTGGGTCTTCGTGCTGGAGCGAGGCCTCGGATCGATGGTGTGGAACGACGCTTTCGCGAAAGCGCCTCCGCCCGAGGAGATGCCGTCTCCGCCGGAGTCCTGGGACGAGCTCCTCGGGGCCTTGGAGAAGGCGCACGCGGACTTCGCCGAGCTCGTGCGTTCAACCCCCGACGAGGAGCTGGAGGCGCCCGTGAAGTTCTTCGTCGGCCCGCATACCATGGGCGACGTGCCACGTCTGGCCTTCGCCTGGTTCATCCTGAGCGACCAGATCCACCATCGTGGACAGTTCTCGGTCTATTTGAGGATGGCGGACGGCAAGGTTCCGTCTATCTACGGCCCCAGCCTGGACGAGCCCTGGATGTGACGGCATCGCACGCCGAGCCGTGCCGCCCGGGATGGCCTCGGGCGGCGCGGCTCGGTGGCATCGGCGGCCGAGAGCGTTAGCTTCCGCCGATGAGCGAGAAGGTGCGGTTCAGTGATGTGAAGGGGGAGGCGTGGGCGCTCGTGGCTGCGCACCGCCGTCCGCTGCTGGTGGGCCTGGCGCTCATGGTGGTGGGGCGGCTCGCGAGCTTCGTGCTCCCGGCTTCGTCGAAATTCCTCATCGATGACGTGATCGGGCAGGGCAGGGGAGAGCTGCTCGTGCCTCTCGCGGCAGCGGCCGGGCTCGCCACTCTCGTGCAGGCGACCTGCTCCTTCGGTCTCGCTCGCACCGTGAGCGTCGCGGCCCAGCGGGCCATTCGCGATATGAGGGCCACGGTCCAGGCACACGTCATTCATCTCCCCGTGCGCTTTTTCGACGAGGCCAAGAGCGGGGGCCTCATCTCTCGCGTCATGAACGACCCGGAGGGTATCCGCAACCTCGTCGGGACGGGCCTGGTGCACCTCGTCGGAGGGTTCTTCACCGCAACCATCTCGCTGGTCGTGCTTCTCTGGCTCAACTGGAAGCTGACGGTCGGCGCGATCACGCTGTTGCTCCTTTTCGCGGCCACGATGGCTCTCGCCTTCAAGAAGCTGCGACCCGTCTTCCGGGAGCGATGGCAGATCCAGGAGGAGGTGAGCGGCCGCCTGGGAGAGGCGATGGGTGGAGTGCGCCTGGTCAAGGTCTACACGGCCGAGCAGCGCGAACAGAGCATCTTCAGCGACGGCGTCGACCAGCTCTTCCGCAACATCGCCAAAACCATCACCGGCACGTCGGCTGTGTCTGCCCTTTCGAGCGTCATCGTGGGGGGCATCGGCGTCCTCATCATGATCGTCGGCGGCCGGGCGGTCCTGGCGGGCTCGATGACGCTCGGCGACATGTTCATGTACGTGTTCTTCGTGGGGATGATGGTGGCGCCACTCGTCCAGATCGCGTCGATCAGTACCCAGATCAGCGAGGCCTTCGCCGGGCTGGATCGCATCCGTGAGATCCGACAGACACCGACCGAGGACGAAGGGGACGAGTCTCGCCGGGGCGTGGGCGAGCTCGCGGGCGAGGTCGACTTCGAGGACGTGACCTTCGGTTACGGTGAGGACGAGGACGTCGTCAGGAACGTCTCGCTCCATGCGCCTCCGGGCACGACCACGGCCCTGGTCGGACCGAGCGGGGCCGGAAAGAGCACCCTCATCAATCTGGTGATGGCGTTCCACCGGCCGCGTGAGGGGAGGATCCTGGTCGACGGCACCGACCTCGCCGAGCTCAGGCTCTCCGACTACCGGAGTCAGGTCGGCGTGGTCATGCAGGACAATTTCCTCTTCGACGGTACGATCCGAGACAACATCGCCTACGGCCGACCGGACGCGACCGATCAACAGGTTCAGGACGCGGCGCGCGTAGCGAACTGCGACGAGTTCGTGGAGCGCTTCGCGGACGGCCTCGACACGGTTGTCGGAGAGCGGGGCGTCAAGCTTTCAGGAGGGCAGCGCCAGCGCGTTGCCATCGCGCGTGCTATCCTCGCCGACCCGCGGGTCCTGATTCTCGATGAAGCCACCTCGAGCCTCGATAGCGAGAGCGAGGCTCTGATCCAGGAGGGGCTGCGTCGGCTCCGGGCCGGACGCACGACCTTCGTCATCGCCCATCGGCTCTCGACGATCCGCAGCGCCAATCAAATCCTGGTCATGGATGACGGGCGGGTGGTCGAGCGGGGTACGCACGAGGGGCTGCTCGTTCACGATGGGCTGTACAGGCGCCTCTACGAGCGACAACGAGGCTTCGAGGAGGATCTTTTTATCAATCCCGGCGAGGATCCGGTTCCTGAAGCCGAGGGCCTGAAGGATGAAGTGCGGCGGCCTGCTCGCACGGGACCAGGACGCCTCTAGGATTTCTCGATTGCAAGGAGCGCGACCGGTGGACGTCGGTAAAGAGAAGCTACGGGAGTTGCTCGCGAAGCTGAGGGAGGAGCGCGATCAGCTACGGGTCAAAGTGCATCTTGGCGCCATGGAAGCGAAGGACGAGTGGGTGGAGCTCGAGAAGAAGTGGCAGCGCCTCGAGTCTCGGCTCGGCCAGGCAAAGGATGGGGCGGTGGAGAGCTCGCAGGGGGTCGGCGAGAACGTCGGCGTGGTGGCCGAAGAGCTCAAGGCTGCCTATCAGCGGATTCGAGAGCGACTAGGAAACGGCTGACGGTCCGGCTCGTCGCGAACGCACCGTTGCCGACGCGGAAATCTCGGCACGGCTCAACGCGCATCGGACATTGCGGCCCGGATGACCTCGGCGGACCGCTCCAGGGCTGTCCGCTCTCTGTCGTCGACGCCGGGCTCTAGGACCCTCGGACACCCCTTCATTACCGATGACAGACGGTAGCGAGAGCGCCACGCCCTCGAAGGCCATCGCCCCACGCTGGACGGACGCCCACAATACCACCCTTGGCGCGTCCGCACAGCCGAGTTCAGGCAGACGCCCCGGGGCCACGAAGGGTCGCCCGGCTCCTCGCGCCATTGCGGTCGCCCTCGCCACCTCCCTGGCATTCGGGATACCTTCCGGTCATGAGCGAACAGGATCCACAGACCCGGGCGATCCACATTCAGGCCGAGCGGTCTCCGCACAAGGAGCACGCTGTCCCGGTCTTTCTCACCAGCAGCTTCGTCTTCGACGATGCCGAGGAGATGCGAGCCGCCTTCGCGGGCGAGGTCGAGCGGCCCATCTACAGCCGCTTCTCGAATCCCAACGTGAGCGAGTTCGTCGACCGGTTGTGCGCGCTCGAGGGGGCGGAAGCCGGCTACGCGACCGCATCGGGAATGGCGGCAGTCTTCGCGACCTTCGCCGTGCTGTGTCGCGCGGGCGAGCACATTCTATCGTGCCGCTCTGTCTTCGGCAGCACGCACACGCTCCTCACCAAGATCCTGCCCCGGTGGGACGTGAGACACACCTACGTCGACGTCGATGATACGGAGTCGTGGGGCGACCACGTCAGAGACGAGACGCGCCTGCTGTACGTCGAGACCCCTACGAACCCCGGTGTCGACGTGATCGACCTGGAGTGGCTGGGCGAGTTCGCGCGGGAGCACGGTCTCGTGTTGGTGGTGGACAACTGCTTCTCCACGCCCGTGATTCAGAGGCCGCTCGACTTTGGGGCTCACCTCAGCGTCCACTCCGCAACCAAATACATCGACGGACAGGGCCGCGTAATGGGGGGAGCCGTCGTAGGTGATAAGGAGCTCATCGACGAGGTCTACGCGTTCTGTCGGAGCACGGGACCTGCCCTGTCGCCCTTCAACGCCTGGGTTCTGTCCCGCAGCCTCGAGACGCTCGAGGTGCGCATGGAACGGCACTCCACGAGCGCATTGAAGCTGGCCGAATACATGGAGGGAAACCCGGACGCGGAGCGGGTGAAGTACCCGTTTCTCCCTTCCCATCCGCTACACGATGTCGCGAGAAAGCAAATGCGATGGGGCGGCGGCATTCTGGCCTTCACGCTCCCCGGGGGAATCGAGCGGGGACGCCGCTTCCTCGACGCACTCCGCATGTGCTCGCTGACGGCCAACCTGGGCGACGCTCGCACGATCGTGACACATCCCGCGTCCACGACGCACGCCAAGCTCACCGAAGAGGAGCGGCTGGCGGTAGGGATCGCTCCGGGTCTGGTCCGGGTGTCCGTGGGCCTGGAGCGCTTCGAGGACATCGTGGGGGACCTGCAGCGGGCGCTGGACGCGTCACGCTGAACGGCCTTCCCGGCCCGCGCCACCAGTCGGAGTAGACTCCGAGACCGCTACGGGCTGCGCCCCTGCACCCGCCTAACTCCGTCGATCTCCTCCGCGAAGCCTGCGCCGAACGCGCCGGACGGGGTCGCGAAGCCGGCCTTGGGCCCCTGATAGTCGGGCGCCAACAGCTTCTCCACCGCCGCCACGGCCGCCTGCGCGGTGAAGGCGTAGGCGCCGGGTGTGACGAGCTCTTCGACGGCCTCCGCGCCCGCCCCATCTCGCGCCCTGCACCAGACGCGGCTCTCGCTCTCTCCCGATTCCGGTCCGCGGACGAACCGGTCGACCAGCTGGCGCATGAGCGCCACGGCCCGCGGGCGAGCCAGAAACGGCAGGAAGGGCCAGATGAGCCTCGCCATGAGTATCGTCGAGCGCGACGTGGCCACGTAGGTGCGCACGTTCGGCACACCCGTGGAATGATGCGCGGTGCTCACGTCTCCCCACGAGACGGCCAAGGCCGGCCGGGACCTGTCGCTGAAGGGGATCAACGCGCTCACGACGCCCTCCAGGTCGACGATGCGGCCGTCACGCCGCTCTCGTGCCGGCCTGTCGAGGCTTTCCAGGATCGTCCGCGCCGTCCCCCGGCTCGGTCCAGCCCCCGGCCGGAAGGCGATCTCGAGACGCGTGGCGGTGGGCACCCGCTCCACGGCGCGCGCGGCGGCGCAGTCCGTAGGCACGACGTCGAAGCCGACTCCAGGAAGAACCAGCATGCGGGCCCTTTGCGCTCGGGCGTGCTCCGCCCTGAGCGCTTCCAGCACGTCGATCTCGCCGGTCAGGTCCAGATAGTGCGTCCCGTGCCAAATACAGGCCTCCAAGACCGGGCGGTAGGTGCTCGAAAAGGGACCGGCGGCGTTCAGCACGGCCTCCACTCCGGCCGTCCCCTCCCGAATCGCGGAGGGCGACTCCAAGGCGAACGTGCGTGCCTCCAGGCCCAGCTTCAGAGCCAGACGTCGAGTCCGTTCCTCGTCTCGTCCCGCCAGAACCGGCGAAGCCCCTCGACGCGCGGCCACTTCCGCGATCAATCGCCCGGTGAAGCCGTACGCTCCGTATAGGAGCCAGCGCGGCGGCGGCCGGGGATTCATGGTGCGCCGGTTCGAAAAACTCCCCTTCGCTCCGGGAGATGCCTTAGATTGGCCGGGTTGTGCAGGTTTCGCGCTCCCGCGCTCGATCACTTCTCGTTCAGGAGATCCGATGGACGACGGGACGCATCAATCTCGCATGGGGGAGCCGGACGGAGCCAGTAAGCCGCCCTCGCTCTCGCTGCGGATCTGGGGATGCCGTGGATCGATCCCCAGTCCTGGTCCGGCGACGGCCGGGTACGGGGGCCACACGTCGTGTGTGGAGATCAGGGCGGGGACGAGGCGAATCGTCTTCGACGCGGGGAGTGGCCTGCGGGCGCTGGGAGCAAGCGTCCTCGCTACGGATCCACCCGACCGTATTCCCGTCTTCCTGACCCATTTCCACTGGGATCATATCCAGGGGTTTCCCTTCTTCACGCCACTATACGTCCCGGGCATCCACCTCGACATCTATGGTCCGAAGCAGGGCGACGTCGACATCGAGAGGCTGTTCTCCGGTCAAATGGGCCCCATCTACTTTCCGGTGCCCTTCAAGGCCGTCGAGGCGGAGGTGGCCTTCCACCACGTGAACGAGGCCGGCTGGGAAGAGGATGGGGTCAAAGTCAGCGCTCTACGCGTGCGCCATCCGGCGCATACCGTGTCGTACCGGATCGAGGCGGCCGGGAAGGTCATCTGCTACGTGCCCGACAACGAGATCCAGGCGGAGCACTATCCGCTTCGAGAGGATTGGCGGTCGCGCTTTCTGGCATTCATAGAGGGCGCGGACGTGCTCCTTCACGACTCGATGTTCACCGACGAGGAATACACCGAGCGGGTGGGGTGGGGACACTCCACGTTTCGCGACAGTGTCGACATCGCTCTAGAGGCCGGGGTGAAGGAGCTTCTCTTCTTCCACCACGATCCGGACCGCTCGGACGCCGAGCTCAACCGGTTTCTGGCCCACTTTCGTAGCCAGATGCGCGAGGACGGGTGCGAGCTCCGGGTGAACGCCGCGTTCGAGGGCAAGCAGATCGACTTCAAGGAGACGTGACTCACGACTCGCGGATCTCGACTTCTCGAAGTCGTGACTCGAGGACTCGTGGATCTCGTTCGAGATCCGCGGTATCTTCCGATGAGATATCGCTGCTGGACGATTCCGCATGGTCAGGCGGAACCGAGGCTCCGTCGATGCTCCACTCCCGCTCCGCTTCCCGCCAGCTTCACATCCTGATGCTTGCGGCTCTTGGTCTCGGCGCTTGTTCGGAGGTCGGATCGACGGCTCCGGCGGTTGCGCCCGAGGGTGCGCTCCTCGCCAACGGCGGCAACGGCAAGGGCAACGGAGGTGGAGGGAGCGAAGACCCGGGGGGAGGTGGCTTCACAGACGAGTTCGAGGGCTTCTCCACGGACCGGTGGATCGCTACCGAGCACGCACTCGGAAGGGGATGGTTCCGTCCGCAGAACGTGTCCGCCTCGAACGGCCTGCTTGCGCTCACGAGCCCCGCTGGGACTTTCGACGGCGGAGAGATCCGTTCTCGCGACAAGTTCGGGTACGGCAGGTACGAGGCGCGCATCAAGGCAGCGGCGACGCCCTCGTCTCTCACCGCCTTCTTCCTCTACCAGGGCAATCCCAAGTCGAACGAGATCGACGTAGAGATCGTCAACGAGTCCGGCACGTGGCGGATCCTGGTCACGACGTGGGTGCGCGTGGTGGCGACCCATCAGGTGGAGCTCTCCGCCGGCGACTTCGGAGCGGGCTTCGACCCGTTCGTCGATTTCCACACCTACGCGATCGACCACCGCCGTGGTGAGGTCGCGTTCTTCGTCGACGGAGAGTTGAAGACGACGTTCTCGGGCAAGGGCCGATCACGGAGTTCAGCGGCGTGCGCAACTCGTGGCTCATGTTGGCCAGGAACGAGCTCTTCGCCTCGCTCGCGGCCTCGGCGAGGGCAGTGGCCGTCTCCAGCTCCGTCTCGTAGGCCTTCCGCTCGGTCTGGTCACGAACGATGCCCAGATATCCTGGCGCCCCGTCGACCACGATCGGTGAAAGGGCGATCTCTGCAGGGAACGGAGTCCCGTCGAGCCGTCGGTGCATCCACTCGAAGCGCTCGAACCCCCGCGCAGCTGCCTCCCTCATGCGATGCGCCATCGCCAACGCCGAAGGGATCCGGTCCGGCTGTTTCTCCGGTGAGAGCTCGAGAAACGACGTCGCCAGCAATCCGTCCCGGTTCCGGGCTCTGAAGAGCTGGACGGCGGCGGGGTTGCAATGCACGACGACGCCGCTCGCCACCATGATGATTCCGTCCGACGAGCCTTCGAAAAACGGCCCGAAAGCGAACCAGCGAGCGGCGGTGCTCCGCCAAGAGCGACCACATGAGAAGGCCCGACAGACCCAACGTCATCATGTAGCCCCACAACGGGAGATTGTAACCGCCGACCAGAGCCCCACCCTCGGCGAACGGCCCGAATCCGTCGACGGTCCGCCACGCCGCGATTCCCAGCACGATCGTCGTGACGAGCGACGTCCCCTGGAGCCCGAAACGGATCGCACCCCACAGCAGCAGCGGCACCGGTAGCAGGAGCAGCACCGCGGCGAGCGGGAGCGAGAGCCGACCCCCAAACAAGGCGATGGCCATGAAGAACGCCGTGCTCAAACCGGTCACGGCCTCCAACGGCCAAATGCGCGACCAATCCTTGCGTGTTCGGTCGCCCAGGAACGCGAACAGGGCGGGCGCCACGACGAGGACGCCGGTGGCATGGCTGAGCCAAAGGCTCGCGAAGTGTTGCGAGAGCTCGAACACGGGCGGTCTTTCGACCACGAACACTACGGACGCTTCGAGCAAGCCACCCACCGTGGGAACCAGCAGCATCCCGACCAGGGCCAGATCGAGCGTATCGCGGATCCGGTCCATGCGGGTCCGGAACGACGACATGTGCGTCAGCAACGCGGCGCCCATGACCGCCGCGAGCGTAGTGGCGCCGCCGATGAACGGGGCCGCGAGGATCGGCGCGCCCATCGCGAAGCTCACCGTTCCAGCGGAGGCCCACACGACGGGCCAGTAGGATCTGCCGAAGATGACGAGTGAGGCGAGCGCGACACCCGCCGGCGGCCAGAGGAGCGTAGCTTGCCCACTCGTAAGACGTGACCCGAGCAATCCTCCAAGAACGTATAGGAGGGCGATCAGGCCTCCCTCGAGCCCCACCCGAGGCGGCGTCGTCTCGGTCGTCGTCGTCAAGGATCCTCTAGTGTCGGTCGGAGGAGCGCTCGTCCCGGACGCTCCTAATATAGAACAGTACCGGTGTGCGGGGGATCGAGTTCAGGGTTCTGGGCAGCGAGCCCATGCCTCACATGCCTGCGCGGCGAGTGCGCCGCAGCAGTCTCCCTCTTCGTGTGCGGGCCGGCTGCGATCCGCTCGAGCAGCGGTGTGGCGGCGCGGACCGCCGAGCCGCTCGTTGTCGTCACTGCGGAGGCCGGACCCCCAGACCCGCGGCGTAGCGACCCACCTCCAGGACGTCCAGGATCTCCCGACGCTCGGCGTCGATGACGACGAGCGTCCCGGTCCGTCCCCCGCCCCCGTTGCTCGAAACGAACACGCGAGCGCCGTCGGGAGAGATCGCGAGGCCGTGCGGGAGGTCCAGCCCGAGACCTTCGATCGTGGTGTCGACGACCCAGCGCTGCGCGTCCACCACACTCACCGTGTTCGAGCCCTTGTTGGCCAGCCACACCCATCTTCCGTCGGGCGTGAAGGCCGGATGCCACGGGCGTTCGCCGACGGCCACCTCCGTCACCGGTCGTGGGTTGGCCGAATCGGTGAGATCATAGACCATCAAGATCCCGGTCATCTCGCCGGTGGAGACCAGCGACCGTCCGTTGGGCGATACGGCGAACTGAACGATTACGTGCGTCCGCTCACCCTGCACATCGAGCAGCTCGAGGCCCTCCCCGTCGGGATCGAGCGAGGCGATTCGGTTGACGGCCAGGCTCGCGACGAAGACGCGTTCGCCTCCCGGCGTCACCGCCAGGGCATGCGGTCTGGGGAAGAAGACGCCCACCTCCTCGATGCTCATGTCCGAGCGCCGGATGATGCCGATGCGCGCGGAAGGATTGACCGCGGCCATCGAGTGACCGACGTAGAGGACGTCCTCGGTAGGATGGAGTGCGAGCAGGCCGGGTGCCTCGAACGGCGTGCTGGCTACGAGCCGGTTGTCGGCGTCGAGCTTGAGGACCCGATTCTCGGCGATGAGCGACACGTACCAGAACGAGCCGTTCGGCTCGACGACGACGTGGTGGGGCTTCGCATTGGGGCCGAAGCCGAACTGCGTCAGGTCGAGCGTGCCGATCAGAGCAGTGCTCTCGATGTCGATGATCGATACCGAAGCGTCGTCCTGGTTGGCAACGTAGAGCCGGTCTCCACTCGGCGAGGACTGCACAGTCGCCGCGGCGCACGCCGAACTCGCAAGAGCCAGCCAGCCGGACGCGGTGGTGCGCTTCACGGTTTAGTCCGCGTCGCCACCACTGGCGTCAGAATACGGCTCGGTCGCGTGGCCGCAGAACGAAGAGCCCCTCGCGCTCGCTCGTCACGATGACCAGGCCACTGTCGAAGAACGGGTAGTTCGACCATGAACCACCGAAGCCGGGTGTGTTCGTTCCGTAGGGGACGGTGTCGAAGTAACCGACTTCGACCGGACTCTCCGGGTCCGATATGTCCAGCACGCGCAGTCCGCTCTGGTAGTTGGATTGATACATTCGCTTGCCGACCACGTAGAGGTTGTGGTCGCTCGCCTCTGTGGCCCCTCTGTGCTCCGCGACCAGCTGCGGATCGTCCAGCTCGCTGATATCCCATATCAGCGTCCGAGTTCTCGTGTCCCTCCGCTCGCGCTGGGCCTGGATCTCGTCGAGCTCGTCGTCCATGTAGAAGTAGCGGTGATCCTCGCTGATCCATCCTTGGTGGGAGTATCCGACGTTGGGATAGCTGGCCCGAGCGATCGCGACGGGGTGCTGCTTGTCCGTGACGTCGGCGATGGAGAGCGCCGTCTCGTTCGAGCCGAGGCAGATCTCGTGACCGCGGTGCGCCTCGTCGGGGCCGTCGTAGATCACGCACTGCGCGTCGTGGCTGTAGCCGGTGCTGGCGCGGCCCGTTTGCGGATCTGCGAAGCACCCTGCGAACTTCGGGCTCTTCGGCTCCCGGATATCGATCATGTGAAGACCGCCCCCGCACGTCTCACCCCCCGATCCGCTGCCGACCGCATACGCGAACCCAGTGTCCTCGGTGATGACGATGTTGTGCGCGCTCGCGATGCGATCGTAAACAGCGTCGGGCTCGAAGGTGGTCACCTCACCATCGAAGTCACGCAGGCGCGTGAGGTCGAAGACTTGCATCCCGTGCTGCCCCGCTCCGTCGGACACGATGTAAGCGTGGTCTCGGTAGACCTTGATGTCACGCCATGTGCTCGGCCGCGCCCCCGGTGTCAGGAGCAAGCGCCCTACCAAGGTGGGCTCGAGCGGATCGCTGAGGTCCACGAAGGAGGTCTGCGTCTGCATGCCCACGAGCGCGTACTCGCTCCCCGAGCCCCGGTCGGTCCAACCCCAGACGTCGTTGGTGCCCACGCCGCGGTTTGCTCCAAGATCGCTCACAGGCACGAACGAGACGAGGTCCACGGCCTCGCACGAGAACGCCGAGGCATCGCCCTCGGCGCTACAGGCAATCTCCTCGCCGGCCACCCGTTCGAAGCCCTCGAGCTCGCCCAGGACGCGAGTTGCCTGGGTCCATTCACCCGACGCCCCGAGCTCGAAGATCGCCGCCTGTCCGGCTCCGTAATCTGCTCGGGGCATGCCAAATGCGGCGATCGAGCCTCCCGCAGCCATATTGGCGGCGAAGCTGGTGCCCGCCGCCCTGTCTGGGGCGACCTTGTTCACCTGGACGAAGCGCTCCCCTTCCTCCGCCATGTGGAAGCGATAGGCGGCGTTGCCGCCGGGCGCACCCACCCACACCGCCCGCCCGCCGGGCTCGGCCGAGATCGTGGCCCCGAAGTTGAAGCGGATGCCGCCGTCGAACGGGAGGAGCTGTGAGATCTGTACCCACCGCGCCGCGTCCGCACTCCAGCGAAGAACATGCACCGATCCGACGGTTCCGAAGCGTCCGGGCGCCCCGACGAAGGCGAGCCCTCCGGACACGTCGAGGGCCGCCCCGAAGAGCTCGTCGCTCTGCCCACCGGTCGCAGCGAACGTGCCGAGGAAGGTCGCAGGACCATCTTGGTCCAGCTCATACGCTCGCACGACCCCGGTGCGATCCACCGCGCCCGGCACACCTACGAGAAGACGTGAGCCTCGATAGGCGAGTGCGATGCCGAACTGGTCCCCGGGCTCTCCTCCCGTGGGCGTGAGCTTGGCATCCATCACCCACGCGCCTTCCGCGCGCCTGAAGACGTAGACGACACCCCGTGCAGCGTTCTGCCGGGGGGCGCCGACCAAGGCGACGTCGCCCGAGATCGCGAGCGAGAGCCCGAAGGCGTCGGAGTCGCGCGCATCCGCGGCCTCGAGCCGCGCGGTTTCTCTCCACGTCTCGCCGTCGCGTTCGAAGACGTAGACTCGTTGGTTCCCGCTGACGAGGAACGTCTCGCCGTCGGCGGCGAGCGCAGAACCGAACCCGTCTTCCGGGGCCGCGTCCGAGGCGCGAAGGCGCGCCGACTCCGCCCACGCTCCGGCCGTCTTTCGATAGACGTACACGACCCCGGGCGTGATGATGTTCGCGGGTTCGCCCACCAGTACGTCGTGCCCCGCGACGGCAATGGCTCCACCGAATCCGGGAAGGGTCGCAGGGGAGTGGTCGGCGAAGGTTTGAGCGTTCGCCGGCTGTGCTGTCAGGACCAGCGTGAGCGTGGCGAGGATCCACCTGTGGCAATGGGTCATTCGGGGGGACACTCCTGAGAGTTCCGCTGCGGAGATCGTGAAGCGAAGCCGATCCGCTTGCCCCGACAGGCCAGCGGATCGAGCCATACCATAGGTCACGCCCTGGTTCGCGGGAAGAGCGCTTGGAGCAGGCCTGGTTGCGCCGGGCGCGGCCCGCCGGTTATGCCTTTCGCCCGACGCCCCGACCGATTCGGGTCCCACGCCTTCGTCACGGCGCGCGCGCTCTCCTTCAGCGACAGCCTTGGAGGCCCCCCATGTCCAGGGAGCGAGCTGGTCGCCGTCGAGCGCAGGGCCATCTGGCGAATCCGGCTCGCCTTCTCTTCCCTGCGCTGCGCGCCGCGCCCGACGGCGGCCTCGATGGCGCGTTAGCCGCGGCCACGGAGGCGTCTGAACGAGGAGTCGGCGGCTTCATCCTGTTCGGCGGAGCCGGTGCGGACGTGTTCCGGCTGTCGGCCGAGCTACGGGCTCGCTCGACCGATCCGATCCTCCTGGCGTCCGACCTGGAGCGTGGCGCCGGCCAGCAGTTCCGAGGGTGTACCTCGCTCCCACCGGCCGCCGCGCTCGCCTCTCTCGACGACCTGGAGGTCGTCTGGCGGGCGGGAAGGCTCACGGCGCGAGAGGCGCGAGCGCTGGGCGTCGACTGGGTCCTGGCGCCGGTCGCCGACCTGGACGTCGAGCCACGCAACCCCATCGTGTCCACGCGCTCCTTCGGTAGCGAAGCGGCGGCGGTGGCGCGACACGTCGCGGCGTGGACGCTGGGATGCATCGCCGGGGGCGCGCTTCCGTGCGTGAAGCACTTTCCGGGGCACGGCCGTACGGTCGCGGATTCCCACGACGGGCTCCCGGTCGTCGATGCCGGCGTAGACGTCCTCGCCCACGACCTCGTGAGCTTCGCCGCTGGGCTGTCGGCCGGAGTCCCGAGCGTGATGACGGCTCATGTCGCCTTTCCTGCACTGGACCAGCAGGGGAGGCCGGCGACGAGGTCGCCGGAGGTGATCGGCGCGCTTTTGAGGGGGCGACTCGGTTTTCGCGGCGTCGTCGTGAGCGACGCGCTCATCATGTCCGGCGCTCGGGCAGCGGGTGAGGAAGAGGTGAGTGTTGCAGTTGAGGCCCTGGCTGCCGGTGTCGACGCCCTACTCTATCCCGAGGACTCCACGGCCTTGGCTTTGGGGATGGAGCGCCAACTGGGTCGGAGCCTCGACGAGGGGAAGGTGCGCAGTGCGCTCGGGCGCCTCCGACGCATGCGCGCACGCATTCCGAGAGGACCGCACCGCGGATCGGGGCAGGGGATCGGGTGGGGCCGCGCCGAGGACCGCACCTGGGCGCGCGAAGTGGCGCTCCGGACGGTGGGAGAGCTGCGCCCCTCGCTGCGGTCGCCGCCCATGCCATTCGAGGTCGTCACGGTCGAAGACGACGCGGACGGGCCCGTTCCGCCGCCTGATCGCTCGGTGTTCATCGATCGGCTCAGCGCGCTGGGCGTGGCCTCGGCTGAAGACGCGGAGGAGGCCGGTGCGCGGTCGCGGGTGGTGGCCGTGTACGCCGACGTCAGAGGGTGGAAGGGCAGGGCCGGTCTGTCGCACGGAGCCGTCCGACGGCTCGAGGAGCTGGTGCGCTCTCGCCCGTCCCTGGTGGTCCTTTTCTCACACCCCCGGCACGTCGACCAGATCCCCGCCGGAACACCGGTTCTTTGCGCTTGGGGGGGCGAACCCCTGATGCAGGAAGCGGCGGCGCGCGCCGTGGCGCGGCTGTCGTAGCGCGGGCGCCCCATGAGCGGCATCGATTGGGCGGTGGTCGTGGCCTACATGGCGGCCACGATGGTGCTGGGCGTCTACCTCGCCCGACGCGCGTCGGGCAGTCTCGTCGACTTCTTCGTCGGCGGGCGGACGTTGCCGTGGTGGCTGGCCGGCACCTCGATGGCCGCCACGACGTTTTCCGTCGACACGCCCCTCTACGTCGCTGGCGTGGTCGGGACCCGAGGGATCGCCGGCAACTGGGAGTGGTGGAGCTTTGCGGTCGCCCACGTCATCCTCATCTACGTGTTCGCACGGCTTTGGCGCCGGGCCGAGATCGTCACCGACAACGAGCTCTCCGAGATCCGTTACGGAGGACGCCCCGCGGCCGCGCTGCGGGCGACGAAGGGCTTTCTCTTCGCCGTCGTGATCGGATCCGTATCGATCAGCTTGGCCATGCTCGCGATGGTGAAGGTCGTGGACGCCCTCGGGGTGTTCGCGAGTCTCGGCTTGGAAGTCGGCGACGAAGGCAAGCTGTGGAGTGTCATCCTCGTGAGCGTCCTCGTACTTGCCTACGCGGGGCTGGCGGGGCTGTGGGGCGTGGTCGTCACCGACTTCTTCCAGTTCGTCCTGGGGATGGTCGGTGCGGTCGTCGTCGCATGGGCGGGGGTACGGCACGTCGGCGGGCTCGGTGCGATGGTCGAGAGTGCCCAGGCCCTCACCGACTTCGACGTCCTTTCCTTCGCGCCGATCACGGTCGGAGGGACCGGCGGGTGGCTCGCCTGGTCGGAAGCGGCGGGAATCACGGCGAGCACTTTCTTCGCTTATGTGTTCCTGCAGTGGTGGGCGTTCCGCCGCTCGGACGGTGGAGGGGAGTTCGTCCAGCGGCTCGCCGCCGCCAAAACCGAACGCGACGCGGAGAAGGCCGCGTGGCTCTTCAACCTGCTCCACTACGTGATCCGCACCTGGCCGTGGATCCTGGTGGCGGTGGTCGCGCTCGTCGTCTATCCCGAACTCGAGGACCGCGAGCTGGGTTACCCGATGCTCATGCTCGACTTCCTCCCCGCCGGCGTGCTAGGGCTCGTCGTCGCTTCGCTCGTGGCCGCGTTCATGAGCACTGTCTCGACGCTCATCAACTGGAGCGCGTCGTACGTGACCAACGACCTGTACGCCCGCTTCCTTCGCCCCCAGGCCGGCGATCGGGAGCTAGTCGCTGCCGGGCGCGCGGCGTCGTTGCTGGTAACCGTCCTGGGCGCGGCCGCGGCGTTCTTCGCGGACAGCGTCACGAGTGTGTTTCGGCTCATCATCGCGATCGGGACCGGGCCCGGTCTGGTGCTGATCCTGCGTTGGTACTGGTGGCGCATCAACGCTTGGGCCGAGCTGTCGGCGATGCTAGCGGGCTTTTTGGTCGGGGCCGGCACCTCGCTGGTGCCTGTGATCCAGATTCCGGATTTCGGGCTCCGACTCGTCGTCACCGCGCTCGCGAGTATCGCGGTCTGGGTGCCGGTCATGCTCCTCACGCCTCCGGAAAGCGAAGAGAAGCTCGACGAGTTCTACGTGCGGGTCAGGCCGGGTGGCCCCGGATGGCGGCGGCAGCGCGAGCGGACGGGTGTCGAGCCCGACCAGGACCTCGTCCGGGATCTGGGGCGCGTCGCCGCTGGGCTCCTACTGCTGTTCGGCCTCATGTTCGCGGTCGGGTCTGCGCTGCTGCTGCGGTGGCCGACGCTACTCGTCGCCTCGCTCAGCGCGGGGGTGGGTGCCGTTTGGCTGCGCCGGATGGGCGATTCGGTGGAGGATTCGCACTCGGCCGGCCGTTGAGCTCAGCGGCCGAAGGGGGCCCCGAAACGTACGATCGTAGCGACGGGGTCGCCGCCGCCCCTGGGCATCGCCACCAGATAGAGGCGGTCGTACTCACCCTCCTCGATCGGTGGCCCTGGCTCGGCGCCCAGGAGCCGCACCAGCTCGGGAACCGTGTCGCTGTGTCCGACGACGACGTGGATGCCGCCGCTACCGGCCAAATGGCCCACGAGCTTCTCCGGTGCAGCCGGATCGTAGATCTGGACGTCGAGACCGAGGCTACTCAGCGGGACGTCCCCCGTACCGGGTGCCTTCTCCGCGTGGCGAACTACGTAGACGACGGTCGGCTCTTGAGCAGCGGCACCCGGCGTGAATGAGGCGAAAGCGAGGCCCGCGAGCGCTACGCTCGCCGACAGCGCCGCCCACGGGAAACGTGCGGATCGGCGTCTGGATCGCATGGCGTCCGATCTGTAGGGTGTCGGGGCTTGGTCCCGGGGCCCCCAAGGCTCCCAAACAGGACTAACGGCGCCCGCTCGCCGGCGCTAGGCGCGTTTTGGCGGTCGGTCACGAAACCCTTCGGAGGCCAAGCGGGTATGTTCGTGTGGACGCGCGCAGGTGGATCGCCGGCGGGTGAGCGCAACGGCCTCGTGTCGCTCGCGCCACGCCGTCGGAGGAAAGTCCGAGCTCCACAGGGCAGGGTGCCGGGTAACGCCCGGGCACGGGAGGCGCGCCGCGAGGCGCTCCTCACGTGACGGAAAGTGCCACAGAGAGCAGACCGCCGATGGCCCGGCCTTCCGAGGCTCGGGCACAGGCAAGGGTGAAAGGGTGCGGTAAGAGCGCACCGGGCCGCCGGCGACGGAGGCCGCATGGCAAACCCCACTTGGAGCAAGGCCAAATAGGGGACGAGGAGCGGCCCGCTCCGTCTGAGTCCCGGGTAGGCTGCTCGAGGCCGTCGGAGACGGCGGCCCTAGAGAAATGATCCGCACCGTCGCGCATCGGCCTCGGTCGATCGGGACGGGACAGAACTCGGCTTACGGCGCGCGTCCGTCTGCGGCGCCCACCCGCAACGCGGTGGGCGCCGCAGACGTTTCTGGTCTCACGCGGTGCGCGTCTTCCGGGTCGGGCGCTCCGTCTGGCGCCTACGCTCGCCGTGAACTTTCCCGGGTGTGCGGCCGCACCGGGGCGTCCGCAGGTGGGGGCCGCACCCGGTCTTGACCGCCCCCCGAGGCCAGCCGATGATTCAGGCCTTCATTCGCGCCCGTAGCTCAGCTGGATAGAGCGCTGCCCTCCGGAGGCAGAGGTCACAGGTTCGAATCCTGTCGGGCGTACTAGGAAAAGCCGAAGCTGCGGTTCTCCTTCGTGAGCGGCGGTGAAGTTGAGATCGGTCTGCCAGGTCCGGATCGAGGACCTCGGACCGATCGAAGGGCCCCCTCCAGGGTCTCATGACGTGCACGACACGCCGGGGCCGCTCGCTTGAATAGGCGGCAGACACGAGAACCCTCCAGGGGAGCGAAATCCCTTGAGCGACAGCCCTGCAACCCTGCTCGACGAGGCCATCGAATCCTTCGGCTTCGCGAGACAGGGCACGATCTCGGAGGCGGCGAACATCCCTGACGACAAGTGGGATTTCCGTCCTCATCCTGACGCCCGCAGCGTTTCGGAGATCATTCATCACATGTTGCAGGCCTCGCTCATGCTACTCGGTGAGGCTGCCCACCCTCAGGGTGACTTCACGCGTCGATCCCCACCGGAACACGTGAGGGCGCACGCCCCGGATCTGCAGCTCACAATGTCCCCGGTCGAGATGCGCGAGGCCCTCCACACCACCCACGATGCCGCCGTGGAGACGCTGCTGGCCGCGGGCGAGGACCACATGATGACCGACATCAAGCGCTTCGACGGAGGGACCTGGAAGCGTGTGACCTATGTGTTCTACGCCGCCTCGCACGAGGACTACCATCGCGGCCAGATCGCGATCTACGCGCGCACCATGGGGCTCGTGCCCGCGCTCACGCAGCGCATCCACGGGGGGGCGGCGAAATAGCGCCAGAGCGGGGGGCCGCCAGACCATGAACTCCGAGGCCGTCCGGTCGAGCGTTCCCGCGCGGTTGCGACGACCCGGGTCCCACTGTTGAACGACCAGGTCCCCCACGCGAACGACCAGGACCCCCTGGTGAAAGCGGCGGCCGCAGGCAGTCGGCGCGGGAAGAGCGGTCCGTGAGCAATGAGGTGCTGCGCAGCCTGGGCATCGGCGACCTCAACCGAGGCGGTTTCGCCGGCGAGTGGGTCGGCTCCGGCGTCGTTTCGCAGGTCGACTCCCCGATCGACGGGAGCCCCATCGCGTCCGTCACCCAGATCACCGAAGACGAGTACGACCGCATCGTCGACCGTGCCCACGCCGCCTTCCTCTCCTGGCTCGCCATTCCGGCCCCCAAGCGTGGAGAGGTCGTGCGCCAGTTCGGCGATCACCTGCGTGAGCGAAAAGGTGAGCTGGCAGCCCTCATCACTCTCGAGATGGGGAAGATCCTGGCCGAGAGCGAGGGAGAAGTGCAGGAGATGATCGACGTGTGTGATTTCGCCACCGGGCTCTCGCGACAGCTCTACGGCCTCTCGATGCATTCTGAACGCCCCGACCACCGGATGTTCGAGCAGTGGCACCCCCTGGGCGTCGTGGGCGTCATCACCGCCTTCAATTTCCCCGTAGCGGTGTGGAGCTGGAACGCCGCGATCGCGGCCGTGTGCGGCGACGCGACGGTGTGGAAGCCGGCCAGCAAGACTCCGCTCACGGCCATCGCGGTGACGAAGATCGCGGCGTCCGTGTGCCTGGAGAATGACGTGGACCCCGCGATCTTCGCGCTTGTCGTCGGCCAGGGTCCCAGGATCGGTGAGCGCTTGCTGCACGATCAGCGCGTGCCATTGGTCTCGGCTACTGGCTCGTGTGAGCTCGGGCACCACGTGGGCGCGCTCGTCGGCGAGCGCCTCGGTCGCACGATCCTCGAGCTCGGGGGCAATAACGCCATCGTCGTGACCGTGCACGCCGACCTCGACCTGGCGCTGCCCGCGATCCTGTTCGGCGCGGTCGGTACGGCGGGGCAGCGCTGCACGACGACCCGGCGGATCATCGTACATGAGTCGGTGAAGGCAGGGCTCGTGGGTCGCCTCGTGCGCGCTTACCAGGACATTACCATAGGCGACCCAAGGCGCGAGGGCGTGCTGATGGGGCCGGTTGTGAGCCGACGAACCGTCCAGGATCTGCAGCGCGCGATCGAACGCGTTCGCGCGGAGGGTGGTGAGGTCCTCTACGGGGGCGAGCGGCTTGAAGGGGAAGACTATCCGGGCGGGCTCTACGTCACGCCGTGTATCGCGTCGGCGCGTAACGACTTCGAGATCGTCCAGGAAGAGACCTTTGCTCCCATCCTGTATGTCATCGGATATGGCGACCAGACGGCAACCTTGCGGGAGTCCGTTTCAGACATCGAGGAGGCCGTGCGGCTACACAACGACGTTCCCCAGGGGCTTTCGTCGGCAATCTTCACCGAGCATCTGCGGGAGGCCGAGTACTTCCTCTCCCATCGCGGCAGCGACTGCGGCATCGCCAACGTGAACATCGGAACGAGCGGGGCCGAGATCGGGGGAGCGTTCGGCGGCGAGAAGGAGACCGGCGGTGGGCGCGAGTCGGGATCGGACGCCTGGAAAGCCTACATGCGCCGGCAGACCAACACCGTGAACTGGAGCACTGAGCTGCCGCTCGCGCAGGGGATCCGCTTCGAGGTGGAGTGAGGTGGCCCTCTAGAGCCCGAGCCAGTAGTTCAGCTTGACGATGAAGCGGTTGTCGGCCGGCGCGCCGAACATCGCGTCCAAGTCGCGCCCGAAATCGAAGTCCCCTAGGCTCGCGTCGCGCTGCTGCTGGCGCTGCCAGACCAAGAAGATCGTGGATCCGGGCAGATACTCCCACCGCAGCACGGCGTTTCCGATCAGCGAGCGCACGTTGAAATCCCGGTCGCGGAAGCTGTAGTCGGTCCCTCCGTCGCCATCGAGGTCCAGGTGTTGCGTGCCGTCCGGCCCCTCACAGATGTCGCCACCTTCACACAGCGTTGAGCCGCCTACCTGGACGGCCTGCCCAGCGCGGAAATGGCGAAATCCGTAGGTGCCGGGCTCGGCGAGCTGCTTGTAGCGGACGTAGTCCCCCGACGAGAGGAGGGGCTGTGTGAACAACTGGAACGTGAGGTTCGGCGAAAACACGTAGCTGACGCGAGCCTGGAGCGAGATCGTCGTCCTCTCGAGCTCCCCGAAGAAGTAGCGCCGGCCGTAGGTGGGCTCGTACCGGAGCGTCGAAGTGGCCGTCACGTACTGGGTGCCTTCGGACTGGACGGTGAAGCTTGGCCGCAGGTCCAGCAGGAGCTGGGTGGAGGGCCGCAGGTTCAGGCTTCCGCCGACCGAGAAGTCGTGGCCGCCACCGCGGGAGCGGCGCGTATAGTCGACGTCGAGGTTTCCGGAGATCGAGCGGCGTCGGTCCGAGTTGAAGCCCAGGGCCACGCCGACGTGCCCTGGCTCGATCATCGTGGGCCCGCCACGGGTGGCAGAGCGGCTGTACAAATCCGGAAGCCAAGAGACTTCGAGATTAGCGGCGTGGAAGGACAGGAACGTGCCCCGGGCCGTGAGATTGAATCTCCCGCCCGTGTAGGCCTGCCTCCACGACGTCCATGAGAGGGCTTCATCGAGCGCTTCGTGGCTGAAATTGACGATCGTTCTGAGCTCGAGACTGTAGTCTCGGAAGATCTTCCCGGGCCGGATCTCGCGGTACCCGAAGCGAACTCCACCGTCGAGCCTTTCGCGCTCTCCACTGAACCCGAGGTCGTTGATCTCGAAGCCGTTGGTGACCTCTGCGAGCCACACCGATCCGGTCCAGTGCTCGGTGTTCTGCCGATCGAGCTGGAGCCGCCACTCGGCGCCGGTGAGTGAGGTGGCGGTCGAGTCGACGTGCGCACGGGTCGCGTCGGGGCGCTGAGAGTAGTGGTTGCTCGCCGTCTGCACTCTGGTGAGCGCCTCAGCGCTGCCGCGCACGTGGCTCCCCGCCAGGAAGCCGTTGAGGCGCCATGCACGCTCGTTCCACTGGTGGTCGAAGTGGACGCCCGCCGTGTACGCCTGATCGAGCAGAGAGTCGAACGCGCCCGTCTCCGGCAGGTCGCGGTGCACTGCGGTGAAGATCGCGCCGACCTGAGACGCGCCATCGTTCAGGTCCTGGCGCACGCGCGCGGCTCCGTACTCGGTACGGGGCTCTGCGGGAAAGTCGCCGAGGTCTCCGTCCAGGAGGGCCTCGCCGCTCTCGGCCTGCGTGACCGCCCCCAGGAACCCCATCGAGAGCCCGCCCGAAGAGCGCCCGGTCAGCTTGGCCGCAGCGAGGATGGTGGCCGCGTCCGGGATCTTCGCGAACTCCGCACCGTCGGGCGCGTCCGCGTGGGGCGGCCGTCCGATCCGCCGGCTGTAGAAGAGCTGGTTCTGCCTGCCGGAGAGCCGGTAATCGAAGATCTGGGCGTCCTCGACGAAAAATGGCCGGCGTTCCTCGAAGAAGGTCTCGAACGCGGTCAGG
The DNA here is from genome assembly GCA_965249195.1 of Longimicrobiales bacterium. Classification (GTDB taxonomy): domain Bacteria; phylum Gemmatimonadota; class Gemmatimonadetes; order Longimicrobiales; family Gaopeijiaceae; genus CBDFLM01. The sequence continues at coordinate 1,149,450 of CBDFLM010000015.1, forward strand.
TTGATCTCTGCCGGGTCGGCCTCCACTTGCCCGAAGTCCGGGTTGACGGTCGCGTCGAGCGTAAAGGCAGTGCCGAGTCCAAGTCTGAAGTCCGACCCGATTCGCGCCCCCGCGGCGGTCCCGTCGAAAAAGGGATCGCCATCCTCGACGGGCCCGCTGTGCAGGCTCGAAAGCACGTAGGGGCGCGCCTCTAGGCGCCGGATCGAGGAGGGCACGATCACGTTTTTCAGTGTTGCGAACCGGCTCACGTTCCCTTCTTCCTGCTGCCGGGTGCGCACGAACAACGAGAAGTGGCTAATCTCGGGCGTCCTCACCTGCCGGCGTGAGAAGTTCACACCCCAGGTCTGGGGCCCGTCGGTAGCGGTGTAGCGGATCTGGTTGAGAGGGACCCGGAACTCCGCCACCCAGCCGAGCGAGTCGATCTCGGTGGCCGACTCCCAGACGCCGTCCCAGGTCATGTCTTCGACGAAGTCGTCGGTGATGTAGCGGTCGGCCTGCACGCCGCTCGCGTTGGTCTGGAACCCGTATGCGGAGCGCCGGTCGTGGTTGGCGTCGATGCTCACGGAGAACCAGTCGAAGAACCGCCCGCGGTCGTCTCTCCGCACGAGCTGTCGGCCGATGTGCTCCGGCTCCGGATCGAACAGACGAGCGCCCACGTAGATCGCGTCGTCATCGATCAGGATCCGGACCTCTGTCCTGAGCACCGACGGCGCTCCCTCATCCGGTTCGCTCTGCAAGAAGTCGGTGGCGGGAGGGACCGTGAGCCAGCTCGGCTCGTCCAGCCGACCGTCGATGCGGATCTCGCCGATCGGAGCGCCGGCCTGCATCGTCGGTCGTGGGCGATCTCCGAGCGACGGCTCGCTCTGCTCGGGGGCGGAGCTTTGGGCGGCCATGCTCTCGGCCATCAGGACGAGCGACAGCAACGCGGCGAGGAAGCTGAGGAGCCTCGGGCCCGTGGCGGGGCCGGACCTCACAATCGGGCGCATCGGCTTCCTATCGCGACCCGAGCGGCACGGTTGGGCGCGGCCATGCCCGATGGCTGCCGAACCGCAGCCGTCGTAGACTTGGGCTGGTCCGGACTCCGCTCCCAGCGCGTATGACGTCGAGGTGCTCCCGTGTCCGTCGCACTCACCGAGGATGGACCGCCGCGTGCTCCCGCGGCCGTGGCGCTCATTGTCGGGCTCATGTTCGCGGCCTGTGGCCCTCCCCGGTCGGGAGACTCCCAGCCCCCGCAGGCCGCTGCCGCTGCAGAGCCCCGGGTCTCCTATCTGACCACCGAGGAGCAGCGCGCGTTGAACCTGCCGTTCAGCGAGGCCGTACGGGTCGGCGACATGCTCTACCTCTCGGGTCAGGTCGGGAACGTGCCTGGCACGCTCGACCTCGCGCCCGGCGGCATCCAGCCGGAGACCCGGCAGTCGATGCAGAACATCCAGGCCGTCCTCGAGCGCTACGGATCATCGCTGGACAGGGTCGTCAAGTGTACCGTGATGATCGACGACATGGCCGAATGGTCGGCGATGAATGAGGTCTACATCGAGTTCTTCCCGACCCACAAACCCGCCCGGAGCGCCATAGGGGCCGATGGGCTCGCTTTGGGCGCCAAGGTCGAGATCGAGTGCTGGGCGACCTTCGGCTGATGGTGGCTCGGACCCGCGGCCGGAGAGGTTCGTGACCCGGCCGCGGCCCCTCGGCCGAACGGAAAACGCGTGACCGTTCGTCCGCGGCGCCTCGCCCTCTTCGCCCTTCTCGTAGGCGGAGCGCTTTTCGTGAGGTCCCGGCCAACCTGTGGCGTGGAGGACCGCGTCGCGTGTCCCGACCCCGAACTCGCCAACGGCCTCGGCCGAACCATGCCCGCCGCCGAGGCGTGTGCCCGCGCCGGCTACCTCTGTCTTCAGGGTACGAACTTCCAGGTGCGGCGATGGCCGCTCGAGAAGGGGCTTCTCCGCGTTCGCATCCCGAGGCCCGACCTATCGTCCCGATCGGAAGCGCGGCGGCTACAGGACGCGGCGGCGCGGGGGATTCTGCAGTGGGACGGGCACCCCTTCCCGATTGTTCTCGACACCGGGCCGATCCCGCTCTGGGAGTGGGACGTCCGCGTCCACTGGGTGCCGTTCCGCTCGTTCTCGCCCGGCGCCGTCGCCGGCGGTGGCGCGGCCGCGGGGCTCACGTACGCCCAGTGGGAGGAGCGCGGAGGTGAGCCCCGGTACCGAGTCAGGAGCATCAGCGCGGTGACCTACCAGGCGGACGTCTCCGGGACCGATGTGCCGGCTTCCTCCGAGCTCGTGGAGCACGTTGTGGCCCACGAGATGGGCCACGCGCTCGGGCTCTTCCACCACAGCGATCGGGAGGCCGACGTGCTTTACGGGGGAGGCGGAGAGCTCGGCCGGGTCTCCCCGCGCGACATCGCCTCGGTCGAGGCGCTTTACCGGCTTCCCAACGGAGCGCGTGTCGCTCCGGGTGGAGCACCGTGACCTCGGGGCGCCGGTCTAGTCACCCCGACGCGGCAGGGTCGGCGGCGCGCCGGCGGTTCGGGAGCCACGTTGCCCAGGAGCTGTTTGCAGGTTGCGTCCGACGAGCGGGGCGCCCGACGAACAGCCGGGCCGCAACGTGCGTCTCGCCCTCGGGAGCCGGAATCGTCACCGCAGCACGTGCTTCCTGAGCATGCGCGGACCCACCTCCGCCGTGTAGACGTTTCCCATCGCGTCGACCGCCACGCCTTCGCCGCCGCTCGTTCCGGAGTTGTCGGGGTCCGGTTCGGGATCGGGGATGAACGCCGTGACCCAGCCGTCCCGGGCGCTCCCGATGTACACGCCGCGCCTCCAGCCCGGGTTTCGCCCCTTGTTCGACTCCGAGTCGGCGGCGTACAGCACGTCGTCATCGTCGATGTAGAGTCCGCTGGGACGGCCGAACTGCGTCCACGTCGCGAGGTGGCTTAGGTCCTGGTCGAAGATCTGCACGCGGTTGTTGTAACGGTCGCCTACGAACAACCGGCCCTGCGAATCCATGGCCAACGCATGGGGGTCGTGGAACTCGTCGTTTCCGGTGCCCGTCCTACCGAACTGCGCCAGGAACTGCCCATCGCGCGAGAACTTCACCACGCGGTTGTCCTCTCCCCGGCCCAGGTGCCCGACCGCGACGAAGACGTCCCCGTTAGGCGCCACCAGCACGTCGGAGGGCCCGTTGAAGCTGTCCGGGCCGTCCCCCACGCCGCCTGGCGTACCCAGAGTCATGAGCACGTCGCCCGACGGAGAGAACTTGTGGACCTGGTGCCCCTTACCGTCCTCGGTGCCGGTGTCGGTGACCCAAACGTTGCCCTCGGCGTCCACCTCGATCCCGTGCGGCATCACGATCAGACCCGCGCCGAAGCTCGTGAGCAGATTGCCGTCGAGGTCGAACCGGAGAACAGGGTCCACGTCGTCCTTTCCGGCGCAGCTGTTCTCACCGCACCGCTCCGCGACCCAGATCGTGCGCCCGTCCGGGGACGGATGCACTGCGCTCGTAGAGCCCCACGTCCGGCCGCCGCGCAGCTCGCCCCACATGCCTTCGACCGGCGTGTACGGGTTCGGGGCCGTCATCTGTGACATGGAGCCGGCGGGCGCGACTGCGGTCATCGCGACCGCGACCACCAAGGCGCCGCTCCGTCGAGGGGGGTTCGGCATCGAGGACCTCCATCGCATAGGCGTCCAACCAATGGGTGATTCAGATGTCCCGTGGCTTCCGAGCGCCGCTGAGACCCTACGCTTCTGCACAGGACTGAAAGGTCACCGCACTACGGGTAAGTGGGGGCTCCGCGACCCGCTACCCCCTCGGGCTCGGTGGCCGGCAGCCTCGCGAACCTCGCGAAGGCTCCTCGCAGGATCCAAGCCACGCCCCCGACGATCAGCACCAGCATCAACCAGCGCATGGCCGTCGCGAGCAGCTGGAGATCGAGCGCCGGCCAGGTGAACCGATAGAGGACGAGCTCCGCTCCGCGGTCGGTCATCCAATGCCATCCGGTGTGCGCCAGCAGGGCCGAGACGACGATGACGCCCACGCGCTCAGCGACGGCATGGCGAAAGACCAACTCGAGCGACGGGATCACGAGTACCAACACCAGAAGCTGCCCGAGCTCCACGCCGACGTTGAACGACAGCAGCGAAGTGAGCAGATGCGCCCCCGCGAACTGGAAGGTCTCCGCCAGGGCGAAGGAGAACCCGAAGCCGTGGACGAGTCCGAATCCGAAGGCGATGATCCAGCGACGCTCCAGCCCGGCGCCCACGATGTTTTCCAGTGCCATGTATAGGACGGAAAAGGCGATCAGAGTCTCGATCAACGGGGGGAACCAGAGGGTGTCGGGCGTAAGCCCGGTGGCGGACGCGATCAGCGTGATGGAGTGGGCGACCGTGAAGGAGGTGACGATGGGGATCAGGGGCCGCACGCGGCGAACGGGGACGACCAGGCAGAGGAGAAACAGCAGGTGGTCGATCCCGTCCAGGATGTGTAGGAACCCCAGCTCGATGAAGCGGAACGCGGCCTGATGCCAGCGCGGATCGAGTCGCACGAGCCCCGGATCACCCGAGTACCGGAACGCACGCTCGACGCGGTCGCGAGGAAGAAATCGGAGCGCGGTCACGGTCCTGAGGCCCAGGCGGGCCCAACGCGGGTCGATCGCGAACTCCGATTCGTCCGACTGGATCGTGTACTCCAACAGAACGTCCAGCATGGCCTGCTGCCAAGGAATCCGAGCATCGGTCGGGAGAGCGGGACCCAGGACGTGGCTCAGGGCCTCGTCGTACGTCGCGAACGACCGGTTGGAGGGCAACGAGGCTCTCGCCGCTACGAGTCGCCCGGCCCCGAGCGGCGCTCCGTTCTCGTGGATATCGACGAAGCCGGCGATCCAAAGACTCGCCGCGTCGCCCAGGGATCGCCCAGCGTTTGCGAGGTCGAGATACCCTGGCCCGGTCGTGGGAAACTCGACGTCCCGCATCGCCTCCAGGGGCACGCGCAGGAGCAGGCGAAGCACGTCGCCTTCCGGCTTGACGAAGACCTGCAGCGTCACGTCGGAGGGGATCTCGTGCGCCAGGGGCGCAGCCGGGGTCGCGAGGACGAGTCCCAGGGCGACCGCAGCGGTGGTGTGAAGTAGAGTTCCCCGGGGCTTGTTCATTCGAGTTGTTGCGTCGCGCATGGTCGCATCCGGTGGCGCGCGGTGGGGGCCGCCGCATCGCGGCGCCGTCGACGGGCTGCCGCCACCCACTCGTGACTGGTGGCCTCTTCGGGCGATTGCCGTATCCGCTAGCGGCGCTTAGCCTACCGGGTCCGTGCGATCGCTGACAAGCCGCGGGTCCCCCTGAGGCTCGGGGCGGGGTTCGTCATGCAGCTGAGGGGACTCCCGTGATCGTCTCGACCGTGCCGTGCAACCGACGAGTCGGATGAAGCCGAAACGCAGCCTTGTCGCGGGCGCCGTCCTCGTAGCGCTGGTCGTGGGTCTCGGGATCGGGTCGCGCGTCGTCGGCCAGGGGGCGTTCGCGCGGAACGCCGTCGAAGCGCCGATCTTCGAAGTGGATCCGTTCTGGCCCAAGCCCCTCCCGAACCATTGGGTGCTCGGCTCGGTCGTCGGCCTCGGGATCGACTCGCGAGACCACGTCTTCATCATCCACCGTCGCGCGCCGTTGAACGAGTCGACCGAGATCGGTGCCAGCACCGATCCACCGACGGGGGAATGCTGCCTGCCTGCGCCTTACATACTGGAGTTCTCGCCGGAGGGTGACCTGCTGCGTGCGTGGGGCGGGCCCGGCGAGGGCTACACGTGGCCTACCTCGAACCACGGGCTGACGATCGGACCTCGAGACAACGTCTGGATCGGTGGGAACGGGAGTGGTGACGGGCATATACTCAAGTTCAGCCGTGACGGCGAGTTCCTGGCCCAGTACGGGATTCCCGGGCAGGACGAGGACACTCACAGCCGCGAGCATTTCGGCAGACCGGCCAAGATCTCCTTCAGCCCCGACGGCAGCGAGGCCTACGTGGCCGATGGGTACCGCAACAAGCGCGTCGCGGTGATCGATGTCGCCACGGGCGAGCTCAAGCGTTACTGGGGGGCCTACGGGGCTGAGCCCAGCAACGAGAGCCTGGGACCCTACGACCCCTCGGCGCCGCCAGCACGACAGTTCCGACCGCCGGTGCACTGCGCCGAGCCCTCGCTGGACGGGTTGGTCTACGTTTGTGACCGCCCCAACGACCGTATCCAGGTGTTCAGGTCCGACGGCGCCTTCGTGGGCGAAAAGATCATAGCGCCGATGACGCGAGGGGACGGGTCGACCTGGGACATCGCGTTCTCACACGACCCTCAGCAGCGCTACATGTACGTGGCCGACGGCAAGAACATGAGGATCTATGTCATGGAGCGCTCGTCCCTGGAAGTTCTCACCACCTTCGGTGACGGCGGGCGCCAGCCCGGCCTCTTCTTCGCCGTGCACTCGATCGCGACCGATTCGCAAGGCAACCTTTACACGACCGAGACCTACGAGGGGAAACGGGTGCAGAGGTTCGTGTACATGGGGATCGGCCCCGTCGCCGCCGACCAAGGCGCACCGTGGCCCGCAACCGCCAGGTGAGGGAGGCTCTCTGGACGAGCTGCGACGGCTGACCGTTTGACAGAACGTGCCCGGGACACAACATTTTCTCGCGGAGCCGGCCGAGCCGGCCTCTGCCGTACCACGGAGCCCGTGCGACGATCGCCGCCCTCCGTCGACCGCGTCGCGCTTCTCGCGCACCCCGCCACTCGGTCGGCCGTGAAGGATCGGGTTTGGGTCGGCAGAACGCTGGCATGCTCCGTGGCCCGAAGCGCGGGATCCAGGCGCGCGGCAAGAGGACCGGAGCGGAGATCGTAGGCAGTGTTGCGACACGATCGTTTCGGGCCGTCCGTGTGCCATCCGGTACGAGGGCGGCTCCCTTAGGTTACCGGAGACGGTGACCTGGCCAGCCCTGGCTGGATTCAATCGAAATGGAGCGTTGCCATGCGCCGCTGGTCCGGCTTTCGTGCCGGGGCGGCTGTTCGTCGCAGGAGGCAGTTGATACATGGAAGGATCGGTACTCCAGGCGCGAACCGACGCGGTTCGTGTGAGCGGCTCGCTTTATGATCCGCGATTCGAGCACGACGCCTGCGGCGTGGGGTTCGTGGCGCTACCCGGCACGGGTGGCGGCCGGGAGGTGCTGGATCTCGCACTGACTGCCCTGAGCCGCCTCGGGCATCGGGGAGCGGTCGCAGCGGACGGTCGCACGAGCGACGGCGCGGGCCTGCTGACCCAGCTGCCTCGTCGGATTCTCGAGCGTGAGGCCGGGCGCCTCGGCTGGTCGGCGGAGTCCGGCGAGCGCCTCGCTCTGGGGATGGTGTTCTTGCCGACCGACCCCGGGTTCGCCCAGGCAAACTTCGCCTCTGCGACCGAGTCGCAGGGCCTTCGGGTGTTGGGTTGGCGAAGCGTCCCCATCGACGTGGACGTCCTGGGCGAGGGTGGGAGGGACGGTTTGCCGGACATCCGACAGGTCGTCGTCGGCGCACCCCGCGGAACCGGCGACGCTGAGTTGGAGAGCCTACTTCTGGCGGTCCGCAAGCGCTTCGAGCGCGAGGGTACTGGCGCGTACGTCTGCTCGCTTTCGGCCCAGACCGTCGTCTACAAGGGTCTTTGCACCGGCGAGCACCTCTCGGACTTCTATCCCGACCTGCTCGACCCGGACTTCGAAACCGAGGCCGCGGTGTTCCACCAGCGGTACTCGACCAATACGCTGCCGGTGTGGCACGGCGCGCAGCCGTTCAGGCTGCTCGGCCATAACGGGGAGATCAACACGCTCTGGGCGAACCAAGCCGGAATGCGCGCCCGCGAAGCGGAGCTGCCGCCCGACCTCTGCCCGGTGTTGACCGATGGTCTGCCGGACTCGGCGAACCTGGATGAGGCCCTCGAGCTGCTGATCAGAAACGGCCGTAGCTTGGGCCATGCGATCTGCATGATGCTGGTTCCAGCCTGGGAGAAGGCGGCTCATCGGTTGCCGCCGGAGATCGTCGCATTCCACCGCTACCACGCCCCGGTCATGGAGCCCTGGGACGGTCCGGCCGCGATCGCGTTCACGGATGGGCGCTTTGTCGGCGCCGCCCTGGACCGCAACGGGCTGCGCCCCTGCCGCTTCAAGATCCGCCGGGACGGTCTGGTCGTCGCGGGATCCGAGGTGGGGCTGTTCGACTTGGACGAGGACGATCTCGTCGAGAAGGGGAGGTTGGGTCCCGGTCAGATGCTTCTCGTGGATCTCGAGGCGGGAAGGATCCTTCGTGATCGCGAGATACGCGAGACCGCGGCTTCGGCGCGGCCGTACGGCGAGTGGTCGGGAGCTCGCGCGTTGGACCTCGGAGCGATACCCGAGCTCGACGTTCCACCCGCGAACGTCGACGAGCTCATGGCGCAGCATCGCGTCTTCGGGTTGACGGCGGAAGATCTGAAGTACGTCCTCGGCCCCATGGCCGAGAACGGTAAGGAGCCCACCTGGTCGATGGGCGACGACGTCCCGGTCACGCCGTTGGCACGCAGCATGAGGCCCTTCTATACGTTTCTCCGCCAGCGGTTCGCGCAGGTCACCAATCCGGCCCTCGACTCCCTGCGCGAGACGAGCGTGATGTCGCTGAAGAGCTGGATCGGGCCGAGACCGGCGCTCTTGGAGGAGGGGCCCCAGGGGCAGCTGTTGGAGCTCGAATCCCCGGTGCTGACGCCACGCAGGATGGCGAGAATCCGAGGCCAGTCCGACCTTGCGGTCGCTTCCGTCGACTGCCTCTTCGATCCGGCGACGGGTTCTCTCTCCGAGGCTCTCGACGAGATCTGCCGCACCGCGGAGGCGCGCGCGCGGGAGGGAGCGGACTTGCTCGTCCTCACCGATCGCTCCGCCGGGCCGCTCGCCGCGCCCGTCCCCATGGCGCTCGTCGTCGGCACCGTGCATCACCATCTCCTCCGGACCGGGCTGCGCGGCCGGACAGACCTGATCGTGGAGGCGGGCGACTGCCTCGACGTTCATCACGTGGCGGTGCTCGTGGGTTACGGCGCTGGAGCGGTATGCCCTTGGCTGGCGTTCCGCAGCGCGCGCGCCGAGCACGGTCGCGACGGAGAGGTGAAGCTCAAGCGGTCGCTGGAGGGGAGCCTGCGCAAGGTGCTCGCGAAGATGGGGATCGCGACTCTATCGAGCTACAAGGGAGGGCAGATCTTCGAGGTCATCGGGCTTGCCGACGAAGTTGTCGATCGATGCTTCGCTGGCACCCCCAGTCCCATCTCCGGCCTTGGCTGGCGGGATCTCGACCGGCTCGCTCTCAGGCGGTACGAGGCGGCCGGGGGCGCGGATGGCTCGTCGAAGCTGCCAGACTACGGTCTGGTCCGCTACCGTCGCGGAGCCGAGGCCGAATGGCACCTCTGGCAGCCCAGCACGGTGCGAGCCCTGCAGGGCGCGGTGGGCAGCGCGCGTCGGGCGCCTCCCGGATCTCCGGACGAGTCATGGGACAGCCTCCGCCGACACGCCGACGACGAGGCTCCCAGGCACCTGCGCGACTTGCTCGAGGCCGTGCCTGCGGGATCGCCCGTCCCGCTGGAAGAGGTGGAACCGGTCGTTTCGATCGTGCGACGCTTCGTGGTGAGCGGGATGTCGCTGGGGGCGTTGAGCCCGGAGGCCCACGACACGCTCACGATTGCGATGAACCGGTTAGGCGCCCGGTCCAACACGGGTGAAGGTGGCGAGGATCCGACGCGCTACGCCCCTTCGCCCAACGGCGAGCGCCGCGACTCCAAGGTCAAGCAGGTGGCGTCGGGCCGGTTCGGCGTGACCGCCGAGTACCTGGCTCGGGCGGAGGAGATCGAGATCAAGATCTCTCAGGGATCTAAGCCGGGTGAGGGTGGCCAGCTTCCGGGCCACAAGGTGACCGATCTCATCGCCCGGCTTCGTCACGCACAACCCGGGCGTCCCCTCATCAGTCCGCCGCCGCACCACGACATCTACAGCATCGAAGACCTCGCGCAGCTCATCTACGATCTCAAGCGCTGTAATCCCGCCGCGGCAGTGGGCGTGAAGCTGGTGGCGGAAGCGGGGGTGGGAACGGTCGCTGCCGGTGTCGCGAAGGGATACGCCGACTATGTGGGAATCTCCGGGCACGCAGGCGGCACAGGCGCGTCACCTCTGAGCAGCATCAAACACGCGGGAACACCGTGGGAGCTCGGGTTGGCCGAGACCCAGCAGACGCTGGTGCGCAACGGGCTTCGGAGCCGCGTGCGGGTCCGGGTCGACGGCGGGCTCATGACCGCGTCGGACCTCTTGTTCGCCGCGCTACTGGGCGCGGACGAGTTCGGATTCGGCACCGCTCCTCTAGTGTCTATGGGATGCGACATGGCGCGGCAGTGCCACCTGAACACGTGCCCGACAGGGATCGCCACGCAGCGGCCGGAGCTGCGCGCCAAGTTCCGCGGGAGCCCGGAGCAGGTCGAGACGTACTTCCGACGCTTGGCGCAGGACCTTCGCGAGAGTCTCGCTGAGTTGGGTCTCAGGTCCGTGAGCGAGGCCGTAGGTCGTGTGGACCTTCTCAGGCAAGTGCGCTTCTCCGGCGGCGTGGACCTCTCGAAACTCCTCGTGGCAGAGACGGGCGACGACCCGCGTTGCACGCGGCCCAATCGGCGCCCCGATTCGGAGCTACCGCTGGACGAGGAGCTCTTGGCCGAGGCCATGCCCTTCCTCGAGCGCGATGAGCCCTTCACGGCCGAACGACGGATCAGCAACGCCGATCGGACGGTGGGGGCTCGCATTTCGGGCGTGCTCGCGTTGCGCTCGAGTCGGCGCAATGGGAATTCCAAGGTCGTGGATCTCCACTTCGAAGGGGCCGCCGGACAGTCCTTCGGCGCCTTCTGCGGACCGGGGATGCGCCTCACGCTGACCGGGGAGGCCAACGACTACGTTGGGAAGGGGCTCTGCGGTGCGGAGCTCATCCTCCGCCCGACGGGTGCCGCCGCCGCCGAGCCCCACCGGAACGTCATCCTGGGCAACGTCGCGCTCTACGGCGCGACGGGTGGGCGTCTGTTCGCCGGTGGAATGGCGGGCGAGCGCTTCGCGGTGCGCAATTCCGGGGCGTGGGCGGTCGTAGAAGGCGTCGGAGACCACGGGTGCGAGTACATGACAGGTGGAACCGTCGTCGTGCTCGGGTCGTGTGGCTTCAACTTCGGCGCTGGCATGACAGGAGGGAGGGCGTACGTCTTCGATCCTGCCGACAGCTTTCCGAGCCATGTGAATCCCGGCACCGTGGATTGTTTGAGGCCGACCGAGAGAGAGCTGGAATCTTTGCGCGACCTCGTGGTGAAACACGGTGAGGTGACCGGGAGCGTCAGGGCGTGCGACCTTCTCAGCCGGTGGGACGAGGTCTCTCAGTGGTTCTGGAAAGTCGAGCCCGAGCCGCTGCGCGAAGAAGAGCCGGCGGCCGAGGAAGCTCTGGAGGATGTCGGGGCGGGATGAGCCCCACCCAAACGGGCTTCTGAGACCCCTCCTCCCAGAGAAGAACCCGTTCACGCCGTTTCTGCATGAGCAGCGTGTGGCGATCCTGGACGGCGGCCTCGCCACGACGCTCGAGAGCATGGGCCAGGACCTGAACGATCCCCTCTGGTCGGCGAGAGTTTTTCTGGCCGATCCCGGAGCGGTCGGTGAAGCTCATCGGGCGTTCCTTGAGGCCGGCGCCGACTGTATCGCCTCCGTCACGTATCAAGCTACGCAGGCGGGGCTTCAGCGCAGGGGTCTGACCAGCGACCGGGCAAGGCAGTTCTTCGGGCGGGCCGTCCAGCTCGCCCTCCAGGTGCGCGACGACTTCTGGGCCGTCCCTTCGCACCGCAGAGGGCGGCTGCGTCCGCTGGTCGCGGCGAGCGTGGGGCCGTACGGCGCCTACCTCGCCGACGGCTCGGAGTACACCGGTCGTTGCGCGGCGAGCGAGGAGCAACTGTACGAGTTCCACCGCGACCGGTGGCACTTGCTCGCCTCATCCGGCGCCGACCTACTGGCGTGCGAAACGATCCCCTCCGGCCCGGAAACCAACATCCTGCTGCGACTGCTCGGCGAGACTCCGGGCGTCTGGGCCTGGCTGAGCTTCTGTTGCCAGGAACCCGGATCCCTCGCAGATGGCAGCTCCCTTGCGGCTGCGGTGCGGGCGTGCGCCGACCACGAGAGAGTCGCTGCAGTGGGCGCGAACTGCGTTTCTCCGAGAATCGCGCGCGAGCTCGTCCAGGAGGTCGGGCGCGGCACGGACAAACCGATCCTCGTGTACCGCAACTCTGGACAGCGCTACGACCAGGCCCAAAAGCAATGGGTCGATGGAGATGGGCAGCTCGATCTCGGCGCGGCGGCTCGCGAGTGGGTCGACGCGGGGGCCTCGATGGTGGGCGGCTGCTGCCGAATCGGACCGGCCGAAATCGCCTCGATCCGGCGAGCGGTCCTTTAAAGCCGGTACGGCCGAGCTGACTTGCCGGTGCGCCCCCGCCGCCGTCAGTTTACGAGGTCGAAAACTCCGTCCCAGAAGAGGCCAGCATGTGCATCAAGCGCGTAACCCTGCTGACCGTTTTGGCAGCAGTCGCGGTCCCCGTGCGACCGGCTCTCGCCCAGGAGTGGACGCCACTCAAGCGTGGAAGCGACAACGTAGAGGTGATCGGGCACCTCCCGCTCGGCCCGCGACTGTCGGTCGCCGACATCGATGTGGAGCAAGAGCTCGACCGGCCTTACGCCTACGTCGCACGCATGGTCTACGGCACCGAGGGCGGAAAGGGCCTCGACATCATAGGTATCGAGGATCCGGAGAAGCCGGAGGTCCTGTACCGATGGAGGATCGAGGAGCAGGATCTCCACCAGGGCACGGGCGGCATGGACGTGAAGCACTTCAAAGTCGACGATCGGTATTACGTCGTCCAGTCGCTCCAGTTCGGTGGTGGGGGTGGCCCGGATGCGGACCTGGGCGCGGTCGTTCTGGACGTGACCGGGCTTCCCGACCCGTCCACCGTCCGTGAGGTGGCGCGCATCCGCGAGCCAGACATGCTCGGTGGCTTCCACAACATTTTCGTCTACAAGCACTCCAACGGCGGTGTATACCTGTTCACCACGGCGAGCGCGCCGGGAGCCCTGGTCTACGACCTGGGGAGGGTGGTGAGGGGCGACGTGGAGAACGCTCGAGTCGCCATGGTTCCGAATCCGCAGGCACAGGGGCGCGGGTACCACGACTTCTACCTGGGATATCATCCCGACAGCGGCCAGGACCGCTTTTACGGAGGCGGCACCGGCGGGTACTACGTCTACGACGTCACCGACCTGCAAGACCCCGAGCTTCTGGTCACGCTCACCGGGATCCGCGGCGTCACCGGCGGACACACGTTCACGCCGAGTCCTGACGGCCGCTACGTCATCGCCGAGACCGAGTATCAGTACGCGCCACTTCGCATCTTCGACCTGCAGCCCGCGCTCGACGGCGAGGTGACGAACATCCGGGAGCCGATCTCGGCGTGGACGGCGGACTGGCGCAATCTCGTCCACAACCATGAGGTTCGGTGGCCGTTCCTCTTCGTCTCCGGGTATTTGGACGGCCTCCAGATCGTGAGCATGATGGACCCGGCAGACCCTGTGACGATCGGGTATTACGACACGTACGTCGGGCCACCGAACCGGGACCGCCCTGCCGTGTTCAACGGTACCTTCGGTGTGGACGTGCGTAACGCGGATGGCCTCATCGTGGTGAGCGACATGACTACCGGCTTCTGGAGCTTCAGAATGGAAGGCTTCAACGGCTGGCGCGGCGAGGATTGGGGCGTTCCGGATATATCCTCGGCCCAGAAGTGGGACCTCATCCGAGCGCGCCCGGTCAGCGAAGATGGAGTTGATGATCGGAGTGGGTTCTCGAGGGGGAACTCGTTCGGAGACCGCCGATGAAGCAGCAGCGTTCGTTTCTTGTGGCGCTTTGTCTGATGGCCCTGTCGGCGGCCACAGGCGCCGAGGCGGCTCCGCTGAGCGACCTGGGGTGCGACCCCGAGCCGCCCGAGTACTACGCGATCGAGCTGTTCACGACTAAGAACATCCTGGGGACAGCGAGAGCAACGGGGAGCGCAGAGGTCACGTTCGCGTCGTCTCCCTTCGCAGTCTCCGTGGCGGAGGACGGCAGCTACGCCTACGACATAGCCATCGCTGTGGAGCGGATGGAGCGCCCCGCGTCCGGGACGTTGGTGGCCTGGCTGACGACCCCCCAGCTCAACGAGATCGACCGGCTCGGACCACTGGACGAGCAGCTCTCCGTGGTGGGAAGCGTGCGGTGGAACAAGTTCCTCGTGGTCGTGAGCCTGGAGAGCGCAGACGACGCTGCTCAGCCTCGCTGGTCTGGACCCATCGTGCTCAGAGGAATGTCCCGGAGCGGCATGATGCACACCATGGCCGGCCACGGCCCTTTCGAGACGGAGAACTGCGCCGCCTTCGGCTACGGCGGTTGACGTTGGGTCTCGACCGCCGTGGAGGGCCCCGTGCCGCCACCAGCGCCGCTGCGATCACGGTCGTGGCCGTCGGAATGATGGGAGCCACCGCCCCCCAGGCCCTCCACGCCCAGGATCCGCCCCGGCCGGGCATGGCGGGCATGCAGCATGGCATGACGTCGGGGGGCGGCTGGCGCATGCCGCCGATGGAGTACGAGATGCCCATGCTCCCGGGGCTGGAGGGCGCCGTGCCGGTCGTCGAGCCTTACCTGCCCGGTGTGGAAATGGACCTGGGCATGCTTGCCGTGGCACGACCTTCCGAGCTCGTGTCCGCGCAGGACGGAGACACGATCGAGGTTGCCGTATCGATGGTGCGCCGGACCATCGCCGGTCATGAGATGGTCATGTTCGGCTACAACGGACAATATCCCGGTCCGCTCATCAAGGCCCCGAAGGGGGCCACGGTAGTCGTGCGCGTGACCAACCGAATTCAAATGCCCACCACCGTCCATTGGCACGGCGTGCGCATCGACAACCGCTTCGACGGCGTGCCCGGTGTCACACAGGAGGCCATAGCGCAAGGGGAAAGCTTCATCTACGAGGTGAACGTTCCGGACGCAGGGATGTTCTGGTACCATCCCCACGTGCGCGAGGACGTGCAGCAGGATCTCGGGCTTTTCGGCAACCTTCTCGTGACCTCGCCGGATCCGGCGTATTATGGACCCGCGAACCGCGAGGAGGTCTTCGTACTCGACGACATGCTCATGGACGCCCAGGGCCCGATCCCATGGGGTGCGTCGGCACCGACGCACGCGCTCATGGGCCGGTTCGGTAACGTGATGATGGTCAACGGTCAGACCGACCATCGGCTTTCCGCGCGACGAGGGGAGGTCGTCCGCTTTTACCTGACGAACGTCGCGAGCTCGAGGACGTTCAACGTGACCTTCGGCTCCGCTCGAGTGAAGGTCGTGGCGTCGGATGTGAGCCGCTTCGAGCGGGAGCAGTGGGTCCAGAGCGTCGTGATCGCCCCCGCCGAGCGGTACGTCGTTGACGTGCGCTTCGACCAGCCCGGAGAGGTCGCGATCGCCAACACGATCCAGGCCATCAATCACTTCCGGGGGGAGTTCTACCCCCAGGTCGACACGCTGGCCCTGGTGGCGGTGGATGCAGAGCCCGTGGTCGAGGATCTGCGTGAGTCTTTCGAGGCGCTTCGGTCCCACGACGAGGTCGCGGGCGAAATCGACGCCTTCCGCGCACACTTCGACCGGGCTCCCGACTACGAGCTCGAAACGACGGTCCGCGTTCGGGGTCTGCCGACGCCGATCGTGCTCGCCATGGAGATGGACACGCTGTACGTGCCGCCCATGGAGTGGAACGACGCCATGCCGATGATGAATTGGCTGTCGACGGCCGAGCAGGTGACGTGGATCTTGCGGGACCGTCAGACGGGAGCTGAGAACGGTGACATCCGCTGGCGCTTCCGGGTGGGCGACGTCGTCAAGTTGAGGATATTCAACACGCCCAAGTCTTTCCACCCAATGAACCACCCGATCCACGTCCACGGACAGCGGTTCCTGGTTCTCGCCGTGGACGGGGTGGAAAGCGCCAACCTTGCCTGGAAAGACACGGCCATCGTCCCGGTGGGATCGAAGGTGGACCTGCTCGTCGAGATGTCCAACCCCGGAGAGTGGATGATCCACTGCCACATCGCCGAGCACCTCCACTCCGGGATGATGTTCAGCTTCACGGTCGAAGGAGAAGGCCCTTGAAACGCCGAGGGCCTTTGCGTCTGGCTGCGGTGCTCGCTTGCTTCGTCGGATGCGCCCAGGCGGCGGCCCAACGGCCGAGCGACAGCGTCCGCTGGGGACTCATCGCCGTCGAGGGAGTTCGCGTGGGACAGGTAACGTTGGAAGAGCGTCCTACGGGGTGTACTGTGGTCCTTTTGGAGGGTCTCGGAGCGGTCGGTGGCGTCGACGTTCGGGGTGGCGCGCCCGGAACGCGGGAAACCGACCTCCTCGACCCAGTGAACATGGTGGAACGGGTGAACGGCGTCGTTCTTTCGGGTGGGAGTGCTTTCGGGCTGGACGTCGCCACTGGCGTGATGCGCTACCTGGAAGAACGAGGTGTAGGCTTCCACGTAGGCCGCCATGTCGTGCCGATCGTGCCTGCCGCGATCCTGTTCGATCTCGGGATCGGCGACGCTACCGTGCGCCCCGATGCGAGCTGCGGTTACGACGCGGCCTCGGCGGCCACATCGGGCCCCATTACCGAGGGGAGCGTGGGTGCGGGCGCCGGAGCCACGGTGGGCAAGCTGGGTCATGGCCGACCGATGAGAGGCGGTTTGGGCACGGCATCGATCATGCAGGAAAGCGGCCTCATCGTCGCCGCGTTGGTAGCCGTCAACGCCGTGGGTGACGTCGTCGATCCGCAGACGGGGGCCGTCGTGGCCGGGGCGCTCACCGAAGACGGTGATTTCGCGGATGCGCGCGTTCTCCTGCGCCAGGAACGACTGAGGGAACCCGAGTCGGGGAGTAGTACGACCATCGGTGTCGTCGCCACGAACGCCATTCTGACGAAAGCGGAGGCGACGAAGGTCGCGCAGATGGCACAGGACGGCCTGGCCCGGGCGATCTACCCGGCCCATACGTCGAGCGACGGCGATACCGTCTACGCGCTCGCGACGGGGTCGTACGAGGGCTCGACTTCGGTGACCACGATCGGAGCGCGCGCGGCGGATGTCATGGCGCAGGCGATCCTGAGGGCCGTGCGCGAGGCCACCGGCCTCCCGGACATTCCTTCGGTGCGCGATCTAGTGGGGCGGTGAGACCACTGCGCCTTTGAGCTCCCAGCTTCTCCTCCTCCTGGGTTATTCGGCTGGCCTGATCGCGATCGGGCTCTGGGTCGGCCGTCGGGTGGAGAGCGCCGGGCATTTCTTCGTCGCTGACCGCCGCCTCGGGCCCGGGCTGATCTTCGCCACCGTGCTCGCGGCGAACATAGGCGCTGGCTCCACCGTGGGCGCGGCAGGGTTGGGATACCGCGACGGACTCGCGGCATGGTGGTGGGTGGGGTCGGCCGCGGTCGGCACACTCGCGCTCGCGTTCTGGCTCGGGCCACGGATCTGGCACGTTGCCAAGAAGCACGACCTCCTCACGGTAGGTGACTACCTGGAATTACGGTACGGTCCCTCGGTGAGGGCGGTAGTAGCGTCCGTCTTGTGGGTCGCGACCCTCACGATCTTGGCGGGACAGCTCATCGCGATGGCCGAGATCCTGGAGGTCGTCGCGGGCGCTCCCCGCTGGCTGGGTGCGCTGGCCGGCGGTGCGGTCATGACGGTCTACTTCACGGCTGGCGGGCTGTGGACGTCCGCATGGGCTAACGTCGTACAGTTGGCCGTCCTGCTCGTCGGATTCGCCGTCGCGCTTCCGTTTGCGCTCGCGGGCGTCGGCGGTTGGGAGGGGGTGGCTTCCGCGGCGCCCACGGCGGACTACCTCGAATTCTGGGCCGGAGGCGGGTCAGGGTAGATCTACCTGGCGCTGCTCGCGCCGGCGTTCATCGTCTCACCGGGCCTCGTTCAGAAAGCTTACGGCGCCCGCGACGAACGCGCGGTCCGTGTGGGCCTCGCGTTCGCGGGGATCGCCCTGCTCGTGTTTGCGTTCGTGCCACCGGTTTTCGGCATGATCGCTCAGGCACAATTTCCTGGGCTGGCCGACCATGAGCTCGCGCTGCCGATGGTTCTTACGACCGGCGTGCCACCCCTGCTCGGGACTCTGGGGCTCGCAGCGGTATTTTCCGCGGAGATCAGCTCGGCGGACGCGATCCTGTTCATGCTCTCCACGTCGCTTTCACGCGATCTCTACGGGCGCTTCCTGAGGCCGGACGCTGACCAGCGGCGGATCCTCATCGTGGCGCGGTGGGCTGCCGCGGCCGGCGGTGCACTGGGGGTGCTTCTCGCTGTCGCGATCCCGAGCCGTGATCGATTCACTCACGGTCTTCTATTCAGTCCTCAGCGTCAGCCTTTTCGTGCCCGTGGCGGCAGGACTTCATTCGCGGCGGCCAGCCGTCCCAGAGGCGCTCGCTGCGATTGCTGCCGGCGTCGCCGTCCTTGCGGCGGTCAGGCTCTCCGGGATCGGGACGGCCTCGAGGCTCCTGGACCCCGCGCTCTTGGGGATCGCGGGCTCGGCGCTCGCGTTCGGGGTCGTATTCATCATGCGAAGCGCGCGCCGTCCAGCGTAGTGGTGGCGTCGCGGCGACTCACCCGCCTGGTTCGATCGTGGCCCGAATGATCCTGTCGAGCTCCGGGAACTCCTCGTCCAGGTACGCGTTCCCGCGCGCGATCGCCATCGCCTGGTAGACACCCGCTCCCCGCGGTGGCCCGTCGCCGTACTCGGCGTAGAGCGCGTCGACGATCTCCATTCCTCGCACGACCTCGCCGAAGGGCGCGAACCCCTGCTCGTCGAGCGTCGAGTTGTCCCGATAGCTCACGAATACCTGGACCGTGCGGGCATTCGGACCGCTCTTCGAGAACGTGACTCGCCCGCGTGAGTTCGATTCGAGAATCGGGTCGTCGGGAATCAGCTCTTTCCTCCAGACCACGTTGACGTACGGGTCACCGTGGATGCCGAACTCGGCGATGAACCCCTCCAGAACGCGATGGAAGCGGACGCCGTCGTAATACCCCGCCGCCACGAGATTGTAGAAGCGATCAGCTCCGAGGGGCGCCCAATCTCTGTGCACGGTTACGACGAACTGACCCTTGGTCGTCTCGAATCGTGCGTCGAACAGAGAAGGCGCCGTCTCGGTGAACGACGCCGGTCTCATTAGTGGATTGGCAGAGGCGGGAGCAGACTCCTGCGCTTCCTCGCCCCCGCACGATGCCGCGGCGCTCAGGAGCATGGCGAATATCAAGCCACGAGTAGCGTCACCTCGTGCGCTCGGACTGGGTCGCATCTGACACACCGATCGAGGAGGACCGGCACACTTGCGCGAATGCTGTGGCGCTCGAATGCCACGGACTTCAGCATCGACACGCAGCCTGGGGGCAGCGTGGCCCGTGACGCAAGCCTCCGGGGCGCCCACGTCTGTCCGGGCGCCCCGCTGCTCCTTATCTTTTCGCGGCCGCTGATCCGTCGGTCGCGGACGCCGTGAGCCTGGCTTCTCTTCGGAGGAACGATGTCGAATTTGAAGCGCGGCGCTGTGCTCGTCTCGGCTGTCCTGGGTACGTTCGCGTGCAGTGGCCCGGACGGCGGGGGTGAGAGCGGAGCACCGTCGGCAGCGACCTCCTCCCCGCGCCCCTCCACGACCGCGGGTGGCGCGTCTATGCCCACCTGGTTTCGAGTGGAGGGAAATGAGATCGAGATCGACATCGTCGCCGGCGCCACCTCCGACGCCAACTATTGGAACTTCAACGGGGCTTTCGGCGGCAACATGACCATCACAGTTCCGGAAGGGGCGCGGGTCACCATCAACTTCCGGAACGCCGACCCCGTGGTCACGCACTCCATCGGCGTGGGGCCGGTTTCGGACAGCCCCCCCGCGAGCCCTGCCCCGCAGCCCGTGTTCGAGGGCGCCATGTCCTCGAACCCCACGTCGATGGCGCACGGAACGGGCTCCAACGAATCGGAAACCCTGACCTTCACTGCTTCCCAAGCAGGTCAATACGCGCTCCTCTGCTACATTCCCGGGCACGCCATCACAGGCATGTGGGTGAGGTTCGACGTGGGCGGAGAACCGGGTGTGGCGGGGGCTCCAGACGTCCAAATCATGGACTGACGGGTCTCAGCCCGGCTCCTCGGTCCCCGAGTGTCCGAAGGGCCCGGGGCGGAGCTTCACGGGCGCGACACCGGTCTTGGCCGCGCGCAGGTTGAGGACCTCCACGAGGACGGAGAAGCCCATCGCGAAGTAGATGTACCCCTTCGGGATGTGCTGTCCCAATCCTTCTGCCACGAGGGACATCCCGATGAGGATCAGGAAGGAGAGGGCAAGCATCTTGACGGTAGGGTGCGCCGAGACGAACGCGCTCACCGGTCCCGCCGCGATCATCATGAAAGCGACCGCCAACACCACGGCCGTGATCATGACTCCGACTTGTTCGGCCATACCGACTGCGGTGATCACCGAGTCGAGCGAGAAGACGATGTCCAGCAGGGCGATCTGGACGATCACCGACCTGAAAGTCACTTGAGCCGAGGTCTCGTTTTGCCCCCGCTGCTCGGTACCCTCGAGCTTCTCGTGGACCTCATGCGTGGCCTTCCACAAGAGGAAGAGACCGCCCGCGATGAGGATCAGGTCGCGGCCAGAGAATGCGTGCCCCAAGAGCTCGAAGAGAGTCCGCGTGAGACCCATAACCCAAACGATGGAGAGCAGCAGCGCGATGCGAGTGAGCATCGCCATCGCTAGCCCGATCTGTCGAGCCTTCGCTCGTCTCTCCTCAGCGACCTTCTCCGCCAGGATGGAGATGAATATGATGTTGTCGACTCCCAGGACGATCTCGAGCACGGTCAAGATCGCCAGGGCGATCCACGCTTCAGGGTCGGTGATCCAGGCCATGGGCGGGAGATGGTTAAGTGTGCGGAGGCCTACGGGACGCAGGCAGCGGCCGTAAGCTATGCCCAATCCCGGTCCGCCAGCGAGGGGGCGGGCGGCGGGACTAACCGGGAGAGCGAATGATGCCACAGACTGCAGGCTACTCCGGTACCCCGCTAGCCCGGAAGCTCGGAATCAAGGCCGGGCACAGGGTCGCGACCGTGGTCGCCCCGCCCCACTTCCCGGATCTTCTCGATGACTTGCCGACCAGCGTGAGGCTGGAGTCCAACCCTGCCGCGTCCTCCGCGCCGGGAGCACGCGCCGCCGGAGCATACGACGACGTCGTGTGCTTCGTCGCCGACCGGAGCGTGCTCTCCTCTCGACTGGATCACGGCCACCGCCTTCTCGACTGGAACGGGGGCCTCTGGATGGCCTGGCCCAAGCAGAGCTCCCCGTTGGCGACGGACCTCAGGGAGTCCGACGTGCGGGCGGCGGGACTCGGGGCCGGCCTCGTCGACAACAAGATCTGCGCGATCGACGGCGATTGGTCCGGCCTTCGTTTCGTTTACCGGAGGCAAGATCGCCCAGGCCACCGCTGAGGAGCCACCGCTGAGGAGCCACCGCTTTGCGACACACGGATCGACGCCCGACGCGATCTCCGGCGCTGCAACTTTTCCAGTCAGGGCCACGACTGGAGAAGTGACTTCGGTCGCGGCTTCCTGCACAGGAGACGATCGCACATGGAGGAGACTTCACTCATCCATCTGGACGGTTTGAGCAAGGTGTTTTACACCGAGGAGGTTGAGACGCACGCCCTGTCGAATGTGAAGCTGGACATTCGCTCGGGGGAGTTCGTGTCGATCGCGGGTCCGTCGGGATGTGGGAAGACGACGCTTTTGTCGATTTTGGGGCTGCTGGACAGTCCGACGGGTGGGAAGTACCTGCTGGATCGAGAGCCAGTGGAGCGGTTGTCCGCGTCGCAGCGAGCGCGGATCCGCAATCAGGCGATCGGGTTCATTTTCCAGGCGTTCAATCTGATCGGTGATTTGACGGTCTATGAGAACGTGGAGCTACCGTTGACGTACCGCGGGATGGCGGGGGCGGAGCGCAAGGAGCGGGTGCAGGGGTCTTTGGAGCGGGTGGGGATGGCGCACCGGATGGGTCACTATCCGAGCCAGCTGAGCGGAGGTCAGCAGCAGCGTGTAGCGGTGGCGCGTGCGATCGTGGGGGGTCCTTTGATCTTGTTGGCGGATGAGCCGACGGGGAACCTGGACTCGAAGAACGGCAACGCGGTGATGGATCTGCTCAAGGAGCTGCACGAGGAGGGGGCGACGATCTGCATGGTGACGCACGATCCACGCTACGCGCATGTGGCGGACCGGACGGTGCACTTGTTCGATGGTCAGGTGGTGAGCGAGGATGACGTGAAGAGAGCCCAGGAGCTCGAAGAGGTCGGCTTCGACTTCGACTAGCGCCGCCCAGCTTAGCGCGGCCAGGGCGAGGACGACTACGAACAAAAACGATCAAAGGCCGATCTCCCGGATGCTGGCGCGGCTCGGGCCCAACGTGGGCTTTCCCGGCTTCGCAGAGCAACCGGGTCGCATCTGGAGCGTTGCAACCGGTCACACGTGGGGGGTGCCGAGACCCCACGTGTGCAAACCTGGTCCCATGGGACGTCTCCCCCATGAACGACCCGAGAGCGGAGACGATGTCATGGCCGTTGCAGCGAGGACTGTCGGGCGACGCGACGACGCGTGGTCACGACCACGTCGGGGCGTTGTCGGGAAGGCTCTTCGCGCTCGCCACCGGGGTATCGGACGAGCCCCGGCCGGATCGGCCGACGGGCGACAGAGGCGTCGGCTGCCGCGTCGATCGCGATCCTCGGCGTCGCGTCCTTCCTCGGCCTGGCCGAGCCACTCGGGCGCGTGCCGATGGTGCGGAGGCCGGGCGCAGAATGGATCGGTAAAAGACGCGGCTGTGTGCCTCGTGGACCGAGCGCCCGAGGTCCTGTGCGGGCTCGAGGCGGAGCAGCTCGTCGAGGACCTCCCAGGAAGGACCGCTGGAGTCGGCCTTGGTCTGGGCCGGTCGATGATCGAAAGGGAGTTTGGCGAGTGAGCGCGAACTGGGGGGAACTCTACCGAAGCACGTTCCCGGACCTCGTTCGCTTTCTGCATCGCAAGGTCTGGGACCCGGAGCGCGCGCAAGATCTCGCTCAGGAGTGTTTCGTGCGCGCGCTACGGGAGGAGCCCGAGCGTCCGCGCGCATGGCTCTTCGCGGTCGCGGCGAACCTAGCGCGTGACGAGGCGCGGACCGTCGTGAGGCGGAAGCGACACTTGGCTCTCATCAAGAGCGAAGCGGGTGCCGTCGAAGCGCCCGACGATCCCGCGAAGGAGCTGGCGAAGCGAGAGCGCTGGGAGCGGGTTCGGCGCGCGCTCGAGACACTGGTGGAGCGTGATCGGGAGGTGCTCCTGCTCTGGGATGCAGGGATGAGCTACACGGAGATCGCGGCCGAGATGGCGCTCTCCGTCGGTGCTGTCGGCACGACGCTGGCGCGCGCACGCAAGCGGCTGGCGCAGGCCTACGAAGCAGAAGAGGGGAACCATGTCGCACGTGGCTGAGGGTGATCTCCACGCATTCCTGGACGGCGCGCTGACGGAGTATCCGGAGGCAGAGGCGACGCGGATCCGTCATCACCTCGACGTGTGTCCAGCCTGCAAGCAGAGTCTCGAAGAGGCTGCGGACGCCCGGGCGACCGCGTCGAGCGTTTTAGAGTTGACGGACCCCGGAGAGATCCTGCTCCTGCCGTTCGAGGATCTCCGGCGGAGGGCGGAGCGCGAGGTCCAGACCTCGAAATCCGTCGAGAGCACAGTTCCACGGCACGTACGCTTTGCGTGGGCGGCCACCGTCGTTCTGGCGTTGGGAGTGGGATGGGGTGTCGGCTCGATGGGTCCGGAGGGACGCGTCGCTCGAGTCCAGTCGGCGAGAGACGCGACGACCTTCGAGGACACTCGGCCGCCGACGGCGTCCGAGCCGACGGCCGCGGAGCGCGGGTCGGCGGGCGGGCCGATGGACGGGTTGAGCTCCGCCTCGCCTTCCCCGGCGACCTCGAGCGCGGCGAGCGAGCTCCCACGCCCCGCGCGAGGGGAGGAGCTCCGTACGGAGGCCGCCGAGTCGGCGCGGGCGGGCGACGAACACCTCCGCTCGTCACTCGCCGATGCGTCCGAGGCGCCTTCGGTGGGCGAGACGGTCGTCGCGGGGCGGCTGGACGAGCCGGCGGCTCCCGGTGCGGCGCCCGAGGAACCCCCGGGAGCCGCCGCCGAACAGCAGAGGGTGGTGGCTGCTCCCGTCGAGCTCCGACCGGGCGCCGACCCCGAAGCGCCGCTGCCGGCGCTCGACCTTCGCCGTGAATCCGGGGCTCTGGGTCAGTTCCGCCAGGGCACCGACTCATCCTCTTCAGCGGAGCTCGAGCAGGATCGGGTCGGCAGAGTCGTAGGCGCGGCCGTCCCGGAGGAGCTGGTCCAGCCGGCTTCCCTCGCCGTGCCGGGACTCGCTGTTGAAGGCGTCGAGTGGGTCCAGATCCCCACGGGCCTCTCGGGAATCCGTGTGGCGCAACGACTCCCAGATAGTGCACGGATCGAGTTGATCTTCGTGGGGTTCGGCTCGCTTGCTCTGCAGAGCGCCGCTGGGGGGCGAGTCGCTCTCGACCTTGCCGAGGCGCGGGAGGTATCGCACGAGGCGGCCGAGGCCCAGGTGCTCGCGGCCCTTCCTTTGCCGGAGGGGTGGACCCAGGTAAGCCGGCCTTTCCGAGGTGGGTCACTCGTCGTGCGAGCGGCGCTCCCGGAGACCCGGCTGCGGGAGCTCGCCGACGTTGTCCGCTGAGCGCGACCGAAGTGTGACGCTACGCGCTCGACCCTGTAGCATCGTTCGTTCCGCGAGCCGTCGCCCCAGGGAACGCTCCCGCCTTCCGAGTTAGGGCTGTTAGAGGAGCTCTCCATGCCCGCATCGCCTGATGGAAGACCGACGACGACCCGTCGCCCACAACTGGGATGCGCCGCCTGGCCAGGACGGGTGCGCTGAGCCTCTTCGTAGTGGCGGCCCTCGGGTACGCCGCGTGGGCATTGGCGCTCTTCATCGCGCAGCGCCAGCTCATCTTTCCGCGCCATGGATTGTCGACCAACCCCGAGGTAGCGTCGTCGATCCAGGGACTGCGGACTCTGTGGCTCGACGTCGCATCCGGCGCGGTCGAGGCATGGTTTCTGCCGCCGCGGAACCGAGCAGCGAAGAGCCCAGCACTGCTGTTCGCCCACGGAAACGCGGAGCTGATCGACTACTTCGCCAATGACTTCGAGGTGTTCGCCGATCGAGGGCTCGGTGTCATGCTCCTGGAGTTCCCCGGATATGGTCGATCCGCCGGTGCGCCGTCGCAGGGCACGGTCCGGGACGCAGCGCTCGCCGCGTACGATTCACTGGCTGCTCAGGCCGAGGTCGACGCGGACCGCATCGTACCCTACGGCCGCTCGCTCGGTGGGGGTGCGGCTGCGATCGTCGCCGACGAGAGGCCTGTACCCGCGCTCATTCTTGAGTCTTCCTTCACGAGCCTGCGGCCCTTCGCGCGTCGCTTCCTGTTCCCCGGCTTTCTGGTGCGCGATCCTTTCGACAACCTTGCGATCGTGCGCGCGTTCTTGCGGCCCGTCCTCGTCGTCCATGGCCGGCACGATCAGGTGGTTCCCTATTGGCACGGGACCGACTTGGCGGAGTCCGCGCCGCTCCCCACATTCGTGACCTACGAGTGCGGCCATAACGACTGTCCTCCGGCGTGGGGGCTGCACGTCGACCGTGTGTTGGCATTTCTGGAGGCCGAGGGGATCGTACCGTAGACAGACACATGTACCGTGTGCTGACCTTGGGGCTTACCTTGCTCTTCTTTCCGGGTTGTGGCTCGCGAGACCTGTCCGCCGAGGGCGGCGCGGCTGCGCAGCAGGCTCCCAACAGGCAAGAGCGGGTCCGAAGGCTTCTCGAAGTCCTCGCGGCCGATTCTCTCGAGGGCCGTCGCACTGGCAGCCGGGGTGCAGAGATCGCAGCGCGGTTTCTGGCCTCCGAGCTCGCTCTCTCTGGAGTCGAGCCCGCGGGGTTGGAGGGGTACTTTCAGGAGGTCGTTCTCGTTCGGGACGAAGACGGCTCAGGTCGTCTGGGCCTCCTGCCGCCCGGCACCGACCCGGCGTCGATCGACCCGGCTCGTCTCGTGCGCGACAGGAACGTCGTCGGCATCGTGACCGGGGCCGACCCGGTGCTCCGCGAGGAGATCATCGTGATCGGCGCGCACTATGACCACCTGGGGATCGGGACCCCCTTGAATGGTGACTCGATCTATAACGGTGCGGACGACGACGGGTCCGGCACCGTCGCAGTGCTGGAAATCGCCCGTGCGCTAGCCGGCGTCCGCCCCCCAGCCCGATCTGTGCTCGTCCTGCTGACGACGGCGGAGGAGATGGGAATGCTGGGTACTAGCAGGTGGGTCCGCGAGCCAACCGTGTCGCTCGACCGTCTTGTCGCGGACCTGCAGATCGAGATGATTGGTCGCCCCGACTCCCTGGCCGGCGGGCGCGGGACGGGTTAGCTCACGGGCTACGAGCGTTCGACCATGGGAGATCTCCTGCGGGAAGCGGGGAGCCCGATCGTGCCGGATCCGCGTCCGGAGCAGGGCTTCTTCGCACGGAGCGACAACATCGTTTTCGCTCGAGCGGGTATCCCGGCGCACACCCTTTCATCGTTCGGCCTGCACGCCGACTACCATCGACCGTCCGACGAAGTGGAGCGGGTGGACTTCGTCCACATGGCTGCTTTGATCGACGCGGCCGAGGTCATGGTTTGGGAGCTGGCCCGAGGGCCTAGACCGCAGTGGCATCCGGGTGGGCGTCCCGAGGGCGAGAGGGAACGTTGAGCCTCCCCAACTGGCACGCGCTCCTTACGCGTACACCCAGAGCAGGTACGCTGCCGCGAGCACGAGAGCGATCGCCACGCCGTACGCCAGAACGGCGATCAGCTCGTTCAAGTGCGAGAGCTGGAGGGCGTCATAGAGCGTGTAGCGAGCGCGGTGTGCGGCGTGGAAGACGAACACGGTAACGAGTCCGAAGATCGCCAAGCGCGTCACGGGATGAGCGACCAAGTCGTACAAGCTCTGGTACGAAGGGGGCTCGAGCCACCCCAGCGGAGCGGCGAGCCAAAGGACGGTGACCAGGACTGGCAGCACGATCGCGGCCGCCATGCCGCCCGCACCGAACAGGGCCCAGATGAGGGGCTCGCGAGACCGGCGGCGCATCACTTAAAGCGCGGTGAAAGCCCAGAGGGCGATCAGCGTGAACCCGCACCAGGTCGCATAATGCGCCAGCAGGACGAGCCTATCGGGGACGGCGCGGCCCCGTAGGCGCAGTTTCATCGCCTTCGGAGCCAGGTTGAGCCAGGTGACCGCGTGGAAGAGTGCCGCGGCTAGCACTACGACGTTTACCGCGACCACCGCAGGGTGCGCCAGCCAATCGAGAAAACCCTGGTATGCTGCCTCGCCGAGCGACAGCGCACTAACCTGGATGAGGAGCATCACGGCCGAGTACCCAACGGCGATGCTGGTGAGCTCCCGGACCATGAACTTCGTGTAGGAGGGCTTGCCGAGCCACCACAGGACTGGCATGCGCTCACGATGCCAACGGGGGTGATAGCGGCGGTACGGCTTGACCAAATGGGGCCGCCTCACCGCTTCCTCCCCGGTGCGAGCAGGCTCCGGAACCAATCCATGGTCGCGGCTACCTTGTACTGCTGGATGGCTCCGGCCGGATCGACGTTCTTGGGACACACGACCGAGCACTCACCGACGAACGTACAGCACCAGATTCCTTCGTGCTGGGCGAGCACGTCGAGGCGCTCCTGCAGCCCCTCATCCCGGGTGTCCAGATTGTAGCGCTGAGCCAAAGCGATGGCGGCCGGGCCGATGAATTCGGGTTCGAGCTCGTAGACCGGGCAAGCCGAGTAGCAGAGCATGCAGTTGATGCACATGCTGTACTGCTTGTACCGGTCCAACTCATCGGGGGTTTGGAGGTATTCGCCCTCCTCGATCGGCTTCTCCTGCTCGCGCACGATCCAAGGCTTGACGCTTTTGAGCTTCTCGATGAAGTCGGTCAGGTCGTTCACCAGGTCGCGGATCACCGGGAAGCCGTTCATCGGCTCGAGCCTGATGGGCCCGGGCAGCGCACTCTCCATGTACGTCGCGCACGTGAGCTTCGGCTCGCCGTTGACCGTCGTCCCGCAGCTTCCACACACACCCATACGGCACGCCCACCGGTACGTCAGCGTTCCGTCCAGGTGGTCTTTGACGTAGTTGAGTGCGTCCAGGATCATCCAGTCCGATCGGAACGGCACCTCGTACGTCTGCCACGTGGGTGCAGCCTCCTCTTCGGGCCGGTACCGATACACCTCGAGTTCGACTGAATCCGCCATTGGCCTCTACTTGCCGTAAACCCGCTCGCCGGGTGGCCAGCGGGTGATGGTGACCGGCAGCAGCTCAACCCTCGGACGACCGTGTTCGGACCGGTACGCGAGGGAATGCGCTAGGAACGCCTCGTCGTCGCGCTCCGGGTGGTCGGTGCGCTGGTGCGCGCCCCGCGACTCGGTACGGTGCTCCGCGGACGCGAGGATGGTCTGCGACAGTTCGAGCATGTTCTCGAGCTCGAGTGCCGAGACGAGCTCGGTGTTGAAAGTGAGGGTCCGGTCGTCGAGCGAGACGTCGGCGAAGCGCTGCATCAGCTCATCGATCTTCGCGGACGCGCCCGCGAGGTCCGACGCGTTCCGGTAGATGCCAGCGCCATCCTCCATCGCCTCCTGCATCGCCTCGCGAAGCGTGGCGATCCGCTCACTCCCTCCGCCATTGGTGAGAAAAGCAGACTCGATGCGGTGTTCCTCCTCGAGCGCGAGTGTGAGGGCGTGGCGCGAGTGTGCGGGTACGTCCATCGCGAAGCGCGCCGCCGCCCGGCCTGCGCGTGCGCCGAAAACGAGCAGCTCGGCCAGCGAGTTCGAGCCCAAGCGGTTCGCACCGTTGATGTTGACGCAGGCGACCTCTCCAGCGGCGTAGAGCCCCGGGAGTGGCGTCTCGCCATCGAGCCCGGTGTGAACGCCGCCCATCACGTAGTGAATGACGGGGCGCACCGGAATCATCTCGTGGACCGGATCGATCTTCTGGTACTTCCGGCAGAGCTCGCGCACGAAGGGCAACTTCCGGTCGATCAACGCCTCGCCCAAGTGACGGATGTCCAGGTGGACCGCCGGGCCGTACGGTGTCTCCACTGTCCGGCCCTTCCTGAGCTCTCCCACGAAGGCCTGCGACAAACGGTCGCGGGGGCCGAGCTCCATCGAGCGCTTCACGGGGTGCGGCTCTGGCGTGCCCAGGTCGTAGTCCTGGAGGTAGCGGTAGCCGTCCTTGTTGAGGAGCCAACCACCTTCGGCCCGAGTGGCCTCCGTGATGAGAATGCCCGTGAACGGGAGGCCTGTCGGGTGGTACTGGATGAACTCCATGTCCTTCAGCGGGACGCCCGCGCGATATGCCAGGGCCATTCCGTCCCCGGTTTTGATGTTCGCGTTCGTCGTGAACGGGAAGACCTTGCCACACCCCCCCGTGCACAGGATCACGGCCCGCGCCAGGAGCGCCTGTACCTGCCCGGTGCTCAGCTCGATCGCGACTACGCCTTGACAGCGGCCATCGTCCACGAGGAGCCGAGTGACGAACCACTCGTCGTAGAACGTCAAGCTTTCGTATTTGAGCGACGTCTGGTAGAGCGAGTGGAGCATGTGGAAGCCGGTCTTGTCAGCCGCGAACCACGTCCTCTCGATCTTCATGCCCCCGAAAGGCCGGGTGGCGACCTTCCCCTCCGGCGTGCGGCTCCAGGGGCATCCCCAGTGCTCCATGCGAAACATCTCGGCCGGCGCCTCGGCGACGAACGCCTCCACGGCGTCCTGGTCGCACAGCCAGTCTCCGCCACTGATGGTGTCGTACGCGTGGGCGTCCAAGCTGTCTTCGTCGCGGATGACCGCCGCCGCGCCTCCCTCGGCGGAAACCGTGTGGCTCCGCATGGGATACACCTTCGAAACGACGGCTACGCTGAGCTCGCGGTTCGCCTCGGCGATGGCGATCGCGGCCCGCAGGCCGGCACCCCCCCCTCCGATGATGGCGACGTCGTGGATCAGCGCTTCCATCGGGCTCCCCGCAAGAGCGACTCGCTGCGGAATGCGCTCACCGAGTTCGTTCTTGGTGTCATACGTTCGCTCGTGGATCTCTGGGCGCCGGAACAACGACGGCCAAGAATGGCGCTCGTGCTAAAAAAACACAATGCCTCCATGTGTGACCTCACCCGCTCGATGTGAAGGACCGGCGCGCAGAGCTGAGAGACGTCCATTGCAGGGGTGAGCGAGGGTCGCAGGTCCGCGGAGTCGACCGAGTGCCGCGGGCGTCTACTGCAGGGTGACCGCCAGGGACCAGGTCAGGCCCTCTCCACCGTAGCAGGTGAGGATCACGTCCAGGCTCAGCGTATTCGTCTCGAAGTCGTAGGTGCCCGTGACGTCGGAGCTGACCGCGTAGACGTGGCTCGCGCTGGCGACCAGCGCCGACCCTCCTGACGTGACGTTGAACGACCACGGCATCGGCACCCCGAAGAGGATGCCGTCCCCGGTCAGGTCGGAAAGCTCGTAGAGGAACGCCTCGTCGTTCACCTGGATCGGCTGGGCGGCTCTGTTGATGGTCACGATCGCGTTCGCCGTGCCGAGCTCACCGGTCCGCTGGCCGACGTAGGTCCCCTCGGGGATCTGGATGTACCCCTCGATCTGCATCGTGAACCGGCGGTAGCTGTCGATGTATCCGGTTTCGATCGAGCGACCCGACGACGTGACAGCCGCCACGATCTCGATCTCCAGGGTCCTCCCGCCCGTCGCGTCGAGGGGAACGAACAGCCCGAGCGTGTCCCGGCCGAACAACGTGCGCTCGAAGTCGTAGGGAATCGTTGCCGTGCCACCGGATGCGCTGACGTCTCCCCGCGGGTTCCCAGCATCGTCGAGGACCAGGAAGTCCTCACCGAACACGGCGTCTCCG
The DNA here is from genome assembly GCA_965249195.1 of Longimicrobiales bacterium. Classification (GTDB taxonomy): domain Bacteria; phylum Gemmatimonadota; class Gemmatimonadetes; order Longimicrobiales; family Gaopeijiaceae; genus CBDFLM01. Next base: position 1,180,572 of record CBDFLM010000015.1, read on the forward strand.
CCGAACGTGAAGTCGATCTCGACGTCTTCCTGCACGCGCGTGGACAGCTGGAAAATCACGAGGATCTCCGCCCCCGGTGTGCCGAGCGCTTCCGGGAACTCGAAGCGGACATACGGAGCTCCCAGCTGCCCGAACTCCTCGATCGGGTTCGTAATTTCCTCGCAACCCGCTGCGGCCAGCACGGCCGTCACCAACACGCGCAACCTGCTCGCGGCCTTCAAGGTCGTTCGCCCGAAGCCGGATTCGGCGATCATCGCTCGAACCACATGGGCTGATCCAGAGGGATCCCAGAGGGGGCGTTGGGATTCGAGGACAGCTCGTCCGGAGGCATGGGATAGCGCCGAATGACTGTGCCCAGGGCGGCCTGCTCCGGCAGCGCCATGGCCGGGAACTTCGTCCGCCTCCAATGCGTCCAGTTCTCTGGCGAGCGGTCGAGGACCTCGATGTATTGCTGCGCCCAGATCGCCTCGAGGGCGGCGTTCGTGCTGGGGAAGAATTGGGGCAGTGAGCCGAGGTATTCCACCTTTCGCGCAGCACTGATGCCGCCCGGCTTCGCGTCGAAATAGCCCAGGGCGCGGTCGACTCCGGCGGTGTAGCTGGCGTGCGCGGGGCCAAGGTCCCCGGAGATAGACAGGAATTCCGCTTCGTATAGCCAGACTTCGGCTGCCGGGAGGATTCGATTCGGCCAGTCCTCCCTGATGATGTTTTGGCTCAGCATGGACGTCACGCCGTTGTTGTAGTTGGCGACGCCGGCGCGCTGCCCGAAGTACTCGAAGGTCGCAATCCCTCCACCTTCCGGAAAATTGAAGTCTGTGACCGCGAGCTCGAAGTAGGTGCTCAGACGCGGGTCGTCCAGCTCTTTCATGAGGTCGACCAGCGTTTCGCCCGCGAAGATGAAGCCGTTCCCGTTCTGGGCGTTCACGAACCCGCCGAACAAGTCGTTCAATTTCCAGACGTTGTGCTCGTTGTCGGGCATGTCGAAGAAAGGGATCGCCGCCTCCTGAAAGTTCTCCCGGATCAGCGGCTCGGTCAGGACCGCGGCGATCTGCGTGTCGACCGAGGGGTCCTGGTTATGGATCATCATGAGCGTTCGGAGCTTCAGCGAGTTCCCGAATCGTCGCCAAAGGCTCATGTTCCCGCCGTAGAGGAGGTCCCCGTCACCAACCCCGGGTTGAGCTGAGCTGGACTCGTCGATGAGCGCCACCGCACTGTCCAGCTTCTGCACGATCCCTCGGAGGACGGTCTCCTGGTCGTCGAAGCGCGGCTGGGGGAACTCATCGCCGTTCAGCGCTTCGCCGTACGGGGTCGTCTCCCAAAGGGTGGTGAGCAGCCAGAAGATGTAAGCGGAAAAGATCTCGCCCTGGGCAGCGACGTTCGGCCGGACGGGCTCCTCTGTCAGGGCCTGCTGGCGCATCAGGAACAGGTTTTTGAGGCCCGTCGTCCAGAATTGTCCCCAGGTGTTGCCGGCCGTGAACGAGCTGATGTTGTGGCGCTCGGGACCTAAGAACACGCCGGCCGAGCCGTTCGACGCGAGGACCTGGGAGATGAACGTGTTGTCGAAGATCTCCATCGCTCGGTTCGAGCCGATGGTCGCGAGAACGGTGGGCATGAGAAGGTCGCCCGGAACCTCGGTCGCGGCGTCGGGATCCTCGTTGATGTCGAGGTCGAGAATCCCCTCGCAGCCGGACAGGACCACCGGCAAGAGGACCATGAGCAGGCGTCCCCGCAGCTTCCACATGACCACTGTCTCCTGGATCAGAATCGCGCCTGGACGGTCAGGACGAACGATCGTGTGGAGGGAAGGACATGCCACTCGATCCCCTGTCCGTTCGAGGCCGAACCAAAGAGCCCCGTCTCGGGATCGATGTGCGGCACTTTCTTGTAGAACAGGAAGAGGTTGCTCCCCTCGAGGCCGATCGACAGGCTTCCGAACGGCGTCCTCTCCAGCCAGCTCCTCGGCACCGCCCAGTCCAGGCGCACCTGCCTCAGCCGGGCGTTGGAGGAGTCGAAGATGTTGCCCTCGTGGATCGAGCCGGACGCGTAGCGCGCCCAGAACGCTTGCATGTTCTGTACGGGAACGTCGTTGGGTCGGAAGCTTCCGTCGGCGTTCTGGATGACTCCCTCGTCGATGAACGTGCCGTCGCGGTTGAGGGCGGTCTCCTGCGCGAGCCCCAGCCGGCGGAGATAGCCGACCGTTTGGGAGTAGAGGCTCCCGCCTTCCCGCCAGACCACCAGGAAACCGAGGCTCCACTGCCCGAACCTCAGCGTATTGTCCAGACCCAGGCGGAAGTCCAGGTCGATGGAGCCGTACCGGACGAGGTCGCCTTCCTGCCGGAGGCCCGTGTTCGGGTCGATGATCGGCATGCCCGAGATCGAGTCTCTCAGGAATCCGGGTCCGTAAAGCCCGAATGACTCACCGGGCTCGGCCTTCACTTGGAGGGAGTTGAAGGCGCTGACGATGATGAGCTCGTCGACACCCTCGGCGAGAGACTCGACTTCGTTCTTGTTGCTGTGGTAGTTGACGAACATGTCCCACGTCACTTCGGGCGTCCGAATGGGCGTCAGATTGAGCTGCGCCTCGATCCCCCGGTTCGAGATCTCGCCGACGTTGGTCCGGTTGGCCGCGAAGCCCGTACTCTCCGGGATCGGAATCGAGAGGATCTGGTCCTTGATCCGCTCGTCGTAGTACGTGAAGTCTATTCCCGCCCGGCCCTCGAAGAGCTGCACTTCCCCTCCGAGCTCGAACGAGGCCTTGCTCTGCGGTCTCAGGTCCGCGGGCGGGATCACGTCCGTAGCCCCGAAGCCCGTCTGTCCCCCTTAGGGGAAGGTGCTCCCGGTTCCGTACTGGCCGAAAACGTCCTCCACAGGAAAGTATCGGAACTTGAGCTGGTAGGGGGCCTCGTCACTCCCTACCTGGGCATAGTTCACGCGCAGCTTGGCGAAGGAGAGGACGTCGCTGACGATGTTGAACGCGTCCGTCGCAATGAAGCTCACGTTGACCGACGGATAGAAGAAGGAGTTGTTGTCCTGGGGCAACGTCGAAGACCAGTCGTTCCGCCCCGTGACGTTCAGGAACAGGTAGTCCCGGTATCCGAGCGTGGCGTCCATGAACACGCCGTATAAACGGCGCTCCAGCGAGCCGTTCACGGGCGTGTTCGACTCTGCATTGGCGAAGTTGTAGAGCCCCGGCACCGTCAGGTCGGAGGCCCGGTTCCGCTGGATGCTGAGCTCCCGGTAGTTGAGATTACCGCCCACGACGGCCCGGAGATGGAGGTCGCCGTTGAGGTCCCTGGTCGCTTCCGCGAGAATGTCGGTGTTGAGCTGACGCTCCTGGAGGATGTCCAGGGTGAAAAGCCCGTTCTCGCGGCCGACGGTGCCGACGGCGTTGACGTTCCGACGATCTTCGGTGTAGCTGTCCAAGCCGGCTCGCCCGGTGAAGGTCAGCCACTCTACGGGACTGAAGACCAGCTGGGCGTTGCCGAAGATCCGCTCGATGTCCTGCTGGAAGGCGTTCTCGTTGGCGATCCAGTAGGGATTGTTGTTGAAGTTGTCCAGCGCCCTCTGGACTCCAGCTTCGTCCTTGTACTCGCGCAGGTCGTTGACGTCGAAGGTGCGGGGCAGCCCGTTGACGATGGAGGTCAGCACGTTCGGATCGTTGCCGCCGGCGACCGCGCGGCCGTGCGAATCCGTGGTCACGTAGAACCCCGACAGGCGCGCCGTGAGATTCGGGAGCACCCGGTAGCCGGTGTTCACGTTCACGGACGTCCTCTGCTGATCGCTGGCAGGCACGATGCCGGCCTGGTCCTGGTACGTGACGCCGAGACGGAAGTCCGCGCGCTCATCCGCGGCTGAGACCGAGAACGTGTTGATCGCCAGTACAGCGTCCTCGTAGAAGTCCCTCACGTTGTTCTCGAACGGTCGCAGCGTGACCGTCTCACCCCGGATGTTCTCCACCTCCTGTCCCTCGATCCGCGGCCCCCACCCGTTCAGGCTCGCCGCCTGGTAGGAGCCCGCGAATCCCTGGGCGAACTCGTTCTGGAAGTCGGGGAGAACGAGCGGAGACGAGACGCGCAGCGTCATGCTGGCGGAAACGGTCTGGCCTCCGACTCCGCGGCCCTGTTTGGTCGTGATCAGGATCACGCCGTCCTTGGCCCTCTGGCCGTACAGCGCGGCCGCTGCCGCGCCCTTGAGGACGGTCACCGATTCGATGTCGTCGGCGCTCAGGTCGGCGCCCCGGTTCCCTACGTCGATGGCGCCGCTGAGGCGATCCTGGCTGGTCCCGGCGATGATGTTCGAGTTCGAGATCGGCACCCCATCCACGATGAACAGGGGCTGGTTGTTGCCGGACAGCGACGAGACGCCGCGGATCACGATCCGCGTGGAAGCACCGACGTCACCGGAGCTGGTGAGGACCTCCACACCGGGGGCCCTGCCCGCGAGCGAGTTCACGAAGTTCGTTTCGCGTACGGCCGTGAGATCCTCTGCCTCGATGCGCGACACCGAGTAGGCGATCTCTCTCGCCTGGCGCTCGATCTGCTGCGCCGTCACCACGACCGCGTCGAGCGCAACGGGGCGGGACTAGAGCTGGAAATCCACCATCTGCTCGCCGCTGGAGACGGTCAAGGGCTGCTCGACGCTCGCGAAGCCGATGGACGTGACCCGCGCCGTGTACGTCGCGGGCAGTATGCCGTTCATCTGGTATTGCCCGTCCACGTTGGTCAAAACCCCGCGGTTCGCCTCGACCAGTTGGACCGCCGCGCCGGTCACGGGGTTGCCGGTGAGAGCGTCCGTCACGACGCCTGTCAGGACGCCATTCTGAGCCTGCAAAGGAGGCAGGTACAGCCCGAGCGCGAGCATCGACAACAGTTGCCATCTTCCGGTCATGGTTTCTCCTCTGGCGAGAAGAGCGGGTGGCTTTCCGCGGGCTCGAGGGCTTCCGGACATCCGGCGGAAGTCACGCGCTACCGTCGCAAGGAGCGGAGACGATGTCGAGTCGGCTTCATTGGAGGTGGCCGCACGGCGGCGATCACTTCAGAGTACGCTCCCGTCAGGGAGATCGAAGGAGCGGTGGGCCTCGTCATGACAGAGTGTAAAGCACGTGCTCCAAACCGGCCAGGGAAATCTAGTCGAGACGCCCACCCAGCGACGTCCTCCCACCGTTTGACGAATCGAGGGTTCCGCCCGTGGCCATGCGGCCAGGGCCGGAGCTACGTTTTGGAACTCGACTCAAGCCGTATGGCAGTGATTCAGGGAGCGGCGCAGTGGCGTCTCGCATTCGAGTTCGGTCCCTCCTGGCTCTCCTCGCCTGCCTTTGCGCCCTTCGTCCGGCCGCGGCCCAGCTCCCCGATCGGAACGCCGATCCTAGCGCGGGCTCGCAGGTCGCAGGAGTGGTCTACGATTACGACGGGGGGCATGCGCTGTCCGAGGTCACCGTCTCGCTCCAGGGTGAAAGGGGCACCATCGGCACTCGACGGACGGACGCGCAGGGCCGCTTCGCCTTCGTCGACGTTCCGCCCGGCACCTACGCCCTCACTCTGACATTACTGGGCCACGTCACGCTCCACGACACGCTCGACGTGCAGGAGGGGGCCGACACCGAGGTCGTTTCCGAGTTGTCGATCTCCCCTATCCCACTCGATCCCATCGTTACCGTCGTACCGCGCAGGCCCCTTCTCCAGGGTTTCGAGCGTCGGCGCAAGACCGGACGCGGCGCCTACCTCGGGCGGGAGGAGATCGTTGGAATGAACGCCGTCCGTGTGGGCGATCTCCTACGTGGATTCGCCGGAACGAGTGTGGTGCGTCTCGACCACGGAGGGTACGGAGTGCGCATGCGCGACGGCTGTGCCCCCTCTATCTGGGTCAACGGCGTACGGACCGTGAACGACCGGCGGTCGGAGATCGGCCTCGACGAGATCGTAGAACCCCTCGAGGTCGTGGGCATCGAGGTGTATCGTGATCCCGCGGCCATGCCAGCGCAGTTCACTACGGGCTCATGCGGAGCCGTGCTGTTCTGGACGCGACCGGCGATACCAATCGGCGGCGGAGGACAGGGCTCCTTTTGGGGCCGGTTCCTGATCGTTTCGGGGTTCGTGACGCTGGGGTTGCTCTTGCGATGAGAAGGTGTTGCGGCAGTCTAGTGCTAGGAAGACGATACGGTTGACGCACAGGGCTTCCCGAGTATACTCTTTCAAGCTGATAGCGTTCGTCCGACACGGAGTTGGTCCCGGATGACATACGGTTCCACCGGCTGCACCTGTCGCTGTTGTCGCTCCATCCTGCCCGGGAAGGGTGCGTCTGGAGTTCGCTGCGCCTGACGGAACCGCACAGCAAAGCTCTCAGAGCCCCGACTTCCCGCGGAGAAGTCGGGGCTCTTTCTCATGCCCCGCGACCGAGCTCCGGGCACGAGAACCCTCCCACACAGGCTATAGATGGGATATCCGATACAACTGGTCGGGCTGGAGGATCGACGTGTCCTTGTCGCCGGAGGCGGGCCCGTCGCGGCTGAGAAGGTCGCGCCCCTGATTCTGGCTGGTGCCCGGGTCCACCTCGTCTCTCCGGAGATCTCACCGCAGATGGATGCGTGGCTCCCACGCGTATGGCGGTTTGACCGCAGGACCGTGGAGGAATCCGATGTCGTGGGTGCCCGAGTGGTCGTGGCTGCCACGGACGACCCGGCAGTGAACCGTCTTCTCTCGAGAGCCGCTCGCAAGGAAGGGATACTCGTCAATGCGGCTGACGACCCGGCTTTTTGCGATTTCTATTCTCCGGCCGTGATACGGCGTGGCCCAGTCGTCATGACCATCAGCACCGACGGCGGCTCGCCATTGCTCGCCGGACAGCTCCGGCGCCTCCTCGAGGTGCTCGTCCCGCGCAGCCTCACCTCGGTCGCAGACGTCATGGTCAGGATCCGCGAAATGGGCATGAAGGGACTGCGTCGGAGAGGCCGCCTGCTGCGTGCCCTCGCCGATCCCACGATCACCCGACTCGTAGACCGCGGCGAAACGGAGGCCGCGGCAGAACGCCTCCGGGAAATCTACGAGGAAGAGGAGGAGCCGTTCGAGGCGGGGACGGTGTCGATCGTCGGTGCCGGTCCGGGTAGCCGGCAGCTTTTGACGCTGCGTGCGCTGGACCGCATCCAGCGTGCCGACGTGATCCTGCACGATGCCCTGGTCGATGACGAAGTGTTGGACCTGGCTCTGCCCGGAACGGCTTTGGTCGACGTTGGTCGGCGATCCCGCGCCGTGTCGCCCACGAGCCCGCAATCGCGCGCAGGAGCGGCCGCTCTCACGACAGGGGCCGCCCCTGCGTCGACCTCGCGCACCGACCGGATGATTGGTGAGGCTCGAGCCGGCAAGAGAGTCGTCCGCCTCCACGGGGGCGACTCCTTCGTTTTCGGTCGAGGGGGCGAGGAGGTCGAGGCGCTCGAGGCCGCCGGGATTCCCTGGGAGGTGGTGCCTGGAGTGAGCTCGGTCTTGGCCGCGCCGGCAGCCGCGGGCGTACCGCTCACGCAGCGTGGGTTGGCGCGCGGCTTCACGGTGCGCACCGGACACGCCGTCTCGGGACGCACGCGCGGAGAGCTGCCTTCGGACGAGGAGACGGTCGTGGTGCTGATGGGGCTCCAGTCGGCGAGCGAAGTTCTGCACGGGCTCGCCGTTGAGGGCCGATCCCCGCGCACGCCGGCCATCGCCGTGAGTCGGGCTTCACGGGAGGGTGAGCGTGTCGTCGTGGGCACGCTGGCGACCCTGGCGGAACGTATTCGGGCCGCGGATCTCGAATCACCCGCGACTCTCATCGTGGGTGAGGTCGCCCGTCGCGCCGTGGAATCGGACGTGCCGAGTGTGGCCCCCATGGATCCTGATGACGGTGGCCTGGTCAGCGACATCGCTCGCCTGGCCGGTGTTGCCTGAAGCACGCACTGAGGAGAACGATGATGCCATCGGTGGCAGAGCGCACCGGGACGCCGCTCACTTGGAAGCATAAGCTCCAGGGGCGTATTCCGGAGAAGCTGGATAGAGAGATCGAGATCTTCGAGATGCAGATCCAGCTCCGCAGCAGTGGAGAGGTGGACGAGCGTCTCTTCGCGGAGACTCGGTTGCGGCGGGGCGTGTACGGGCAACGGTACGACAACGGGCAGCGACACGACGGAGTGGGGAATCGGGCGCTGGCATTCGCCGATCACCAGACCAAGGGGCCCGACACCGTTTGGGACGCGCCTGGCATGGTGCGGATCAAGATCCCGTACGGGAAGATGACCACCGACCAGATGGACGTCCTGGCCGAGCTGGCCGAGGATTACTCGGATGGGATATCGCACGTCACGACGCGGCAAGACATTCAGCTACATTTCGTCCACATCGGTGATACGCCAGACCTCATGCGCCGTCTGGGTTCGGTCGGAATCACGACGCGGGAGGCCTGTGGAAACTCCGTCCGCAACGTCACCGCCTGCCACCTGGCCGGTGTATGCAAGACCGAGGCGTTCGACGTCACACCCTACGCGGAGGCCCTGAAGGAGTTCTTACTGGGCCACCCCGACGTGCAGGACTTCGGGCGCAAGTTCAAGGTCGCGTTCTCCGGGTGTGCCCACGAAGCCTGCGGACTCGCCAGCATGCACGATCTGGGACTCATCGCGCGCGTTCGTGAGGAGAACGGCCAGGTCCGCCGCGGCTTCGCCTTCTACGTTGGCGGAGGACTGGGAGCCATTCCCCACCAGGCGGAGCTCCTGGACGAGTTCGTGACCGAGCAGGAGCTTCTGCCCCTTTCCCAGGCCGTTTCCCGGGTCTTTGCCCGGCTCGGCGAAAAGGAGAACAGGGGCCGTGCCCGCATCAAGTTCTTGGTCGCAAAGCTCGGCATCGACGAGTTCACGCGGCTCGTGCGCGAGGAGCGCGCCGCGCTCCCTCATGACGATCGCTGGGTCGCTTACCTGAACGACTCGGACAGTTGGGACACGAGGCAGTCCGTCGAAGCTCGTCCGTCCGAGAACGGAGACTTCAGCTACACCGAGGCGTTCCTCACCTGGAGATCCACCAACGTCAGACCGCAGCGCCAGCCGGGATACGCCGTGGCGACCGTGCGGCTGCCGCTTGGCGACATCACTTCCGACCAGATGCGCTCGCTCGCGGACATCGCGCGCCGCTTCGTGGGCGACGAGGTTCGGCTCACCGTCGAGCAGAACATCGCTTTGCGTTGGGTGGCCGAGGCGGACCTTTTCGAGCTTCACGCGGCGTTGGAGCGAGTGGATCTGGCCGAGGCCGGCGCGGAGACCATCGCCGATATCACGGCCTGCCCCGGAACCGACACCTGCAAGCTGGGGATCGCCTCCGCACGGGGGCTCGCGGCCGAGTTGGGCAGTCATCTCGTTCAGCTCAACGGAGATCTGGATCCGGCCGTTGAGAATCTGCGTATCAAGGCTTCCGGCTGTTTCAACTCCTGTGGCCAGCACCACGTCGCCGACCTGGGCTTCTACGGCATCAGCCGAAAGAAGGACGGCCGCCTGGTGCCACATTTCCAAGTGGTGTTGGGCGGAAAGTGGTCGGAGAACGCCGGCTCGTACGGCCTCGCGACGCTCGCCATCCCCTCGAAGCGGATTCCCGAGGTGGTGCGTCGTGTCACGAACCGCTTCGTCCAGGAGCGCGAGCACGAGGAGACCTTCCAGGAGTTCATCGCGCGCTTGGGAAAAGCGGAGGTAAAGGCGTTCCTCCAGGATCTGGCCCCGGTCCCGAGCTACGCCGAGGACCCGTCGTTCTACTCCGACTGGGGCGATCCTCGAGAGTACACCATGGAGGACTACGGCGAGGGAGAGTGCGCCGGTGAAATCGTGCCACTCGTCGAGTTCGGCCTCCAGGCCAGCGAGCGCGAGGTGTTCGAGGCCCAGCTGTATCTGGACTCGGGCGAGCCGGAGAAGGCTGCCACGATGGCCTACCGCGCGATGGTTTCAGCTGCCAAGGCGCTGGTGAAGACGGAGTACCTGGATGTCAGCGAGGATCCCAATCACGTCGTGCAGGAGTTCAGAAGCCGTTTCCATGAGACCGGCCGTTTCCACGACCGCTATGCTGGGGCGAAGTTCGCGGCTTATCTCTTCAAAGCGCACGAGGCGGGGGGCAACGGCGGGCGTCCAGACCAGGCACGCTCACGGGTCGAGGAAGCCCAGCTCTTCATCGAGGCTTCCTACGCCTGCTATGAGCGTATGGACACGGTCGGGGTGCTCGGTTGAACCCTCTCGCTTCCTCCGAGGGTAGCGTCAAGCTCTTCGTCGAGGACCCTTCGGCGATCGAAATGAGAGAGCTCATCCCGGTGTTTCACCGGTGGATCCAGCAGAGCCTCCTCGAGAACGAGCTCCTGATCGACGTCACCAGCTACGCCCATGTCCCCAAGGGGCCCGGCGTCGTCCTGATCGCCGACCTAGGCCACTACTACTTCGAGTCCCGTCACGGCTGTCTCGGACTCCGTTTCCGAGGACGGAGAGCGCGCGGTGGCGGACATGAGGATCGGTTGGCTCACGCTTTTGGATCGGCCCTGCGGGCGGCGGCCTTGCTCGATGCCGATCCGGCCCTGGACGGCCGCTACCGGTTTCGTACGGATGAACTGGAGTTCGAGATCTACGACCGGCTCCTGGCACCCAGCTCGGTAGAGACCATGGACGCCGTCCGCCCCGAGTTGGAGCGGTTTCTGAGGGGGCTCTACGGCGGCGCTGAGGTCACGCTCAAGATGGAGTCGGGACCCGGAGAGCCTTTTCGTGTCGGGATCACCACATCGAGCGCGCCTCCCTTGATCGAGCTGGTCGATCGGCTCACGGCGGTGCCGTCCTGAGGCTGCTCGACGCGCGCGAGTCGACTCCTTGAGCGACTCTACGATCGACCCCAAAATCGAGGAGGCCGGCGACCGCTTCGCGGCCGTGCACCGCGCCGATCCTCGTGTAGTCACGGTCGAGGGAACCGAGGCCCCGTGGTCCGTTCACTACCATCGCCGCCTGCTCGCGTGGGTCCTCCGCTTCGATCCCGACGCCTCCGTTCCCCTTCGGCTGGCTGCCGCTTGCCAGCATCTGGGGCGCTGGAAGGTGCCGAGAAGCGACTACGAGCTGGGCCGGAGAGGCTATCGCCGCTGGCGCAGCGATCTCGCCCGTGCGCATGCCGAGGACGCGGCGGCCATCCTCGAGGAAGTCGGCTACGACGGCGAGACCATCGGGCGGGTCCAAGCCCTGGTTCGTAAGATAGGACTCAAGAGAGACGCCGAGGTCCAGCTCTTCGAGGACGCCATCTGCATGGTGTTCTTCGAGAACGAGCTCGTTCCGCTTTCTCGCAAGCACGGCGACGAGAAGATGACCGGAATCCTGGCGCGCACTTGGGCGAAGATGTCGGATGCCGGGAAGGCTGCGACGCTCGAGCTCGCGCCATCACTTCCTGAGCGCGAGCGGAGGTTGCTGGACGCCGCGATCCTGGAGACGCGCGCCGGCTGACGCGCGGGCTTCACGCTTCGAGTGTGCCCTCTCCGAAATCTCTGGTCCGCCGTGGCAGTCCGCTTCGCTGCCTGGGCACGAGCTCGGCCACCTCCTCCTCGCCTGCGACCGCGCTAGTCGCTGTGGGGTGGCGCCGTGAGCGACCTGTACTGCGAGAGGGCTCCGACGACCTTGAGGTTGACAACCATCCTGCCGATCTCCGCTGACGCCTTCGTGGGGTCCCCGGTCACGCCCGCGTCGGGGCTGCCCCCGTAAGGATACCTCAGTTCCGCGCGGATCCCTTCGGGGAAGACGAACCAGACGGCCGACGTGTCCGAGATGCCCGCGTGCGTCCCGATCGTCGTCATGTCGTAGCCGTAGGCCGCCTGGAGCCAGGCGCGTGACCACTCCTGGCCCTTCCGATAGTAGTCGAGCAGCGCGTAGACCTTGGTGGGGCCGTCCGCTCCCCATTCCGCGGTTAGCAGGTCGGCGACCTCCTGCATGCCGTTCTGGTCGCCGCCGCTGTCGCCGATGAATAGGATTTCCTCGAAGCCGTGATGCGCCAAGCTGCGGGCCGCGGCTTCGAGCAAGTGCTGGTAGCTAGGGGGCGGATTGGTGATGACTCCGGGCTTGTCGCCGAACCCTTCCGACTCGTAGCTGCCCTCTGGCACCCACGCGACGGTGGGGGCGACCAACGCCGTCCCGAGCTGCTTCGCGATCTCGCCCGCGGCGTAGGTCACGACGTAGTTGTGCTTGCCCATGACCATGTGCGGGCCATTCTGCTCGGTGCCTCCGACGGGGACGATCACGGTGGTCCTGCCCTCGGCCAGGGCGTCGCGGATCTCCGTCCACGTCATCTGCTCGATGAACGGGTCCCCGGGGCTCTGGGCCGCAAGCGTGCTGGCCAGGAAAGCGAGTGGAGCCAGCGAGATTGCGAAGCGATGGATCTTCATGTCTGTGTCTCCTCTCACCTGGCGGCCGTGCTCGCCCGGATCTGGGCCAGCGCGTTGTCGATTTTGATGCGGAGCAGCCGTTCGCCGATTGCGGGGCTGGCGAGGGTGGGGTCGCCGCTGACCCCGCTGCCTTCGAACCCGCCTCCCGGTGCGAGCAACTCACTCCGGATGTGATTGGCGTTCACGAACATCATTTGGGAGGTGTCGGTGATGCCCGCATGGCCGCCGATCTGGTCCTCGTGAATCCCCACCTCCCCGGTAATGTACGCTCGCGCGTCGGCGCTGGACTTCGAGTAATAGTCGCCGATGAAATGGGCACGCGAGCCGGTTCCGGCCCACTCGACATTCAGCTGCTCGGCCACCGCCTCCATGCCGCCCTGGTTCCCCCCGGAATCTCCGAGGAAGATGACGTCGGTGAAGCCGGCCGCTTCGTGGCTCTTCGCCGTGTGCAGGAGCAGTTCCCTGAACCATTCCTCGGGGAGCGTGATTGTCCCCGGCATGCGCATGTGCCCGCTGGCTTCCTCCCCCCACTGTCCCTCCGGAACGTACGTGATGATGGGCGAGACGAGGGCGTTGCCCAGAGCCCGAGCGATCTTGTCGGTCGTGTATTCGAGGACGTACCTGTGCTCGCCCATGACCATGTGCGGGCCTTTCTGCTCGGTCCCGGCGGTGGCAATGATGACCGAGGTCTTCCCCGACGCCATGAGGTCGCGGATCTCCGTCCACGTGAGCTCCTCTATGAACACCGATCCCGGAGGACTTTGCGCCAGGGTCGAGCCAGGCGGCATCGCGAGAGCCAGTAGCGAGAGGAACGCGGCTCTTTTCATCTCAGCTTCCCATCGAAGGTAAACTCGGCGCTGCCGGCCATGGGACAGGCCAGCCTCGGTGGTCGAACCACACCACGGGGTGGCGCATTGTACGTTCCGGCGCCGGCGCCAACAAGTGGATCACGCGCTCCTCGTGGCGATCGACGGAGGCCTACAGGACCACCTCCTCGGCGGGCGCCCGCAGGTTATACGACGAGCTCATCACGCGGCCGTATGCACCCGCTTGCGCGACAAGGATCACGTCCCCCTCCTCGGTCGGTGGCAAGAGACGGTCGATCCCGAAGCGGTCGCCCGTCTCGCAGATCGGTCCGACCACCGTCACGACCTCTGTCGCCGGCGTCTCGATGCGGGTCAGGTTGACGATCTCGTGATGCGCCCCATACAGGGCCGGTCGCATGAGCGAGTTCATCCCGGTCGCCAGCCCGACGAACGTGCGGCCCTCCTTGCGCTTGAGCTGTGTCACGCGGGCGAGCAGTACGCCCGCGTCGGCGACCACGAAGCGGCCGGGCTCGAGCCAGACCTCGGTCTCACCAAGCGCCCGTCGAACCTCGCCGACGCCGCGGTCGAGCGCTCCGAGGTCGAGAACCGGCTGGCCACTACGGTCGGGCACTCCGAGACCTCCGCCGAGATCCACGACGCGGACGCGGTCGAACGCGGTGGTCAACTCGGCCAGGAAACGCGCGTGCGCCCCCCAGTGATCCGGGTCGAGAATTCCGCTTCCCGAGTGGACGTGCAGACCGACCACGGTCGCTCCGGCCTCGGTGGCGAGGGTGCGAGCAGCTTCGAGCGCCTCGATCTCGATTCCGAACTTCGCTCCGGGCCCCGCGGTCCGGACCTTCTCGTGGTGTCCTCGGCCGCGACCCGTATCGAAGCGCAGGAAGATGTCGCGGTTCCTGAACAGGTCGGGCCAGACGTGGAGCGGGTGCAGACCGTCCACAGTTACGTGGACGCCAGCCGAGAATCCGAGCTCGTATTCCCGGCGCGGCGCGAAGTTCGGTGTGAAGAGGACGTCTCCAGTGTCGAGAGGCACGGGCCGGCGGAGAGACTCCAGCGTGTGCTCGACCTCCCCCGCGGAGACGCACTCCATTCCCATGCCCTCTTCACGGGCGGCGCGAAGGACATCCGGGTGTGCGTTGGCCTTCACGGCGTAGAGCACGCGATCGACCGAGTCGAGCCCGGCGAGAAGTCGTGCCTGTCGCTTCACCGTGTCCAGGTCGTAGACATAGGCCGCGTCCCTCGCGTCGAGCGTAGCAAGCAGTAGCGAGCGTTTCTCGACCCACCAGTGCGGAGGCCCTTCGGACCGCGGAGAGGTTGCGGGAATGGAGCCCCCACGGCTGCGTATCTCGTCCCACGTGGGACCCACCGAGGCGGCCCCCGTGGCCGCGGAGAGAAAGAGGTGGTGGAGCTTCTTCACGAGACGCTCCGCTTGGTCCTCGTCGACGACGAACGTGAAGTTCAGGTCGCTCGCCGCCTGCGCCACCAGGTGTACGCGCTCCTCTTCGAATACTTCGAGGGCCGGGCCGAGCTTGGGAAGTAGGCTCCGGATCCCGCGGCCGACCAAGCTGATTGCCGCGCAGGGCTCTATCAGGCGCACTCCAGCGATCTGGGTGAGATCATCGACGAGCCCCGCCAACGTGGCCGGGTCCAGGGTGTTCGCCGCGGCGTCGAGGGAAACGGTCACGTTCGTTTCCGACGTGGAAACGAGGTCGATCGACAGCCCCCTCGCCCGGAATCGCTCGAATGCGCTGGCCAGGAAGCCGACCTCCTGCCACATGCCGACCGTCTCCATGGAGACCAGGAGGACACCCTTCTTGGCTGAGATCGCTTTCAGCCCGGCCCCGACTCCGTCCTGAGCGGCCGAGATCACAGTGCCCTCCAAATCCGGATCGGCCGTGCTGCGGATGTGAATGGGGATCCCGTGATCACGTACCGCCGGAACGCAGCGGGGATGCAGGACCCTGCTTCCAGTCGTCGCGATCTCTTGCGCCTCGTCGTAAAAAAGCTCCCGAAGCAGGCGCGCGGAGGGCACGAGCCGGGGATCGGCGGTGAACATTCCGGGCACATCGGTCCAGATCTCGACCCGACTAGCACCGAGTGCCACGCCGAGATACGCCGCGGAGGTATCGGAGCCGCCCCGCCCGAACACCACGGTCTCTTCGTCCGAATTTGACGCGATGAAGCCTTGTGTGACGACGACGGGTGCGCCCGCGGACGACAGCCGCCGCAGGAGGGCTGGATCGAAGCGCGGCGTGCACTGGGCAGCCAGGTAGCTTCTGGCCGGGCGAGCTTCCTCGGGGGCGATCCGCTCACTCCGCAGCAGTGAGCGAGCGTCCTCCCAACGCGTCTCGATTCCTAGGCCGACCAGCGCCGCTGCTCCGATTCGGGTCGCGAGGAGCTCTCCGGCCGCCAGTGCCCTGGCGTGAGCCCGAGGCGTCACCTCCTGAAGCAGTTCAATTCCGGAGAGGACCCGCTCCACCTCAGCCAACTCCTGCTCGAGGTGATCCTTCAAGTCCTCCATGGAGTCGAGTCGGAGTCGACGGGCGAGCTCCCAATGACGCTCGGCGATCGTCTCGAAGCCGGACCGCCAGTCACCTCGCGCGGCTCCGGCGACGAGCTGCTCCAGTCCATCGGAGACACCCGACAGGGCCGAATGGACGACCAGCGGGCGCAGCCCTGCGTGGAGCCGGGACCCCACGACCGAGGCGACCGTCTCCCACGCCTGCGGCGTGGTGACGCTCGTGCCTCCAAACTTGAGGACGACCCACTCAGACTCGGTGCCTGTCATCGGACGGGGCCTCGGTATCGGTCGGACCGCGGTGCATCGGCGGGGGGAGATGTTATCGAAGGTGGTCGAGAAAGGGGAGCACCTCGATGTTCCGCTGCTGGGCGGCTTCGGCGCGCTGAACCTCGGCGCGCGGCTCACCCCAGGTCTGTCGCGCATCATCAGGGGAGACGACGGAGCGGCCCCCGATCGTCGTGGCGGATCCGTGGCTCGACCTGGTGCCAGCGGATTCGCGAACCGCCCACGCTTCACGTCGCGGTGCCAAAAGGCGATGTTGCGGGGCGACGCCTGCGACACGGCTAGTTATTCCGGTGGCGTGCCACCGCACCAAGGGCGAGAAGTCACGAACGGATGGAACTCGGACTCTTCGGCATCCTTGGGCGAATCCTCCTCGGGGCTGGCATCGGTTTCTGTATCGTGCTCACCGGCATCGGCGGCGGCGTTCTCACGATCCCCGCGGTGACCCTGATTCTGGGTCTTCCAGCCTCCGTCGCCGTCGGCACGGCGAGCTTGTACTCCTCGCTCACCAAGACCTACGCCACCTACGCCCATTACCGCCAAAGACATATCGACATGACACTGGCGTGGCTCTGTTTGGCGGGAGCGATCCCCTCGAACCTGATCACTTCGATCTTCATCAATCGCACCCTCGCCGATTATGCAGGCGATGCCGCGGGGTACGCCTCCTTCCAGCGCGGCTTGACGTACGTCATCGCCGGTGTCATGTGCCTGGCCGTAGGCCTCATGCTCGTCAACCTCCGCAATCAAGGCCGAATGGCTAAGCGGGGATCTGCCGAGCCGGTGAACGCAACCGTGCAGACAGTGGAGTGGCGGGGCGGTAAGCGCCTGGCAGGCGTCGGTATCGGCGCGATCATGGGCGTGATCGTCGGGGCGACTTCGATCGGTGCCGGCGTCATCCTCGTACCACTGCTCATCCTCGTCTTCGCCATTCCCGCCGTTCGAACGGTCGGAACCTCGATCTTCATCACGCTCGTCCTGACCCTGTTGACGGCAATCGTCTACGGGAAGGGCGGCGAGATCGACATACGAACTGCTCTGCTGATGTCCCTCGGCTCGATTGCTGGGGTCTTCATCGGCGGAAGGGTCGGTAAGAGGTTGCGCGAGGAGTCGCTGCAGATCGTCGTCGCGACACTGATTCTCGTTGCCACGGGCCTCATGATCTTTCGCTGAGCCCGTTTGCAGAGCCAGTGACTATGATCCCGTCACGACGGGAGCGGCCCGCCCGTTCTCATCGGGCCGATGCTAGCGTGGTGGCGCAGGAGTCCTGCGCAGCACCGAGAGCGCCGAAGCGGGACCCGTTGCATCCGCAAGCGATGTCCGGTAGGCATGACCCCCTCCCCTCAGCGAGGTGTGCGCCAAGTGCTTCGATCGTCGTGGTTGCGGAAGCTCCTTCCTCTGGCGGTGGCCACGACCTGCGTCGCGTGCGCGGCGGGTGACCCCGCCGCTCCGGAGGATCCAGCGCTGCAGACCCAGATAGAAGCGGTTCTCGACCACGACGTCGAGCTCGGGCCGGGGGAGACGGCCCACTGGACCGACGCTGGCCTTTTCGTCACCGTGATTGGCCTGGTCGGAGACTCACGTTGCCCCTCGGACGCAACCTGTGTCTGGGCCGGTGACGCCGAGGTCCAAGTCCGCGTGAGAACCACGCGCGAGGGGTGGGGCGCCACGCTGCACACCCACCTGGAGCCACGTGAGCTGGGCGTCGGGGGCTCGACGCTTCGGCTCGTGGATGTGCTACCCCATCCGACCCTCGAGAGCCCTCCCCATCCACGTGATCCGCGTGTGATCCTCCGACTCGAGTCCGGGAGCGGCTGAGGGCTGACCGCGGCGAGTGGCACAGGACTTCCGCATCACTGCACTAGTGTGGTGGCGCCGAAGTCTGTGCGTTACCGAGCGGCGCTAGGCGCGCGGGCGGCAAGGCGCGACGACGAGGAATAGCAGGGCGGGCACTGCCGCCAAGGGCGGTGGTCCGAGGAGGAGCAACGCCGCAGGGCGCGATGCATTGCGTGGCGAATAACCACACGATTTCGGCGCCACCGCACTAGGTGCGTTCCGCTGGGTTCGGAATCCGGAGCCGGCCCCCGGTGTACTGGCTTCATGCCACTCCCACGTTCTGCCTCGCCGCGGCTGCGGCCGACCAGACCTTCGTCGACGCTGAGCGTTCTGTTATTTACCTGGGCCGCCGCTCTGGCCCTTCCCCTACCGGCTCAGCTGCCCGTGGATCTCAGGGACGCTCGAGCCGCCGCCGCGACGATCACCGAAGGCGAATTCTTCTGGCGCGTGGGCGTGCTGGCTCACGACTCCATGCGTGGAAGGCCTACGCCCAGCCCAGAATTGGACGAGACAGCCCGCTGGGTCGCCGACGAGTTCCGCAAGTTCGGGCTCGAGCCCGGGGGTGACGACGGCACGTTCATCCAGCGTTATCCGATTCCGTCTGCGGAAACGCACGGGTCTTTGACGAGCGCGCCGAACGTCGTCGGGATCATGCCCGGCAGCGACCCGGCGCTCCGCGATCAGTACGTCGTTTTCAGCGCTCACATGGATCACGTCGGGATCGGAGCACCGGACGCGACGGGCGACAGCATCTACAATGGCGCCGACGACGACGCCTCCGGCACGGTGGCGGTCGTCGAGGTCGCCGAGGCCGTGGCGGCGCTCACCACTCGGCCCGCGCGTTCGATGATTTTCCTGCTCGTCAGCGGGGAGGAGCGGGGACTGTGGGGCAGCGCTCACTTCGCCAAATTCCCCTCCGTGCCCCTCGAGCGACTCATCGCGAACCTGAATGCAGACATGGTGGGTCGGAACTGGTCCGATACGATCGTGGCCGTGGGTAGTGAGCATTCAGACCTCGGCGAGACCCTCGCGACGGTGAACGCCCTCCATCCTGAGCTCGGCATGACCGTCGTCGACGACCCATGGCCGGACCAACGCTTCTACTTTCGCTCAGACCATTACAACTTCGCTCGCCGGGGTGTGCCGGCGCTCTTCTTCTTCAGCGGGATCCACGCGGACTACCACCGGCCGAGCGACGAGGTCGAAAACATCAACGCCGAAAAGGCGTCTCGCGTCGCGCGCCTCGTCTTCTACCTTGGCTTGGCGATTGCGAATTCACCCGACCGGCCCTCGTGGAACCCTCGAAGCTACCGAGAAATAGTCGATGGGGGTCGCGGGCCTTGAGCTGTAGAGGAAGGTTGGCCGGCCAGCGCGTATCGGCCCTTTTTTGGGACGGTCGTGTATCAGTTCAGGGAGGTGCTCCCCACAGGTAGGACCTCGAAAAAGCGTTGGAGCCCGAGGGCGCCCATGAGCCGCCAGGTCGGCTCCGGGAGAGCGTGCAGCCAGACCCTGCGATCCTCCAAACCTTCCAACATCCGGGCCGTGAGCACGACGCAAATGGTGTACAGGTCGGGGCCATCGATGCCGGAGAAGTCGAAGACGACGTCCGGGACCGACATAGTCCGGGGTTTCAGGCCTGTCTTTGAATCGATCGATTCCGACACCGCCCACCTCCTCGCCAAGTCGCTCGCTCAGCATGAGCCGAGCCTTCGCTCGAGATATTGATACAAGATCCATGCCACGCATGATGACTGCGGTCGGTTCTTCAGAGGCGGCGCACCGACGCCTTCCGCGTCCAGTGAGCAAGGCGCAGGCCGATCCGCGGTGTGCATCAGGGTGACGGGGGTTGGCATCGGCGCGTCCTCGCAGGGGGGGGTGAACGAGATGTGGCCGACAGCGAGAGGTGGTGCAATAGTGGCAATGATCGGAAGCTGTCCCAACCGTAGTTGAAGGTTCCTGATAGGGGAGAAAGCAAAGTGGTGGCTCCGGGGGTCCCGGGCCGATAGGCTCGGGTAGGCAAAAACCCCAACACGGAGCCACCACGATGAAGAGAACGTACGAGGTAAGGGATCGGGCGGACAAGCGCGCGATCAGGGAGTTCCTGAAGCGGGAGGGGCAGTTTCTGCTTCCGATGCTTGAGTTCGTGGAGCAGACGGAGGTCGTGATCGACGAAGTCATCCAGGTGATGGGACGAGCGACGATCGAAGCGGTGCTGGAGATGAGCGCCGAGGGTGTGGCAGGCGTGAAGCAGGCAGGTCGGTCACGAGCGGAAGACGACACGGTGTGGTATGGCCGGCAGGGTGGTGTGGTTTACCTGTCGGACCGGAAGGTGCGTGTGGAGCGGCCACGGCTCAGGCGCCGGGGCGCCGGGGAGGGTGGCGAGGTCGAGGTGCCGGCGTACGCAGCGATGCGGAGACCGGGCGCTGTGGCGGATCGGATGCTCGAGGTCCTGATGGCGGGGGTGAGCACGCGCAAGTACGGCCGTGTGATCGGTGAGATGGCCGACACGGTCGGGGTGAGCAAGTCGGCGGTGAGCCGTGAGACGGTCGAGGCCTCGGAGCGCGTGCTGAAGGAGCTGATGGAGCGCCGGCTGGATGCGTGGGACCTCCTGGTGATCTACCTGGACGGGATCCAGATGGGCTCGCACCACGTGCTTGCTGCGGTAGGCGTGGACTCAGACGGAAAGAAGCACGTGCTGGGCGTGAGGGAAGGAGCGAGTGAGAACGCCGAGGTGACCAGCGCGCTCCTAGAGGATCTGGTCGAGCGCGGCCTGGACCCGGGCAGGCGGCGGCTGTTCGTGATCGATGGCTCGAAAGCGCTCAGGAAGGCGATCGAGAAGGTGTTCGGCCAACGTCACCCCATCCAGCGCTGCCGCAACCACAAGCTCCGCAACGTGCTGGGTCATCTGCCGAAGGATCAGCATCCTCAGGTGAAGGCGGCGTTCCGGGCGGCGATGAAGCTGGACGCGAAGCAGGGCGAGCAGAAGCTCGAGCAGCTCGCCCGATGGCTCGAGCGCGACCACCCCTCGGCCTCGGCTAGCCTACGCGAAGGCCTCAGCGAGATGTTCACGATCAACCGGCTCGGCCTCCCGCCGCGGCTGAGGAAGTGCCTGGGCTCGACCAACCTGATCGACAGCACCCACTCGGGCGTAAGACAGAAGACCCGCAGGGTGACCAACTGGAAGAACGGAGCGATGGCCTTGCGCTGGGCTGCGGCCTCGTTCGTGGAGACCGAG
The DNA here is from genome assembly GCA_965249195.1 of Longimicrobiales bacterium. Taxonomy (GTDB): domain Bacteria; phylum Gemmatimonadota; class Gemmatimonadetes; order Longimicrobiales; family Gaopeijiaceae; genus CBDFLM01. Next base: position 1,201,657 of record CBDFLM010000015.1, read on the forward strand.
AAGAGCTACCGGAGGATCATCGGCTACGACCAGCTCTGGATGCTCAGGGCCCACCTCGACGACCATGAACCGGTTGCCGAAATGAGAAAGGCAGGCTAACAAGGAGACTCTCCGGAGCCACCACCTTCAACTGTCAGCGGGACACCATCGAATGAATGATCGCGCTGACGATCCTGCCTGGACGGACGTCGGCGCAACGACCGGCGGACCGGTCCACTCCGGAAGCGTACTTCCGGGCCGTGGCAGAATTCTTCCGCATCCCACTCGATGAGGTGTCGATCCTGTCGGAGTGGAGCCTCCCCACGGATGAGATCCCCGTCGTCCTCTTTGTATCTCGACGGGGTGGTGTCTCCACCGACGCCTTGGTGGTCCTTCGGTCCTCGGGACGTCCGTGGTTCGATCTTTCGCGACGATACGGCCTCGACGCAGGAGCCTTCTACGTGCAACTCGACCCGGCGGACGCCCCTACCCTCTCGGGGACGATGGACAAGTTCGCCTCGTTGCCCCGAAACGACTGGGGCCGGCTGGTCCTGGACGATGCGGAGATCGTGGGGCTCGTCAACGTTCGCGTCATCTCTACCTACCTGAGCGTTCCGCCTGCGAGGGTGCTCGCTGAGCGGGTCCCTCTCCGGCGTCCTCTTCCGGTTGCGTCTTACAACCGTGGGATGAAGGTGCCGCCATGGCCGATCCACAGTACATGCCCTTGTCGTTCGTGACGCGCTCCGATGAAGAGATGCTGCGCCGGTCGCAGCGCTTTCTGGACGATATCGGCCGCCGCCGCACCGTCCGCGAGTTTTCGCCAGCTCCCGTTCCCCGGGCCGTCATCGAGCGCTGCCTCATGGCGGCTAGCAGCGCTCCGAGCGGCGCCAACCGCCAGCCGTGGCAGTTCGTCGTGGTCGGGAGAAACGATGAGCTGCGACGTCGGCTTCGTGAGGCTGCCGAAGAGGCCGGGCGCGAATTTTACCAGGAGCGGGCTCCCGCGGAATGGCTCGCGGCCCTCGAGCCGCTGGGTACCGACGCCGCAAAGCCCTTCCTCGAGCAGGCCCCTTGGCTGATCTTGGTCTTTGCCGTGACCCACGCCTTGGGCGCTGGCGGTGAGCGTCGGAAGAACTACTACGTGACGGAGTCGGTCGATATCGCGACCGGGATGCTGATCACGGCGTTGCACGAGGCCGGCCTCGCGACCCTCACGCACACGCCGTCTCCGATGGGCTTTCTCAGAGAACTACTCGGTCGGCCTCAGCACGAGAAGCCGTTCCTCATCCTGGTCACTGGCCGACCAGTGGAGGGCGCTCGCGTTCCGGTGATCACGAAGAAGTCGCTGGGCGACATCGCGCGCTTCGTCGGCGAAGGCTGATGGGAGTGGAGGTCCAACCGGACACGAGCCCGACCGCGATTCGCCGCTTCACCCAGGCCCTCCTTAGGGATTTGCAGGCGCTCGAGCTTCTGCTGGAAAGGGGGATGATCGAGAGGGGTGTAAGACGCTTCGGCGCAGAACAGGAAATGTTCCTGGTCGACCGGGAGTGGCGTCCCGCCCCGGTCGCGATCGAGGTGTTGGACACCCTCGGCGAGAGACCGTTCACGACTGAGCTCGCGCTGTTCAATCTCGAGGCCAACCTAGAGCCGATGCAGTTGCGAGGGTCCTGCTTCACGGCTCTCGAGTCGCGCCTCTCGGAGTTGGTGGAGGAGGCCCGCGCGGCCGCGCGGCTAGCGGGAGCGGAGGTCGCTCTGTGCGGGATCCTACCCACGCTCGTCAAGGCCGACCTCGCGCTCGACAACATGACGCCCAGGCCACGATACCACGCGCTCAATGAAGCGCTGACCCGCATGCGCGGTGGCCCCTACCACGGCCGTATCGTGGGGACGGACGAACTGCTCGTCGAACACGATTCGGTTATGCTCGAGGCCTGCAACACGAGCTGCCAGGTCCATCTGCAGGTTACTGCCGAGGAGTTCGCCCACGTCTACAACGTGGCTCAGGTCGTCACGCCGGCCGTGCTGGCCATCGCCGCGAACTCGCCCCTCCTCTTCGGGCGGCGGCTGTGGGCCGAGACCCGTATCGCGCTTCTCCAGCAGTCGATCGACACCAGGAGTGCGAGCATCGATCTTCGAGAGCTCGCGCCCCGCGTCCACTACGGTGACGGGTGGGTTCGGTCGTCGGTCGTCGAGCTATTCCAAGAGGACCTCTCGCGGTTCCGCGTGCTGATGGGGACACCGGTCCAGGAGGACCCGTTCGAGGTCCTCGAGCGCGGAGGGGTTCCGAGGCTGCAGGCCCTCCAACTCTACAACAGCACCGTCTACCGCTGGAATCGGCCGTGCTACGGCATCAGTGACGGGAAACCTCATCTGCGAATCGAGTGTCGAGCGCTCCCGGCGGGGCCGTCGGTGGTCGACGAGGTTGCCAACGCGGCCTTCTGGATCGGCCTCGTCGTGGGGGGCGCACGGGAAATGGGCGATGTCCGGACCCAACTCGACTTCGAGGACGTGAAGGGCAATTTCCTGGCGGCGTCGAGCCTGGGGCTCAAATCCGGCTTCCAGTGGCTGGGTGGAAAGACGGTGAGCGTGCCCGCCTTGATACTGGACACGTTGTTGCCGATGGCTCGAAGGGGCCTGGAATCGTGCGGGGTAGACGCGCCGGACGTTACACGCTACTTGGACGTCGTGGCGGCGCGGGCCGAGAGCGCGATGACGGGCTCGCAATGGGCCCTCGGCTCCCTCGCGAGCATGCGAGGGGTAGGCACGCGATCACAGCGGCTCGCCGCGCTCGTTGCCGCCACGGTCAGGATGCAAGAACAGGGTAGGCCCTGTCACGAGTGGGAGCTCGCACGTTTGAGTGACATCGGCAGCTGGGAAGGCAACTATCGGACGGTGAGCCAGTACATGCGCACCGATCTCGTCACGGTCCACGAGGACGAACTGGTCGATTTGGTCGCCTTTCTGATGGATCGAAAGCAGATCCGGCAGATTCTGGTCGAAGACGCCGAGAACCGACTGCTGGGCCTGGTATCGTACCGCTCCATCCTAAGACTCGTCTCTCGGGGAGCTGCTGCAGAAGGGCCCTCTCCGCCCGTCAGCAGCATCATGGAGAGCGATCTCTTGACGGTCGCTCCTGACACGTCGACGCTCGAAGCCATCGAGCTGATGCGGACGAAGGGTGTGTCCTGTCTGCCGGTCGTAAAGGATGAAAAGCTCGTCGGTCTCGTGAGCGAGCACGATTTCATCCCGATCGCATACGAGCTCCTCAAGAAGCGCTTCTCGGGTGAAGGGTCCTAGTCGAGGTTTGAGCGGAGCAGGCAGCTCCCACGGGCTGCCGTCGGACGCCCTCTCGGACCGGGTCATCGGCTCCGTGCGGGGCGCCACCGAGGTTCGTCGGCACCCGGGGCGTCCAGATTCGCTTCTTGTGGATCGGCGTTGGGCACGCTTCGGAACGCTGGAGTTTCACCTCGTGGGGTTTCGCAAGCGGGGGGACGACGGGCGGGTGCTGGCGGTCTCGACGCGCGATCTCGGCCAGCCCATCTGACGTGCATGTGCGGTCGATACACGCTGTCTTGTCCGCTGGACCAGCTGGTGCAGACCTTCGCGGTCTCCGAGGTCGCTCTCGAAGGCTACCTGCCGCGCTACAACATCGCCCCGACTCAGGACGTGCCTGCCATCGTGGCTGGTCCTGCCGGGCCCAGGCTGGGCTACCTTCGGTGGGGGCTCGTACCGTTCTGGGCCGAGGATCCGCGAGTCGGCAGCCGAATGATCAACGCCCGGGCGGAATCGATAGACAAGCGACCGGCATTTCGCGAGCCCTTCGCGAGCCGTCGCTGCCTCGTACCCGCAGACGGGTTTTACGAGTGGAAGTCAGCGGCCGGCCCCCCTGCACCGTCCGGTGCCGGGCGTACCGGACGGGCTCCCTTCTGGATCCACCGGCCGGACCGGAGCGCGTTCTCGTTCGCGGGTGTCTGGGAGCGCTGGCGACCGAAGGGAGCTGGAAATCCCATCCATTCGTTCGCTATCGTCACTACCGAGGCCAGCCAGGCCCTGACACCGCTGCATGATCGAATGCCGGTCGTCATCTCCGCGGAAGCGAGGGGGCTGTGGCTGGACCCCGATGCCGAGGTCGAGCGCCTCAAGTCCGTCCTCCGGCCCGCGCCAGATGACGCGTTCATCGCGCATGCGGTCTCGACGGCCGTCAACTCGCCGAGCTTCGACGAGCCTGCCTGCACGGTTCCAGTGGAAGAGGGGCTCGCTACCGGGGGTGGTCCCGTGCTCGATCTGTTCGACACGTGACCTCGGCTCAACGAGCACAGCTCGTCAACTGGGCTCCCCCCCCCCGGCTCAGCCGCCCGTCAATGTCGTCCTCACCCGCCTTCCCGCACGACGACTGTGCCCGTCATGAAGGGATGCGGCTGGCAGTGATAGGGGAACTCACCGGGATCGCGAAACACCCGTGCGTACGACTCACCGGGTGCAAGAAGGGGCGATGACCACAGGCCGTCGTCAGAAGTGCTGGTGTGCGGTACTCCGCCCTCGTTGATCCAGGTCACGGTGGTTCCCGGATTCACCGTGAGCCGGTCGACGCCGAACTCGAAATCGGTGATGGACACGACGACGGAGTCGGCCGAGACGGTCCGGTCCGAGGCGGACACGCCTCCGCCGAAGTAGCGCGAAAGGGTGAATGGAATCGTGAACTCGAAGCCCCACCGCGTCCCACCACTGCCGCCGGCACGACGCGATGATCCCTGGAGCGTAGACGTGTTGGTGTTGGCGGCTTGCAGGGAGAGCGTATGGGGCGTGAACGGGATGGCTAACTGAAGCGCGGCGCCCCAACCGATCTCCTCACCCTCACGCCCGCTGGTCAGGCTCACGACGTCTGCGGCCAGCGCCACGTTGTCACTCGCACGTAGCCGGATTCCACCGCCCACAGCGAGCCGACCGTCGCCCGAGCCGTACCCGTCCGTGAAGCCCCGTAACGCACCCATGAGCGTTGCCGGTCCGATGGGCACACCGAGCGAAAGCTCGCCGTCGAGGCTGGAAGCGCTCTCACTGTATGCGGCGGTGAGTGCGAGCTCGAAGGGCAGGTTGGCACCTGGCTTCAGGGGTGCGAACCGCAGGAACAGTTCCCACTCGTTGAAGTCGGGTCCACCCTCGGTCGTGTTGACGTTCGACGCGTACTGGACCCCCGCCAGGACCAAGGAGGCGAAGGGGTAGCCCAGGAGGAAGGTCGGAGAGTTGACGACCTTGTCGACGTCGCTGATGACGTCGAAGCGGTGCAAAAAGTTGAAATACACCGTCCCGGGGTCACCTACCCAGCCTCCGGAGAGGTTCGGGGTTCTATCCAGGACCGACTGCGCGGCGGCCGGCGACCCGATCGACAACGTAGCTAGCAGGGCGAGCGAAGGTCTGTAGAGGTTGAGTCTCACGGGGCCTCCTAGAACGTGGGTTTCTCGAAAAGGTACGCTACAGTCTTGATCCATTAGGGGTTGAAGTAAAGTCGTCACGCCAGGATCTCGTCGAAGGCCTCGCCTACCCGCGCGAGGGCCTCCTGCAACTCGTCCTGGGGAGGCCCGAAGCCGAGCCGGAGGAAGCCGTCCATGCCGAAGTGGTCACCGGGGACGACCAGCACGTCCTTCTCGACTCGCAGTTTCTCGGCGAGCGCGCTCGACCCCAGCGCAGCCTCGTAACGGACGAAGCAGATCGCTCCGGCATCGGGCGGCTCGTAGCGAAAGCAATGTGTTCGCCGATCCATCCAGTCCCTGAGCGTGTCCAGGTTCCCGCGTACGATTCGCCGAGTTCGCTCCAGGATCTTCGAGCGCGTAGCCGGCTCGAGCGCGAGTCCGGCCAAGCGGTCCGAGAGCGTAGCTGGCGCGATCGTCGTGTAGTCGGTTCGGCCCCAGAGCTCTTCGATCACGTCCTCCGGACCGACGATCCAGCCGATGCGCAGTCCGGGCAGTCCGTACGCCTTGGAGAGCGAGTGGGTCACGACCACCCGCTCGCTCCGTCCCCAGAAGGTTGAAGTCTCCGCACCCTCGATCTCCGCGCCGCGATAGACCTCGTCGGCGAGGATCCAGGCTCCGAAACGCTCGGCGAGCTCGATGATTCGGTCGACTGCGCCCTCCTCGAGCACCTTGCCGGTCGGGTTATTCGGGTTGGTCACCAGCACGAAGCGTGCTCCCTCCCTCAGAGCTTGCTCCAGCATCGCCAGGTCGGGAGCCCATCCGTCGGCCGGCCGCAGGCGGAAGGGCCGAGACTGCGCGCCGAAACTCTCCAGGAGTCCGGGGACCTGCATGTAATTGGGGAGCATGACTGCCGCTTGGTCGCCGGGCTCCACGAGATACCAGAAGCTGGCGAAGTTCGCCTCGGCCCCTCCCACCGTCACTAAGACGTTGGCCTCGCTCGCACCTGGATAGAGTCCGGCGATCAGCTCCCGTAGGTGGTCCGAGCCGTTCGACTGCCCGTACCCGAATCGGACCTCCTCGAGCCACTCCGCGGTCTCGTCCGCTAGCTTCAGGAGCTCCGCCACGGAGAGTGGGTGCACACCGCTCTCCGAAAGATTGAAGCGCACGCGGTGCTCGTACGTGGACTGCCACCGCTCCATCCGGAATGGGCTGTGCTTCACTGGGTCTCCACCGTTCTGAGTTTCAATCAGGGCACGAGCTCCGCTACGCCGGGCGGGGAAGGGGCGCCACATCGGCGTCCCTGGAGTGTCGACGCGATCGGCCGCGGCGTACATATTGCGGCGGCCCGTCGTTCCTGGGCGATGTGCAGAGCCCGAAGATCCCATCATGGAGCCGATCTCGATGGAAGAGATGAGCCTTCCCGACGACCAGGTGGACCGTGAGCCAGGCCGGGGACGTATCGTACTCGTCGTGCTCGACGGACTGGGTGGCCTGCCACACCCCGACTCAGGCCTGACGGAGCTGGAATGCGCCTCCACGCCCAACATGGATGCCCTGGCCGCGCACGGCTCCCTCGGAATGATCGTCCCGGTCGCGGAAGGCATCACTCCAGGAAGCGGACCAGGTCATCTCTCGCTGTTCGGGTACGATCCAACACGCTGGGTAGTCGGACGAGGGGCCCTGAGCGCCCTCGGTGTGGGCATCGATCTGGAGATCGGCGACGTGGCGGCGCGCCTCAATCTGGCCACGTTCGACGAGGGCGGGCTGGTCATCGACCGGCGAGCAGGGCGCCCACCGGACGAGGACGGGCGCCGCGCGGTTGCGAAGGTCATGGGCCGGCTCCGCCAGCCCGCTGACGCGCGCGTCACCCTGACGCATGAGAAGGAGCACCGCGTGGTGCTCGTGCTCCAGGGAGCCGATCTCGCCGCCGACCTGACGGACAGCGACCCCCTGGAGACGGGCCGCGAAGCGCTCGCGGTCGAGGCGACGGCCGAGCAGGCACAGCGCACGGCGGCTATCGCGCGGGACTTCCTAGCGCAGGCCCGCGACATCCTCGCGGACGAGCCCGCGATGCGCGGATTCCTGGTGCGGGGGTGGGCGGCGTTCGAGCCGATCCCGAGCATCGAGGAGCGGTTCGCGCTGCGCGGTGTGGCGATCGCCAAGTATCCGATGTATAGGGGTGTGGCCCGGTTGGTCGGCATGCAGGTGCGTGGCGTCCCGAGCAACCCGGAAGAGACCGTCGCGCTTCTGGAGCGAGTCTGGGGAGAGTACGACCTCAACTTCCTGCACTTCAAAGACCCCGATACACACGGGCACGACGGTGACTACGCGGCTAAGGTGGCAGCGATCGAGGCTGTCGATGCTCTCATTCCACGGGTGAGCGCCCTTGCCCCCGATGTTTTGATCCTCACGGGCGACCACTCCACGCCGACTCTTTGTCGGGAGCATTCGTGGCACGCGGTTCCAACCCTGTTGGCCTCGCGCTGGGCTCGCCCGACGTCGGCGAGCTTCGGTGAGGCGTCGTGCCGCGTTGGAGACCTCGGGCGGCTGCCGGGGACGCAGCTCATGCCACTCGCGCTCGCGCATGCGAATCGCCTCGTGAAGTTCGGCGCCTAGTGGACTCCCGGCGATTGGATCGGGACACGATGACTCCCGGTTCCGAGGCTCTCCCACCGGAGGTCCGAGCCATGTTGGAGCACGCCTACGGGTTGGGTCAGGAGCGAGCCTGGGCCGAGGCAGCGGAGGCGCTCCGCAGGGCGCTCGTGGAGCACCCGGATGATCCTTTTGTTCTCTGCTGGCTCGGCGTGACAGAGCGTGAGCTGGGCCTGGGCTCGCTCGCGCTTCAACGCTTCAAGGCATGTCTGGCAGCTCGGCCCCGTGACCCCCATGTCCTCGTCACGGCCGGGAACGCCTTGGCGGCCGTCGACGACCCCGATGCGGAGCCGGCCCTACGCGCGGCGGCGATGCTTTCGCCCGAGTTGGCGTTGGCCCGTTGGATGTACGGTGCGTACCTCTCGCGCGAGGGGCTCGTCGACGACGCCCTCAGGGAGCTGCAGGCGGCTGCCAAGCTCGAACCCGACGAGAGCGCGATCAGCTACGAGCTCGGTGTGGCGCGCGCGTTGGCGGGCGATTTCGACGGAGCGGTGGACGAACTGTACCGCGGGTGCGAGTTGAGTCCGGATGATGGGTGGATCCGCATCGTCTTGGGACTGGCCCTCGTCGAGGAGGAGCGGGGCGGGGAAGCAGCGACGGAGCTGGCGAGGGGCGCGCGGGAGCGGCCGGGCGACCTAGGGGCACAGCTGCTGTCGGCGCTGGCGGCGGCCGCCGTCGGTTACGAGGAGGTAGCGCTCGAGTTCGTGGAGCGCGCGCGTCAGTCCTCAGTCGGTCACGACGCCATGGTCGTGGACGAGGTGGAGGAACGCGTCGAGGCCGGTGCCGAAGCGGCAGCGGTCTTTCTCCGGGAGCAGATGCAACCTCCGGTGCTCCGAGAACGGATGCACACCCGCCCGTGAGCCAGGAGATCAACACGATGACCGTCCGGGTCGAGCGACACCGGCTGGACAACGGCCTCCGCGTCGTCCTCTCCCGCGACCCCTCTGCCCCCGTCGTCGCGGTGAATCTTTGGTATGGGGTCGGCTCACGAAACGAGCCGACCGGGCGGACCGGGTTCGCCCACCTCTTCGAGCACATGATGTTCCAGGGCTCCGCGCACGTCCCGAAGAACGCCCACTTCGAGCTGGTGGAACGGGCAGGTGGATCGCTCAACGGCTCGACCTGGTTCGATCGCACGAACTATTACGAGACACTGCCGGCTCATCAGCTGGAGCTCGCGCTGTGGCTCGAATCCGACCGCATGGGGTGGCTACTCCCTACCATGACGCAGGAGAAGCTCGATAACCAAAGAGACGTGGTGAAGAATGAGAAACGACAACGCTACGATAATCAGCCCTACGGCGATTGGTCGGAGCGTTTGCAAGCACTGGTGTACCCGAAGGACCACCCCTATCACCACCCGGTCATCGGGTCGATGGAGGATCTGGACGCCGCGACTCTGCATGATGTCGAGGAATTCTTCCGGATCCATTACGTGCCCAACAACGCCGTGCTGACTGTCTGCGGAGACCTCGATCAGGCCACTGCGTTGGACGCCGTACGCCGCTACTTCGACGCGATCCCACCGGGCGACCCTCCCCCGCCACTCCCGGGCGTGCCTGAGTTGGAGCCTTTCCTCGGTGCAACGTCGCGCGACACCGTTCGGGGAGGTGTGCCTCTTCCCAGAGTGCTGCTCGCGATGCGAATCCCTCCTTTCGGACACCGGGAGTTCGATATAGCCCGCCTCGCGAGCGCGGTTCTCGGCACCGGTCGGGCGTCTCGACTCTATCGATCCCTCGTCAGGGATCGTCGGATCGCAAAGGACGTCGTGAGCTACGCATTCCCGATGACTACGGGTGCGGCAATGCTGTTGGTCTGGGCGACCGGATATCACACGGTGTCGACCGATGAGCTCGAGCATGGACTGGTCTCCGAGCTCGAACGACTGGTCGACGTTTCGGGTCCGGAGGTCGACCGCGCACTCGCCCTACTGGAGGCTTCATTGCTCAGATCCCGCGAGAGTGTGGGACAGCGAGCGGACGATCTCTCGATGTTCGAGCTCTATTTCGACGATCCGGCCCTCATCAACGAGGAACTGACCCGCATCAGAGCGGTCGCGCCGTCCTCTCTGCGCGAGTTCGCCGCTGCCTTCTTCGTAGCCGCCAATCGAGCCATTGTTACCTACCGCCCCGATGACGGCAATCCAGCTCGGCTCGAGCGTGCAGGCGAGCCCGGCGAGGAGGCTGGATGAGTGATACGCTGGATCGTCGCACACCGCCCGCTCCGGGCGCCATCCGGCCGTTCGACTTCCCGGAGGTCAGGTCGACGGAGGTCGCAACCGGCCTTGATCTGAGGATATCGCACCTGCCGCATGTTCCGCTGGTCTCTGTCGTGGCCGTCCTCGCCGCAGGTGAGTCGTCGGTTCCGCCGGGCAGGGAGGGACTCGCCGTTCTGACGGCCGATGCCCTCGAGGGAGGGACAGCCGAACGGCCGGGCGCGGAGCTGGCCGAGGCGCTGGAGTCCATGGGCGCGAGCTGCTACGGAACGGCCGGGTGGGACGCCACTACGGTCTCGCTTTCCTGTCTCGCCGATCGGCTGCCGCAAGCGATCCATATCATGTCCGAGGTCATGGTGGACTCCACGTTTCCAGGCGCGGAGGTGGTGCGGCTACGGGACCAACAGCTCGCCCGGATCCGTCAGCGCGCGGAGGATCCCTCCGCGCTCGCCAACGACTGGGCAGTGCGTCTGATGTACGGCGACGGCGTAGCATACGGTCGACCGTTGGGCGGTACCCGCGCTTCGGTCGGGTCCTTGGGTAAGGGCGAGGTCAGCCGTTGGGCCCGAGAGGCGTATGTGTCGGGCGGGGGAGGGCTGGTCATCGTCGGCGATGTGGACATGCAGCAGGCCAGCACGCTCGTCGAGTCTGCCTTCGGGTCTTGGAATGGAGAGCCACCGCCCAGACCGGCCGTTCCCGACCTCCCCAGGTTCGAGGGCCGGACGGTGCACGTCGTCCACCGGCCGGGAGCGGCACAGTCCGAGCTACGAATCGGGCATCCCGGAGTTGCGCGCGGGCACGTCGACTACTTTCCTCTCGTTGTCGCCAATACCTCCCTCGGCGGCGCGTTCACCAGCCGTCTCAATCTGAACCTGCGCGAGAGGCAAGGCTTCACCTACGGCGTTAGGTCCCGCTTCAGCTTTCGCCGGGGCCCAGGGCCGTTCCAAGTCAGTACGGCGGTCGGAAGCGACGTCACAGCGCCGGCGGTTTACGAGATCCTCTCCGAGCTCACGACATTCGTTGAGAAAGGGCCGACAGAGGCGGAGGTAGCTTCGTCGCGCGACTTCATCACCGGGGTGTTCCCCCTTCGACTCGAAACTACCAGCCAGGTGGCGGGCCGGATCGCGGAGCTCTTCGTGTTCGGACTTCCCGACGACCACTACGCTCGCTATCGGGACCGCATTCGGGCCGTGACCGTCGAGTCCGCGCGAGATGCGTCCGCCCTGCACATTCGGCCCGCCCGGGCCACGATCGTCGTGGTGGGGGACGCCGACGTCGTTTCAGGCCCCCTCGGGCAGCTCGGCTTCGGTCCACTCGAGGTCGTCGAATCGGAGCTCGATCGCGGCGGGGGTCTTGCGTGACGGAGGAGCCGGGTCGCATCGCTACCAGGCTCATCTACACCGGACGCGTGGTCGAGCTGTCCGTGGATTCCGTTCGATTCCCGGACGGGTCGGTCGGCGAGCTCGAATTGGTCCGACATCCGGGTGCGTCCGCGATCGTGCCGCTCATGGGGAGCCTCGAGGAAGACGATCCGGAGCTCGTCTTAGTCCGTCAATACCGATACGCGGCCGGGGGGCCTCTCTACGAGATACCAGCCGGTCTGCCGAAAGGGCAGGGCGAGAGCTGGGAGGAGTGCGCGAGGCGGGAGCTGGAGGAGGAAACGGGGTGGCGGGCGGGACGGATGCGCCGAATCACGAGTTTCTACACGACACCCGGCTTTACGAATGAAGTGATCCATGTGTTTCTTGCGTGGCAACTGAGCCCGGGCCGGATCGATCTGGATCCGGACGAGTTCCTCGACGTCGTACGCATCCGCCTCTCCGAGGCAATCCGGTGGGTGCTCGATGGACGGATCGTCGATGGAAAAACCGCCACAGCGCTGCTGCTCGCGGCGCGTCACGTTGGAAAGGGAGCGTTGACGGCGACGTCTGCGGGGGACGAACCGTCGTCCTCAGGAAGGGACAACTAGCCCGGGCTGCCCCGCAAATCCAGGGTCCACGGGGTGGCACGAAAGCTGCGTTCCGGAGTTGTGTGGGGTCAACGCGACTTCTACGGGCCGGGTGGCGCAAATGGGGCGCGCGGCTCGCCGGAACGCGCCAGAATCGGAGGAGTGTGATGAGCGCCAAGGCGAGACAGGGTGCTGGGACGGGTGGGGCAGTTCCCGGGGAGGCGCTTCGACATCGTCAAAAGCTGGGCTCGCTGGGCGACGGGGAGGTGGTTCAGGCTTTTCTGGACGGGGACCAACGCGCATTTGGCGAGCTGGTGCGCCGCTACGACAACCGTCTACTCAACTTCGTCTATCGAACCATCGGCGATCGCGAACGCGGACAGGATTTGGTCCAAGAGACGTTCGTCCGTGTGTACCGTCACATCAAACGTTTCGACTTGACGAAGAAATTCTCGACCTGGATCTACACGATCGCGGGCAACCTGGCCAAGAACGAGCTGCGTAATCGCTCCCGCAATCCCTTGGTGCTGTTCCAGACCATCAAGAAGAATTGGGACGCCGATCATCGACCTCTGGAGTGGGAAGATGCCCAGTACAAGCCGGACGATCTGTTTCGCAAGAGGTACCTCCGAGAGAAGGTGGAGCAGGCCATCGAGCTGCTACCCGAGCATCATCGCATGGTGTTCGTTCTTCGCGAGCTCGAGGGCAAGACGTATGAGGAGATCGCTCAGATCACGGACTGCAATCTCGGCACGGTAAAGAGCCGATTGAACCGGGCTCGGAACAACTTCGCGCAGATCATCGCCCCGATGATCGGATAACGAGCGCGTTCGGGCAGTGACGACCCAAGGGGCGGCCTCACCGGGCCGCCCCTTGGTTGTCGGACCAACGAGGCCAGCGGAACCTGCTCGACCGAGGGTCAGTACAACATTCACCCAGCCTCGAGGGGGAGGACGGAACGACGCCCCTCGGCGTAGGGGAATCCGCAAGAGCACCCTGACCGGACAATGTCCGGGGGCCTGGCACTGCGATGGACTGCACGGAATTCATCCACGGATTCTCGGAATTTGTGGACGGCGAGGGTGACGCGCTCGACATGGGAGCGGCCGAAGCGCATCTGGCGACCTGCTTGGCATGTCGGCGCTATTTGAAGGTCGTCGACCGAGGCCGTGAGCTGCTCCGGTCCATGCCTCGTATCGAGGTTTCCGACGACTTCCACCCCCGGCTGCGCCACAGGCTCTATCACGTCGAAGACGAGCGCCTCCTCTCCAGGGGATCGGCCACCTCCTCGGCTACGGCCGCGACGGTGGTCGGCATGGCGGTGATCATCACGGCGGTCGCATGGGCGCCCCTCCTCCAGGCGCCCGAGCCGGAGCTGGAGCTAACCCCCATCGTGGTGAGTCGTCCGGCGGTCGACGGATCTCCGTGGGCGAGACCGGTAGTCTCCTTCGGCTATGGGGACATGGACCCGCTGCGGGGCCAGCTGAATCTGTGGGAGGGATCCCACCTCTTGTTGTACGAGTATTCACCCCTCTCCGAGCGATACCGGCGGGCTACTCCCATCACGCGGGTGGGCCAGGATTGACGACCGCGCGGCGCTTCTTTTCGCCGCGCGCCTGGCGGACAAACGTCCGCGTTTGCTGCTCCGCACTTTCCCGGGTCCGCCGCAACCGGGGCCGCGTTGGCACGGCGCGCGATCCTAGCGGGGAACCCTGATGGACGGGCTCGACCTTCGAGACCCGCTGGGGGAGGGGACAGGGGGCGTCTTCTTTCTTCACGGCGACGACGAGTTTCGTAAGGAAGAAGCGCTCAGCGGACTGGTCGCGGCGCACGTCGAGCCATCGACGCGGGACTTCAATCTAGACGTCTTGAGGGGCTCGGAGGTCGACCTCGAGCGACTCGCGTCCGTCCTCGCGACTCCACCGCTGATGGCGTCCTGGAGGGTCGTGGTCCTTCGCGAGACCGAGGCTGTAGCTTCCAGCGCGCCCGCACGGAGGTTGCTGACGGAAACGGCCGAGGACCCTCCACCGGGGCTGGTGCTTGTTCTGGTAGCGACCCTTCCGGAGCGGTCGAAGGCGCGCTTCTACAGAGACCTCAAGGCCTCCGCACGAACTGCAGGCTTTCCACGCGTCAACGCCAACGATGTCCCGGGCTGGCTCATTGACCGCGCGCGGGTGATGTATGGGATCGAGTTGGACGTGGCGGCCGCGCGAGCGCTGGGAGCAGCCGTCGGCACGAACCTCGGCGTCCTGGCCAAGGAGCTGGAGAAGCTCACGGCGTTCATCGGTGAGCGACGGCGAATGACTCGCGACGACGTCGAGGCCGCCGGGATTTCGCTACCCGAGCAGGATCGTTGGCAGTGGTTCGACCTGGTGGGACGCCGCCGCTTCCGGGAAGCTCTGGCCTCCCTGCCGACGCTGCTGAACCAGGGCGAGAGCGGTGTCGGGCTGGTAGCGGGATTGGGCACCCACCTTCTTCGGCTCGGCGTGGCGGTGGAGGAGGGACCTCGAGGGCTGTCGGAGCTTCTGGGCAGGCAGCGCTGGCTGGCTCCCAAGTTGATGCCGCAGGCGCGCGGCTGGCCCCGTCACGAGTTGGTGGACGCGATTCTGGGACTGCGCAGGGCTGATCAGCTACTGAAGGCCAGTGGGCTCTCCGAGGAGACGATCGTCGAGGAATGGCTGCTCACGAGGTTGGCCGTGGAGGGTGCCGCGTGAACCAACCGACACGGGCGGTGTTGCTCGCGATGGGCTTGATCGTCTTGCCGCAACCACCGGTCGCCCGCCCTGGATCCGGCGCCCTCGCTGGACAGTCTCTCGATCTCGTCGAAGAGCTCGCCCGAGACGGCCGGGCCGGGCAGGCCCGCGACGTGCTCGCGCGTTGGTGGGATGGGGAGGAGACGTCTGCGGGGCGGGCGGACCGGCAGCGTGCGATCTGGCTGCGAGCGCTCCTCGAGGTCGACCCCGATCGCGCGTCGCTCGACTATCGCCGACTCGCGGTGGAGTACCCCGGCGGCGCATGCTCGGCCGGGGCGTTGGCCCGTCTCGCGGGCCTACACCGGATGCGAGGCGAGACCGCACTCGCCGCCGACGCGTACGAAACGCTGTTGCGAGACTATCGCCGAAGCGCGGAAGCCGTTGGTGCGAGGCGGTGGATGGATGAGCACCGCGGGGCCGTCGCCAGTGCTCGCTCCGCCCGGCGGTCGCCCTTGCCGGTCCAGTCGCAGTCGATCGGGTCGGCGGCTATATCGGACGAGCGGACCGAGCCTACGGCCGTCTCGGAGGATTCGACCGAGTTTGCAGCCGTCGTGGAAGAGTCGATCGAGCCGGCGGTGGTATCGGAGGAATCAATCGAGCCGTCGGCCGACCCCCAGGAGAGGATCCAACCTGCGGTACGGCCCGAGATGGCGCCCGAGCCCGCGCGCCCGGGCGAGTTCACTGTGCAGCTCGGGGCCTTCTCCGACGAGTCACGGGCAATCGCGCTCCTCGAGCGGGCGCGGGACGCTGGATTCGAGGGACGTCTGGTCGGGGTTGCAGGGAACGATCTGTTTCGTGTCCGCGTGGGTCGCTTCCCGAATCCGGAAGACGCCACGCGCGCCTATGACCGCCTCGTCGCAAGCGGTTTCGAGGCACTCGTCGTCGTCGATGCCGGGCGCGAAGAGGTGCGCCGCTGATCGGACATGCCGTCGGTTGATCGGCCACTTGGCCCGGGGTATGGTTCCCGAGGGATCCCGTCCGCAATCTCCCACCCATTCGCTAGCGATGGCACAGGCGGAAGACACTCCTCTCATGCGTCAGTGGCGCGATGTGAAGTCGCGTCACCCGGACGCGCTCGTGTTCTTTCGGGTCGGCGACTTCTATGAGCTGTTCTACGAGGACGCCCAGGAGGGCGCACGGCTCCTCGGCTTGACGCTTACCTCGCGCAACAACGGTGCCGCCAGTCGCGTACCCCTGGCGGGGGTGCCCGTACGGGCGTTGGACGAGTATCTAGTCCGCCTCGTGGCCGAAGGACGCCGCGTCGCCATTTGTGACCAGGTAGAGGACGCATCCGAGGCCAAGGGAATCGTGCGACGCGAGGTCGTCGAAACCGTCACGCCCGGCACGGCGCTCCACGACGGGCTCCTGTCCGCGCGGCGCAACAATCATCTCGTCGCGCTCTGCGAGGTCGAGGGTGACTGGGGACTGGCTGCCATCGACCTCTCCACGGGAGAGCTTTCGGCCCAGCTCGTCGCCGTCCAGGAACTCGTGGACGAGCTCGGGAGGCTCGAGCCCTCGGAGCTGTTGCTACCCCGAACGCTCGAGCACGCCAATGCCGTTCCTCTCCCTGCGTCCGGGGGACCGCTCCGTACCTACCGTGACGATTGGCTCTTCGACCCGCAGACAGCCGGTGAGGAGCTACTGCGGCGCTACGGCGTGCAATCCCTCGACGCCTTCGATTTTCGGGAGGACGAGGGACCCTTGATCCGAGCGACGGGGGCGCTTCTCGGATATCTCGATGAGATCCGACCCGGAGGCGTTGCCCACTTGGGACGTCCCCGAGTCGAGCGCTCGGGGTCGGTGATGTCCTTAGACGAGATGACACGCAGGAACCTCGAGCTGGTCGAGCCGCTCGGCCCGGGAGGGGATGGGACAACGCTGCTGGACGTCCTCGATCGCACCTCGACCGCGATGGGGGCCCGGCTCCTGAGACGCTGGATTCTTCGCCCGCTCATCGAAGCTCCGCAGATATGGCGGCGGCAGCACGCCGTTCGCGAGCTGGCAGAGACACCGGAGCTGCGAGGGGAAGTGCGGAGCGGGCTGAGTGGCATCGCGGACCTCGAGCGCATGGCCGGAAAGCTCGGGACCACGAGGGTCACGCCGCGTGACCTCGTCGGACTGGCGCGGTCGCTGTCGCGCCTTCCAGCGCTCCTCGCGACGGCGTCGAAGTCGACTGCGCCTCTGCTGATCGAGCTCGCGTCCGGGATCGACCTCTTGGACGACGTCTGCAACCTGCTCGAGAACGCGATCTCCATCGACGCGCCCTCCAACTTGCACGAGGGTGGCGTGATCCGGCGCGGATACTCATCCGAGCTCGACGCGCTCCGGGACACGCGGGACGGCGCACGCGACTTCATCGCGAGGCTTCAGGTCAGTGAGCGTAAGCGCACTGGGATCGCCTCGCTCAAGATCGGTTTCAACAAGGTCTTCGGCTACTACTTCGAGGTAACCAGGGCGAACCTCCACCGGGTCCCGGACGATTATCACCGCAAGCAGACCCTCGCGAACTCGGAGCGCTACTTCACTCCCGAGCTCAAGGAGTGGGAGGAACGCGTGATGAGCGCGGAAGACCGCATCGCGGCGGTCGAGTCTCGGCTCTTCGCGGAAGTGAGGAGCGAGGCGTCGGCGCAGGTGGGGCGGCTCCGTGACACCGCTGCCCGACTCTCCAGGTTGGATGTGCTCGCGACGCTCGCCCAAGCTGGGGTTCAGGGGCGCTACACGTGCCCGGAGGTCCACACCGGGTTCGATGTCCACATCCGTGCGGGCCGCCATCCGGTTGTGGAGACGACGATGCCCCGCGAGTCGTTCATCCCAAACGATGTCGTCCTCGACGAGAACGCACGCATCCTGATTCTCACCGGGCCCAACATGGCCGGTAAGAGCACGGTTCTGCGCCAGATCGGTCTGATCCAGCTGCTCGCACAGATCGGCTCCTTCGTCCCGGCGGACGCGGCGCGTCTCCCGGTCGTGGACCGGATCTTCACGCGGGTCGGCGCTTCCGACAACCTCGCCCGGGGCCAGTCCACGTTCATGGTGGAGATGAACGAGACTGCGGCGATCGTCCACGGCGCCACCGAGCGAAGCATGCTCCTGCTCGACGAGATCGGGCGGGGGACCTCCACCTACGACGGCGTCTCGATCGCGTGGGCAGTCACTGAGTACCTGCACGAGCGGATCTGCGCGAAAACGATCTTCGCGACACACTATCACGAGCTCACGCAGCTCGGCGACCTCCTTCCAGCGGTTCGCAACGTCAACGTGGCGGTTCGAGAGGTGGGAGACGATATCGTGTTCCTGCGGCGCCTCGAGGAAGGGGGAGCAGACCGCTCGTACGGAATCCAGGTCGCGCGGCTGGCTGGGCTGCCCGACGAGTTGATTCAGAGGGCACGGGAACTTCTGGCAGAGCTGGAGGGAACACACAGTGGCGGTGGCGAGGGGTTGGGGCGCAGCGGAAAGCATCGCCCGGCCTCGGAGCCTCCTCCCGATCCACTCTCGTTCTTCGGCCGGCGTTCTCCGGTCGTGAGTCGCCTCCGAAGCCTCGATCTGCAGCGTACAACGCCCCTCGAGGCCCTGAACGTACTCTTCGAGCTTCATGAAATGGTTGCAGACGATGACGAATAGGCGGCCGCGCTTGGCCGCCGCGTCGGTGCTGGGGGCCGTGGCCGTCGGACTCGCATGTACGGGCGACCAGGATGTCGAGAGGCCTAATCCGCCCTACGGCCCGATACCGATTGAGTACCCCATGGAGCTCTGGGACCAGGACGTCGAGGGACGCACACTGCTGCGGGTACGGGTCACCGAAGTCGGTTCGGTGGACAGCGTCCAGATCGTCGAATCAAGCGGCCACCTGGCGTTCGACTTGGCCGCCGCTTCGGGTGCGAAGGAGATGCGCTTCGACCCGGCTCGCAGGAACGGAAAGCGGGTCGAGGTCTGGGCTCGGGTACCGGTGCTGTTATCGAAACGCCCCCGCCCACCGGGGTCGCCTACTCCTTTCTGAAAACCCACGGGCAGGCGGCCGGAGAGTCGATGAGTCAGAGGAATCGAACTCCGTACGAGAGCGTTCTCGAGCTCATCGGATGGACCCCGCTGGTGCGGCTCACCCGTGTGACGGCGAGGCTGAGGACCCCTGTGTTCGCGAAGTGCGAGTTCATGACGCCCGGTGCATCCGTAAAGGATCGCATCGGGTTGGCGTTGATCGAAGCGGCGGAGCGGGCCGGCTCGCTCCGGCCGGGAGGCACCATCGTGGAGGCGACGAGTAGCAACACCGGTGTCTCTCTGGCGATCGCGGCGAGTCTCAGGGGCTATCGCTGCATCTTCACGATGCCCGACAAGATGAGCCAAGAAAAGGTGAAGCTTCTGAGGGCGTTCGGGGCCGAGGTGGTGATCACGCCCACCGCCGTCCCGAACGATCATCCGGAGCACTACACCATGAGGGCCAAGGCCATCGCGGAGCAGACTCCGGGGGCGGTGCTCGCAGACCAGTTCGACAATCCGGTGAACCCCGCGGCCCACTACGCCACCACCGGCCCCGAGATCTGGGATCAGACCGGCGGAGCCGTCACGCATTTCCTGGCCGGAGCCGGCACGGGTGGGACGATCACGGGTGCGGGCCGGTACCTGAAGGAGCGAAGCCCTGCGATTCATGTCGTCTGTGTGGATCCCGAGGGATCGGTCCTTGGCCACGCCTTTCGGACGGGCGAGATCATCGAGGGTCACCCCTACAAGGTCGAGGGGGTTGGAAGCGACAGGGTGCCGGGCGCCCTCGATCTCGACGTGGTCGACGAGTTCGTCACGGTGGACGACGCGGCGGCGTTTCGCATGACCCGGAGGCTCGCCCGCGAGGAGGGGCTCTTCGCCGGCGGATCGGCGGGACTCGTTGTCCATGCGGCGCTCGGGCTGGCCCAGAACCTGGACGACCCCGAGGCGTGTATCGTGACGCTACTGTCCGACTGGGGTGAGCACTATCTCAGTAAGGCATACGACGACGAGTGGATGCGCGAGAACGGATTCATGGAGGGGGACCATTCCGAACAGATGGACGGCGCGATGAGGGGCCCGGTTTGAGGATCGTCGTGCTGCTCGGAGGCGACTCCGAAGAGCGTGATGTGTCACTTTCGTCTGGATGCGCAGTGGCCGCGGCCCTGCGGGCCGCCGGACACGACGTGCTTGCGGTCGACACCCTCACGGGGCCGCTCGATCAAGCGGGCGAGGCGCGTATCCTCGAATCGGGCGTGCAGGCTCTCCCCCCGGGGGCCGACCTCTTCCGGACCGGCGACACGAGCGCGCTTACCCTCGGGACGCCGGTCGAAAAAGCGGAAGTCTTCTTTTTGGCGCTGCATGGGGGAGCCGGCGAGGGCGGCGCGATCCAGGCGATGCTCGACCTGATGGGGAAGACGTACACCGGTAGTGGGATGGCCGGCTCCGCCGTCGCCATGGACAAGGACATCTCCAAGAGATTGATGCGGGATGCGGGCATTCTCACCCCCGCGTGGCTGGCCGGCATGCACGACGAGGACCGCGTCGTGGAGCAGCTGGGCCTGCCCGTCGTCGTGAAAGCGGCCCGGGGTGGGTCCTCGCTGAGGCTCCTCCTGGCCCGTGACATGGAAGAGCTGAGGGAAGCGAACTCGATCGCGCGGGGCTTCGACGATCTGGTCGTGTACGAGCGCTACGTCCGGGGGAGGGAGCTGACCGTCGGGGTTCTCGGTGAGGAGACCCTTCCCGTCGGTGAGATCATCCCCGAGCACGAGCTCTTCGATTACGAGTGCAAGTACCAGCCGGGCATGGCCGAGGAGGTCTTCCCGGCCGACCTCGGCGAACGATCCGCTCGCTACCTACAGGACCTCGCGATGCAGGTCCATCGTCTGCTGCGGCTGCGCGACTTCTCGCGAGTGGATTTCATCTTCGACGAGGAAGGGCGCGCCTGGTGTCTCGAAGCGAACGCCCTACCCGGGCTAACCGCTAACAGCCTTCTGCCGAAGGCGGCGCGAGCGGCCGGCATCTCCTTTCCCGAGCTCTGCGATCGCATCGTGAAGCTGGCCATCGAGCGACATCAGATCGTAGCGCACGGGCCAGCAACGTCGCCGGGTCCGTAGGGCTGCTGCCCGAAGGGTCGACGGGAACCCAGCTAGCGGGGAGGGGTTTGAGCGGAGGTGGGCCGAACGGCCCTCTCTTTCTTCAGCAGGCCTCTAATCCGATGGCTTACGGGACGAGAGGATTCGGGTTCTCCTACGCGCTCACGCCGGTGGTGAAGCGTCTCCTGCTCGCCAACGTGGCGGTGTTCCTCGCCACGTACGCCATCGGTTTCTCGATTGCCTTCGACTGGCTGGCTTTTCATCCGACCCGTCTCCTGACGAGGCCGTGGGGCGTGTTCACGTACATGTTCGTACACGCGGGCTTCATGCACTTGTTCGTGAACATGCTCGTGTTGTTCTTTTTCGCCCCGCCTCTCGAAGCTCGCTGGGGATCGCGTGAGTTCACACGGTTCTACATCGTCTGCGGTTTGGGTGGAGTCGCGCTTTCGCTTCTCCTAGTCTCGTCTGGGGCCCCCATCGTCGGCGCGTCAGCTGCCGTCTACGGAGTCATGCTGGCCTTCGCGATGAACTGGCCCGAGGCGCCAATCTACATCTGGGGCATTTTTCCGGTAAAGGCGAAATGGCTCGTCGCATTCTTCTTTCTCGTGACGCTCTTCGGGGCGTTTCAGGAGCCGGGTGGGCCGATCGCCCATTTCGCGCATCTCGGCGGCCTCGCCGCGGCGTTCGTCTATTTGAAGATGGATTGGCGCGGCTCGGAGAAGCTCACGCGGTTGAAGCAGAAGGCAAGAAAGGTCCGGCGACTGGCCATCGTCCCGCGCGAAGAGGCGGAGGAGTCCGGGGACACCGCGCCTGCCGCCGGATGGGGAGCAGACGAACGCCGACTGTTGGACGCCGTTGATCAGGTCCTCGACAAGATCAGCGCTGAGGGAATGTCCTCCCTGACGGTCGAGGAGCGTCGTCTTCTGGACGAGGTCTCACGCCGCCACCGCCTGAACTGAGCGGTCCCACCCGGGCTCATCGCCGGCCTTGCCCCCGTTCCGCGAGCTCCTTGAGGCTCTCGTAGTGGTGGTATGCGATTCCGGCGAATCCAGGATGATCGCCCACGTCCATGAGCACCCGATCGGCCTCGCGCAGCATCCGCTCGTGACCCGCACGATAGAAGCTGAGTGCGTCGGCTCGGACCCTGACCGGGCCGTCGGCCCTCCAATGGAGGAGGTCCCCGGTCGAAGCTCCCCTTTCCGCGACGGAGCGCTCGATCACCTCGATCCCTTCAGACGACGTGACCCAAACCCGGATCAGGTCCCCCTCGAGCGGCTCCAGCACGATCCACCGGCCGCCGGCCACGACCGGCGGCAGCCCATCGGCTGGCTCTGCTCCATCGAAATCGAAGTGGTCCTCGTCAGGTAGCGGTGTGGTCTCCATTCCGATGTAGACACCGACATCGTGTTCGGCCGCTAGCTCCAGCTCCTTCATGGCGTGAGCCACGCTCCCGTTGGCACCTCTAGCGGAGGTCCGATAGCTCATCAACCCGACGTCGTCGACGAGCTCGAGGAGGTGTTCCAGGACCGGCTTTCGTTCTCCGTTCAACTCGGCGGCGGGAAGCTTTCCGGTCTCCTCGACGTATCCGTCGAGCCAGAACGGTAGGTCGATTCCAACTCGCATGTCTGCACCCCGGGCGATACGAGCCACACCCGCAATCAGCTCCACCCAGGCGTCGAGAAGCTCCTGGCGGCGCGCTCCTTTGTAACCAGGGACGAGGTACGGCTCGACGTCGAAGCGTACGCCCTCGAATCGCCGCTCGGGGGGAGACTCGCGGTTGTGCGCGACCAGTGCCTCGACGGTACGTAACACGCCGGCGTGATTCTCGGGGAGCACGTAGTAGGGATCTCCGTCGAGTGCGTAGACGGCCGCCCCCTCGCACGTAGTTCGGCGACGAGGTCTCCCAGGCGACGGCTGTCGATCGGCACGAATCCGTTTTCCCCGGCGGAGCCCTGCTCCGCGACGATCTGCATGAAGATGCGGTCGTATGACTGAGCTTCTACGAAGGTGAGGAACTCGGTGCGGGCTCGAGAACTTCCGAGGAGCTCCCGCGTGTTCCAAACCCACATCGCTCGGCTTCGCCCGCCTTCAGGAGGGCGGCTACGAGCCGCATCGGGTAGAGGCGCAGGATCCCCCCCCCTCCGAGCAGAGCTCCAGTCCCGCGAGCCGTAGCTCGGCCCTCCCGGGAGCTGCCACGTCGAAAACGAGAGAGCCGAGCGAGTCCCTGGCAATCTCGGCCGGGATCGCACCGAGCGGGACGCGCACACGTCGCCATCCGTCGACGGCTGTGCCCCTCGTGAAGTCCGAGAGCGGGCCTACCCGTCGTGAATCATCCAGGCGCAGCCACCGGGCGTCCGCCAACTTGAGGTCGACCGCGGGTCCGCCCGCGGAAGAATGCAGCCAGAACGCCAGGGACTCCACTCGTGTCGCGTCGATGAGCGTCCGACGTCGAGGATTGGCGGTTTCGAACAGGTGGAGCCAGAGCCCGCATGACCCACCACCCCGATCGCACTCGAACGTCAAGACGCGGCGTCCGTCCTCGTCTCGGGCTACCTCGGCCCCGGCGGAAGACGCCCGCAGGGCATACGCTCCGAAACGTCCCCCGAGCGCGTTCGTCGCGGCTCCGGCCTCGATGCCTAGGTTGAAGCACGCGCTTCCCATCGCCGGGGCCGCTGACTCGAGGCTCATGGTCCATGTGGGCGTGCCGCGGTCACGCAGCTCGGTGACGCTCAGACGTGGACCGCCGCTGGCGTAGACCACCATCACGGAGGCCTTCCGGATCTCGGCGGGATCGTCGATCCCGAAGTCCGAGAGGTGCACGTCGCGCGAGACCGGCGCCACCAACTGCGCGCTCGCAGGGGTCACGAGCGAGAGGTGCGCGGCACCCAGGGCGAGAACGGTAATGTAGCGCACGCGCCGGAACTCCTGCCGACGCTGCCGTCGCGCAGCGTCCTGCTCAATTAGTGAAGCGCGGCCAACTTCCCCAGAGGGCCTGCAAAGCGTAGTAGCTCTCTTTGAAGTAGGGGCGGTAGCGTAGCTCGAACCATCGCTCCCACGAGTAGACGGTCGGCTCCTGCGTCAGCGTTTGGGAGGCGTCGACCCTCGGGAACGATCCTACCAGTCGGGTCTCACCACTTGCTGGCTCTGGCTCGACCACGAAGACGGCGACCGACACACCCTCCATCTCCGTCTGCTGCGGCAGACCGTCCGGGTCTGTGCCGCCGAAGGCCTCCTTCTGGGACGGGGCCATGACGAGAAGCCATGCCCAAGGGATGCGCAGCTCGATCATGCCTCGTTGACGGTCGACGAACCAGACGGCGTGGCTGTCGAAGTCCGGACTGTCGCGGTCCGCGGTACCGTGAGTCAGGACGCCACGTGTGTAGGTCTCCACAGGGAACTCCTGGCCGTCCCGCGCCCACCGTGTCTCGTTTGCCTCGACCACCATCTCCACGAAGTCGGCGGAGTCGAGAGCGAGGGAAAGGTCGGTTCGCGACTCGATCCGGGAAGCGTCGGGTCGGCCGGGTACTTGAACGGCTTCCCAGGGGATGTAGTTCTCGGCCACCAGAAGTCTTCCCTCGCTCAATCCGTCCAGCTGGATCAGGAAGTTCGCGCCGGACTCCAACGCCACATCGACGTCAGGGAGTGTGGTCGATCCGGCGCTGGCGGGAAGCGTGTTCAGTGCGATCGAGATCGAGCGGCCGTTCCAGACCGCCTGCTCGGCATCGGTCAGGTCCAATCGCAGGTAGAAGTGCTCGAAGTCGGCGGTGGCGTATACCGCACGCAGGCCGTCGACAGTCTGGCTGTCCTGATCCGCCGCCGCGGGGTCCTGCGAACCGCTTCCGGTATCGAGATAGAGGAGGTCCGAACCCGGCCGAAGGAGCGGTAGCCGACGAGGCCGAACGCCTCCTCGGGGTCGGAGCGGTTGAGCCAGAGGGGATCGAAGTCTCTGGTTCCTTCAAGGGGAGCGGTGAAGTCGTCGTTGACCTGCTTCCACCACTCGTCCAGCCACTCGAAGACGATCCCTCCGGCCATGTTCGCTTGGCGGATACTCTGGCTGAATCGGACCAGGAGCTGGGCCTGCTGCTGCTCCGTTATCCCGCCGTTGTGCCATCCGAGCGGGTGCAGGTGCGTCGGGTCCAGG
Organism: Longimicrobiales bacterium; assembly: GCA_965249195.1. Lineage (GTDB taxonomy): Bacteria > Gemmatimonadota > Gemmatimonadetes > Longimicrobiales > Gaopeijiaceae > CBDFLM01. The sequence continues at coordinate 1,226,821 of CBDFLM010000015.1, forward strand.
CTCGTGGAAATTCCGTAGCCTCCGATGAGAACGGGTGTGTCCGGATACCGCGATTTCAGATCCTGGAGATAACCGAGGAAGGGGTTCGCGCCACTTTCGTCCCTGACGGCCAGATAGGCCGGGTCGCGAAACAGGAACTCGGGCCAGTGGTGGAAGACGTGATACAAGACGAACATTCCGGCCTCGAACCCGGGTTCGATCTCGAAGTTCGAGACGTCGATCGACACGACGTCGAGATCGTTCGGGTCTTCCGGCAGTGTGTCGGTCACCTCCTCGCCCAGGAGCCGCCGGATGTTGAGTTCCTCCTCGAGCGTGGCCTCCGTCGGGTGCGACATGGGGTCGAGCGCCGGCCAGTTCACGACCGAGATAGGTCGCTGCGCGTTGTAGGTGTCCATCTCGTAGCGCACGGCGAGGTCACACATTTCGGCGAACCAGGCCTCGGACGGCGTCCCGTCCGGAAAACTCACGTAGTCGCCCAGGTAGGACGTGCGGGCGGGGTTCTGTCGGTTCGTGCGGCGGATGACGAAGGGCGCCACGTCCCTACCGATCGCAACGCCGATGACCCACCGCGAGATGTCGGCCGCGTACACGCCGCAGTAATGCCCCGCCACGCAGGCGATGTCGGCCTGACCGTGGACGATGTCGATCACGTCGCGGATCTCGGACTCGAAGGCCTCCTTGGTACGGGGCTCGTACAGGTTCTCGGCCAGGTCGTCGAGCCAGACGCCTTGGATCAACCACAGCGGCTCCTCTGCCTGCTCGTTGTGGTCCGCGAAGGCGCGATAGAAAGCAGGCGGCAGAATCGTGTAGACCCGCAGCGTGTTGGCGTTCGCGGCCACGATCTCGTGCAGCCAGTCGCGGTAGGTGCGGTAGTCGAGAGACGCGGTGACGGCGAATTCGCCGGGGCGCGCCGGACCGAGAGTCACCCCAGCGACATAGGTGGAGCGCCAGAGTCCTTCGTCCAACACCTGCAGCTCGTTCCCTAGAGCCCGGAAGGGGAGCTTCCGTCTCCGGTGGTAATTGGTGTCGGGGCAGGATGAAGTCGACGTCGGGCCCGAGGCGTGCGTACCCGAACATCTCGAGGAGAATCGTTTCGGCCTCGAAGTTTCCCGGGTCGCGCCAGAGCAGCTTCTCGATATAGCCTCGCCGCGTGAATGTTCCTGCCGACCTTGCGATAGGCGTCGGCCAGGGCATTGAACGCGGCGGTTTCACGTGGCCGCTCCTCGACCGCCTGCTCGAGCAAGGGGATCGTCTCCTCCGTCTTGCCGAGCGCGAGCCGCACGGTGCTCAGACCCTGCAGCGCTTCCAGCTCGTCCGAGTCGGCCTGGTACGCGCGCTCGAAGAACCGCTCCGCTTCGGGAAGTCGCCCGAGTCGCCAGTGGCTCCAGCCGAGCAGCGTGTTGATGCCGGCGTCGTCCGGGTCCACATCGTACACCTCGAGCAGGCGTTCCACGGCCAGTTCCATGTCGCCTGCGGTATATGCGTCCAATCCCTCGGCGTAGGCTTGGTCGAAGCCGCGTGGGACAGCCCAGAAGCGCCACGCCACCCAGAACAGGACCACCACGACGAGCGCGCCTCTGAGAGCTGGGGCCCACCGGCTACTCTCGGATACGGGTCTGGGTGGCGGCCCTCTACGTTCAGCCATGGCGATCTACACCCCCCGAGGGTTTCCTCCGACTCACTATTTCCGTCACGGTTCAGCGGTATAAGATATCATCGTTCGGCCACGACGAAGGGCGTAGCCGAGCGATAGCGACCCACTCGCTCTTCGAGTCCCGATCTCGCAAAGACCTCCACCAGGTAGCTTCCCGGAAGCAGTGGCCAGGTGTCCAACGACACCTCGAGCGTCTTGCGCTGGCCGGGCTCGAGGATGGTCTCGTTACCCTGGATGGAATGAGGCAGTCCAGCACCCTCCGGGCGCAAGACGATGTCCGGGACCACGCGCTCGCTCACCGGTCCGACGTTTCTGAGCGTCACCGAGATCGAAGTCGTGCCGCCACGGAATGCGGCAGACGGGGTGCGGACGGCCGTGATTTCGACGTCGCCTGCCCCGCCGACCTGGACGACGAGTCCAGTGTAGGTAGCGAGGCGCCTCATTCCCCTCCAGCCGTCGAATGCGACCAGCGAGAGGACGTGCTCCCCCGGGTCGAGGGGAATTCGGACGGGGACGAACGCCGTGTCGCGTGGGGGCACGTCGAGAGTCGGGCCCTCGATGGCTGATCCGTCTCTCAAGCTCGCCACCACGAAGCCGGTGCCCCTCGTGCGCCCGTTGTTCCTGAAGACGACGCCTAGGGCTACGGGTGTCCCGGCCTCGGCGAATCCGTCCGGTACGACGACGTGGTCTACCTCGAGATCGGGCGCGAATGCGAGGACCGATAGGCGTTGGATGACCAGGTAGACGACGAAGATCAGGATCAGGAAGATGACGAGCCGCCGGATGAGCGCCACTCCGCTGCCCGGATCGATCACGATTTTCCCGTCGAGGACCGTGGCCCGCCAGATCCCCGTCTGTTCCTCGATGCGCTCCTGGACCTCGGCGGTCCCCCCGCCCCTACCAGCCTCGGTCACGTCGTTCTCCATGGGTGCGCGAGCGGCGAGCCCGCGCGAGCGATGGCCTCGTTTCAGAAGGCCCAGGCAAACGTGACGAAGACACCTCGAAATTCGTAGTCCGTCTCATCCGAGGGTGAGAGCTGTTGCACGCCGGACCTCGACCAGATTCCGGAAACTGCTAGCTGTCTCCTCGAGCCGGCATGGTAGGTGATCCCGCCCTGGAGCCGTATCGAGAAGTCCCAGCCACTGGTCATCCGGTCGTCGATACGCTGGAACCCCGGCGACACCTCGAGGCGGGGGATGAGCTCCCCTTCCGCGGGGGCGAGCGCGAGCGGCGCCTCGACAAGGACGTAGGAATCCGGGTCCCAATAGCCGTCGTCCAGATCCTTTTCGAAGCTGAACGCACGCATGGCGGGTCCCATGACGAGCCACGGCTGGACCTGAACGTTGAGGCGTGCGCCACCGAGAATCCGCGTGTTGCCTTCCGTCCCGTCGAAATTGGCTCCGGAGACGTTCCCGGCGAGTGTCGCGCGCGGGCCCATGCGAACGCTTCCGTCGAGCCTGATCTCATTCAGGTCCACTCGGTTCTGCGAGACCAGGGCCGTGACGTCGTAGGCCGTCTTCTGGAACGAGAGGCTCGCCCGCGCGACCCCCCAGGGAGGCGACGAGAGCCCAGCAGTAACGGTGGCGATGGGATCGGCGTCGTCGCTGTCGGGCTGCCAGGCGCCGACGCCGCCCGAAAGGCTCCATCCGGTCGTAGTGCGGACGTTCAGAGAGACCTGTCCAGTCAGCACCCGCTCATCGAGACCGAAGTTGGTCTGCGAGAGATCCCGAAGGCTGCCACCGATTCTCAACTCCACCGGGTCTGACACCTGAACGCTCGCGCTCAGCGCCACTGTGTGGATCTCGTTGTCGTCCGAGTCGGTGACGAATGAGTAGGACGGCGACACGGAGGCTGCGATCGCGCGTTCGTTGAGCGCGCGCGCGTCACGAGCTGCGGGGTTGCCTGGTTCGAGCGTCTCGACGCGGTCGAGAACGTCACGCGCCGCCCGATTACGACCTTGGATGCGCAGGTTCGAGGAGAGTCCCAACAAAGCCTGGACGTCGTCGGGGTTGGTTTCGACCACACCCCTCCAGAGCGCCTCTCCCCCCTTCACGTTACCGTCCCAGGTGGCGATCTGGGCGCTCCCGCGCCGGGCATCGAGATCCGTGGGGTCGGCCGCGAGCACCCTCCCGTATACCACATTGGCCGAGTCGTACTGCGCCGTCCACGAGAGAGCACGGCCGAGACCGACGAGGGCGTCCCGATCGCTGGGGTCGTTCGCCAGGACCCGAGAGTACTCGTCTGCGGCCGTCTGGTACTGCTGATCGAGCACGAGGACACGCGCCCGCTGACGCACGTTCTCCATGTCGGGGTTTTCGGACAGGATGCGATCGTAAGTAACGAGTGACTCGGAGTAGTTCCCCGCCCACGTCGCGACCTCTGCCCTCAAGGCGAGCGCGTCCATGTTCGCGGGCTCGTCCTGGAGGATGTCGTCGACGACCGCGATCGCCTGATCGTAGCGCTGATCCCACGCGAGCACCCGTGCCCGTGAGATTCTGTGAGCCACCTCCGGAGAGCGCTCTACGAGCTGGTCGTAAGCGTCGATCGATTCGGAGTATCGCTGGGCCGCGGCGGCGTAACGGGCCGTCGCTTCGAGGGCGGCAACCTCGTCGGGCTGTGACGAGAGGGCCGCCCGGGCCTCGTCGAGGGCAGCCTCATACTCTTGGTTCTCGCCGAGAAGGGTGGCTCGGGCGAGATGGAATTGAGCCGGTTCAGGCGAACGGCTGATGACGTCTGCGTAGGCGGCGAGCGCTTCATCCCGTCGACCCGCCGCGTCGGCGGCCTGCGCCTTCAGTTGGAGCGCTTCCTGGTCGGTCGGGTCGTTCGACACCGCCAGGTTAGCCGCCTCCAATGCCTCCGCGTAGCGCTCGTCCCAGAAGAGCGCCCTGGCGCGAGGCAAGTGAAGCCGCCCTGGATCCGGCGAGAGGCTGATGAGGCGGTCGAAGGTGGCTACCGACTCCTGGTATCGACCGCTCCAGGCCTCGTTCAGGCCCTTGAGCTCGAGCGCCGCGAGGTTGTTCGGCTGGTTCGCGAGAACCTGGTCGAGCTGGAGGATCGCCTCTTCATACCTTTGCCCATCGGAAAGGAGCTGAGCGCGAGCCAGTCGATGCGGCGCTGGGTCCATTGCACTCGCTATCAAGCGGTCGTATGCGTCGAGCGCTTTGCCGGAGCGGCCGGCCAGGGCGGAAATTTCGGCCTTGGCTTGGAGCGCTTCAAGATCCTGGGGGTTCACTGAGATGGCCTCGTCGACCAGGGCCAGGGCGTCATCGTAGCGCTCAAGAGCAGCCATACCCCGGGCTCGAGGTATGCGATACGGCGAGGCATCTCCCGTCAGCTGCACGAGCCGATCGAAAAGAGTGAGCGACTCCTCGTACCCCCCTGCCCACAGAGACAATTGAGCCCTCACGGCGATCGCTTCCGGGTTGCCGGGGCGACGCGCCAACAGCGGCTCGAGGACCCCCAGCGCATCACCGATACGCCCTGCCATGCCCAAGATCCGAGCCTGGTCGACGAGCGCAGGCTCGTAGACGGGGTCGATGCGTAGCGCGCGATCGAGGAGCGTCAATCCCTCATCGTAGCGTCCGTCCCAGGCGTTGAGGAGCGCCATTCGATGGAGGACCGTCACATCCCCCGACCCTCGTGCCAGGAGCTCACTGTAGAGCTCGTAGGCGGTCTCGACGTCCCCTCGAGTCCAGGCGTTGTCGGCGGCGACCCGGTCCTGTGCGACGAGGAAGGTCGGGAAAGTCAGCAACAGCCAGATGGCGATCGGATTCTCACGTTTCAAGCCTCGCGTTTCGCAATTGCAGGCCGTGACTGGCCCCGCGTGTCGCCGGGGGTGCCCTCCCGTCACGGTTCAGGTAGCTCTCCATCGTCTCAGTGTCGCTCGCTGGGCTCACGCACGGTCTCGTAGTGGTGATAGGCGATCCCGGCAAAGGCCGGATGCGGCGCGAGTGCCTCCACTGTGCGCGCGACCTCGGCAGACATTCGCCCTGGGCCGAGATTGTGAAAGGACCATCGGTCCGAGGGCTGCACGGCTTGCTCGAGCGTCTCCGACGACACGATCCAAAGGTGGGGCGCCGGAGCCATACCCGAGCGCAGTAGGACCCAGGACCCGCTCTCTGAATCCAGGCTCTGGCTCGCTTCTATGAAACGCTCGAAGCTTTCGTCGACGATGGGCGTCGCTTCGAGCCCCACGAATACCTGGACGCCCGCCCGCTCGGCAGCGTCCAGCTCTCCGAAGGCGTGCGCGACGATTCCGTCGGCCCCTTCGGCGCTCGTGCGGTAGGCCATGACGACCACGTCGTCCACGATCTCGAAGAGGTGATCCAGAAGAGGCCTTCGCGCGCCGTCGAACTCCACGGTGTACCCCAGTCCCTCGCCTTCGTCATAGCCGTCGAACCAGAACGGAATATCCACACCGAATGCGAGGCCCGCGGCCGTGGCGATCCTGGATATGCCACTCATCAGCGTCAAATACCCCTGCAGGATCCTCTCGCGCCGTGCGTCGCGGAACTCCGGGAGGAGGTAGGGCTCGACATCGTAGCGGATTCCATGGAAACGACGATCCTTCGGGGCGTCGAGATTGTAGGCGGCCACCGCACGAGCGTCCCGCAGAACCTGCGCGTGACTAACGGGCCGTGCGTATTCGGGGCGGCCGTCGAGGGCGTAGACGAGCGCTCCGCGTTCGCCGAGCTTCGCGACCAGCTCGCCCACGCTCTCCGGGTCCAGAGAACCGTCGACCGGCGCCCGTTCTTCCAGGCCGTCCGGTCGGTGCTGGCCAAGCGCGCCGCAGGGGAGGTGCGTCCCGAGGAAGAGCTGGACTACGCTATTCGCCAGATCGTCTCACGGGCCGTGGCCTCGGAAGGTGTCGTCGACATCTTCGCCGCAGCCGGCCTCGAGAAACCCGACATCTCGATCCTGTCCGAGGAGTTTCTCGTCGAAGTGCGTGGTATGAAGCAGCGCAACTTGGCAGTGGAGCTCCTGCAGAAGCTGCTCAAGGGGGAACTGGCCGTCCGCAGGCGAAAGAACGTCGTCCAGGCGCGATCGTTTGCCGAGATGCTCGAGCAGACCGTCCGCCGCTACGCGAACCGGGCCGTCGAAGCTGCTCAGGTCATCGAGGAACTGATTCAGCTTGCCCGCGAGATGCGCGAAGCGAATGCACGTGGCGAGGCATTGGGGCTCTCCGAGGACGAACTCGCCTTCTACGATGCGCTTGAGACGAACGACAGCGCCGTGCGGGTGCTCGGCGACGAGACGCTGCGCGACATCGCCCGTGAGTTGGTAGAGATCGTGCGGAACAACGTGAGGATCGACCGGGCGCTGCTCGAGAACGTCCGTGCCAACCTACGGCGCCTTGTGAAGCGCATCCTGCGAAAGCACGGTTACCCGCCCGACAAACAGGAGAAGGCTACGCGGACGGTGCTCGAACAGGCGGAGGTGCTGTCCGCTGGGTGGACGGCATAACGCTCGTCGGCGACCTCAGGTGTGGCGTCGGAGGAGGCGTCTACGACTTAGTCCACGGAACGGGCTCGACCTGCCCCACCCATTTCGCGGTCGTCCGATTTCTGTAGCTTCCGCGATGCTGCAGCAGGTGGAGCAACGCCAATTCCTGGTACCAGAGCGACAACTGCGACGCGTTGAAGGTTGCCGCCTTGCCGTCCGACCCGAACACGATCCTCCGGTTTTCTTCTTTCGCGTGGACGAATCCGTTCCTCAGCTTCGCCAGCGCTTGGCACGAGTCCCAGTTGCCGTTTTGAACGAACCTGGTCAGCGCCTCGTAGTTGTGTGGGATGTCCGCTTGGACCTTCAGCGCGGACAGCAGCTCTTGCAGCTTCTCGTAGGCTCGAAGCTCTTCGTCGTATCGCTTTGCTGACATCGACCGATTGCGATCCACGACGATGAGCGCGCCGAGGAGCTTCAACGCAGCCATGCCGAGAACGAGCGAACCCTCCAGGCCGCTCGAATTCGTGTTGCAGTGGCGATACCAATGCAGCGCCACGACCAATGATTCGCGCAGTTTCGGGTCCTTGTGGCTGCGGCAAAATGGGTCGAATAGCTCCGCAAGAATCTCTCCATGATGCTCGTCAAACCATGAACCGTTTGCCCTCACCCACCTGTCGACGACCGGTGACCCAAACTGCCGCCACACGATCTCTCCGCCGACCCCTCGCCCCCACTGAATCGGCAAGCTGCACGCTGCCCCGCGCGCGAACGACAGGAAGACCCGCAGCGACTCAAGGATTTCCTTCGCCTGTTCCATGGAAAAGGCCGAGGCGTCGATTCTCGTCAGCTGTCCGACATGCGTGAAGGCGTATCCGCCGATGGCCTTCAGACGACTGTAACGGTCCCGAGATTCCGGTACGGCAACGAGACCAACCCGCCAGCCATCCGAAGCTGTCCCAACCGTAGTTGAAGGTTCCTGATAGGGGAGAAAGAAAAGTGGTGGCTCCGGGGGTCCCGGGCCGATAGGCTCGGGTAGGCAAAAACCCCAACACGGAGCCACCACGATGAAGAGAACGTACGAGGTAAGGGATCGGGCGGACAAGCGCGCGATCAGGGAGTTCCTGAAGCGGGAGGGGCAGTTTCTGCTTCCGATGCTTGAGTTCGTGGAGCAGACGGAGGTCGTGATCGACGAAGTCATCCAGGTGATGGGACGAGCGACGATCGAAGCGGTGCTGGAGATGAGCGCCGAGGGTGTGGCAGGCGTGAAGCAGGCAGGTCGGTCACGAGCGGAAGACGACACGGTGTGGTATGGCCGGCAGGGTGGTGTGGTTTACCTGTCGGACCGGAAGGTGCGTGTGGAGCGGCCACGGCTCAGGCGCCGGGGTGCCGGCGTACGCAGCGATGCGGAGACCGGGCGCTGTGGCGGATCGGATGCTCGAGGTCCTGATGGCGGGGGTGAGCACGCGCAAGTACGGCCGTGTGATCGGTGAGATGGCCGACACGGTCGGGGTGAGCAAGTCGGCGGTGAGCCGTGAGACGGTCGAGGCCTCGGAGCGCGTGCTGAAGGAGCTGATGGAGCGCCGGCTGGATGCGTGGGACCTGCTGGTGATCTACCTGGACGGGATCCAGATGGGCTCGCACCACGTGCTTGCTGCGGTAGGCGTGGACTCAGACGGAAAGAAGCACGTGCTGGGCGTGAGGGAAGGAGCGAGTGAGAACGCCGAGGTGACCAGCGCGCTCCTAGAGGATCTGGTCGAGCGCGGCCTGGACCCGGGCAGGCGGCGGCTGTTCGTGATCGATGGCTCGAAAGCGCTCAGGAAGGCGATCGAGAAGGTGTTCGGCCAACGTCACCCCATCCAGCGCTGCCGCAACCACAAGCTCCGCAACGTGCTGGGTCATCTGCCGAAGGATCAGCATCCTCAGGTGAAGGCGGTGTTCCGGGCGGCGATGAAGCTGGACGCGAAGCAGGGCGAGCAGAAGCTCGAGCAGCTCGCCCGATGGCTCGAGCGCGACCACCCCTCGGCCTCGGCCAGCCTACGCGAAGGCCTCAGCGAGATGTTCACGATCAACCGGCTCGGCCTCCCGCCGCGGCTGAGGAAGTGCCTGGGCTCGACCAACCTGATCGACAGCACCCACTCGGGCGTAAGACAGAAGACCCGCAGGGTGACCAACTGGAAGAACGGAGCGATGGCCTTGCGCTGGGCTGCGGCCTCGTTCGTGGAGACCGAGAAGAGCTACCGGAGGATCATCGGCTACGACCAGCTCTGGATGCTCAGGGCCCACCTCGACGACCATGAACCGGTTGCCGAAATGAGAAAGGCAGGCTAACAAGGAGACTCTCCGGAGCCACCACCTTCAACTGTCAGTGGGACACCATCCTCTTTCCGAACAACGAGACGGAGAACGTCGCCGAGATTCCCACGTCATTCGGTGGCCTCCTGTTCATGATGACCGCCGTGACGTACCTGGCCGCCGTGGTCATCCTCGAGGCGTGGCCCGTGTACCTCTATCTCTCGTCACGCATGCGAGACGGCGCCAACTTCGGTGTGGGGCTTGGACCGCTCCTGCTCGGCGTGAGCGGAGCCGCCCTGCTCACGGCCGTGGCGATCGCGGTCCCGCTCAAGGTCGGGGGCCGCCAGATTCAGACCGCCGACTTCTGAGCCGGGGAGGACCCCGCGCTCCAACGCCCGCGCGTCGGTTCCACGCGTCCATCACCCGACTCCCGGCCGAAGCTCGATTCCAGCACCCCGTGCGGAATACGGTGATGGTGTCGTACATTTGCTCGACACGCCTGACCGAGGCACCGTTCGAGGTCGAGGCTCCTCAATCCGATCGGAGCGAACCGGGAGGTCGGAGACGATGCTCGATCAGATCAAGTCGTTCTTTCACAGCGCCATGTCCCCTTCGGCGGGGCCGACGGAGGACGATCCCAAGCAGGACATGCGTTTGGCCGCGTGTGCGTTGTTGCTCGAGCTCGCCCACGCAGACGACGAGTTCACGCCGGACGAGGGTCTGCACCTGAAGAGTGCAGTCCGCCGCCAGTACGGAGTGGACTCGGTCAACGCCGAGCGTCTCATCGAGCTGGCCGAACAGGCGCGGGCCGATGCGACAGACCTGTGGCAGTTCACCGGACTCATAAAGGAGAATTACTCGCTCGGGCAGAAGATGGTATTGGCCGAGATCATGTGGGGGCTGCTGTACGCCGATGGCGAGCTTACGTCGAAAGAGGACTACCTCATGCGGAGGATATGCTCTCTACTCGACCTCGAGCCAGGCTACCTGGCCCAGGCGCGCAGACGCGTGGAAGGGGCCGAGCCGATCGACTGAGCGGTCGCAGAAACGGCGGCATCGAAGGGTGAAGTCCAGATTGGACAAGAGGGGTCGGCAAGCACATATTTCGTCGGTTCGACACCCCCACGGCACGCACCCGAGCGGTGGCATGAGAGACCTGGTCCCCGGTGGCTACCTGTTCGCACACGCCGTTTTCTGGTCCGTGGTGGCCCTGGTTGCGGTCGGGACAAACGCGGTGGCCATCATTCTGAGCATCGGTCTGGTGCTCTTGGTTCTCGAGTCGATCGGCCGAGCCTGACGGCCTGCCAGGCCGCTCACATAGGCGCGCCCGCACGTCGGCACGCGGGCATCACCGGACGAGTCCATGTTGGTCCTCAAGATCATCGGCGGCCTGATCGCGCTTGCCATCGGTATCTGGCTAGGGATGCCGGGCCGCTACAGCCAGTCCGCTGCGGACATCGACCAGCTCATGGAACGCCCCGGTCGCCGAGCGCGCCGCGCCCAGAGGTATTTCACGCCGCTCGATTGGATGAGGCGAGCGAAGCGGAGCCCGGACCGACTGAGCCGGCACCGCTTTCGGTTGGCTGCGCCCGACGAGGAGCGCGAACAGGGGGGGGGCGTTGAAGCAACTCAACGAAGGATCCAGTCGATCCCGACCAGCGCGGCGCCGATGAACGCCCCCAGGAGATAGCCGAGCTTCACGATCATACGGAGCTCGCGGTCCGTCACGCGACGGACGAGCTCCTCCATCTTGGGTGTGGGAAACTCCAGGACCTTCTGCTCGACCCGACGTGAGACGTCGATCCGCTGGACAACGTCGGGGACTTGCGTCTGGAGCCAGCCCCACAGCGGGTCACCCAAGGCCAACTCGATCTTCTCCGGAGCCTCGTCGGGAAGAAAGCGTGACGGGCGTCCGATGGGCGTAGACAACAGGCCAGCCGCGCTCCGCTCCGCCAACTCGCGGTAGAGCTTTTCGGCAGGAGCGCTACGGGCAGCGGCGATCAGTCCTTCGGCCACCTTGCCCGTGGGCATTCGCTGCAGGACGCTTCCCCACGTGCGTGCGCTCGCTTTGGCGAGTGCCTGGTCGAGCTTCTCTACCAGGAAGGCTTTGGTGGCCTCGTCGCCTCCGAGGGCCACGGCCCACTCGGCGAGAGCACCCTGTGCGTCGCTGATCGTCTCCGATTCGGGGTCCCCGAGCACGGAGCGAACCGGGCGCCTCAGGAAGTCTACGATGGCGTCGTTTACGCCCTTGGCCATCGCATCCTGCACCTCGGGATCTCGGAGGATCTCCGAGAGCCTCTCGGCGCCCTCCTTCTCGATCGTGTCGAGAACCTTGTCGAGTGTCTCCTCGTTGACGACGAGCCGTGCCACGACCCGCTGGTGGAACTTCAGATCGCTCAGGAACCGGTGAAAGAGGTCATGGAGAGTGCTTTCCAGGCGGGCTCGGGCCTTCGGATCCTCGAGAAGCTTTCCCAGGCGTTCGATGGCGAGCGGCAGGTAGCTGGCGATGGCCGACTCCACCGAGCTCACGAGCCCGAGCGGTAAGATCTCCTCGAAGGTTCGATTCGGCTGCAGCAAGCGCTCGGTCCCACGGCGCAGGTAGTCGTCGAGGGCGTTCCGGAAGTCCTCGCTGTTCGCCGCGTCCGTAAGCCAGTCCTCGATCGCGGCGGTGAGCGCGGCCTCACGAACTGGCGTCAGCACGCCCGCGATCGGCTCGTCCCCCACGGCCTGCACCAGCTCGTCGGCTCTTCTGTGCACGGCCTCCTCGAAACGTGCCGAATCGAGGTATTCGCGCATCTGCTCCAGCGCGTGCTCGACGATACCAGCGACCAGGGATTCGATCTCGGGGAGCACGGCCGGAGGGATCATCTCGCGGATCGAGGGCCTCTCGCGGTGAAGGGCTTCGTCGAGGAAAGAGCCAAGCCGCTCATCGAAGGCACGCCGGAACTGCGTGTCGGAGAACGTCCGTGCGAGATCGTCCTCGGTTAACAGCTTTCCACCGACGGTCCGGCCGATGGCAGCGGCAAGGCGTGCCTGGTTCTTGGGTACCGCCCCGTGGAGCAGTGTCAGTCTCCAGCGCCCGATCCTCGGCGGTTCGTAGGGATGAAACAGCATCCAGATCGCGACGGTATTCGTCAGCCCCCCGGCCACTGCGCCGAAGCCGACGGTGAGTAGGGCCCTCAGAAGCTCTTCGGACACGATTTGCTCACCGCTGGAGGTGGCGGAAGAGGCCGACCACCGGATAGGAGGAGCCTTCTATCTCCGCCGTGCCGACGACCTCGAAGATCGCCTGGACCGGAAGCTGGGGCCCGTCGCCCGGTAGCGCCTCGATCTGGGCGGCGGAGACCGTGAGCTCGATCGTCAGGTCTGCGTCCGGCGAGGAGACCGACATGGCAACGGGTACATCGCGACGCGCTGGCTCGAACGAGCGGGTCTCAGGCCACTCGACGCTCAGACGTGGCCAGTTCAGCGTGCGAAAATCGAGCCGGGCCCACGCACGGAAGGGCGAGGCGAAGCTCTGGGGAGCCGTCGTGGGCGCGTGCATGACGATCTGCAGCGAGTCGCCGGACGCGAGCAGGGTCCAGTCCCCGGCCTGAGGGCCGTTCGTGCGCCACGCCCTCGCCATATCGAGCATGAGCCCAGATACGCGAGTCGACGACAGGATCAGCCCTCCGGTCAGGAGCGTCAGATTCTCGCCCCGCTGACCGCTCCAAGTGACCAGCTGGTTCTCGAGCACGAACTCCAGATGCCTTAAGCCGTCGTCGAAGACGAGGCGCTGCAGCGCATCTCCCTGACCGACCACGACCCGCAACATGTCGCGCGGAAGCATGCGCCACGGGGTCGGGTCGGGTGGGGTCTCCCACACGTCCAACAGAAAGGGCTCGAAGGACCCCCCTCTTCCGAGCCATCCCTGGACCTCCCGCTGCACGCCGCCCGGAACCGTGCGCGCGGTGACGAGCCACGAGACCGTGACCACGCTGTCGCTGCGAGGGGTCAGGAACACCAGGTTGCGCTCGTAGTGACGGCCAACGAAGCTCTCGGCCGCCGTCGCGGCAGCCGGACCGGGAGCGGGCTCGTCATCGCGGCTGGCGGACTCCCCCGCACAAGCGAACACCAGGGGAACGACTAGGTACGATGGGACGCGGGCGGCCATGGGCGCCCGAAGTTAGCGCGCGTGCAAGTGGTGGTCGAGGCTCTCGTCGAGCCGCACGAGAAAGCGCCCGATGCGACGGCGGTGGGCGCCCAGGTCCATCTTGCCTGCCCTGGAGCTGGAATAGACGTCGACGCGTGTCTGAGCATCCGCGTCCAATGACACGCGAACCTCGACGTCGCCGAGGAGGGGGAGGATGCGCGCTGTGACCTCGGCCTCGATGATCCCCTCCGTATCATCGGACCGCACCAGGCTCCATCCGGGGATCCCCCCGTCAGCGAGCTCGGTTGCCGCACGCCAGACCTCCTCGAAGGGGATGGCGTAGGTGCGACCCCGTAACAATGGGTCCGGCGAGCCGGGGGAGGTCGCGGCGCTGCCTCGCACGGGCGCGCTCTCACGCAGGGTCAACGCCCTCCGGACGGTAGCAGGAAGCGGAGCGTCACGTGGGCGCTCACCGTCTGGTCCGCGGCCTCGACCGGGGTAGGGTCCTGAGCCGCGCGCGCGAGTCCCTCGAGTGCGATGCCACCCACGGGCCGCGGCACGTTCTGCTGCGCATCGCCCCGGACCTCTAGCGGGGGTCCGAGCGGCAGCCCGAGGGCCGCGGCCATCGCCTCGGCCTGGCCTCTCGCCGAGGCGACGGCGGAACGCAACGCCTCCTGGCTGGCACGCTCCGTGTCGCGAGCCTCGAACGTAAGGCCGGTTACCCGGTTCGCCCCCCCGGCCACGGCAGCGTCCAGGAGCCGCCCGACCGCGTCCACGTCGTCTATGGTGGCCCGGACGTGGTTCGTGGCCCGATATCCGGCGATCGTAGGCGACTCACCGCTGCTGACGCGACTATAGCGTGGCTGGAGCTGGTAGCCGAACGTCTCGATCTGTAGCCCACGCGTGCCCGTATCCCGCAACGCCTGCGTCACCGCGGACATCGATGTCGCGTTGTCGGCCGTCACCTCCGCAGCGCTCGCCCCTTCCGTCACCACCGCGAAGCTCAGCCGGGCCCGGTCCGCGGGGACCTGGACCTGCGCCGTGCCGGTAACCTCGATGAAGGGAGGATCCTGAGGAGCCACCTGCACCAGGAGTGCCGAGCGAGCTCTGGCGCCCGAGAGCGCCTCCGCCTCGATGGGGGCGCTGGCATGAGCGCACCATGCGATGGCGATCGGGACGGTGATCCTCACGAATCGACTCACTTCAGCTCTCCATGGATCGTCTTGGGTGGGCGCCGGGAGAGCGCCGTGACCGTGCCAGATCCGCCCAGCGGCTCCGATGCGCGCGTAGGCGGACGATTGCTGGGTAGTGCGGGCCCGGGTATGCTTCGGCGTGAAAGGCATCATTCCTCTCGCCGGGAAGGGCACCCGGCTCCGTCCGCACACGCACCATACCCCGAAACCACTCCTGAGGGTCGGGGGTCGGCCGATCATGAGTTACGTGCTCGACGAGCTGGTGCGGGCCGGCATCGGCGAGATCGTTTTCGTCGTTGGCTATCTGCGCGAGGCGATCCAGAAGTACATCGCTGAGGAATATCCGGGACTGGACGCGCAATACGTCGTGCAGGCGGAACAAGACGGAACGGCCGGCGCGGTCAAGCTCGCTGAGCCCTACGTGGACGACGAGCTCCTCGTCCTCTTCGTGGACACGCTCTTCGATGCCGACCTCTCGCTGATCCGACGGCTCGACGACGACGTAGACGGTGTGCTCTGGGCAAAAGAAGTCGAGGACTATGGACGATACGGCGTCATCGTCACTCGCGAAGACGGCACCATGGAGAGAATCGTCGAAAAGCCCAGCACACCCATCTCCCGGCTCGCGAACATCGGCCTCTATTTCATCCGCGACTACGAGCTGTTGTTCGAGGGCATCAATCACACACTCAGGGGGGACGCCGGCGTTGGGGGTGAGTTCTACTTGACCGACGCGTTCCAGTACATGGTGGACCGCGGGGCGCGGTTGCTCACTGCGCCCGTCGTGGGATGGTACGACTGTGGAAAGCCCGAAACGCTGCTCGAGACGAACCGGCATCTTCTGGAGACGAGCCGCGGCGGCGTGTCTGATCGAGCGCGTGTCGCAGGAACGCACATCGCGGAGCCGGTCCGCATCGAGGAGGACGTAGTCCTCGTGGGAGGATCGGTGGGCCCCAACGTCACGCTCGAGCGTGGCTCGAGGATTCTGCAATCACACCTCCGCGATACGATCGTCGGACGCGGGGCCGTGCTCGAGAACGCCGAGCTCTACGATTCGCTCGTGGGCGCCGAAGCCACCGTCAAGAGCTTCAGGGGCTCGCTGAGCGTCACCGATCACTCTAGCGTGGCGGCCGTAGGCGGCCCGCTCTAGTCGTCGTCGGCCAGGAGCAGCGTCAGCAGGGCCCTGAGGATTCCCCGAGGCCCGTTCTCGTTGCTGTACCATTCGTCGGTGGTGTGGGCGCGACCCGCTACCCCACCCGCGCCCATCGTGAGCGCGGGGATGCCCAGCGCCATCGGCACGTTCGCGTCGGTGGACGAGGCGACCAGCTCCGGAGATCCGCCGAGCGCGAGGGTCGCCGCCGCCGCTGCGAGAACCAGCCTCGCCGAAGGATCCGTCTGTCCTGCCGGCCTCTGACCGATGGCGGTGAGCTCGAGGGTCAGCGAAGCCGTGCCCTGGGTGGCCACATGGTTGACGTCGGCGACAGAGCTCTCCAGGGCGGATTGGACCTGCTCCGATAGCCGCTCCAGAACCTCCTCCGACACACAACGCACCTCGAGATCCGCAGACGCCTCCCTCGGGATGACGTTGATGCTCGTTCCACCTGCCCAACGAGAAACAGTGAGCGTCGCCCTGGGCTCGTCGGGCAAGGGAAGCTCGCTCAGACGGGCCACGGTGTGGCCTAGCGCGTGGATCGGGTTGGCCGTGCCCCAGTTCACCCACGAATGCCCCCCGGGACCGCGCACCGTTGCCCGGAAGCGGCGCACTCCCAGGCCCGTTGCCACGATGCGGTTCAGGCCGGCGCCGTCGAGAGAAACGAAACCCGCAGCTCCGCGGGCCGCACCGCCCTCGCGGAAGAGATGGCGCACCCCACGGAGATCGCCGTTCCCCTCTTCACCGACCGTGGCGGCCAAGAGCACCGGGTTATTCAAGCGGACCCTCAGCGTCACCAGGGCTCTGGCGAGCGCGAGGAGAGCCGCGAGCCCGCGGCCGTCGTCGGAGATCCCTGGCCCCAAGAGTCGATCGCCCTCCCGGCGCACACGGACGTCGGTACCTGGTGGGAACACCGTGTCGAGGTGCGCCGAGACTACGAGGGGGTGCCCTTCCTCGTCCCCTGGGATCCATCCCGTGACGTTCCCCTCCTGGTCCGTCTCGACTCCGGCGAGGCCCGACGCCATCATGAGCTCCCCCATGCGAGCAGCCCTCGGCCCCTCTCCGTACGGCGGCGCCGGTATCTCCGTGAGCTCGCGCTGCTCCCGGAGCGTGCGCGCGTCGGTGTCCACGAGTGCCCGGGCCGCGTCACGTACGACGCCGCGCACGAGGAGCCGCTCCGCACGCGCGTTGATCACAGGGTTCCAGAGCACGCCCTCGTCCTGCGTTCCGGATACGCTCGACATCTTTTCACTCATGGCAGCGAAGCTGCCGAGCACCGGGCAGCGGTGTCAAACCCGTCGACCACGCGCGTCCGTTTGCGAAGGACGCGCTCCGGGGCCTAACCTGCCTCGATGACAACGGATCCTCCCGAGGACGAAAAGGGGGGCCGCAGTCCGGCTCCTGACGGTTGGCCTCTCCCACGATCGCGTAATCCGACGTGGGAACAGGACGAGCGGGAGCCGTCCGGGCCGCCCGCCCCGCCCGCGCTCGACGAGGACGCAGACGAGGTCGATCAAGCCGTCGAGCAGCTCATCGAGGAGACGGGGGTCGAGGTCCAGCCGCAGCCGCTCCGCATCGCGTCGGGCCTCCGTGGCCGCGTAGCGATCGTCTCGGGAGGGTCGACTGGAATCGGGCGCGCCGTCGCGCTGGAGCTGGCCCGCTGCGGTGTGCACGTTGGCTTCAACTACCTCGACGAGGGAGACCAGTCCAGACGGGATGCCGAGGGTGTTCTGCACGAGCTACGAGAGCTCGAGGTGAGGGCGTTCTGTCGCAGCTGCGACGTGCGAGACTCGGCAGACGTCGACTCGTTCGTCGCGGAGGTGATCGAGGAGCTCGGTGGCCTTCACTTGCTCGTCAACAACGCCGGAATCGGGAGGGACGGCGCGCTGTGGCATATGTCCGACGAGGACTGGGCGGCCGTGTTGAGGACGAACCTCGACGGGGTG
Organism: Longimicrobiales bacterium; assembly: GCA_965249195.1. GTDB lineage: Bacteria > Gemmatimonadota > Gemmatimonadetes > Longimicrobiales > Gaopeijiaceae > CBDFLM01. The sequence goes on from CBDFLM010000015.1 coordinate 1,244,630, forward strand.
TTTCACAACATCCGGGCCGTGGCGCCCCACATGCGCGACCAGGAGTACGGAAAAATCGTCAACGTCGGTTCGGTGCACGCTTTTCGGGGGGAGTTCGGGCTGGCCAACTATGCGGCGTCCAAGGCCGGACTCGTCGGTCTCACCGCGAGCGCGGCCACGGAATTGGGGCCGTCCAACGTCAATGTGAACGCGGTCGCGCCAGGGTACATTCGCACGACTCGGCTCACGGATAGGGTTCCGGCCGAGCTCCTCGATCGCGCCCGTGAGCGGAGCTCGCTCGGGCGGCTCGGGGATCCGCAGGACGTCGCCTACGTCGTCGTTTTTCTATGCTCCGAGATGCCGCGCCACATCACGGGAGCCGTGATCCCCATCGACGGTGGGTATCTCGTGTAGTGTCGTGATGCCGAAGTCGTGGCATTCAAGCGCCGCGATTGCGCCGTCCAGGGACCCACCCCAGGTTGGCGCGATGCAATTCCTCCGCATCTTCTCTTCCCGGGTCGACGGGCTAAACAGATGGATCGGCGGGCTGATTCGGTGGCTCGTGCTCGTCATGGTGGTCATCGGCGCTTACAATGCGCTCGCCCGATACTTCACGCGATACACCTCGGTGATGTTGAGCTCGAACGCGCTCAACGAGCTCCAGTGGTACCTGTTCAGCGTCATCTTTCTGATGGGAGCCGCGTACGCGCTCGACCGGGACGTCCACGTCCGGGTGGACATCCTCTACGCGCGCCTCTCCGACAAGGGCCGGGCCTGGATCGACCTTCTGGGAACGGTCCTCTTCCTCATACCGTTCTCGGTCCTCATGCTGAGGGTCGCATGGCCGGCGGTGCGAAACAGCTGGGGTATCCGCGAGGTATCCCCCGACCCCGGCGGTCTGCCACGCTACCCCATCAAAGCGCTCATCCTGGTTTCGTTCGCCCTGCTGGTGCTACAGGGGGTCAGCCAGGTCGTGAAACAGATCGACGTACTGGTCGGCTTCGGGCCGGCGCAGGGCGAAGGGGAGGGAACGAGCGCAGAGACGGGGCGCCAGTCGGCCACCGGTGCCGGTCCTCACGGCACCGAGGGGATCTGAGTGCGCTCGCGCGGCGCGGTGGCTCGCGGCTTCCTGCCCAGGGAGGCCCGTTAGTTGGGGGGCGCATTCTGGGGACCCGTGATGTTCCTGGGCGCGCTCGCTCTCATCTTCACCGGCTATCCCGTCGCGTTCGCGCTCGGTGGGACAGCGCTCGCGTTCGCGCTCATCGCCACGCTCGTCGGCGACTTCGATCTCATCCTCATGACCGCGATGACGGAGCGCACGTTCGGCACCATGTCGAACTACACGCTTCTCGCCGTCCCCTTCTTCATTTTCATGGGTACCGTCCTGGAGAAGTCCAAGCTGGCGGAGCAGCTCCTGGAGACGATCGGTCTCCTCTTCGGCAGGTTCCGGGGCGGTCTTGCGCTCGCCGTCATCTTCGTGGGAGCGCTGCTCGCGGCGGCTACCGGAGTCGTGGGCGCCTCGGTCACGGCCATGGGCCTGATCTCGCTTCCGGTCATGCTGAGGAACGGCTACCGGGAGGATTTCGCTCTCGGGGTGATCGCCGCCGCGGGGACGCTCGGACAGATCATCCCCCCGTCGATCGTCCTCATCGTGCTTGGTGACCAGATGGGCGTCAGCGTGGGCGACCTGTTCCGCGCGGCAGTGCTTCCCGGTCTCGCCCTCACGGGGGGATACGCCATCTACGCCTTCCTCCTCGCGCTGATGAAGCCCGCGACCGCCCCGGCGCTCCTGGCCGCGGGGGAGAAGATGATGCCCGTACGCCAGCTCGCGCGGCTCGTGGCCGGATCGCTCCTGCCGCCGCTGATCCTCATCGTGGTGGTGCTGGGCAGCATCTTCGCGGGCGTGGCGACGCCTACGGAAGCGGGGGCGTTGGGGGCGGTCGGCGCCATCTCCCTCGCAGCCGCCAACCGGCAGCTCTCCCTCGACGCGCTTCGCGCTGCGATGGAGGAGACCAGCCGACTCACGATCATGGTCGTGTTCCTGCTGATCGGCTCCACGGCGTTCGCGCTCGTCTTCCGCGGGCTGGAGGGCGACCTGTGGATCGCCAGCACGCTGGCGAATCTACCGGGCGGGTGGATCGGCTTCTTGGTCGCCGTCAACGTGATCGTATTCGTGCTGGGATTTTTCATCGACTTCTTTGAGATCGCCTTCATCATCGTGCCTTTGCTCGTTCTCCCAGCGGCGCAGCTCGGCTTGGACCTCACGTGGCTCGGCATCGTACTCGCCGTCAACCTGCAAACGTCGTTCATGACGCCGCCCTTCGGCTTCTCGCTCTTCTATCTCCGGGGCGTGACACCGCCCAACATCTCGACGGGCCAGATATACCGCGGAGCGGTGCCCTTCATCTTCATCCAGCTCGTCGTGCTCGGGGCGCTGATCTGGGCTGCGAGGCCCGGCTGAGTGGCTTGGGCCACCGGCTGACCCCAGGCCGCCCGCTGGAGCGAGGCTGAGACGTGGTCGAGGACGACATGAGCCGAGAACGGGCGATCTGGGAGCGCGCGACCGAGCGCCTGCTGAGCGACCCGGCGTTCGCCCCACTCGTCGAGCGAGTGGGTCCGGTTCGGCTGCGTGAGCCGCGAGGGGACCCTTTCCAGTCTTTGGCGGCCGCGATCGTCTACCAGCAGCTCTCCGGCAAGGCGGCTCTGACCATCCACGGTCGCTTCGTGGATGCCCTCCACGGCGACGTCAGACCCGAGGCCGTGCTGGAGGCGCCCGAAGAGTCGCTACGGGGGGTGGGACTCTCACGGAACAAGCTCGCTGCGATCCGCGACCTCGCAGGCAAGGTGATGGGAGGAGAGGTCGATCTCGACTCGCTCGACGACGTCGATGACGCGGTCGTCGTTCAGCGCCTGACCCGGGTTCGCGGAATCGGCCGTTGGACCGCGGAGATGTACCTCATCTTCAACCTGCGCCGACCCGACGTGTGGCCGGTCGGCGACCTGGGTGTGCGCTCAGGGCTCGCCCGCGTGCTCGGTATGGAGGAGACGCCGGAACCGCGCGACGCCGAGCTCATCGGCGTGGGATATCGACCCTGGCGAAGCGCCGTCGCCTGGTACTGCTGGCGTGCCGTCGAGGGGTGAGCGATGGGCCCTAGTCCACCGTCAGCAGGCTGCTCGGGATCTTGTTGAACGCGAAGCGCGCGTAGTGGAGCTCGTTCCCGGCGAAGAACGGGAACGCGCTATCGCGAAACGCCTTCCACGATTCGTAGACCCTCCTGAAGTCCGCCTCTGTGGCCGCTTGTTCCTCCGCGTAGGCGTTGCTTTCCTCGTAAGCCGCGTTCAGGATCTCGTCGGAGAAGGCCCGCAGCGTGACCCCTTTCTCGTTCACGAGCCGCTCGAGCGCCTTCGGATTCTCCGTGTCGAAACGGGCGATCTGGTCGAGCAGCGTTTCCTTGCAGACGCTGGAGACGATCTCCTGATACTCCAGAGGTAGCTCGTTCCATGCCTCTAGGCTCACCATGAGCGTGAGGTTGGGGCCCGGCTCCCACCAGCCCGGCATGTAGTAGTTGGGCGCGATCTGGTAGAAGCCCAGCTTCTCGTCGTCGTAAGGACCAACCCACTCGGTCGCGTCGATCGCTCCGCGCTCGAGGGCCGGATAGATGTCGGGTCCTCCGAGAACCTGCACCGTCGTGCCGAGCCGCTGCATGATCTCGCCGCCGATCCCGGGGATCCTCATTCGCAGGCCGCCCAAGTCTGCCAGAGTGCTGACCGGCTCGCGAAACCAGCCGCCCATCTGCGCACCCGTGTTGCCTGCAGGGAAGTTGATGATCCCGAAGTCTGCGTATACGCTCCGGAGCAGCTCGAGTCCGCCTCCGTGGTAGAGCCACGCGTTCTGCTGCCGGTAGTTGAATCCGAACGGGAGAGCCGAGTCGATGGCCAGAGCTGGGTTCTTGCCAATGTAGTAGTAGCTTGCGGTATAGCCCGCGTGCACGGTGCCTTGTTGCACGGCGTCCATCACCTGGAGCGCGGGCACGATCTCGCCCGCCGGAAAAACTCGAATGCTGAATCGCCCGCCGGTGAGCGCGCTCACCCGCTCGGCAAAGCGAACGGATCCGCCGTGGAGGATGTCGAGGCTGGGAGGAAAGCTGGACGCCAGCCGCCAGCTCACCTCCGGCCTCTGGGGGCCAGCGCTGGACTGCATGGAGCTCGACTCACTGTCGGCGCTCCCGCAGGCGGTCATGAGCCCCGCGCCGGTCACGCCTGCGGCCGTGGTCCTCAGGAATTCTCTCCGCTGCATCGGGTCTTTCGACGGCCGGGTATCGCGCTCCCTGGGTGCCATGGCTCGCTCACTGATCGAGAGTTGGGTTCAGCCCTGCGATCGAATGAAGTAATCGGTCTCATCGATGGCGGCAAACCGAAATGGCGCAGTAGGGCGACCTTCCCGCGCCCCGATGCGCGGAGGGGTGGCCCTGGAAGCCTTGCGCCAACCGCGATACACTTTCTGGTGGCGATCGACGCTGAAAACTCGAGGCCGGGAAGTGCCATCCATGACCGTCAGCACAAGTAGCCGTCGACGCGGGATCGATCTTTGACCGCGCTGTTTCGCCGCGGTGACGAAAACGGATCCGGTGCCGACTCCAATGAAGGGATTCCGAAGCTGTCCAGCGAGGAAGACCTCCACCGTGCGCTCCGCGCTCCCAGGGCGTTGCTCTTCAAACACAGCCCGATCTGCTGGGGGTCGACCGTGGCTCTAAAGGAGCTCGACCGCTTTCGTGAGCGCTCCCCCGAAGTGCCCGTCTACCTGATCGACGTGGTGGGGGAGCGGGAGCTTTCGCGGAGCGTGGCGGAAACACTGGGGGTGCCGCACGAGTCTCCCCAGGTGATCCTCGTCGGCGCCGGCGAGGTGCTCTGGCACGACTCCCATTACGCCGTCACCGCGGGGCGGATCGCCGCAGCGCTGGAGTCCGAGGCCGGGGGTTGATGCGATGATGGCGGGGACCGCCCGGCCTTCGACGTGCGCGCTCCGAGGAGCTCGAGCGGCTCCCCGCGACCGCGTCACCAGAGCCGTCGCCGTCCTCGCCACGCTCGCGGCGGTCCACGCGCTTCCCCTCGCAGCCCAGCTCGAGCGGCTCGACCACGTCCGGTCCGTACGCGCCCCTCATGGCATGGTCGTGGCCGAGCACCCACTCGCGAGCGAGATCGGTCGCGACGTGCTGGCCGCTGGCGGCAACGCGGTGGACGCGGCCATCGCAACCGGTTTCGCGCTCGTCGTCACGCACCCCGCGGCCGGGAACATCGGCGGTGGCGGGTTCATGATGATCCGGTTCCCCGATGGTCGTGTGACCGCGATGGATTTCCGTGAGCGAGCGCCGGCGGCGGCGCACGCGGAGATGTTCGTCGAGAACGGCGAATACTCGGCGGACCTGCACCAAGATAGCCATCTCGCCGTCGGTGTCCCCGGCACCGTGGCCGGCTTCGACAAGGCCCACAGGCTGTACGGCAGCATGAACTGGGAGCGCCTCGTATATCCATCGGTCGCACTCGCCGAGGACGGATTCCAGCTCTCCGAGGTCCTGGCGTCCAGCCTCGCGCGCTTCGTGCACCACCGCCCCGCTTATTCCGCGACCGTGCGGGCGTTCTCGAACGCTGGTGAGCCGTACGAGCCGGGCGACGTCTGGCGGCAGCCCGACCTGGCGACGACCCTCTGGCGGATCATGCTTGAGCGTCGCGACGGCTTCTATCGCGGTGAGACCGCGCGCCTGATCGTCGAGGAGATGCGCCGCGGCGGCGGGCTGATCACCGCAGAGGACCTGACGGCGTACCAAGCCCGGGAGCGAGCGCCGGTCGTCGGATCCTACCGCGGCTTCGACGTGATCAGCATGCCACCTCCCTCGTCGGGTGGCACGGCCTTGATCGAGATGCTCAATCTACTCGAGGGCTTCGACATGGCCGGCATGCGTCACAACTCCGTCGCCTACGTCCATCACCTCGCAGAGGCGATGCGGCGCGCCTATCGGGACCGCGCTCGCTACCTGGCCGACCAGGATTTCGTCGACGTCCCGGTCCACCGTCTCACGAGCGAAGAGTACGCGCGCAAGCTGCGCAGAACCATCGACCGGGAGAGCGCGTCGGTGTCGCGCCCGGAGGATGTGCTCGCCGTCGCCTCGGCAACACAATCGGAGAGTCCCGAGACCACCCACTACTCGGTGGTGGATGCCGAAGGGATGGCGGTTTCGGTCACCTACACGCTCGAGCAGGGCTACGGATCCGGGATCACCGTCGCCGGGGCAGGCTTCCTGCTCAACAACGAGATGGGTGACTTCAACGCCCGCCCCGCGCTGACCGACGAGAGCGGCCTCATCGGGACTACTCCGAACCTGGCGCGGCCGGGGCAGCGCATGCTCTCCAGTATGACACCGACGATTCTAGCTCGGGGCGGACGCCTCGTATCGGTGTTCGGAAGCCCAGGCGGTCGGGCGATCATCAACGTCGTGCTGCAGATCGTCATGAACCAGGTGGACTTCCGCATGAGCCCCGAGGAGGCCGTGGCGGCCGGTCGATTGCACCATCAATGGCTTCCGGACCGCATACGCATCGAGCGCGAGGCCGTCGCGCCCGAAACGCTCGACGAGCTCGAGTCGATGGGCCACACCGTGAGCATGGTGGAGCGGCGGGGCACTGACGGGCCCGTCGCGCTCCAGGGAACTCTCGCCAGCATCGATTCGTTCTCAACGTAGCGCGACCGACTACACCGCCCGGCTGTAGAGGGGGAGAGACGGTTCGGCGCTCGGTCGGGCGCTCGAGATAGCCCCGACGCACGATCCGATCAGATCGAGGTGTGCTCCGATGAAGCCTTGGCGGCGACAGCTCTTCGTACTCGCGACCGCCGCCGCCGTCAGCGCCTGCGACGGTCTCGGGTCGGCGGCCTCTGGCCAGGAGTCCTGGAGGACGGACTTCACCAAGCATACGGTGCCGCTGGAGGAGATCGTCTCGGGAGGACCGCCCAAGGACGGGATTCCTGCGATCGACAACCCTGCCTTCGTGTCGATCCGAAGTGCGGACGATTGGCTCGAAGACGGCGAGCCAGTGGCCGTCGTGCGGCTCGACGGCGAGACCAAGGCGTATCCGCTGCAGATCCTCATCCATCATGAGATCGTGAACGACCGGGTCGGCTCGACACCCGTCTCCGTGACGTACTGCCCTCTCTGTAATACCACGTTGGCGTTCGACCGCCGCTTCGACGGACCGGTGCTTGACTTCGGCACGACGGGCCGGCTTCGCCATTCCGACCTGGTGATGTATGATCGGCAGACCGAGACCTGGTGGCAGCAGGCTACCGGCGATGCCGTCGTCGGGCGCTACGCAGGGGAGAAGCTGACGTTTCTGGCTGCCCCCGTGTTGGCCTGGCGAGACGTGAAGGCCGAGCACCCCGACGCCCGCGTGCTCTCCCGCGAGACCGGCCACCGCCGCGACTACGGCGTGAATCCGTATGTCGGCTACGACACCCGCCAGGGACCGTACCCGCAGTTCTTCATGGGCCCGACGGACGGCCGCATGCCCTTGATGGAGCGCATCGTCGCCGTGGAGCGCGGCGGCGAAAGCATCGCCCTTCCGTTCAGTCGCCTCGAGGAGGCAAGGGTCGCCCACGTCGACGTGGCTGGCGAGGACCTCGTGGTCTTGTGGGCTCCCGGAACGGCGAGCCCCGTGGATGGGCCTCGGGTGGCCTCCGGGCGCGACGTGGGTTCGACCGGCGTGTACGCGCGTGAGCTCGACGGACGCTTGCTCACCTTCCGTCCGCACGGCCAGGGACGGTTCCGTGACGAGGAGACCGGATCGACGTGGACTCTCTCGGGTCGGGCGGTCGAGGGCGCTCTGCGTGGGCGCGCGCTCACAGTCGTGCCGCACGGCAACCACTTCTGGTTCGCGTGGGCCGTCTTCAGGCCCCAAACCGAGGTTTGGGAGGGCTGACGAACCAGCCCGAAGCTCACGTCGAAGAGTAGGCCACCCAATAGCGGCGTTCAGGCTCGTTCGGCCTTTTCGCGCCTCAGGTCTTCGCTCGCCGGACCCCAGAACTGCTGCTCGAGACACGGGTCGCCGTAGTCGACGCGGTAGAACGCCACGCGTCGGACACCCTCCGTGAACCCCGGGTATTCCAGGCCCTCCGGACATGCTCGCTGAACCACCGAGACCTCACGGGCAATCAAATAGTTGAGGTTCGAGAGTACGACGTACGTCGGTCGGTCGTCGGCAAGCCTTCTCGCGATGAAACGTCCCGGGACGTCCCAGACCGTGGGTCCGATGTCCGGCAAAGCCGGCGTCGAATTGACCGTCTTCCTTCCTGTGTAGAGCCAGATCCCGACCGGGTGAGGCGCGAGCACGGACTCCTCCATGTCCGTGTTTGCCTCCAGCCAGCGGCTCGCCGCGACGATGTAGAGCGTATTCTCGGGCAGAAACTGGGCCGGATGGAACAGGAAATCGCCTCCGCCCTCGGTGATCGGGAGGCGGCGGATCTCCACCTGACGGAACCCAACCACCGCCACCACGACGACGGCGACGATGGCGAGCCCACGGTTCCAAGCCGCGCCACGGGCGCGGCGCCAGCGATCGATGGCCAATCCCGCCAGCATTCCGAGAAACGGAAACATCGACAGAACGAACCGGTCCTGTGCCCACGGCCACAGGAAGATGACCGCGCCCGCGCCGAGACAGCTCAGCACGAGCACGGGCCGGCTGCGCCAAGCCATCAAGGCTCCGGCCGTCGCCACCGCCAGGACGATCAGCCAGAGACCGCCGCCGACCACGGTTGCACCCGAAAGGTGAGGCGGTAGGAAGGTCCCGTACATCATCACCTGGGTGCGAGTGAGCTCGGCCAACCATCCCGTCAGCTCCGCGAGTCCGCCGGACGGCGTCCACGAGACGTAGGCACCCTCGTCCGGTTGGGTCCCGAGCGGCCCCGCCGACAGCGCCGAACCGTGCCACAAGCGCCACGCCGATACGGGCACGAGCGCGCCCAGCGAGAACGTGGCTACGGCCTTACTCGAGGTGCGCCGCAGGAGCATGGCCAGGAACACGGCCGGGATCAGGACGATTCCCTGGGAGCGCGCGAGGGTGGCTGCCGCCACCGTGAGACCGATCGCCAGCCCGAGCGCTGCGTCCGACGCTCCACGGTGCTCGTCCTCCGGTTGGTCCAGACGGGCGAACAGCACCAGAACGAGCGCCCAGACGAGCATGAACAAGGGCTCGCTGATGGCCAGGTTGAAGTACTGCACTGAGCCCTCCAGAAGGAAGGGGCCCAGCACGAAGAACAGCGACGTGGGGCGGCTCAAGCGCAAGACGCTCCGGGCGAACCACCACGTAATGCCGGCGGCCGCGGCGATGGTCATCAGCGAGAGCGCCAGGGCCATCCGGTGGACGGTGAACAGATCCGACGACAGGCTCCACAGCCCCGCGTAGAGGAGCGGCAGCAGCGGCGGGTACTTGGCGTGCACGGGGTCACCGACGGCGTAGATCGAGCGGTAGCCCTCTCCTTCGGCGAGGGCCTTGCCGAGCGCGAGATAGACCCCGTCGTCGTTGAAGGCTCCGGCGGCGAACGCGGGTGAGGTCCGCAGTAGCAGATACGCGAGCGCAACGAAGAGCGCCGCAAGGACGGCTTCGCGCGTAGGCGTCGGGTCGCCGTCCTTCCAGATCCACTCGGCTTCGGTCAGCCGTAGCGACATCGGTTTCTCCTCCACTCAGCCTCTCACAGCAGGGCCCGGATCCATCCACCATCCACTGCGATGGACTGGCCCGTCACGTAGGCGGCGCGCTCGGAGGCAAGAAACGTCACAAGGGCTGCGACCTCGTGCGGCTCTCCGAGGCGTCCCGCGGGGATCTGACGCTCCCATCGCGCGTACGCTGCCTGCGGTTCGATCCCCTCGGTTCGCGCGATCCGCTCGGCCAACTCGCCCAGCCGCTCCGTGCGGGTATAAGCCCGGCATCACGTTGTTCACCGTGACACCGTGCGTGGCAACCTCGTTCGCCAAGGTCCTCGCAAACCCCGTGACCGCGGCGCGGAGGGAGCTGGACAGGATCAGGTGGTCGACCGCTCGTCCCAAGCCCCTGGAGGACCCGCCCACGAGTGCGACCTTGCCCGTGAGACCGAGATCCATCTGTCCCCTCCTTCGGCGACCTGCTAACCCTGTCGGAGGTAGTCGTCGGTCCCGTCGAGCCAGTCGGCCCTGGGGGGGCTGAAGATGTCGACGTCGAGCGTATCCTCGAGCGCCAAGGCCCGGTGCGGCAGGTTCGAGGGGATGTGGAGCACTTCGCCGGTGCGCACGTCGACCGTGCGCGACTCGTCGTCGCCGAGCCAGAACCGCAGGCTGCCGTCGACGACGTAGGAGAGCTGCTCGTTGTGGTGGGAGTGCAGGGGAACGACACATCCCTTTTCGAGCCATAGCTGGGTGAGCATCATGCGCTCTCCTGTCACCATCCGCCGCGAAAGCGTGTCGGTGACCTTCTCCCACGGCATGTCGTCCCAGCGGAAGTGACGGGCGTCGGACTCGGTCATGGCATCATGGGTCAGGGGGTGCTCCTGGAACGTCGCAATGGGCGGACTGGACGGCCAGGTGTCAATGTCGTCGGGTGCCGTCTCCGGACACGCGGGGCTCGCGCGGCCGTCCCTTCGGGAGGCACCTCCGTCGCAGGACCGCGCCCGCGCCCCGGGGGTAGGGCACGCACCCCACGAACGGAGGCGCTGTATGGGCGAGCGGATCGAGAAGAGCGACGCGGAGTGGAGGCGACAGCTGGATCCCGAGGAATACCACGTCCTCCGCGAGAAGGGCACGGAGCGCGCGTTCACGGGCGATTACTGGGACGCGAAGAAGGAAGGCGTGTACCGGTGCCGCGGCTGCGGCACGCCCTTGTTCTCGTCCGACACGAAATACGACTCGGGCACCGGCTGGCCCAGCTTCTACCGGCCCGTGGCCTCGGACAACGTCCGCACCGAGGAGGACCGAAGCCTCATGATGCGGCGCGAGGAAGTGTTATGTGCGGCCTGCGGCGGACACCTCGGCCACGTATTCCCGGACGGTCCGGAGCCCACAGGCCTACGGTACTGCATCAACTCGTGCTCGTTGACCCTGGAGGCCGACAGCGACGAGGCCGGCGGCGAGGGACCGGCCTGAGGTGCGAGGCCTCACGGCTGGGTCCGTCGGACGGCGACCCTCGCGCCCTCCGGGGCACCGTCGAGCACGACGCTGGGTCTGGACCGCAGCGGCGTTCCTGACGGCGTGCGGGGGGACGGGAGCCCCGCCTGCACCGGGTTCCTCTCGGGGTCCGGTCCCCGACCTGCGCGGGGTGCGCGTGATGGTATTTCCGTTCCAGGACCGCGTCGGAGTCGGGACGGACGCCGACTCCGAGCTGGCGTTTACGCTCCAGAGCCTTGGTGAAGAGGTCGACTGGGTGCTTCCCGCCGAGCTTCGTGAGGCCGTGCAATCGACACCGGGCATGGACTTGCGCGTGGGCGGTCTCCCCGTGTCGATGTTCTTGAGGGCCGAGGTGAGGCGCGTGGGCGACCCGCTCTACGGATACCTGCTGCGGGCTTCCGCGCTGGTCAACTCCCAGGTCGCGCTGATTCCCGTCGTGGTGCGGCCCTCGGTTCCGACCGAGGATGCGCCGGCGCGAATGGAGATGGTTGCCGTGATCATCGCGACGCGCACCGGAGACGTCGTGTGGTTCGGGGTAGAGGCCGGGGAGGAAGGAGGGCCGAACGATCCGGCGGCGGTCGCTTCGGCCGCGGAGGCGCTAGCCCGTCGCCTGCTCCCCTTCGCGGACGTCGCCCGGTCGGCGTCGCAGTCGGTGCATTGAGCACTCCGGTCACCCTGATCCTTGGCGACGGAATCGGTCCAGAAGTGATGGACGCGACGCTGCGCGTGATGAGATCGGCTGGGGCAGACCTGGAGTACGACGAGCAGCTGGCGGGCCTGGCGGCGCTCGAGAGTCTCGCCGATCCGTTGCCGGACCGCACGCTCGATTCGATCCAAAGCAACCGCGTCGTCTTCAAAGGACCGCTCACGACGCCGTCGGGCTAGAGATTTCGCTCCATCAACGTGACGATTCGGAAGGAGTTCGACCTCTACGCCAATGTCCGGCCGGCTCGAACACTCATGCCTGGAGGACGCTACGAGGTCGTCCTGATTCGCGAGAACACGGAGGGCCTCTACGTCGGTGTGGAGCACTTCATAGGGATGGAGGGTGACCCGAGGGCCGCCGCCGAATCGGTGATGATCGTCACGCGCTTCGGCGCCGAGCGAATCTGCCGCTACGCCTTCGAATATGCGCGCCGCAACGGACGGAAGAAGGTGACCGTCGCCCATAAGGCGAACATCCTCAAGAACACGCAGGGCCTGTTTCTGGAGGCTGCCCGTGAGGTGGGCGCGGAGTACGCGGATGTCGAGCTCGAGGACCGCATCATCGACGCGACCGCGATGTGGCTGGTTCTCGACCCCTACCGCTTCGACGTACTCGTGATGGAGAACATGTTCGGCGACATCCTCTCGGACCTGATGGCCGGCCTCGTCGGTGGCCTCGGCTTCGCGCCCGCAGGCAACATCGGCGAGAACGCGGCCATGTTCGAGGCGGTTCACGGCTCTGCCCCCGACCTCGCTGGCTTGGGCGTGGCCAACCCGACGGCATTGCTGCTCTCGGGGTGCATGCTCTTGGACCACGTTGGCCAGGAGCCCATCGCGAAGCGCATCCGCACTGCGCTGAGTGCGGTCGTCCGGGCCGGCCAAGTCAGGACGCCCGACATGGGTGGCGAGGCGGGCACTTCCGCGTTCGCCGAGGCGGTCGAGCGAGCCCTCGAATGACGGGGGGCGAAACGGAAGCCGGCAAACCGTGCGGGTGAGCTGGCGCGACCGCTTCGGAGAGGAGGCCACCTGCGTGCGCTGCCTTGAGGTTCGGGATACGTCGGATCTGGATCGCCTGCTCTGGTGCGGGTCCTGCCGTAGCCGGGCGCGCAAGCGGGCCAACCGGTTCGGCTGGACGGTCGGAAGCGCGGTCGCGGCGGCCCTGGCCCTCGCCATCTGGTTCGGCCTCCGCCCATCCCTCGACCTCATCCCCGGTGGCTGGCTCGCGACGCTGGTCGCCGCCCTGTGGATCGCGTCGCGTATCGTCCGCGAGGTCGTGTACGGAATGATGCGCTTTCAGAACCGGAAAGCCGTCGATGCGGCCCCGCCTGCTGCGCCACCAACGTAGGGTTTGACGCAGTGATCTCGTTGTATGCGAGTGCGGCGGCATCCCTCGCGACCACACCTCAGGAGCCATGCAATGGCCGCCACGTTCCAGGGAATAGACTTCTACGACGTCGACTCACTCCTCTCCGCTGAAGAGCGGCTGATCCGCGACACGGTGCGCGGCTGGGTCGAGGAGCGCGTGATCCCCCTCATCGGTGATGCCTACATGGGGCGGCGCTTCCCGAGCGAGGTCATCCCGGAGCTGGCCGAGCTCGGGATGCTCGGCGCAAACCTGCCCGAGGAGTACGGCTGCGCGGGTCTCAACAACGTCGCGTACGGGCTCATCATGCAGGAGCTCGAGCGTGGAGACAGCGGGATCCGCTCGTTCGCCTCGGTCCAGGCGGCGCTCGTCATGTATCCCATCTACGCTTTCGGCTCGGAGCAGCAGCGCCGCCACTGGCTACCGCAGCTCGCAGCGGGCGAGCTGATCGGCTGCTTCGGCCTCACCGAGCCCGACTTCGGCTCCAACCCGGGCGGGATGCTCACCACGGCCGAGACGACGGACGACGGCTGGGTCCTCAACGGCACCAAGATGTGGATCACGAACGGCTCGATGGCCGACGTCGCGATCGTCTGGGCCCAGACCGCCGAGGGGGGCGACACGGAGGGCATTCGAGGCTTCGTCGTGCCCACGGATCGTCCCGGTTTCAGCGCGACCGATCAGAAGGGAAAGCTGTCCCTTTTGGCGTCCGACACCAGCGAGTTACACCTCGCCGACGTCGAGGTTGGGGAAGACGCGCTCCTGCCTGACACGACCGGCCTCAGGAGCGCCCTCATGTGCCTGACACAGGCCCGCTACGGCATCGCGTGGGGGGCTCTTGGCGCTGCCATGGCATGCTTCGACGAGGCCCGCAGCTATGCCGTCCAGCGGGTCATGTTCGACGGACCGATCGGGGGCAAGCAAATACAGCAGGTGCGGCTCGCCGAGATGCTCACGGGCATTACCCAAGGACAGCTTCTCGCCCTCCAGCTTGGTCGCCTCAAGGACCGCGGAACGGTTACGCCGCAACAGGTATCGCTGGCCAAGCGTGCGAACGTGGACATGGCCTGCGATGTCGCCCGCGAGGCGAGGCGCCTACTCGGCGCCAACGGCATTCTCGTCGAGTACCACTCGATGCGGCACATGGCCAATCTGGAGTCGGCCTACACCTACGAGGGAACCCACGACATCCACGGGCTCATCCTCGGGCAGGCCCTGACGGGTATGGCTGCTTACTGACTCGATTGGGTATCGTTGCAGCGCCGTGACGCCCACCGCTATGGGTGGAAAGCGGTCGAGTGCGAAGGGTTGTCAGGACTTCGTACCGAGCCGGCTCCAGCGAAGGGGAGCTTGAGGCTCCGTCCCATACGCACCATCTTGACGCAACGTCGCGCCGCTAGCTCAATTGACGTGCCGGCGCCCCGTTCTTTGAGAAACCGGTGGTGATCATGATGCTCGGAGGGCTCCACCGGCCGACACGATCTCGACGGCTAGGGCCGCAGGGGCGTTCGGATCCGCGACCGACTCGCCACAGGCCCAGAGAGCGGCGAGGACCATCCAGTGGCCGACCCTGCCGGAGCGGCGGTGGAGCTCGTGGACGAGTCGTTGCAGGCGGTTCATCGCGTGTCCATAAGGGTGGACGCTCGACCAACATTCGGCGGCTAGGGTGCGGGACGCAAGCACGGGGGCGGAGGGCACTACTCTCCTCGAGACGGGCGCGGACCCGAACGAGTGGGCCGTGCGGCATCTCTGGAGCGCGTCAGACGGCCTTCAGCGGTTCGCCGTCGTCCTGACCCGCGGTGAGGCTTCGCGGGCGTTCACGGTGGCACTGGAGGGTGAGCGGTAGCTGGTTGACCGCGCGGGCGTGGTAGCCGTACTCTACCGGTTTGTGGATATCCGATATCCGTCGCTTGCGTGACAGGAGCTGCGATGCTCAGGACCCGCGTGCGGCATGCCGTGGTCTTTTGTGCACTCCTCGCGAGCGTCGCCGCATGCTCCTCCTCCACCGAGCCGGAAGGTGAGGGGTCCCTGACAGGGACGTGGCGGGGGTCGGTAGCGGGCACGAAGGACGGCGCAGGATTCACGGGCTCAGTCACGATCAGGCTTACGGAGAACGCTGCCACTGGCCAGACGACCGGCACAGCGGAGCTCAGCGGGCTAAGTGGCCTCTTCGGCGAGGACGCAACTCCCAACATCCAGGCCCTGGCGGCCCCATTCCGGCCTGGCGAGGTCGTGATGGACCTCTGCAACGGAGGATGCGACCCCTCCGCTATCACTCGCATCGCGCACTTCCGGGGAGAATGGGACGGCCCCGACCGGCTCCGCGGGGACATCTTTTTCTTCTCTGGTAACACGGAGGCGGAAGGGTTTCCGCTCACGTTGACTCGCCAGTAGGGCCTCATTCGTGGGTGACGGAGCGGTGAGGCGATGCGTTGCCAGCGGGTTTGGTCTACCCGACAAGCTTCCCCAGCTTCTGCGTGGCGTCCTCCTGTAGACCCGGCAGGACCGCGCTGTACGTGTCCAGCGTGAGCGTCACGGTGGAGTGACCAAGGCGCTCCGAGACGACCTTTGGGTTGACGCCTTCGGCCAGCAGGAGACCGCTTGAATCGCTCCCCGGTGTGCCCTATCGTTTGTGCCATGTGTGCCCAAAAGCGTCACCCGACACAACTGACCACAAGCCAGAAGGTGCGTGTGCCCAAAGTGTGCCCAAATGTGGCATGGCACGTCAGAGCACAGACGGTGAAGAAACTCATAACCCAATATTTAACACCACATTAGCGACATCATCGCGCCGCTAGCTCAATTGGCAGAGCAACTGACTCTTAATCAGTAGGTTCGGGGTTCGATTCCCTGGCGGCGCACTGCATAAGTGCATAAATAACAAGTGTTTAACTGCTAATGCGATGGTAGTGTAAGGCGAGGCTATTTGGTGCGGCGTCCATATGGCGTCCATGTGCCTGTAACTGGGCCAAGGATGAGGTGCCGGAGCGGCAGAGTTGAGCCCGGGCAAGCGACGGAGAGCCTGAAAGCGCTGGGGCTGGAGAAGCACCAGGCGCTGATCATGGCGCACCGGGGCGGACACCCCGCACGTGCACATGATCGTGAACCGGGTCGACGCGGAGAGCGGGAAGGCGGCGGGATTCAGCCGCAGCAAGCTGCGCCTCTCGCAGTGGGCCGAAGGCTACGAGCAGGGGCAGGGGTGGCCTGGCAGCAGGGCGAGGAGCGTACGCACTGGCAGCGACTGCGTCCGCCTGCTTCTTGGCCCGGTCCCAGTCGCGATGCCCGAGCGACTTGGTAAGCCTCCGTCCGCCTTCCCGCCACTCGATCTGGATGAGACCGGTCCTGGGGTCTGGAAAGACCAGGAAGAGCACCGTCGCTGAATACGTAAATTATTTATATTAAACGATTTACGTAACTTCCCGAAGCAGTCCGTGCTTCTCGTGCGCCAGACCAACTCATGCGCCAGACCAACTCGTCTCCCGACGGCTGGAACCCTGGGCCGTCAACACCTCCATACCCGTACATTGAGGAGGCTGTGAGGGAGCTGATCATGGCCATGCACACCAGGGTTGGACTTGGCTGCTGTTGCGGCCAGCTTCTACGGTATCGACCGCGCCGCCGGATTCGCCGATCTCGGGCGCCCCGTCGAGCTCGTGGAGCGCTCGGTCCGTCGCGGCGAGGGAGATCCCGAGCTCGCCGACACCCTCCGAGAGCAGGTTGAGGAGCCGCACCGTGTGAGCGACAGGTCGGCAACGAGCAGTCACACCGCCAACCATCCCGGCACGCCGGGGTTGGCCGCGAAACGGTGCACCATCCGTCTCGGCGAGATCGCCACGGCCGCGCCGGAACTCTCCCCCGTCACCTCCGGATCGATCTCGGAGGCAGCCCGCAGGCCCGACTGGAAGGCTCCCTGCATCCACCCCCGCTCCCCCGAGGCGTGCTCGCCAGCGAAGTGAATGCGGCCCTCGGGCGATGCCAGCTCCGGATGCTCCGCGAACGGCGGATCGTAATGGGTGTAGGCCGCCCCAATCCAAGGCTGGTGCTCCCACGCGAAGTGGGTCCCGCCCTCCGCGAGCTCGCCCGAGCCAGGGAAGAATCCGTCGAAGCGGTCGATGAACTCGGGAACGATGGTGCCGGGCTCCATCGCCGCGACCGTGCGCGCCCTGTCTCCGAACATGTAGGACATGAGAAGTCCCCGAGGCCCCTCCTGGTTCCAGGTGGGATGCCAGAACTCCTCAAAGGAGGACACCCCCAAGTACAGCCCCCACCCGTTCAGGCCGTGGCCCTCCCAGCTTCGGCCCGCATACTGGACGTAGACCCGGGTGACGTCCTCGTAGGGAGTGGCTTGAAGCTGTCCCAACCGTAGTTGAAGGTTCCTGATAGGGGAGAAAGAAAAGTGGTGGCTCCGGGGGTCCCGGGCCGATAGGCTCGGGTAGGCAAAAACCCCAACACGGAGCCACCACGATGAAGAGAACGTACGAGGTAAGGGATCGGGCGGACAAGCGCGCGATCAGGGAGTTCCTGAAGCGGGAGGGGCAGTTTCTGCTTCCGATGCTTGAGTTCGTGGAGCAGACGGAGGTCGTGATCGACGAAGTCATCCAGGTGATGGGACGAGCGACGATCGAAGCGGTGCTGGAGATGAGCGCCGAGGGTGTGGCAGGCGTGAAGCAGGCAGGTCGGTCACGAGCGGAAGACGACACGGTGTGGTATGGCCGGCAGGGTGGTGTGGTTTACCTGTCGGACCGGAAGGTGCGTGTGGAGCGGCCACGGCTCAGGCGCCGGGGCGCCGGGGAGGGTGGCGAGGTCGAGGTGCCGGCGTACGCAGCGATGCGGAGACCGGGCGCTGTGGCGGATCGGATGCTCGAGGTCCTGATGGCGGGGGTGAGCACGCGCAAGTACGGCCGTGTGATCGGTGAGATGGCCGACACGGTCGGGGTGAGCAAGTCGGCGGTGAGCCGTGAGACGGTCGAGGCCTCGGAGCGCGTGCTGAAGGAGCTGATGGAGCGCCGGCTGGATGCGTGGGACCTGCTGGTGATCTACCTGGACGGGATCCAGATGGGCTCGCACCACGTGCTTGCTGCGGTAGGCGTGGACTCAGACGGAAAGAAGCACGTGCTGGGCGTGAGGGAAGGAGCGAGTGAGAACGCCGAGGTGACCAGCGCGCTCCTAGAGGATCTGGTCGAGCGCGGCCTGGACCCGGGCAGGCGGCGGCTGTTCGTGATCGATGGCTCGAAAGCGCTCAGGAAGGCGATCGAGAAGGTGTTCGGCCAACGTCACCCCATCCAGCGCTGCCGCAACCACAAGCTCCGCAACGTGCTGGGTCATCTGCCGAAGGATCAGCATCCTCAGGTGAAGGCGGCGTTCCGGGCGGCGATGAAGCTGGACGCGAAGCAGGGCGAGCAGAAGCTCGAGCAGCTCGCCCGATGGCTCGAGCGCGACCACCCCTCGGCCTCGGCTAGCCTACGCGAAGGCCTCAGCGAGATGTTCACGATCAACCGGCTCGGCCTCCCGCCGCGGCTGAGGAAGTGCCTGGGCTCGACCAACCTGATCGACAGCACCCACTCGGGCGTAAGACAGAAGACCCGCAGGGTGACCAACTGGAAGAACGGAGCGATGGCCTTGCGCTGGGCTGCGGCCTCGTTCGTGGAGACCGAGAAGAGCTACCGGAGGATCATCGGCTACGACCAGCTCTGGATGCTCAGGGCCCACCTCGACGACCATGAACCGGTTGCCGAAATGAGAAAGGCAGGCTAACAAGGAGACTCTCCGGAGCCACCACCTTCAACTGTCAGCGGGACACCATCAGTGTCGGCGGGCCGATGGGACCGGGTGAAAGACAGCCTCTACGGGCCGCGCGCCGACCTGCGTGCGCTGCCGGCGTTGCTGGATCCGAACTGGGTCGTGGGAGACCTCGGTGTAGGCACGGGCGCGCTCGCGGCCACGCTCGCGCCGCACGTCGCGCGTGTGGTGGGCGTCGACCGTTCGCCGCAGATGCTCGCCGCGGCTGCGGGCCGCGTGGCGGAATTCGCCAACGTCGAGCTACGGGAGGGGGACCTCGAGCGGCTCCCGGTCGACGACGGCGAGCTCGACGTGGCCATCATGTCGCTGGTTCTCCATCACGCTCTCGACCCGGTGAAGGTGCTGAGCGAGGCGTACCGTTCGCTCTCGCCCGGGGGACGGGCCGTCGTCGTGGACATGCGTGCTCACGACCGCGATGAGTACCGTGAGGAGATGGGGCACCTCTGGCCGGGCTTCGAGCCGCCGGCGGTTGAGCTCTGGATGAGCCGGGCGGGATTCCGCGCGCTCAGCGTGGCACTCCTGGCTCCCGACCCGGGCGCGGAAGGCCCCCTCCTGTTCTTGGCGTCGGGCTCGCGAGGAGGCTACGAAGGCGGCAAACTTGAGGAGCAGGCGAGCACCGACAGAAGGTTGAAAGAACGTTGCTGATAAAGTCGTATGGAAGTGACACGAAGAGGAGGACGTAGTCGGATGGAACGCGCGACGCTTACCGATCGGAACGCACCGAGCGGCACGGGCCGGCCCCCGTTCAAGGTGAAGGACCTCGCCCTCGCCGAGTGGGGGCGCAAGGAGATCGGTCTCGCCGAGCGCGAGATGCCGGGCCTCATGGCGCTCCGCGAGCGGCTAGCCGCGGAGCGGCCGCTTGAAGGCGCACGCGTGATGGGGTCTCTCCACATGACCGTCCAGACCGCGGTGCTCATCGAGACGCTCGACCTGCTCGGAGCCGACGTCCGCTGGGTGAGCTGCAATATCTTCTCTACGCAGGATCATGCCGCGGCGGCCGCGGCGGTCGGGCCGACCGGAACGCCGCAGGCGCCTAGCGGATCGGCCGTGTTCGCGTGGAAGGGAGAGACGCTCGCCGAGTACTGGTGGGCGACGCAGGAAGCGCTCTCGTGGCCGGACGGCGGGGGAGCGGACTTGATCGTCGATGACGGCGGTGACGCCACGCTGCTGATCCACAAGGGCGTCGAGTTCGAAGAGGCAGGCGGCGTGCCCGAATTCGATCCCGAGCGTGAGCCTGAAGAGTGGGGCGTCATCCTCGAGCTGCTGAGGGGGTGGCAGGAGCGGGAGCCCGACCGCTGGCGAAGGACCGCGGAGCGCATTCGCGGAGTATCGGAGGAAACGACCACCGGGGTGCACCGGCTCTATGAGATGGCGGAGTCCGGACGGCTCCTGTTCGCAGCGATCAACGTCAACGATTCGGTCACGAAGTCGAAGTTCGACAACGTCTACGGATGCCGGCACTCGGTCGTGGACGGACTCAACCGCGCCACGGACGTCATGCTGGGGGGAAAGGTGGCCGTGGTCTGTGGCTACGGCGAGGTAGGCAAGGGCTGCGCGCAGGCGCTTCGGGGGCAGGGCGCTCGGGTCGTGGTGACCGAGATCGACCCGATCTGCGCTCTGCAGGCCGCCATGGAGGGGTTCGAGGTGACAAGGCTCGAGGACGTCGTGGAGACGGCCGACGTGTTCATTACCGCCACCGGCAATCGGGACGTCATCACGGTCGACCACATGGCTCGCATGAAGGACCAGGCCATCGTGGGCAACATCGGCCATTTCGACAACGAGATCGACATGGCCGGCCTGGCTCGAGTGCCGGGGATACGTTCGGTGAACGTGAAGCCGCAGTACGACCGGTGGCTCTTCCCCGACGGGCACAGCGTCTTGATCCTCGCCGAAGGACGGCTCCTCAACCTGGGATGCGCGACCGGGCACCCGAGCTTCGTCATGAGCGCGAGCTTCACGAACCAGGTCCTGGCCCAGATCGAGCTCTGGAAGAACACGGGTGAGTACGGGCGCGAGGTATACGTCCTGCCCAAGAGGCTCGACGAGGAGGTCGCGAGACTGCACCTCGACCAGTTGGGCGTGAAGCTGACCGAGCTCACCGACCGGCAGTCGCGCTACCTCGGGATCCCGAAGCACGGTCCTTTCAAGCCGGAACGCTACCGCTACTGAACGGGCTTCATCACGGCGAGGCCCTTGCATCGTACGCCGGAATTCAGATAATCAACCAGCTTGAGGCGCACAGCAGCCATCCCGCCGCGGAACCTGAGGGACACGTAAGCGTCCAATCCAAAGGGATCCGACACCGATTCGCCACCCCCTCCCAGAGCGGCCCTGAACCGCTAATTCGCACGGGAAAGCACTCGTATGCAGCCAACTGACGTACTCTCGCGGCCTGACTACTACCACAAGGTGGTGGATTGTCAGTGGGCCTGTCCGGCCCACACCAACGTGCCCGAGTACATCCGCCTCATCGCCCAGGGGCGCTTCACCGACTCGTATTGGTTGAACCGCAGCTCGAACGTCTTTCCCGGGATCCTCGGACGTACTTGCGACCGTCCCTGCGAGCCTGCCTGCAGGAGGACGCGGGTAGACGAGGAGCCCGTGGCGATCTGTCGACTCAAGCGAGTCGCGGCCGATCTGCGCGACACCTCCGTGGACCGTCTTCCCGCCATTCCGGAGAGGAAGAACGGGCGACGGGTCGTGTGTGTAGGGGCCGGCCCGGCCTCGCTGACGGTCTGCAACGACCTCATGCCGCTCGGCTACGAGTGCGTCATCTACGAACAGCTCGACCGGCCCGGCGGCCTGATGCGCACGAACATCCCGGCGTTCAGGCTACCGGTACCGGTGCTCGATGAAGAGATCGACATGATCCTCGACATGGGAGTCGAGATTCAATACAGCCGTCCGGTCGAGAGCATGAGAGCGCTCCTCGAGGAAGGCTTCGACGCGGTCTTCGTCGGAAGCGGGGCGCCGAAGGGGAAGGAGCTGAACATCCCCGGACGGCAAGAGGCCGACGCCAACATCCACATCGGAATCGACTGGCTCGAGGCGGTGCACTTCGAGCACATCGACTCGATCGGCGAACGCGTTCTCATCATCGGCGTCGGCAATACCGCCATGGACTGCTGCCGCACATGCAAGCGGCTTGGTGGAAAGGACATCAAGGTCATGGCTCGCAAGGATCGGCCCAATTTCAAGGCGTCGCCGTGGGAGCTGGAGGACGCCGAGGAAGAGATGGTCGAGATCCTGGTGAACCACTCACCGGCGTCCTTCGTCGTCGAGGACGACAGGCTCGTGGGCATGAACTTCGACCTGGTGAGCTGGCACGAGGACGACACGGGTCGCCTCAGGAGCACCAAGCACGGTGAGAAGTTCATACCGTGCGACGACGTCATCCTGGCCATCGGACAAGACGCGGCCGTCCCCTGGATCGAGAGGGACATCGGAATCGAGTTCAACGACTGGGACATCCCCATCGTAGACCGGACGACGTTCATGACCACAACGCCCGGCGTCTTCATAGGGGGCGACGCCGCATGGGGGCCGGAGAACATCATCTGGGCCGTCGAGCACGGACACCAAGCGGCCATCTCGATCCACGCCTACTGCGAGGGCGAAGCCCTCACCGATCGACCTCCGGAGGGAATGACGCTCGTCAGCGCCAAGCTCGGGATGCACGCCTGGAGCTACCACAACGACTACAACCCCTCCCATCGCCAGCAGATGGTCCACGTGGACCTGACGGAGCGATTCAAGAGGTTGAACATCGAAGTAGAGCTCGGGTTCGACCCCGAACAAACGGCCCGGGAGGTCCAGCGCTGCCTGAACTGCGACATCCAGACGCACTTCATGGCTCCGCTTTGTATCGAGTGCGACGCTTGCGTGGACGTGTGCCCGGTCAGTTGCCTGACCATCACCGCGAACGGTTCTGAGGAAGATCTTCGCGGCCGTCTGATGGCACCAGCCGACAACCGCCAGCAAGATCTCTACGTCTCGGAGGACCTCCCGCAGACCGGCCGCGTAATGGTGAAGGACGAAGACATCTGCGTGCACTGCGGATTGTGCGCCGAGCGGTGCCCGACAGCGGCTTGGGACATGGCGAAGTTCGACCTCTTCCAGCCCTACGCCGGCCAGCCAGTGCCCGCGGAGATGCTCGCCACCGACACTCTCGCGGAGGTTGCGGTGTGAGTGAGAAGCAGGGTGGAGGGCAGGCGTCCCCGTCCAGGCTCGACGCGGACCTCGCGGCCACACCCCCCATGACCGCGCCCACGACTCCCACCGCGCGTGGGGCGTCCATCGCCACAGAGCCCAGGGAGGAGCCGACGCCACGGCCTCCCGGGGTTCGCGTCAACGACTTCGCGTTCAAGGTGGCCACCGTGAACGGGACCGGGTCGGCGAGCGCGAACGGACTCCTCATGCAGGCGCTGTTCCGTATGGGGCTGCCGATCAGTGGGAAGAACGTGTTCCCGTCCAACATCCAGGGCCTGCCCACCTGGTACGAGATCCGCGTGAGCGGGGAGGGTTACACCGCTCGCAACTCCGATTTCGACCTGTTCGTCGCGATGAACCCGGAGACCTACGCGCGCGATATCGCGGAGGTGCGGCCCGGCGGATGGGTCGTCTACGATTCGTCCTGGCCGCTCGACCGGGAGCTGCTGCGCGACGACGTCACGTTCCTGGGGATCCCGATCGGGAACATGTGCGTCGAGGCGTTCGAAGGAGGCCGCGCACGGGTCCTCATGAAGAACATCGTATACGTGGGCGCGCTGGCGGCCTTCGTCGAGATGGACATGGACATCATCCGGGGGATGATCGAGGAGAAGTTCTCCCGGAAGCCGGCGCTTATCGACTTCAACTACAAGGCCCTGAGGCTGGGGTACGACTACGCCAGGGAGCACTTCGACTGCCCGCTCGAGATTCGTCTCGAGTCACGGGAGCTCCCCGAGGACAAGGTCGTCCTGGACGGCAATACTGCGGCCGCCCTCGGATGCCTTTACGCGGGAGCCACCGTGGGCGCGTGGTATCCGATCACCCCGGCGACGTCGCTCATGGACGCCTTCGCGGGCTTCTGCAAGCGCTACCGGACCGACGAGGAGACCGGCGAGCGGCGATACATGATCGTGCAGGCGGAGGATGAGCTGGCGGCGGCGGGCGTGGTGGTCGGCGCGGGTTGGGCGGGCGCGCGTGCCTTCACGCCCACGGCCGGCCCCGGAATCTCGCTCATGAGCGAGTTCATCGGACTCGCCTACTACACCGAGATCTCCGCGGTCTTCTTCAACGTCCAACGAACGGGCCCCTCCACGGGAATGCCCACGAGGACGCAGCAGGGTGATCTTCTGCTCGTCGCCTACGCCTCTCACGGCGACACCAAGCACATCGCTCTCTTCCCGTGCGATCCCACAGAATGCTTCGACTTCGCAGTGGAAGCCTTCGACCTCGCCGAGCGCTTTCAGACGCCCGTGTTCGTGGTGTCGGACCTCGACATCGGCATGAACGACTGGGTGTGTGATCGCCCGAGGTGGGACGATGATTTCCGTCCCGACCGCGGCAAGGTGCTCACGGCCGAGCAGCTCGAGAGCATGGACGCCTTCTACCGCTATCTCGACGTCGACGGAGATACGATTCCGTACCGTACACTCCCCGGCACACACCCCACAGGCGCGTACCTCACCCGTGGGTCAGGACACGACAAGTACGGTCGCTACACCGAGGACGCCGAGGGTTACACCGAGGTCATGGACCGCCTCAAGAGCAAGATCGAGCGCGCCGCCCACGAGGCGCCCGCACCCGAGGTCCACGTTCGCGACGGAGCCACCGCAGGCCTCATCGCCCTCGGAGGAGGGCACCGGGCCGTGCTGGAAGCGATGGACCGGTTGGAGGAGCGAGGGATCCTCGTCGACTACATGCGCGTGCGGGCGTTCCCGTTCTCTCCCGACGTAGAGGCCTTCCTCGCAGCTCACGATCCCGTCTTCGTGGTGGAGCAGAATCGCGACGCGCAGCTGCGCTCCATGCTGCGCATGGAGACCGAGGTCGACGCTTCCAGGCTCCTTTCGATTCTTCGCTACGGCGGGCTTCCGTTCAGCGCCCGTCACGTCGTGGAAGGCGTGGTCTCCCAGCTCGCCCGCGGAAACGGAGGCGGCGGCGAAAGCGCATGACGTCGATTCCCAAGCCGAAGATCCGGCATCCCAAGCTTCAAACCAACGCGTTGGGACTGACCCGCCGAGACTACGAAGGCGCGATGAGCACCCTCTGCGCCGGGTGTGGTCACGACTCGGTGACGGCCGCGATCGTGCAGACATTCTTCGAGCTCGACATTCCGCCACATCGAGCCGCGAAGCTGAGCGGCATCGGTTGCTCCTCGAAGACGCCGACTTATTTCATGTCGCAGGCCCATGGCTTCAACTCCGTCCATGGACGCATGCCCGCGATCGCCACCGGGGC
Source organism: Longimicrobiales bacterium (assembly GCA_965249195.1). GTDB lineage: Bacteria > Gemmatimonadota > Gemmatimonadetes > Longimicrobiales > Gaopeijiaceae > CBDFLM01. Next base: position 1,270,103 of record CBDFLM010000015.1, read on the forward strand.
GAATGCGGCTAATCGAGACCTCTACTTCATCGGGATCTCGGGGGACGGAGATTCTCTCTCGATCGGCCTGGGCCAGCTTTGCCACGGCATCCGGCGGAACGTCAACATGCTCTATGTGCTGGAGAACAACGGCGTCTACGGTCTTACGAAGGGCCAGTTCTCGGCGTCAGCCGACGTGGGAAGCAAAGCCAAGAAGGGGGAGGCAAACCGACAGCGGCCCATCGATCCGGTCCTCCTGGCTCTCTCTCTGGGCGCGAGCTTCGTCGCGCGCGCGTTCTCCGGGGACAAGACGCAGCTCGTGCCCATCCTCAAGGCCGGCTTGGCCCACGAAGGATTCGCGCTCGTCGACGTGATCTCGCCGTGCGTCACCTTCAACGATCATGAGGGATCCACCAAGAGCTACCTGTACACGAGGAACCGCCAGGAGGAAGTGGCTCCGGTCGACTTCGTGCCCCTGCGAGCGGAGATCACCGCTGAGCAGCGGCAAGATGCTTCCACGTCGGTCACGATGCACGACGGAAGCGTGGTACGCTTCCGCGACGTGCACGAGGCGTACGACCCGACCGACCGCTCCGCTGCAGAGGCCCACATACGCCGCCTCCAATCCAAGGGGCTGGTACCCACGGGACTGCTCTTCATCGAGGAGAGCCAGGACGACATGCACGCGCTGAACGCCACGGTTCCAACCCCTCTTGTGGAGCTGCCGTACGGAACTCTGTGCCCCGGAAGTGCCGCTCTCGACCGACTCATGAACGAGTTCCGCTGACGGCCTGTCCATCCTCCGCCCCCGGGGCGCGGGACAACCAGGGACAGACTTGACCTCCACGCCGACCCCGTCCGGTCCCAGGCGCCGCTTCAGGCGCCGCATGACTTACGGGATCGCCATCGGCGCCGCCGCCGCCGCAATCGCGGCCCTGCTCCGGCCCACGAGGGTCCTCCAGGTCGCCGAGTGGAAGAGCTACGACGCCCGGATGCAGATCGTGGCCGACGCGAACGCCGCCTCCCCCGACATCGTCGTCGTCGAGATCGACGAGAACAGCCTCGAGGTCTATCGCGACCGCCTGGGACGCTGGCCCTGGAGCCGTGACGCACACGCGTTGTTGCTTCGCTACCTGAGCGCTGCAGGCGCCCGGCTCGCGGTCTTCGACGTGCTGTTTCCGGAGCCCGACCTGGGTGACCCCGTCGCCGACACGATCTTCGCGGAAACTCTGGACCAATTCGGGCTCGCTGTTCTCGCACTCACCTTCTCGCCCGGCAGCCTCGACGACGCGCTCCTCTGGGACGCACAGCGGGCCAGCGAGGACCCCAGCCGGCGGCAGGTCCCGACCCTCCTGCGCGGGTTTGCCCTGGGTGCGTCGCAGTCCGGTGACCCGGGCGCAACGGTCCCCCTGACGCCTTTCCCCTATGTGGAACCGCCGCATCCGCTGTTCCTGCGCTCTGCCGCCGGTGTGGGAAGCATCACCCTGGGCGCGGACCCCGACGGCGTAGTTCGCTGGGAGCGACTGGTCTACGATCACCGTGGCACGCTCTATCCGTCCCTGGGCTTGGCGGCGGCGCGGCTCCTCGACCACGAGCGGTTGGGCGGTTTGGTCTCCCTCGCAGCCGGGTCGCTGCGGGTCGGGCAGCGAGCGCTGCCGGTGGACGGGGAGGGACGCCTGCTCATCCGTTGGCGAGGGCCGTACCGGGAGGGCGAGCACACGACATATCCCGTCTATCCGATGTTCCACCTCCTGAACAGCGCCGACCAGATCCTCAAGGGCCTCGAGCCGGACGTCCCGCTCGAGACGTTCCGTGACAAGATCGTGCTCGTCGGCGTCACGGGTGTCGGAACCCTCGAGTTCGACCCACGTCCGACTCCGCTCAGGCCATCCGACCCGGGGATCCTGGTCCACGCGACCGTCATCGACAACCTCCTGACTGGTGACGTGCTGCGGCGCGCCGAGGACGGAGCCAACCTCGCCCTCCTGGGCGCCGCCGGCGTGCTCGCTGGCGTCTTGACGGCGGCGGCCGGATCGGGGCCCGCGGGCGCGGGCGCCGCGCTCGGCCTCCTCCTCGTTTTGGCCGCGCTGGGGACGTGGGGGCTCGCACTCGGCGTGTGGCTCGACTTCGTCGCCCCGGCCCTGGCCGCGTCGCTCGCTGCGTTCGGGTCCATGGTGGCGAATTACGCGACCGAAGGCCGGGAGAAGGCGCGAGTACGGGAGCTGTTCAGCCGGTACGTGCCCCCTGAGTACGTGCGCAGGCTCGCGGACGACTTCGAGTCGGTCGCGCTCGGCGGAGAGCGCGCCGAGATCACGATCCTGTTCAGCGACATCCGGGGTTTCACCAACCTCTCCGAGCGACTGCCGCCGAGCGCGGTGATCGAGATCTTGAACGAGTATCTCGAGCGAATGTCGGAGGTCGTCTTCCGGCACGGTGGGACACTGGACAAGTTCATCGGGGATGCGGTCATGGCCTTCTGGGGCGCTCCGGTCCCCATCGCTGACCACGCCAACAAGGCGTTGACCGCCGCGCTGGACATGATCGCCGAGCTGGACGGCTTGAACGCCCGCTGGAAGGAGCGAGGCGAGCCTACCGAGCTGGCGATCGGGGTGGGGCTCAACACAGGCCCCGCCGTCGTTGGGAACATCGGATCACTGACGCGGAAGCTCGACTACACCGCCATCGGCGACGCTGTGAATCTCGCGAGCCGACTCGAGTCCTTGAACAAGACCTACGGGACCACCATTCTGGTGAGCGAGAGCACCCTGACCGCCGCCGGCGGCGGGTACGCCACACGTGCGGTCGAGGCCGTGACCGTGAAAGGGAAGAAGAAGCCTGTGAACGTTTTTGAGCTTCTCGGCAGGGAGGAAGATCCCGCGGCTACCGGAGGGAGTGGTCCGACCCTCCGTGGCGCCATGGCAGCGGCGGCACTGCTCGTCGCGTGCGCGACCGGGGCTTCCGCACAGGACGAACGAGCGCGATGGACGGACTGGCTCTACGTGCCCGGCAGCTGGAGCGCGGGCCAGCTCGTCCGCTCTGCCACGAGCGACGCGGACACCGAAGCTTTGGCCCTCGTGGCACACGTGGAAGCCTACTCGTCACTCCCGAGGTGGCGCGTCGAGGTCTCGAAGCTGAGTGATGGAGAGACGCTCGAAGCACCCGTCGTCGTCATCGGGGGCCAGACCCCTCCCGTGGTTCTCACGGCTCTGGGATCGGCCCCGCTCGCGGAGCACGCGGCCGCCCAGGACCCCTTGGTCCCGATCGCCATGAGCGGCTTCGACGCAGACGGAGGGCGGGCATCGAGCGAGCGAGGCAGATTCGTGCAGGTCGGGAGTGACGGCACGGTCGAGGCGGTCATCGTGCGTCGCCCGGCAGCCAGAGCGGAGTTCTCCGATGACCTTCTCGACACAGGCGCCGTGGGACGCCTGGGGAGCGCCGCCGGACGCTTCGGCGTGCACGCCCTCGGGGGCGAACGCCGGGGGGAGGTGGTAGCCAGCGCTGGAGCGCGGGGCGTGGCGAGGGTTCGCACGGTGGATGGCGAGGTCGTCGTCAACCCAGACGCCGCGGCGGTGCGAAGGATGGAGAACGTACGCGTGACCATTCTGGAGCTCGAGCGCTTCCTCCGAGAGCTGGAAGCGACGCCTGCACAGCCCGGGCAGGCGGACCGCCAGGCCGTCCGTGAGGCAGCGACGGACGCCAGGCCGAACGCGACAGCCCCGTCCGCTGCCCCCGTCGGGAGCGTACGTTGAGCACCCCGCGCTGGGTCCGCCGACCAGGCCGTTACGAGCCTCCATCCCTTCGCCTTCTGATCATCGCGACGACGCTCGCCGCCGGTTGCTCGACTCAGCAGCTCGGCAGCCTCGGCGACATCGCGACCCGCCAGAATCTCGAGGCCGTCGGTCGCGTCGTCGAGCAGGCGCTCCCCATCGGACCTGAGCGTGAGCGTGAGATCGGATTCGGTATCGCTGCGACCGTCGCGGGCCGCTACGACCTGGTCGAGGACCCGGAGCTCATCCGCTACCTCACGCTCGTGGGGCAGTCCGTCGCGCAGCAGTCCGTTCGCGTCCGCGAAGTCTCGTTCCACTTCGGTCTTCTCGATACCGACGACGTCAACGCCTTCGCCGCTCCCGGCGGATATGTGTTCCTGACCCGAGGCGCCTTGAGCTTGATGGAGTCCGAGGCGGAGCTGGCCGCCGTCCTGGCGCACGAGGTCGGCCATGTCGACCAGAAGCACGTCCTGGAAGAGATCCGTCGTAGTTCGGTGTTCATGCAGGCCCGAGACGAGGCCGAGCTGGAGGGAGAGTTCCTGGACCGCGTCGCAGACGTCGGCAGCACGCTCCTGTTCACCGGCCTCTCCCGGGAGGACGAGATGGAGGCCGACTCCCTGGGCCTGGTGTACGCGGCAGCCACGGGGTACCGAGCCGACGGGCTCCTCCAGTTCCTCGGGCACCTCAAGTCCGCCGAGTCCTCGCCAGGGGGAGCCATGAGGGAATGGTTGGCCACACACCCCTCTACAGACGAGCGGATCGCCGCGGTCGAGCGTCAACTGCGAGGGACCGGCGCGACGTCGGGCGCTGCAGGCAGGGAGCGCTTCCGGCAGTTCGTGGGCGACGAACGCGAACAGGATCGGTGACACGAGCCGCGGTGGTCGGCGGTGGCGCTCTCTTGGCCCTCGCCGCGGTGGCCGTCGTGGGCTCCGGTCCTCGTTCGCAACGCCCCGCCGCCATCGTGGCTCCGGACGCCCAATCGTTTCGCGTAGAGACCGTGCTGGGTGGGCTCGACACCGTCTGGGACATGCTGTGGGGGCCGGACGGACTCATGTGGATCAGCGAGCGCGGCGGGCGCATTTCGACCGTCGACGTGTCGTCGGGCGGCAGGCGAATCGTAGGCCAGCTCGACGTGGTCGAGTCCGGCGAGAGCGGGCTCATGGGTCTCGCGTTTACACCCCGACTACCCTACCACACCCCTCGTCTATGCCGTTCACTCGTACCGCGCGGGCGGGAGGATCGCAAACCGCCTCGTACGCATGCGAATGGAGGGGGGCCGCTTGGGACCACCGCAAACACTGATCGACGGCATCCCTGGCGCACGCAACCACGACGGCTCCAGGCTCGCGTTCGGCCAGGACGGCTTTCTGTACGTGACCACCGGAGACGCCGGAAGCGCACGCAGCGCCCAAGACATGAACTCCCTGGCCGGGAAGATCCTCCGGGTGAGCGTCGACGGACGGCCTGCCCCCGGCAACCCATTTGGTAACTCGATCTGGACCTCGGGGCACCGTAATCCGCAGGGTCTCGTGTTCCAGCCCGGGACTGGTAGGCTCTACGCCATCGAGCATGGGCCGGCCACGGACGACGAAGTGAACGTGATCGTCGGGGGCGGCAACTACGGCTGGCCCGCCGTCGCCGGTTTCTGTGATCAATCGGACGAACGTGCGTATTGCGCGGCGCACGCCGTAGTCGAGCCCGTAGAGGCGTGGACGCCGACCGTCGGGACTTCGGGCGCGGACTTCTACGGAGCGAACGCCATCCCGGGATGGCGGGGGAGCCTCCTCGTCACGTCCCTTCGCGGTGCAGCGTTGTGGCGCATCCAACTCTCGCCGGACGGGCGCAGGTCGGTGCGAAGCGAGCGCCTGCTGCAGGGGCAGCTCGGGCGGCTGCGGGACGTGCTGGTGGGCTCCGACGGTGCGGTCTACCTGGCTACCAGCAACCGGGATGGGCGCGGAAGCCCGGGCCCCGACGACGACCGCATCGTGCGCCTCGTGGCGCGGTGATCGGGCCCGGACACCGTCTCTTACCCGGTCTGCACAACTCCCCCCTGGCGAGCTTCGATGCCCGCCAGCCGCTCGAGGGCTTTGATGAGGGCGTGATTCCCCTCACCGCCGAGACCGGCCCGTTGCAGCGTCCTGTAGAGCTGAAAGACGAGGCCGGTTCCCACGAGAGGCACACCCATCTCCGAGGCGGATTCGAGGGCGAGCCGTAGGTCCTTCTGCTGGAGGTCGATGGTGAACCCAGGGCGCCAGTCACCCTCGATGACCTGCGGGCCCCGGTTCGAGAGCATCCAGCTTCCCGCCGCGCCTCCGGTGACCGCCTCCAGCGTCTTGCGCAGGTCCAGGCCGGCGGCGCTCGCGAACAGGAGCGCCTCGCACACTGCGAGCATGTTGCCGACGACGAGGATCTGGTTCACCAGCTTGACCGTCTGGCCCGCACCGACCGGACCGACGTGGGTGATGGTCTTCCCCATCGCGCAGAACGCCGGCATCGCCCTCTCCACATGCTCCGTTGCACCTCCCACCATGATCGAAAGCGTGCCGCGAACCGCCCCCTCGCTTCCGCCACTGATGGGGGCATCGAGGAACCCTGCGCGCACTTTCGCGAGCTCAGCGGCGATGCTGCGGGTCGCATCGGGGCTGATCGTGCTCATGTCGATCAACAGCGTGTCCGATCCCGCCCCGTCGATGACTCCGCGCGGCCCCAGGACGACCTCCTCGACGTCGGGCGTGTCGCTGACGCAGGTGATAACGAGGGAGGCCGCGGCCGCAACGGAAGCCGCGTCCTCTGCAGGGTGGGCTCCCACCGCGACGAGGTCCTCCATCCTCGACCGTGTGCGATTCCACACGGTCACGTCGAAGCCTGCCTCGATGAGGTTGCCCGCCATGCCGCGGCCCATGATGCCAAGACCGATGAACCCGATCCGATCCTTCATCTCGCTCTCTCCCGTTTGTTCGAGCACGAAGACCGTCCTCTCGCCCGCGCGGGAACCTCCCGCCCACCCCTGTCACGAAGAGGTCTCGCCACCGGGTCGCTGAGCGAGCGCCGGGCATGGCCCCAAGCATCGCGACGGGCACGCACGCCCCGCAACAGTGCCAAACTACCCCGCCGCCGGCGGGACATCGGGTCCCTTGCCTCGCTTGTGCCGAGGGGATCTCTTACCCGATCCAACGTCGAACGACGGGTTCCCCAAGCAACCTGGAGGCGTGGTGAGCGCGGTCATGGAGTGGGTCGGGTGGAGTGTGGGCTACCTTTGGAGCACGCCCACGTTCTTCTTCCTGATGGGTGCGGGGGTCCTCTTCACCGTCTGGGTGCCGGTGAGGATCTACATGATGACCCGCAGCCTGCGAAGCGCCGCGATCGGCATGCCGCCCGTCACGGCGCTGACCCACGGCGTTCAGGTGACCCGGGGCATCTACGACAACCCCGACGACCCGGGCGCCATCAACCACTTCCAAGCGCTCTCGGCGGCGCTTTCGGCGACCATCGGCCTCGGCAACATCGGAGGCGTTGCGCTGGCCATCGGTGTCGGGGGTCCGGGCGCTCTCTTCTGGATGTGGGCGATCGGCCTACTCGGCATGACGCTAAAGACGGTAGAGATCACGCTCGCCATGCTCTACCGGAACACGGACGACCCCGAGAATCCGCATGGTGGCGCGATGTGGGTGATCGACCAGACTCTCGGGAAGAAGGGGGGTGCACTCGGCAGCCTCGGGAAGGCGATGGCGGTCTTTTTCTGCCTGACGCTGCTCATCTCGACGTTCACGGGCGGCAACATGTTCCAGTCGTGGAACGTCGCCGACTTGACCAACGTCTACTTCGGGGTCCCGCAGGTCGGCACGGGGATCGTTCTCGCGCTCATCGTTGGGATGGTCATCATCGGTGGCATCAAGAGGATCGGGAACGTCGCGGGGAGGCTCGTCCCCTTCATGTGTATTCTCTACGTCCTCGCCTCGCTGGCGGTGATCGTGGTCAACTGGCGTCAGCTCCCAGGGCTGCTCGCGCTGATCGTGTACGACGCGTTCAACTCGACCGATGCGGTCGGCGCATTCGTTGGCGGCTCGGCCTATTGGGGCTTCACGATCGGTCTCAAACGCGCTCTCTTCTCCAACGAAGCCGGTCAGGGCTCCGCGCCGATCGCCCACTCGGCAGCAAAAACCGACGAGCCCGCTCGCGAGGGTATCGTCGGAGGCATCGGCCCCTTCATCGACACCATCATCGTCTGCACGCTCACAGCGCTGGTCATCCTGTCCACAGGCACGTGGAACCGGGATCCTCTGGGCGAGCTCAGCGGCTCGAGCACGCAGATCGTCGGCCAGGGAGAAAATGCCAGGCTCGACGTCCCCACCTCGGTCGGCGCGCTGCCCGAGCTCGCGTCGTGGGAGAACTGGCAGGCCGGGATGCAGGTCTTCCTGCTCGTCGAGGTGCTGGACGAGGACGAAGCGGGGACGACGCGCCGGAAGGTCCTCGGCACGATCGAGGCCGACGAGAGCGGTGAGGCCTCGACGATCTCGTGGGACCCGCTTCCCGCTGGCGCGAGGTGGACGACTCGCGACGACGGCACGCCGGAGACAGCCGTCTACCGTGACTTCAAGGGCGCCTCGCTGACTGCCCACGCGTTCGACCGCGCTTTCCCCGGCCTCGGCAAGTTCCTGGTGACCCTGGCGGCGTGGCTCTTCGCCATCTCCACCATGATCTCCTGGAGCTACTACGGGGAGCAGGGCGTCGTGTACATGCTGGGGGACCGGGCCATCCTGTCTTACAAGCTCATCTTCTGCCTCGCGGCTATCCTGGCGCCTGCGCTCGTGAGCACGGACATCGAGCTCGGGAACCTGGCCGATTTCGGAACTGGGTGGATGCTATGGGCGAACATGCCCATTGTGCTGCTCATGGGCGGCTACGCCGTGCGCGCGTTCGCGGACTACATGCAAAGGCTGGGGGCGGGCGAGTTCCATCCGCACGCACCGCCGCCTCTGGAAGACGTGGTCAGCGGCCACGACGTGGAGCGTGACTAGGGTCGGGACGGCAGCCGACCATCCTTCCCACCCTAGCGGACGGTAGGGTGCGGGGCGCCCCGTGCGCGATTCCCCCTCGGGCGCACGCTCGCCCGCTGTTCGTCTCTCTGTCCTCGGGGGCTCGCTATGCGACCCGCTGCGCGCGGATTCAGGGCCTCCCTACGCGCCGGTGAGCGCGGCGCTCAGCTCCCGCAGCCTCGAGCGCGCAGCTTCGTCGTAGGCCTGTCGGTGGGCGCGGGAGGGTCGGGTGCCGCTGAAGTATCTGCCGCTTCCGACGGCGGGCGAGGTGACGAGGTGAAGCACGGCCTCTGCCCCTTCGTCCACCGAGCTCTGGGGCCGAATACCCCGCGACAGCACCATGTCGGTGTTCATTAGGGTCGCCGGATGCAGGGCGTTGACGAGGATGCCCGAACCCTCGAGCTCTCGCGCCAGGTCGAACGTGAACATCACCTGCGCGAGCTTACTCTGTGCGTACGCCCGCGAATCCGAGTAAGCACGCTCGAGCATTACGTCGTCGAAGTCGATCCCGGTCTGCGCACCGGAAGCCACGTTGACGATACGTGCCGGTGCGCTCACGAGGACGAGCGGCAGCAGAAGGCGGGTGAGAAGAAAGCCAGACAGGTAGTTCACCTGGAAGTGTAGCTCGTGCCCCTCGGCGCTGGTCTGCCGTGGGCCAGCCAGCCAGATGCCCGCGTTGTTCACCAGCACGTCCAGCCGCTGGTAATCACGGCGGACCGCCTCGGCCAACGCACCGACCTGGGCGAAGGAGCCCAGGTCGGCAACATAGAAGCGAGCGCGGCCCGGTCCCTGTCGCCGGATCTCCTCAACGAGTGACGTCCCGCGCGCCCCGTCGCGGCCGTGAACGATCACGCCGTATCCCATCGCCCCGAGTCGCCGCGCAACCTCACGGCCGAGTCCTCCCGTCGAGCCCGTCACGAGCGCGACCGGCTGCTGAGCCGCGGCGGAGCGGCCGTCCCGTGCCGAGCCAACTGTGGCCGCAGGGGCTGCTTCACGGGCCCGAGCCACCAAAGCATGCAACGGGCTGCCGAGCACGGAGAGCGCCGCCACGGCGCCGCCGAGCTCGAGGAACTCGCGCCGGGTCCCCCCACGCCCAAAGAGCCGAGTGGTCGGCATTGTCAATGTCCTGCCGTCACGTCAGGGAGCCCTCGGTCACCGGCGTAATCGGGGCCGGAAAGGACGCCCCGGCGGGGTTGCTCGTCACGGGCATTCGGCGCGGCATGGCCAGCGGCGCCAGCGGCAGGGACGTGCGTAACGCGCCGCTTCGCATGGCGAGCCCCCGAGCAAAGAAGAACCCAAAGAGGCGAGCTTGCCCCCAGGGGGACATCGAGCAACACCGCCCCGCGACACACGAGCGGAAGGAGCAGCGAGCCCCGAATTCAGTGCGTTCGCTCCCTACTGCACCGCGTTGATCATGTCAAAGATCGGTAGGTACATGGCGACGATCATACCTCCCACCACGACCCCCAAGACCACGATCATGATCGGCTCCATGGCCGCCAGCAGGGCCTCGACGGCCGCATCCACTTCCTCGTCGTAGAAGTCGGCGATCTTGCTGAGCATCTCGTCCAGCCCGCCCGTCTGCTCGCCCACGTTGATCATCTGCACAACCATCGGCGGGAACACCGCCGACTCCTTCAGCGGACCCGAGATCGTGTCGCCGCCGGCGATGGACGCCCGGGAGCCCATCACTGCGTCGTGGATCACCCTGTTCCCCGCGGTCTTGGCCGTGATCTCGAGCCCTTCCAGGATGGACACGCCCGACGATACGAGCGTTCCCAGCGTGCGCGTGAAGCGGGCCACCGCTGCCTTACGCTGGAGGTCCCCCAGGATCGGCATGGACAATATCAGCTTGTCGATGGCAAGCCGTCCCTTGTCGGTCGTGTAGGTGTAGCGTATGAGGAACGCAGCCGCCACGAGCCCGATCAGAAACGCCCACCAGTACGCCTGGAGGGTTCGCGATAAGAAGATGACGAACTGGGTCGGTAGCGGAAGAGGAATACCCGCCTGCGAGAACATGTCCTCGAAGACCGGGATCACGAAGAAGAGCAGGATCGCGATGGCGCTGATCGCGACGGAGAAGATCACGCCGGGGTAGATCATCGCACCCTTGATCTTACGTATCAGGGCGTCGTTCTTCTCGAGGAAAGTCGCCAGCCGGAGCAGGATCGTGTCGAGGATACCTCCGGCCTCACCCGCCGCCACCATGTTCACGAAGAGCTCCGTGAACACTTTCGGGTGCTTCCCCAACGCGTCGGCGAGCGTGTGGCCGGACTCCACGTCGTAGAGCGTCTCCTGGATGGTCTTTCTGAACGCCGGGTTCTCGGTCTGCTCCGCCAGGATGTCGAGCGACTGCACGAGCGGGAGCCCGGAGTTGATCATCGTCGCGAACTGACGCGTAAAGATGACGATGTCGCGGGTCTTGATTCCGGTCCCGAACTGCAGGTTGAACTGCTTAGGCTTCTCCCGCACCGAGACGGGGATCAGCTTCTGCCTGTGGAGGTAGGCGAGAACGTCGTCCTTGGTGGAAAGGTCGATCTCGCCGGACTGGATGTCCCCGCCCGTGGCGGGCCGCGCACTGTACGCGAACGTGGGCATGCTCTACCTCGGGTGGCTCGAGTTTGCTACCTGGCCGGAACGGGCTCCCCGACCGCCTTCAGGAGCTCCTGCGGGTCGCTCGACCTCTTGAGGGCTTCTTCCAGAGTCACATCGCCTTTCATGTACAGCATCTGGAGCGCGTCGTTCATCGTCTGCATGCCATACTTCTTGCCGGCCTGCATGAGCGAGTAGATCTGGTGGATCTTTGCGTCCCGGATGACGGCTGAGATGGCTGGCGTGCAGACCATGATCTCCGCCGCGACTACGCGCCCGCGACCTCTCGCTCGAGGGAGAAGCGTTTGGGTGATCACGCCCTCCAACACGAATGAAAGCTGGGCTCGGACCTGCGACTGCTGGTGTGCGGGGAAGGCATCGATGATGCGGTTCACCGCCTCGGCCGCGGAATTGGTATGGAGCGTCGCGAGCACGAGGTGTCCGGTCTCGGCGATCGTGAGCGCCGCGGCAATCGTCTCGAGGTCGCGCATCTCGCCGATGAGGATGACGTCCGGATCCTGCCGCAACGCGTACTTGAGCGCGGCCGTGAACGACTGGGTGTCGTCGCTCACCTCGCGCTGATTGATGATGCAGCTCTGGTGCCGGTGGATGAACTCGATCGGGTCCTCGACCGTAATGATGTGTCCCTTCCGCTCCTTGTTGATCTTGTCGATCATCGCCGCGAGCGTCGTGGACTTTCCCGAGCCCGTGGGCCCCGTAACGAGCACGAGGCCCCTCGGCTTCTCGGCTAGCTTGCCGAGGATGGGAGGCAGGCCAAGCTTGTCAAGCGAGTGGATCTCATACGGGATCTGGCGGATCGCCATCGCGACGCAGCCGCGCTGCTTGTACACGTTACCGCGGAAGCGGGAGAGGTTCTGCACACCGAAGGAGAAGTCGAGCTCGTCCTCCGTCTCGAACCGCTTCTTCTGGTTCTCGGTGAGAATCGAGTAGGCGAGGGAGGGGCTGTCCTTGGGCGCGAGCGGCTTGGGGTAGGACGAGCTGACGAGGTCACCGTCGATCCGCAGCTGGGGCCGCTCTCCCACCGTGATGTGGAGGTCGGATGCACCCTTCTGGATCACCTCTTGCAGCAGGAGGCGGAGCGAGAGCTCGGTTTCCTGCCGCCCGCCGCCACCCCGGTTCGTTCTGGTAGCCCGTAAGACTAAGGGCTCGTCTCCTTCACCACCTCGGCAAGGGTCGTAGTGCCCCGCTCCACTTTCTTGAGCCCGTCTTCGCGAAGGGTCAGCATCCCCTCGGCCCGCGCGACCTCTCTCAACTCGTCCGTACCCTGCTCGTTCATGATGGCTTTGCGGAGCGCCGGCGTCATGATCATGACCTCGTAGAGGCCGGCGCGGCCCTTGTACCCGAGGTCGCCGCATTTGTCGCACCCCTCGCCCTCGTACGTGGTCGTGGACTCCGCCCATCCCGCGGGAAGTTTCGCGGCGGCCAGGTACTCTTCGTCGTGCTTCTTCTCCACCTTACAGTGCTTGCAAATGCGCCGGACCAAACGCTGCGCCGAGAGAAGGTTGAGCGCCGAGGCGACGTTGAACGGCTCGAGCCCCATGTCGATGAGACGAGTGATGGTCGACGGGGTGTCGTTGGTGTGGAGCGTGGACAGCACGAGGTGACCGGTCAGAGAGGCCTTGATGGCGATGCTGCCGGTATCCAGATCACGGATCTCCCCGACCATGATGATGTTGGGGTCCTGACGCAGGAAGGCCTTGAGGGCCGCCGCGAACGTCATCCCGATCTCGTTGCGAACCAGAACCTGATTGATGCCGAAGATGTTGTACTCGACCGGATCTTCGGCGGTCATGATGTTCGTCTGTACGGTGTTGACCTGTGAAAGCGCCGAGTAGAGCGTCGTGGTTTTCCCCGATCCGGTCGGTCCCGTGACGAGGACCATGCCGTAGGGCCGGGAGATCGCCCACATGAAATCCTTTTCCGCCTTCGGCTCGAAGCCGAACTGAGTCAAGTCGAAGGTCAGATTGCCCTTGTCGAGGATGCGCAGCACGATCTTCTCGCCGAAGATGACGGGAAGCGTCGAGACACGGAAATCCACGACCTTCTTCTTCAGCTTGAGCTTGATGCGCCCATCCTGTGGGACACGCCTCTCCGCGATGTTCAGGTCGGCCAGGATCTTGATTCGCGAGGTGAGCGCGGCTTTCATCCGCATGGGGGGCTTCACCACCTCTTGGAGCGCCCCGTCGATGCGGTAGCGGACCCGGACCTCCTTCTCGTACGGCTCGATGTGGATGTCGGAGACGCCCTTGAGGACCGCGTCGGTGAGCAGTCCGTTGATGAACTTCACGACAGGAGCGGAGTCGATCTCGGCCTGGAGGGCAGCTACCGAGACGTCGTCCTCCGCATCCTCGACGACCTCCACGTGCTCGGACCCGAACTCCTCGAGGAGATCCGCCATAGCGAGGTCGTCGCTGCCACCGTAGTAATTGTCCAGGTGTTTTCGGAGCGTGTACTCGCCGACGATGACCGGTTCGATCTCAAAGCGGGTAATGAACTTCAGGTCGTCGATCGCGCCCAGGTCCGTGGGATTGACCATCGCCACCGTGAGCGTGCGCCCTACCTTACGGAGGGGTAGCACCAGGTGCTTGTAGGCGACCTCCGGCGTGACCAGTCGAAGGATCTTCGGATCGATGTTGACCTTCTCCAGGTCGACGGCCGGGACCCGGTACTGCTTCGCCAACATGCGGGTCAGCTCTTCTTCGGCCACCGCATCGGTCTTCACGAGCGCATACCCGAGTCGAGTCCCCTCTCTGCGGGCTTCCTGCAAGCCTTCGCGGAGCTGCTCCTCCGTGATCAACCCTTCGCGAACGAAGAGGTCGCCGAGGCGATCCTGAACGAGATTCGTCGCCATCGCAAACACCTTGTGAGGGGACGGGTCCGTGCTCTCCCGACCGTGCGCGATTCGTAGGGCCCCTCCGGGCCCATGGAGACGTAACACAATAGTCCTTCGGGCCCGCTCCGAACAAGGACCGCGGGCCGTCGGGCCGTAGGGCCTGAGGGTGAAAGAAAACGGCCCCTGGACTGCGACGGGAACCGAAGAACCGACATCGGAGCGGGGAACGGGCCGATGCCCCCCCGGGCTTAGCGGGGGATCACCACGGTCCTTATGCGGGAGAGCGTGGCCGGGCCGATCCCACGAACGGCGAGCAAATCATCGACGGAATCGAAGCCGCCCCTACGGCGCCGCTCCTCGATGATTCGCAGCGCAAGCGCTGGGCCGATTCCAGGAAGTCGCTCGAGCTCGGGCGCCCTCGCACGGTTGATGTCCGCGGGGCGCTGGACCGCTGAGGCCCCCAGACGGCTGCGTCCCGTGCCCGAGACGTTCGCGCCCGGCCCGCCCAACGCAGGGAGCGAGGGCGGCCGCGTAAGATCCAAGAGGGTTCCTATCCTCTCCAGCGTCGCGGGCCCGATCCCCCGAACCCGCAGTAGGTCCTCGGCGGAGGAGAAGGCACCCTCGACGTCACGCGTGCGGACAACCGCGTCGGCGGTCGCGGGCCCGACCCCCGGAAGGCGGTCCAGCTCCGACGCCGGGGCGCGGTTCGGGTCGATGAGCTCACCGGGGGCGAGTGGCTCTGCGCGACGCTGCGCTTCTTCGAGCGCCCCCCTGCTCTCCTCCAACAGGCCCGGCAACGCCGTCGCCGAGTCGGGCGGAATGAGGGGCGGCAGCTCCCTGAGCGCCAGTCCCAATCGCACGGTGCTGGCCACCAGCAGAACCCCGGCCGTGCGGACGAACACGCGGCCCTCGCTTTCCGTCATGACGAAAGCTCGACGGCCGGGGGGGGCGGGTCGATGGCTGTGCGGGTCCCTCGGGACCGCGCAGCCGTGAGGGGCTAGTGTGGTGGCGCCGAAGTCTGTGCGTTACCGAGCGGCGCTAGGCGCGCGAGCCGGCAAGGCGCGATGACGAGGAATAGCAGGGCGGGCACCGCCGCCAAGGGCGGTGGTCCGAGGAGGAGCAACGCCGCAGGGCGCGATGCATGGCGTGGCGAATAGCCACACGATTTCGGCGCCACCACACTAGGAGCCCGGGGGCTGAAGACCAGGAAGCAGCCCCGCTTCCAAGAGGAAGCGTCCGAAGAGGCCGAGCTGGAACTGGGTAGAACCGCGCCGCTCGCCTACGAAGGACTGGCGGTCCGTGAGGTTGGCTTGCAGCCCGACCTCGAATCCTCGCGTGCCCGTGTCGAGCGTCAGCCCCACGCCTCGGTCGATATGGTCGATGAAGACCACGCAATCACCCCTTCGGGCGACGGCCCGGCACTCGCGTTCGGAAAGATAGGAGACCAGCAAGGAGAGCTGCATCGGGCGGTCGAGGCGTTGCGCCCAGTCCCCGAGCGGTGTGAACGCTGATGTGAACGCGAGCTGGTGGCTCGCCCGGTCCCGGTCGGTCGCGCCGGTCGGATCGGTCCCCTCCCCCACCCGGAAGGCCGCACGGTATATGAGCGTCGTCGCCCCTTGTCCGTCCAGTCTGAGGTCGAGAGGCACCTGACGGTCCTGCTGTGCTCGCCGCTGTCGACTCAGCGAACCGAAGTCCACCTGCCTGAGGCGCTCTTGATAACCCGCCGAGAGGGTCACGCGGCTGATCATCCGTGAAAGGGGCGACGGTACCGGTAGCGAGGTCACCGTGGCTCGGAGATCGGGCCAGATCTCGTCGAGGATGGTGCGGTCGCTGCGGACGTCCAGCGTCGCCGCCTCCGTCCTGGTCCACGCCATCCCGAGCTCCACGCCCTGTGGCAAGGCGAGGCCCCAATCGACGCGGCGCACCGTTCGATCGGTCAAGGTCGCTGCGGTGTCACTGTCGACGAGTCGGAAGCTGGACGCCCCACCCCATCCCAGCTGGTAGCTCGCCCCCGGCTCCACGGGGTCTCGGTTGAAACGCGAGCTGAGGCCGCTCTGCCAGCTGAACGTCACCGGGCGGAGCACCGACAGCACCTCGGGGAGGGGGGTCCAGCGTCGAGGATCGGCACCCTCCTCGGGCTCACCGAACGCCGCGAGGGAAAGCGCTGCCGGATCCACGGCCACGAGCGCTCTCACCTCACGCTCGCCGCTGGCGTTGCGAAGCAGCACGAGCGAGGTGTCCGCGGAGAGGCTCGTGCCCACGAAGCTCGCGTTTCGGGTACCGGTATAGCTCGTTACCCATCCCACCTCATGACGCAGCCAAGACAGCACCTGGGGCCGAAACCCGACAGTGGTCCTCAGAATCCGATTCGTCTCCCATCCCCAGTCCACGCCGAAGCGGTGAAGGCGCTCACGCGCCAAGAGGTCACGTACCGTGGGATCCGCGACGGCCTCGGCGGGCTCGAGCAGGTCACGTGTCGTCAGGATGGTGAGCGAGGCGGTAAGAGCCCGCAGTGGCCGAAGGGAGAGTACTGCCGAGGACTCCAGGAACTCCCTCGGTGCGCGGATGGGTGCCGGAACCTCCGCGCCGGGCAGATCGATGATCCGCTCGAACCTCGAGATCCGGCTTTCACGCCTGAGGTACGAAGTGCCGAGCCTGAGCGCCTCCGGCGTCCAGCGCAATCGTGCCCCTACGAGCGGCTCTTCGAGGAAGGAAGGTAGCAGGAAACGAACGACGGGCTCTGCGAAGCCCGGGATGAGCGGCCAGTCTCTGGGATCGAGCCGCCTCGAATAGCTGACCCTCGCGTCGAACCCGTCCGACTCTTGGTGCGAGCTGACCGTACTGGCAGTCGACTTGACCCAACCGACGTTCGCCTCCAGCCCGTCCAGCAGCGCCCCAACCACGGGGTTGGCGCTCGGCGTACGCTTCCGGAATCCGACCGAGACGCGGCTCTGACGTGTCCCTGTCTCCCTCAATCTGGGGAGACGGTCACCCCTAACGTCGGAGTTGGCGATGAAGGTCGGATCCTGCGATGCCCGGTCGTATGAAACTGTGAGCGGAAGGTCGACCCCCCAGTCGGACGGAGTCGCACGGTCCAGCCTCACGGTGGATCGGAACGAGAGGAGCTGATCGGTCTGATAGGTGGGCGACTCGCGGAGCTCTCGAAACAGCGCACCGCGGCTGGAGTAGGTGAGGCGTGCGTCGAATACGTCACCACCCTCCAACGAGACGTCCAAGTGCCCGGCGAGCCCGGCGTCCGTTACTCCGCGCGACAGCCGTAGCTCGTCCACCCACACCTCGCCGTCGAAAGGCGACGGCTCGAGGTTCCACACGCCGAAGGCCATCTCCCGCACGTTTGCGAGGTCGGGCGCCCGGCCGCGGTCCTCCAGCACCACCGCGTACGTCGAATCGTTCGACCACAGCGCGATCGGAGGATCCCCCGGTAAGCGAGGGCCCACGAGGAGTGCTTCCTCCGCCTGCCGCCTCAGATCCAGCCACACGTCGAAGTCGACAACGATCTCAGGGAGCCAATCAGCAGGCGTGATTGCCGTCGGATCGGCGGGAGCACCTAACTTCGTTCTGAACAGGTAGAAGTTCTCCGGGTCGCTCCCGACCTTGAAGTAGAAGAAGCGGGCCCGATCCTCACCCCAATCTCCGGAGCGGGCCACGGCCCACAAGCGCGCCTCGCGGTAGGTCAGGAAGCTCCGGGGGCGCTGTGGAAACCGGTTGTAGACCTCGGCTCTGTCTCCCGGTTGAATGCCGTCGAAGCGAATCGCCAAGGACTTCTCGTTGAATTCGATCCCCTGGCCACCAAAGGCCTGGCTCGGGTCGGCGAGCTGTTCGAGAACGCCGGGAGGAGACTCGTAAGCTCCGCCCTCGCTCACGCGACTGACGGGAGCGACCTCCATGCGGCCCAGTACGGAAAGTGTGTCCCCCACGATTCCCCTGAGCACGCCTTCCTGATTCCGTCTGATCCAGCGCGAGCCAACGATGCGCAGCCGGGCAACGGTCACCGATCTGCTCCCCTCCGAGACGAGGGTCAGGCGAATGTTCTTGACCGAGCGCAGGTCGGGTTCGCCGAAGGTGCCCCCGACCTGCGTGCTCTGGGGTCCGCGGATCGGTATGCGATAGAGCCGGAACCCTGTGCCCGTTTCCGCACGTGTGCGGACCAGGTACGGAGAGGCGCGGTCGAGTCGCACGACCCAGCGCAGATACTTCTCGCGAACGTCGAGGTTGCCGTCCCCGTCCAGGTCCTCACTGTCACGGCGACCGTTGCCACGGGTACAGTTCGCCAACGGCTCGCCAACCCTATAGATGCGACCCCGCTCGGCGAGACAGACCTCGCCCCAAACACCCACGTGATCTGCCTCGTCTCCCCAGATCTCGCCACGCGCGGGATCTGCCTCGTGGTCCAGGATGCCCGATCCCCAAGGAACTCCGGTCTCCTTGAGGCCGCTCGCCTCGCCGCCGGGACCCACGAAAGCGGCGTCTTCGCTCACGGCCCCCAGGTCGACGATCGCGACCGCATCATCGGCTCCCGACGTGTAGAACTCCAGGAACTCACTCTTCGTCAGGTCGGTGCCCGTTGGACTCAGCGTCGTGGTGATGGCCGCCCATCCTGGGCCGCCGTTCCCCCCACCGCCGTGCTCTCCCAGCGTCAGGAGCAGGCCAGGTTCGCGGATCTCGCTGCCACTGAATCGGATCTGGCCGTCGATCTCCTGCCGGGGGAAGAACCCTTCGTGGATGCCCAGGCTGTCCCCGGCTGGACCGGAAACGATCCAGGTGTGCTGCCATACCAGCGGTACGACGTCGGAGTCGTCCAGGGCGGGTGGAAGGATATCGTCCGCGCCATCTCGGAATGCCGGGGCGCTGCCTCGCGTCCAGTCGCGTGCGAGGAGTGAGAGCGACAGCGCGTTGGTGGCATCGAAGTCGTCGAGGAACACGTCGCCCTGGGTGTTCGGCGTCGGAGCCGAAACCGCGACCTCACCGGCGACCGTGAACCTGGACTCGCCCGCGGAGCGTAGCAGCGGGACGTTCTCGAGCAGCCGGTCCAACCACTCCACGTCGTCTCCGAGGCTCGCGCTGATCCCGGCGAGTCCGATGGCGCCCGGTTCGACGCCCAGGAGCGGCCGCGTCACGAGGGTCTTCTCGGTCTGATAGAGGCCCATGAAATTCAGCGCCCCTCCTCGTCCTAGGCCGAAGCGTCCGCTGAGGCCGAAGACCGAGGTTGGTGCGGTTTGAAAGATCTGCTTCTGCTCCCAGCTCGCCCTGACTTCCGCGTCCGGGTCCGCCGCGAAGAGTGTCTCCGGATTCAGCAGAGTGACCTGTCCGACGTCGTAATCGATCTCGTAGTCGACACCCCGGAGCATCAGGCGCTCTCCCACGAGGATCCGCTCGCTCCCGTCCCGGATCCCCAGAGCACCCAGCGAGAAGGACGAGATCACGCCGCGGCTGCGAACGCGGAACGGGATCGTGATACGGAAGCGGCCCGCGTTGTCGCGCTCGAAGGGGTCCGACTCTTCGTAGATCGCCGGGTTCGCGTCGTCGCCGAGAAGGACCCGCGTGTCTTGTTCCGAAAGTCCGAGAAACGGGAGTGGGGGCGGTTCGGCGAAAGGGCGGAGTGTCGGGAACACGATAAACGTCCCCTGAACGGCCGGTTGTTCCTGGAAGACCTCACCGGCGGGTTCGTAGACGAAGGCGGGGTCCACCTCGTCGACGGGAGACTCTTGATCGAGCCCCAGGAGTCGAAGGAAGGTCACGTCCTCACCGGTGACGCCCCGCTTGAACGTTCGACCGGCCGATAGCTCACCTAGGGAGATGGTCACGCCCACCACCGATTGCTCCACGTCGGGGAATCCGGAGACCCGATAGACATTGTGCATTTCCAGGTCCCAGGTCGGGCGACCAGGCTGATGGTTGGCCGACGATGCCTTCAGGAGCCGAAGTGTCGGGCGCTCACCCGCGTTGTAGATCCCCTCGGGATTGTAATCGCCGACGCTGCCTCCGACCGCCGTCAGATAGGTGACGGCCAGCATCTCCTCTTCGCGAAGCGGATTTCGGAGAGCGACCCAGAGTCCGGAGGAGTGGGCGAAATAGTCGACACCGGGCTGCAGGTATCGAAACCATCCCGACTCGACAACCGTATCGAAGTCCCCCTCGGCCACGGCGTCGGCCTGGATGAAGCCCTGCACCTGCTGCCGGAGGACCGGCTCGTTGTCGTACCGGTAGAGCTGAATGGGGTCGAGCCCCGGCGCCACCAGGCTGCTCGTCTCGGAGCCATCCAGGGAGAGCACGTCGACGTGGGGGTAGTCGAGAATTTCTCGAGGATCGAACAGGAAGAAGAATTGCCCACGGACGTAGTCCGCGTCGTCCACGACCACGGTGTCCTCCTGTACGAACCCGCGCTCGGGACCGACGCCCGAGAGTCGAAAGACACGTGAAGAGAGGTCGCCCTTCTGCTCTGCCCAAACCGCCTGGTAGTCCAGTGGCCCGACTTGTCCCGTAGCCTGGAAACCGAAGTTTCCTGCCGGAACTCCCTGCGTGATGAAGCGGGAGGGGGGCAGCCGAAACGTGACGTCACCGACCTCGAGCCGCTGGACGACCTCGTCCTGTGAGCCCTCGTAGAAGATGTTGATGGTGTTCGCCGCCTCGAACTCCCTCGCCTGGTCGAAGTCGACGTTCAGGTGCACACGCTCCGCAATCGTCCCGCCGACCTGGACAGCGAAGCTCAGATCCGGGCTGAGTTGAGGAATGCGACCGGGATTGCACGCCTCCTGGAAGCGGCCGAGGCAGGGCCTGAACCGGCTCCAATCACCGCCCAACTCCGCCGAGCCCCTGACCCTGAGTCCGAGCTCCGCGTAGTCGCCGACGAAGCCGCGTACCCCCACCGTCGTGGCGCCCGCGGCCACCGTCGGCGTGACCAGCGGCCCCGGCAAGGCCCGGGGCGCCGGAAGAAACGCCTCTTCGGTGGACCGCATCTCCGGTCGTGCCAGACGTGACCTGAGCGCAGCCCTCACGAACGCCCCTGGTTCGACGTGCCGCCGCAATCGAGCGATGGCCACACTCGCCAAGGTTTCTCCAGCCGGGAGAAGCCACGCGCGACTCGCCGCAGGGGCCGGAGCTGGTGGAATCTCCCAACGAGTCGGAAGCTGGCGGAGACCCAACCGAAGTCGGATCGTTGAGGTGTCGGTTGTCCACCCGGGTGGGTCGAAGGGGCGCCGCGCGAGGAGGTCGGGCCACACGATGGTGTCGCTGACGGTCGCGAGAACCACGACAGCACCTCCGCGTTCCGGACCTGTTTCTCCGACCCGGCCACGCGTGGCTCCTGCGAAGCCGGGAGCGGCGACAACCAGAGTCAAAAGGGCGAGGCGCGAACGGCGCATCCGGGCGTTCCTGCTCGGGGGACCGGTTCTTTCGCGGGGGTGTAGGAGCTGTCCGATAGAGCTGCGCGTCCGCGTATCGAGCCGGCGCAGCGTGAGGAAGTCGGGCGAGTCGGGATCGTGAGACGGAGCCTAAGTTCGCGACCGACCCCGAGCCCCGAAACCCTTGCGCGGCTCCGCTGAGGGGACTGCGCCCTCTATTCTCACTAACGTACCGAAGCTCCGCCGGCTGACGCGCGCGCCGAAGCCGGGGTGCCCGGGTGATCCTTAGCACCCACCCACGGGACACACCAGAGAAGGCAGGCGGCAGCCCTTGAGGATCCTGACCCGCTACCTGATACGGTCACACGTGGGCCCGTTCCTGTTCGCCGTTTCCGCCCTCACGGGCCTCTTGTTTCTCAACGCAGTGGCACAGAAGCTCGGTGACCTCGCGGGCAAGGGCCTCACCTGGGACGTGATCGTTGATTTCCTGGTGCTCTCTCTTCCCCACACCGTCGCCCTCACCTTTCCGATGGCGGTGCTCGTCGCAGTGCTGTACGCGTTCAGCGACCTCGCCGCAAACAACGAGGTGACCGCGCTGAAGGCGGGCGGCGTCCAGCCCTTCCGCTTTCTGCTGCCGCTCCTCGGCGTCGGGTGCCTCGTTGCGGGCGGGATGCTCCTGTTCAACGACCGTGTCCTCCCGGAGGCGAACCACCGGCTCAAGAATCTATTGCTGGACATCAACAGGAAGACCCCGACCTTCGCCCTTCGGGAGCAGGTCGTGAACGAGATCGAGTCGACAGAGACCGGAGACCGCTTCTTCCTCCAAGCTGCCCGGATCGACAACGAATCCAACGAGCTCTTCGACATCATGATCGTGGACGCCAACGATCCGCTCCGCTACCGGACGACCGTCGCGGGCTCAGGCGTCATGGCGTTCAACGCCGCGCGCACCGACCTCTATCTGACTCTGTTCGACGGTGTTGCTTACGAGTCCTCCGAGGAGCCGCCCGGAAACTTCCAGACCGTGTTTTTCGAGCGGCAGGTGATACCCTTGCGGGGCGTGGGAAACGAGATGGAGCGACGGATGGGAGCGGCACGCGGCGACCGCGAGATGTCCCTGGCCATGCTGGCCGAGCAAGCGGCGCTTCGGAGGGCCGAGGCAGACAGCGTTCGCAGCGAGAGCCTCCGTGTGTCGCGGATCGCCGTGCAGGCGGCCCTCGGCCACGGGGTGACCGACTCGACGAGCGTGGTGGGTCGGGCCGCGAGGGTGGGCGCGCTGGGGAGCCGGAGGCCGGGGGCCTCCAACCTCGATCGTGACGAGTTGACGAGGACGGTCTCGATCACGTCCCGCACTCACTCGACCCGAATCTCGGCTCTCCGGCAAAGCGTCAACCAGAAAGAGGTGGAGATCCACAAGAAAATCTCGCTCGCGGTCGCGTGCGCCGTCTTCGTCCTAGTGGGCGCGCCGCTGGCGTTGCGATTCCCCCGCGGAGGCCTCGGCCTCGTCATCGCCGCCTCATCGTTCATATTCGCCGTTTACTGGATGGGACTCATCGGCGGAGAAAGCCTCGCGGACCGGGGGGTGGCCTCGCCCGCTCTCGCGATGTGGATCCCCAACGTGGTCTTCACTTTGCTGGGCGTGATCCTGGTCGGACGCATGGGACGGGAGGCATCCACGACCCGAGGCGGCGGCTGGGAGGATCTCTTCTTCACATTGCGCCAGATACTGACCAGCCCCCTCGGAACACGCCGGAAGCCAGATACGCGACCAGGAGGCGCTACCGCCTGATGCGGGTCCTCGACCGCCTCGTCGCTGGGCAGTTCCTGAAGCTCTTCGGCATCTCGATCCTCGCCACTCCACCGTTGTTCATCCTCGGCGAGCTTACCGAGGACCTGGACCGCTACGTCGACCTGGGCCTCACGGGGGCGGAGGTGGCCCGCGGCTTCCTGTTCCGGGTGCCCGAGTACTTCGTGTGGTCGTTTCCCATCGCCGGGCTCATCGCGGCGGTCTTCACGGTGCACGCCATGACCGCGCACCGAGAGATCGTCGCTGCGAAGGCCGGCGGTGTCTCGTTCCACCGCCTGGTCGTTCCCATCTTCATCCTCGGCGCGGTCCTGTCGGGCGTCGGCTTAGGGCTGACGGACGTGGTGCCTCGCTCCAACAAGATCGCGTTCCAAACGCTGCGAGATAGCGGAATGCGGAGGGATTGGCGGACCAACCTCGTGCATCAGACCGAGCACGGTCTGACGCTCGCGGCGAGACGCTTGACGATGGCCGATCGCCGTCTAACGGGCGTGTTGATTCAGGAACGCCAAGGCGAAGACGGATCCACGATGCACGTGCAGGCGGCCAGCGCCTTCCACAACGGAACGGAATGGACCTTCCTGGACGGCCTCTCCCGGTTCGTCGAGCGAGACGGATCGCAGGCCACCTACCGGTTCGAGCGTATGCGTCTCCCATCGCTCGCCACCCTTCCCGAGGATCTGCTCGACGACCCACCGGAGGACGACGAGATGACCTACGAGGAGCTCGACCGCATGGCCGGCCTCATAGAGCGATCCGGGGGTGAGGCGCACGAGCTGCGCGTGAGGAAGGAGCAGAGGCGCGCGATTCCGCTCGCCACTCTCGTCGTGATCCTCTTCGGAGTCCCGATGGCCACGAGCTCGAAGAGGGGCGGCAACGCATACGGGATCGGCGTGGCGCTCGGGACGACGATCCTCTACTTGCTCTTGCTCCAGATCTCGGGCGGTCTGGGATCGGCCGGAGCCATCTCCCCGGTGGTCGCGGCCTGGATCCCGAACGGGCTTTTCCTCGTGGCCGGGCTTGGTCTCATGACTAGGGTCCGGACCTGAGGTGGCGGAGGAAGCCCGCCGTCAGCTCGCCGCTCGTAACCTCTTGCACGGGTCCCCGCAGGACGACATCCAGGTCGGCGTCCACGCCCACGCGGAGGCTTCCTCCCTCCATGCGGACCTCGACCTCTCCGGGAGGGATCAGTCCACGATGGACGGCTGCGACGGCGACTGCGCACGAGCTCGTTCCCGACGCCGACGTGCGTCCGACACCCCGCTCCCAGATGAGAGCATCGACGGTCCGGGAGTCCCTCACCCGAGCGAGCTGCACGTTCGTGCCCTCCCGGAACGCTTTGTGGGAGGAAAGGCGCGGGCCCACCCGCTCCAGCTCCTCGCCCGTGAGCTCCTCCGTGAACATCACGGCGTGCGGATTCCCGACGGAGACCACCTGTATCGAGACTTCGCCGACACCTTCGAGGTCGAGAGATTCCGGCGAATCCCCGTTTCCGACCTTGAGGCCAACCGACTCCGGATCCACCGAGGCTCGGCCCATCTCGACGCTGATGTCCAAGAGGCCGGACGGGCGTCGGCCATGGACCTGCATCCACAAGCGGTCCCCACCGACTTCGACCTCGAATCGCTCTCCGTCGACTCGTCCGGCACGATGGAGGTATGAGGCGGCGACTCGGAGCCCGTTCCCGCTACGCTCGAACTCGCCACCGTCGGGGTTGAACATGCGCATCCTGAGCGGAGATCGGCTTCCGGCCAGAATCACGACGATACCGTCACCCCCTACTCCTCGCGTGCGGTGGCACACAGCCTGCACGGCTTCCGCAGACATCAACCATGCGGCCCCCTCTTCGACGACCAGATAGTCGTTGCCGAGCCCGTGCGCCTTGTACCAACCCGGGGCTGACGATGGTCGATCTGTCGGATAGCTCGACACGCGGGTCTTCTCCGATTCCCACCAGCGACCCGCACGGCACAAGGCCAGGCGGTCGGCGCGGGTGGCGCAACTTGAAGATGGCCCGCGCGGACGAGGCCGGCCAGACAGTGGAATCCGCCGCAACAATCGCCCTTCCGCTGCGCGTTTGTCTCGCTTAACTTGTGCGACACAATCCGCCGGGGGCGATTTGAGGCATATTGCGGCCCGTCGGCGACCTCGGTCACCGCGAACACGCTAAAAAGCCATCACCTCGGCACGTCCCCCGCCGAGGCCTTTTCACGGAGCTGAGCACCGTGAGCACCCGTCCGTCCGACTCCGCATTCGCAGACGCGCCCTCCCCACCCCCGTCGGCCTCGCAGGCTCGAGCGCGGGCTGCGCGCGTGGGCGGCCTGCTCTCCGAATTGCGCCGGCGCATCCTCGTGCTGGACGGCGGGATGGGGACCATGATCCAGGCCCACGACCTCGTTGAGGACGATTACCGCGGGGAGCTTCTGGCCGATCACCCGCACACGCTCGTCGGGGCCTACGACGTTTTGTCGCTGACCAGGCCCGACGTGCTCGAGGAGATCCACCGCGCGTATCTGCGCGCCGGTGCGGACCTGGTGGAGACCAACACGTTCAGCGCCCAGCGTATCTCCCTCGCGGACTTCGGCCTCGAGGACTTCGTCGGTCCGATCAACCGGGCTGCTGCCGAGGTGGCGCGGCGCGTTGCCGACGAGGTCGCCGCGGCAACGGGCAGACCCCGTTGGGTAGCAGGCTCGGTGGGACCCACCACCCGCACGGCGTCCATCTCGCCCGACGTTTCCGATCCCAGCGCGAGAAGCACCGACTTCCAGGAGTTGGTCACGGCCTACCGGGAACAGGTGGAGGGGCTGCTGGAAGGAGGGGTCGACGTCCTA
Source organism: Longimicrobiales bacterium (assembly GCA_965249195.1). Lineage (GTDB taxonomy): Bacteria > Gemmatimonadota > Gemmatimonadetes > Longimicrobiales > Gaopeijiaceae > CBDFLM01. The sequence continues at coordinate 1,296,327 of CBDFLM010000015.1, forward strand.
CTGGTCGAAACCGTGTTCGACACGCTCAACGCGAAGGCCGCACTCTACGCGATCAGCGGACTCTTCCTGGAGCACGCTTCCGTACCGGTGATGATGTCCGGCACCATCACCGATCGCAGCGGCCGCACGCTCACCGGTCAGACGGCCGAGGCCTTCTACAACTCTGTTCGTCATGGCGTGGCCGGTGCTTTCCGCGACGGAATGGCACCCTGGGCGCCTGCCGAGGCAGGGGGACGGGTCGGCCTCCTCTCCATTGGCCTGAACTGCGCACTGGGCGCGCGTGAGCTCCGACCGTTTCTGGAAGAGCTCGCCGGGTTCGCGGAGACCTGGGTCAGCTGCCATCCCAACGCGGGTCTGCCCAATGACCTCGGAGAGTACGACGAGAGGCCCGAGACCATGGCCGACACCATCCGGGAGTTCGCCGAGAGCGGGTTCGTGAACCTCGTCGGTGGCTGTTGCGGAACGACCCCCGAGCACATCGAGGCCATCGCGGAAGCGGTCTCCGGCGTGGCGCCACGGGCTCTCCCCGAGCGTCCGGTGCGCACGAGGCTCTCGGGCCTAGAGGCCGTCACGATCGGCCCGGATTCCCTGTTCGTAAACGTCGGTGAGCGCACCAACGTCACCGGATCCCGGCGATTTCGCAGCTTGATCGAGAGCGACGAGTACGAGACTGCCCTCAACGTCGCGCGGCAGCAGGTGGCCGGAGGGGCTCAGATGATCGATGTCAACATGGACGAAGGGCTCCTGGATTCGGCGGCGGCCATGACCCGCTTCCTCAACCTCATCGCGTCGGAGCCGGACATCTCCAGGATCCCCGTCGTGGTGGATTCCTCACGATGGGAAGTCATCGAGGCCGGACTGCGGTGCCTCCAGGGGAAGGGCGTGGTGAACTCGCTCAGCCTGAAGGACGGCGAGGACACCTTCCGGGAGCAGGCACGGCTGGTGAGACGGCACGGGGCGGCAGCGATCGTGATGGCCTTCGACGAATCGGGGCAAGCAGACACGGCGGATCGCAAGGTGGAGATTCTGGGGCGGGCGCGACGTATCCTGGTGGACGAGATGGGGTTCCCGCCCGAGGACGTGATCTTCGACCCCAACGTCTTCGCGGTCGCGACCGGAATCGAGGAGCATGAGCGTTATGCGCTCGATTTTCTCGAGGCGACCGCGCGCCTCAAGGAGACCTTCCCGCACGCTCTGGTCTCCGGAGGGGTGAGCAACCTCTCCTTCTCCTTTCGCGGAAGCCCCACCGTGCGTGAAGCAATGCATTCCGCTTTTCTGTTTCACGCCATCCAGGCAGGGATGGACATGGCGATCGTCAACGCGGGCGCGCTCCCCGTGTACGATGACATCGAGCCCGCGCTCAAGGAGGCCGTCGAAGACGTGCTCTTCGCCAGAACAGCCAGCGCAACGGAGGCCCTGACGCGACTGGCGGAGGCCCACCGGGGCAAGGAAGAGCGCGCGGTGGAGGACCTGGCGTGGCGCGGGCGGCCCGTCAGCGACCGCCTCGTTCACGCGCTGGTTCGCGGCATCGACGAGTTCGTCGAAGAGGACGTCGAAGAGGCCCGCCTCTCGTCGAGGCGGGCCCTGGAGGTCATCGAGGGTCCCCTCATGGCCGGAATGGACCGCGTGGGAGACCTCTTCGGCAGCGGCAGGATGTTCCTTCCACAGGTGGTCAAGAGCGCCCGTGTCATGAAAAAGGCCGTCGCGCGGCTCCTTCCCTATGTGGAAGCCGAAGGCGACGAACGGACGCGCTCGACCGCTGGACGCGTGCTTCTCGCGACGGTGAAGGGAGACGTACACGACATCGGCAAGAACATCGTGGGCGTGGTGCTGCAGTGTAACGGGTACGACGTCGTGGATCTGGGGGTGATGGTGCCATCCGAACGCATCCTCGCGGTGGCCGTGGAGGAGTCGGTGGACGTCATCGGGCTCTCCGGCCTCATCACACCTTCCCTGGATCAAATGGTGCACGTCGCATCCGAGATGGAGCGGCTTGACTTCGAGCTCCCCTTGCTCATCGGGGGGGCCACCACGTCGAAGGCGCATACGGCGCTCCGCATCGAGGAGCGCTACTCCGGCCCAACGGTCTACGTGGAGGACGCGTCACGCGCCGTCGGGGTCTTGGGTGGTCTCTTGGACGAAGATCGGCGCGAGCCTTACCTGGCGAAGGTCCGCGACGAGTACCGGAGGCTTCGTGAGCGTCGAAAGGAGCGCGAAGCGCGACCGCTTCTGCCACTCGACGAAGCGCGCGCGCGCCGCCTCGTAATCGACTGGAAGCGTCACCGACCGCAGCGGCCGAACGTCATCGGACTACACGTGCTCGAGGCCCAGCCGCTCGAGGAGTTGACGCGCTTCATCGACTGGGGCCCCTTCGTCAGCGCGTGGGAGCTTCCCGGCCGCTACCCCGACCTGCTCGAGGACCCCGCGGTGGGACCTCAGGCTCGCGCTCTGCTCGATGACGCCCTCGATCTACTGGACGAGATCGTCGGGAACAAGCTCCTGCGCGCACGGGGTGTGGTCGGCCTCTGGCCAGCCAACTCCGTGGGCGACGATGTGACGATCTACGCGGACGCCGAACGCCGCGAGCGTCTAGCGACGTTCCATTTTCAGCGACAGCAGTTCGCGAAGGAGGGAAGGCCGAACCTGTGCCTCGCCGACTTCGTCGCCCCAAGCGACTCCGGGGTCGAGGATTACTTGGGGGGGTTCGTGTTGACGGCCGGCGAGGGTGTAGGAGAGCAGGTGGCCCGGTTCGACGCCGAGCTCGACGACTACCGATCCATCCTGGTGCGTGCACTCGCGGACAGGCTGGCCGAGGCTTTCGCCGAACGCCTCCATCAGGTCGTGCGGGCGGATCTCTGGGGGTACGCACCGGACGACCTGGCGCTCGAAAACGCGGACCTGGTCGCGGAAAGTTACGTGGGGATCCGGCCCGCGCCGGGCTACCCGGCCTGCCCGGATCACGAGGAGAAACGCACGTTGCTGAGCGTTTTGGGAGCACCGGAGAACGCCGGTGTCCGGCTCACGGAGAGCAGTGCCATGATTCCGGCCGCCTCCGTCAGCGGCTGGTACTTCTCCCACCCCGAATCTGCATATTTCGGCGTCGGGCGGATCGGCCGCGATCAAAAGGAGGATCTCGCGCGGCGACGACGCTCCAGCGGATCCGCGGCCCACCCACCCACCTCAGCGGAGGTCTTCGGGTGAGCCGACCCTCCTCCCTCCTCGAGCTCATCGAGGACGACCGGGTCCACGTCTTCGACGGCGCGATGGGTACGGTGCTGTACGCCCAGGGGGTCTTCGTGAACGTGTGCTACGACGCTTTGGCACTGGAGGAGCCCGAGCTCGTGCGGCGCGTCCACAGCGCATACGTCGAAGCCGGGGCGGAGCTGATCGAGACGAACACCTTCGGAGCGAATCTCGTGAAGCTTTCCTCGTACGGGCTCGAAGATCGGGCGGTGGAAATCAATCGGGCAGCCGCGCTGTTGGCCGTGGAGGCCGCCGGAGACGCGGCGTTCGTGCTGGGCTCCGTAGGCCCCTTGGGGATCCGTATGGAACCGTGGGGACCGACCAGTCGCCAGGAGGTCGCAGCCCACTTCGGGCCGCAGATCGAGGGGCTCCTCGAGGGGGGCGTCGACGGATTCGTGCTCGAGACCTTTGCCGATCCCGCCGAGCTCTCGGCCGCCCACGGCGCGATCCGCGAGCGCTGCCAGCTCCCCGTGATCGCACAGATGACGGTCGGTGACGACGCGGAGACCGTCTACGGTACCCCGGTAGAAGCCCTTGCAGAGCAGCTCACCGCCATGGGCGCCGACGTTGTCGGCCTCAACTGTTCGGTGGGGCCAGCGGCCATGCTCGACGCGCTGGAGCGGATGGCTCACGCGACGAGACGACCACTTTCCGCGCAACCCAACGCTGGTCTGCCTCGCACGGTCGGCGACCGCAAGATGTACATGGCGAGCCCCGAATACATGGCGCGGTACGCTCGACGCCTAATCGACGCAGGCGCGCGCTTCGTCGGCGGATGCTGTGGTACGACACCGGACCATATCCGTCAGCTGGCGGGCGTCGTAGCGGGCTTGCAGCCGCGGCACACCCGCATCGTAGTGCAAGCCTCGTCGCCCGATCGGGAGATGCCGTCTGGTGGAATCGTACCGCTGGAGGAGCGCTCGCGACTCGGCCGCAAGCTCGCTTCAGGAGCATGGGTGACGACGGTCGAGCTGGTTCCGCCCAAGGGGTGGGACGCGAGCGCTCTTCTGGACGGAGCCCGAACGATCAATGCGGTCGGCGCCGACGCGGTGAGCGTGGTGGACAGCCCCGGCGGGCGAACGAGGATGGCGGCCATTCCGGCCGGTCTGCTCATCCTGAGGGAGACCGACATCGAGCCCATCGTCCATTACACCTGTCGAGACCGGAACATGCTCGGGATGTTGTCCGACCTGCTGGGGGCAGCTGCGTCCGGAATCAGGAACCTCCTCGTGGTCAGCGGGGACCCGCCCCCGCAGGGGCCCTACCCCGAACCCACGGCGGTCTTCGACATCGACTCGATCGGTCTCACCAACGTGGTGGCCGGCCTGAACCGCGGCGTGGACCCCGGTGGGGAGAGGGTCGCCGGCGGACCGACGCCCTTCGTGGTGGGCGTGGCGGCGAAGCCGGGCGCAGTCGATCTCGAGCGCGAGATCCGGAGATTCGGCTGGCAGGTGGAGGCCGGCGCCGACTTCGCCGTGACACAACCGATTTTCGAACCGGATGCGTTGACCCGCTTCCTCGATCGGACCACCTCCAGCTCCATCCCCTTGATCGTTGGTGTCTGGCCGCTGACCTCGTTGCGCAGCGCCGAATATCTCGCGCACGAGGTCCCCGTTGTGGTCGTGCCGTCCACGGTCTTGAAGCGCATGCGCCACGCACAGGGCCTGGGCGCTGCGGCCGCGAAGATGGAGGGCGTCGAGATCGCCTGCGAAGTGGTCGAGGCGCTGCGGAAGAAGGTGCAGGGCGTTCACGTGAGCGCGCCGAGCGGTGCCGTGGACTCTGCCATCCAGGTCCTCGAGCGAGTGCGGGCGGCGGATACCATAGGCGCCGGAGCCGCGGGGGACGCCGGGCAGGCAGCTCGCACTGACCTGTGAGCGCGCTTCGCACGAGCGCCACTCATGACGCGTCCCGTGACTCGTTCGTCGAACGACTCCGGCGGCCCGGTGTGCTCACGACGGTGGAGCTGCGCCCTCCCAAGGCCGGCCTCACCGGGACCGCCGGCATCGACGCGTGGATCGACATGCGCCACGCGGTGCGGCGGCTCGTCGCGGACGGACGCTTCGTCTTGGTCACCGACAACGCGGTCGGCGCGCACGAGGAGGAGAATCTCGCGCACCTCAACGCCAACGTCAGCGAGCCAGAGCTCAGGGGCGCCATCGTTCCGTTCCTGACGTGCAAGCATCCCCTGGAGTACTGTCTGGTCTACGCCGAGCGGGCCGCCGCTGCGGGCTTCGAGGCACTGACGGTCGTGGGCGGCGACCGATCGATCGGGCTTCCACGCTGCCTCCCCCACGCATACATGCTCCGCGAGAAGATACGAGCGAGAGTCCCAAGGCTTGCGCTGGGGGGCTGGGCGAATCCTCACCGCGATCCGAAGAGCAGGCGGAGTACCTCGCGAGCGGCGGAGTGCAGGCCGACTTCTTCCTCACCCAGGTCCTCTCACACCATTCAGCGGACAGGGCGGCCGACCTGCTGCGGGAGCTGGAGCGCCTCGGCGTGGAGTTGCCCGCCGTGTTCGGCGTCTTCTATTACCGTAGCGCCTCACCGGTGACGCTCACCACACTGGGCAGGTACTTCCCCGTCCCGGCCCAAGAGATCACGCGTGAGTTCGAATCTGGGGCCGGCGCGGACGAGATCTGCGCGCGGAGCATCCGCGCCCTTCGCAACGCAGGCGTGGAGAGGTTCTACGTGAGCAACCTGGGGCTCAGCCGGCCTGCAGCGGCGCTGGCACGGATTCTCGAGCGGGTCTAGCGCCGATCGACGGTACCGCGCGCTCGGCCGGGCCCTTCCCTACATACCCTCCACGTTTCGAGCCATAAGGGCCTCGACCTCGCTGGCAGCGGTCGGGAGCTCCGCGCTGAGCACCTCGTGCCCATCCTCGGTCACCAAGACGTCGTCTTCGACCCGAACCCCGATTCCACGCAATCGGTCGGGCACGTCGTCGAACCCGGGCCGGAGGTAGAGCCCCGGCTCGACCGTGAGCACCATCCCCGGCTCGAGTCTGCACGACACGCCGTTCCGGGCATAGTCGCCCACATCGTGCACGTCGAGCCCCAGCCAGTGCGACGTCTGGTGGGGGAAGAAGGGCTTGTAGCCTTCGTCCCCGATGCGGTCCTCGACCGGTCCCTCAAGGACATCGAGGGCGATGAGGCCGCCCACGATCTCACGGAGAGCGGTCTCGTGGACGTCGGCCACGAGTGCGCCCGGGCGCACCGCCTTCACCGCCGCATCGCGGGCCCTTTCTACGATCTCGTAGACGGATCGCTGCGACTCGGTGAACGACCCCGACGCCGGGAATGTGCGCGTGAGGTCTGCGTGATAAAGGGAAACGGCGGCGCCGGCGTCGAGGAGCACGAGGTCGCCGCTGCGGACGACCCGGGCGTTGTCGACGTAGTGAAGGACGCACGCGCTCTCGCCCGACGCGACGATCGTCTGATAACCGGGTCCGTCCGCGCCGGCGCTCCTGAAGGCACCGTCCACCATCGCTTCGAGCTCCCATTCACCACGCCCGGGGCGGATACCGGCGCCGGCCAGCCGGAACGCGTCCACGGTGATCGAGGTCGCTCGACGAATCCGTTGGACTTCTCCGGCGTCCTTGCGCAGCCGCATCTCGTCTAGAACTACGCCGGGATCGATCACGGACCGGGGACCGGTTCCCTTGCGCGCTCCTCGCGCCCGAGCCTGCCGTAGCGCCTTCTGGACCAGGACGTCCGTCTCCGTCCCTCTGCCGAGCCGATAGTGCACGGCCCGAGCACCAGCCAACAGGGAGGGCAGCCGTTCGGTCAGCTCAGCAGTCGAGTAGGCGGCGTCGGCGTCGTAGCGGACGACTGCGTCGCCCGGGCCGACACGAGGTCCGCTCCACAGCTCGGCGTCGGCGGCACGCTCCCTGACGAACAACACGAAGCGCTGCTCCTCCGCGTGTCCCCGTAGCACGGCCACGGCGTCGGGTTCCAGAACGCCCGTGACGTAGTACAGTTCGGAGTCGGGCCGGAACCGGTACTCGGTGTCGCGCGAGGCGTATCGCACGCTTGCGCCCGGAAGTACCATGACCGAGGAGTCGATCGCCTCGAAGACCCGCTCGCGACGGGCTCGGAACGTCTCGGCATCGAAGGATTGGTCGAGCATGGCCCCCGAAGGTAGGCGGGCGTGGCGGGCGGTCAACGCCTGGTGGACCGTTGCGGGCAGGGAACGGCCCTTCCCGTAGCCGCCGGTGACCGCCAAGCTTCAGCCTCCCCTCGGGGAGTCGCCCGCGAAGGGATGCGTCGCAGATGTCCGCTACCTACCGGAGCGGACCATTGATCGAGTCGGAAGGAGGTAGAGGAATGCGCGCAGAGTCGGACCAAAACGCGCCACTCGGTGGCATCTCTCGGTGGGCTCGCAGCGGATGACGAAGTTGGCCGCGCCGCTTCTCGTGTTCCTGACCACTGCGGGAACCCTGACGGCGAGGGCGCAGGAGCCACCGGATCGGCCCGACTCGGTGCGCGTGACCCCGATCGCCCCCCTGACCGTCACCGTACTCCGCGGCACCGTGGCCACGGGACGAGAGCATCAGCCTGTCGCCACCGCGGCCGAGGCGTCCCTCAGGCTCGGGAAGACGGGTGCGTTTCTTGAGGAGGCGCTCGACGCCCTCCCCGGGGTGCAGGTGCAAAACCGCTTCAACTTCGCCGTGGGCGAGCGCCTCTCGATCCGCGGCTTCGGCTCGCGCGCCCAGTTCGGCGTGCGCGGAGTGAAGGTGCTCGTCGATGGCGTTCCGGCAACGTTCGCAGACGGTCAAACCGCGCTCGATCACGTGGACCTGGGCTCGGTGGGCCGCGTCGAAGTGCTCCGGGGACCCGGCTCCGCGCTCTACGGGAACGCCGCCGGGGGCGTGTTGACCTTCGAATCCCGCCCACCGGCGAGCGGTCCGTATCGCCACGAGCTCCGGGCGACGGCCGGAGGCGATGGGCTAGTGAACCTACACACCCTCGCGAGCGGGACGGTGTCTGGGACCGGATACCTCCTGAGCCTCGGTCGATTAGAATACGATGGATTCCGGGAGCTTTCCGACGGCACCGGAACGTACGGCGCAGCGAGGCGCTGGAACGTGAACGGGCGTTTGGAACGACCGCTGGGGAACGGGCGCCTCACGATCACGCTGAACGGCGTGGATCTCGACGCCGAGAACCCGGGGTCGCTCTCGGAGTCGTTGCTCGACGAACGAGGTCCGATCGCGTTCGGCTTCAACGTGGCCCAGGGTACGGGGAAGACGGTCTCACAGGCCCAGATGGGGGGCCGCTGGGCCGGGGCCGTGGGAAGCGTGGATGCGGACTTCGCCGCCTGGGGCATAAGCCGTGATGTCCGGAACCCGATTCCCCCCTCGGTCATCGATCTCAAGCGAGCGGCGGGGGGAGCGAGAATTATGTTCGCCGACAGTGACGGGCTCGGAAGCCAGGCGATCACATGGAGCCTCGGCGCGGAGCTCGAGCTGCAAAGCGACGACCGAAGGAACTTCGACAACGACGGAGGGACCGACGGGGCTCTCACGCTCGACCAGCACGAGGACGTGCTGGCGACGGGCGCTTTTCTGCAGGCGAGCTTCGCCCCCACGCCTCGGCTCCAGCTGAGCGGCGCCGTGCGCTTCGACCGGTTCAGCTTCGAGGCCACCGATCACTTCACTGCAGACGGAGATCCCGACGACTCCGGAAGTCGCACCATGAAGTCCTGGAGCCCCTCCGGTGGCGTTTTCATCGAGCTGACACCGGAGCTCGGACTGTTCGGCAGCGTCGCGTCGTCGCTGGAGACGCCGACCACCACGGAGCTCGTGAACCGGCCCCAGGGCGCCGGCGGCTTCAACCCGGAGCTCGACCCTCAGCGCGGCCTCACCTGGGAAGCCGGGCTGCGCGGCACCGCTGGTGATAGGGTCGCGTACGAGCTCACGGTCTACCGGACCGGGCTCGAGGACGAGCTCGTGCCTTTCGAGGTGCCCGATGCGGCTGGGCGGACTTTCTTCCGCAACGCGGGATCGAAGACCCGCACGGGAGTGGAGGTCGCGCTCAGGGCCGCCCTCGCTCGGGAAGCGATCATGGAGGCGACGTACAGCTATGTCGATGCACGCTTCGACGCCTTCATGGTCGACGGAGAGGACTACTCGGGCAATCAGGTGCCGGGCCTCTCACCGCACAACTTCGAGCTCCTCGCGCACCTCGGCAGCGGGCCCTGGTTCGCGGACGTCGAGCTCGAGTTCGTCGACCGGGTCCCGGTGACGGATGACGGGCAGGCGCACGCGCCCTCCTACGAGATCGTCGATCTACGAGCGGGACTCCGGACGCTCGCGGTCGGCGGGCTCGACGCAGCACCGTTCTTGGGCGTGAGCAACGCCCTCGATGAGAGTTACGTGACCTCGGTGGTGGTGAACGCGTTCGGTGGCCGGTACTACGAGCCGGGACCAGGCCGCACCCTCCACGTGGGGCTCACCATCGGCTGGCCCGCGGCGCGCTGATGGCCACCCGGCGAAGGGCTCGGCGCATCGCGCCGTTCACTGCGGTGGCCACCCTGTGCCCGTTATTGGCCACGGCCACGCTCCACGTTCCGCTGCATGCGCAGGAGGAAACGGACGTCCGATTCGGCATCACGATGGGCGGCACATCGTTCCTGGGCATCTCGCTCGAGTTCGTCGAATCGGGCCATGCGCTGGAGCTGTCGGCCGGGACTTGGTCGTTGCGTGACCTCAGCCTGTCGGTCGTCTTGAAGGAGTACCTGGGCGTGTCAGCGATGAAGCCGGTGCTGGGCGCCGGTCTCTGGGCGATCATCTCGTGGCCCCGGCCCGGGGAAAGGTCCGGAGCAGCGGTGGTCGCACGATTCCCTATCGGCTTCGACTGGAACGCGGGAGGCAATCACTACATCGACTTCGAAATGAACGTGAACCGCGGTCTCTGGATCAGGCGCGGTGACCCAACGGACACGACTCCGCTCAATCGGCGCCTCGTTCCGCTCCCCGGCGTCTCGTACCGCTTCGGTCTCTGACGCCCTTCACCACTCCTCGACCTCGTCCCACTCCTGTTCCCAGAAGCGCCGCTCCTCCTCCTCGACACGAGAGATGTCCAGGGGCTCGTCCTCCGGCGCGAGCACACCCGTCTCGATGATTGCCCGCACGTCCGCGTCCGTGAGCGCGGCGTCCCTTCGAAGGCGGCGGCCGAGCTCCAGTCGCACCCGGACCCAAGCCACGCCCGCGATCACGCACGCCGCTACCCAAGCGATGATCCAGATGCTTCCCATCGCGATCGGACTCCTTGACTCCGCACCCGGGGGGCGCGCACGGACTCTCGTTTCGCCCGACCTCACCAGCGCTGCAGTCACCGGACTCGACGACCGGTGAGGATCGGCAGGCTAGCAGGGCTCCTGCTTCGCGGTCAAGCCAGGTCAGGCACACGGATGGCCAGACCGGGTTCCACCTGTGTGTAGGCCTCGGCCGCACCCGGGCAACCGACGACGATGCAATGCGCGTCCAATCCCGGGAACGTAGGGGCGCCGATCGGCGATCATGGGATTCCCGTCTACCCGCGAGCATGAGCGAAGCCGAGATCATACGTCTGGCCTGCCTCGGCGACGGATCAGCCGTGCGCTCGCTCTACGAGCGCTACGCGCCGAGAGTCTACGCCGTCGTGCGCCGTATCGCCGGGGACGACGACCTGGCCCAGGACTTCGCGCAAGAGGCCTGGATAAGGGCGATCCGCGCCCTCCCGACCTTCCGTGGTGACTCACGCTTTTCCACATGGCTGCATCGCATCGCCGTCAACTCGGCTCTGCAAGCCGTCCGTAAGGCCGAAGCACGGCGGAAGCGCGAGGCCCCCATCCCGGACCATGTACCGGTCGCTCCAGCGCGCCAGGACGCACTGCTACAGCGGAGGCTGGAATGCGCACTGGACCGCCTCCCCGAAGGGATGCGCCGCGTGCTCATCCTCCACGACGTGGAGGCGTATACGCACGCGGAGATCGGCGAGGTGCTGGGGATCACATCGGGCACCTCGAAGTCACAACTTTTCAAAGCTCGCGCGAAGATGCGCGACATGCTGAGCACTCTCGAAGGTGCGGGAGTCGAGCACGGAGCCGAAGCATGGAGCATCTGACCGAACAAGATATCGCCCGTCACGTCGACGAATCCGGCACGCAGGAAGAGACTCGCCACCTCGAGCGCTGCTCCACGTGCCGAAACGAGCTGAGGGCGCTCAAGGCACAAACGGAGTCCCTGGCTCGTCTGCCCGACCTGCGCCCCCCGCTGGGAGACTGGGCAGCTTTGGAGGCTCGCATGGTCAGCGAAGGGCTGGTTCGTCGGCGCACGATCCTGGGCGGCCTGGCAACGACACCGTCCTGGATGCGCACTGCGGCCGCGATCCTCCTCTTCGTCGCGGGGGCGGCGGTCGGGGCAGGGCTCGCGGGCCGGACCCTTCGGGCGGACGCTGCGGACCTCGCGACGGCCTTCACAGACGCTGCCGCGCGGGCGACGTCGCCGGACGACGCGGCCGACCTCGTCCTCGAGACTGAACGGCATTACATGGATGCCCTCGTGCGCTATCGAAGGCTCGCCGCGCAGAGCGGCGTCGAGGAAGCAATGAGCGCCGAACGTCGTTATGCGGCGCTCGAGGGAATCGTCCTCGCCAGCCGCGCCGCGGTTCGTCAGGCGCCGACGGACCCCTTCCTGAACGGGGTGCTCGCGAGCGCGCTGGCGGAGCGCCAGGCAGTGCTTCACCGGATCTCCGCCGGTAGCACCGAGAACTGGTTCTGATGCTCGTCTCACGAGCATGGAAGGCTCGAATCCGAGGGGACCGCGTGACCCACGGAGCTCGAGCTCTGCGACTTCTTGTGATCGCGGGAGCGCGCCTCGCGGACCTCAGCCCGGAGCTGGGCGCATACTTCGGCGTCGAACGGGGCGTCCTGGTCGTGGAGGTCGCACCCGAAACGCCGGCGGCGGATGCCCGGCTCAAAGGGGGAGACGTGATCGTCCAGATCGGAGAGCAGCCCGTTGCCAACGTCGAGGAGCTGCGCCTGGCCCTCGCCGGCTCGCTGTCACCTCGCTCGACCTTCCGCACGCTTACGATCGTGCGGGGCGGTCGTCGCACCCAGCTGGCGTTCCACGACTGATGTGGAGCTGCCTTCCCCGGCCGATTCCGTGGCGACGACGTGGACTACGGCAGCCTATTCGTAACGCAGCGCGTCGATGGGGTCCAGGCGGGCCGCGCGCTGAGCGGGCCAGATGCCGAAGAACAGGCCGATCGCGGCCGAGAAGACGATCGCGGCCACCACGATCTCGTACGAGATCGCGGTCTCCCAAGAAGCGATACGCGTGATGGCGGTCGCGCTCCCAACCCCCACCGCGACCCCCAGGAGACCCCCAAGGGTGCAAAGGACGAGGGCCTCCACCAGAAACTGGAAGAGAATCGCCCTCCGAGTCGCGCCGAGTGCCTTCCGCACGCCGATTTCGCGCGTCCGCTCCGTGACGCTCACGAGCATGATGTTCATGATTCCGATGCCGCCCACCAGCAGACTCACGCCCGCGATACTGGCGAGAAGCATCGTGAACGTACGCGTGGTCTCGTTGAACGTCGTGAGCAGATCTGCGGCGTTGCGGATGGAGAAGTCCACTTCCGTGCCCGGCTGGATGCGATGCTCTCGCCTTAGGATCCGATCAATCTCTCCGTACGCGAGGTCGAGATCGGTGGGAGTGCGTGCCGCCGCGTAGATCGAGTTCAGCTGCTCGCGACCGCCGAACACACGGTATATGGCCGTAGTGACAGGGATGAAGACCTGCTCGTCCGGCCTGACGAAGGCGGCGTCGCCCTTCTCCTCGAGGACTCCGACGACCTCGAAGGGCTGACCTCCGACCTGGATCGTCTTTCCGATGAGGAGCCAGGGAGGCGTCCCCAGCTTCTCCGGCATCAGGTACCCGAGCACGGCCACGCGCCTGCGGCCCCGAACCTCGCCCTCGTCGAAGAAGCGACCCGCCACCAAGTGATGGTCATAGATGCCGAAGTACTCGGGCCACGTTCCTTGAATCTGACTGTTGGTGTTCCGCCGCAGGTACGTCACCTGCTGCCGTGAGCCCACCTCCGGCGCGATGGTGATGAGCCCGCCGGACCCGGCCCGGAGCGCCTCCGCGTCCTCCAGCGTCAGACGCACGCCGGACTCTCGAGAAACCCCCCTGAACAAGGACTGCCCCGGACGGATGGTCAGGACGTTCGTCCCGATCCGCTGGATCTGTGCTTCGACCTGGCCCTGCGCACCTTCGCCGATCGAGACCATCGCAATGACGGCCGCGACCCCGATGATGATGCCGAGAGTCGTCAGGAACGATCGCATGGCGTTCGCACGAATCGCCGCGAGCGCCACGAACACGATCTCCTTGATGAGCACGGAGACCTCTACGCTCGCTCAGCGTCCACGGACCCGCACGCCACCGCCGAATCCACTCCCGAACCCGCCGCGGATGCGGTTGAGGAATTCATCCTGCTGCGCCTGCAGCTGCGCCGCGCCGATCAAGGCGAGAGCCGTTCCCTCCTCGACCCCGGAAACGACCTGCGTGACGTCCCAGTCGTTGAGCCCGATCTGAATCAGTCGCGGATGTGGGACACCCAGGGAGTCGATGACGAAGACGACCGCATTGCGGGTCTGGCGGCGTGGCATACCGAGCGCTTCCGCCGACTCCCCGAGGGCACGCGCTGCTTCGAAGTCTCCGCCTCCGCGTCCCGGGTTCAACGCTCCGCTCGCGCGTGCCTCGGCCTGCCTCGACGCTCGCAAGGAGTCCCGCGAGATCTCACCTCTCTGTGCCCCGGCCCTGAGCTCAGCGAGGTCGGGCGCGGCGACCCGTCGGTCTTCCACCTCCAGGCCCGCGATCGGCTCTAGACCGCCCGGCGCGCCACCTTCGCTCGCTCCGCCCCGGCCGGCACCACGGCCGGCGCGCCGAGGACCCCGACCCCCGACCCCTTCCGGCCGCATGAGCTGGCTCAGGTCCATCGACTCGGGATCGAGTCCGAGGGCCAGCATGGCCGGGCCGACGTCGCTTGGTGTCACCAAAGCGTTGTTCGGCACCACCAGCACGTCGAACGCCTCGTCGATGAGCATCTCCACCTCGGCGTTCATCCCCGGCTTGAGCAGCCCGAACTGGTTGTCGAGGGTGATGATCACCGGGAACATGGTGACGTTCTGCTCCACGACGGCCTGCGGCTCGATCTTGAGCACCGATCCCCGGAAAGTGCGATCCCGGAAGGCCTCGGCCGTGACCGTCGCTTCCATTCCAGGCCGGATCTCGCCCATGTCCGTCTCGTCGACCAAGGTCCGGACCTGCATCGACTCCAGGGCCGCCATCGTGAACAGCACCGAGCCTCCGCTCACGTTTTGGGACGCGGACTGGATGACGGTCCCCTCCTCGACGTTCTTCTCCAAAATCGTGCCCGCGATCGGTGCACGGATCGTGACGTCACCGAGCTGCAGCTCGGCCAGCTCTTCGTCGACCTGAGCTTTGATGAGGTTCGCGCGCGCGTTCGATTGGTCGAGCTTCGCGTTTTCGAGTTCCTGGTCGGTGATCACCCCCGCCGCGTGCAGCTCCTCTGATCTCGCGAGCTGCGAATCGGCGATGTCCGCGCGAGCCTGGGCGACGACCAGGTCGGCGGCGGCTTGGTCATAGCGGTTCCGCACGTCTCGCGGGTCTACCTCGGCGAGCACGGCCCCCGGCTCCACCGCGTCGCCCACGTCGGCGTGCAGGCGCAAGATCTCCCCTGACGCCTTGGACTTCACTTCGACCCTGCGCACGGGCTCGACGGACCCCGTCGCTTCCGCGACGATGCGCAAGTTACCGCGCACCACGGGCACCGCCTGGATGCTGGAGGCTTCTTCCGCCTCCCCGATTCCGCAGCCCCAGGCGGTCACGGCTACCAGGCACAGCCCCACGCTCACGCGCGGCGTCCTCCCCTTCATCGCTCAGCCTCCACGGGTTCCTTCCGGAAATCCTTTTCGACGACGCCGTCCAGCAGGTGCACTTGGCGGTTGGCGTAACCTGCGAGGTCGCGTTCGTGCGTCACCAGGACAATCGTCTGCGCTTCGGCGTTGAGCTGTTTCAAAATTTCCATGATCTCCCCGCTGGTCGCGGAGTCGAGGTTGCCGGTGGGCTCGTCCGCCAGGAGGAGAGCTGGCTCGTTGACGAGCGCTCGTGCGATGGCCACCCGCTGTCGTTGCCCTCCTGAGAGTTCGGGGGGCTTGTGGTCCATGCGGTCCCCGAGTCCTACCAGCTCGAGCTTTTCGGCGGCGCGGCGCCTCCGCTCCTTTGCCCCGGCACCCGCATAGATGAGCGGTAACTCGACGTTGTGGAGTGACGTAGCCCGCGGAAGGAGGTTGAAGGTCTGGAAGACGAAGCCGATGAGCTGATTCCGGACCCGGGCGAGTTGATCGTCGGTGAGCTCGCTCACGAGCTGGCCGTTGAGCCAATACCTTCCCGCGGTAGGCGTGTCGAGGCACCCGAGAACGTTCATGAAAGTGCTCTTGCCGCTGCCCGATGGACCCATCACGGCGACGAACTCGCCGCGCTCGATCACGAGATCGACGCCGCGCACAGCGTGGACGGTCTCGGCACCGAGGACGTAGTCCTTCTCGATGCCCTCCGTTCGGATGACGGGGATTGCCGTCGCGTCGATGGGGGGCACGTCCGCGGGCTTCACGGCCGCCTCGCGATGGCGAGTCCCGCGAGAAAGCCGTGGCATCGTCGCCCCATGGGCACCGGCGCCCGTCGCCTCCCGGAAAGACACAAGGGCTTCGTTCCGGACAGGACGGAAGCTCCGGGCCGGATCACGTCCCCAGGGACTGCACGGTCAGTTGCCCTGGCCCTCGGACCCTCGCTTCCTCTTGCGTTCGGCACGCCGCCGGTCGAACTTGGCGAGCAGCTCGTCGTACAACGCGGCTTGCTCGGGCGTCATGAGGGCCTTCAGCTCGCCACGCGTCCCCGTAACCAGGGCCGCCCTCTCCCGTTCGAACTCGTCACGTGTCTCCTCGACCTTGGCGTAGAGGGTTCGGTATCGCTCTCGGGAGGCGCCGAGGATCGAGTCGGCCGTAGCCAGCTGCTCCGACGACAGGCCGAGGCGCTCGTCCTCGTAAACCGCGGGGCGACGCCCTCCATCGTCGCGGCGCGAGCTTCTGCCCTCACGCTCCTCCGCTCGAGGCTCGGTCTCCGCAGTGGGTGTCGCAACCGAGCGCTGCGAGGCAAGGCCCGTGAGCGCTCCGGCCGCGAAAACCAACGCCAGGATCCCCAACGTGGCGAGACGTGTCCTGCGCGCGCGCTCCATCTAAAAGCTCTCCGCTGCGAACGACACGACCCCATCACCGCCCTCGGTCGTGATCGGCGCGGGCACGCCGATCCCGTCTGCCAGAAGCTCGTCCACGCCAACGGGCAGCGGCGACCCACCGAAGGGTCCCAGGAGGAGGAACGCGGCGACGGCTGCCGCGAGCATCGCCGCCGGTACCAGCGTTCGCGACCAAGAGACCAGCACGTCACTCACGGTGAGAGCGGCAAGCCGACTCCGGCGTTCCAGCTCACCCGCCAGCGACGTCATGACTCCCCGGTGGAACAGGAACCAGTAGGAAGGCTCCACCGTCGACGGATCTAGGGCTTCGAGCGCTCTCCTCATCCGGGGCGCGTCGGGGGGGCCTCCCTGGCCGTCAGCGAACCTTTGGTGCTTTGCGAGCATCTCCGTTCAACCCTTCCCTTCCGAGCTCCGTCACCGTGCCAAGCGACTCCCGCAGGGCCTTCCGGGCGAAATGCAGGTGTGACCTCACCGTGCCCGAGGGAATCCCGAGCCGCTGTGCAATCTCGCGGTGCTTCCATCCTTCCAGGTCGTGTAGGAGCACGATCTCCCGCTGCACCTGCGGTAGCGGGCGCATGGCTTGGTCCAACCTCCCACGCAGCTCCTGTTGCTCCGTCGTCCGATACGGGTCCGGCCCCCTTGAGGCCGCCGTCTCCGGTACAGCCGCCGTCTCGCGGAGCGATTCACGCCGCACGAGGTTCCGAGAGCGGTTGCGGACGATGGTCATGAGCCATCCGCCGAACTTTTCCGGACTCCGGCACTCCTCCAGACGCTTGAGCGCGACCAAGAACGAATCCTGAGCTGCGTCTTCCGCGTCCTCGTGTCGGCCGGTGACAGACAGGGCAACTGCGTAGGCCGCACGCATGTAACGCTCCACGAGAACTCCGCAAGCGTCTTCGTCGCCCCTCCGAGCTCGGTGCACGAGCTCTGCGTCGCTCAAGCCAGCGGGCACACTCATGGTGACACTGGATCGCGCTTCCGTGTTGAGGTCCGCACTCTCTCGGCCGATCCGGCCCCTTCCCCCAACGTCGTGGTGGGCACGAAGACCCCGACGCCGATGGTGTCCCGCTGACAGTTGAAGGTGGTGGCTCCGGAGAGTCTCCTTGTTAGCCTGCCTTTCTCATTTCGGCAACCGGTTCATGGTCGTCGAGGTGGGCCCTGAGCATCCAGAGCTGGTCGTAGCCGATGATCCTCCGGTAGCTCTTCTCGGTCTCCACGAACGAGGCCGCAGCCCAGCGCAAGGCCATCGCTCCGTTCTTCCAGTTGGTCACCCTGCGGGTCTTCTGTCTTACGCCCGAGTGGGTGCTGTCGATCAGGTTGGTCGAGCCCAGGCACTTCCTCAGCCGCGGCGGGAGGCCGAGCCGGTTGATCGTGAACATCTCGCTGAGGCCTTCGCGTAGGCTAGCCGAGGCCGAGGGGTGGTCGCGCTCGAGCCATCGGGCGAGCTGCTCGAGCTTCTGCTCGCCCTGCTTCGCGTCCAGCTTCATCGCCGCCCGGAACGCCGCCTTCACCTGAGGATGCTGATCCTTCGGCAGATGACCCAGCACGTTGCGGAGCTTGTGGTTGCGGCAGCGCTGGATGGGGTGACGTTGGCCGAACACCTTCTCGATCGCCTTCCTGAGCGCTTTCGAGCCATCGATCACGAACAGCCGCCGCCTGCCCGGGTCCAGGCCGCGCTCGACCAGATCCTCTAGGAGCGCGCTGGTCACCTCGGCGTTCTCACTCGCTCCTTCCCTCACGCCCAGCACGTGCTTCTTTCCGTCTGAGTCCACGCCTACCGCAGCAAGCACGTGGTGCGAGCCCATCTGGATCCCGTCCAGGTAGATCACCAGCAGGTCCCACGCATCCAGCCGGCGCTCCATCAGCTCCTTCAGCACGCGCTCCTAGGCCTCGACCGTCTCACGGCTCACCGCCGACTTGCTCACCCCGACCGTGTCGGCCATCTCACCGATCACACGGCCGTACTTGCGCGTGCTCACCCCCGCCATCAGGACCTCGAGCATCCGATCCGCCACAGCGCCCGGTCTCCGCATCGCTGCGTACGCCGGCACCTCGACCTCGCCACCCTCCCCGGCGCCCCGGCGCCTGAGCCGTGGCCGCTCCACACGCACCTTCCGGTCCGACAGGTAAACCACACCACCCTGCCGGCCATACCACACCGTGTCGTCTTCCGCTCGTGACCGACCTGCCTGCTTCACGCCTGCCACACCCTCGGCGCTCATCTCCAGCACCGCTTCGATCGTCGCTCGTCCCATCACCTGGATGACTTCGTCGATCACGACCTCCGTCTGCTCCACGAACTCAAGCATCGGAAGCAGAAACTGCCCCTCCCGCTTCAGGAACTCCCTGATCGCGCGCTTGTCCGCCCGATCCCTTACCTCGTACGTTCTCTTCATCGTGGTGGCTCCGTGTTGGGGTTTTTGCCTACCCGAGCCTATCGGCCCGGGACCCCCGGAGCCACCACTTTTCTTTCTCCCCTATCAGGAACCTTCAACTACGGTTGGGACAGCTTCCCGCCGACTCCGTGAAGAAGGCGCGCGAGCGCTCGACGCGCTCGGCGAGCACTGCGACGAGCCGCTCCCGGTCTTCGGAGATCGCTCGGGTCTTCGCCAATTCGGTCCGCACCAGCTCCCAGAGCCTGCGGGCCTCTCGCGGCAGGCTTTCGCTGGACCGGTAACGGCGGCTCGCCCCACGAGCGCGCGCGCAAAGCCAACCCTCGTCGGCCAGGATGCGCAGGTGGCGGCTCACCGTGGACTGAGGGAGCTTGAGCACACGCTGTAGCTCTGAGACCGCCAGCTCGTGCTCGTCGAGCAGCGCGAGAATCCTTCCGCGCGTGGGGTCGCCCAGCGTCGTGAGCCGCTGACGCACTGGAGCTCGTTGTAGTTCATCCATTGATACGGATGAAAAGATATGATGGCGAGGCGAGAAGGAGAAGGGGCCGCTCTGTCACGTTTCTGTGTCTTTGGCGCGCTGCGAGCGCTCCAGCAGCCGCGCAGGCACTAGACCCTCCTTGCCGTAGCGGGTGCGGAGCTCGTCGGTCATCCGAGACAGGCTCCGGTCACGCTCGGACTCGATTCCCCCCTCCGGAAGGAGCTCCAGCTGGCGGGGGACGTCGCGACCCACAAGACCCGACAGCGCCACGCCGAGTAAGCGCACGGGGGAGTTGCGGCGCTTCCTCAACAGGAGGAGCAGCGTGCGAGCCTGGGCGAACACGGCCGCGTCCGACTCGACCGGATCGGGCAACGTTCGACTGGTTTGACGGGTCGTGAAGTCCGCGTCGCGCAGCTTGACGGTGACGGTGCGGGTGCGAAGACCCTCCTGCCGGAGCTGGGCCGCGGTGGTGCGCGCGAGGCGCAGAAGCTCGCGCTCGAGATCGGCATGCCTGCGCAGGTCGGTAGCGAACGTACGTTCGGAGCTGACGGACTTGCGATGCTCGCCGCCGCTGACGTGCGAGGCGTCGATTCCGCGGATCCGGTCGTGGAGCCAGCGCCCTCGCTCCTCGCCCAGCCAGCGTACCAGCCACGGCTCTTCCACGGCGAGAGCATCCGCGACGCGCACGAGCCCGCGTGAGCGCAACTTCGCCTCCAAAGACGGGCCGACGCCGGGTATGTCGGCGAGGTCGAGTCCGCGCATGAAGACCCGCTCTTCGCCGGGGGGCACGATATGCACTCCCGCCGGCTTGGCGACGCGGACGGCCAGCTTGGCGATGAGCCGCGTCGTTCCGCCTCCGATCGAGACCGATACCGAGCTCTCCTCCAGGACGGTCTCGCGAATGCGCTTCGCCGTCTCGTGGAGCGTCTCCGGCGCCAGAAGCCGCTCGGTTCCCCCGAGGTCGACGTAGAACTCGTCTATCGACGCCGCTTGGACGAGCGGCGCGAGCCCCTTCAGTACGTCCTTCACTTCACGGCTGCAGCGGACACAAGCGGCACGTGGCACCGGAACGACCACCGCGTCCGGACAGAGGCGGAGGGCTTCGGCGGTGGGCATGGCCGAGTGCACGCCGAACCGTCGCGCCTCGTACGACGCCGACGTTACGACGCCGCGGCCGTCGGCTGAGCCCCCGACGATGAGCAGGGGCTCGCGTCCCACGCCCCCGGGGTCCTCCAGGCGCGCGACCTGTACGAAGAACATGTCGCAGTCCACCAGCAAGATCCGCTGAGGCGCGGCCGGTGGTGCCTCTCCGATGTCGTCTCGGCTCCTCTTCACGGTCGTGGCTGCACTCGTATCGGCGGCTCGTCTCGGGTCCATACAGTTTGGCAAAGCCGCGCTTCCGCTGCCACCGATGATACGCTGTCCGCCAACTCACCAGGTGTCGTTTGCAAGACACGTCGCCGCGGAACAGCGGCCGGCCGCCGGGGTGGACGATGTGGACTGGATTCGAAGCGAAACCTCAACCCTAGGAGAGCGGCCATGGCATTTCCGTTCGAGCTGCCGGAAGTGGGTTACGACTACGATGCGCTCGAGCCGCACATCGACGCGCGCACCATGCAGATCCACCACTCCAAGCACCATCAGGGGTATACAAACAAGCTGAACGCCGCGCTCGAAGGGCAGCCGAGCTTTCACAGCTACTCTGCCGAGCAGTTGCTGCGAGGAATCCAGTCCTTACCGGAAAGCGTCCGCACGGCGGTTCGAAACAACGGAGGAGGTTTCTTCAACCACCGGCTCTTCTGGGACGTGATGAGACCCGGCGGCTCGAGCGCTCCGTCCGGCGCGTTGGCGACGACGATCGACGGCGCCTTCGGATCAGTCGAAGGGCTCAAACAGAAGCTGAACGCCGCGGCCGGCGGTCAGTTCGGGTCCGGGTGGGGTTGGCTCTGCGTTTCGGCTTTTGGCGATCTCGAGGTCTTCGGCACCGCCAACCAGGACAGCCCGTTGATGACCGGTCACACGCCGATCCTCGGTGTCGACGTCTGGGAGCACGCCTACTACCTGCACTACCAGAACCGGCGCCCCGACTATCTGGCTGCCTGGTGGAGTGTCGTGAACTGGGACTCCGTCGCTTCGCGCTTCGACGCCGCGGCGGGCGGGTGGGCGTCGCAGATTTGAAGTGAGCGGTCGCCGCTGCTAGTGAGGGAAACTTGTGCGGATGTAAACACATGTTTATAAATATTCGTGTCGCCCCGGTCCACAGGCTGCGATTCACCGGGAGGGATCATTCGTGAGGGACGGATGGGGGACGGAACGGTCAGGAGTCCCTGCTTGAGAACGCGCGTCCGGACGGTCTCGGCTGCGCTGTTCGGCCTCGCCCTGCTCGCGATGCCGGTGGCCGGGCAGAGCCTCGGGGGGTCGCGGGCGTCGCTGGATCGACAGAACCGCGCAGCACATCAGCACGACTTCACCTACCTGAGGACGGCCAGTCAGGTCCAGCGCTTCGTCGAGGGAGGATACCTTTTGCGGGTGCGCCCGAGTCGAGACTACGAGCTCCACGCGGTGTCGTTTCCCTACGCCCGGCCAGAGGTCGCCCTTTTCGCGAGGCGCCTCGCCGCACAATACCGCGCGGCGTGCGGAGAAAAGCTCGTGATCACGAGCCTCACACGGCCTGTGAGTCGTCAGCCGAGGAACGCCTCGGACCGTTCGGTCCACCCCACGGGCATGGCCCTCGACGTCCGCCGCAGCGGCAGCAGGTCCTGCAGGAGCTGGCTCGAGGAGGTGCTTCTCTCACTCGAGCGGGAAGGCCTCCTCGAGGCGACCCGCGAGCGCGCTCCCGCTCATTACCACATCGCCGTCTACCCCAGGCAGTACGGAGTCTATGTGGAGCGTCTCCTGGCCCGGCAGCGATCCTCCGACGCGCGCCGGGCCGCCGAGTATCGGGTCCGGCGTGGGGACTCGCTTTGGACGATCGCGCGGCGGGTCGGGACGACAGTCGAGGATCTCAAGGCCGAGAACGGTCTGCGCACCAGCCGTATCTACGCCGGTCAGGTCATCCAGCTTCCCGGCACGAGATAGCCCCCGGCGCGCCTCGACAGGCGGGCGCAGCCGGCCAGCGACCGCACCTGCGACCCTCTCCTAAGGCGGTACGGTGAGCGGGATCGTCAGATCCACAGGTCCACCGGTTGGAAGCGCTCCACGTCCACGAGCCCATGGTCCGTGATCTTGAGGCTGGGGACAACCTCCAGCCCCAAGAAGGACATCGCCATGAACGGGTCGTGGAGCGGCGACCCCAGCTCCCGCGCCCGGGCTACCACTTCGTCCAGGCCCGATCGTACGGTCTCGATGGACTCCTCCGACATCAGGCCCCCGACGGGCAGTGGCAAGGAGGCGCGAACCGAGACGCCGTCGTCCACTGCGAAGCCTCCCTGCATCTCGACCACTCGCATCATCGCACGCCGGATGGATGCGTCGTCCGCTCCGACCGCGATGAGGTTGTGGTGGTCATGAGCCACGGTCCCGGCGATGGCGCCTTTGCGGAGGCCCATGCCCCGAACCAGCCCCAAGCCGACACGTCCACTGCCCGAATGTCGCTCTGCGACGGCGATCTTGAGCAGGTCACGTTCGACGTCGGCAACTACTTGGCCGTCCAGCACGGAGGGCTCGGCGACGCCGGCCCGCGTCACGATCTGGTCCTCGACCACCTCGATGACCCGTATCCGCCCCCGTTGCGCAGGGATCGTCAGATCCAGCGCGTGCGGCTCGACCCGCATCACGGGCGTCGGAGGGCTGACCGTGGGCGCGTCCCAGGAGAGGGATCGACCGCTGCGCGCCACCCGCCGTCCGGCGGCGTAGACCTCGGTGATCTCGAGGCCGTCGAGGTCTTCCGCGACGACCAGGTCCGCGCGGCGTCCCGGGGCTATGGCGCCGCGGTCGTGTAGTCCGAAGTATTCGGAGGGGTTGAGGGTGGCCATGCGCACCGCCTCGACCACGGGGATGCCCGCCGAGATTACGCGTCGGAGCATCGAATCGATACCACCCTCGTCGAGGAGATCGGCAGGCTGCCGGTCATCAGTGCAGAGGGCCGTGCGCCTGAGATTCGCGGGCGTGAGCACGGGCAGCAGGTCATCGAGGTTGCGGGCGGTGGTCGCCTCCCGGACGAACAGGAACATGCCTCGTCGCAGCTTTTCGAGCGCCTCCGAAGCGCTGGTCGACTCGTGATCGGAGCCGGGGCCACCCGCTACGTATGCGTCCAGCTCCTGGCCCGACACCCCCGGTGCGTGACCGTCCACGGGGCGTCCGCGGAACCGTTCGAGCTTCCGCAGGACCTCCGGATCTCCGTGGATCACACCGGGGAAGTTCATCACTTCGGCCAGACCCAGGACCCGGGGATGCGGCACCAGCTCCGTCAGCTCCTCTACTCCCAGTCTTGCTCCGGCTGTGCCCATCTCCGTCGCGGGGACGCATGAGCTGGCCATCACGAAGACGGTGAGGGGCAAGCCTTCGCTCGCCTCCAGCATGTAGCGGATCCCCTCGGTCCCGTGGACGTTGGCGATCTCGTGGGGGTCGGAGACCACGGTTGTGGTGCCGCGTGGCAAGACTGCACGCG
Source organism: Longimicrobiales bacterium (assembly GCA_965249195.1). Classification (GTDB taxonomy): domain Bacteria; phylum Gemmatimonadota; class Gemmatimonadetes; order Longimicrobiales; family Gaopeijiaceae; genus CBDFLM01. The sequence continues at coordinate 1,320,372 of CBDFLM010000015.1, forward strand.
CAAACTCCGCGGGCGTGACCAGACTGGACTCAAGATGTACGTGGGCGTCGATGAACCCGGGAAGCACGAAACGCCCGTCCAGGTCGAGCGTACGTCGCCCCTCCCATCCGTGCCCGACGCCGGCAACCCAGGCCCCCGCCACAGCTACGTCGGCACCTTGTACCTCGCCCGTGAACACGTTGAGAACACGGCCGGAACGGAGGACGAGGTCGGCGGGGTGGTCGCCGCGCGCCACGGCGAGCAGGGTTTCGAGTCCGTTCGGCATCGGAGTCCTGGGGTAGGTTCGATGTGTTCCAGGAATCATCGGGCTCGCCGGGCGGGGCCGCCACCTGGTCGCAAAATGCGAATGGTGCGCGTTGTAGTATGCAACAGGTTCGGTTAGGATACCCTTCGACCAGTGGCAGCGCCTCTCGCGCCCTCGTCTTCGAGACAGGAGCCCACTTTGAGGCAGTTCAGCACCGCCGGGCTCACCTTCGGTCGAGACGACCTTCTGCGGTGGATCTACGTCGGCCGGCTGATCGTCGTGTCGGTGATGTTCGTCGCCGTCCTGGCGCAGTGGTTCGACGTGGTCCCCGAAGTCACGCTCCCCGCGACGATCATGTTCATCGGCGCGGCCACGGTCACGGGCGCGTCGTTCTGGTACACGCACCTGCGTGCCGGCGACCCCGGCAGCCCCGGCAGCTTCTTCCTCTATGCGCACGTCGTTCTGGACGTCCTCCTCGTAACCGGGATCGTCCACATCACGGGCGGCCAGGACAGCAGCTTCTCGCCCCTCTACGTTCTGGTCATCAGCGAGGGTGCGCTCCTCCTGCCCCTGTGGGGTGGGATGTTCATGGCTGCCCTGGCGAGCATCGCCTATGTCGCCGACGTCGTCTGGTTCCATGGGGCTGCCGTCACGGGCAACGTCCTCTATCAACTCATCCTCTTCGCCACCGTCGCGCTGCTCACCGGATTCCTGGGTGACAGGCTGCGCCGTGCGGGGATCGCGCTGGGCGCCGTGCAATCGGAGCTTCGCCAGCTGCGGCTCGACACGGGAGACATCCTCGCCAGCATCTCTACCGGTGTGTTGACCGTCGACAGTGCGGGTCGCCTGGCCTACCTGAACCCCGCGGCAGAGGGCCTGCTGGGGCTCGAAGCAAGACAATGGGTCGGCGCTCCGGTCGTGCAGGCCATGGACGATCTCGCTCCTGGACTCGGTCGCGTGCTGAGGCGCGCGATCGACGAAGGGACGCCGATCGCGCGCTTTCGAACCACGACGCGCCGCAACGGGGAGGAGATCGCGCTGGCTGTCAGCACGACCGTTCTCGAACGGGAGGGCGGCGGACCCCCCTCCGCGACCGCTCTTCTCCAGGACGTGAGCGAAGCAGAGCGGATCGAGTTGCTCAACCGGAGGGCCGCACGCCTCGAGGCCGTCGCCGAGCTCTCGGCATCCCTGGCGCACGAGATCAAGAACCCGCTGGCCTCCATCCGCAGCGCGGTGGAGCAGATCGCCAAGCCTACCCTCGGGCCCGACGACCGCCAGAGCCTCGTGCGCCTGGTGCTGAACGAGTCGGCGCGGCTGAGCCGCCTGCTCTCGGAGTTTCTCGAGTTCAGCGTCCTGACCCCGGGGCAACGGGAGATCGTGGACATCTCGGGCCTCGTGCGCGACTGCGCGACCCTGATGAGCCAGAATCCGGAAAAGTCGGAAGGGGTCTCGGTGGCGCTCGATTTTCCCGACGACGAAGTGACGGTGTGGGGTGATCCAGGCCTGCTTCATCGCGCGGTGTTCAACCTCGTACTCAACGCCGTTCAGTTCTCGGGCCCCGACGGGGAGGTCCGGGTCTCGGTGCGGTCGTCGGCGGGGGGAGGCGGGGTAGAGGTCCCCGACGTCGTTCGTATCGCAGTGCGCGATTCGGGACCGGGAGTCCCGCCCGAGGACGTCGGCCGCATCTTCGACCCGTTCTACACGAGGCGCGCGGGAGGGAGCGGTCTCGGCCTCGCGATCGTCCACCGCAGTATCGAAGCCCATAGCGGCACCGTCGTGGTCGAGAATGGTGAAGACGGGGGCGCGGTGTTCGTGATCGATTTGCCGCGGGAGCAGCGTCGTCGCGGTCCAAGGCGCGAATGAGCACGCTCGGCAAGGTGCTGCTCGTCGACGACGAGACCGGAATCCTGGACTCGCTCGAGATCCTGTTCCGGGGCGAAGGGTACGACGTCGCCCTCGCCAGTACCGGCAAAGAGGCGCTCGAGCTGATCGATTCGGAGCAGCCCGACATCGTCGTGTCCGATATCCGCATGCCGGGCGTCACGGGGCTCGAGGTGCTGTCGCGCGCAAGAGAGGCCGACTCGGAGATGTCGGTGATCCTGATGACCGCCCAGGCGTCGCTCCAGTCGGCCGTGCGCGCGGTGAACGAAGGCGCGTTCTACTACTTGCAGAAGCCCTTCGCGAACGATGAGCTGCTCGCCATTTGCCGCCGGGCGCTCGAGTTGCGTCGGCTGAAGGTCGAGAACCGGGCTCTCAAGAGCGAGATCAGAAGGCGCGACCGCCGCCGATACGAGCGCCCGATCGGAAAGAGCCGGAACTTCGTGGACCTGCTTTCTCTGGCCGAGACCGTAGCACCGACCGAATCAACCATTCTCATCTCGGGGGAGAGCGGCACTGGGAAGGAGGTGGTGGCGCGTTATATCCACTCGCTCTCCGGTCGGAGCGACGCGGCGTTCTACTCGATCAACTGCGGTGCCCTGCCCGAGAGCCTGCTGGAGAGTGAGCTCTTCGGACACCTGCGGGGCGCCTTCACCGGGGCCGTGAAGGACAAGGAAGGGCTGCTCGCGGCGGCACGCGGGGGGTCCTTCTTCCTCGACGAGATCGGCGAGATGACGGCCGCCACGCAGGTCAAGCTCCTGCGCGCCATTCAGGAGCGCGAGGTGATCCCGGTAGGCTCGACGCAGACTGTCCCGGTCGACGTGCGCATCATCGCGGCTACGAATCGGGACCTGGAGGACGAGATCCGCCGCGGGAGCTTCCGGAGCGACCTCTACTACCGGCTCAACGTGATCGCCCTTCGTCTGCCGCCGCTGCGGGAGCGCCGCGACGACATCTCGCTCCTCGCGCGATACTTCCTGGCCCGCCTGGCCGAGAATGGGGGACGCGAATCCAAAGGCCTCTCCGAGGCTGCGTTGGAGGTCCTGATGGAGTACGACTGGCCTGGCAACGTTCGGGAGCTCGAGAACGCACTCGAGAGGGCTGCGGTCGTGTCGAAGGAGGAGGTCATCGGTCCGGACGTGCTGCCGGAGCATGTTCGCAACGCTCCTCCTCTTCGCCTCGTGAGCGACGAGGCGCCGCCGAACCCGCCCATGGAGGTTATCGAGCGCGCCTACATTTTATGGGTGCTGCAGGCGGAGGGGGGCAACAAGACGAAGACGGCGGAGGTCCTGGGGATCGACCCGTCGACGCTGTACCGGAAGCTCAACCGCTACGGAATCGAGACGTAGCCGTGGCCGTGCACGAGCTCAGCGACCCTCGCTTTCCGCGGCTGGACCCGGCGGCCATGGAGCGCGTGGTCCTGTCCCTGGTGATTCCCGCTTACAACGAGATCAAGACGGTCGAAGAGCTGCTCCGGCGGGTCCAGGAGTTGCCCCTTCGCAAGCAGGTCATCGTCGTCGACGACGGGTCCACCGACGGCACGAGGGAGCTCCTGCCGCAGCTGGAGGACGACGGTCTCATCGACACCCTGGTCTTTCACGAGACGAACAGGGGTAAGGGGGCGGCGCTGCGCTCGGGCTTCGAGCGGGCGGTGGGCGACGTCGTCGTCGTGCAGGACGCCGACCTCGAGTACGATCCCCTGGAGCTACCGTTTCTTCTGAGCCCGATCGTCGAGGGCTTGGCGGACGCGGTGTACGGGTCACGGTTTCTCGGCGGACCGCACCGGGTGCTGTTCTTCTGGCACAGCGTGGGAAACCGGCTCCTCACGCTGCTCTCGAACATGTTCACCGATGTCAATCTCACCGACATGGAGACGTGCTACAAGATGATCCGCACGGACCTCTTGAGGTCGCTTCCGCTCACGGCGAACCGGTTCGGTTTCGAGCCCGAGGTCACCGCCCGCCTCGCGCAGGCCGGCGCGAGAATCTACGAGCTCCCCATCAGCTATCATGGCCGGTCCTACGCGGAGGGGAAGAAGATCGGTTGGAAGGACGGCGTCAGCGCGTTCTGGTCGATTCTGAAGTTCAACCTGCTCACTCCCAAGGCCGCGCGGTGGTCGCCGCCGGAGCGTGCACCTTGGGAGTTGCCTCAGGGGACACCGGACGTAACGAGGGGGGGCCGAGCTCGAGGGGGGTGACGCCGCCGAGCGGAGCCGCGCCGGCGCCGGGTGAGCCACGGCCGCGTCCTACTTCTCACACTCTTCGCCTCGACCGCGGCGTACGGCAACACCCTCGGCAACGGATTCGCGTTGGATGACGTCGGGGTCGTGGAGCGGAGCGCCACGATCACGGGGGGCTCGGTCAGAGAGGCGCTCGAGGCCCCGTGGTGGGGTGACGGGGAGGTGGACGCTCGCCTATACAGGCCTCTCACACAGGCCAGCTTCGCCATCGAGTGGCGACTGTCGGGGGGCAGCCCCTTCCTCTTCCACGCGCTGAACGTGCTCGTGCACGGCCTGGCCACGCTTCTTGTAGCGTCGCTCTTGTTACGCCACGTGGATTCCCGAGCGGCTCTGGTCGGCGCGCTGGTGTTCGCGGTCCACCCCGTGCATGTCGAAGCGGTGGCGAACGTCGTGGGTAGAGCCGAGCTGTACGCCGCGGCCGCGTTCCTCGGCGCGGTCCTCCTGCACGGCGCTGGGCGAGGCTCGGGGGCCGGTTGGAGGATCGCCCGACTGGTCGGCGTCCCGGCGCTCTACCTTTTGGCCCTCATGTCCAAGGAGGGAGCCGTGACCCTGCCGTTGGTGCTGCTGCTCGCCGAGGTGACGCGCGGCGCGCGCTCCCCGGGGGAGAGCGGTGGGACTCCCCTGCGGGCTCGAATCTTGGATGACTTGCCGCTTTTCTCGCTTCTGGGAGCCGTGCTCGTCACCTACCTGGCGGTACGCCTGGACGTGCTGGGGAGCCTGCTCGGCGAGGTGGCTCACCCGGCGTTCATCGGCGAGCCGGGTCGAGCTCCGCTTCTCACCGGCCTTTCGCTCTGGCCCGAATACCTCCGGCTCCTGCTGTTTCCGCTCGACCTCTCGGCCGATTACGACCCGGCGGTGCTCGTCGTGCGACGGACGTTCGACGCGGCTGTGCTCGCCGGTGCGGGCGTACTTCTGGTGCTCGCCGCAACCGCCGTGAGACTCCGGCGGAGCGCTCCGCTCGCTGCTGCGGGCGTGGCCTGGGTCTTCGTCACCCTCCTGCCCGTGTCGCATCTCATCGTCCACCCGGCCGTCTTGATCGCCGAGCGCACGCTCTACCTTCCGTCGGTCGGACTCGCCTTCGTGGTCTCGGCCGGAGCGGTGGTCGTGCGCGCTGCGCCGTGGAACCAACGCCTGGTGGCGGTGGTCGGCGTGGCCGCCCTCGGGCTGCTCATGACCCGCACGGTCCTGCGCAATCCGACGTGGTACTCGAGCTACACGGTCATGGAGACCCTCTCCTCGGAGCATCCCGAGTCGGTGCGCGCCATGCTAGCGCGGGCGGAGGGGCTGCGGCGCGTGGGCCTCCACGCGCCGGCGGGAGAGGTCTACGATCTCGCCCTCTCTGTGGTGCCATACCGTTACGGGACGTTGGTTGAGGCCGCCGCGGTTCACGACCTCCTGGGGAGCTCGCCGCGCGCCGAGGAGTTGACGAGGCGGGCGGTCGCCGTGGATCCCTCGCGGCCGGGGGCGCACCGGCTCTTGGCGGCGACCCTGCTGCGGGCTGGCCGGGGCCGCGCAGCCCATGCCGCGGCTACGGCCGGATTGGCGGCGAGTCCATGGGACGGTGGCGCGTGGGCCCTCCTCTCCGAGAGCTACCTCCTCGCCGGTGACGTACCGGCCGCGATCCGCGCACGCACCGCGGCTCTCGCAGCCGACCCCGACACGGGCAGCGCGGCGAGGCTGGAGCAGCTCAGGCGTCTGCAACCGGCAGGCAGGCCCGAGACCGGACGGGCCGACGAAACGACCCGTGAGCCCGGGGCGTCGGGCGCCGCAGACTTGGTGTCATGAGCCACGTTGGCCGGGGGTTACAGGACGCCCGCACCGTCCGCAACACAGCCCTGCTTGTCGCCCTTGTGGGCGCCATCGTCTACCTGAACGCCCTGGGCAACGGCTTCGCCCTCGACGACACGCACATCGTCGTCGAGAACGTCGAGATCCACGCACTCTCCTCACTTCCCGGCGCGCTCGCGAGCCCGTACTGGCCGGGGCCGGATGGACGGGCGCTGGGACTGTGGAGACCTGTAACCACCGGCCTGCTCGGACTCGTCTGGTCGGTCTCCGGTGGTAGTCCGCTCGCCTTCCACGTCTTGAACTTGCTGCTGCACGCGACCGTGTCGGGGTTGGTCGCGCTCCTCCTGGCCGGATTCATGCCGCTTCGCGCCGCCACCCTCGCGGGGCTGGTCTTCGCGGTCCATCCGGTCCACGTCGAGGCCGTCGCAAACATCGTCGGCCTGGGCGAGGTGCTGTCGGCAGCGCTCTTCGTGGGCGCGTGTCTCGTGTATGGGCGGGGCTCTCCGGCCGGCGATCACGCGCGTGAGCCAGAGACACGCCCGCGCCGATCGACGTCCGCCGCTTCGGCGCATGCCTGCGGCCGCGCCTGGCCACGTTCTGCGTCCTGACGCTCACCGCGACGGCTGTCCTCGCGGCGCGTTATCTGGTCCTCTGGCGTCTCGGCGGCCCGCTCGCTCCGCCCGGCGCCGATCTCCTGCTGGAGGCGCCACGGATCTGGACGGTCGCGGCGATGTGGCCCCACTACCTCCGGCTGCTTGTGTACCCGGTGGTCCTTTCGGCCGACTACGCACCGGATGTCCTCCCGGTGCTGACGGTCTGGACGCCGCCGGCCATCCTCGGCGTCGGGCTGGCTCTGGGAACGCTCACCCTCGCGTTTCTCTCTTGGCGGAGCGGAAGGGGGGAACCCGCCGTGGAACGGCCACGCGCCATCGGGTTCGCGGTGGTGTGGTTCGTCGTCACCGTAGCGCCCGTCTCGAACTTCTTCTTCCTCTCGGGCGTCCTTCTGGCAGAACGGACCCTCTATCTGCCCTCCGTCGGCTTCGCGGCGGCCGCCGGATGGCTACTCCATCGGCTCTGGTCCTGGCGGCGAGGCGCCGCGCTGGCCGTGACAGCTCTCGTTCTCGCCCCTCTCGCCCTCCGCACGCTTTCACGGACCCCCGTGTGGGCCAGCACCGACACGGTGCTCACGCGACTGGTGGTGGAGCTACCGGAGTCCGGGCGCGCGCAGTGGGCGCTGGGAGACCTCCTGGATGCGAACGACCAGGTGGAAGAGGCGAACGCCGCATATCGGGTCGCCCTCGACCGCCTCGACATGAATTATCGACTGACCGTCGCCGTCGGGGGCCGGCTTATGAACCGGGGACGAGAACGCGCAGCCGGGTACCTTTTCAGGGAGGCTCTGTCTCGTCGGCCGGACGTGCCGAACGCGGCGGTGTTGCTCACGGTGCTGAGCGAGCGCAAGGGGGAGCCGGACGACGTCGTCCGCTGGGGCCGTCTAGCCGCCGCGCTGGATCCCTCCGATCCCGTTCCCCGGCACCTGACGGCCTCGGCGCTCGAGAGCCTCGGCAGATACGCCGAAGCTGCCGAAACGCGCATGGAGGTGATCCGACTAGGGGGGCGTGAGAGCTGGCAGCAGTGGCTTTCCCTGGGGAGGTTGAGGCTGGCGCAGGCCGATACCGTCGGTGCCCGCGCGGCCGGTGATTCGGCCCGGGCCCTAGCGCCGAGCGAGAGCGTGCGCCGCATCGACAGCTTGCTGGCGCTACCCCCTCGCCCGGGTTGAGCCGTGTGGCAAAACGCGCTTGGCTTGCAAAATTCAATACTCGCCCGGTGATTCGGCTCGGAATGGTCGGGGGGTTCAGAGCTTGCTAAGCCGCTGCGCAGAAGTTACTTAGAGGCCATCGGAGCGCGTTTGGACCCAACCTTGCCGTTTGATTACGCCGGAGAACCACCCCTGTCACCCTGTTCCAGGAGACAAGCACGATGAAGGACAACAAGGGATTCACCCTCATCGAGCTCCTGATCGTCGTCGTGATCATCGGGATTCTGGCCGCTATCGCCATCCCGAAGTTCTCGGCCACGCGGGAGAAGGCGTATTACGCCGCCCTCAAGTCCGATGTCAAGAACCTGGCCAGTCAGGAAGAGATCTACTACTCGGACAACTACACCTACACGACCGACAAAGCCGCGCTCGGGTTCGCCCAGTCGACGGCCGTGACGGTCACGATCTCAGCCGCCAACTCGACGGGTTGGTCGGCCGGCGCCACGCACACCGGCCTCGCGGCGGGTGACGGCTGCGCCATGAAGTACGGCGACGCTGCCGATCCGGGAGCGAAGCCGGCGAACGTGACGATCAATCAAGCTGGTGAGGTTGCTTGCTCGGGCTGAGTGCCTAGCGGGCGGTGCCTGGCGCTGAGCGCGAAGCGTGGCCCGGGGCTTACCCTGGGCCACGCTTTCGTTCGCAGAGAACCGTCCATCGCCCCGATTAACCGTAGACCGAGGAGCGTCCCTTGAGACAGGCGATAAAACGCCGCCGTTCCCGAAGCGGCTTCACACTCATCGAGCTTCTCATCGTCGTCGTGGTCATCGGCATCCTCGCCACGATCGCACTGTTGAACTTCAACTACACGAAGCAGAAGGCGTTTCGCGGCTCCATGGTCAGCGACCTGAAGAACATGGCCAATCACCAGGAGATCTACCGCCTCAACAACTACACGTACACGTCCTCGATATCAGCAATGGGAATGACGCTCAGTTCGGGCGTCGCCATCTCGGTCAACGAGGCGACGGTGACCGGCTGGGCAGGGGTCACGACCCACAGCGGCGTTCCCGCGGGCAATGAGTGCGGGCTGTTCTACGGCGACGCCAGCGCGGCCAACGCCGGCCCTGCGACGCTCGTGGGCGTCGTGGAGTGCAACTTCTAGTAGGGAACGGGAGCTCGTTGGGGGAAGCGCGATTGGAAGAACACTGACGAGCGCACGACCGCGGCAAGGCGCGAGCGACGCCGCTCCGCCAGCCGCTCCATGCGGGGGGCCGTGCCCGGCCGATGTACGCACGGGCCTGGCCCTCGGTCGCGCGGACGGGCGCCAGCACATGAAGCGAGAACGGAGATCGGAATGAAAGGCGCTTCCGTGCCGCTCCGTCGGGAGCTCCTCGTTTCGTTCGGGGTTCTCTTCGGCGCGGCGATGCTCCTCGCGGTGCTGGGCGTGACGCTCCTCCTTCCCGTGCTCGCCCCTCGCCAGGCGACTCTGTTTCTGGCGATGCTGATCGTCCTCGACCTCGCCGTCGTCTTCGCCTTCGGAAGCTATCTCCTGCGGCAGAAGCTCGTGGTACCCGTAGAGGCCATCCTCGCCGACGTGGACCGCATCGTATCCGCCGAATACGACCACCGGGTACGTCCGATGGCGAGCGCCGAGTTTCAGAAGATCAGCGAGAGCGTGAACGCACTCGCCGACAGACTGGTACGCGAGCAGCAGCTCCTTTCCGATAACGTCCGCTCGTTGGAAGAGACGAACGCGCAGCTGCTCGAGGCGCGAAACGAGTTGGTCCGGGCCGCACGCATGGCTTCGGTGGGGTCGCTCGCCGCGGGGATCGCGCACGAGGTCGGCAACCCGCTTGGCGCGATCATGGGCTACGTGGATCTGGCCCGCGGTCGCGCCGCGCGCGAGGGAGGGGACCCCGCCCTCCTGGATGCGGTTCGGGACGAGGCCGGGCGGATCGACAGTATCGTGAGGGGCTTGCTCGATTACGCACGGCCTCGAGACGCACGGGCGCGCCTGGTCGCGCCGGCGACCGTGCTCGAGCGGGTCCGCGACCTTCTGCTCGCTCAAGGAAAGCTGGACGGCGTCCAGCACGTGTGGCGGTTCGAGGAGGACTCACCCCTCGTGATGCTCGAGGCGGCGCGGCTCGAACAGGTGACGGTGAACCTGCTGCTCAACGCGGTGGACGCGCTCGAGGAAGTGGAGGATGGACGCCTCGAGGTCTCGTTAACGTCGGAGGAAGGACCCACCGGTCGGCTGACGCCCCGCCGAGAGAATGATCCGGAAGGCATCAACTACCTTCACCGCAGGCGCGCGTTCTCTCCCGACGGCAAGGAGTCCTTGGACCTCCTGGGTGTGGCGGACTGGGTGGTCCTCATCGAAGTTTCGGACAACGGTTCCGGCATCCCCGGCGAGGATCTCGACCGCGTTTTCGACCCGTTCTACACGACCAAAGCCCCGGGGAGAGGCACCGGACTCGGCCTTTCCATCTGCGCACGGCTGGTCGAGGGAATGGGAGGGGTCGTGGACGTGCACAACGCCTCCGACCGGGGAGCGGTGTTCACCATCCGCCCCCCCGGGGCCCGATCCGGCGACTGGACCTGCGCGGAAACTTCTACTACATGGGAATCATCATCATCCTCGGCAACTTCGAGACCCAGTCCGCGGACCCGAAGATCTGGGGCTCGGTGTTCGCGGGGAATGCCGACCTCGGCCAACAGGACCTGGTCGGAGGGTCGGTCGTGCAATACTCGTCCTGTGCGGCGGCGATGGCGATCCTCAACAACGCGAACCTGGCCAAGGCCCGGCCCTTCGAGACCCGGAGCTGGGTGGACTTGTCCAACGTCACGAACTGACCGAAGTTGTCCCCGGGGCGTTTCCCTGGGCTCGGCGAAATGGGGACGCCGGAGGGCGGCGAGAAGCCGCCTTTCGGCGTTCCGCGCGCCGCGTCTGCGTCAAATGTTTACAGATTTTTGCATCTCCGGTTATTGGACGCCGTTCTTGACAAACGGCAACTTCCGGTACTAAGCTGACTCCGGAAACCGGGCAAAATTTGTTCCCACTTCTCCCACTCGGCGAGCGGACGCCTGGGCCTGTTCGGCGGAAAGAAGACCTCCCGGGGCCTCGACATCGGTTCCGGCTTCGTCAAGGTGGTCGAGGTGGACCACGGCGGGGGGCAGCCCGAAGTCACCCGCGTCGCGATGCGCGCCTTGCCCGTCGACGCCATCGTCGAGGGCGAGATCATGGACTACGGCCTCGTGGCCGACACCATTCGCGACGCCTTCCAGAGCTCCAGCATCAAGGGCAAGGACGTGATCACCGCCGTGGGCGGCCACGACGTGATCATCAAGAAGATCGAGATGGACCGGATGAAGGAGACCGATGCACGCGAGGTAGAATCGGGACGCCGTCCTCGAGGATGTTCACGTTCGTCGTCTCGTGTCCGATGTTCACCAACGCGATGATTCCCTGCATGGCGCCCGGATAGTTGTGCTCGAAGGCATTGTGGAGGGCGAACGCGTCCACGTCGATCACGGTGGCCTCGAGGCCCGCGTCGTCGATGAGGGCAACCTTGTTGTCGACAAGCTCGCGCTTGGCCGCGACGAGCAGCACCTCCATGCGGTCGCCCTCGGCACGGGGGTTCAGGATCTGGAAGTCGAGCTGGACGCTCTTGATGTCGAAGGGGACGTGCTGCTCAGCCTCCCAGCGGATGAGCCGCGGGGAGCGTCAATCTGGAAGAGGCGGCCCCGATGCTCCTGCTGCCGCTGGGCCTCGCCCTTCGGACAGCGTAACGGCGGGCCCAGGTCGTGATCCGAGTCAATCTAAATCCAGCCGGCAAGCCCGGCCGAGCGCGTGGGCCGGGGATCTCGCTCCCCAAGATCAGCGGTCTCCCCACCGACCGCTGGGTGCTCACGGCTCTCGCCGTCGTGCTCGTGGCCGTGGTGGCGATGGGCTATCTGTTCACGTCGATCGGGGCTCGCGAGGAGGAGGCAGAGGTGGACCTCCAGGCCGAGCTGCAGGACTCGACGCGATACGCCAACCTCATCGCTCGCTCCAACGCTCTGTTCGCGCGACGGGACTCGATCCTGCAGAGGGTCGCGGTGATCCAGGAGATCGACTCCGAGCGCTACATCTGGCCGCACCTGTTGGACGAGGTCTCCACCGCGTTGCCGGACTACACCTGGCTGACCCAGATCCAGCAGCTCGCGTTCGGTGGCGAAGACGTGCGCATCGCCCTGCGAGGCAGGGCCGGCAACAACTTCGCCCTCGCCCAGTTCATGCAGAACCTGGAGGGGTCGCCGTTCCTGCGTAACGTGGGAGTTCATCGAACGGGTGCCGCTCTTCCAACTCACACCCGCCGAGGCTGGGGGTAGCGCCACACCTGAGGGTGCCGCCCCGGGGGTCCCGGGCACTTGATGTCGCAGTGCGACGTGAAGCCGCGGAGTACACCATGGCGCTGATACCGCAGCAACCCAAGCAGCAGCGCGCGCTGGTCGCGATCATTCTGGCCGTGGGCGGTGCGTACGCCTTCTGGGAGTATTGGTTCACCCCCCGGCAGGACGAGGTCGCCGGGACCGAGGCTCGCATCGAGCGCCTGCAAGTCTCGAATCGCGAGGCGCAGATAACGTCTGCGCGCGGGGGTGGGGACCTCGAAGAGCGCAATGCGCTTTACGCAAAGCACGTGATGCAGCTCGAAACGCTCGTCCCCGAGAGCCAAGAAGTGCCGGCGCTCATCACCCGGCTCAATCAAGTGGCGCGAACCAACCGCGTAACGGTCTCGGGCATGAACCCGGAGCCGGACGTTCCGGTCGGCTTCTACGTACAGCAGTCGTGGGGCTGAAGGCCATCGGGGAGTACCACAACATGGCCCGTTTCATTACCGAGGTTGCGTCGTTGGAGAGGATCATCACTCCCAAAGACTTCGACATCGTCCCGTACGACAACTCCCAGAACCTGCGCGAGTACCTGAATCCCGTCCTGGCCTCGTTCAGGATCGAGCTCTACGTACTGCCCGAGGCGGGCTCGGGACCCGCGCCGGCGGCCGTGGGGACCGAAGGTTGAGCGCCGTGCGCGCCTACGTGATCGCGCTCGTCCTTCTGGGCGCGGCCCTGGCAGGGACCCCCGACCTCGCTGCACAGGATCCGCCACCGCAGCCACAGTCGGGCGACGAGCTCGTGCTTACGCGCGAGGTCTTCAGCTTCCCCGCCTTCGCGCGGCGCAACCCGTTCCGTGCACTGTTGAGCGACGACGAGCGCGGCCCACGCTTCGAGCAGGTGGACCTCTCGCTGATCCTCTACTCGCCCGAGCGGCAACGAAGCGTGGCGGTCCTGAGCCTCACAGGCGAGGGGAATCGGGGCCAGGCCACGGCCCAGGGGGCCCCGCAGGGGGTCGTCCAGGGCGCGGTCACCGACAGCACCATGGCCGTAGACGTAACCATCCTGGGTCAGCCCTCCCGACGACTTCTCGTCGGCGAGAGCTGGGGGAACGTGCGGATTGTCGAGATCCAGCGGGAGCAGATCATCGTGCAGGTATCTGAATTCGGACTCCAGGAGCAGCATGTGATGACATTGGCGAATCGCCGCCAAGGAGGCTCGTGATGACCTCGCTCCTCGCGCTCGTCACGGGCGCCCTGACGCTCGCGGCGGGACCGTTGCCAGGCCCCGTCACGGGTCTGAGCATCACGCCTGTCGCGGAGCGAACGGCGGTCAGCATCTCGATGCAGGGTGGGGTCGACTACCGAGACTTCACCATGCAGGGACCCCACCGCATCGTCCTCGACCTCTACGGCGCGCAGCACCGCCTTCCGGCCGAGCTCTTCCTGGATATCCAGCGCGGAGGCGTGACCTCGATCCGTAGCAGCCAGTATTCGGACGATGTCGTACGCATCGTGCTCGAGCTGTCGGAGCCGCTCGGCTACGACGTCCGGACGGACGCCACCGGGCTGCGGGTGTCCCTGGAGAACCCAGTCGGCGCGTTCGAGCCATGGAACTCGGCCGAGGTCGCCGCCACGGCGGTGCCGTTGACCCCACCGCTGGACCGCGAGCTCGCTGTGGCCGCGCAGGTGCCTCAAGAGACGCCGATCAACATCGAGTTCGTCAACACGCCGATCCAGGACGTACTGCTGGCCTTCGCGGCCACTTCGGGACGCTCCATCGTGGCCGGCGCGGGTGTCCAGGGCACGGTCACGGCCAAGATCGAGAATCAACCCTGGGACGCCGCGCTCGAAGCCATCCTGACGACGAACGGATTCATCGGGCAGGAACAGGACAACGGAATCATCGAGGTCCATCTGATCACGGCACTGTACCAGCGCGAGCAGACCGAGCCGCTGCTGACGGCCGCGTACAAGATCAACTACGCGACTGCGCTGGAGATCGCCACGGCCATCCAGGCACTGCTGGGAGGAGGCACCGGGTCCGCGGGCACCGGAGCACAGGTCGCCGGCTCGAGAGGCCGAATCTCTGTCTCGCCGTCGACCAACACGATCATCGTGCAGGACATCGCACGCGTGCACGAGGCGATTGCCGACCTGATCGGCGACCTCGACCAGCCTACGCCGCAAGTCACCATCCAGGCGAAGATCGTCTTCGTCAGTCGCACCGACCTGAACGAGCTGGGCATCACATACGACCTCAAAGACTCCGCGGGCAACCAGCTGAACGTGGTGGCGCCCGGCGCCTTGGACGCAAACGCCAACGGCGTCATCGAGCTTCCCGACGAGGTGGTTGACGTCGGCACGAACGTGGTCGCTCTGGGAGGCAACTCGGTGGCGGCGCTGGGGAACGCCACGAACCGTGTCGCCGGCCCCACGCTCACGCTGCTCACGTCGCTCCTGGTGGGCCGACACACGCTGATCTCGTTCATCGAGGCGCTCGAGACCTCGAACCTGAGCGAGGTGCAGGCGTCGCCGCTCGTGCGCGTGTCCGATAATCAGACCGCGGAGATCCGCGTCGGTGAGGACACGCCCCTGCGGGTCATCGACGCCGCGGCCGGGGCCGCTGGAGCCGGCGGTGCGCTCCCCGTCGCGACGGTGCAGATCCAGGAGACGGGGATCCGGCTGCTCGCCACGCCCCACGTGACCGCAGGAAACGTGATCCTTCTCGAGCTGGAGGCGGAGCGCTCGGCGCCGCAGCTCGCCGAGTCCGATCTCGGATTCATTTTCAACACGCAGACGGCCTCCACCCAGGTGCTCGTGCAAGACGGCCAGACTGTGGTGATCGGCGGGCTCACGGTGACGGAGCAGTCGGAGGTTCGGTCAGGGATTCCGCTCCTGATGAAGCTCCCCCTCATCGGAGGACTCTTTCGGGTGACTCGACGCAGCAGCACCCAACGCGACCTGGTCATCCTCGTGACGCCGCATATCGTGCGACCCGGCAGACTGAACGGGAGCTGACGAGCGATGCATCCACTGCGAGTCGAGCGTGCGCGGTTCCGGGGCCTGCTAGCGGGCGCCTGCACCGTGCTTGCCGTGACGGCCTGCGACGGGCCCAACTTCTTTAGTGGGACCGCCCTGGCGGTCGGCGGAACCGGCCAGGGGCCCTCTGTCGATATCGAGGCGCCGCGGGGGGACTCGCTCACGGCCAAGCCTCTCGGAGACTCGCTACTGGTGCGCGCCCGCGTTCGTGACGCGTCGGGGCTCGCTCGTGTGGTGTTCAAGGGCGTCGCGCTGCGCGGCGATGCACAGCTCGGCACGGACGACGTCGTGAGCCGCTATGAGGCGAAGACGGTCGTGCTGGCCGGCGCCAGGGACACCATCCTGACGCGCTTCTTGCTGGCTACGGCGGACACCACCAAAGAGACGGCACACATCATCGTGGAGGCGACCAGTCTCGACGGCTTCACGTCGTCCGACACGACGCGCATCACGCTCGGCGGACCGAGCGTCGAGCTCCTCAACCTGGAAAGCGGCCAGGCTGTGCAGTCCGGGTTGGCGTTGAGCCTCCAGCTCCGCGCATCCGATCCACAGGGGATCATCAGCGTCGAGTTCGAGATCACCGGCGCGTTCGAGGCCAACGTCACCCAGTCGTTCAACCCACCGCCGGATTCCGTGCGAGTCGATACTGCCGTGGTGATCCCGGCTGGGACGACGGGGTCGATCGACGTGCTGGCTCGCGCCCGCAACAGCCTCGACGTGGCGGGCCAGGACGGCCCCGTGCGACTGACCGTTACGGCCGGCGGGGCGACGGACGTGAGCCCGCCGAGCCTCTCGATGACGATCGCGTCACCGGACCGGCTGGGGGCCCGCGACTCCCTACAAGTCCAGGTCACTGGATCGGACGACTCACAGGGCAGCGGGGTCCAACGGGTGGGCGTGACGGTGGAGGCGTTCTCGCCGAGCCGCGGGGTCACCGAGACACTCGTCTTCAGCCAAGACTATCAGACGCCGCGCACTGGGAGTGTCACCCAGACCATCGGGTTCGAGCCGTTCAACATCGATCCGAGGGAGCTTCCGGATACGCTCATCTTCGAGATCACCGGGTTCTTGGTGGACGCGGCCGGCAACTGCGCCGCGACGGTCGCCGACGATCAACGCCAGTCGCTCGAGTGCGCCACTGGCGCCGGAGGTGCGGTCACGGCCGAGGGTCGGTCCGGCTTCCGCCTGACGCGCTCCGTAGTCGCCGGGCGCACGGTCACCCTTCCCGCCGGCGGACTCATCATGGACGCGGCCGTGGATTCCCGCCGCCGCAACCTGCTGCTGTCGAACATCCTGCGGGATCGAGTCGAGGTGTTCCGCCTGCAGACGGAGGAGTTCTCCGACTTCGTCCCGGTGGGCTCTGAGCCGTGGGGCCTGGCGCTCAACCGCGACGGTGACACGCTGCTGGTGGCGAACTCCGGTGGGACGAACGTCACCGCGGTCTTCCTGGGACCGGACGACGGGCAGGGCCCGGCGGCCGAGGTGCCGGGGTCCAGGTTCCTCACACCGGACGTCCTGCTGTTCGACGTCGAGCGCACCGAGGACTCCGACGGGTTCACTCGGTTCAACGTCTTCATCATTCCCGACGCGTCGCCTCCGGCGTTCAGCGACCGCCCGCAGTTCTTGGTCCAGGACTTCACCGGACGCGTGCTCTACTCGACCAAGACCAACTCGGTCGGCAACATCGGGACGATTCGCAAGGCGTTCGTACCGGACGGTGGAGTCGACCCCGAGGTGCTCCTGTTCTGGGAGCACGGGGCGCTCCTTCCGGCCGACGACTTCGTGGGAGTCGCGAACGCCGACGACGTGACCGTGATTCGCCTCGACCTCGGCGATCTGGTGACCGTGGACGACCACGTTCCGGGCTTCCGTGACATGCCGATCACCGGTGGGCCCGACACGCCCGCTGATGCTGTCGACGCCGTAGTCGCGGCGGGCTCGGACGCGGTAGCGGTGCCAGGACGCTTCAGCATCACCAACATCGGTTTCACGGACACCACGTTCGTCGGCCTGTCCGGCGATCGTCGATGGGGCGTCTTCGGCGAAGGAAGCATTGAGATTGGCCGCGTCATCATGTACGACGCGGAGAGCGACGTCATCAGCGGTGTCGTCCCGGTATCGGACCTCATGACGAACGCCGCCGAGAGCGTGCGCGGCGTCGGGCTGAACTACGACGGCACCTTGGGCGTGGCCCGCGGCATCGGAGCCTACTTCTTCACCAGGGACCTGCGCCTCCAGGGGGTCGCGGACCTCCCCGCGGGAGGAGCGGGCGCGGCGCTGCACCCGCTACACGCGAATGCTCGCTCCCTCGACAACACCACGGGTGAATACCGACCGGACACGCACCTGGCGTTCGTGGGAACCGGGGAGCGCACGATCGATATCGTCGACACGTTCCATTTCTTCCGCTCGGGCCGGATCTTCACGCGGGACGTGGTGAAGTGGGCCGCTACGTGCGGTCCTCCCCTTCCCGGAGGACAACGTCGGCAACCAGTGTGTGTCGATTCCAGTGACCGATGAGACCGGGGCCCAGATCGGAGAGGCTGTCGAGATCTTCGCCGGGGGGAACTTCGAGAGTCCCCATCCGGCGGACGGTCCGAGCGAGGACAACTGTATTGTCCTGAAGCTCTTCGGCGCGACGAACTCCGGCGGCGTGGTCGTGATCGACGTGCGCAAGAGCGATATTTTGAGGAATCACCCTTCCAGGAGCTGACTCGGCGACGCCTCCCGGAGGGACCCAGGGCCTTCTAGCCCTGGAACCGCCTGCACGCTCGCCCGCGCGCGCCCGAAGTCATCGGGTGCAGCGCGGGCGAGTCGCTTTGTCTGAGATCCCTCGCGCGGCACGGCGAGCCCCTTGGTACGGCAGAGACCGTATTGTATCCTTTGCACCGCTCGCGTCGGATGCTCCACGAAGGGGCGGTGGCGGCGCATGCCCGTTCGCGCGACCGTTCATTCCCACGGGAGGACGCACCCGTAATGAGTAGGCTCACGTTCCGAACCGCCGGCGAGTCCCACGGCCGCGGGCTGGTCGCCCTCCTCGAAGGGATGCCTGCGGGGCTGCCGCTGGACATGGAGCGTCACGTCGACCCCGAGTTGCGCCGCCGACAGGGTGGCTACGGCCGCGGCCGTCGCATGCAGATCGAGTCCGACCGCGCCGACGTGATCGCGGGCGTGCGGTTGGGCGAGACCCTGGGCGCGCCGATCGCCATGCTCGTTTGGAATCGCGATTGGGAGAACTGGACGACGGCGATGAGCCCCGTCGCGCCGGGGCCCGAGGCCAACCCCAAGGCTTTGCGGCCACACTATCTTCCTCGGCCCGGACACGCGGACCTCGTGGGCGTCCTCAAGTACGACCGCCGCGACACGCGGGACGTCTTGGAGCGTGCCAGCGCCCGGGAGACCGCAGCCCGGGTCGCGTGCGGTGCGGTTGCCAAGACGATGCTGGCGGAGTTCGGGATCCGCATCGGGAGCCATGTAGTCGCCATTGGGTCCGTCTCCGCTGCGCCCCCCGACGAGCTCCCGGAGGACATCAACGGCGCCGTCGACGATGATCCCGTACGTTGTCTCGACCCGGAGGCGTCGCAACGCATCCGCGAGTCCATCGACCGCGCCAAGGAGGAGGGGGACACGCTGGGGAGGGGTGTTCGAGGTCGTCGTTCGAGGTGTTCCAGCCGGGTTGGGGAGCTACGTATCATGGGACCGCAAGCTCGACGGGCGGCTGGCGGCCGGGCTGATGTCGATCCAGGCCATCAAGGCCGTAGAGGTGGGCGCGGGCTTTGCCGGGGCGCGCAGCCCGGGCTCCGGGGTGCACGACCCGATCATGGCGGACTCCGCGAAGCCCCGCACGGGTGGACTGGGTCGCGCCAGCAACCGTGCAGGGGGTCTCGAGGGCGGGGTCACCACCGGCGAGGCTCTGGTCCTGCGGGCGGCCATGAAGCCCATATCGACGCTGCGCAAGCCGCTGCCATCGGTGGATTTGCGTGACGGATCACCCGGCGATGCGGCCGTGGAGCGCAGTGACGTCTGCGCGGTCCCCGCGGCTGCGGTCGTGGGTGAGGCGATGGTCGCACTCGTGGTCGCCGACGCGTTTCTCGAGAAGTTCGGTAGTGACTCGCTGACGGAGCTGCGCAGGAACTTCGATGGGTACATCGCGTATCTGACCGACCGAGGCTATGGGGAACGATAGAGGGCCCGCCGATGCGCTCCCATCAGGAGCGCCGTATGATAGGGTGCTACTGGTCGGGTTCATGGGGAGCGGGAAATCGACCGTCGGGCGCGAGCTCTCCACGCGGCTCGGCTGGACCTTCATCGACTTCGATGCCGAGATCGCACGGCGGGCCGGGGCATCGGTGGCCGAGATCTTCGAGGGACGGGGGGAGCGATTCTTCAGGACGCTGGAAGCGGACGTGGCGGTGTGGGCCCTGTCCTCCCAAGACGCGGTGCTCGCTGCGGGAGGTGGTTGGGCGGCGGCTCCGGGGCGAATCACGACGGTGCCCGCAGACACCGCGACGGTCTGGCTCCGCATCGACGCCGACACGGCGCTCGGCCGGCTCGGGCGCGACGCGACCCGTCGCCCCCTTCTTGAGGTGCCGGACCCCCATGAGCGGGCGCGCCGGCTGTTGAGCAAGCGCGATCCCCACTACAGTCTCGCAGGTCTGCACGTCGACGCTGCGAACTCCTCTCCGGAGGACCTCGCCCACGTGATAGCATCGCGGCTGGGCCTCGCGGGCGGCTCGGCAACTTCGAGGGAGCGAGGAGAGGGTGAGGGAAGCGAAGCCCGGCGGTCCACGCCGGGTCGGGGGCGAGGCGGGAAGGTTCTGGGGGCACTTTGAGCGGCGAACGAATTCGGGGGGAAAGCGGAGCACATGCATCTGGTCATCGTTGAGTCACCGGCCAAAGCCAGGACGATAGGCCGCTATCTAGGATCGGAGTACGAAGTCGCGGCTTCGGTGGGCCACGTCCGGGACCTGCCTGCCAAGGAGTTGGGCGTCGATGTCGAGCACGGTTTCGAGCCCCGCTACGTCACGATCCGTGGCAAGGCCAAGATCCTGGAAGAGCTTCGCAAAAAGGCGAGGAATGCGGAGTCGGTGATCCTGGCCACCGACCCCGATCGCGAAGGTGAGGCGATCGCATACCACGTGGCTGAGCAGCTGGGCTACGAGGCTGGCTCGGACCGGTTTCGGCGAGTCCGGTTCCGCGAGGTCACGCGGAGCGCGGTACAGGATGCCCTGGCGCACCCCGGTCCCATCGACATGAACAAGGTGGAGGCTCAGCAGGCGCGGCGCATTCTAGACCGCATCGTCGGTTACCAGGTGAGCCCTTTCCTCTGGAAGCCCATCCGTCCGGGATTGTCGGCCGGCCGCGTACAGACGGTGGCGCTACGCCTGATCTGCGATCGGGAGGAGGCGATTCGTGCGTTCGTCCAGGCCGAGTACTGGTCGATCACCGCACACCTGAGGAAGGACGACCAAGCGTTCGACGCGAAGCTCCACAAGATCGGGGGAAAGGCCTTCACACTCGCCGACGAGGACGAGGCGAAGCGCGTTTTGGACGACGTCGCCCGCGTCGAGTTCAGGGTTACGGACGTGAAGCGACGGGAGCGTCGCAAGAACCCTGCAGCTCCCTTCACGACGTCGACGCTGCAGCAGGAGGCCGCCAAGCGATTGCGCTTCTCGGCGAAGCGAACCATGCGGGTGGCTCAGAGGCTATACGAAGGCATTGACCTGGGTGCTCGGGGTGCGGTGGGGCTCATCACCTACATGCGCACCGATTCCACGCGGGTCGCTGCCCAGTCCGTCGCCGATGCGAGGGCGTGGGTCGAGGATCAGCTCGGACGCGAATATGTCGCGAGCGCTCCGAGGCTATGGGCCGGCAAGCAACAGAAGGCGGCCCAGGAGGCACATGAAGCCATTCGGCCCACCGACGTCGGACTGCACCCGTCGGACGCGGCCAATTATCTGGAGAAGGATGCGGCGCGCCTGTACGAGCTGATCTGGCTCCGCTTCGTTTCGAGTCAGATGGCAACCGCGCTCTACGACACGACGACGGTCGACTTCGAGTTGGATGGAAACAGCGGAGAACGCTACGTCTTCCGCTCGACCGGTTCGGTGGTGAAGTTCGCCGGCTTCACGCGGCTGTATCTCGAAGCGACCGAGGCGGGGGATCCGCGACGCCTCGACGACCTGGAGCCTTTGCCGGCGATCGAGCCGCGGGACCTCTGCGAGCTGCAATCACTTGAGCCACAGCAGCACTTCACGCAGCCCCCGCCGCGGTTCAGCGAAGCCAGCCTGGTGCGTGAGTTGGAGCGCCTTGGCATCGGACGGCCGTCCACCTACGCACAGATCATCACGACGATCCAGGATCGTGGGTACGTTGAGTCCG